>NZ_JPMY01000006.1 GCF_000761545.1 Pseudomonas sp. ML96 | reverse complement strand
GCGCAACCCTTAATTTCGTCTAACTTCTTGTTTATCAAGAAGTTTTCAGATCAGACCGCGCCGGAACAGGTGCGCATTCTAGGGATTCACGCGCGCCAGTCAACTCTTTTCTGAAAAAACCTTACTCAGACTTGAGAGTGATGCGCGCAAAGGCCTTCTTGCCGGCCTGGCAGACATGATTGCAGCCCAACTTAAAGACGAAGCCGCGATCAACCACTTCGCCATCGACCTTCACGCTACCCGCGCTCAGCAGATCGCGAGCCGCAGCAGCGTTCTTAACCAAGCCAGCCTTATTAAGGACAGCCGAGACCGGCATATCTTCAGCAGAGAGCAGCTCCACCTCAGGCAGATCATCCGGCAGCTCGCCATCCTTTAGGCGGTTACCCGCGGAGCGATGCGCAGTGGCCGCAGCCTCTTCACCATGGAAGCGCGCAACAATCTCCTCGGCCAGCTTGATCTTGATGTCACGCGGATTGGCACCTGCCGCGACATCAGTCTTGAACTGCTCGATCTCTTCCATGGAACGGAAGCTCAGCAGCTCGAAGTAACGCCACATCAGCGAGTCAGGCATCGACACCAGCTTGTTGTACATGACGCCCGGCGCTTCCTGGATACCTACATAGTTACCCAGCGACTTGGACATCTTCTTCACGCCGTCCAGCCCCTCGAGCAACGGCATGGTGACGATGCACTGGGAGGACTGGCCATAGGCGCGCTGCAGCTCACGCCCCATCAGCAGATTGAACTTCTGATCGGTACCGCCCAGCTCCACATCGGCACGCAGTGCCACCGAGTCGTAGCCCTGCACCAACGGATAGAGGAATTCGTGGATGGCGATCGGCTGATTGCCTTCATAGCGCTTCTGGAAGTCGTCACGCTCGAGCATGCGCGCCACGGTGTACTGCGAAGCCAGGCGAATGAAGTCGGCCGGCGTCAGCTTGTCCATCCAGGTGGAATTGAAGGCTACTTCGGTCTTGGCCGGGTCGAGGATCTTGAATACCTGAGCCTTGTAGGTCTCGGCGTTATCCAGCACCTGCTCGCGAGTCAGCGGCGGACGCGTAGCGCTTTTGCCACTGGGGTCGCCGATCATCCCGGTGAAGTCGCCGATCAGGAAGACCACCTGATGGCCCAGCTCCTGGAACTGACGCAGCTTATTAATAAGCACGGTATGCCCCAGGTGCAGATCAGGGGCGGTCGGGTCGAACCCGGCCTTGATGCGCAGCGGCTCGCCACGCTTGAGCTTCTCTACCAGCTCGGACTCGACCAGGACTTCTTCCGCACCACGCTTGATCAGCGCCAGCTGCTCTTCTACCGACTTCATGACAGGACTCATGCCACTCGCAAACCCAAAAGGGAACCAACCATACAAGATCACTGACCAATTACAAGCTTTGCGCCGGGCCCGGTCCGCTCAGCCGATAACCAGTCCCTAGGGTTGCCTATAGGGAAATTTGATTATATTTTAGACAGTTAATGCACTCTTCCAAGAAACACCCTGAGCCCATGACGCAATCCATACCCAAAGCCTCGCCCTATCCGCGAAGCCACCTGCTGGCTGCCAGCGGTGTTGCGGCGCTGTTGAGCCTGGCCTTGCTGGTGTTCCCGTCGCGTGAAGTCGAGGCGAAGAAGACCTACCTGAATCTCGAGCTGGACAACGGCGCCGAGCAGATCCTGCAAGAAAAAGACGATCTCCGACCGGATCAAGCGACCGGGGATCGAGGCGCATCGCCCTTTGCCGATGCCGGCCTCAGCGACAACAAGAACAGCGCCCAAGCAGACGCGGATAAGAAGAAAGAAGACCAGACACCTACCGACCCATTGAGCAAGAGCGTCACCGTCGCCAGCGGTGACACGCTGTCGACCGTATTCGCGCGCGTCGGCCTGGATGCCAATGCGGTGCACGAGGCGATCAACAGCAGCAAAGACGCCAAACGCTTCGGGCGCCTGCATGTTGGTCAAGCACTGGACTTCAAGCTGACTCCCGACGGCAAGCTGGAGCGACTGAGCAGCAAGCTGAGCGATCTGGAAAGCATCGTCCTGACGCGCAATGACCAGGGCTTCTCGTTCAAGCGCGAACTGGTCAAGCCGGACGTGCGTACCACCTATGCCCACGGCGTGATCAATAGCTCGCTGTTCCTCTCGGCCAAACGCGCCGGCCTGTCGCACAGCCTGACCATGGATCTGGCCAACGTATTCGGCTACGACATCGACTTCGCCCAGGACATCCGCGAAGGCGACGAATTCGAGCTGATCTACGAAGAGCACGTGGTGAACGGCAAGCAGGTAGGCAATGGCAACATCCTCTCCGCCCGCTTCACCAACCGCGGCAAGACCTATAGCGCGGTGCGCTACACCAGCAAGCAAGGCACCACCAGCTACTACAACGCCGATGGCATGAGCATGCGCAAGGCGTTCATCCGCACCCCGGTGGACTTCGCCCGTATCAGCTCGAAGTTCTCCATGGGCCGTCGCCACCCGATCCTGAACAAGATCCGTGCACACAAGGGCGTCGACTACGCCGCACCGCGTGGTACTCCGATCAAGGCCGCAGGCGATGGCAAGGTACTACTCGCCGGGCGTCGCGGTGGTTACGGCAACGCTGTGATCATCCAGCACGGCAACAGCTACCGCACCCTGTACGGCCACATGCAGGGCTTCGCCAAAGGCGTGCGCACTGGCGTCAACGTCAAGCAGGGACAGATCATCGGTTACATCGGCACCACCGGCCTGTCGACCGGCCCGCACCTGCACTACGAGTTCCAGGTCAACGGCCGCCACGTCGACCCACTCAGCCAGAAACTGCCGATGGCCGACCCCATCGCCGGCGCCGAGAAGCAACGCTTCCTGCAGCTGAGCAAGCCGCTGATGGCTCGCATGGATCAGGAAAAGGCCACCATGCTGGCCGCCAACAAGCAGCCCTGAGATGCCGCGCTACCTGGGGGTGATGTCCGGTACCAGCCTCGATGGGCTGGACATCGCCCTGATCCAGCACGACACCCGCCCCACCCTCCTCGCTCACCATTACCTGCCGATGCCCGACGCCCTGCGCGCCGAGCTGCTGGCGCTGTGCGCCTCTGGCCCCGATGAGCTGGCCCGCGCCGCCATCGCCGAGCAGCACTGGGTCGAACTGGCAGCCACTGGCATCCATGCGCTGCTGCAACGCGAAGGGCTGAGCACAAAGGATATCCGCGCCATCGGCAGCCACGGCCAGACCGTGCGCCATGAGCCCGCACGCGGCTTCACCGTCCAGATCGGCAACCCCGCCCTGCTGGCCGAACTGACCGGCATCGATGTGGTCGCCGACTTCCGCCGCCGCGACGTCGCCGCAGGCGGCCAAGGCGCGCCCCTGGTGCCGGCCTTCCACGAAGCCTTGTTCGAAAGCAGCGCGCAGCCCAAGGCGGTGCTCAACGTTGGCGGCTTCAGCAACCTCAGTCTGATCGAGGCGGAACAACCGGTACGTGGTTTCGACTGCGGCCCGGGTAACGTGCTGCTGGATGCCTGGATCGACCAGCACCAGGGCATGACCTTCGACCGCGATGGCGCCTGGGCAGCCAGCGGCACGCTGAACGAGACGCTGCTGAACCGCCTGCTGAGCGATCCCTACTTCGCCGGCCAGGGCCCGAAGAGCACCGGCCGCGAGCTGTTCAACCTGCCCTGGCTGGAAAGCCATCTGAGCATGCTTCCGACACTGCCTACGGCCGACGTGCAGCGCACTCTGCTGGAATTGACCGCGCGCAGCATAGTCGACTCGCTGCAACAGGCGCAAAGCGGCACCGCCGAACTGCTGGTCTGCGGTGGTGGCGCCCATAACCACACGTTGATGCAGCGCCTGCAGGAGCTGTTGCCGGCCTGCCAGGTAGCCAGTACCGCCGCACGTGGCGTGCCGCCGGATTGGGTCGAGGCCATGGCCTTCGCCTGGCTGGCCCACTGCTGCCTGGAGCGCATCCCGGCCAATCGCCCCAGCGTTACCGCTGCCAAGGGGCTGCGGGTGCTCGGCGCGATCTATCCGGCGTGACGAGCGCGCCAGCTCAATCGAGCATCCACAAAAAAGCCGCGCAGATGCGCGGCTTTTTTGTGGCCTGAAAACTCAGATCGAGAAGGACGAACCGCAACCGCAAGTCGTGCTGGCGTTGGGGTTGTTGATCACGAAGCGCGAACCTTCCAGGCCTTCCTGGTAGTCCACTTCGGCGCCGGCCAGATACTGGAAGCTCATCGGGTCGACCACCAGGCTGACGCCCTCGCGCTCGACGATGGTGTCGTCGTCGGCCACGTCTTCATCGAAGGTGAAGCCGTACTGGAAGCCGGAGCAGCCACCACCGGTGACGAACACACGCAGCTTCAGGCGCGGGTTGCCCTCTTCATCGACCAGGCTCTTCACCTTGTTCGCCGCGCCCTGGGTGAAGATCAGGGGGGTTGGAGTGAAGGTCTCGACGCTCATCTTGCTGCTCTCCTGGCGCCAGGCGCCATGTTACGTACCACACACGGGCGGCGATTATCCGCTTACCCGAGCAAATCGGTCAATTATTGGGCGACGACGCAACCGTCGCCCTACTGCTTAGATGGGCGCGCCGGCGGCGAATTCAAGCCGCCGCCGGGCGTATTTGCGGTCAGGGCAGCAGCGCGGCGTGGGACAGGCCCAGGCGCTCGTCCAGCCCGAAGAGGATGTTCATGTTCTGCACCGCCTGGCCGGAGGCGCCCTTGACCAGGTTGTCGATGGCCGACAGCACCACCACCAGCTCGCCGCCCTGCGGACGGTGCACGGCAATGCGGCAGACGTTGGCACCGCGCACGCTGCGGGTCTCCGGGTGGCTGCCGGCCGGCATCACGTCGACGAAGGGCTCGTTGGCGTAGCGCTTCTCGAACAGCGCCTGCAGGTCCACGCCACGGTCGGCGACGGTGGCGTACAGGGTGGCGTGGATGCCGCGGATCATCGGCGCCAGGTGCGGCACGAAGGTCAGGCCGACCTGGCCACCTGCGGCGCGGCGCAGACCCTGGCTGATTTCCGGCAGGTGGCGGTGCCCCTTGACCGAGTAGGCCATCATGCTCTCGCTGGCCTCGCACAGCAGCGAACCGACCTTGGCGCCACGGCCGGCGCCGCTGACACCGGAGGCGCAGTTGGCGATCAGGCGGCTCGGGTCGGCCAGGCCAGCTTCCAGCAGCGGGATCAGGCCGAGCTGGGTAGCGGTCGGATAGCAGCCCGGCACAGCGATCAGACGCGCTCCCTTGATCGCCTCGCGGTTCACTTCCGGCAGGCCGTAGACCGCCTCGGGCAGCAGTTCCGGCGCACCGTGCGGCTGGCCGTACCACTTGGCCCACTCCTCGGCGTCCTGCAGACGGAAGTCGGCGGACAGGTCGATGACCTTGGTGCCGGCGGCCAGCAGCTCGCCAGCCAGGGCGTGGGCCACGCCGTGCGGGGTGGCGAAGAACACCACGTCGCAGGCGCCCAGGGTCGCCACGTCCGGCACACTGAAAGCCAGGTTGTCATAGTGGCCGCGCAGGTTGGGGTACATGTCGGCAACCTTGACCCCGGCTTCGGAGCGCGAGGTGATCACCGCCACTTCGGCCTGCGGATGCTGGGCCAGCAGGCGCAGCAGCTCCACTCCGGTGTAACCCGTGCCGCCGACGATTCCGACCTTGACCATTGCGTACCCCCACTGCGTGACCGTTGAGAAAGGCTGCCGATGATAAAGCCCATGCGAGCCCCGGCCAACCTTATGGATGACGCGCGGACCTGGCTTTCTCTACTATCGACAGCAAATCGCCTGTCGGATGCCATAAATGCTCTATCTGTGGGTCAAGGCCCTGCACATCATCGCCATCGTCTGCTGGTTCGCCGGCCTGTTCTACCTGCCGCGCCTGTTCGTCTACCACGCCATGGCCGAGGATGCGCCCAGCCGCGAACGCTTCTGCGTGATGGAGCGCAAGCTGTACCGCGGCATCATGAACCCGTCGATGATCGCCACCCTGGTCCTCGGCGCCTGGCTGCTCTACCTCAACCCGGCCTGGCTGAAGATGGGCTGGCTGCACGCCAAGCTGCTGCTGGTCGTGCTGCTGGTCGGTTACCACCATGTCTGTGGCGCCCAGCTCAAGCGCTTCGCCCGCGGCGAGAACGCCCGCGGCCATGTGTTCTACCGCTGGTTCAACGAGGTGCCGGTGCTGTTCCTGCTGGCCATCGTGATCCTGGTGGTGGTGAAACCCTTCTGATAACGACGAGAGGAAAGACCATGTCCCTGCCCGCCCTGCTCGACCAGCGCCTGCGTCTGCCGGTGGTCGCTGCACCGATGTTTCTGGTATCCACCCCACCGCTGGTACTGGCCTGCAGCAACAGCGGTATCGTCGGCAGCTTCCCAGCCCTGAATCAGCGCGAGAGCAGCGGCTTCAAGGCCTGGCTGGAGGAGATCGAGGCGGGCCTCACGGCGGACGCCGCGCCCTATGCAGTCAACCTCATCGTGCACGGCAGCAACCCACGCCTGCAGGCCGACCTGGCCATCTGCGTCGAACACAAGGTGCCAGTGGTGATCACCAGCCTGGGCGCGGTCAAGGAAGTGGTCGACGCGGTGCACAGCTACGGCGGCCTGGTATTCCATGACGTCACCACCCGCCGCCATGCGGAGAAGGCCGCCGAGGCCGGTGTCGATGGTCTGATCGCGGTAGCCGCCGGTGCCGGCGGACATGCCGGGACCTGGAGCCCGTTCGCCCTGATCGCCGAGATCCGCCAGTTCTTCGACAAGACCCTGCTGCTCTCCGGCTGCCTCAACCACGGCCACGAGATTCTCGCTGCGCAACTGCTCGGCGCCGACCTGGCCTACATGGGCACGCGCTTCATCGCCACCCAGGAGAGCAATGCCGACGGCGACTACAAGCAGATGATCCTCGACGCCCGCGCCGCCGACATCGTGCACACCCCGGCGGTATCCGGCGTGCCGGCCAGCTTCATGCGCCAGAGCCTGGAGAAGGCCGGCTATGACCTGAAACAGCTGCAGAACAAGGGCGACGTCAACTACGGCGAGAAGCTCAAGCCGATCAACGACGAGGCCAAGGCCTGGAAGACCGTGTGGTCCGCCGGCCAAGGCGTTGGCGATATCGCCGACGTGCCCAGCGTGACTGAACTGGTGGCGCGCCTGGATGCCGAATACCGCGCCGCGCTCGGCCGCTCCGCACAACTGCCGCAGCGCTGGCCGCGCTGAGCAGGAATTTGCGCAGGCGTTCGCTTGTCCACGCCCGGTAAAGCCCCTAGGCTCTGGGCACTTTCAATGACGTAACAGGGATGCACGCATGACCGAAGCTCGCTACAAGATCGTCTTCGAAGGCAAGCTGATGCCGGAGATGGCGCTCGACACGGTGAAAGACAACCTGGCCCGCCTGTTCAAGAGCGACCAGAGCAAGATCGACGCACTGTTCACCGGCTCGCCGGTCGCACTCAAGCGCGACCTGGCCGAAGCCGAGGCGGACAAGTACCTGGCGGTACTGCAGAACGCCGGCGCCCAGGTCCGCAAGGAGCAAGACCTGGCCGCCGGACTGAGCCTGGTCGCCCATGACGACGAACATGCCTCGGCGCCAACCAACAGCGAGAGCATGATCTGCCCGAAATGCGGCCAGCAACAGGCCAAGGCAGCCGAATGCGCGAGCTGCGGCATCATCATCGACAAGTACCTGGCGCGTCAGGCCCAGCTGGCCGAGAACCCGCCGGCAGCCGCCCCGGCCGCCAGCGCTACGGTCTCGCCCTATAGCACGCCGAAAGCGGAAGTCGGTGAGACGCTGCCCGAGTACGGCGAGCTCAAGGTATTCAGCATCAACGGCCGCATCGGCCGAGTGCGTTATCTGGGCTGGTACATGGGTGTAATGCTGCTCGCCATGCTGGGCTACGCCATCGCCGCCGGCATCATGGCCGTCGCGCCGATCATCGGCGGCATCCTGATGATTCCGCTGGTCATCGCCACCGTGGTCGTCTCGGTACAGGTCGGCGTGCAGCGCCTGCATGACCTCGGCTGGTCCGGCTGGCTGCTGCTGATCAACATTATCCCAGTGGTCGGCAGCGTGTTCGCCCTGCTGATGCTGGTCGTGCCGGGCAACCAGGGCGCCAACCGCTACGGTCCGCCGCCGCCACCGAACAGCACCGGCGTGGTAGTGCTGGCCTGGACTGGCCTGCTGGTACCGATCATCGGCATTCTCGCGGCCATCGCCATCCCGGCCTACCACGACTACACCGAGCGCGCCCTGGAAGCCCAGCAACAGCAGTACGCCCCGGCAGACGAGGAGTAAGACCTTGAGCAGTTACGCCCTGATCACCGGCGCCTCCAGTGGCCTCGGCCTGGCCCTGGCCGAAGCACTGGCCCGGCGTGGGCGTAACCTGATCCTGGTGGCGCGCCAGCGCGATGCCCTGGAGAGCATTGCCTGCGAGCTGAGCCAGCGCTTCGGTGTCGAAGCGCTGTTCCGCGTCTGCGACCTGAGCGAGCCCCTGCAGCTCACCGGCCTGATCCAGGAACTGGAACAGGGCGAGCGGCAGATCGACCTGCTGGTGAACAACGCCGGTATCGGCAGCGCCGGCCTGTTCGTCGAGCAGGACTGGATGCGCGAGCAGGAGCTGATCGAACTCAACATGCTGGCGCTGGCGCGCCTCTGTCACGCCCTCGGTGCCGACATGAAGCGCCGCGGCGGCGGGCAGATCCTCAACGTCGCGTCCCTGGCCGCCTTCCAGCCGGGGCCGCTGATGGCCAACTACTTCGCCAGCAAAGCCTACGTGCTGCACCTCTCCGAGGCGCTGCGCAACGAGCTGGCGCCGTTCGGCGTGAAGGTCTCGGTGCTCTGCCCCGGGCCGGTAGCCACCGCCTTCTTCCGCCGCGCCGAGCTGTACAGCGGCGGCCTGGAGCGTCAACAGCAACTGGCCAGCCCCGAGGAAGTGGCGCTGATCACCATGCGCGGCCTGGAGCGCAACCAGGCCATCATCATCCCCGGCTGGCGCCATCGTCTGTTGCCGCAGCTGCTGCGCCTGACGCCACGTGCGCTGGTGCGCCACGTGGCGATGAAGATGGTGCGCCCGCTGCTGCCGCGCACGGGCGCCGAACAGCCCTAGTCGGCGCTCACCGTACGCCCGCCGGCCCAGGCCCGCAGCGCGGCCAGGCGCTCGGCCATGACCACCGACAGCGGCGCCGTACCCTGGATATTGCTCAGCAGCAGCGCCTGATCCACTGACTGCTGGCGCGCCTGCGCGGCATACAGCGCGCTGACCACCACCTGCTCGATCTCCGCACCGGAGAACCCTTCACTGGCCGCCGCCAGCGCCTGCAGGTCGAACTGCTCCGGCGCCAGCTCGCGGCGACGCAGGTGGATGGCGAAGATCTCCGCGCGTATCGCTGCCTGCGGCAGATCGACGAAGAACAGCTCATCGAAGCGCCCCTTGCGCACCAACTCCGGCGGCAGGCGGTCGATGGCATTGGCAGTGGCGACCATGAACACCGGCGCCTTGCGCTCGGCCATCCAGGTCAGCAGGGTGCCGAGCACCCGCTGGCTGACGCCATCGTCGTTGCTGCCGGTGGCCAGGCCCTTCTCGATCTCGTCCATCCACAGCACGCAGGGCGCCATCTGCTCGGCCATGCGCAGCGCCTCGCGCAGGTTGCGCTCGGTCTCGCCGAAGAACTTGTTGTACAGGCTGGCGAAGTCCAGACGCAGCAGCGGCAAGCCCCAGAGGCCGGCGACCGCCTTGGCCGCCAGGCTCTTGCCGCCGCCCTGCACGCCGACCAGCAGCATGCCACGCGGGCTATCGGCGCCCTTGCCGGTGGCGAAGATCTCCTGGCGCTCGCCCAGCCAGCGCTTGAGGTTGTTCAGGCCGCCGACTTCGGCGAAGCGTGCGGTGTCGTGCTCGAAACTGAGCACGCCCTCCAGGTCGAGCAGCTGGAACTTGGCCTTGTTCAGCTCCGGCAGGTCTTCCTGGGTGATCGCGCCGTCGTCGCAGATCAGGTTGCGCGCCAGCGCCTTCGCCTCGGCGTGGCTCATGCCGCGCAGGTTCTTCACCACCTGCTGCAGGGTGCGGTTGTCGGTGCGCACCCGCGCGCCACTGTTGCGCTCGCTCCAGCGCGTGGCCTCGTCGCGGACGATGGCCAGCAGCTCTTCTTCGGTCGGCAGCGCCAGGCTGAAACGCGCCGCGTAGCGCTGGATCTCGGCCGGCAACTTGAGCGAGTGCGACACCAGCACCAGGGTCGGCTTGTGCGGCGCCTCGCTCATGGCGATCTCCTTGAGCAGGCGCACCAGCTTGGGGTTATCGGCCATGAACGGATGCAGGTCGCACATCACGTAGAGATTCGGCGTCGGGTCGGCCTTGATCAGGCGCAGGGCCTGTTCCGGCTCGCGGCTGTCCAGCTCGCCTACCGGCTCGCCGCCGAAGGCCAGGCGCTGCAGGCCCTCGGTCACCGCCCAGGTGTAGATGCCCAGGCCACGCTTGATCGCCAGCGAGGTGAGGGTCTCCAGCACCCGCGGCTCGTCCCAGGACTCGATGACCACCAGCTTGACGCGGGACTCCAGCACCAGCCCCAGATCATGAACGTCGTTCTTCACAGCCTCTCCTTGTGCAGTACTAGACTCGCAGCATACCCAAAGCCCTTGGAGGAAAGCGCATGGACTGCCTGTTCTGCCGCATCGTCGCCGGCGAAATCCCGGCCCGCAAGCTCTACGAGGATGACCAGGTGCTGGCCTTCCACGATATCGGCCCGCAGGCGCCGGTGCATTTCCTGGTGATCCCCAAGCGCCATATCGCCAGCCTTGATGAACTGAGCGAAAGCGATCGCCCGCTGGCCGGCCATATCCTCTACACCGCCCAGCGCCTGGCCATCGAGCTGGGTTGCGAGGAAGGCTTCCGTGTGGTGATGAACTGCAAGGACCTGGGCGGGCAGACGGTGCATCACATCCACATGCACGTGCTGGGGCAGCGCCAGCTGCACTGGCCGCCGGGCTGATGCGCAGCGACCCGTTGTCACCTGCCGGCAATCTGCCCGAGCCTTGAGGTAAACTGCCCGCCTGCTTTTCCGTGGAGATGGCCATGACCAGCGAACGCCAGTTTTCCCCCCTCGATCGCCTGCTGATCCAGGCCGACGCCGCCATGCGCACCCTGCTGCCATTCAGCGGCGCACCGGCGCGCCCGTCGCCGGCAATCCTCGAAACCGAGACCGAGCTGAGCGATGACGAGGCCCGCCACGTGGCCGGGCTGATGCGCATCAACCACACCGGCGAGGTCTGCGCCCAGGCGCTGTACCAGGGCCAAGCGCTGACCGCCAAGCTGCCGGAAGTGCGCAAGGCCATGGAGCACGCCGCCGATGAGGAGGTCGACCACCTGGCCTGGTGCGAACAGCGCATCCGCGAGCTGGGCAGCCACCCGAGCGTGCTCAATCCGCTGTTCTACGGCCTGTCCTTCGGCGTCGGCGCGGTCGCCGGGCTGATCAGCGACAAGGTCAGCCTGGGCTTCGTCGCCGCTACCGAGGATCAGGTGGTCAAGCACCTGGACGAACACCTGGAGCAGATTCCGGCGGACGATGCCAAGACCCGCGCCATCCTTGAGCAGATGCGCGAAGACGAGCAGCAGCACGCCACCAGCGCCATCGAAGCTGGCGGCCTGCAGTTCCCTAGGCCGGTGAAGCTGGGCATGAGCCTGCTGTCCAAGGTGATGACCAAAAGCACCTACCGCATCTGAATCGCGGACATGAAAAAGGGCGCCTTCTGGCGCCCTTTTTCATTGGCTCATGCGAGCGGATCAACCCAGTTCGACGATCTCGTAGTCGTGAGTGATCTCGACGCCGGCGCGACCGAGCATGATCGAAGCCGAGCAGTACTTCTCCGCCGACAGCTCCACCGCACGCTTGACCTGCGGCTCCTTGAGGCCACGGCCCTTGACCACGAAGTGCAGGTGGATCTTGGTGAACACCTTGGGGTCCTCGTCGGCACGCTCGGCCTCGAGGAACGCCTCGCAGCTCTCTACCGGCTGGCGCGCCTTCTTGAGGATGCTGACCACGTCGAAGTTGCTGCAGCCGCCCAGGCCGATCAGCACCATCTCCATCGGCCGCACGCCGAGGTTGCGCCCACCGGCCTCGGGCGGACCGTCCATCACCACCACGTGGCCGCTGCCGGATTCACCGAGGAACATGGCCTCGCCGGCCCACTGAATGCGCGCTTTCATCGCCTGGACTCCACTGCCCGAAAAAAGGCGCGTAGCTTACCACAGCACTGTTCGCGGGCTTTTCGACCGACCAGTCGGCACCCGCGGCCTGCACACTGACTACTGCGTCGCAAAAACGCATTACCCGAGGCCGCCCGTCTGTTAATCTGGCGGCGGATAACTGGCACACTTGTTCGGATAACTAATAAGAAATTCGCCTGCTGGACAAAGGCTTACTCTAATTTTCGGGACTCGGGCATGGTCGCTATTACCCTTACACCAAAGATCAAGAACATCGACAAGCTGCTCGCGCACTGTCACCGCCGTCGCTACACGGCCAAGAGCACCATCATCTATGCAGGGGATCGTTGCGAAACCCTGTTCTTCATCATCAAGGGTTCGGTCACCATCCTCATCGAGGATGACGACGGCCGCGAGATGATCATCGCCTACCTCAACGCCGGCGACTTCTTCGGCGAAATGGGCCTGTTCGAGAAGGACGGCGCCGAGAAAGAACGCAGCGCCTGGGTACGCGCCAAGACCGAATGCGAAGTGGCGGAGCTGAGCTACGCCAAGTTCCGTGAGCTGACCCAACAGGACCCGGAGATTCTCTACGCCCTGGGCAGCCAGATGGCCGACCGCCTGCGCAACACCACGCGCAAGGTAGGCGACCTGGCCTTCCTCGACGTCACCGGCCGCGTGGCCCGCACCCTGCTCGACCTGTGCAAGCAGCCGGACGCCATGACGCATCCGGACGGCATGCAGATCAAGATCACCCGCCAGGAAATTGGCCGCATCGTCGGCTGCTCCCGCGAGATGGTCGGCCGCGTACTCAAGTCCCTGGAGGAACAGGGCCTGGTACACGTCAAAGGCAAGACCATGGTGGTATTCGGTACCCGCTAAGCCCACCGGCGACACACAAAAAAGCCCGCCAATCGGCGGGCTTTTTCATGGCTGGCGATCAGTCCGGATCGATACCGGCGACTATGCGGCTGCCATCGGGGAAGAACAGGCGCTTGAGCTCGGTACCCGGCTCCTCGGCGCGCATGAACGCCTCACCGACCAGGAAGGCATAGACCTGGTTGATCTCCATCAGCTCCACGTCGGCACGGCTGAGGATGCCGCTCTCGGTGACCACCACGCGATCGTGGGGGATGCGCGGCAGCAGGTCGAGTGTGTTCTCCAGGCTCACCTCGAAGGTGTGCAGGCTGCGGTTGTTGATGCCCAGCAGTGGCGTGTCGAGATGCTTGAGCGCGCGCTCCAGCTCGTCGCCGTCATGCACCTCCACCAGCACGTCGAGGCCCTGCTCCTTGGCCACGCTGGCCAGCTCGACCATGCGCGCATCGTCCAGCGCCGAGACGATCAGCAGGATGCAGTCGGCGCCGATGGCCCGCGCCTCCACGACCTGGTAAGGGTCGATCATGAAGTCCTTGCGGATCACCGGCAGCGAACAGGCCGCACGGGCCTGCTTGAGGTAGTCGTCGGCGCCCTGGAAGAAGTCGATGTCGGTCAGCACCGACAGGCAGGCGGCGCCGCCGGCCTCGTAGCTCTTGGCGATCTCGGCCGGCACGAAGTTCTCGCGCAGCACGCCCTTGCTCGGCGAGGCCTTCTTCACCTCGGCGATCACCGCCGGCTGCTTGTGCGCCACGCGCTCCTGCAGGGCGCGAGCGAAGCCGCGTACCGGGTCGGCCTGGCGGGCCGCTGCCTCGATCTCGGCGAAACTTGCGCGAGCACGGCGCTCGGCCACTTCCTCGGCCTTGCGGGCGAGGATCTTCTCCAGCACGGTTGGAATGCTCACTCTTGGTTCTCCACGCGGAATACGGCGGTAAAGGACACCAGCTCGTCCAGCTTCTCCCAGGCCAGGCCGGTGTGCAGGGCATCCTGGGCCAGCTGCATGCCTTCCTTGAGGCTAGTCGCGATATCGGCGGCATACAGCGCGGCGCCGGCATTGAGCACGATCATGTCGGCGGCCTTCTGACCGTTCTCGGTCTTGCGCCGGCCGAGCGCATCGCGGATCAGCGCCAGCGAGCCCTGGGCATCTTCGACGGTCAGGCCGATCAGGCTCTGGCTCTTGATGCCGAAGTCCTCGGGCTGGATGCGGTACTCGCTGACCACGCCGTCCTTGAGTTCGGCGACATGGGTCGGCGCGGCCAGGCTGATCTCGTCCAGGCCGTCCTGCGCATGCACCACCAGCACATGCTTGCTGCCCAGGCGCTGCAGCACCTCGGCCATCGGCCGGCACAGCGCCTGGCTGAACACGCCGATCACCTGGTGCTTGACCCCGGCCGGGTTGGTCATCGGGCCGAGCATGTTGAACAGGGTACGCAGGCCCAGCTCGCGGCGCGGGCCGATGGCATGCTTCATCGCGCCGTGATGAGCCGGGGCGAACATGAAGCCAACGCCAACGCTCTCGACACAGCGCGCCACCTGGGCAGGCGTCAGGTTCAGGTAGACGCCGGCGGTTTCCAGCAGGTCGGCACTGCCGCTCTTGCCGGAGACCGCGCGGTTGCCATGTTTGGCGACACGACCGCCTGCTGCGGCGACCACGAAGGCGGCGGCAGTGGAGACGTTGAACACGTTCATGCCGTCGCCACCGGTGCCGCAGGTGTCGACCAGGCGCTCGGCGTTGATCTGTACCGGCGCGGCCAGCTCACGCATGACGGTGGCGGCGCCGACGATCTCGTCGATGGTCTCGCTCTTCATGCGCATGCCGGTGAGGAAGGCGCCGATCTGCGCGTCGGTGCACTGGCCGGTCATGATCAGGCGCATCACGTCCTGCATCTCGGCGGTGGACAGGTCGAGCTGAGCGACCACCCGGTTGAGGGCTTCCTTGATATCCATCAGCGCACCCCGCCCTGTTGCTTGAGGAAGTTGGCGAACAGTTCGTGGCCCTGCTCGGTGAGGATGGATTCCGGGTGGAACTGCACGCCCTCGATGTTCAGGGTCTTGTGGCGCAGGCCCATGATCTCGTCGACGCTGCCGTCGGCATGCTGGGTCCAGGCGGTCATCTCCAGGCAGTCCGGCAGAGTTTCGCGCTTGACCACCAGCGAGTGGTAGCGGGTCACGGTCAGCGGTTTGTTGAGGCCGGCGAACACGCCCAGGTCCTCGTGGAACACCGGGCTGGTCTTGCCGTGCATCACCTGGCGCGCGCGCACCACGTCGCCACCGAAGGCCTGGCCGATGCTCTGGTGGCCGAGGCACACGCCGAGGATCGGCAGCTTGCCGGCGAAGTGCAGGATGGTCTCGATGGACACACCCGCCTCGGTCGGCGTGCACGGGCCGGGCGAGACCACGATGCGCTCGGGCTTCAGCGCCTCGATCTCGGCGACCGTCAGTTCGTCATTGCGGATCACGTGGACATCGGCACCCAGCTCGCCCAGGTACTGCACCACGTTGTAGGTAAAGGAGTCGTAGTTGTCGATCATCAGCAGCATGGTTGGGCCCCTTACTCTACGGACTGTTCGGCGAGGCTGACCGCGCGGAACATGGCGCGGCGCTTGTTCAGGGTTTCTTCCCACTCCAGGGCCGGTTGCGAGTCGGCGACGATGCCGGCGCCGGCCTGCACGTGCAGCTCACCGTCCTTGATCACCGCGGTGCGGATGGCGATGGCGGTGTCCATGTTGCCGTTCCAGGCGAGATAACCCACGGCGCCGCCGTAGACCCCACGCTTGACCGGCTCCAGCTCGTCGATGATCTCCATCGCGCGCACCTTAGGCGCACCGGACAGGGTGCCGGCCGGCAGGATGGCGCGCAGGGCGTCCATCGCGCTCAAGCCTTCCTTCAGATGGCCGGTGACGTTGGAGACGATGTGCATGACGTTGGAGTAGCGCTCGATGACCATCTGCTCGGTGACTTTCACCGTGCCGGTGCTGGAGACGCGGCCGACGTCGTTGCGCCCCAGGTCGATCAGCATCAGGTGCTCAGCGATCTCCTTGGCGTCGGACAGCAGGTCCTTCTCCAGCTCGATGTCGGCTTCCTCGGTGGCGCCGCGCGGGCGGGTGCCGGCGATCGGCCGTACGGTGACCAGGTTGTCCTCGACCCGCACCAGCACCTCCGGCGAGCTGCCCACCACGTGGAAGTCACCGAAGTTGAAGAAGTACATGTAGGGCGTCGGGTTGATGCAGCGCAGCGCGCGGTACAGGTCGATCGGCGCGGCCTGGAACGGGATCGACATGCGCTGGGAAATCACCACCTGCATGCAGTCGCCGGCCAGGATGTATTCCTTGATCGCGCCGACCGCGGCCTCGTAGTCGTCACGCTTGAAGCTGGAGACGAAGTCCGGTTCCTTGCCGGCCGGCTTGCTCAGGTCCACGCCCAGGCGCGGGGTGATCGGCTGGCGCAGCTTGTTGAGCAGTTCGCGCAGCTGGGCCTGGCCTTGTTCGTAGGCGTCGGCCTGGGCCGGGTCGGCGAGGACGATGGCGTGCATCTTGCCGGCCAGGTTGTCGAAGACGACGACCGCATCGGAGACCATCAGCAGGATGTCCGGGGTGCCCAGCGGATCGGGGTTCGGGCACTGCGCCAGCTTCTTCTCGACGTAGCGCACGCTGTCGTAGCCGAAGTAGCCGACCAGGCCACCGTTGAAGCGCGGCAGACCGGCGATGGTCGGTACGTTGTAGCGGGCCTTGAACTGCTCGACGAAGGCCAGCGGGTCTTCGCTTTCCAGGCTCTCCACCTCGACGCCGTCGACACGCACGCTGACGTGGTGGCCGTGCACACGCAACACGGTGCGCGCCGGCAGGCCGATGATCGAGTAGCGGCCCCACTTCTCGCCGCCCTGCACGGATTCCAGCAGGTAGGAATTGGGGGTGTCGGCCAGCTTGAGGTAGATCGACAGCGGGGTGTCGAAGTCAGCCAGGGTTTCGAATGCAAGCGGAATGCGATTGAAGCCGTCGGCGGCCAAACGCAGGAATTCTTCGCGGGTCATGCTCTGCCTCGTGGTATGAGGAGGTGAAACGGATGTTGGGCAAACGCGCCGGAACCAGCCGGCCAGGACGAAATCAGGCGCGCCAGCGCCAGCGGGCCAAGGCCTTGATGACTTTCATCCATTGTTTGCTGGCAACTACCACGATGCTGTCTCGATGAGGCGGGTAAGCAGAAGAGTCCGGCGACATTAGCGCAGCGTCTTCCGAGGCGCAACCGGGCAGCAGCTGGCGCAGGTCGTCGAGCACCCGTGCCGGGTTTTCCTCGGCGATCGGCCGGCCGTGGTTGTAGCCGTAGCTCAGGGCCACGCAGGGCACGCTGGCGGCGCGGGCGGCCAGCACGTCGTTGCGCGAGTCGCCGATGAACAGCGCGCGCTCGGGCTCGACATTGGCCAGGCGCATGACGAACAGCAGCGCGGCCGGATCGGGCTTCTGCTGCGGCAGGGTGTCGCCACCGACGATCCAGCGGAAGTAGCGGCCCAGCTTCATCTCGTCCAGCAGCGGGGCGACGAAGCGCTCCGGCTTGTTGGTGATCAGCGCCAGCTCCACGCCCTGCTTCTTCAGCCACTTGAGGGTGGCGGTGACGCCCGGGTAGACGGTGCTCAGCGAGTGGCTGCCGGAATAGGCTTCGTTGAACAGCTCCAGCGCCTGCTCGGTATCGGCGTCGCTCACCTCGGTGTGCTCGATGCCGCCGGCCAGGGCGCGACGCACCAGCACGCGGGCGCCATTGCCGACCCAGTCACGCACGCGCTCGACGCCGGCAGCCGGGCGACCGAGCTGGACCAGCATGCGGTCGATGGCGGCGGCCAGGTCGGGCACCGAATCCACCAGGGTGCCGTCCAGGTCGAACATCACCAGGCGCGGCAGGCGCCCGTCGAACAGCTCGTGGATCACGCGCGCACCTGGGCCAGCTCGGCGCGCATGGCGTCGATCACCGCCTTGTAGTCGGGCTGGTTGAAGATGGCCGAACCGGCGACGAAGGTGTCGGCGCCCGCCTCGGCGATCTCGCGGATGTTCTTGGCGCTGACGCCACCGTCGATCTCCAGGCGGATGTCGTAGCCGGAGGCGTCGATCAGCGCGCGGGCTTCGCGCAGCTTGTCGAGGGTGCCGGGGATGAACTTCTGCCCGCCGAAGCCGGGGTTGACGCTCATCAGCAGGATCATGTCGACCTTGTCCATCACGTACTTCAGGCATTCCAGCGAGGTGGCCGGGTTGAACACCAGGCCGGACTTGGCGCCGCCGTCACGGATCAGCTGCAGCGAGCGGTCGATGTGCTGGGTGGCTTCCGGGTGGAAGGTCACGTAGGTGGCGCCGGCTTCGATGAAGTCGCCGATGATGCGGTCGACCGGCGACACCATCAGGTGCGCGTCGATCGGTGCGGTGATGCCGTACTTGCGCAGCGCCGAGCAGACCATCGGGCCGATGGTCAGGTTGGGCACGTAGTGGTTGTCCATCACATCGAAGTGGACGATGTCGGCGCCGGCGGCGAGCACCTTGTCGACTTCTTCGCCCAGGCGGGCGAAATCGGCGGACAGGATCGACGGAGCGATGGCGAAGGGTTGCATGGCGGCCTCAGGCTTCAATCACGGTGGTGCGATTGTAGCCTGAGAGCAATACGCAGCGGTTGTCGTACGTCAGTAAGGCGCCTCGACCATGGTCGAACGCCTTACTCGGGTACGGCGGTACGCATCTTCTCGCTGCGCCCGCGCAGCCATTCCAGGGTCAGCAGCATGACCACCGAGAAGGCGATCAGCAGGGTGGCGGCGGCGGCGATGGTCGGCGACAGGTTCTCGCGGATGCCACTGAACATCTGCCGTGGCAGGGTGGCCTGCTCGGGGCCGGCGAGGAACAGGGTCACCACCACTTCGTCGAACGAGGTGGCGAAGGCGAACAGCGCACCGGAGATCACCCCGGGAGCGATCAGCGGCAGGGTCACCCGGCGGAACGCGGTGATCGGCGAGGCGCCCAGGCTGGCGGCGGCGCGCACCAGGTTGTAGTTGAAGCCCTGCAACGTCGCCGACACGGTGATGATCACGAAGGGCACGCCGAGCACCGCGTGCACCAGGATCAGCGAGGTGTAGCTGTTGCCCAGGCCCAGCGGAGCGAAGAACAGGTAGCTGGCCACACCGACGATGACCACCGGGGCGACCATCGGCGAGATCAGCAGGCTCATCACCAGCGCCTTGCCGCGGAACTCGCCACGGGTCAGGCCGATGGCCGCCAGGGTGCCGAAGACCATGGCCAGCACGGTGGCGGCCGGCGCCACGATCATGCTGTTCTTCAGCGAGCGCATCCACTCGGCCGAGGTGAAGAACGACTCGTACCAGCGCAGGGAGAAGCCCTGCAGCGGGTAGACCAGGAAGCTGCCGGAGTTGAACGACAGCGGGATGATCACCAGCACCGGCAGGATCAGAAACAGCAGCACCAGCGCGCACAGGCTGCGATGGGTCCAGAACCAGGCGCGTTCGACGGGGGACTTGTAGGGGCTCAGCATCTCGTTGTTCTCCTGATCAGCCCAGACGCAGGCGGCTCGCGCCTACCAGCCAGCTGTACACCACGTAGAGCAGCATGGTCGCCAGCAGCAGCAGGCCGCCCAGCGCCGTGGCCATGCCCCAGTTGATGGTGCTGTTGGTGTAGAAGGCGACGAAGTAGCTGATCATCTGATCGCCCGGGCTGCCCAGCAGGGCCGGGGTGATGTAGTAGCCGATGGACAGGATGAACACCAGCAGGCAACCGGCGCCGACGCCGGCCAGGGTCTGCGGGAAGTACACCCGCCAGAAGCTGGCGAACGGGTGGCAGCCGAGCGAGATGGCGGCGCGCATATAGCTCGGCGAGATGCCCTTCATCACGCTGAAGATCGGCAGGATCATGAACGGCAGCATGATGTGCACCATGGCCACGTACACGCCGGTGCGGTTGAACACCAGCTGCAGCGGCTGATCGATGATGCCCATGGCGATCAGTGTGCTGTTGATCAACCCGCCCGACTGCAGCAGCACGATCCAGGCCGCCACGCGTACCAGGATCGAGGTCCAGAACGGCAGCAGCACCAGGATCATCAGCAGGTTGCTGGTGCGGGTCGGCAGGTTGGCCAGCAGGTAGGCCAGCGGATAGGCCAGCACCAGGCAGATAGCGGTGATCACCAGGCCCATCCAGAAGGTGCGGGCGAATATGTCCAGGTAGATGGCCTGGTCCGGGGTGGCGGACGCCAGCTCGCCGAGATCGTCGATGCGATGGTCGAGGGACGCCAGCAGGAAATACGAGGTGAAGGCACTGTCGTTGCGGCGGATCACCTGCCAGTAGGCCGGGTCGCCCCAGCGCTCATCGAGGCTCTCCAGCGCATCCTTGTAGGAAGCCGGTTCCTGCTTGAACGGCAGGGCGCGACCGGTCTTGGCCAGCAGGCTGCGGTAGCCGGCCAGCTCCATGTTCAGGCGCTTGGAAAGATCGCCGATGGTCTGGTTCTTCCGTGCTTCGGCCAGGTCCTGGGCCAGGGCCTGGTACACCGGCTCGTCGGGCAGGCCGCGGCCATCCCAGGCGCTGATCGCCTCGACGGTGCGCGGCAGGCTGCCGACCACCTCGGGGTTCTCCACGCTCTTGTACAGCAGGATGCCGATCGGCAGCAGGAACACCACGAAGAGGAACACCAGCAGCGGCAGGATCAGACCCTGAGCCTTGAGCCGGTTGATGCGCTCGGCGCGGGCCAGCTTCTGCTTGAGGGTCAGGCCGGCAAACTCGGTAATGGAAACGGTAGTGGCCATCGCGGGCTCCAGATACACCGGGACAAAGCGCCCTCGCCCAAACGCGGGCGAGGGTTAGGAGGAACGGGGGAGCGTTCCTCCAACCAACTCCCCTTCACCAGGAAGGGGCACAGCACGGGAAACTTACTTAGCCGCCCAGGCGTTGAAGCGTTGCTCCAGCTGCTCGCCGTAGTCGGCCCAGAAGGTCACGTTCATGGCCACCTGGTTGGCGATGTTTTCCGGGGTGGTCGGCATGTCCTTGAGCAGAGCCGGGTCGAGCAGCTCGACGGCCTTCTTGTTGGCCGGGCCGTAGGCGATGTTCGAGGAATAGATCTTCTGCTGCTCGGGCTGCACGCTGAACGCGGCGAAGGCCTTGGCGGCGTCGCCATCCTTGGTGCCTTTCGGAATGGCCCAGGAATCGAAGTCGTAGATGCCGCCGTTCCACACCACCTGCAGGTTGCTCTCCTTCTGCACGGCGGCGATGCGGCCGTTGTAGGCGGAGCTCATGACCACGTCACCCGAGGCGAGGAACTGCGGCGGCTGGGCGCCGGCTTCCCACCACTGGATGTTCGGCTTGATCTCGTCGAGTTTCTTGAACGCGCGATCCTGGCCTTCCTGGGTGGCGAGCACGGTGTAGACGTCCTTCGGCGCCACGCCGTCGGCCATCAGGGCAAATTCCAGGGTGTACTTGGCGCCCTTGCGCAGGCCGCGCTTGCCCGGGAACTTGGCCACGTCCCAGAAATCGGCCCAGCTGGTCGGCGCGGCGGAGAGTTTGTCGGCGTTGTAGGCGAGCACCGTGGACCAGACGAAGAAGCCCACACCGCAAGGCTGCAGGGCGCCCTCGACGAAGTCGGCCTCGTTGCCGAACTGGGCCGGGTCGAGCTCCTCGAACAGACCTTCGTCACAGCCGCGAGCCAGCTCCGGCGACTCCACTTCCACCAGGTGCCAGGACACGCTGTTGGTATCGACCATGGCTTTGACCTTGGCCATCTCGCCGTTGTACTCGCCGGCGATGATCTTGCCTTTGCCGGCCGCTTCCCACGGCTGGTAGAAGGCCTTGACCTGGGCATCCTTGTTGGCGCCACCGAAGGAGATCACGGTCAGGTCGGCCGCCATCGCCTGAGAGGCGGCGGCCAGGCCTAGGGCCAGAGTCCCGAGGTGGAACATGCTGCGGATGTTGCTCATTGTTTTTCTCTCCACGCTGCTAGTTGGTCTTGCCTTGGTAGCGCCTATTCCACGATCAGCGGATCGAGCGCCCGTACGTGCTCCACATGCCAGCCGAGCGGCACCACGTCGCCCACGCCCAGGGCGGGGTCGAGCTCGGCGATCGGCTGTTTGACGAAGAAGTTGGGGTTGCCGCAGACCTCCATGCGGATGCGCACGTGGTCGCCCAGGTAGATGAACTCGGCCACGCGGCCGCTGAAGCGGTTGGCGCAGCTCTCGCTGGCGGCATTGATGCGCACTCGCTCGGGGCGGATCGACAGGCTCACCGGCTCGCCCGGCGCACCGACCTTCACCGCCAGCGCCTGCACCTGCTCGCCGCGCGCGGTACGCACGGTGCAGCGCTCGCCGTCCTGGCTGACCAGCTCGCCAGCCAGGCGATTGTTCTCGCCGATGAAGTGGGCGACGAAGGTGTTGCGCGGCGCCTCGTAGAGATCACGCGGCGGGGCGATCTGCAGGATCTCGCCCTGGTGGAACACCGCCACGCGGTCGGACATGGTCAGCGCCTCACCCTGGTCGTGGGTCACGTAGACCACGGTCACGCCCAGGCGCTGGTGGATGTGCTTGATCTCCATCTGCATGTGCTCGCGCAGCTGCTTGTCCAGCGCGCCGAGCGGCTCGTCCATCAGCACCAGCTGCGGCTCGAACACCAGCGCACGGGCCAGGGCCACGCGCTGCTGCTGGCCACCGGAGAGCTGCGCCGGGTAGCGGTTGCGGAAGTTGTCGAGCTGCACCATGGACAGCGCGCGCTTCACCCGCTCGGTGATATCGGTCTTGTTCATGCCGCGCACGGTGAGCGGGAAGGCCAGGTTCTCGGCCACCGTCATGTGCGGGAACAGCGCGTAGTTCTGGAACACCATGCCGATGTCGCGCTTGTGCGGCGGCACGTTGTTGATGGCGCGCCCGGCCAGGAGGATCTCGCCGGCGGTGGGCGTCTCGAAACCGGCCAGCATCATCAGGCTGGTGGTCTTGCCGGAGCCGGACGGGCCGAGCAGGGTGAGGAACTCGCCCTTGCGGATGTCCAGATTGAGGTCTTTGACGATCAGGCTTTCGCCGTCGTAGCTCTTCTGCACGCCCTTGAAACTGACGAGCACGTCGCTGGAAGCATTCTCGGCCATCACCACACCCTTGTTCTTGTTGCCGTGCACTAAGACTAGAAAGTCGCGCGGCCGGCGCAAATCGGGCGGTATGAGAGATTGCTATAAGGCTTGCGGAGGACCCGCTGTAGGGATCGCCCTACAACGACAGGAAGCACAATCGGAACAACCTGTGGGTGGACAAGCCTGCGGCGTTGCCCACCTTACGCCAGCTACAACAACTTGTGCTCCACGGCGTACTTCACCAGGTCAGCCACCGAGTGCAGGTTGAGCTTCTGCATCAGGCGCGCCTTGTGGGTGCTGATGGTCTTGCTGCTGACCGACAGCTGCTGGGCGATCTCGTTGACCCCATCGCCGCGCACCAGGCGTTCGAACACCGAGAACTCGCGCTCGGAGAGCAGCGCATGCGGCGGCCGCGAGTCGGTCAGGCCGACCTCGAAGACCATGCGGTCGGCCAGCTCCGGATCGATGTAGCGACCACCGGCGGCGACCTTGCGGATGGCGGTGAGCAGCAGCGCCGGGTCACTGTCCTTGGTGGCGTAGCCGGCGGCGCCGATCTTCAGCGCGCGGGCAGCCATCTGCGCCTCGTCATGCATGGACAGCACCAGCACCGCCGGCGGCTCGTCCAGCGCGCGGATGCGTGGAATAGCCTCCAGGCCGTTGACACCGGGCATGGAGATATCCAGCAGCACCACCTCGCAGGGCGTGTTGCGCAGGGTCTCCAGCAGTTGCTCGCCATTGCAGGCCTCGCCGACCACCGTGAGATCCTTGGCCAGGCCGATCAGTTGTTTGATGCCCTCGCGGACGATGGTGTGGTCTTCGGCCACCAGAACTCGAATCACGCTACGACCTCTCTATCCAGTGCAACTCGCACCACCAGTGTGGTGCCCTCCCCCGGCGTGCTGTCCAGCGCCAAATGGCCGCCGAGCATCAGCACACGCTCGCGCATGCCGACCAGACCGAAGGATTGTCCGCGCTGGGCGGCTGGCTCGAAACCCCGACCATCGTCACTCACGCGCAGGCACAGCTCGCCACCCTGCACGTCCAACGTGATCTCTACCGTGTGTGCCTGAGCATGCCGCAGCACATTGGTCAGCGCCTCCTGCAGCACGCGGAACAGGCCGATGGCCTTGGCATCGGACAGCGCCGGCAGCTGCTCGGGCACCTGCACCAGACAGGCGATGCCACTGCGCGCCTCGAAACGCCGCGCCTGCCACTCGATGGCCGAGGCGATGCCGGCGTCGAGGATCGGCGGGCGCAGCGCGGTGGCCACGTCGCGCACCAGCTGGAACAGGTTGGCGATCAGCTTCTTCATGCTGTCCAGTCGCGCCTGCAGGCCGGGGTCGAGACCGGCGTAGGCCAGCTCGCACATTGAGGTCTCCAGCTTGAGCACGGTCAGCACCTGGCCCAGCTCGTCGTGCACCTCGCGGGCGATGCGCGCCTTCTCTTCCTCGCGCACGCTCTCCAGGTGCGCCGACAGTTCGCGCAGCTGCGAGCGCGAGTCGGCCAGTTCCAGCTCGATGGCCTTGTTGTCGCTGATGTCCCACACCACGCCGTCCCACACCACGTGCTCGGCGCTGAGCTGGCGGGCGCTGGCTTTGATGTCGGCCCAGCGCACGCGGCCGGCGCGAGTGAGGATGCGGCCCTGCCACTGCCAGTCGCTGGCGGCCTCGATGGCAGCGTCCTGGGTCGCGTGGTAGGCGGCGCGATCCTGCGGATGGACCAGGCTGCGGATGCCGAAGTCCACCGCCATGATGGTCGCTGGCGGATAGCCGACCAGCTGCTCGCTGCCCTCGCTGATAAAGGCGAAGTCCACCGGCGCGCCGGCCACCGGGCGTTCCAGGCGGAACACCAGGCCCGGCACGTTACCGGCGATGCCCTTGAGGCGCGCCTCGCTCTCTTCCAGCGCGGCGCGGGCACGACGCCGCTCGGTAACATCGGTGAGGTAGACCACCAGGTACTCGGCCTCGCGAAAGCGCAGGAAGCCCAGGGTCACGTCGGCCGGCATCCAGCTGCCGTCGGCGCGCCGGCAGTTGCTCTCGAAATTCAGCGCGCCCTCTTCCTGCTGGCGCACGCGCTTCCACAAGTTGAGCCAGCGATCCATGCCCAGGTTGGGTTCGAACACCTGCAGGGGCTGGTCGACCATCGCCGGCGCGGCGTAGCCGAGCATCTCGGCCACCGCCTGGTTGGCGTAGCGCACGCGGCTGTCCCAGTTGACCCAGAGGATGCCGACCGTGCTGTGGTCGAGGGAGAACTGCGCCAGGCGCAGCGCCTCCTCGGCCACCTCGCGTTGGCTCAGGGTATGCCGCACTGCCAGCAGGCGCTTTTCCAGACGCCCGCGCTGCCGGCGCACCAGCACCAGCAATAGCAGACTGATCAGCAGCAACAGGCCGAGCAGGATGCTCAGGTTGCGCCAGAACTGCGGCGACTCGCCCAGGCTCGGTTTCTTCGCCGTCAGCCAGCGCTGCTGCAACTGTTCCATGCGCTCGGCCGGCAGCTCGCGCAGACCGGCGTCGAGGATGCCGGCTAACTCTGGCCAGTCGCGCCGGCTGCCGAAACGCAGCAGTTGCGGCAGGCCAACGTCGGCGACCACGGCGAGGGCGGCGAACTCGCGCTCCTGGCTAAGGCGGCTGAGTTGCGCCTGGTCCACGGCGGCGTAGCGCGCCCGCTGCTCCAGCACCGCGCGCAGGGCATCGCGGTCGGTAGTCTGGGGGCGCAGGTGCAGGTTGAAGTAGTTGCCGCGCAGGTAGTCGAGCACCGCACTGGGCTCGCGCACGGCGATGGGCTCGCGCGGGCCGAGGTTCTCCAGCTCGACTCCGACCTCGCCGAGGCGCTCGCCGACTAGCAGGTGCGGGATGCGCAGGTAAGGATCGGAGAACTGCCATAGGCGCAGGCCGGCGGGGGTCTGGGTCAGGCCGGGGGCGAAGTCGACACGGCCGCCACGCAGCGCCTGGTCCAGCTCGGCCTGATCGGCGAAACCGAGCCAGCTCAGCTCGACGCCGAGGGTCTTGGCCAGCGCCTCGGTCAGCTCGACATTGAGCCCACCAAGGCGCTGCTGGCGATGCTGGAACTCGGCATAGGGCGCCTGCAGCACCACGCCCACGCGCAGCCGCGGGTGCTCGGCCAGCCAGGCGCGCTGAGCCGCATCCAGCCCGGCCGCCCAGCTCGCCAGGGGCCACAGCAGCCACAATGAAAGCAACAGTCCGAGCCTGCGCACACCCCAGCTCCACAGCATGAACACTGCCCTTACCTTACCTGACAAACCGTGGCGAAGCGCTTAGGCTGCAGAAACCGCCACCCATATGAAGTGCTGAGATGCGCCGTCCAGTCCTGCCGACACTCCTGACCCTGTGCCTGATCCTCACCCCGCTCGCCTGGGCCGAGGAGCAAGCCCCCGCCGCAGACAAACCCGCCAGTGGCGAAGCCGCTCCCGCCGAACAGGCGCCGCGCCAAGCGCTGGAGGAGCGCAGCCAGGACAGCGCCGCAGGCCTGGAGCGCCAGCTGCCCAAGGACGAACAGCAGATGCTGCAGGCCGGCGAGGAGAAATTCCTCGCCCTGTGGAAACCGGCCAACGTGCCCGAGGCCAAGGGCCTGGTGATCCTGGTGCCTGGCGCCGACGAGAGCGCCGACTGGCCGCAGGCGATCAAGCCGCTGCGCCTCAAGCTGCCCGATGTCGAATGGAGCACCCTGAGCATCAGCCTGCCGGACAGCAAGGCCGCGCCATTACCGGAGGCCGTGCTGCCACGCGCCCCCGAGCCGGTGACGGTGGACGCGGCGAAGGAGCCGGCGGCCGATCCAGCCAGCGCAGGCGCGACCACCGGCGCCCCGGGCGAGACGCCAGCGGCCAGCGAGCCAGCGACGCCAGCAGTTCCCCCGGTCGATCCAGCCGAGCGCATCTTCGCGCGCATCCAGGCCGGCATCGCCTTCGCCGAACAGCAAGACGCCAAGAACATCGTGCTGCTCGGTCATGGTGACGGCGCCTACTGGGCCGCGCTGTATCTCAAGGAGCGCAAGCCTGAGGCGATCAAACAACTGGTGGCCGTCGCGCCACAGCTGCCACCGGGACAGACGCCGCCGCTGGAGGAACTGATCCCCGGCCTCAAGCTGGCCACCGGCGACTTCTTCTACAAGGACCTGGCCGCCGACCGCGGCAACGCGGTGCGGCGCAAACAGGCCAGCAAGCGCCTGGGTCACGACGGCTACACGCAGATCGCCCTGAAAGCCTTGCCGGGCAACCTGGACGCCGAGCAGGAACAGCTGTTCCGCCGCGTGCGCGGCTGGCTGGACAAGCAGTAAGACGCGCTAGCGGAAACCACGGCGCTGGCGCACCAGGTCGTAGGCGACCTGCAGCTCGCGGGTCTTGTCGGTCGCGCTGCGTAGCTGGGCCGGTGTGGCGCCGCTGCCGGCCAGCTTGTCCGGGTGGTGGCGACTGAGCAGACGGCGATAGGCGCGCTTGATCGCCGCCGGATCGGTGTCCGCCTGCACGCCGAGCAGACGTAGAGCCGCCTGGTAGTCGCTGGACTTCACCTCCGGCATCCGCCGCGTCGGCTCGTACTCGGTGGCCAGGGCGTCCAGCGCCTCGCGCCGCCAGCCCAGCCAGATGCCCCACTGGCGAATCAGCTGCGCCTCCGCCTCGCTGACCCGGCCATCGGCCCAAGCCATGCGCCAGCAGGTGCGCAACAACGCCTCGCTGCGCTCCGGACGATGGTGCAGCGCGCGCAACGGCTCGCGTAGTTCCTTGTCCTCGATCAGCTTGCCGCGATTGAAGGCCTGCATGGCGCGGCGCCGCGACGGCTCATCCAGGGCCAGGCGCTGCATCTCGTTGCGCGCCACCTGGATATGGCTGTCGAGCACCCGCCCTTCACTCTTGGCCAGACGCCCGACCAGCATGAACAGCAGGTCCTCGTCGTCCAGAGGCGGACGCTTGCGCCCGAGCAGCTCACGCAGGTGATCGAGGGACTGTATGCGCAGGCGCCGATCCAGCACCTGACCGAGCAGGCCGCCGAGCAGCGCGCCGGGGATGCTGGCCAGCGCCAGCCCCGCAGCGGCGCCGATCAGAGTCGCTGGCCAGAGCATCTCAGGCCTCCGCCAGCAGCAGGCGCTCGACGTCGGCCAGGCGCTCATGGGTGCCGACATCGATCCAGCGGCCGCGGAAATGCTCACCACTGACCCGGCCGTCGGCCATGGCCGCGCGCAGCAGCGGCGCCAGCTTGAAGGCGCCCGGCTGGCAGCCGGCGAACAGCTGCGGGTGCAGCACGGCCATACCGCTGTAGGTGAACGAGGGCTCCCCGGCCACAGCATCCGTCACCTGGCCATCACGCAGACGGAAATCACCGCCCTGGTGATGCGCCGGGTTGTCCACCAGCACCAGATGCGCCAGACCCTGCAGCGGAGCGCGCGGGGTGGCGAAATCGTAGTCGGTCCAGATATCGCCATTGACCACCAGGAACGGCTCGTCACCAAGCAACGGCAGGGCCTTGAAGATGCCGCCACCGGTCTCCAGCGGCTCGCCTTCGGCCGAGTAGGCGATACGTAGGCCGAAGCGGCTGCCGTCGCCCAGGTAGTCCTCGATCTGCTGGCCGAGCCAGGCATGGTTGATCACCAGTTCGGTGAAGCCTGCGGCAGCCAGGGCGCGCACATGGAACTCGATCAGCGGTGTACCGGCGGCGCGCACCAGCGGCTTGGGCGTGTGCAGGGTCAGCGGGCGCAGGCGCTCGCCCTTGCCCGCCGCGAGAATCATCGCCTTCATTCCGGCTGCGCCTCACGCTGCGGCAGGCTGGCCAGCAGCTCGCCGAGCACCGCCAGCTCCGGCCGGCGCGCCAGCACTGCTTCTATATAAGCGAAGAAACGCGGTACGTCGGCGAGGTACTTGGGCTTGCCGTCGCGGTGGCAGATGCGCGCGAAGATGCCGATCACCTTGAGGTGGCGCTGTACTCCCATCAGGTCGCTGGCGCGATGGAACTCGGCGAATTCGGCCGGCACCACCAGGCCTGCCGCGCCCGCCAGTTGCCAGTAGCGCTGCAGCCAGCCCTGCACACGCTCCTCCGGCCAGCTGAGGAAGGCATCCTTGAACAGGCTGGTGACGTCGTAGCTCAGCGGGCCATGTACCGCATCCTGAAAATCGAGGATGCCGGGGTTGGGCTCGCTCAGCATCAGATTGCGCGGCATGTAGTCGCGATGCACGAACACCCGCGGTTGCGCCAGGGCGCTGTCCACCAGCAGATCGCAGACCTGTTGCCATTGCCCTTGCTGCTGCGCATTCAGCTCGACGCCGAGATGGCGCTGCAGGTACCAGTCGGGGAACAGCTGCAGCTCGCGGCGCAGCAGGGCATCGTCATAGGGCGGTAGCTGGCTGTCGACCGGCAGCTGCTGGAAGGCCACCAGAGCCTGCAACGCCTGCTCGAACAGCGCATCGGCGTTGCCTGCGCTCAGCACTTCCAGCCAGGTTTGCGAGCCCAGATCGTCCAGCACCAGGAAGCCACGCTCCAGATCCTCGGCCAGAATGCGCGGCACATGCACGCCGGCACCGGCCAGCATGGCAGCGACCTTGACGAAGGGGCGGCAGTCTTCCTGAGGCGGCGGAGCATCCATCAGAATCAGGCTGCGGCCTTCGGCCTGCCAGCGGAAATAGCGACGGAAACTGGCGTCGCTACTGGCCGGGGCCAGGCTCGCGGGCGGCACGGCGCCCCAGCCTTCACGTTCGAAAAGAGCGGGCAAACAGTCTTGCAACCAGCTCTGCAGCAGCTGCAGACGTACATCTTGATCAGGCATTACAGGGGTCTCCGACGGCGCTAGCCGTTGCGCGGGTCATGCTTTATTATCCAGCATCTTTTTCAGCCCATCGAGAGGCGTGCGGCCCCCGCGGGTCGAAGGCGCGCAGGAAGCCCGGACTAACAAGATGGCAGTAAACCTCCCGCTGTTCCGTAAGAAATTCCCGTTGCTGGTGACCGGCGGCCTGCTGGCTCTGCAACCCCTGGCCTCGTCCTTCGTCGTTGCTGCCGAGCAGTACGACTGCTCCGCCTCCGCCACTGGCGGCTGGTCCTGTGCACCGAAAGCCAATGCTGCTGCCGCGCTACCGCGCCCACAGCATACGGCGTCGGCCGTCAGCGCCGTAGCCGAAGGCAGTACCGCTCAATCGAGCGACGGCGGGCCCCAACCCGTACTGGTTACCGAAAGCGAAGGCCGTGGCCTGAGCAGCCGCAGTGCCGACTACAGCCACTTGGACTGGGTCCCGCGCGAGAAGTTGACTGCCGCGCAGCTGGCCGAGGTCGGTCCCTATTGCGAGGGCTCCTACGTCGAGCCGATCCGCCCGGGCATGAGCGACAACACGCCGCTGGATGAAGCGCCGATGTTCGTCTCCGCCAAGGCCTCGCGCTACGAGCAGGAAAAAGAGACTGCCACCCTGGCCGGCGACGTGGTCCTGCGTCAGTCGAGCATGCAGATCGAGGCCGACGAGGCCAGCCTGCACCAGGCCGACAACGTCGGCGAGCTGAAAGGCAACGTGCGCATCCGCGACAACGGCATGCTGGTCGTTGGCGATCGCGCCGAGATCCAGCTGGACAACGGCGAGGCCAAGGTCGAGAACGCCGAGTACGTGATCCACAAGGGCCATGCCCGTGGTAGCGCGCTGTACGCCAAGCGCGAGGAAAGCGCTGTCGTTCGCCTGAAAGACGGCACCTACACCCGCTGCGAACCCGGCAGCAACGCCTGGCAGCTGAAAGGCAACAACGTCAAGCTGGACCCGGCGACCGGCTTCGGCACCGCGACCAACGTGACCCTGCGGGTGAAAGACATTCCGGTCTTCTACACCCCCTACATCTACTTCCCGATCGACGATCGCCGTCAGTCCGGCTTCCTCGCTCCGGGCATCAGCACCTCCAGCGATACCGGCTTCTCGCTGTCGACGCCGTACTACTTCAACCTCGCGCCCAACTACGACGCCACCCTCTACCCGACCTACATGGCCAAACGCGGCCTGCTCATGGAAGGCGAGTTCCGCTACCTGACCAAGGGCAGCGAAGGCCAAGTCGGTGGCGCATGGCTGGACGACCAGGAAGACGAGCGCAAACTGCAGTCCAACTACGAAGATCAGCGCTGGATGTACAACTGGCAGCACAAAGGCGGCCTGGATGAGCGCCTGCTGGCCGAGGTCGACTACACCGATATCAGCGACCCCTACTACTTCCAAGATCTCGACAGCGATCTGGAAGGCCTACAGACCCCTGACTTCCTCAATCAACGCGGCACTCTGACCTGGCGAGGCGACAGCTTCACCGCACGTCTAAACGCCCACGCCTATGAGGCCACCAGCGTCGTTGATGTAACCCCATACGAGCGCCTGCCGCAGCTGACTCTGGATGGCATCCTGCCGTACCAGCCGGGTGGCCTGAACTTCTTCTACGGCACCGAGTACGTAAGTTTTGATCGCAACCTGCGTAATGGCAATTTCGTCCGAGAGGACGGTACCGTCGAACCCTGGTATGACAATTTCGTAACCGGTATCGCACGTGCCAATGGTGATCGCATCCATCTCGAGCCAGGCATGAGCCTGCCTCTGGATTGGACCTGGGGCTTCATCAAACCGAGCCTCAAATACGCTTATACCCAATACGATCTCGACCTCGACTCCCGCGGCAAGGCTCAAGTCGGTGGTGACTTTGAGGACTCCCCAGACCGTAGTGTCCCTATCGCAAGTATCGATAGCGGACTTTACTTCGATCGCAACACCCAGTGGTTTGGCACCAACTACCGCCAGACCCTGGAGCCGCGCGCTTACTATCTTTATGTACCCGAAGAGGATCAGGACGATATCCCGGTCTTCGATACAGGTGAAAACACCTTTAGCTATGCCTCGCTTTGGCGCGACAACCGCTTCAGCGGCCGCGACCGCATTGGCGACGAAAACAAGCTGTCGCTGGGCGTAACTAACCGCTGGATCGAGGACAACGGCTTTGAACGTCAGCGCTTCAGCCTCGGCCAAGCCATCTACTTTGCCGACCGCAAAGTGCAGATGCCGGGCATCGACTATCGCACCCGCGATGATGCTCAATCCGACCTGTCGCCGTACGCACTGGAATACATGTACCGCTTCAACCGCGACTGGCGTGTTACCTCGGACTTCAACTGGGATGGTGAAACCCATACCACCCGCTCCGGCAGCCTGATGTTCCACTATCAGCCGGAAGATAATCCGAACAAGGTGATCAATGCCGGCTATCGCTACCGCAACGACACCATGCGTTACGATCAGGCCAGCGGTACCTGGACCTATGGCAGCGACTTCGGCACCGAAGGCCAAGCCAACTTCATCAAGGACTACTACAAGATCCAGCAGCACGACTTCTCGGTCATCTGGCCGATGGTGCCGCAGTGGAACGTGATCGCCCGCTGGCAGCGCGACTACGCACGTAATCGCACCCTCGAGGCCTTCGGTGGCTTCGAATACGACAGCTGCTGCTGGAAGCTGCGCCTGATCAACCGCTACTGGATCGACTACGACGAGACCAGCCTCAACCCGGACCTCAACGAAGAGGCGGATCGCGGCATCTTCCTGCAGATCGTCCTCAAAGGCCTCGGCAATGTGCTGGGTGGAAAGACCGAGGGCTTCCTCGAGCAAGGCATTCAAGGTTACCGTGAACGTGAAGAACAAGCTTTCTGATTGCCTGCGCCCGCTCCTGCTGGGTGCAGTACTCCTCGCATCCGGCGCCCAGGCGCAGTTTCAATCCCTCGATCGCGTGGTCGCCATCGTCGACAACGACGTGATCATGTACAGCCAGCTGGATCAGCGCCTGCACGAGGTCGAACAGACCATCGGCAAGCGTGGCGGTCAGCTGCCGCCGCAGGACGTCCTGCAGCAGCAGGTGCTGGAACGCCTGATCGTCGAGAACCTGCAGCTGCAGATCGGTGATCGCTCGGGCATCCGCATCACCGACGAAGAACTGAACCAGGCCATGGGCAGCATTGCCGAGCGCAACAACCTGAGCCTGGACCAGTTCCGTGCAGCCCTGGCCCGCGACGGCCTGTCCTATGAAGAAGCTCGCGAGCAAATCCGTCGCGAGATGGTCATCAGTCGCGTACGTCAGCGCCGTGTCGCCGAGCGCATTCAGGTCACCGACCAGGAAGTGCAGAACTTCCTCGCCTCCGAAATGGGCCAGATGCAGCTCTCGGAAGAATACCGCCTGGCCAACATCCTGATCCCGGTGCCGGAAGCCGCCTCGCCGGACGAGATCCGCGCCGCAGCGCAAAAGACCTCGCAGGTCTATGACAGCCTGCGTGGCGGTGCCGACTTCGCGCAAACCGCGATGTCCAGTTCCGCCAGCGAGAATGCCCTGGAAGGCGGCGAGATCGGCTGGCGCAAGGCCGCCCAGCTGCCGCCGGCGTTCGTCGAGATGATTCGCGCGCTGTCCGTTGGCGAGATCACCGAGCCTGTCCGCACCCCGGGCGGTTTCATGATCGTCAAGCTGCTGGAGAAGCGCGGCGGCGATACCCTGGTGCGCGACGAAGTGCATGTGCGCCACATCCTGATCAAGCCGAACGAAGTGCGCAGCGAAGAAGAAACCCGCCGCCTGGTGCAGCGTCTGTACGAGCGCATCGTCGCCGGCGAAGACTTCGCGACCCTGGCCAAGAGCTTCTCCGAAGACCCAGGCTCGGCCCTCAACGGTGGCGACCTGAACTGGATCGACCCCAACAGCCTGGTGCCCGAGTTCCGCGACGTGATGGCCAAGACCCCGAGCGGCAAGCTGTCCGAGCCGTTCCGCAGCCCCTACGGCTGGCATGTTCTGGAAGTCATGGGCCGCCGCGCCACCGACAGCAGTGCGCAGTACCGTGAGCAGCAGGCCATGACTGTCCTGCGCAATCGCAAGTACGACGAAGAACTGCAGGCCTGGCTGCGCCAGATCCGCGACGAAGCCTACGTCGAGATCAAGCTCTGACAGCACGCAGCGTCACGAAAGCCCGGCACCGCCGGGCTTTTTCTTGGGCGTAGAATAGATTCCTCAGCACCTCGACGAAGCAGATCATGACCACTCCCCGCCTGTTTGCCCTGACGCCCGGCGAGCCAGCCGGCATCGGTCCCGACTTGTGCCTGCTGCTGGCCCGCGAAGCCCAGCCCGAAGCGCTGGTAGCCATCGCCAGCCGCGACTTACTGGCCACACGCGCCACGCAACTCGGTATAAACATCGAGCTGCACGAAGTAGGCCCGGGCCATTGGCCAACGGCGCCTGCCGCAGCTGGCAACCTGTATGTCTGGGACACCCCGCTGGCCGCTACGGTCAGCCCGGGGCAGCTGGACCAGAGCAACGCCGCCTATGTGCTGGAGACCCTAACCCGCGCCGGCCAGGGCTGCATCAATGGCAGCTTCGCCGGGATGATCACCGCGCCGGTGCACAAGGGTGTGATCAACGAAGCCGGCATCCCCTTCTCTGGCCACACCGAATTCCTCGCCGAGCTGACCAGCACCGAGCAGGTGGTGATGATGCTCGCCACTCGCGGCCTGCGCGTGGCCCTGGTAACCACCCACCTGCCGCTCAAGGACGTCGCTGCCGCCATCACTGCCGAGCGCCTGGCACGGGTCACCCGCATCCTGCACACGGACCTGGTGAAAAAATTCGGTATCGCCAAACCGCGCATCCTGGTCTGCGGCCTCAACCCGCACGCGGGCGAAGGCGGTCACCTTGGGCGCGAAGAGATCGAAGTGATCGAGCCGACCCTGGAACTGCTTCGCGGTGAAGGCCTGAATCTGATCGGCCCGCAGCCGGCCGACACCCTGTTCACCCCCAAGCACCTCGAGCACTGTGACGCGGTGCTGGCCATGTACCACGACCAGGGCCTGCCGGTGCTCAAGTACAAAGGCTTCGGCGCGGCGGTGAATGTCACCCTGGGCCTGCCAATCATCCGCACCTCGGTCGACCACGGCACCGCCTTGGACCTGGCCGGCAGCGGCAAGATCGATAGCGGCAGCCTGCAGGTCGCCCTGGAGACTGCCTACCAGATGGCCGCCGCACGCCAGGCTTAGAGCCTGGCCACTTGGCTGCTAAACTGCCGCTCTTTGCATTGCGCTTTGAGCTTGTGGCTTGAAGCTTGGAGCCGTACCCATGTCCGAATACCAACACCGCGCGCGTAAGCGCTTCGGCCAGAACTTCCTGCACGATGCCGGCGTGATCCATCGCATCCTGCGCGCCATCCACGCCAAGGAGGGTGAGCGCCTGCTGGAGATCGGCCCGGGCCAGGGCGCCCTCACCGAGGGTCTGCTGGGCAGCGGTGCACAGCTCGACGTGATCGAGCTGGACCTCGACCTGATCCCCATCCTGCAAGCCAAGTTCGGCGACAACCCGCGCTTCAAGCTCAACCAAGGCGATGCACTGAAGTTCGACTTCAACCGCCTGGAGGCTGCGCCACATAGCCTGCGCGTGGTCGGCAACCTGCCCTACAACATCTCCACGCCGCTGATCTTCCACCTGCTGGATAACGCCCCGCTGATCCGCGACATGCACTTCATGCTGCAGAAGGAAGTGGTCGAGCGCCTGGCAGCCGAGCCGGGCGGTGGCGACTGGGGCCGCCTGTCGATCATGGTCCAGTACCACTGCCGCGTGGAGCACCTGTTCAACGTCGGCCCGGGCGCCTTCAACCCGCCGCCCAAGGTCGACTCGGCCATCGTCCGCCTGGTGCCGCACGAGACCCTGCCGCACCCGACCAAGGACCATCGCCTGCTCGAGCGCGTGGTGCGCGAGGCTTTCAACATGCGGCGCAAGACCCTGCGCAACACCCTCAAGCAACTGCTGCCGGCCGAAGCCATCGAGGCCGCCGGCGTGGATGGCGGACTGCGCCCGGAACAGCTGGACCTGGCCGCCTTCGTCCGCCTGGCCGACCAGCTGGCCGAACGCCAGCCCGCCGATCAAGCGGACTAAACTGCCCTTTCAGCCTGCCGAGTTTGTCCAGATGGCCGACCCGCGTTACCAGATCGACGTCAGCGTCGAGACCCGCTACCTGCCGGAGCAATCCACTCCGGAGCAGAACCGCTACGCCTTCGCCTACACGGTGACCATCCACAATGGAGGCAGCGAGGCAGCCAAGCTGCTCAGTCGCCACTGGATCATCACCGACGGCGACGGCCGCGTGCAGGAAGTCCGCGGTGCCGGCGTGGTCGGCCAGCAGCCGCATCTGCAGCCGGGCGAGAGCCACACCTACAGCAGCGGCACCGTGATGGCGACCAAGGTCGGCAACATGCACGGCAGCTACCAGATGGTCGCCGACGACGGCAAACGCTTCGACGCAACCATCGCGCCGTTCCGCCTGGCCGTGCCCGGGGCCCTGCACTGATGGCGACCTACGCCGTCGGCGACTTGCAGGGTTGCCTGCAGCCGCTGAAATGCCTGCTCGAACGGGTCGCCTTCGATCCCGCCCAAGACAAGCTGTGGCTGGTCGGCGATCTGGTCAACCGCGGCCCGGAGTCCTTGAAGACCCTGCGTTTCCTCTATTCGATCCGCGACGCCCTGGTCTGCGTGCTGGGCAACCACGACCTGCACCTGCTGGCCGCCGCGCACAATATCGAGCGTCTGAAGAAGCACGACACCCTGCAGGAAATCCTCGACGCCCCCGACCGCAAGGAGCTGCTCGAGTGGCTGCGCCAGCAGAAACTGGTCCATCACGACGAGCAACGCGACATCGCCCTGGTGCACGCCGGCATCCCGCCGCAGTGGACGCTGAAGAAGGCGCTCAGGCGCGCCGCAGAGGTCGAGGAAGTGTTGCGTGACGATGCCCGCCTGCCGCTGTTCCTCGACGGCATGTATGGCAACGAGCCGGCCAAGTGGGATAGCGACCTGCAGGGCGTCACCCGCCTGCGGGTGATCACCAACTACTTCACCCGCATGCGCTTCTGCACCGCCGACGGCACCCTCGACCTGAAGAGCAAGGAAGGCGTGGGCACCGCCCCGCCCGGCTATGCGCCTTGGTTCGCCTGGCCCGAGCGCAAGGCGCGCGGACAGAAGATCATCTTCGGCCACTGGGCGGCGCTGGAAGGCAACTGCGACGAACCCGGCCTGTTCGCCCTCGACAGCGGCTGCGTGTGGGGCGGCGCCATGACCCTGATGAACATCGACAGCGGCGAGAAATACCGCTGCGACTGCAAGGAGATCGTCCAATGAGCGAATTCAAACGTATTCCCCCGGAGCAGGCCCAGGCCCTGCGTGAGCAAGGCGCCGTGGTCGTGGATATCCGCGACCCGCGAAGCTTCGCCAACGGCCACATCAGCGGCTCGCGCCATCTGGACAACCACAGCCTGGCGGACTTCATCGCCAAAGCCGATTTCGATGCGCCGCTGATCGTCTCCTGCTACCACGGCAACTCCAGCCAGAGCGCTGCCGCCTACCTGGCGCACCAGGGTTTCGCCGAGGTCTACAGCCTCGACGGCGGCTTCGAGCTGTGGCGCAGCCAGTACCCTGACCAGGTGTCACAAGGCGACGCCGAGTAAAAAAATCTGCCGCGGCGCAAAGCCGCGGCCTGCGCCGCTTGCGGGTGACTTACCGACGAGCGGCAACACCTTGTCACCCTCCTGCAACGCTTGACGACCGAGAAACCGAACTACTCTTAGGACGAGGCCATCCAGAAGGGAGAGCCGGCACACCGGTTCCGGGCCATCGGTAGCGTTTTTGTGGTGTCTGGGGGATTTCCAACGGCTGAGCAGCCGTATTCCCGCGCACCCGCCCGAATGACCCGCGCCGGCTCCACGCAAGCGAGCGAGGTGCAGTCATGAGTATTTTCAGCCACTTCCAGCAACGATTCGAGGCGACTCGGCAGGAAGAATATTCCCTGCAGGAATATCTGGAACTGTGCAAAACGGACCGCAGCGCCTATGCCACCGCTGCCGAACGCATGCTGATGGCAATTGGCTCGCCCGAGCTGCTGGACACCTCGGTCGACCCCAGGCTGTCGCGGATCTTCTCCAACAAGGTGATCCGCCGCTACCCGGCCTTCGCCGACTTCCACGGCATGGAAGAGTGCATAGACCAGATCGTCTCCTACTTCCGCCACGCTGCTCAGGGCCTGGAAGAGAAGAAGCAGATCCTCTACCTACTGGGCCCGGTAGGCGGCGGCAAGTCCTCGCTGGCCGAGAAGCTCAAGCAACTGATGGAGCACATCCCCTTCTACGCCATCAAGGGCTCGCCGGTATTCGAGTCGCCGCTCGGCCTGTTCAACGCCGATGAGGACGGCAAGATTCTCGAAGAGGAATACGGCATTCCGCAGCGCTACCTGCGCTCGATCATGTCGCCCTGGGCCACCAAGCGCCTCAACGAGTTCGGCGGCGACATCAGCAAGTTCCGCGTGGTCAAGCTGCATCCCTCGATCCTCAATCAGATCGCCATCGCCAAGACCGAGCCGGGCGACGAAAACAACCAGGACATCTCCGCCCTGGTCGGCAAGGTGGATATCCGCAAGCTCGAGGAATTCCCGCAGAACGACGCCGACGCCTACAGCTACTCGGGCGCACTGTGCCGGGCCAACCAGGGCCTGATGGAGTTCGTCGAGATGTTCAAGGCACCGATCAAGGTGCTGCACCCGCTGCTGACCGCCACCCAGGAGGGCAACTACAACAGCACCGAGGGCCTCGGCGGCCTGCCCTACAGCGGCATCATCCTGGCCCACTCCAACGAATCCGAGTGGCACAGCTTCCGCAACAACAAGAACAACGAGGCGTTCATCGACCGTATCTACATCGTCAAGGTACCCTACTGCCTGCGCGTCACCGACGAGATCAAGATCTACGACAAGCTGCTCACCCACAGCTCGCTGGCCAACGCCCACTGCGCACCCGACACCCTGAAGATGCTCGCCCAGTTCTCCACCCTGTCGCGCCTGAAGGACCCGGAGAACTCCAACATCTACTCGAAGATGCGCGTCTATGACGGCGAGAACCTCAAGGACACCGATCCCAAGGCCAAGTCGATCCAGGAATACCGCGACAGCGCCGGTGTCGACGAGGGCATGAATGGTCTGTCGACCCGCTTCGCCTTCAAGATCCTGTCCAAGGTATTCAACTTCGACCCGCACGAGATCGCCGCCAACCCGGTACACCTGCTCTACGTGCTGGAACAGCAGATCGAGCAGGAACAGTTCCCCGCCGAGGTGCGCGAGCGCTACCTGCGCTACATCAAGGAATACCTGGCGCCGCGCTACATCGAGTTCATCGGCAAGGAGATCCAGACCGCCTACCTCGAGTCCTACAGCGAGTACGGCCAGAACATCTTCGACCGCTACGTGCTGTACGCCGACTTCTGGATCCAGGACCAGGAATACCGCGACCCGGAGACCGGCGAGATCCTCAACCGCGTGGCCCTCAACGAGGAGCTGGAGAAAATCGAGAAACCGGCCGGCATCAGCAATCCGAAGGATTTCCGCAACGAGATCGTCAACTTCGTGCTGCGCGCCCGCGCCAACAACAACGGCAAGAACCCCACCTGGCTCAGCTACGAGAAGCTGCGCGTGGTGATCGAGAAGAAGATGTTCTCCAACACCGAAGACCTGTTGCCGGTCATCAGCTTCAACGCCAAGGCAAGCAAGGAGGATCAGCAGAAGCACAACGACTTCGTCAAACGCATGGTCGAACGTGGCTACACCGAGAAGCAGGTGCGCCTGCTGTCCGAGTGGTATCTGCGGGTTCGCAAGTCGCAGTAACCCGCCGTCGGCGCGCCGTGTCAGGCGCGCCGGCTGCCATACGCCCGCAAGGGCGTATGCGCTAAGGAGACGCTATGAGCTATGTGATAGACCGGCGCCTGAACGGCAAGAACAAGAGCACGGTGAACCGCCAGCGCTTCCTGCGGCGTTACCGTGAGCACATCAAGAAGGCCGTCGAGGAGGCGGTCAGCCGGCGCTCCATCACCGACATGGAGCACGGCGAGCAGATCAGCATTCCCGGCCGCGACATCGACGAGCCGGTGTTGCACCACGGTCGTGGCGGTCGGCAGACCATCGTTCATCCCGGCAACAAGGAGTTCAGCTCCGGCGACCATGTGCCACGCCCGCAGGGCGGTGGCGGCGGACGCGGCCCGGGCAAGGCGAGCAACTCCGGCGAGGGCATGGACGAGTTCGTGTTTCAGATCACCCAGGAGGAGTTCCTCGACTTCATGTTCGAGGACCTGGAGCTGCCCAACCTGATCAAGCGCCACCTGACCGGTACCGACACCTTCAAGACGGTACGCGCCGGCATCAGCAACGAGGGCAACCCAGCCCGCATCAACATCGTCCGCACCCTGCGCTCGGCCCACGCGCGGCGCATCGCCCTGTCCGGCTCCAGCCGCAGCAAGCTGCGCGAGGCCAAGGCCGAACTGGAGCGACTCAAGCGCGAGGAGCCGGACAACTTCGGCGACATCCAGGCGCTGCAGGAGGAGATCGAGCGGCTCAGCGCGCGCATCCACCGCATCCCCTTCCTCGACACCTTCGACCTCAAGTACAACCTGCTGGTCAAGCAGCCCAACCCCAGTTCCAAGGCGGTGATGTTCTGCCTGATGGACGTTTCCGGCTCGATGACCCAGGCGACCAAGGACATCGCCAAGCGCTTCTTCATCCTCCTGTACCTGTTCCTCAAGCGGAACTACGAGCGCATCGAGGTGGTGTTCATCCGCCACCACACCAGCGCGAAAGAAGTCGACGAGGAGGAGTTCTTCTACTCCCGCGAAACCGGCGGCACCATCGTCTCCAGCGCGCTGAAGCTGATGCAGGAGATCATGGCCGCGCGCTACCCGACCAACGAGTGGAACATCTACGGCGCCCAGGCGTCGGACGGGGACAACTGGAACGACGACTCGCCGGTGTGCCGCGACATCCTGATCAACCAGATCATGCCGTTCATGCAGTACTTCACCTACGTCGAGATCACCCCGCGCGAGCACCAGGCGCTGTGGTACGAGTACGAACAGGTCAGCGAGACCTTCGCCCAATCCTTCGCCCAGCAGCAGCTGGTCTCCGCCGCAGACATCTACCCGGTGTTCCGCGAGCTGTTCCAGCGCCGCATGGTCACCTGAGGGCCGCACCATGAGCGCAGCCGAGAAACGACGCCAGCCGCTGTCCACCGGTTCGGAGTGGACCTTCGAGCTGATCCGCCAGTACGACCGCGAGATCGCGCGCATCGCCGAGCGCTACGCGCTGGACACCTATCCCAACCAGATCGAAGTGATCACCGCCGAGCAGATGATGGATGCCTATGCCTCGGTGGGCATGCCGCTGGGCTATCACCACTGGTCCTACGGCAAGCACTTCCTGGCCACTGAGAAGGGCTACTCGCGCGGGCAGATGGGCCTGGCCTACGAGATCGTGATCAACTCAGACCCGTGCATTGCCTACCTGATGGAAGAGAACACCATGTGCATGCAGGCACTGGTGATCGCCCACGCCTGCTACGGCCACAACAGCTTTTTCAAGGGCAACTACCTGTTCCGCACCTGGACCGACGCCAGCTCGATCATCGACTACCTAGTGTTCGCCAAGCAGTACATCATGCAGTGCGAGGAGCGCCACGGCATCGACGCGGTTGAGGAGCTGCTGGACTCCTGCCACGCCCTGATGAACTACGGCGTGGACCGCTACAAACGCCCCTACCCGATCTCCGCCGAGGAAGAACGGCGCCGGCAGAAGGACCGCGAGGAACACCTGCAGAAGCAGATCAACGACCTCTGGCGCACCATTCCCAAGGGTAGCGGCAAGGGTCATGAGCAGGACAACAAGCGCTGGCCGGCCGAGCCGCAGGAAAACATCCTGTACTTCCTCGAGAAGCACGCGCCACTGCTGGAACCCTGGCAGCGCGAGGTGGTGCGCATCGTGCGCAAGATCGCCCAGTACTTCTACCCGCAACGCCAGACCCAGGTGATGAACGAGGGCTGGGCCACCTTCTGGCACTACACCCTGATGAACGACCTGTACGACGAGGGCCTGGTCACCGAAGGCTTCATGATGGAGTTCCTCCAGTCGCACACCGGCGTGGTCTACCAGCCCGGCTTCGACAGCCCCTACTACAGCGGCATCAACCCCTACACCCTGGGCTTCGCCATCTACAGCGACCTGCGCCGCCTGTGCGAGAACCCCACCGAGGAGGACAAGCGCTGGTTCCCGGACATCGCCGGCAGCGACTGGCTATCCACCCTCAAGTTCGCCATGGCCAACTTCAAGGACGAGAGCTTCATCCTGCAGTTCCTCTCGCCCAAGGTGATCCGCGACCTCAAGCTGTTCAGCGTGCTCGACGACGACCAGAAGGACGACCTGCTGATTCCCGCCATCCACGACGAGCCGGGCTACCGGCAGATTCGCGAGACCCTGGCCGCGCAATACAACCTGGGCAACCGCGAGCCCAACATCCAGATATTCAGCGTCGACCGCCGCGGCGACCGCTCGCTGACCCTGCGCCACTACCAGCACGACCGCAAACCGCTGGGCGACTCCACCGCTGAGGTGCTCAAGCACCTGCACCGCCTGTGGGGCTTCGACATTCACCTGGAGAGCATGCGCGGCGAGCAGGTGGTCGGCGTGCAGCACGTTCCGCCACGGCACGAGCAGGACAGCGACAACGAATACCCGCGTCTGGATCTGGTGATCCCGCCCATCTGAACCTTTTCACCCAGGCGCCGGCGACGAGGCAGCGTCGGCCGGCGCTTTCGCTTATCCTCCGCGGCAATGGAGGAATCGACATGCAGATCTACAAGGTTGGCGGCGCCGTGCGCGACCGCCTGCTCGGCCGCGAGGTCAGCGATATCGACTGGGTGGTGGTGGGCGCCACCGCCGAGGCCATGCAGGCCCAAGGCTTTCGTCCGGTCGGCAGCGACTTCCCGGTGTTCCTCCACCCCAGCAGCGGCGAGGAGTACGCCCTGGCCCGCACCGAGCGCAAGTCGGGCAAGGGCTATGGCGGCTTCACCTTCCACGCCAGCCCCGAGGTGACCCTCGAAGAAGACCTGATCCGCCGCGACCTGACCATCAATGCCATGGCCGAGGACGACGACGGCCAGGTCATCGATCCCTACGGCGGCCTGCAGGATCTCGAAGACCGCCTGCTGCGCCATGTCTCCCCCGCCTTCGCCGAGGATCCGCTGCGCGTATTGCGCGTAGCGCGCTTCGCCGCCCGCTATGCACCGCTGGGCTTTCGTGTGGCAGACGAGACCCTGGCACTGATGCGCCAGCTGGCCGACTCCGGCGAGCTGGAAGCCCTGACGCCCGAACGCAGCTGGAAGGAAATCTCCCGCGCCCTGCTGGAGCCACGCCCGGATGTATTTATCCAGGTGCTACGCGACTGCGGTGCCCTGGCCCATCTGCTACCGGAGCTCGACGCGCTGTTCGGCATACCGCAGCCCGAGGCGCACCATCCCGAAGTGGATACCGGTACGCATTGCCTGATGGTCCTGCAGCAGTGCGCCCTGCATGAACAGCCGCTGACCGTACGCTGGGCCTGCCTGCTGCATGACCTAGGCAAGGGCCGCACTCCGGAAAGCGAATGGCCACGGCATATCGCCCACGAGCATCGCGGCCTCAAGCTGATCGACGCGGTGAATCGGCGCTGCAAGGTACCGAAGGACTGCGCCGAGCTGGCCCTGCTGGTCGGCGAGTACCACACCCACAGCCATCGCGCCTTGGAGCTGCGCGCCAATACCCTGTTGGAGCTGCTGCAGAGCTTCGACGTGTATCGCCGGCCACAACGCTTCGAGGAGTTTCTCGCCGCCTGCGAGATGGACGCCCGCGGCCGCCTCGGTCTGGAGCAACGCGACTACCCGCAGGCCACCTACCTGCGCGGTGCCATGCAGGCCGCCCGCGCGGTAGCGGTGCAGCCACTGGTCGAGCGTGGGTTGAAGGGCGCGGAACTAGGTGAGGCGCTCAAGGGCGAGCGCCTGAAAGCGCTGAAGGTCTACAAGGCGCAGGCAGGGGCTTAGAGCGGCGCCGGGTTGTCCTGAAGCAGCGCGGCCGGGGTCAGCTCGGCGCCGCGCCACTGGAACGCCACCGGCCACAGCTGCTGCTCGATCTGCGCCTCGCGCCAGAGCTCGGCGAAGGCTCTGTTGGTGCCGGAATGCCGCACCGCCGGCGCCAGCAGTGCCAATGGCCAGAGCACGAAGGCGTTCTTCAGGATCTCCGCGCGCGGCAGCACCAGGCCATCGAAGCTGCCGACCAAATCGCCATACATCAGCACGTCGATATCCAGCGGCAGCCCCTTACGCTCCGGCGCGTAGCGGCCGTTATCGGCCTCGATGCACTTGAGCCGACGATCCAGCTCTGCCAGCGGCAGATCGGTACGGGCGCTGACCGCCAGGTTGTAGAAGTTGCCGCTCTTGATCCCCACCGGACGGCTCTCGAACACCGGCGAGCAACGCAGATCGACGAGAAATTCGGCTAGGGCGTCGAGCCCCGCACTCAGGTGCAGCTCGCGCTCGCTGTTGCTGCCGAGGCCGAGGAGGATCGCAGTCATGGCTGGCTGCGCTCGATTTCCACGCCCACGGCGCGCGCCTGCGGGTTGGCGCCCGGTTTGGTCACCTTGAGGCGCAGCCAGGGCATGCCGAACTCCTTGAGCAGCTGCTCGGCCAGGCGCTCGGCAAAAGTTTCCACCAGTTCGAAACGGGCGGCATTGGCGAAGGCCTGGACGCTCTGGTTCACCGCGGCGTAGTCGAGGGCCTTGCTCAGGTCGTCATCAGCGGCGGCCGGGCGAATGTCCCAGGCAAACGTCAGGTCGAGCAGCAGGCACTGACGAATGCCACGCTCCCAGTCGTAGGCACCGATCAGGGTGTCGACTTCCAGACCCTCGATGAAAACCTTGTCCAAACCTCGTCTCCGCTGCACGACAAGACCCTGGTCCCGCCGCTAGAATCGGGACTCTCTCGCCCCGGAATGGATACCATGTTCTGGCTGCTGGTACTGCTCGCCTATCTGCTCGGCTCGCTGTCCTTCGCCATCCTGCTCAGCCGTCTGGCTGGCGGCCCTGACCCTCGCGCCAGCGGCTCGGGTAATCCGGGCGCCACCAACATGCTGCGGGTAGCAGGCAAGAGGCTCGCCGTACTGACCCTGCTCGGCGATCTGGCCAAGGGCCTGCTGCCGGTCATGGTCGCCTATCTGCTCGGCCTCTCGATTCAAGAGCAGGCCTGGATCGGTCTGGCCGCGGTGATCGGCCACCTTTACCCCATCTACTTCCGCTTCCGCGGTGGCAAGGGCGTGGCCACTGCCGCCGGCATGCTGCTCGGTCTCTATCCGCCAGCCGCCCTGTTGGCCCTCGCCGCCTGGGCGCTGACCTTCTTTCTCACGCGGACCAGCTCGCTGGCCTCGCTGATCGCCACACCATTGACCCTGCCATTGCTGGCCTGGCAGCAGCCGGCGGCACTACTGCCCATGTGCGTGCTGACCGGGCTGATCGTCTGGCGCCATCGCGGCAATCTACGCGACCTGCTGGCCGGACGCGAACGACATTTCTAATCGCTGAGCTGAGCCTGGCTCATATCGCCGGCAGCTGCTCCATGGGCCAGCGCGCCTGCACCTTGATCTCCGGCCCTTCGTGCTGGCCGGCCAGCAGGCGCTGGCAGCCGGCGTAGGCGATCATCGCGCCGTTGTCGGTGCAGAAACGCGGGCGGGCGTAGAACACCTTGCCCTTGAGCCCCGCCAGCATGCTCTCCAGCGACTGACGCAGAGCCGAGTTGGCGCTCACGCCGCCGGCGATCACCAGACTGTTGAGGCCGGTCTGCTTGAGCGCGCGCTTGCACTTGATGGTCAGGGTGTCGACCACCGCCTCCTGGAAGGCACGGGCGATGTCGGCGCGAGTCTGCTCGCTGGCATCATCGGCGTCGCGGCATTGCTGCCAGGTGTTTAGGGTGAAGGTCTTCAGGCCGCTGAAGCTGAAGTCCAGACCCGGTCGGTCGGTCATCGGCCGCGGGAAGGTGAAGCGCCCCGGCGTGCCCTGCTCGGCCAGGCGAGCGATCTCCGGCCCGCCCGGATAACGCAGACCCATCAGCTTGGCGGTCTTGTCGAAGGCCTCGCCGGCAGCGTCGTCCACCGACTCGCCGAGCAACTGATAGCGACCGATGCCATCGACCCGTACCAGCTGGGTATGGCCACCGGAGACCAACAAGGCGACGAACGGGAAGGCCGGCGGCGTTTCTTCCAGCATGGGCGCCAGCAGGTGGCCTTCCATATGGTGCACGCCGACCGCCGGGATGCCCCAGGCGAACGCCAGGGCCTGGGCGCAGGCGGCGCCGACCAGCAGCGCGCCGACCAGGCCGGGGCCGGAGGTATAGGCGATCGCCTCGATCTGCTCGCGGGTGGCGCCGGCTTCGTCCAGCACCTGGCGGATCAACGGCAGCATGCGCTTGACGTGATCACGCGAGGCGAGCTCCGGCACTACGCCGCCGTAGACGCGGTGCAGGTCGATCTGGCTGAACAGCGCATCGGCCAGCAGGCCGCGTTCGCTGTCGTAAAGCGCGACGCCGGTCTCGTCGCAGGAGGTTTCCAGGCCCAGCACTAGCATGGGGTTAGGACCTTCAACATTGGCTATATAAGGAGGCGCGCATGATAATCGCCGCCCTCTGGCCCAGCCAGCGCTTTTCGATCAGAGGCTTTGCATTCCGAGGCGCGAGGCGTTAATATCCGCAGCCCTTGAAAACCGACGTACTCCCGTGCCCTTGCCGGATCGCGTCGTCCATTCGGTAAAACAGTGAAGGTACGACCTGGATGCCAGCCGTCAAAGTTAAAGAGAACGAACCCTTCGACGTAGCTCTGCGTCGTTTCAAGCGCTCCTGCGAGAAAGCCGGCATTCTGGCCGAAGTTCGTTCGCGCGAGTTCTACGAGAAGCCGACCACCGAGCGTAAGCGCAAGGCTGCTGCCGCTGTTAAGCGTCACGCCAAGAAAGTGCAGCGCGAGCAGCGTCGCCGCGAGCGCCTGTACTGAGTTATCAGTCGCGCCGCTAAAGGCTTTCGCATAGCCCGGCTTCGGCCGGGTTTTGCATTTCTGACTCCGCGTCGCCCGCTGGCGATGGCCGGAGTTTTTTCGTTTATGCTGCCGCCTTCCCACCTTCACGCTGACGAGCCATGGCCGGTCTGATTCCGCAGTCCTTCATCGACGACCTGCTCAACCGCACCGACATAGTCGAGGTGGTGAGCTCGCGCATCCAGCTGAAGAAGGCCGGCAAGAACTACTCGGCGTGCTGCCCGTTCCACAAGGAGAAGACCCCCTCCTTCAGCGTCAGCCCGGACAAGCAGTTCTACTACTGCTTCGGCTGCGGCGCCGGCGGCAACGCCCTCGGCTTCATCATGGATCACGACAGCCTGGATTTCCCCCAGGCCGTCGAGGATCTGGCCAAGCGCGCCGGCATGGACATCCCGCGCGAGGAAAGCGGCCGTGGCCGCACCCCACGCCAGCCCACCGACTCTCCGCTCTACCCGCTGCTGACCGCTGCCGCCGACTACTATCGCCAGGCCCTGAAGAGCCACCCAACGCGCAAGTCGGCGGTCGACTATCTCAAGGGCCGTGGCCTGACCGGCGAGATCGCCCGCGACTTCGGCCTCGGCTTCGCCCCGCCGGGCTGGGACAACCTGCACAAACACCTGGCCGGCGACAAACTGCAGCAGAAGGCCATGATCGATGCCGGCCTGCTGATCGAGAACGCCGAGAACGGCCGCATCTACGACCGCTTCCGCGACCGCGTGATGTTCCCCATCCGCGACAGCCGCGGGCGCATCATCGCCTTCGGCGGCCGCGTGCTGGGCGACGACAAGCCCAAGTACCTGAACTCCCCCGAGACCCCGGTATTCCACAAGGGCCAGGAGCTCTACGGCCTGTACGAGGCGCGCAAGAACAACCGCGACCTCGACGAGATCATGGTGGTCGAGGGCTACATGGACGTCATCGCCCTGGCCCAGCAAGGTCTGCGCAACGCGGTGGCGACCCTCGGCACGGCGACCAGCGAGGAGCACCTCAAGCGCCTGTTCCGCCTGGTGCCAAGCGTGCTGTTCTGTTTCGACGGCGACGCCGCCGGGCGCAAGGCCGCCTGGCGTGCCCTGGAATCCACTCTGCCCAACCTGCAGGACGGCAAGCGCGCGCGCTTCCTGTTCCTGCCCGAGGGCGAGGACCCGGACACCCTGGTACGCAGCGAAGGCACCGACGCCTTCCGCGCCCGCATCAATCAACACGCCCAGCCGCTGGCCGACTATTTCTTCCAGCAGCTCTCGGAAGAAGCCGACCCGCGCTCACTGGAAGGCAAGGCGCACCTGGTGACCCTGGCCGCCCCACTGATCGAGAAGATCCCCGGCAATCACCTGCGCGCGCTGATGCGCCAGCGCCTGTCCGAGATCACCGGTCTCTCCGGCGAGATGCTGATGCAGGTCGCGCAGAGCGCGCCAGCTACCCCCAGCACACCCGCCAGCCACGAGCCGGCGGCGGACTACGGCCATTACTACGACGTCCAGCCAGATTACGGCGACATCGCCGACTATGCCGACCATATCGAGCCGCCAGCCGAAGCCTACGAACAGAAAAAGCCCTGGCAGAAGGGCGAAGGCAAGGCCTGGAAGAAGGATGGCGAGTGGAAAAAAGGTGGCGACTGGAAGAAGGGCTCGCGCGATAACGCGCCACCACGCAAGCCGGTGCATGTCGAATCACCCACCCTGACCGCCCTGCGCACCCTGCTGCATCACCCGCAGCTAGCGCAGAAAGTCGAAGATGTCAGCCACTTCGCCGACGAAGGCGACACCTATGCCCAGCTGCTGGTAGCACTGGTCGGCGCCGTGCAGAAGAGCCCGAAATTGCGCTCGCTGCAGCTGATCGCCCGCTGGCACGGCACCGAGCAGGGCCGTCTACTGCGCGCTTTGGCAGAAAAGGAATGGCTGATCGAGGGCGACAATCTTGAAAAGCAGTTCTTCGACACCATTACTACACTTGCCAATGGCCAGCTGAAGAAACGACGCGATCAGCTACTGCGGAGCGTCATGCACAAGAGCCCCAGCGAACTGAGCGATGAGGAGAAGGCCCTGCTGCGAGAGCAGTTCAGCCACACATCATCGCCCGACAGCAAGACCCCAACTGGCGCCTGACCCGTCAAATCAGGTATAATCCTCGGCTTATTTTCAGCCCGCCAAGACCTTCAGTGGATAGGGTGCTATGTCCGGAAAAGCGCAACAGCAGTCTCGTTTGAAAGAGTTGATCAGCCGTGGTCGTGAGCAGGGTTACCTGACTTACGCCGAGGTCAACGACCACCTGCCGGAGGATATTTCCGATCCGGAACAGGTGGAAGACATCATCCGCATGATCAACGACATGGGGATCAACGTATTCGAGAGTGCTCCGGATGCGGATGCCCTGTTGCTGGCCGAGGCCGACACCGACGAAGCCGCTGCCGAAGAAGCCGCTGCGGCTCTGGCTGCGGTAGAGACCGATATCGGCCGCACTACCGATCCGGTGCGCATGTATATGCGCGAAATGGGTACCGTGGAACTGCTGACCCGCGAAGGCGAGATCGAAATCGCCAAACGCATTGAGGAAGGCATCCGCGAAGTCATGGGTGCCATCTCCCTGTTCCCGGGCACCGTCGACAGCATCCTCGCCGAATACCAGCGCGTCACCACCGAAGGTGGCCGCCTGTCCGACGTTCTCAGCGGCTACATCGACCCGGATGACGGCAGCCTGCCGGCCGAAGAAGTCGAGCCTGAGCTGAAGGAAGCCGCCGCCGAGGCCAAGGACGAAGAGGAAGAAGACGAAGAAGGCGACAGCGACTCCGATGACGAAGGCGATGGTGGCCCGGACCCGGAAGAAGCCGCTCGCCGCTTTGGCGCCGTTGCCGAGCAGCTGGAAAAGGCCCGCAAGGCCCTGAAGAAGCATGGCCGTGGCAGCAAGCAGGCGGACAAGGAGCAAGAGCTCCTGGCCGAACTGTTCATGCCGATCAAGCTGGTGCCCAAGCAGTTCGACGCTCTGGTCGAGCGCGTGCGCAGCTCTCTGGATCAGGTACGCTCCCAGGAACGCGCCATCATGCAGCTGTGCGTGCGTGATGCCCGCATGCCGCGTGCCGACTTCCTCAAGCTGTTCCCCGGCAACGAAGTTTCCCAGGACTGGGCCGCCGGCCTGGCCAAGGGCAAGGCCAAGTACGCCGAAGCTATCGGCAACCTGCTGGGCGACATCCAGCGCTGCCAGGAAAAGATGTCCGCCATCGAGGCCGACGCCGGCCTGGTGATCGCCGAGATCAAGGACATCAACCGCCGCATGTCCATCGGTGAAGCGAAAGCTCGCCGGGCGAAGAAAGAGATGGTCGAGGCCAACCTGCGTCTCGTGATCTCCATCGCCAAGAAGTACACCAACCGCGGCCTGCAGTTCCTCGACCTGATCCAGGAAGGCAACATCGGCCTGATGAAGGCAGTGGACAAGTTCGAATACCGTCGCGGCTACAAGTTCTCGACCTACGCCACCTGGTGGATCCGCCAGGCGATCACCCGCTCGATCGCCGACCAGGCGCGCACCATCCGTATTCCGGTGCACATGATCGAGACCATCAACAAGCTCAACCGCATCTCCCGTCAGATGCTGCAGGAGATGGGCCGCGAGCCGACTCCGGAAGAGCTTGGCGAGCGCATGGAGATGCCTGAGGACAAGATCCGCAAGGTACTGAAGATCGCCAAAGAGCCGATCTCCATGGAAACGCCGATCGGCGACGACGAAGATTCGCACCTGGGAGACTTCATCGAGGACTCCACCATGCAGTCGCCGATCGAGGTGGCTACCGTGGAGAGCCTCAAGGAAGCTACCCGCGAAGTCCTGGCCGGGCTCACCGCCCGCGAGGCCAAGGTCCTGCGCATGCGCTTCGGTATCGACATGAACACCGACCACACCCTCGAGGAAGTGGGCAAGCAGTTCGACGTTACCCGTGAGCGTATCCGTCAGATCGAGGCCAAGGCGCTGCGCAAGCTGCGCCATCCGACTCGCAGCGAGCATCTGCGCTCGTTCCTCGACGAGTGATCACAGAAACCCCGGCCAACGCCGGGGTTTTTGTTTTCTGTCCGGCTACACTGCAAGAGTCTCCAACGCTTTCCGGAACCGCCGCATGTCGCGTCTGCTAGCCATTCTCCTGTCGTGTCTGGCGTGCTGGGCGCTCCCGGCTGCAGCTCTCGAGCTCAGCCAGGAGGAACAGGCCTGGCTGGCAGAACACCCACAGCTGCGCCTGGGTATAGATGCCTCCTGGCCGCCCTTCGAATTCCGTGACGACCAGGGCCGCTACAGCGGCCTCAGCGCCGCCTATGTGGAGCTGGTCGAGAAAAGGCTCAACGTCGATATCGTGCCGGTCGAGCCGAGCAGCTGGAGCGAAGTCATGGCCAGCGCCAAGAGCGGCCAGCTCGACCTGCTGCCCGGCATCATGTCCACGCCGGAACGGCAGCAGGACCTGGCCTTCACCCGCCCCTACCTCGACTTCCCCATCGTTATCCTCACCCACCGCAACGGCCCGCAACCCAGCAAGCTGGGGCAGCTCTACGGACTGAAGGTCGCAGTGGTGCGGGATTACGCACCACACGAACTGCTGCGCAACCAGCACCCCGACCTCAACCTGCTGCCGCTGCCCAGCGTGAACGCCGCCCTGCAGGCCCTAGCCACCGGCCAGGCCGATGCGATGATCGGCGACCTCGCCTCCAGCGTCTGGGGCATGCGCCGGCTCAAGCTCGAAGGCCTGCAGGTGAACGGCGAAACGCCCTACCGCTACCAGCTGGCGATGGCCGCGCCGCATGACCACCAGGTGCTGATCGGCATTCTCGACCGCCTGTTCGCCGAGCTCAGCGCCGACGAAGTCGCCGCCCTGCAGGAGCCCTGGGTCGGCGGCGTACTGGACGAACGCGACAGCTGGCAGCTGACGCTGCTGCTATATGGCATGCCTGCCCTGCTCCTGGCCCTGCTGATTCTGGCCGCCGTGCTGCGCATCAACCGGCGCCTGCGCCAGGAGATTCAAGGCCGCCATGCCCTGGAGGAGCAGCTGCGCAACAGCGAGCAGCATTACCGCGGCCTGGTCGAGAGCCTCAACGCCATCGCCTGGCAGATGAGCCTGGCCGACTACCGCTTCACCTATGTCTCCCCGCATGCCGAGAAGCTGCTCGGTTATCCCCAGGCCGCCTGGCTGGAGCCGGGCTTCTGGCAGCGCACCCTGCACCCGGACGACGCGCACTGGGCCGAGAACTACTGCCGCGAGCAGAGCAGCGCCGGCCTCGATCACAGCCTGGACTACCGCATGCTCGCCGCCGACGGTCGCACCGTGTGGATACGCGACATCGTCACGCTGATCTCCGGCGCCGAAGGCACCGTGCTGCGCGGCCTGATGATCGACATCAGCGAGGCCAAGCACAGCGAAGAGGCGCAGCGCCTCTCGGAGGAAAAGTTCGCTCTGGTCTTCCACCACTGCCCGGACATTCTGGTCATCGCCCGCCGGGTCGACGGCGTGCTACTCACCGTCAACCGCACCTTCGAGCAACAGCTCGGCATCAGCGCCCAGGAGGCCGTCGGCAAGACCGCCAGCGAACTGGACATCTGGGGTCTGCCGAGCGTCGGACCGATGCTGCTCGACCGCCTGCAACAGCAAGTGCTCAACAACATCGAGATGCCCTTCCGCCGGCGCAATGGCGAGCAGTTCAGCGGCCTGATCTCCGCCCAGCACATCGACATGGATGGCCAGCCCGCGCTGGTGGTGGCCGTGCGCGACATCACCGAGCTGCAGCGCACCCAGCAACGCCTGCAGCTATCCGAGGAGAAGTTCGCCAAGGCCTTCCACGCCTCGCCGGACGGCCTGCTAATCACACGCCAGGCCGACGGTACGATCCTCGAGGCCAACGACGGCTTCTTCCGCATCACCGGCCACGACAACCAGCGGGTGATCGGCCGCACCACCCTGGCCCTCGGCCTCTGGGCCCAACCCCAGGTGCGCGACGCGATGGTTGCACAAGTCCGCAGCCAGGGCGCAGTGCACGACTTCCGCGCCTGGATCAACACCGCAACCGGCCAGCTGCGCCTCAGCGAACTCGCGGTGCAGCCGCTGATGATCGAAGGCGAGCCGTGCATGCTGATCATCGCCCGCGACATCACCGAGCGCGAACAGATGCAGGCACGCCTACACCAGGCCGCCACCGTCTTCGAGAGCACCGCCGAAGGTGTGATGATCACCGACCTCGACCAGCGCATCACCGCGGTCAACCGCGCCTTCAGCGCCATCACCGGCTACAGCGAGGCCGAAGCCCTGGGCCAGAGCCCGCGTCTACTCGCCTCGGGCCGCCACGACAGCGCCTTCTACGCCGCCATGTGGCACCAGCTGGCCGCCGAAGGCCACTGGCAGGGCGAGATCTGGAACAAGCGCAAGAACGGCGAGCCCTTCCCGGAATGGCTGACCATCAGCTCGGTGCGCAATCAGGACGGGCAGATCACCCACTTCGTTGGCGTGTTCGCCGACATCAGCTCGCTCAAGCACGCCCAGGCTCGGCTCGACTACCAGGCCCACCACGACCCGCTCACCGGCCTGCCCAACCGCATGCTGTTCGAGAGCCGCCTGGACACCGCGCTGAACGACGCTCGCGCCGAGCATCGGCATGGCGCCGTACTGTTCCTCGATCTGGACCGCTTCAAGCACATCAACGACAGCCTCGGCCACCCGGTCGGCGATCACTTGCTCAAGGGCATCGCCCTGCGCCTGCGCGAGCAGCTGCGCGACATCGACACGGTGGCCCGCCTGGGCGGCGACGAGTTCATCGTGCTGCTGCCGGGCCTGCACCAGCCACGCGATGCCGAGCGCATCGCGACCAAGCTGCTGAGCTGTTTCAGCGCGCCGTTCCAGGCCGATGGCCACGAGTTCTACATCACCGCCAGCATCGGCATCAGCCTGTTCCCCGAGGACGGCAACGACGTCGCCACCCTGGTGAAGAATGCCGACGCGGCCATGTATAGCTCCAAGGCCAAGGGCCGCAACCGCGTCGAGATGTACACGCGCAACCTGACCTTCCAGGCCAACGAGCGCATGACCCTGGAACTGGAACTGCGCCGCGCCCTCGAACGCGATGAGCTGAGCCTGCACTACCAGCCCAAGCTGTGCCTGCACAGCGGCCAGCTGATCGGCGCCGAGGCGTTGATTCGCTGGCACCACCCGATCTTCGGTGAGATCCCGCCCGACCGCTTCATTCCCCTGGCCGAAGATAACGGCATGATCCTGCAGCTCGGTGATTGGGTGCTGCAGGAAGCCTGTCGGCAGATGCGTGAATGGCAGAGCAGTCACGCGCCGTTCGGCCCGCTGTCGGTCAACCTGTCCGGCAGCCAGCTGCGCCAGCCACAACTGACCGAGCGCATCGCCGGCACCCTCGCCGACTTCAGCCTGAGCGCCGACATGCTGCAACTGGAGATCACCGAGAGCTTCATCATGACCCAGGCCGAGGAGGCCCTGCTGATCCTGCAGGAGCTCAAGGACCTCGGCCTGCAGCTGGCCATCGACGACTTCGGCACCGGCTACTCCTCGCTCAGCTACCTCAAGCGCCTGCCGCTGGACATCCTCAAGATCGACAAGTCGTTCATCCGCGGCCTGCCCAACGACCAGGATGACGCCGCGATCACCCGCGCCATCATCGCCCTCGGCCGCAGCCTGCAAATGACCGTGATCGCCGAAGGCGTGGAAACCAAGGCCCAGGAGATATTCCTGACCAGCGAAGGCTGCGCGCAGATCCAGGGTTACGTGGTCAGTCGCCCACTGAGCGCCGAGGCCTTCGCCGCCAATTTTCTCGGCCCGCTACCAATTGGCAGCACGGAAAAGGCGCCGGTATAATCCGCCGCTCCTTCTGAGGGCCTATAGCTCAGTCGGTTAGAGCAGAGGACTCATAATCCTTTGGTCCACGGTTCGAGTCCGTGTGGGCCCACCAAGCAATGCAAAGAAAAAGCCGCGCAATCGCGCGGCTTTTTCGTTTCTGCCCTTCAGCGCTTGGCGATGATGTACACCGCGTGCACGATGCCCGGGATGTAGCCGAGCAGGGTGAGCAGGATGTTCAGCCAAAAGGCGCCACCGAAGCCGACCTGGAGGAACACGCCCAGTGGTGGCAGCAGGATGGCGATGAGGATGCGGATAAGGTCCATGGGCTACTCCTTGGGGTCCATGCTGGCGAAAGCGCCGTACCAGAACAGACCCGAACAAGCGCAGCGCGGTTCAAGCTGATTCGCTCAGGCACTCAGATCGCGCACGTGCAACACACCGAACAACAGCACCAGCAGACGATCTTTTGCGGGCTCGGCCTGACGTTGCAGGCGGCCGTGCAGCACGGCGATCTCCAGCACATGAACGACCAGGATCAGCAGCGCCGCCCAGCTCAGCCAGGGACCGGCGAAGGGCTGCAGCAGGTTGACCAGCGCCAGCAGCCAGAACACCAGCAGCACAACTTTGGCGATTTTCAGCATGGATGACTCCTTTAGCTGTAGAGAAAGGTCGGCCCCGGGTGTTCACGGCCGTCATCGACGCCGACTTCCAGGGCCAGCAGTTCGGTGAGGCGGCCGTTCAGGCGCTCGATCAGGGTGCGCTGTGCCTGTGGGTCGGCGGCCAGGTTGTGTAGCTCGTCCGGATCGTTCTCGGTGTCGTATAGCTCCAGATCGTTGCGCGCCAGCAGGTCGTCGAAGCTGGCCGGGATGTGGTGGTCCTCGGCGGCGAAGTAGCGGGCGAACTTGTAGCGGCCATCGTGGATGCCGCGGAACAGCGCGCGGTTCTTCATCGACGGACCGAGCTGCATCTGCGCCAACGATTCCTGGATGATCGCCCAGGGCGTGACCTGGTCATGGTCACGCATCACCGCCTCGGTGAACTCCGGATCGAGGTACATGACCACGCCGTAGTCGTACAGGTGGCCGCGCTCGTCGCGCACGGAGCGCCTGCTCGCCCCTCCGATGCTCTCGGTCAGGCTGACGCCGGCCAGCTGCGGATAGCGCTCGGCCTGCCCGGCGGCATCCAGCCCGGCCAGCTCCAGCACAGTCGGCACGATGTCGACGGTGGAGCCCAGCGCCTGGCTGGTGAAGCCCTGCGCGACATCCGGGTGGCGGACGATGAAGTTGACCCGGGTGTTCTCCTTGTACATGTGCGGGCCCTTCTGCCGCAGCTGGTGCGCGCCGGCCATCTCGCCGTGGTCGGCGGTGAGGATGACGATGGTGTCGTCGGCCAGGCCGCTGTTTTCCAGCGCCAGCAGCACCTGCTCGATGGACTGGTCGACGTCGCGCACGCAGTTCAGGTAATAGCTCTGCAGGCCCTGCCAGGCCTGCTCGTCCTTGGGGTCGAGGCGGCCGTAGACGTTGTTGCACAGCTCCACGTCGGCGCGCTGGGCCCAGGGTTTGCGGCTCAGGTCCTCGGCATAGAAGCTCTTCGGCAGCGGCAGATCCCAGTGCTTTTCGTACAGACCGGTACTCGGCCCCGGCGAGATCGGCCCGAGGAAGTTGCGCCGCAGGCGGCTCTGCTCCTGCTTGATCCCCGAGCTGTAGAACATGATGTCGTGCGGGTTGACGAAGTTGACCGCGAGGAACCACGGCTGCTCGTCGCTGCGGTGCTGCTGCAACCAGGCCACCGAGTCGCTGGCGGTGACCTTGTCATAAATGAAGCCGGTCATCAGCGAGCCGTGCGGGTCGCCATTCAGGTTGTAGTCGGCGAAGCCGTACGGCAGCAGCGCATCGGTGCTCGGCTGCACCACACCGTAGGTGAGGTTGCTCGACTGCTCGATGTGCGACAGGTGCCACTTGCCCTTGTAGGCCGTCAGATAACCCTGCTCGCGCAGCATGTGGCCGAGGGTGGGAATCTGCGGCGACAGCTCGCGGAACGGCGGCAGGCCGAGGTTGGCGGTGATCAGGGTCTGCTGCGTGTGCTGGCCAGTGAACAGCACCGAGCGCGACGGCGAACAGGGCGTGGTGTTGACGTGGAAATTGCCCAGGCTCGCCGCGCGCTGCAACAGGCGCTCGTGGCCGGGTAGCGGCACGGCATCGGGCAGGTCCTGGTGAGCGCGTTGCTGGTCGGTGACGATCAGCAGGATGTTCGGCTTGCGTCCCAGGCGCGGTGCCACGGCCGCCGAGGCAGTGCCCAGCAGCGGTGTGGCGATGCCGGCGGCGGTCAGCGCCGCGGCTCTCTTCAACAGGTCACGGCGCTGCATGGCTCACTCCTGCAGATGGTCGATGGCGGGCATCTGCCATTGCCCGTCGAGCACGCGCTGCTCGGGCAGGTAGATGCGCCCGGTCAGGCTGAACGGCCCGCTGGCGGGAATCGGCAGCCAGTTGCCCTGCTGCGACTCACCCGGCGCCTTGGCCTGCAGGTAGATATCCAGCGAACCGTCGGAGTTGTAGGTCAGCGGGTCGCGGTCGCCGAGGGCATAGCGACTCAGCGGATTGGCGATCAGATAGCCGTCGCCGTCGTAGGCGGTCACCGACCAGAAGGCCCGCGCCGGCGGCAACTCGCCTGCGGCGAAGTGCAGGCGATAACGCTGCCCACCCTGCAGTGCCTGGCCCTGGCCGTCGACCGAGGCATTCGGGTAGATGGCATCCGCCGCCAGGTTGGCGCCGAAACCAGCCATCGCCACCACGGCGCGCAGGCCGTAGTCGTCGCCATAGGCGCCGATGTGCATGGGTGGCTGACGCCAGCCGTTGACCAGCCCCTCGGGGCGCTGCAGGGCCTGGTGCATCTGCCGCTCGGCCAGCCAGATGCCCAGGCGCGCCGACTGGCGTTGCAGCCAACCCCATTGCGGAGCGGCACCGGGCTGCACACCGAGTTGTTGCAGATCAGCCAGGGCGGCGGCGTCCTTGTCACTCGCCGGGTTGTCCACCAGCAGCGCGGCCAGGCGGCCGAAGAAGGCCTCGGCGCTCAGCGCGCGCAGCTGGTACAGCGGTGGCTCGGCCTTGTGTTCCGGCAGCTTGAACGGTTCGGCCGTGGCCGGCCTGCCCAGTTGCCAGTCGGCCAGGCTGCGCAGGCCGACCTGGGCCTGGATCGCGTGCACGGCCGCATAGTCGGCCTTGCCATTGGTCTGCACCCGGCCGAGCAGCCAGGCAATGCGCGTCGGCGCACGTAGCAGGGTCATGCCCTGCGGCACCTCACCCTGCCACGTCGGTCCGACCAACAGGAAGCGCCCGCCGGCGGTGCCGGTGGTACGCGGGCCGAGGCTGGCGAATACGTTGGTCCAGGCATCGAGGAATTGCATCACCAGATAGCGCTCGCTGGCCGGCAGCTCGAACACCCAGGGCCCGGCGTCCATGTCCAGCCAGGCCAGCGAATACAGGGTGTCGACGTTGGGCCGCACGATGTCGCGGAAGCTGGCCTCAGGAAACGCCGGCACATGTACCAGGCGATTGGCCGGGGCGATGCCGTGGGTGAAGTTGTCGCGGGTCAGTTCGGTAAGCACCAGCGGGTAGCCGAACGCGTAGCTTTGCGCAGCCAGGCGGATGGTTTCGCGCTGGCTGAACAGCAGCGCGGCGCCCAGTGCCAGCAGCACCAGCACCACGCCCAAGGCACGGAGCCACAAACGGCGTTGACGCACGACCGGCAGCTGGCCGATTTGCAGATTGCTCATGCTCGGGCTCCTCAGCGTACGGTCAAGGCGATGGGGGCGTCTTCGAAGTCGAAGCAGCCGAGGAAGGTCTTGATGTCGAGTAGGTTGCCGTCGACCTTCACGTCACCCAGCAGGGCGCCCTTGAGCAGCCCGTTCTCGCCGCTGATCACGGTATCCAGGTAGGTCTTGTCGAAGGTCAGCTTGAGCGTGGTGCCGGCCGGGATGCCCTTGTGCAGTTCGACCACCCCGCGACGTACTTCCAGGGCCCACTCTTCGCCGATATCGGGGAAGGCGAAGCCGAGGGTCAGGTTCACGTCGGCGCTCTTTTCCGGGTCGATACGGGTCACCCAGTTCTGCAGGAAGATGCGCGCCGGCAGGTTCTTCAGCATGTCGGCGGAGAGGAAGGCGCCACGGATGCGCTTGCCCATTTCCTCGGCACCACCGTTGTCGAACTTGCCTTCCAGCTCCATGGCGCTCATCAGGTACCAGTTGCGCCAGTTGATGTTCATGCTGGCGTAACCGAGTTTGCGGAAGCTGCGCGCCTTGATGTCGCGCGCCAGCGTGTCGCCGTGGTCGACGCGGATCGAGTAGCTGGCCAGCTCGGCGGCCCACTGGTAGTCACCCTTGAGGTAGGCGTCGCCAGCGGCCAGCAGCACCTTGTCGCGGCCGCCCATCAGCTCAATCAGGCGCTTGGCTTTTTCCACCGGAGGGATCGGGTCGAGGTCCACCGGGTCGCCCTGGAACCAGCCCAGGTAGCCGTTGTAGATCTGCCGCACGCTGTGTTTCACCGTGCCGTAGTACTCGCGCAGGTAAGGCGTGTAGCCGGCCAGGTGCGGCGGCAGCTTGACCTTCTCGACCAGCTCGTCGGGGGTCAGGCCCTTGTTCATCCAGCGCACGGTCTGGTCGTGGATATAGGCGATGGCGTCGCGGGTCATGCGCAACACTTCCTCGACCTTGTCCTTGCCGCTCACCGGCTGGCCGTGCAGCGGCACCATGTAGTCGGCCCGGAACGCACGCAGGGCGTCGAGGCTCTTCACCCACAGCACCGGGTCGCGGAACTTGGTACCGCGCAGGGTGTGCACGTTGGGCAGGGTCGGGCCCTGGGTGACTTCGGCGCTGATCAGCACGCGATTGTTCGGCAGGAACAGGACGATCTCGTCCGGCGCCTCGCTGGGCGCGTGGAGGAACTGTACCGGCAGGCCGGCGATAGTGGTGTCGAGCTTGTCCTTGAAGGTGATGGTCGGCGCGATGAAGGTCGATTGCCCCTCATGGGCCAGCGGGCCGAGGCCGGCGTTCATGTCCTTCTTGTCGGCATCCGACAGCGCGGCGCCGAAGCTGTAGCCGGAGCGCATGCCGAGGATCGGGCCGACCAGCGCGCCCTGGGTCACCACGTTTTCCAGCAGGGTTTCCTGGGCGTAGATCTGCACCTCGCCACTCTTCACCTGCTCCTCGCTGACGAAGCCCTTCACCCCGTTGATATGGTCGGGATGGAAGTGGGTGTAGACGATGGCCTTGATCGGCTTGCTACTGATCTTGCGGAACTCGGCGAGCACCTTGCGCGACTGCTCGGCCGACTCGCCGGTGTCGACGATGATCAGCCCTTCCGGCGCCTCGATCATCACGCTGTTGGCCAGGTTCCAGCCCACCGCCGACCAGACGTTGTCGGCGATCTGGTAGACCTTCTCGTTGAAGTGCTTGGTGTGCTCGGCCAGCTCGGCGTTGATCGAGGGCTCGATCTTCTCGGCGGGCAGTTCGGCGCTGGCAGTGAACGGCAGGGCAGCGGCCAGCAGCAGGCCACTGAAGTGGGACAGGGTGCGCATCGGCGACCTCGTATTTTTATGGTTATCGAGTCTTGGCAGACTGCCGAGGCGGCCTCAATAATTCCAATGCATTTCAAATCAAGCATTGATGCAGGAAGCGCATGAACGATCTTCGCCAGCTCCGCCACTTCGTCGCCCTCGCCGACCACGGCCATTTCGCCCGCGCCGCCGAGGCCGTGCATCTCAGCCAGCCGGCGCTGAGCCGCAGCATTCAAGCGCTGGAAAGCAGCCTCGGCTGCAACCTGGTGGACCGCCACAGCCGCGGCATCAGCCTGACCGCCCATGGCGAGCTGGTGCTGGAGCATGCGCGTCGCCTGCTGGCCGGCAGCCAGGCACTGAGCAATGCGGTAAGCCAGCTGGGCAACCTGGGCAGCGGCGAGGTGCGCCTGGGCGCCGGCCCTTACCCAGCAGCGCGCCTGGTGCCGCAGGCCATGGGTGCCTTCGCCGAACGCTTCCCACGGGTGCGCCTGCAGCTGACCATCGACAGCTGGCAGCAGCTGCGCACGCGCCTGCTGGACAACCAGATCGAGCTTTTCGTCGCTGATATCCGCGAGTTCCAGGACGATCCGCGTCTGCAGATCGAGGCGCTGCGCCCGCACCCCGCCGTGCTGTTCTGCCACCCGCAGCATCCGTTGCTGGCGCGCTCGCGGCTGACGGTGAAAGACCTGCTGGATTACCCGCTGGCCGGCACCCAGTTGCCGCAGGAAGTGGCCAGCGCCCTACAGAGCCTGAGCGGCCGGGAGGCCAGCCCGCTGAGCGTCGAGTGCGACAACTTCATGGTGCTCAAGGAGCTGGTCTCGGCCAGCCATGTGCTGAGCATGTCGCCCTGGGACGTGATCGCCCAGGACGTGGCGGCCGGGCGCCTGGCCGTGCTGCCGCTGCATACCGGCATGCCGGCGCAGCGCTCCGCCTACGGCATCGTCAGCCGCGCCGGGCACAGCCTGTCGCCCGGTGCGGCCGAGCTGCAGCGGGTGATCCTTGAGCAGGACGGCGCCAGCCATATCCCGCCGCTGGTCTAGCACCGCTCTGCGTCAGAGCTTATGCCGCGCGGCGTACAGGCAGACCATCTCCATCGCCAGGGTGGCACCGGCCAGTGCAGTGATCTCCGAGTTGTCGTAGGGCGGCGCCACTTCCACCACGTCCATGCCGACCAGGTTGATGCCGCGCAGGCCACGCAGGATTTCCAGGGCCTGGTGGCTGGACAGCCCGCCGCATACCGGGGTTCCGGTACCGGGAGCGAACGCCGGGTCGAGACAGTCAATGTCGAAAGTCAGGTACACCGGGTTGTCGCCGACGCGGGCGCGGATCAGCTCGGCGATCTGCTCCGGTGTGCTGCGGTTGACCTGCCGCGCATCCAGCACCTGGAAGCCCATCACGTCATCGTTGGTGGTGCGCAGGCCGACCTGCACCGAACGCGCCGGGTCGACCAGACCGTCCTTGGCGGCATGGTAGAACATGGTGCCGTGGTCGATGCGCGCGCCCTCCTCGTCCGGCCAGGTGTCGCTGTGCGCGTCGAAGTGGATCAGCGACAGGGGGCCGTGCTTCTTCGCATGGGCCTTGAGCAACGGGTAGCTGATGAAGTGGTCGCCGCCCAGGGTGAGCATGGCGCAGCCGGCGTCGAGGATCTTGTCGGCGTGCGCTTCGATGGCCGCTGGGGTGTCCTGCGGCGTGCCGTGGTCGAAGTAGCAGTCGCCGTAGTCGATGCAGGCCAGCAGGTCGAAGGGGTCGAACTCCCAGGGGAAGTGCCGCGCCCAGGCCGACTGGATCGACGCCGCGCGAATGGCACGCGGACCGAAACGGCTGCCCGGGCGGTTGGTGGTGGCGGTGTCGAACGGCACGCCGCTGACCACCAGATCGACCCCGCGTAGATCGCGGGTATAGCGGCGACGCATGAAGCTGGTGATGCCGGCGTAGGTCGGCTCGGCCGCGGTGCCGTAGAGGCTGCCTCGGGTGATGGCCTGATCGTTGTCGAAGGCTTGTTCCATGTTCGGATGCTCGATATCTGCAGAACGGGCCACTCAGTGCCGGAGTGGCCATACGGCAATCAGTATTGGGTGCGGAACGCCGTCCACAGCCGAGTGCGCTGGCGCATTTCGCGCAGCGGCAGGCTCTGCTCGGCGAACAACTTGGCGCGCATGTCCGCGGCCGGGTAGATGTCCGGATCGCCGCTCACCGCCGCGTCGAGCAGCGGCGTGGCCGCACGGTTGGCGTTGGCGAAATACAGCGAGTTGGTCAGTTCGGCGATGGCCTCGGGCTGGAGCATGTAGTCGATGAAGGCGCGCGCGGCCTCGGGGTGCGGTGCATCCACCGGGATGGCCAGGGTGTCGAACCAGATCAGCGTGCCTTCCTTGGGAATCCGGTAGACCACCGAGAACGGCTGCTTGGCTTCGAGGGCACGAGCGGTGGCCATGCCGGCGTCGCCGGTGTAGGTCAGTGCCAGGCAGGTCTCACCCTTGGCTAGATCGTCGATCTGCCGGCTCTGGCCGACGTAGCGCAGGTTCGGCTGCAGCTGCGCGAGCAGCGCCTTGGCTGCCTCGCGATCGGCCTCAGCGGTGCTGTAGGGGTCCTTGCCCAGGTAGTTGAGGACCACGGCGATCACCTCCTGCGGCGAGTCGAGCACGCTGATGCCGCAGTCCTTGAGCTTGCTGGCGTACTCGGGCTTGAACAGCAAATCGAGGCTGTCCAGCGCCACGCCGGGCAGGCGTTTCTCTACCGCTTCCTTGTTGATGCCCAGGCCGATGGTGCCCCAGGTGTAGGGCACGCCGTAGGCGTTGCCGGGGTCGACGCCGGCCAGCTTGGCCAGCAACTCGGGGTCGAGATTGTCCTTGCCGGCCAGCTCGCCCACCGGCTGCAGCGCCTTGGCGCCGATGGTGCGGGCCAGCACGCTGGACGACGGCACCACTACGTCGTAGCCGCTGCCGCCGGTGAGCAGCTTGCTCTCCAGCACCTCGGCGCTGTCGAAGGTGTCGTATTTGACCTTGATCCCGGTCTCGGCCTGGAAGCGCTGCAGCGCCTGCGCCGGCACGTAGTCGGCCCAGTTGTAGAGGTTGAGGACTTTTTCTTCGGCCTGCAGCGGCAGGGCGAAGGCGAACACAAGCAAGCTGGCGACAAGGCGCATGAGCGGATTCCTCGGCAGATTCGATAGCCCGCGCCCCTCTGCTGGGGGCTCTGGAGTGGAGCCATCCTGCGCCGCGGTTTGCTTCCGATAAATACGAAGTGATCTACTCTGGCATCGACATCTATCAATGTATGGAGCCACGATGCTCAGCCAACTGCGTGACCTCGACCTGCAGCTGCTGCGCCTGTTCGTCAGCGTGGTGGAGAACGGCGGCTTCAGCGCCGCCCAGGGTGAGTTGGGCATCGGCCAGTCGACCATCAGCACGCAGATGGCCAAGCTCGAGACGCGTCTGGGCTTTCGCCTGTGTGAGCGCGGCAAGGCCGGCTTTCGCCTGACGCCCAAGGGCGAGCAGGTGCTGGCCGCCACGCGCAAGCTGTTCGGCGCCATCGAGACCTTCAAGGGCGAGGCCCAGGGCATGGCCGACAAGTTGCTCGGCGAGCTCAGCGTCGGTCTCTCGGAATCGCTCGACAGCCATGTGCTGCAGCGCGTGGCGGGCGCCATCGGGCGCTTTCGCCGGCGCAACCAGGCGGTGCAGATTGAGCTGATCAGCGCCACCCCGGCCGAGCTGGAGCGGCGCCTGCTGCAGGGCCAGCTGCATCTGGCCATCGGCTACTTCTCCGGCAACCAGAGCGCGCTGGACTACCAGCCACTGTTCGAGGAACAGCAGTCACTGTATTGCGCCCAGGGTCACCCGCTGTTTGGCCAGGCCAGGATCAGCCATGCCGACCTCGACGCCTGCGACCGGGTGCTGCACCCCTACCGCTTCATCGCCGCCGACGAACCATGGCAGGCCGGCACCAGCAGCGCGCGCTGCGAGCAGGTCGAAGGCAGCCTGGCGTTCATCCTCTCCGGCGCGCATATCGGCTATCTACCACAGCACGTGGCGGCGCCCTGGATCGCCAGCGGACAGCTGCGCGAGCTGCTGCCGAACGAGGTCGGTTTCAGCGTGCAGTTCCGCCTCACCCGCCACCGCGGGCGCCAACCCAGCGAGGCGCAGCAGGCCCTCAATGCGGACCTGCTGGCGAGCTTCGTAGGTTAGGACTCAGTGGCGTGGCGGGCGTCCCGTATGGCCGCGCTGACGCAGTCGCTCGGCGAGGGCGTCGAGCGCATGCAGGGCCTGGTGAATGCCCTGGTGGAGCGAACGCGGCGCGACTGCCGCCGTGGATGCAGCGGCGAAGTCTTCGGCTTCGAGCTGATAACGCGGGTCGAAGAGGTTGAACCTATCCATAACCAATTCCTCACGAGTCATGGCCGGCGCGGTGTGCGCGGGCGCAATAAGGCAGTGACGGGCATCGGGGGATTGTTCTTGTTCGGCCAGCGTGCCGCCGGTGGATGACACGCCTGCAGGCTATGACCCAGCTGACGTGCCGGCGGTTTCGCCGCCTTTGATCAATTTCTGCGCAAATGCCTTCGCGAGCAAGCCGGCGAAATGTCGCAGCCCGGCCAAGCCGCGCGCCAGAGCGGCGGCGTAATCGGCGAGGCGCACTATAGTTTCCTGCTCAGGTCTTCCATCCGTTCATCCACAGACTTACAGGAGTCACCATGAGCAAGGTTTACAAGGTCGCGGTCATCGTCGGCAGCCTGCGCAAGGCCTCGATCAACCGCAAGCTCGCCCTGGCGCTGGCCGAACTGGCACCGCCATCGCTGCAACTGCAGATCGTCGAGATCGGCGAACTGCCGCTGTACAGCGAAGACATCGACGTCAGTCCTGCGCCAGCGGCCTACACCCGTTTCCGCGATGAGGTGAAGAGCGCCGACGCGCTGTTGTTCGTCACCCCGGAATACAACCGCTCGATCCCCGCGCCGATGAAGAACGCCATCGACGTCGGCTCGCGCCCTTATGGGCAGAGCGTGTTCAGCGGCAAACCCGGTGCCGTGCTCAGCGCCTCACCGGGCGCGGTCGGCGGCTTCGGCGCCAACCACCACCTGCGCCAGTGCCTGGTGTTCCTCGACGTACCCGTGCTACAGCAACCCGAGGCCTACCTGGGCGGCGCCGGCAGCTTCTTCGACGACAGCGGCAAGCCGAACGACGGCATCAAGGGCTTCCTGCAGAAGTTCATCGAGGCCTATGCGGCCTGGGTGGAGAAGAACCTGAAGGGCTAGATGCCCTGTAGCAGGCTGAGGATGGCCTGCGGTCGCTGGTTGGCCTGAGCCAGGATGGCGGTGGCGGCCTGCTGCAATATCTGGTTCTTGACCAGGTTGGCAACCTCCGCCGCATAGTCGGTATCCCTGATCCGACTATGCGCGGCCGAGAGGTTCTCCAACATGTTCTGCAGGTTGGCGATGGTGTACTCGAGGCGGTTCTGCACCGCACCGAGATCGGCTCGCGCGCTGTCGATCATGCTCAGCGCGCCGTCGATCACGCCGATCGCCGTCTGCGCTCCGGTATTGCTGAGCAGGTCCACCTTGTTGATCTGCGCGAAAGCGCTGTAGCTGGTTGCCGTGCTGCCATCCAGCGTGGCCACGTCCACCTTGGTCGAAAAAGCCTCCGAACTGCTCAGGCGCACCACACCGATGGCGCGCAATGCAGAGTCATCGCTCAGGGTGGCCGCAGATGCGGTCAGTTCCTCCTCGCCTTCATAGTCGAAGTTCTGCGCCAGGGCCGTACCGGAACCCTCGGACAGAAAGTTTTCCAGCACGATGTCGTCGCCGCGTTCGCTAAGCATCCACAGCTGATTGCCTTCGATCCGGGCACTGATACCGGTGCGTATGGTTTCGGCATTGATCGCATCGGCCAATTGCGACAGATCGCCACCGTCTACCTTGGCACTGATACTGCGCCCCTCGCCCTTGAGGTCCTGCAACTCGAAGGAGTAGCGGTCATCCTCGCTGAACTCCAGCCGCAGCACGGTGCGCGCATCAGCCGTCACGCCAGTCTGGTCGGAGCGCTTGTTGACGGCCTTGGCCACTTCCCAGGCAGAGCCGGCGACGGCAAAAGTCTGGCTCTTGCGCCCGGCAATGGTCAGCTCACCCGTCACGCCGTTGTCAGGCGTGGTTCCGGTCTGGGCAAGCAAGCCGCCCAACTGATCTCCGGTCGCGTTGCCGGCGGTGCCATTGGTCAGATCGCGGACGTTGCTGCCCAGGCGCGTGGCGCTGAAGTTACCGAGGCTGAGAGGAATGGTCTCGAAGGCACCCACGCCCACCTGGATACCGGTGGAGCCAAAGCTACCATCTAGCAGTTTGCGGCCAGCGAAGCTGGTGGTGTCGGCAATGCGCGTCAGCTCCTGCTGCAGCTGCTCCACCTCCTGCTGCATGGCATCGCGCTCGCTGCCGCCGTTAGAACCATTGGCCGACTGCAGGGCCAGGTCACGCATGCGCTGCAGGATATTGGTCGACTGCTGCAGGGCGCCCTCGGCGGTCTGCGCCAGCGAGATGCCATCGTTGGCATTGCGGATCGCCACATTCAGGCCACTGATCTGACCCTTCAGCCGGTCGGCGATGATCAGGCCGGCCGCATCATCCTTGGCGCTATTGATGCGGTAACCGGTGGACAGGCGCTGCATCGAGGTTTCCAGGGCACGCGCCGTCTCGCTCAGCGCCCGCTGAACGCCGAGTGACGACACATTGGTAAGCGTTAGCGCCATGCCAACAATCCCTGGGATAACAGCCGATCCATAGTTGCCAAAGACCAGACCCAATACGGCCTGTCGCCAGACCATCGGCTACCACCAGAAATCCTTTAGGCCGTTCGTCCATAGGCTCTGCCGCAACTAGGCTTGTGTGATCCGCAGGAGATCTCCATGGACACCACGCAGTCCGATGACAGCCACTGGCTAGACCCCGACCAGGACCGGCGCCAGGCCGACGACCTGGCGCCGGCGTTGCAGCAGCGCGCGCGCAGTGGCGCCTCGATGCGCGGCTTCCGCCTCAAGTACGCCAACCTGGCCGGCATCGACCTGGTCCACCACGGCAGCCGTGCCGGTTACGACCTGCGCGAGGCCGACCTGTATCGCGCCGACCTGCAGAATGCCCACCTGTTTGCCCTCGACCTGCGCGGCACCTCGCTGATGAAGGCCGACCTGCGCGGTGCCAACCTGCACTGCGCAGACCTGCGCGACTGCAACCTGCTCGGCGTACGCCTGGAAGGCGCGCGGCTGGACAACGTGTTGTGGGACCGCCAGCTGATCCAGGAGCGCCGTGGCCGCGAGTGCCAGCGTGGCGGTGACGCGAATGGCGCACGGCAGCACTTCGAGGAGGCCGAGGAGACCTATCGCAACCTGCGCCTGCGCCTGGAGAAGGCCGGGCTGTTCGAGCAGGCCGGCTACTTCTTCCACCGCGAGATGGTCATGCGCCGCCTGCAGATGCCACGCCTGTCCGGCGCGCGCATGCTGTCCTGGCTGGTCGACCTGTTCAGTGGCTACGGCGAGAAGCCGCTCAACGTCGTACTGTTCTCCATCGGGCTGATCCTGGTCTGCGGCCTGCTCTACTTCCTGGTTGGCGTGCGCCACGGCGACCTGCCGCTGGGCCTGGCCCTGGAGCGCGGCCTGGCGGCCAACCTCAAGGACCTGCTCGACTGCATCTATTACAGCGTGGTGACCTTCACCACCCTCGGCTACGGCGATATCACACCCCACGGCCTGGCACGCCCCATCGCCGCCTTCGAGGCATTTGCTGGCAGCTTCACCATGGCCCTGTTCGTGGTGGTATTTGTGAAGAAGATGACGCGCTAGCTTGCCTGTATGCAGCACCGCTGCGAGTCTGACGTCCTGCCTATACCCGGAGAAACCCATGAGCACCATGACCCTGTTCCACTCCCCCGCCTCGCCCTTCGTGCGCAAGGTGATGGTGCTGCTTCACGAAACCGGGCAGACCGCGCGCGTGGCCCTGCATGAGGTGCAACTGACGCCGGTGACGCCCAGCGAGGCGGTGGTAGCTGATAACCCGGCCGGTAAGATTCCGGCGCTGCGCCTGGCCGATGGCAGCGTGCTGCACGACAGCCGGGTGATCCTCGACTACCTCGACAGCCAGCACGTCGGCGAGCCGCTGATACCTGCCGGCAGCGCGCGCTGGCGGCGCCTGACCCTGGCCTCGTTGGCCGACGCCATCCTCGATGCCGCCGTGCTGCTGCGCTACGAGATCTTCCTGCGCCCCGAGGACAAGCGCTGGGACCAGTGGCAGGCGGCGCAGCAGGACAAGATCGAACGAGCCCTGGCCTACTTCGAACGCGACTGCCTGGCGGAGATCGACAGCCGCTTCGACATCGCCGCCATCGGACTGGCCTGCGCCCTAGGCTACCTCGACCTGCGCCAGCCGCAGCTGGGCTGGCGCGAGCGCTTCCCCGGCCTGGCCAACTGGTATGCGGATGTCAGCCAGCGGCCGTCGATGCAAGCGACTCAACCGAAGTAACCGAAGACGATCAGCCCCTCCCGCGGCAACAGCAGCAGCGCGCCCTCCTCTTTCTCGCTGTAGTAGTTGCCCTCTTCCTGGCTGGCACGGCTGATGCGTTCGCTTAGCTCATCGTCGGCATCGGCGCATTGCAGGCCGAGCCAGATCGGGCTCAGGTCCCCGCCCTCATCTACCGGGACCGGTGTGGCCTGCCAGGGCTGGTAGTGGTAGTAGTCGCGGTCCGGGTAGCCGCGCGCCTGCCGGGCCTCCTGCAGCACTGCCAGGCCCTCGCGGCGCAGGCGGCCGCGCAGGCCCGGTGCCATCTTCAGCACCGCTATTCCGCAGCCCTCGCGAATCCCGCTCTCGCCGCCGACCAGCACTACCCCATCCACCTCCAGCTGGGCCGGCAGCGCGTCGACCGCGGAGTTGCGCTCGAGCATCTTGTAGCCCACGTAAAGCAGCAGGAGCAGCCAGAACCACAGCATCACACCGCGATACAGCAGCTTGCCGAGCACCCAGAACAACATCTTCATCTGATTCATGTCGGCCATCCGTAGCAATAGAACAACCAGTACAGCAGCAACGCTGCGCCTCCCAATACAGCCCCCAAGGTGTAGGGCCCAGCCGGGCGCCGCACGTAGGGCGCCTGCAGCACCAGGCTGACCACCGCCAGCGGCGTGAAGAAGCCGTTGAGCGGCCAGGACGGCAGCAGCTGGCCGAGCATCACGGTAAGCAGGTAAACCAGAGTGCTGCCAGCCATCAGCCCCGCCGTGCAGAGCCAGGCGGGGCCCGGTATCAACGGCATGGCGGGCTCTCCCGCCGCAGGACACGCACAGGCTTTCCGGGCTGGGGAAACAGCCGAGCGATGCGCTGCGCCAGCTGGTGGCCCAGGCGCGCCTCCTCGCGCAAACCGACATGCCCGCTCATGCGCGGTACCACAGGCGGAAGAAGCCGGCGGCCAGCAGCAGGGCGATCTGCGCCAGGGCCACGCACAGTTGCAGGAAGGACCGCACGCTGGCGTTGCCGGCGGCATCGGGGATACCGGTCAGGCCGTCCCAGAAGCCGCCCGGCAGCAGCGCCAGGGCGACACTGGCCAGCGGCCGGCCGCTGAGGTTGAGGCCGTGGATCAGGTCGAACTGACCGAAGAACATCAAGCCGATCAGCAGCACCCCGGCAACCACCAGGCCGAGGGCGAAACAGGCAGAAAACTGCATCAGCAGGCGAATCATGGCGAATACCTCGCGAGGCGCGACCAAGGCCGCGCCGGTAGGGAATCAGGCGGCGGTCGCGGTCGGCTTGGCCAGGCCGTACCAGTCGAGTTTGCGGGTCAGCACCATCACCGCGGCGAGCAGGCCGAACACCAGCAGCGAGCCCATCAGCAACGCGTAGTCCTCGGCCGACAGCAGGGCGTAGAGCATCGCGTAGAGCCCGGCCAGGGCAGCGGTGAAGCCGGCGCCGCGCAGCCAGCTGTGCAGCACGTGACTGACGTAGAAACCGATCAGCAGCACGCAGGCGGAAGCTGCCAGGGCATAGGCCTGGGCGAAGGCCATGTGCTCGGCCAGCGACAGCAGCAGCAGGTAGAACATCGCTAGAGACAGGCCGACCAGGCCGTACTGCACCGGGTGCACGGCCAGGCGCTTGAGCACCTCGAAGAGGAAGAAGCCGGCGAAGGTCAGGGCGATGAACAGCAGCGCGTACTTCAACGCGCGGTCGCTCTTCAGGTACTGGTCCACCGGGTCGACGAAGCTGACGCCGAACTGGCGGCCGAGGAAGGCGTTGCACTCGCCGGCGCTGGCGCAATCGCCCAGGGCCTCCTCCATGTTGGTGGCGAAGAAACTGGTCTGCCAGCGCGCGCTGAAGCCGTTGGCGGTGATCTCGCGCTCGCTCGGCAGGTACTCGCCGATGAAGCTCGGGTGCGGCCAGTCGGCGCTCAGGTCGACCTGGGTCTCACGGCCGACCGGGGCGATGCTCAGCTCGCCGGTGCCCTGCAGCAGCAGGTCGAAGGCGAAGTCCAGACGCTGGCCCTGGTGGATGTCGGCCACCGCCATCGGCAGCGGCGCATGCACGCCGGCGCCGAGCATCGAGTCGGCGCTACCCGGCTGGAACGGCAGCTTGCGCCCGCCCTGCTCCAGCACCAGGTTGTTCTTGATGCCGCGGATATCGCTGATGCCGACGCTGACGAAGGGCTCGCTGAAGGTGTAGTCACCGATGTCCTCGGTGACGCCGAAGTTGGCGGGGATCTGGAAATGCCCGGAGAGCCGGCTGTTGCTGTGGAACAGGCGCGCCTGGTAGATGCCGCGGGCACGCAGCTCGGTGCTGATCTCGCCGCCGATGGCCAGACGCTCCGGCAGGAAGTACACGCGGCCGCTCACCTCGCTCTCTTCGAGGTAGCGCTGGCCGGTCTTCTCGTGGGTTTTCCACTCGCGCACGGTCTTGCGATAGGGCGCGACCAGCAACGGGCCGATGATTTTCTGGCTGTAGCTGGAGCTGCGGGCGATGTCTTCCAGCACGCCATCGCGCAGCTCCTGACGCTCCTCGACCATGCCGTCGATCATGATGATCGGGACCATCAGCAGCAGGATCAGTACGGCGATGGCGCCGAGCTTGATCAATAGATTGCGGTTCATTGGGACTCTCCTTGGGTTGGACCGTGGGGAGAGTCTCGACGGCGCCCGTGGCGGCGCCGTGCGAGGACTGTGGAGCCTGTGTGGAGTTTGTGTGGAGTCGCCCACCAGGCGTGCTAGAGCCAGGCTAGGCGCAACGACCAACGGGAGTAACAGCCGAAGGCTGGCCCGAAGGGCGAGCGCCGCGAGTCAGGAAGCCGAAGGAGCGGAGTTTACCGTGAGTAAATGAGCATCCTGAGGCTGCCTTCAACGACGCATGGCCGACGCGCGGCGCGTGGTCACTCGCCGCGGATGTATTGCTCCAGCTGCTGGATAAGACTGGCCTGGTCGTCGATGGTCTGCTTGACCAGGTCACCGATCGACAGCATGCCGATCAGCTCGCCGTCGGCCAGCACCGGCAGGTGGCGCAGGCGGCGATCGCTCATCAGCTGCAGGCAGTGCTGCACGCTGTCACGCGGACCGACGCTGATCACATCGGCGGTCATGATGTCGCTGACCTTGGCATCGAAGGCCGCGCGCTCCAGCTCGGCCAGCTTGCGCACGTAGTCACGCTCGCTGACGATCCCCACCACGCGCCCGCCGGCCATCACCAGCAGCGCACCGATCTTCTTCTCCGCCAACAGCTTGACCGTATCGAGCACCGAGACATCCGGGGCGACGTGATGGACGTAGGCACTTGGCTTGCTTCTGAGCAGTTCGGCAACGGTCTTCATGCAACGCCTCTCCAGGCTGTGTTGTTGTTCTGCACCAAGCAGGATTTCTGCCAGCCCTCATCCGGCCGGCCTGAAACGAAGAATAGACCAGCTCAGTCGAGACTCCGCTGCAAGGCCGCAAGGTCGAGTTGCGCCACCGCCTGGCGCAGCTTCAGGCCCAGTTCGCTGTCGTTGAGAAAGCCCTTGTTGACCACGCTGATGGTCAGCAACTGCACGCTGCTCGGCGGTAGGTCGGGCTGGAAGTAAGCCGGTTCGAAAGTCACGTAGTAGACCGCATCGGGGTCGCTACAAGCGGCGAACAGGCCGCGCGCGGAGCTGCTATGGCAGGTCGGCGAGCGCCGCTCGGCCTCACTCATGGCGTCGAGCGCCTGCTGCTTGAGCGCCGCCGTGCCCTGCCACTGCTGGATGAACTGCTGCAGCTGGTGGCGGCTCTCGGCGTCCGTGGCGTCGGCCAGCTGCTGTTGCAGACTGACGATGTGCTCGCGCTCGCTGGCCAGCAAACCCTCCAGGTAGCGCTGCCGGCTGACATGGGCGAACGGTTTGCGCCCGGGCTTGTGCAACACCACCACATCCTTGCTGCCGATCTGCAGCACCGGCATGCCCTGCAGGCGCCGCGGCTTGACTGTCAGCTGGTAGTAGTCGCCGCGCGCATCCTTGCCCACCGCGTAGCCGAACAGCGCGGCCTGGTCGTTGACCCGCATCTCGACCGCCGGGCCCTCGCCAATACCGCGCAGCGCACCGCTCGAATCGCGCTCGCTGCGCGCCGGATCGACCCGACGCACCAACAAATGCGCCCAGCCGCCGGCGGGCGCGCTGGGCAATGCCGCCGGTTGCTCGAACAGGCGCGCGCTCTGATCGATGGCGAAGCCGCGCAGCGGCGCCAGCGCAGGCGTGCCGCGCAACTGGCCAAGCAGTTGCTCCAGGCGCCCACGCAGTTGCGGCGCCTGCTCCCTGGGCAGTGGCGTGCCCTGGATATCGAAACCCAGTGGGCCAACCGCACCACGCGCGTCGTTCAGGCTGCTGGCGGCCTGGGCTGGAAATACGAGGCTCAGCCCCAGCAGCAGGCCGAAAATTCCTACGCCACGCATCACCAGACCTCGGCGTCTTCGGCAGCCGGCTCGGCACTGGTCGACGGCTGGCTGGGCGCGTCAGTCGTATCGCCGGTGTAGCCCGTATCGCGACGCTGCGCGGTGCCCTGGGCCACGCCCTGTACGGCGCGAACCGCCAGGCCCTGGTCGGTGCTGCTGAGCGAGGTTTCCTGCATGGCGCGGCTGAGCACGTCGCCGAGCAGGGCGTTCTGCCCGGAACCGGAGCAGCCGCCGAGCAGGGAGGAAAGAACAACGAGGGAAAGCGAACGGATCATGCTGGGCTCCTGGAACGTGGCGGCCGGCATGCGCCGGCCTGGTCGGGAGCCACAGTCTCTGCGGTCAGCGTTCGCGGATCGTTCAGGTCGGTATATACAGGCTGGCGCGCACGCCACCCTCAACATTGCCCAGGGCCAGTTCGCCGCCATGCAGCAGCGCCACCTCCTGCACGAAGTTGAGCCCCAGACCGGTGCTCTTGCGCCCACTCGCGGGGCGCGGCAGCGAGTAGAAGCGCTCGGTCAGACGCGGCAGGGCGTACTCGGGAATCGCCTCGCCCTGATTGAACAGCGCTAGCGCCACCATGCCCTCGCGCGACTCAGCGCTGAAGCGCAGCAGGCCTCCGGCCGGGGTGAAGTCGAGGGCGTTGTCGAGCAGGTTGGCCAGCGCCTGGCGCAGCAGGAAGCGCTCGCCCTGCACGATCAGGCCCGCCGGGATGGCGTTCTCCACCTGCAGTGCGGCGGCCTCGATGCGCGCCGCCTGGCCCCGGCGCAGTTCCTCGACCAGATCGTGCAGATCGACCGGCACGCGCTCCTCCAGGCCCTGGCGCTGTTCCACCAGCGCCAGGTTGAGCAGGCGCTCGATCAGTTGCTGCAGCCGCGCGCCCTCGCTGGCGATGTTGGCCACGAAACGCTGGCGCTGCTCGGCCGGCATCTCGCTTTCCAGCAGTTCGGCAGCGCCACGGATCGCCGCCAGCGGGCTCTTCAGCTCATGGGTCAGGGTGTGCACGTACTGCTCGACGTAGGCCTTGCCCTCCAGCTCGGTGCGCATCTTCTGCACCGCTTCGGCCAGTTGTTTCAGTTCGCCGCCACGCAGCTCCGGCAGCGCCGCGCGCTCGCCTCGGCTGACCGCGCCGGCATAGCGGGTCAGCTTGCGCAGCGAGCCGCTGAGCCACCAGGACAGCACGCCGCCGATCAGCAGGCCGAGGGCGATCAACCCCGCGCCGAGCCAACCCAGGCGGCGCTGCGAGCGCTCGATATAGGGCTGCAGCGAGCTGTTCGGCTTGGCCACCGAGACCACGCCGATGATCTGGCCGTCGTCCTTGATCGGCGCCGCCACGTACATCACCGAGCTGTTTTCGTCGGCCGGATCCTCGCGGGTGGAACGCGCGCCGTACTGACCGCGCAGGGTCAGCAGTACATCGTTCCAGCGCGAATAGTCCTGGCCGACGGCGACACCGCTGGAGTCGAGCAGGACCACGCCGCGGGCGTCGGTGACATAGATGCGGTGGCTCACCGCGCTCTTCTCCACGCCCCAGATCTGCGCCTGCGGCTGGCGCAGGCCATAGGCCTTGAGCAGCTCGGGCCAGCGGCTCTGCTGCAGGCGCGTGTGCTTCACGTCATCGCGCAGGATCTCGGCCAGCAGGTTGGCGGTGTCGACCAGGGTCTCCTCGGTGGACTGGCGCACGCCGGGGCGGATCTCGTCCATCACCGTGCTCAGTACGAACCAGCCAGCCAGGCCGACGAAGAGGAAATACACCAGGAAGATGCGGACGCCTAACGGCATGACGGTACTCCGACGAGCAACGAACGGGGACGGGGCATCGGGACTTCCTTGTACGGTGGGCAGCGAGCGGACGACCGGAGAGTCGCGGGCGCCGTGCTTCGGTGGCAAAATGGCCGCGCGGTCATGGCCGGAACGCCCACAGGGCGATAGAACGCGAACGACAAGGCCAGCATACCGCACAACCGAACCGGATCTGCCCCACTCGCCAGAGCCCGCGCCACCAGGCCGGGAAGCTTCGACATGGATGCTGTCACTTCTACCGCGCCGCTGTGCCTGAACCTGCTCGGGCGTTTCTCCGTCGCCTGGCGCGACCAGCCGCTGGACGGTTTCAACTACGACAAGATGCGCGCCCTGCTCGCCTACCTGAGCCTGGAACATCAGCGCGAACACAGCCGCGAAACCCTCGCCGCCCTGCTCTGGGAATCCAGCCCGGCCAGCACCTGGCGTGGCAACCTGCGCCGTACCCTGTCCGACCTGCGCCGCGTGCTGGAGACTCCGACCGGCCTGGAGTTGTTCGACGCCGGCAAGAACAGCCTGCGCTTCCTGCCCCAAGGGCGCATCGATGCCCTGCGCTTCCTGCAGGCACCGCAGCACTGCGCCGAGAGCCCGGCCTGCCAGCTCTGTCCGAGCTGCATCGACGAACTGGAGGAAGCTGCGGCGCTGTACCGCGGCGACTTCCTCGCCGGCCTCGACCTGGCCGACTGCCCGGACTTCGAGGACTGGCTGCTGCTGCAGCGCGAGTCTCTACGCTGCCATGCCCTGGCCCTGCTGGAACACTTGAGCAACCACTTCGAGCAGCGCGGCGAGCTGCAGCGCGCCCTGCCCCACGCCCGCCGCCTGGTGGAAATCGATCCCTGGCAGGAAGGCGGCCAGCAACGCCTGATGCGCCTGCTGGCGCTCAACGGGCAGAGCGCCGCCGCCCTGTCGCAGTACGAGAGCTTCCGCAACCAGCTGTGGAAAGAGCTCGGCGTGCACCCGAGCAAGGAATGCCAGGCCCTGCAGCAACGCATTCGCCAGGGCGAGCTGCGCCCCGTGCCACAGGCGCCGGAGCCCCGCCCAGTGGCCCTGCCGCCGCCTCCCGCCGAGCTACGCCAGGTCACCGTGCTGTATTGCGAGATTTCCACCGCCGCCAGTGCCGACCCGGAAGAGGCCCTGGCCCTGCTGGCCGGGCCCCAGGCGCAGTGCGCCCAGGTCATTCGCGCTCACGGCGGCTACCTGGTGCAAGCCCACGGCGGCGGCCTGCTGGCCTACTTCGGCTACCCCCAGGCACGTGAGGACGCCGCACGCATCGCCGTGCTCGCCGCCCTGTCGCTGGCCGCTGCCTGCGAGCCGGCGCAGGTGCGCTGCGGCCTGCACACCGGGCAGATCGTCACCGCCCCGGGCCAGCAGATGCCCGACGCCACCGGCTTCACCTCCGACCTGGCGATCCAGGTGCGCCAGCTCGCTGGCTACCAGGAAGTGACCCTGAGCAGCGCCACCTTCCGCCTGGTGCAGGGCTACTTCCGCTGCATGCCGCTGCAGCTGTGCCTGCTCGGCAGCGGCGCCAGCGCCGGCACCATCTACCGCGCCGAGGCCGCCAGCTCGGCGCGCCATCGCCTGGCCGCACAGCCGCAACTGACCCCGCTGGTCGGCCGCGATGACGAGCTGCGCCAGCTCCTCGAACACTGGCAGCAGGTACATGAACAGCAACGTGGGCGCGCCCTGTTGCTGTGCGGTGACCCCGGCGTCGGCAAGTCGCGCCTGGTCCACGAGCTGGGCCGCCAGCTGCCGAGCACCCTGCCCGGCCACCAGGTGGAACTGCGCTGCCTGCAGCCACACCGTAGCGACCCGCTATACCCCTGCGCCGAGCTGATCCGCAGCCTGGCCGGTTTCGCCCCGGGCAGCAGCCCGGAGCAGCGCTACCAGCGTCTATGCGAGGTGTTGCAAGTATTTGCTCTGGACGCTGAGAGCCGCGACCTGGTCGCCGACCTGCTCGGCCTGCCGCTGCCGGCGGATTCGCCGGTACGTGCGCTACCGGGCGACCTGTGGCGCGAGCGCATGCTCGAGACGCTGCTGAGCATCGTCTTCGCCAACCGCCAGCAGCCGCTGCTCCTGGTACTGGAGGATGCGCACTGGGCCGACTCCTCGACCCTGCAGCTGTTCGAGCGCCTGCTGCGTGCGCCCTGGCAGCGCCCGTTGCTGCTGCTGATCACCGCCCGTCCGGAGTTCGCCGCGCAGCCCTGGATCGCCGCCGGCGCGCACCAGCTGGAGCTGCCGCACCTCAGCCCCGAGCTGGCCCGCGGCATGGTCAGCGGCCTGGCCGAGGGCCTCGAACGCCACGAGCTGCAACGCATCCTGGCGCTGGCCGACGGCGTGCCGCTGTTCATCGAGGAGCTGGTGCAATGGGCCGCCAGCGAGGGCACCGGGCAGGACATCCCGCTGACCCTCAACGACCTGCTGATGGCGCGCATCGACCTGCTCGGCGGCGCCCGCGCCACCGCGCAACTGGCTGCCAGCATCGGCCGCGAGTTCCATATCGAGCTACTCGAAGCGCTGCACGAGGGCGAGCCGGCGCAGCTGCACCAACACCTCAAGGATCTGCTGCACAGCGGCCTGGTCAATCCGGGCATGCAGTCCACCCTGTACCAGTTCAAGCACGCGCTGATCCACCAGGCGGCCTACCTGTCGCAGACCCGCGCCCAGCGTCGGCGCAACCACGCACGCATCGCCGAGATCCTGCGCCAGCGCTTCCCGGCCCGCGCCCAGCATGCGCCGGGCCAGGTTGCCCACCACCTCGGCGAAGCCGGCCTGCATGCCGAGGCCATCAGCCACTGGCAGCAGGCAAGCAATAATGCCCGGCGCATCTCGGCCAACCGCGAGGCTGCCGAATGCCTGCAGCGCGCGCTCGAGTACCTGGCCGAACTGCCGGCCGACAGCAGCCGCGACCGCCAGGAACTGGAGCTGCAGCTGGCCCTCGGCACGGTGCTCAACTCGGCCGACGGCTACGGCGCGGCCACCACCCTGGCCGCCTTCGCCCGGGCCCACGCGCTCGGTGCGCAGGTCGACGACCCGGAAGTGCGCTTCCGCACCCTGTTCGGCATCTGGGGCGGCGCCGGCTCCGAGCAGACCCATGACCATGTGCGCGAGCTGGGCCGTCAGGTGCTGGAGGCGGCGCAGCACACCGGCCGCCCGGTGCACCTGCTGATCGGCCAGAACTGCTGCCTGGTCGGCTCCTTCTGGGGCGCGCCGCTACGCGAGTCGCGCTCCCTGGCCGAGGCGATGATCGCCTGCTGCGAGCCGCAGGCCCGCCTGGAATGCCTGCGTGACTATGGCGAGGACCCGCTGGTCAACGCGCGCAACTACCTGCTGCTCGGTCTGTGGGTCGCCGGCCAGGCCGAGCGTGCACAGGCAGTCTGCGATGAGCTGCTGTCCGACGTGCGCGTCGGCGGCTTCGCCAATGCCGTGTGCTACTCGCTGGTGTTCACCTCGATGCTGCACTTCCTGCGGCGCGAGCCGCAGCAGGTGCTGGCCATGGCGGCGGAAACCATCGAGCTGTGCCAGCGCCACGGCCTGCAGGTGTGGCACGACATCGCCGACGTCATGGCTGGCTGGGCCCGCGTGGCCGGCGGTGATGCCAGCGGCATGGCCGATATCGAGCGCGGCGTGGCCGGCAATCGCCAGTCCATGTCGAGCATCGAGGTCACCCTCGGCACCCTGCAGCTCGACGCCTTGCTGCGCCTCGGTCGGTATGCCGAGCTAGTGCAGGAGGCCGAGCGTCTGGGCGAGATCGCCGAGCGCCGCGCTGATCGCTACCTGATGCCGGAAGTGCTGCGCCTGCGCGCCGAGGCCCTGCTGGCCCTGGGCCGCGAAGGTGAAATGGAGCCGCTACTGCAACACGCCGAAGAGCTGGCCGGTTACCTCGGCGCCGGCGCCTGGCACCTGCGCCTGGCCATGACCCGCCAGCGCTGGCAGCCGACGGAGGAAAACCGTGAGGCGTTGAGCCGGCGCGTGGCGGAGCTGGCGGCAAGTGCCGACCCGCGGGACCTGGCCGATGCCGAGGCACTGCTCGGCCGTTAAGCGCTCTTCGGGCTGTAGCTGTAGCCCAGGCCGCGGTGGGTCTGGATCGGCTCGGCGTCGGCCGCCACCTGGCGCAGCTTGGCGCGCAGGCTCTTGATGTGGCTGTCGATATTGCGCTCGTAGCCGGCATCGGCCGGCACGCCGAGGGCGTCGAGCAACTGCTCGCGGGCGAACACCCGCTCCGGCTGCGCCAGCAACGCCTGCAGCAGGCGGAACTCGTGGCGAGTCAGCACCAGTAGTTGTTCGCGATAGTGGATCTGCACCCGCTCGGCATCCACCCGGAACGGCCCGCCCGGGTCCGCCACCGGGATCGGTTCGGCCGCCCGCGGCGCCATGCGCTTGAGGATGGCGCGCACCCGCGCAGCCACCTCGCGCGGGCTGAAGGGCTTGACCACGTAGTCGTCGGCGCCGATCTCCAGGCCCACCACGCGGTCGATCTCGGCATCGCGTGCAGTGAGGAAGATCACCGGCACCTCGGAGAAACGCCGCAGGCGCTTGCAGGCCTCGAAGCCACTGATATCGGGCAGGCCGACATCGAGGATCAGCAGGTCGGCCGGCGTGCGCTGCTGGTACTCCAGCGCCGCCTCGGCGAGGTTCAGCCAGGTGGTGGTGAAGCCCTCGCCCTGCAGGGCGAACACCAGGGTGTCGGCAATCGCGGCTTCGTCTTCGACTATCAGAATGTGTGGCATGGCGTCCGTGCGGGCAGGCGTTCACTTGCCGGCAACTTGCCGCATGCCACCGGTAACGTCAATCGCGCCCCGCAACGTACAGGCCACTGAGGTACACCAGCAGCCACACCAGGGCGATCAGCCATTGCTCCATGGCACTTTCTCCTCGCTGAAATAGGTGGGCGACATCCCTGTCCTCCCGTGACAACGCTTGCAATGGATGGGCACCGTCCCTGGCGCCCGAACTCAGGAAAATGGCCAGCGCGGGCGCACGCTGGCGATGAAAGCGCGCTCGCCCTCCAATTGGCCGACCAGCAGCTGGCCGTCGGCGCTGATGCCGTTGACCTGCGTCACCGGCACTGCGGCCGCAGCCAGGGAATGCTCGTAGAGCCAGGACTCGACGCAGCGCATACCGTCGGCGGCACTCCAGACGAAGCCACGCTCGCCTTCGTCGGCATCGCCGTCGCTGGCCACGCCGACCACCACCGCACCATCGGCGCTGACCGCATTGGCCCGCGATACCAGGCCGCCGTTCAGGCCACCCAGGCTGCGCATACCGGTCTCCTCGCGCCAGACGAAAGCACGCAAGGCCTCGCCGGCATGGCCGTCGCTGGCCACACCGACAATGGTGCTGCCGTCGGCGCTGATCGCCGTGGCGCTGGAGTAGTGGCCACCGTTCAGGGTGCCCAGGCTGCGCAGCCCTTCCTGCTCGGTCCAGCGCACCGCTCGCCGGGCATTGTCACGGGCGCCGTCGTCGGCGTAGCCAGCAATCACTCGGCCGTTGGCGCTGATCGCACAGGCATGGCTGGTAAGGCCGCCATTGAGCACGCCGAGGCTGCGCATGCCGCTGGCGAAGGTCCAGTAGAAGCCGCGGCAGGCGTGGCCGATGGCACCGTCGGCGGCATCACCGACCACCACCAGACCGTCCGCGCTGCAGGCATAGGCATGCGAGTAGCGGCCAAAGTTGAGGGCGCCCAGGGTGTGCAGGCCGCCCTGGCGGGTCCAGCGGAAAGCGCGGTCGGCACCCTCGGCCGCGCCATCCTCTGCGGTACCGACCACCACCCGGCCATAGGCGCTGATGCCCTCGGCCGCGCAGTAGCGCCCACCGTTCAGCCCGGCCAGGCGCTGCAGGCCACCGGCGCGGGTCCAGACGAATGCGCTCAGGCTCAGGGCATCGGCCGGGTCGGCGAACATGCCGACCACATGCTGGCCGTCGGCGCTGACCGCGGTTACGCGCAGATAGCCATCGCCCGCCGCGCCGGCGATACGTTCCAGGCCGATGAACTCGGGCTCCGCCGCGAGCAGCCGGGCGGTCAGCGCGGAGCTGCTCGGCCAGGCCAGTAAATCTCTCATCCTTGTCACCATTGGGTTGCTTGTTAGGCGCAGGCGGCGCTCCCCTCATTCCCGCGCTCCCGACACGGAAGCGCCGCCTGCCTCGATCATTTTCCACAGCACCGTTCGCCCAGCGTTCGCTCAACGCAGCGTGGGCTCCACCTGGCGCAGCAGCGCCTTCCAGTCGGTCAGAAACAGCACGCCGATCATCCGCCCGAGAGTGCCTGCCGGGTCCAGTTGGCGTTGCGGCATGCCACGCCATTCGCCAGAGACGCGCACCGTGAGGAACTGGATTTCGCCGGCCGGGCGGCCGGGGTCGAGCAGCTGCGGGTTGAGCCGGTAGCCGTAGCTCGGATCACTCAGGTACAGCGGCCGCCCGCTGTTGTTCAGCACCAGCATGTAGCCGCCACGGCGCTCGACCAGGGCGATGTCGTTCCAGCGCCCCACCGGTTTGCGGTTGCGCAGGTCGCCCAGCTCGTTGGCGCGCAGCTCGAGCATGGTCGCCTCGCCCGGCGTGCGGTAACGGCCGTCGGCCAGGCGCTGGGTATGCTTGTCGTCGAGGTTGAGCGGATAGGCGCCGATGATCACGCCCCCGGTAGCCGGCACGGGCATCGGACCGCCGCGTACCGGGCCCATGGCGCCGCCGACCGTGGTGCTGAAGCCGTGCGGCGCACGCAGCAGCGGATGGCGCAGCAACTCACCCTGCAAGCGCAGCAGCTTGCCGCGGATCTCCGCCACGCCGGGGCCGCTAGTGGGCCCGCCACCGCCGAAGGGCTTCTCCGGATACCAGCCGGGCGCCAAGCGCGACGGGTTGCCGGAAGCCGGACTCGGCCCGGCGCGCCAGTAATCGACGATGTACTGGGCATAGAAGGGTTCATCGGCATGGAACATGCGGGCGCCGCCGGCCTGGGCCTGCATGGCCCAGACCAGGCACGGCAACAGCGCCAGCCAGTGCAGAGATCGGCTCACCATCGGCACTCCTACGGCTGCGGCTTGGGCGCGCGGGGTGAGGTCGGCCGGTGGCGTTCGCGCTCGCCACTGTCCCCTGCGCGGCTGGAGTTAGCGGCGCTCTCGGCGGCACTTGGCGAGAAGCTGCGGCTCGCCGCGCCACCGGGCGTTTCGCCGGCCAGGCAGGTCATGCTGAAGGACAGGGCCAGAAGGGTTGAAACCAGTTGCTGAGACATAATGCTTTCCTCTTTCCTGAAGGAGTACGCCACCGACTTCCCAGCTGGTGGCCAGCCATGTCCCATCAGCGCGCAGCAGTGATGGAACATGCCCTCAGGCTGCGCGCATAGCGTTCACGATTCGTTCGCCCACGGCGCAGCCAGACGCAGGCCGACGGGCGGTCGCGTCTGTATGCGGAAACAGGAGAGAGCCTGGCGGCGGACGCCGCCACGCGGGTCAATCGAACAGCGAGCCCCTGCCGACCGGGATGCCCGACCAGAGTTCCTCGATGTTCTTGAAGCCCCACTCCTCGGCCGACTCGCGACCGATGATCTTGTCGCGGCCAACCAGCTTGGCCAGGTCGAGCACTTCCTGGGGAATCGGCATCTTCGAGCGGGCGGAGAAGAACACCTTGACCTTGGGCGTGAGCAGCGACTTCTCGTGCTGCTCCATGACCACGCCGAGGCGCCCGCTTTCCAGGCGCACCAGCGAGCCGATCGGGTAAATGCCCAAGGATTTGACGAAGGCCTGGAACAGCTGTGGATCGAAGTGGCCCTTCCATTCGGCCATCTTGCGGATCGACTCGGCCGGGTCCCAGCCCTTCTTGTACGGGCGATCCGAGGTGATCGCATCGTACACGTCGCAGATCGCGCCCATCCGTGCGAACAGGCTGATCTGCTCGCCGGCCAGGCGGTGCGGGTAGCCGGAGCCGTCGAACTTCTCGTGGTGGTGCAGGCACACGTCGAGCACCAGCGCGCTGATCTGCCGGCAGTCGAGCAGCATGCGCGCGCCAGCCTCGGGGTGGCTGCGCATGGTGCCGAACTCGGCGTCGGTGAGCTTGCCCGGCTTGTTGAGGATGCTGTCGGGGATCGCCATCTTGCCGATGTCGTGCAGCAGGCCGGCCTCGCCGGCCTCGCGCACCTGCAGCTCGGACAGGCCGAGCTGGCGCGCCATGGCGATCATCAGGGCGCAGACCGCCACCGAGTGCATGTAGGTGTATTCGTCGCTGGTCTTCAGCCGCGCCAGGCTGATCAGCGCGTTGGGGTGGCGCAGCACCGAGTCGGAGATTTCCTTGACCAGCTCGCCGACGCCGTCCAGCGAAACGGCCTGGCCCATGCGCGCGTCGCTGAACATCTGCACCACGGCTTCTTTGGACTGGGCGCACAGCTTGACCGCGCGTTGAACTTCATCCTCGAGGCTGGCGCGCGCCGGCGGCAGCTCGCTCTCGGCCGCGGCCTGCAGACGCTGCTCGGCCTCTGCCTCGACTTCGGCGACGCTCTGGCTGACCTGCCCGGCCGGAATATCGAGGCCCTTGCTCACGTCGACCCAGACCTCGGTCACGTCGCTCTCGCGCACGCGCTGCAGGTCACGCTCGTTGTCGAGTAGAAAGCGCCCCTTCCAGAAGGGATGGTCCATCCATGAACCGCAGAACTCGTGGATGTACATGCCGACCAACAGATCGGAAACGGGAATGCGCTTGAGCACGATCAGTACCGAGGGTTCCTAGTAGGAATAGATGGAGCATAAGCCAGATTGCGACAAGGCATACTGCCATCAGTAAGGAGAGATAGCTGCAGATTTCAGCTGCCCGGCAGCGCCGTTATCATGGCGCCAATTCGCGACAAGGAGTGCCCATGCGACGACTGCTCACTGCCTGCAGTGTGGTTCTGCTACTGCTGCTCAATACCCTGGTCCTGATCGGCCCGATGCTGCTGATCGCCCTGCTCAAGCTGGTGCTGCCGGGCAAGGCGCTGCGCAACGCCTGCTCACGCGGGGTGATGTGGGTCGCTGAGACCTGGGCGGAGATCGACAAGCTGATCTTCGCCACCCTCACCCCCACCGTGTGGGACATCCGTGGCGGCGAAGGCCTGCGCGGCGACCGCTCCTACCTGGTGGTGAGCAACCACCAATCCTGGGTCGATATCCCGGCGCTGGTCCAGGCCTTCAACCGCAAGACGCCCTACTTCAAGTTCTTCCTCAAGCAGGAGCTGATCTGGGTGCCGTTCCTCGGCCTGGCCTTCTGGGCCCTCGACTACCCCTTCATGAAGCGCTACTCCAAGGCCTACCTGGCCAAGCACCCGGAGATGGCCGGCAAGGACCTGGAGATCACCAAGCGCGCCTGTGAGCGCTTCAAGGAGCTCAACGTCACGCTGGTCAACTACCTGGAAGGCACCCGCTGCACTCCGGCCAAGCAGGCCCAGCAAGGCTCGCCCTACCAGTACCTGCTCAAGCCCAAGGCCGGCGGCGTGGCCTTCGCCCTGGCCGCCCTCGGCCCGCAGCTGGACGCCCTGCTCGACGTCACCCTGGTCTATCCCGGCCAGCGCCCACCGGGCTTCTGGGCGTTGATCAGCGGCCAGGTGCCGAAAGTGATCATGGACATCCGCACCCGCGAGCTGGACCCGGCGCTGTGGGCCGGCGACTACGAGAACGATCCGGAATTCCGCCAGTACGTGCAGCACTGGGTCAGCCAGCTGTGGCAGGACAAGGACGCACGCATCGCCGAGCTCAAGCAAGAACTCTAGGCGCCACTACTGCGGCAGCTCGCGGCGGATCATCCAGTGCCCCTCGGGCGGCATCAGCCGGCTGATGTCGAAGTGCTGCAGGCTGGTCTTGTCGAGCATCTCGATCCGCGAGCTGACCTCCACGGGGTGCGGCTTGCCCTCCAGGGCGCGCACCGCCAGGTCGATGGCGATGCGCGCCTGCAGCACCGGTGAGTCGGTGGGCGCGGCCAGGATAAAGCCATCGCGGATCTGCTCGATGATGCGCTCGGTGGCGTAGGTCGCCAGCACCTCGGTGCGGCGGCTGCCGTTGCCCGTCTGCACAAGCTGGGCGGCGAAACCCGCCGCCTCGGCATTGCCCAGCAGGTAGTCGAGATGCTCGTGGGAGCCAAGCAGGTCGCGCACCAGCTGCGCCTGGCTGGCGCGGTCCACCGGCGCGTAACCACCGTGGTAGAGCGTCACCGGCTTGCCCTGTAGCACCTGGTGTAAACCGCGCTCGGAGCTCATCACCCAGCCGGCGCCCTGCGGCCCTGGCAGCCAGCCGAGGCTGTAGGAGCGCCCTGCGCTGCTCGATATAGGCGATGGCCGCGCGCGCCATGGCCGCGAAATCGACTCGCGCGTGGCCGGTCACCCCGGCGCACTCCAGGCCGTTGGACAGGTCGATGACCGGACGCTTGGCCGCCAGCAGCCGGGCGACCTCGGGGCACAGGCCATCGGTATTGATGGCGGCGATGACATAGGCATCCGCTTCGGCCGCGCGGCACTCCTGCAGTTGTCGTTGCTGCACGGCAGGGTTCTCGTAGCCACCGGCCTCATAGATGCCCAGCTGCACGCCCTGGCGCGCGGCCTCCTGGTCCAGCCCCCAGGCCACGCCCCACCAGTAGCGGTCCTTGCCGTGCGGCAAAAGCGCGCAGATGCGCCAGGGCTGCGCCGCGCGCGGCAGCGGCCGGTACTCTTCGGCCCGGCCATCGGCCTCGACCGCCACCGGGTACCACTCGGCCGCGGCCGGCAGGCTGGCCAGTGACAGGCACAACAACAGCCCCTTGAGCGTGCGCATCGATGGCGGCCTTAGCCTTGGGCGGCGAGTTAGTCTGCTTCCAGCTTAGGCGCTGATGGCCGATTTTCACGCGGGCCGCGCCGGTCACCCCTGCTACAATTCGCGGCCACGCCTCCACCAGGTTCGCCCCGTGACCACCGCCTTCGCCTCACTGCCGCTGTCCGCCGCCATGCGCGACAACCTCGCCGCCCTCGGCTACGCCGAAATGACGCCGATCCAGGCCGCCAGCCTGCCGCTGATCCTCAAGGGCCGCGACCTGATCGCCCAGGCCAAGACCGGTAGCGGCAAGACCGCGGCCTTCGGCATCGGCCTGCTGCACCCGCTGAATCCGCGCTTCTTCGGCTGCCAGGCACTGGTGCTGTGCCCGACCCGCGAGCTGGCCGACCAGGTGGCCAAGGAGCTGCGCCGCCTGGCCCGCGCGGCGGACAACATCAAGATCCTCACCCTCTGCGGCGGTGTGCCGCTGGGCCCGCAGATCGGCTCGCTGGAGCATGGCGCGCACATCATCGTCGGCACCCCAGGGCGCATCCAGGAACACCTGCGCAAAGGCACCCTGAAGCTGGACGGGCTCAATACCCTGGTGCTGGACGAAGCCGACCGCATGCTCGACATGGGCTTCTTCGACAGCATCGCCGAGGTCATCGAGCAGACCCCGGCCAAGCGCCAGACCCTGCTGTTCTCCGCCACCTACCCGGCGGGCATCGAGCAGCTGGCCGCACGCTTCCTGCGCAGCCCCGAGCGAGTGCAGGTGGAGGCGCTGCACGACGACGGGCAGATCGAGCAGCGCTTCTACGAGATCGATCCCAAGCAGCGCATGGAGGCGGTGATCCGTCTACTGCGACACTTCCGCAAGCAGCCGGCGGTGGCCTTCTGCGCCACACGCCAGCAGTGCGACGAACTGGCCGCCCTGCTCGAATCGGAGAAGATTTCCGCTGCCGCCCTGCACGGCGACCTCGAACAGCGCGACCGCGACCAGGTGCTGACCCTGTTCGCCAACCGCAGCCTGAGCGTGCTGGTAGCCACCGACGTGGCCGCCCGCGGCCTGGATGTTGCAGGCCTGGAGCTGGTGATCAACGTCGAACTGGCGCGTGATGCGCAGGTGCATATCCACCGTATCGGCCGCAGCGGCCGGGCCGGCGAGAAGGGCCTGGCCCTGTCGCTGGTGGCGCCCAGCGAGGCCTACCGCGCCCAGGCCGTCGAGGAGCTGCAGGGCAGCCCGCTGACCTGGCAGCTGCTCGGCGAGCTGAAGGACAAGGGCGAGGCGCTGCTGCCACCGATGCACAGCCTGTGTCTGGCCGCCGGGCGCAAGGACAAGCTGCGCCCTGGCGATATTCTCGGCGCGCTGACTGGCGACGCCGGCATCCCCGGCGACAAGGTCGGCAAGATCGCCATCTTCGATTACCAGGCCTACGTGGCGGTGGATCGCAGCGTCGCCAAGCAGGCCATGCAGCGTCTGCAGAGCGGCAAGATCAAGGGTCGTTCGGTGAAGGTGCGGATGTTCTAGAGGGAAGTTGGCGATGCGCAATATTCTGGTGGTGGAAGACAGCCCACTGGTGCTGAAGATCCTCGAACATCTGTTCCGTCAGGAGCCCGAGCTGGAGCCGCTGTTCTGCGCCTCGCTGGGCGAAGCGCAGGTGCTGCTGGAGACCTCTTCGGCGCTGTTCTTCGCCGCCATCGTCGACCTCAACCTGCCCGACGCGCCGAACGGCGAGATCGTCGACCTGGTGCTGCAGTACAGCCTGCCCTGCATCGTGCTCAGTGGCTCCTATGACGAGCACCGCCGCGACGAGCTGCTGCTCAAGGGCGTGGTCGACTATGTGCTGAAGGAGAGCCAGCACTCCTACGAATACGCCTTCCGCCTGCTGCACCGGCTGGAGAGCAACAGCCACGTGAAGATCCTGGTGGCGGAAGACTCCGAAGCCACCCGCCACTTCATCCGCCGCGTACTGACCCCGCACCTGTACCAGATCATCGACGCCTGCGACGGCGACGAGGCGCTGCGTATCCTGCAGGAGCAGCCGGACATCGACCTGTTCCTGGTCGACCACAGCATGCCTGGCCTGAGCGGCTTCGAGCTGGTCAAGCTGCTGCGGCAGAAGATGAAGCGCCACGAGATGATCATTCTCGGCCTGTCGGCCGACGCCAAGGGCTCGCTCAGCGCCATGTTCATCAAGCATGGCGCCGATGACTTCCTACGTAAGCCGTTCTGCCCCGAGGAGCTCAACTGCCGCGTGATGTCCTGCCTGGAGCGCCGCGACATGCTGCACGCGCTGAAGCAGGCGGCGCTGTTCGACTCGCTGACCGGTCTGTACAACCGCCGCGCTTTCTACGAGCAGGGCGTGGAGATGATGCGCCAGGCGCAGAAGAGCAAGCAGAATCTCAGCGTGGCGATGATCGACCTCGACCACTTCAAGGTGATCAACGACGAGCACGGCCACGCCAGCGGCGATGCCGCCCTGGTGCAGTTCGCCCGCACCCTGCGCAAGACCTTCCCGGACAGCCTGCTGGGCCGCCTGGGCGGCGAGGAGTTCGCCCTGGTCAGCCAGCTCGACGGCGACACCGTCGGCAAATGCCTGGAACTGCTGCGCCGCCAGTGCGCCGCCCTGAAGTACGCCAGCGGCGCCCCGCCGCTAGGCTTCAGCGCCGGCATCTACCACGGCGCCCCGGACGACCTGGAAAGCCTCCTGCACCTGGCCGACATGCGCCTGTATCAAGCCAAGCACAGCGGCCGCGGACGCTCTGTCGCCACCTCGCAGGTCGATTGAAGGTCGGCGCGTAGCTCACGCCCCCAGGCAGCCTATTCGTCGCCCTCCAGGCCATGCCGCTGGAAGATGCGCCTGTAGCCGCCGTCCGCGCGCATCGCCTCGATGCTGGCGTTGAACTCGCGGACGATCTGCTGGTGCATCGGGTGGCTGCGCCGCACCAGGATGTGCAGGCCGTTCTCGCTCAGCGGCGTCTCGATGAACTCCACCGAGTTGCGGATTTCCCGCAGGTCGCGGTTGAGGTGGTACTGCGCCACCAACTCGTCCTCCAGGGTCAGCTGCACCCTCCCCGCCGCCAGCATGCGCGCGCCCATGGCGAACTCCAGCACCGGCACTTTGCTCAGCCCCTCGGCGCTATCGAAGGCCGCGTCGTAGCTGTAACCGCGCACCACGGCGATGCTGTAGGCGCTCAACTGCCCCAGATCGGTGTACTCGATGGGCATGCCGGTGCGGCGCAGGAAGCGAATGCGATTGACCAGATAGGGATCGGAGAACAGCCCGTAGCGGGTGCGCTCGGAGCTGTACCAGGCAGCGACCACCACATCGTAGTCACCCTGCTGCAGCCCACGCAGCACCCTCGCCCAGGGCACCTCGACATACTCGGTGCTGTGCCCGGCGCGCTGCAGGGCGGAGCTGACCAGATCCACCGCCAGCCCGTTGTTGGGCAGCGTCTGATCGGTGAAGGGCGGCCAGGCATCGCCCGTCAGGCGCAGATGCTCGGCCATGGCCGGCGCGTCCAGCAGCAGCGCAAACAGCAATGCCCAACCGCGTAATCCGCTCATGCGCCATGTCCGACTGCTAGAAGACCCTCTGAAGACTAGTCCCCACAACTCGATCCGCACAGCTCCCGGCACCTGTTGCACCGGCATGCACGACATCACCAGAAGCGTGGTGCAGAAGCAGAAAAATCAGCTTCGCGCCGGCTCGGTCATAAAACTGGCACACCTCCTGCTTAGTATCAGGTAACTCCAGTTTTGGGGACCTTGGTACAGGCAGGCCGGGGAATCCCCTCTTTTACACCCCAGGCAAAAAGGCCGCCCTCACAGGCGGCCTTTTTCATTTCTACGCAAGAAATCAGGTATTTCGGCGCTGCTTTCTACGCTGACCAGCGCCCCTGGCAGCCAAATCGCCACGAAAGCGCCAGATCACAGGCGAACGATTCTGGTGCAATCGCACCGATCCGGACCATGGATTAGCGGTAAACCTCGCGGCGGAAGATCAGTGGCGCTGCGCCTTTATAGATGCCAAATGTCGCGAGCCCCGCTGGATCGTCCAGAGTCCCATCCCCATTCCAGTCAAACTTGAGCCAACTGGGCGCCGGGGTGAAACGCACCCACTGGCTACCACCACTCTGTGCTCCAGGTGCAGAAAGTTGGTACGCGCCGACACCTGCCGAGAGCACGTAAGGAAGATCTGCCAAAGCCGGAGTGCCACTACCACTGTCGGTACGCTGATAAGGGTCTAGTACTACCGGCTTGAATGCCGTGCAACTATCCAGCGTATTGAGCGCGTAAACACTCCCGTTGAAGTAATTCACCCTGAACGGCAATGCTAAACCTTGCAGCTCTGAGCCATGGGCATTGCCGATACGAGCTTGGCCAAGATAGAAGCTCGGTAAATACGCCGAGTCAGCTTGTCCAGATGGATTTCGCCCTTCGTCCTTAACACTCCCGGTCACCCCATCGCTATCAGTCGCCCTGACTTCAGCCTCTAGACTGTAGGGCGCGCGAGGCGCGCTGAACTGGTAAGCAAGACCGTTAGTTGAGTATTCGAGATAGCCCCTCTTATCTTGGCCCGGGACCGACTGTTCTGTGATGTTGGTGGTGGCCCCCGAGAGCACGCCCTGTGCACCTGGATCGGCATAGGCGATGCCAGGAGCAGTGCTCTTCAGCTTCGCGAAGGCGCCAACATAGTTTTTCGTCACGCTGCCGCTTCTATTAACTGCAGATAAGGAGCCGCTGGCCGAAAATGGCTGCCCTGCCTTTGCCAGTTGTGCCGGAGGGCCTACCAGGCCCACCAGACCTGCGTATGTGAAGCCGTTGCATACGGGACTCACCATGGGGTCGGCGAGTTGGAAGCTCGCGGGGTAGAAGCGACCAATTTTTTCGCTAGCGCTGAGCACCTCTAGTGAGTTATCGCTAGAGCCGTCGCTATTACCCACCCCAGGAGCGTTGAGATAGCTGGTTGGCGGTGTGGCCGTAATGGTGAACACTCCTACCTCAGAAATACTCTGGTCGGTAAGCACCTTCTCGCCGCCGTCTACCGCAGCTATATCTATTTTGCTCACCTTCAGGCTGCCCAACTCTCCACCACCTGGCGCAACCAGGCTGTGTGTCAGCACTATTTCGCTTTGCCGGTAGTTCGGTGTCTTCAGGTTGCCGATGCACAATCCATCCGTGTCACCGCTCTGCCAGGCCACGCCACCTACACGCAAGCGGAAGGAATCTCCCGCAGCCACGAATTTGGAGCAACTGGCATCGCCTACCGCACAGTCGCTATTGGGGCTATCGCTGTATACGCACAGACCGACTGGGCGAGAAACAAATGAGTCGCTTCCCAGCATGACCAGCCCCGAGTCATTTCCAGTGGTGGGCATATAACTTGCGTTCAGAGCCATCTGCCCGGCATCCGTGTAGCGCACCATGAACTTGGCTTTCGCTTGCTCATCGAACGCCAGGCTGACATCCGTACCAGGGCTTGCCGTCGCGACACTGCCGCCGTTAACAGCAACGGCACGCGTGCCAGTATTTGGCTCTCCGTAGGTGGACCAGAACTTGAGCGTGCGAGTGACCTTCTGGAAAGCCGGCACACACAATTGCGTAGTGGCATCCTTGCGCACCGCCTGGATGCTGACCTCATGTTCGGTGTTCGCGACCATGTGGGGTACATCAAAAATGAACCCGCTCTCGTAAAAGACCATGGGGCAACTGCTCATCGCCCCACCGTTGGCGCACTTCGGCGTACTCAGCGGTTTGAGGGGCCCACTGACATTGGTGACGCCAAAAACAATACTCCCAGGCGTCGTGCTCCGGTATTGCGCAGTCCCGATACCCCCGGTCAATGTCAGGCTGTTACTACCGACCCACCCCGCAGTTGGACTCAGCGTGACCGTCACTGGATCGGGATAGAGACTGGTGCAATCGGCATCCATGCATGCTTTGACCGTCACCGTCCCCGGCTGGCAAGTCAGCGCGCTGCCGTCATGCTCGATACGGATATGATCGATCTGCTGACCAATCGGATTGAGTCGAGTCGCGCAGACCTGCAGATCGTCCAGTTCATGGATATTGTTCGAGCCACCAGTGGAGCCAGTCAGCGACATGAAGAAATCACTCGGCAGGGTCGACTGGCCGGTGAAGGTACGCACATCGAAGGACGAGATCAGGGTGGTAAAACCCGAGCCGGTGTTGCGCTCCACCATGACCATGGTCTTGCCCGTCGTACGACTATCCAGGGTTATGCGATATGTATGGCCAGGCCCTGCGGTAGTGCCGGACACATCAATTCCTGGATTCAGGTTCGCCGCAGTACCCGCCAGATAGCGGTAACCAGTGGTGCCGCTGCCTGCGCCGCGAATAGACACCGAATCCTGGCGCTGGCCGGGTCCACCGCTGCGGGTCTCGGTAGGGTTGGAGAAGTTGCCGTACTCATCCATTGCCACTGCCAGCCAGCCACCGGCGAATCCGCTGATACCGTTCGACTGGGCATAGCCAAGCGAACCACCATAGCCTCCCGGCTGCGGTGTGATCGAAGCATCTGAGAAAATCAGCGCCACCCCGTCGGCGCCATTGCCGCTATAACCGTAGTACTTGAACTGCACCTGCACGAAGTTGTTGGCTGCCGGCAGCAAACGCTGCAGGGTCGCGCCGGTGGCCACGTTGCCGGTATTGTCGGTCAAGCGCAGGCGGCTGCCCACCGTCTTCGGCACACCGAAACTGCCGTTACGGCTGGTCACCGCCCAGTTACTGGTACCGAGGTCCGAGCGATTGAAATTGTCGGTGAAGCAGGTGCTGACCGGGCTGTCGTCACACAGCGTGGTCGGGTTAGTGACGCTCGGTGTGCAGGTCCCGTAGACCTTGCTATTGCCGGTACCGCTAATGGCGTTGTTCCAGTTGCCTGCCGAGACATCGCCATAGATAGTGCCATTACTCAACGTCACGGTATTACCGCCGGTGATTGCACCGGTGATGGTCGTGTTGTTGATCTGCAGCGCGCCGTTATTGCTGATATTACCGGTTACATAGGCGTCATTGATGGTGATAGTGCAACAACTGCCTTCTATGTCCGCATTGATCGTGCCTCCGGTGATCGAGGAACTGCCATTGGTGGCAGTCACCTTGCCATTGAGGTTAGTGCCGTTGGTGGTCACGCCGTTCCTTGCGGTAAGCGTACCGGCCACCGAGCCTCCAGTAAGGTTCGCGTTGCCGTTGGTACTCACGGAGCTTGAGAAGGTCGTCCCGCTGGCTGTCAGACCATTGGTAAAGCTTACGTTGCCAGTGATGCTGGTGCTGGTGAGGTTGCCGTTGCCAGTACCCGTTACGCTGCCACTCACGCTGGACGATGTGAGCGTCACGGTGCCACTGGAGGTCTGAATGGAGCCATTGATGGTGACGTTGCTCAGGGTAATCAGCCCGCTATCGTTGAGCACCGAACCATAGATGGTGGTGGCCGATGAGCCCGCCGTGCGGATCTCGTTGTACGCCGCACGCAGGGTGATGTTGACAGTGCTAGAGCCAATCACGTTACCGCGCAGGACGAAGCCGCCGTCGGCAGATACCGTCTGAACGCTATTGCTGGTGACCGTATCGCCGGAAGAAAAGCTGATCACCGCGTTGCAGCTGTTGGTACCGGAAGTCCAAGTCCCCTGACACGGCGGGAAACTACTTGCAGGCAAGGTGTAGGCCGCGCCCCATACGGCACTGCTGAGCAGTACCAGCAGCGGCAGAAGAAGCAGACGAAGGTAGATGGCAAACGACTTCACGGCGAGCGCTCCACTACAGCGGTCAGTTGCCGATAGGCGTAATCCGTGCGCCCCGCCGGGGTGCCATTCTGCGCGGTGGCGGTGAAACGATAGATAGTGATGGCCACGCCCTGCTCATCGGTATAGCTGGTTCTACCGCAGGCCACCGCGACGGCGAACTCGCTCAGATTGCCACCGAGCGTGGGACTACCCACCGCACAGGTGCCGGCATTGAAGGCCTGGGTAATACCCCATTCCAGACCTGATCTGGCTGCTTGGTAGGCCCGCGCCTGCTGGATGGCCAGGCTGCTGGTGCCATGCTGGCCAGTGGACAAGCGAGCCATGGCAGCGATCAGCAGCGCCACCACGATGATCAGGAACATCGCGGCCACCAGGCCGAAGCCCGCCGAGCGGGATAGTCTCAGATCAGGGGGCATTGTCGACGTGGACCTGCTGCATCAGTTGCACGCTCTCGCCATCCCGGCTGAGCTGTAGATTGAGGGCTAGCAAGCCAGCACGCTGGGTACTACCAGACTGATAGACGAACCCGCAGCTAGCGACATTGGCCGCCACCGGTTGCGGATTGGAGCCCGCAGGAGGGTTATTTGGAATCGCGTTGAGCAACTGGGTGTAGCTATAGCGCAACAACTGATTGCCAACACAGCGATATCCCACCACTACCTGCGCCAGGTACAAACGCCGCTGCGGCGAGGCAAAGGCGAACTGGAAGCCGCCGGCAGGCAGGTTGCTGAGAATGATCTGGCTCTCACCTGCCGGAGTATTGCTGACCACGCTGAAGGTGGTACCGGTCGGGGTGATCACCCCAGGATTCGCATAGCTCCAGACATTGCTACCGGCAACCGGATTACCGCCGGACTCAGCCCCAACGTTGTACAGCACCATCCAGTTGGCGCCCGCAGGATTGATGCTGGCATCGAGCAGCTGCACGCTGTCGCAGCGGGCACCGGTCGTCGAGCTGCCACAGGTGCCGGCGGTAGCGCTGGAGAAGCTCAACCCCTCGCCCCCCACCCGGTTAGGGCGATAGCGTCCAGCGCTGTGAATCAGCAGCATCTCCACCGCCTGACCATTGGCCGAGACACGCAGTGAGTTGGGAATGGCCAGACGCACATCACGACTCATGCGATTCAAGGCACCTGCCGCCTGATCCACCAGGATCGCCCGCCGGCTCTGGCCGACGAAGCCCTCCATCGGCCGCGACAGCACGGTAGTGATCATCAGCGCCACCAAGCCAGACAGAGCGATGACCATCACCAGTTCGACCAGGGTGAAACCGCGCAGACGCTCCATCAATAACGCGTCCTGTAGCCGCCGAGCTGCAGCTGCTGACCGGCAGGGTCAGTCACGGTGACCAACACATAGAGTACGTTGGCCGCAGCCAAAACATCCCATTCTTGAGCAGTCACCGAAGCCTGCACTCGATAATTAGCCAATCCCGTAATGGCCTGACCACGGGCATCCCGCGCGCCATTGTCATTGAGGCCATTGTAGTCACAGACATTGTCGTAGCTGGAGCGATTGGCCGGAGCCGCCGGGCATACGGCATTGCTTGGATCGAGGAACGGCTGCAGAAGAATCTCTTCCAAGTACGCCTCTGCGATGGCCAGGCTCTGTTGCCGCAGCATGGGATCTGCCGAACGTCCACCGATAGCCGCCATGGCGCTGTAAAGTGCAGCGGCAGCAATACCGATAATCACGATGGTGATCACCAACTCGATCAGTGTCATACCGCGCTGGCGCCTCATTGCACCAGACCGGTGGTTGCAGCCACGTTGATTGTGAAACCACTGATGGTGGCGGCAGCCGCAGTCGAGGGCTCGCCCTGGGAGCCAAACACTACCGGGAAGGTAGTCGACGTGACGCTTACCCCACTAGGTAGTGCCCGGGCATATGGAGTCTGGCCATCCGGGCCCTGCACATCGACATAACTACCACTGGTACAGGATGCGGCCCGCTGTACGCTATAGCCACTGGCATTGTTCAGGCTCACCTGAATCAAGCAGCCGCTGGCCAGCGCCAGCTTTTGCCCATAGCGCACGGCGGACAGCGCCTCTTCGTAGTACAAGCGCTGATCAAATACCGAGCGCTCAAAGAAGCGCGGCCCCACTACGGCTGCGAGAATGCCGATGATGACCATCACCAGCATCAGCTCTACCAGAGTGAAACCACGCCCTGTTTGTTCCATCCGCTATCAGCAACCGCTGTTAGTAATGGTCACTACCGGAGCTGCGGTAATTGGCGCTGTATTGTCAGTACCTGCAGTGGCCGCTTTATAGGTGACCTGGCAGGTTGCGCTGAGCTTCCCAGTTAACTGGTAGGTAACTGTACTGCCCCCAGCTGCGGCACCGCCGGTTGCGGTGTAGTCACTTGAATCAACAATACCTACCGCCGCACTGATACCTGCACCAGCGGTAAGAGCCTGCGGATAACCATTCACCATCACAACATCTGTACCGTCCAAGTTCACAGAGGCCCCCAAAGCAGAACCCTTGGCCAGCTGACTAGAACGCGCAATAGCTGCAGCAGACTTCAGAGAGCCGGCCAAACCATTCAAGGAGGCTTTTTTTGCATCACTACTCAAGTCGGCAAACCTCGGTAGAGCAAAGGCAGCCAGGATGCCCAGAATCACTATGACCATGATCAGCTCGATCAGAGTAAATCCGCTTTGTTGTCTCTTCATGGGTCTACTTCCTTATTGGGATTAGTTAAAGGTGTTGGTTACTTCGCCAGTGCTGGCGTTGTATTCGATGAAATCGTCCGCATCGTCGAGCTGATAGGTGAAGCGGCAGGTAGTGCCAGTGCCAGTGGTTATGTAATCAACATTACCGCCAGTACCCACAGTAGGCGCAGAGCCCTGTAGAACGCTGGTGAACACTTGGTTGCAGGTATTTGCACTCATAGCAGCATTGGCGCCTGGCGTACCAGACCGACCAGTGCCAATCGGCCAGCCGTTGGCATTAACATCAACATCAGCATTGCCAAAACCACCCACATCAATCTGGCAGGTATTGCTGCTGGTACAGCCGTTACCGTTGACACCACCATTGCGGTTCAGCTCGTATTGCGAACGCACTAGTGTCACAGCCGAAGCCAGCGCCCCAGCGACACCTTCAACGGCTGCGCGATGCGCATCCTTGGTCGCGTTCATGAAGCGCGGCAGCGCCACCGCGGCGAGGATGCCGAGGATGACGATCACTACCACCAGTTCGATCAGGGTAAAACCTTTGCTGTTCTTCATCGTGCTTCCTCTCTGACTCAAAACCCTTGCGCGGCCAATTCCACGGCAGGGACCGCCTCAAGCTCCAGGGCAAAGGCATTGCGAACCGATTGTGACGCAGTCGACATTACATCGGGAACCGCCAGCAACCGCCAAACCCGCACCTCACTCCCTTCCCTTGTCCATCCGTCCGCAAAGCGCGGCCGGTATAACACCCAGGCCTGCTGCGGCAGCCAGTACCAGCAGCCGGCCTCCGGCTCATCACCCACGGCCAGCTCGCCGCAATAGTCGTCCTGCTGCCAACGCAGCAGCACGAACGGATTCCTTTGCCTCCAGGCCGCGTCCGGTAACTGGTCCTTGGCCATCTGCTCCGCCGCCATATGCGTGAGGCTGGCAGCCAGATTTTCGCGAGTGGCCTGCATGGCCCGCTCTTCACTGACCTCGGCTATTTTCCAGCCTAGCGCCAATAACAAACCTGTCGCCATGATCAGGGTCAGCCCCCAGCCAAATAGGCGTGAGCGACGCACCCAGTAATCGGCCTCGTAGTCCGGGCTCACGCGCCGCCCTTGGCCACGGAAGCCAGCTCCCACATGGGTAGGAACACACCCAGGGCCAAGATCAGCACCAGCCCGCCCATGGCCACGATCAATATAGGTTCGATGGCCGATGCCAATTGTTTGAGGTCGTAATCGACCTCCTGTTCATAGAAATCGGCCACTTCGACGAACAGGTCGTCGAGTGCACCTGTCTCCTCGCCCACCGCCATCATTTGCAGCACCAGCGGCGTGAACAGCCCGCTGGCCGAAGCGGTGCGGGTCAGAGCCTCGCCACGCTCGACACCCTCGCGCATGCCGAGGATGGCCTGGCCGATATGCCGGTTGCCGACGCTGGCACTGTTGATCGACAGGGTCTGTAGCAGCGGTACACCAGCGCGGTACATCATGGCGAATGTGCGGGTGAAACGGGCCAGGGCGATGCGCTCGAAGATGCCGCCGACGATGGGCAGGCGCAGTTTGGTCGCGTCCCACTTTAGCGCCCCGGCCTCGGTTTCCGCCCACTTGAAGAAGGCGTAGAGCCCGCCGACGAAGACCAGCAGCATCAGCCACCAGAAATCCTGGAAGAACTGCGAGGTGCCGATCAGCACCCGGGTCGGCCAGGGCAGCTGGGCATGGAACTGTTCGAAGACCTTGGCAAAGGCCGGAATCACGAACAGGTTGATCACCACCAGCGCCACACCCATGGCTGCCATCACGAACAACGGATAGCGAGTCGCCTGGGTGATGCGTTTGCGCGTCTCGCGCTCCAGCTCCAAGTAATTCGACAGCTGGCGGAAGGCCTGGTCGAGCTGACCGGTATTCTCGCCTACGCTGATCATGCTGATGAACAGGGTGCCGAACACCTTGGGGTGGGCATGCAGTGCCACCGCCATGCTGACTCCGCCCTCTAGGTCGGCACGCACCTCCTGTAGTACCTCGCGGAAGTACTGGTTGCGGTGCGACTCAGCCAGGCCGCCGATGGCACGGATGATCGGCACGCCGGCCTTGGTCAGGCTGTACATCTGCCGGCAGAAGATGATCAGCTCCTCGAGGTCGATGCTCTTGCGCCGCAGCTTCTCCTTGAGTGCGGCAAACACGTCCTCGCCGCTCTGTTCGGCCTGCTCTTCGATGGTCAGCGGAGTGATCTTCTGCGCCAGCAGGTCGCTGGCCACGCTGTCGCTGCTGGCGCCCTGCAGAGTGCCGACGACCTTGCCGCCCTGGGCATCGCGCCCGGTGTAGCGAAACTGGCTCACACCACGACCTCATCGGTGAGGGTGGCGCAAACCTTGAGCACCTCCTCGACGCTGGTCACGCCAGCCAGCGCGTAGTCCAGCGCACAGGCTGCCAGCGGGCGGTAGTTGGCGCTGGCCTTGGCTGCCTCGGCAAAGCCGTGCGGGTCGTTGCGGCGCAGCGCGGCGACCATTGCCTCGTCCATCTCCAGCAGTTCGAACACGCCCAGGCGCCCGGCATAGCCGGTGTTGTGGCACTGGTGGCAACCGCCCCCCAGCTTGAAGGCACGCCCGGCCAGTGGGGCACCGTGCAGGTTCTCCAGCCAGGCCATCTGCTGCGGCTCGGGCTGGTGGTCTTCCATGCAGTTCTCGCAGACCCGGCGCACCAGACGCTGGGCCAGCACGGCGTTAAGCGAGGTGGCGACCAGGAAGGGCTCGGCGCCCATGTCGATCAGGCGCATGGCCGAGGTCAGCGCATCGTTGGTGTGCAGGGTGGACAGCACCAGGTGACCGGTAAGCGCGGCGCGCAGGCCGATCTCGGCGGTCTCCTGGTCACGCATCTCGCCGATCAGCACGATGTCCGGGTCCTGACGCAGGGCGGCGCGCAGCACGCGGGCGAAGGTCAGCTCGATCTTGGTGTTGACCTGTACTTGGTTGATCCGCGGCAGACGGTATTCGACCGGGTCCTCCACGGTGATGATCTTCTTCTCCGGGCTATTCAGCTCGGCCAGCCCGGCGTACAGCGTGGTGGTCTTACCCGAGCCGGTGGGGCCGGTGACCAGCACCATGCCATAGGGACGCTGCAGCAGACGGCGGAAGCGCGCCAGCATGTCCGGCGGCATACCGCCGGCATCCAGGCTGGCGATGCCGGCGCTCTGGTCGAGCAGACGCATCACCACCGATTCGCCGAACTGCACCGGCATGGTCGACACCCGCACATCGATGGCGCGGTTCTTCACCCGGATGTTGAAGCGGCCGTCTTGCGGCAGACGCTTCTCGGAGATATCCAGGCCAGACATGATCTTCAGACGCATGACAAGCGCCGAGGCGATGCGCTGCTCCTTCATCACCTGCTCGTTGAGCACGCCATCGATACGTTGGCGAATGCGCACCACGCCTTCGTCCGGCTCGATGTGGATGTCCGACGCCTTCATCTGCACGGCGTCCTCGAACAGCGTCTGCAGCAGGCGCACCACCGGCGCGTCGCTGACGTTGTCGGCACCGAGCTTGGACAGGTCGAAGTCGCTGTCCTGCAGCTCGCCTTCCAGCTCGCCGGCGATCGAGGCGATCTCGCTGGTGCGCCGATAGACCAGGTCGAGGGTCGCCAGCAACTCGGCCTCGCGCACCACCGCCGGGTGCACGCGGGTCTTGAGGATGCGCTCCATCTCGTCCTGGGCGAACAGGTCGAGCGGGTCGGACATGCCTACCAGGATGCCGCCGCCCTCGCGCGACAGCGGGATGGCGCGGAAGCGCCGGGCCATGGCCTCAGGCAGGGTCTGTACCAACTGCTGGTCGAACTTGAAGTGTTTGAGCTCGATGAAGGGAATCTTCAGCTGCTCGGACAGCGCGGTGAGCAGCTTGACCTCAGCGACGAAGCCCATGTCGACCACGGTACGGCCGAGCTTGGAGCCGGTGCGCTTCTGTTCCTGCAGGGCCTGCTGCAGCTGCGCATCGTTGATCAGCCCGGCCTGCACCAGCAGGTCGCCAAGGCGAATCTTGCGCTGTGCTAAGTCGGAGGGGCGAACCTCATCCATCATCCTCGGCCTCCCAGCGCCGTGGCTCGTTCGCTGGCGAAGCGCCGGGCGCTCTCGTCCAACCCCAGTCCCTGCAGGGCCAGGCGGTAATGTCGGGCAGCTTCGGCCGGCTGGTCGAGCTGCTCCAGGGCGATGGCCAGGCCCAGTTGCCAGGTGGCCTGGGTCGGGCGCAGGGCGACCATCTGCCGGTACAGCGCAGCGCTCTGCTGCCATTGCCCGGTCTGCTGGTAACTGGCGGCCAGCAGCGCGTGATAGGTCGGTTCCTGGTCCAGCGCTGGAGCGTTCTGTTCCAGCGTAGCCACGGCCCCCATGGTGTCGCCGGCCTGTAGCTGGGCGCGTGCCAGCAGCAGGCGCAGCTCGCTGTCCTGAGGCATCTTCGCCAGCTGCTCCGGCAGCCAGCTGAGCAGACGCGCCTGCTGACCATCGCCCAGGTAGGCGCGGGCCAGCCAGCGCATCACTTCCGGATCGCGACCACGGGTCTTCTGCAGGGCCTCAAGCTCGACAATGGCCTTGCGGTAGTCACCGGCCTGAATGGCCTGGCGTGCATTGGCCAGGCCATCGGGGCGATAGGGTTCGATCTTCACTTCCGGCGGCCCACTGACCGGCGCGGGCTCGGCCACGGGAGCAATCGCCTCCGCCTTGGCCGCCGGCACAGGCGCGGTGGCCCAGGCTGGCATCTCCGGCTCGGCCGCGCGTTCTTCGGCAGGCAAGGCGGCGGGAAGCTGATCCAGCTCGACCGGTGCCTCGTTGACGGCCACCGGCTCGTTCAGCGGCACCTCGATCCACAGCATCCAGCGGTCGCCGGCAGGCTCCAGACGATCGCGCACTTCCAGCCCTTCGCCGAGGCCGACCAGCAGCACCTGCACATCCTTGCCCTGCGCCTCGACCCGCCAGGACAGGCTGCGACCGTTACGCTGCACGCGGCTGGACTGCGGCCCACCGACCAGTTCCACACCCGGCAGGCGTAGGCTGACCGCCCCGCCCTCCTCGGTGCGCTGATAGGGCACCGAACGCTCCAGCAGCAGTTGCAAGGTCAGACCACGGGCATCGTTCTGCGGCAGCACCTCCAGCAACCGCGGCGGCGCCACCACCGGCGCCACGGCAACCGCCGGCTCGGCCTTGGGCATCACTCCGCCCCAGGGAATCTGGCCGTTGACCACCCGGCCGATCATCACGCCGATCAGGGTGGCGATCAGCATCACCGCCATGAACCAGATGGAGCCACGGCGCAGACGCTCCCACTGTTCGCGACGACTGGCACCGGCCTCGTCGACCGCGTGCAGGCCTTCCAGAGCGAGACGCTCGGTGGGCGCGGCGCGACGATCCTCGAGGTCGCGCAACATGTCGTTGACCAGGCTCATGGCAGCAGCTCCCGCCACTGGCTGAGCCAGGGCCAGGCGCCGACCACGACCAACAGCGACAACGCCGCCAGCCCCCAGCCGAACCAGGCCGGGCGCCGGCGCAGGAAAGGCTGCGCGCCCTCGGTGTCCAGTTGGGCGCGGCGCACATGCTCGCTGGCGACCTGCCGCCGCCCTTCGCCGAAGGCCACCATCAGCGCCTTGTGCGCGAGGATGTTGATCAGCCGTGGGATGCCGCCACTGCCACGTACCAGACGGCGGATGGCGCGCGGCGCGAACAGCGGCTCGCCGCGATAACCGGCCACGGCCAGGCGCTCGTTGAGGTAGCGCGTGCAGTCGCGCACATCGAGCGGGCGCAGCTGGTAGGAGAAGGTGATGCGCTGGCGCAGCTGGCGGAACTCGTCGCGCGCCAGGGTGGCGTCCAACTCGGGCTGACCGAACAGCACGACCTGCAGCAGCTTGGCCTGCTCGGTCTCCAGATTGGTCAGCAGGCGCAGGGCCTCCAGGGTCGCGGTGGGCAGGGCCTGGGCCTCGTCGATCAGCACCACGGTGCTGCGCCCCTCGACCGCCAGCTGGATCAGCCGGCGATGCAGGGCATCCAGCACGCCCTGTGCATCCAGTTCCTCAATGCCCTCGATCAGCAACTCGCGGGCCAGGGCCTGGCGCAGTCCTACCGGGCTCATGCCGGGGTTGGGCAGGTAGGCCAGCTGGTAGCGCTCGCCCTCCAATTCGTTAAGCAGTGCACGGCACAGCAGGGTCTTGCCGGTACCAACCTCGCCGGTGACCTTGATGAAGCCCTCACCCTCACCCAGCGCCACGCGCAGCAGATTGAGGCAGGCCTGATACGGCGCCAGCTGCACCAGAAAACCGGTGTTGGGCGTCAGCGCGAAAGGCTTCTCGCGCAGACCGAAGTAGGCCTCGTACATCGCCTTATCTCAGCTCCTGGAAGGTTTCCGCGCTGCGCTTGAGCTCGTTGAGCCAGACATCGTCGGTGACCACCTGCGGACGCATGAGGATGACCAGCTCACTCTTCTGCAGCGACTTGCGCTGCTGCTTGAACAGGTTGCCCACGATCGGCAGGGTGCTGGCCCACGGCACTTCGGCGTCATTGTTCTCGTTGGTGTTCTGCAGCAGGCCGCCGATCACCACCACCTGGCCACTGCGGGCGCGCACGATGGAGTCGGACTGGCGCGAGGTGGACAGCGCCAGTGGCAGGTTGAACACGTTGTCTTCGCCCAGGACGATGGTCTTGTTCTGATCCTGTACACGACTCACGGTCGGTCGCACGTGCAGGGTGACCACGTCGTTCTGGTCGATCTGCGGCGTCACGTCCAACGAGATGCCGGAGAAGAACGGCGTCAGAGTCACGTCCTGGGTCGGCTGGGTAACGCCGGCGACAGTGGTGGTGGAGCTGTTGGACGACACCTCGGTGACGAAGAACTCGTCGGTACCGACCTTGATCACCGCCTTCTGGTTGTTCAGTGTGGAGATGCGTGGGCTGGACAGCACGCGCACCTCGCCCTGGGTCTGCAGCAGCTGGATCAGGCCGGTGAAGTCGCCGATGGTAAGGATGCCACTGAACACGCCGCCGATGCCGTCGGGACCGGTGATGGTATCGCCGTCGAGTGCGCCGCCGCCGTCGCTACCGATCTGCTCCCAGCTGATGCCCGCCTGGAAGCCGTCCTTGAGTTCGACCTCGAGGATCTTGGTCTCCAGCACCACCTGGCGCTGCAGGTTGCGCTGCGCCTGTTCGAGGAAGCGCGCGACGTTCTCCTGATCGGCGCTGTTGGCACGAACCACCAGCAGACTGGCCTGCGGGTTGACCACCACGCTGTTGCCTTCCTCGCCGCCGACGATGGCACGTACCACGCCCTCGACTTCTTTCCAGAAGTCGACATTGCTGGTGGTCACCACCTTGCTGGCGTTGAGCGTGGTCACCGAGCGGTCGCTGTTGGAGCTGCCGCCATTATTGTTGCTGTTGGAGCTGGAATCGCTCTCGGTGCTCTCCACCTGGCCGGAGCTGACCCGCGTGTCCGACTCGCCCAGGCGCTGCAGGTTGAGGTAGTTGAGGTCGTAGCTGCGGGTGACGATCTTGTTCGGCAGGATCTGGTAGCCGTAGCTGGTGCGCCGGTAGTCGTAGCCGTAGCTGTCGCGCACGGCGGCGAGCACTTCTTCCAGGGTCACGCGACGCAGGCTGAAGGTGATGTTGCCGGTGACCTCCGGGTGCACCACCAGGTTCTGCCCTGCGCCCTCCATCAGGCTGAGGAAGAAGTCGCGGGCCGGCATGTCCTTGACCGCCACATCGAAGCGCGGGCCGCCGCTGTAAAGGCTGCTAGTCAGCGGTGGCAGCAGGGCCGCCTGCACCGAGGGCGGCGGGGTCACCTTGCGCTGGGCATCGGCCTGCCGCACGCTCTCGTCGAGTATCTTGCCGCTCTGTTCGTAGAGCTGCTTGTCGCCATCGATGAAGGTCTGGCAGGCGCTGAGCAGGCAGGTCACGCCCAGCAGCAGACAGCGTTTCGACAGGTTCGGAGTCATGGGCATCATCGGCTCGGCTTCATAACGGGTTCAGCCAGGCGCAGCAGCTCTCGCTGGCCCTGACGCTCGATCAATACGGATTGCGGATGGATGGCCAGCACGCGCAGGCCGGCGTGTTCTTCGCCGACGCGCAGGGTCTGGCCGTCGATCACCGCGCGGCTGCCATGAGCTCCACGCAGTATGGCCTGCAGCTCAAGAGCCGCAGGCGCGTGCTCCGCGCTGGCCGGACGCAGGTTGGCCGGCGGCTGGGTCGGATCGACGGCCGCCTGGGCCAGGCCGCAGCCCAGCAGTAGGCTCAGTAGCAGGGTTCTAGACACCGACCCATCCCGCCTTGCGGCTCAAGGTGAAGAGTTTCAGGCTGATCTTGGCGCGACTCGGGCCGGCCTCACCGACCTCGTAGTCGAGGCTGTCCCAGTTCAGTTTCCAGCCGCTGCTCTGCACGGCAGCGAGGTACTGCAACAGATCGAAGTAGCCGCCCTCCAGCTCCAGCACCAGGCCATGGCGGTACAGGGTCACCTCGGCAGCAGCCGGTTTCTCAACTGCCGTTGTGCTGGCCGGCTGGTTTTCCTGCGGCAGCTGCACCGGCTCGCTGAAGCTCTGCATGCCCATCAGGCTCAGGCCCTGCTGGGCCTTGAGCAGGCTCTCCAGCACCGCCTTCATCTTCTCCGGGGTCACCAACTCGGAGGTGCCGGTATCGACCTGGCGGATCAGATCCTCGCGGGTGGCGGAGGCCACGAGCAAGGCACTGCGGTAGGGGATATTGGGATCGGCCTTGAGCCTGGCATCGAGCTCGGCGAGTCCAGCCTCCGCCTCGGCGGCGCGCCCTTCGGCCAGCTTGGCGGCGGACTCGCGGCTCGCCACTGCAGAGCTCAACGGGTCGCCGATCAGCAGCAGATAGCACATGCCCAGCAGCGCCAGGCCCACGCAGTAGGTCAGCCACTGCTCACGGGCGGCCATGCCCTGCCAGCGCTGCAGCCACTTATTCATCGGCCTTCTTCTCCTGATCGGCGGGGCGCGAGGACAGGTCGAAGTCCAGCAGTTGGTCCTCGCCGCGCTTCACATCCAGGCGGGCGAACTCACGCCCCTTGAATACTTCGCTGGCGCCCAGGGCGTCGAGATACACCGGCAGCAGCTCCTGGTTCTGGCTGCGCCCCTGCAGACGCAGCTGCGCGCCGCCGTCGCTCAGGTGGATGCCATTCAGCCACAGCCCGCCCTGCGGATGCTGCTCGGCCAGGGCCTGCAGCGGTACGGCGAAGCCGGCGCGATGCTGCTTGGCCAGCGTCTGCAGGTAAGCCATGAGCCGCTGCAGTTCACGATTGCGCGCCTCCTGAGCGGCCAACTCGGTGGGCAAGTGCTCGTCCAGGTGTGGTTCGATGAAGCTGGCCTGAGCAGTGGCCAGGTTCGCTTCCTGCTGCTGCGCCTTGAGTTCGGCCGCGGCCTGGTGCTGCCCGGCGGCGTGCCACTGCCAGCCCTGCCAGGCGGCGTGGATCAGACAAAGCAAACCCAGCAGGGCCAGACCAAGCAGCATCTGCACCTTTTCCGGGCCATCCCGACGCTGGCGCTCGACCTGGTAGAGGTTGACGTTCTGCATCAGGACACCTCCTGACGCAGGGCGCCGCCGACAGCCGCCATGCAGTAGGCCTGCTCGGTGCTGTCGATCTCGGCGCTGGCCTGGCCGGGGAACAGCTCGCGCAGATCCAGCCCCTGCAGCTTGACCGCCAGGCCGGCGGACAGCGCCTGCAGCGCAGCCGCGCCGTCTCGCTTGGTCGGCAGCAGCAGCAGGCGATTGATGTAGCCCTTGCCCAGCTGGCTCTCGAAATAGTCGAGCGAGCGCTGAATCTCCAGGGTCACGGTGCCGTAGTCGCCATTCGCGCGATCCAGGCCCTGCTCGATGCGCCGCACCATGTACAGGTCGGCGCCGCTCTGCACGCAGATCACGCCCTCGCTGGAGCGCAGGCGCAGCAAGGCGATATTCATGTTCTCGGCGCCGGCCAGCAGGCCGAGGTTGCGGAACGCCAAGGCAGTGATGTCGATGCTGTGGAGATGCAGGCCGGCCTGTTCGATCAGGTCGCCGCAGGCCTGCATGCGTGCCTTGGCCAGCACCGCACAATAGGCCATGCGCGAGCGGCCACGGTAGGCGTCATCGGGCAGACGGAAGGCATCCACCACCACCTGCTCCAGCGGCTCGGCGATCTGGTCCTTGACCCGCCAGCGCATGGCATCGCGCAGCTCTTCGGCGGCCACGTCGGGCGCATCGAGCAGCAGCATCTGATAAGTCGCGGGGTGCAGAACCAGATTGACCGGCATCCCGGTCAGGCCACGCTCGGCGACCAGGGCCTTGAGCGCAGCGGGTTGCTCGGCCGGAGCGGCCTTGCGAAACAGACAGTCGAGCAGACGCGGCGCCTCACCGGGCACACGCTGTACACGCGCCAGGGCAATGCCTTCGGGCCCGGTCTCGATGCCCAACAACCCGTCCGCTGTCGTTCTTTTTTTCGCGAACCACACCAACGGCGAAATCCCCCTTGCTCCCTGCTCCGCTCACCCTTGTTCGGGCGAGTCGCGCCAAGTGCATTGTAGAATGGCAGCTACAGACCTACCTGAGCCTGATCAATGTTCCATGTCGTCCTGTTCCAGCCGGAGATTCCTCCCAACACCGGCAACATCATCCGCCTCTGCGCCAATACCGGCTGCCATCTGCATCTGATCGAGCCGCTCGGCTTCGACTTGGACGACAAGCGTCTGCGCCGGGCCGGACTGGACTACCACGAATACGCGACATTGAAACGCCACTATTCCTTGGAGGACTGTATCACGTCCGTTCGCCCCGACAGAATCTTGGCATTCACCACCAAGGCTAGTCACAGCTACGCGCATATGGAATACCAGGCGGGAGACATGTTGCTTTTCGGACCGGAAAGTCGCGGACTGCCTGCCGAGGTCCTCGCCCAGTTCCCCGACGAAAACCGCCTGCGCATGCCGATGCGCCCAGAATGCCGCAGCCTGAATTTGTCCAACGCAGTGGCGGTGGTGGTCTACGAAGGCTGGCGCCAGCTCGACTTCGCCGGCTCCTGAAACGAAAAAAGCCGCCCGAGGGCGGCTTTTTCATGGCGACGCGATCAGGCCTGAGCGGCGGCCTGCTGGCGTTGCAGTTCCTGGGCGTACAGGGCGTCGAAGTTCACCGGCGACAGCATCAAGGCCGGGAAGGAACCACGGATCACCAGGCTGTCCAGCGCCTCACGGGCATACGGGAACAGGATGTTCGGGCAGAAGGCGCCGAGGGTGTGGCTCATGGAAGCGGCGTCCAGGCCCTTGATCAGGAAGATACCGGCCTGCTGCACTTCGGCGATGAAGGCGATTTCTTCACCGGTCTTCACGGTCACGGACAGGGTCAGCACGACTTCCTGGAAGTCGCCGTCCAGCTGCTTCTGCTTGGTGTTCAGGTCCAGCGCCACGCTCGGCGCCCACTCCTGGCGGAAGATTTCCGGGCTCTTCGGCGCTTCGAAGGACAGGTCCTTCACGTAGATGCGCTGCAGGGAGAATTGTGGGCCTTCTTGCTCGGCGGCAGCGCCGTTGTTCGCTTGTTCGGTCATGGCGGTTCTTCTTGTTTCGGGTTTCTGAAAGGGTTCAGGCCTGCAGCAGCGCGTCGAGCTTGCCGGCGCGCTCCAGGGCGTAGAGATCATCACAGCCACCGACATGGGTAGCGCCGATCCAGATCTGCGGCACCGAGGTGCGGCCCGCCTTGCGGGTCATCTCGGCGCGGACATCGGGCTTGCCGTCCACGCTGACCTCGCGAAAGGCCACGCCCTTGCTGGTCAGCAGCTGCTTGGCGCGAATGCAGTAGGGGCACCAGGCGCTGGAGTAGACGACCACCTCGGACATGTCACTTGACCACGGGCAGGTTGTCGCCGCGCCAGCTGGCGATGCCGCCGCCCAGCTTGGCTGCGGTGTAGCCGGCCTTCTTCAGGTCACGCGCAACAGTGCCGGCATGCTGGCCCATGGCGTCGACCACGATAAGGGTCTTGGCCTTGTGCTTTTCCAGTTCGACCATGCGACCGGCCAGTTTGTCGAAAGGAATATTGATCGCGTCGACGATATGGCCGGCGGAGAAATCCTTCTGATTGCGGATATCCAGCACCACACCTTGGTCGCTGTTGACCAGCGCGGTCAGCTCGCGGCTGGACAGGCTCTGACCGCCCTTGCGCAGTTCGGTGACGATGAGCAGCACCAGCAGGAAGGCGAAGCATCCACTCAATGCATAGTGGTTAGTGGCAAATTCAATCAGGTGGGCCAACATCGCGGGGTTCCATAGCCTTAAAATGGCGGCCAGTATACACAGCCCCACAGGTCGGCCAAGCCCCGCCCGGCGGTGACGCCGCAGGCGTTACACCGCTAAAATGCGCGACCTTTTTTGATCACCTCGAACGAGCGAGCCGCCATGAGCGCCATGCCCAAACCTCTGGTCCTGATCATCCTCGATGGCTTCGGCCACAGTGATAATCCCGAGTACAACGCCATCCACGCCGCCAGCACGCCGGTCTACGACCGTCTGCGCGCCACCTTCCCGCACGGCCTGATCTCCGGCAGCGGCATGGACGTGGGCCTGCCGGACGGGCAGATGGGCAACTCCGAGGTCGGCCACATGAACCTCGGCGCCGGCCGCGTGGTGTATCAGGACTTCACCCGCGTGACCAAGGCGATCCGCGACGGCGAGTTCTTCGAGAACAGCGAGATCAATGCTGCCGTAGATAAAGCCGTGAACACCGGCAAAGCCGTGCATATCCTCGGCCTGCTCTCGGACGGCGGCGTACACAGCCACCAGGACCACCTGGTCGCCATGGCCGAGCTGGCCGCCCAGCGCGGCGCCGAAAAGATCTACCTGCACGCCTTCCTCGACGGCCGCGACACCCCACCGAAGAGCGCCCAGCCGTCCATCGAACTGCTCGACGCCACCTTCGCCAAGCTCGGCAAGGGCCGCATCGCCAGCCTCACCGGCCGCTACTTCGCCATGGACCGCGACAATCGCTGGGACCGCGTCGAACAGGCCTATAACCTGATCGTCGACGGTAAGGGCGAATTCAACGCCGCCAATGCCGTGGAAGGCCTGGCCGCCGCCTACGAGCGCGGCGAGAGCGACGAGTTCGTCAAGGCCACTACCATCGGCGCGCCGGTGAAAGTGGAAGACGGCGACGCCATCGTCTTCATGAACTTCCGCGCCGACCGCGCTCGCGAGCTGACCCGCGCCTTCGTCGAGGCCGACTTCAAGGAGTTCGCTCGCGCCCGCGCCCCGCAACTGGCCGGCTTCGTCATGCTGACCCAGTACGCAGCCAGCATCCCGACGCCCAGCGCCTACAAGCCGGAGGCGCTGACCAACGTGCTCGGCGAATACCTGGCCAACAACGGCAAGACCCAGCTGCGTATCGCCGAGACCGAGAAGTACGCCCACGTCACCTTCTTCTTCTCCGGCGGCCGGGAAGAGCCCTTCGCCGGCGAAGAGCGCATCCTGATCCCGTCGCCGAACGTCGCCACCTACGACCTCAAGCCGGAGATGAGCGCGCCGGAAGTCACCGACAAGATCGTCGACGCCATCGAGAACCAGCGCTTCGATGTGATCATCGTCAACTACGCCAACGGCGACATGGTCGGCCACACCGGCGTGTTCGCTGCCGCCGTCGCCGCCGTCGAGACCCTGGACAGCTGCGTCGGCCGCATCGTCGAGGCGCTGGACAAGGTCGGCGGCGAAGCGCTGATCACCGCCGACCATGGCAACGTCGAGCAGATGGAAGACGAGTGCACCGGCCAGGCGCACACCGCACACACCTGCGAGCCGGTGCCGTTCATCTATGTAGGCAAGCGCCCGGCGACCATCCGCGCCGGCGGCGTACTGGCCGACGTAGCACCGACCCTGCTGACCCTGATGGGCATGCCGGTACCGGCGGAGATGACTGGCAAGACCATCGTCCAACTGCAATAGGAGCCCGCCCGCGACCTGCTGCGCGTCGGAAAAACCACGTTGGAAGCAGCTTCGGAATGCTCATTTACCATTCGTAAACTGCGCTTCCTCAGCCACTTCCGCCTTGTTTTTCTCTAGCTCGCGAGATCGCGAACAGACTCTTAAGCGGAGCAATCCGCGAAACGCTCGCCGGCTGCCGCCTGCGGGCGTTTTTTTTGCCCGGCGCCACGGGCATACTAGGCCCGTCCCTCCCCCTGGTGCCGATTCCCCCATGCTCCGCGCCCTTGCCCTCGCCGCCCTCCTGCCCTGCCTGATCGCCCCGGCCTTCGCCGACGACAAGGCGCAAACCCAGAAGCAGCTGGAAGCCGCCCGTGCCGACGTGGCCGAGCTGAAGAAGCTGCTGGAAAAGCTGCAGCAGGAGAAATCCGGCGTGCAGAAGGAGCTGCAGCGCACCGAGAAGGAAATGGGCGGCCTGGAGAAGCAGGTCAAAGGCCTCGAAGGCGAGCTGCAGAAGAGCGAGGAAGAGCTCAAGCGCCTCGACCAGGAGAAAAAAAAACTCCAGCAATCGCGCCTTGAACAGCAGCGACTGATCGCCATCCAGGCCCGCGCCGCCTATCAGAGCGGCCAGCAGGAGCCGCTGCGCCTGCTGCTCAACCAGCAGCAGCCGGAACAGTTCGCACGCACCCTCACCTACTACGACTACCTGGGCAAGGCCCGCCTCGAGCAGCTCTCGGCCTTCAACGAGACCCTGCGCCAGCTGGCCAACGTGGAAAGCGACATCGCCAACCAGCAGAACCAGCTGCTGGAGCAGAAGAGCACCCTCGATAGCCGTCGCACCGAACTAGCCGCAGCGCGCAAGGAGCGGCAGAACGCCCTGGCCAAGCTGAACAAGGAATACGGCGTCGGCGATCGCAAGCTCAAGGCACGCGAGCAGGAACAGATCGAGCTGACCCGCGTTCTCAAGACCATCGAGGAAACGCTCGCCCGCCAGGCGCGCGAGGCCGAAGAGGCACGTCGCCTGGCCGCTCTGGAAGCCGAACAGGCACGCACCCCCAACCGCCGTCCGCTACCGCTAGGCCCGGCCGTCTCCAGCGATGGCGCCAGCTTCGGCGGCCCCTTCGCCCAGGCCAAGGGCAAGCTGCCGTGGCCGGTCAACGGCCGCCTGCTGGCGCGCTTCGGCTCCACCCGCGACGGTGATTCCCGGGCCAAATGGGACGGCGTCATGATCGGCGCCAGCGCCGGCAGCCAGGTACATGCGGTACATGGCGGGCGCGTGGTGTTCGCCGACTGGTTGCGCGGCGCCGGCCTTCTGGTCATCCTCGACCACGGTAACGGCTACCTGAGCCTGTACGGCCATAATCAGAGCCTGTTGAAGGACGCCGGTGACATCGTCAAAGCCGGGGAAGCCATCGCCACGGTCGGCACCAGCGGCGGCCAGGACACTCCGGCGCTGTATTTCGCCATCCGCCAGCAGGGTCGCCCGAGCGACCCCGCGCAATGGTGCCGCGCACAGGGATGACCGCGCGCCTCATCACATTGGGAGTTCACATGCAGCAATTCCGTCGCCTCACCCCCATCGCCCTGGCCCTCGGCCTGCTGCTTGGCAGCCCCACGCTGCTGGCCGCCGAAGCCACCGAGGCCGAGGCGCCCGCCGCCGCGGTCAATGGCAAGGCGCCGCTGCCGCTGGACGAGCTGCGCACCTTCGCCGAGGTGATGGACCGCATCAAGGCCGCCTACGTCGAGCCGGTGGACGACAAGACCCTGCTGGAGAACGCCATCAAGGGCATGCTCAGCAACCTCGACCCGCACTCCGCCTACCTGGAGCCGGAAGCCTTCGCCGAGCTGCAGGAAAGCACCAGCGGCGAGTTCGGCGGCCTCGGCATCGAGGTCGGCACCGAGGATGGCTTCGTCAAAGTGGTCTCGCCGATCGACGACACCCCCGCCTCCAAGGCCGGCATCCAGCCGGGCGACCTGATCGTCAAGATCGATGGCCAGCCGACCAAGGGCCTGTCGCTGATGGAAGCGGTGGACAAGATGCGCGGCAAGGCCGGCAGCAAGATCAACCTGACCCTGGTACGCGAGGGCGGCAAGCCGTTCGACGTCGAACTGACCCGCGCGGTGATCAAGGTCAAGAGCGTGAAGAGCCAGCTGCTGGAAGACGGCTACGGCCTGATCCGCATCAGCCAATTCCAGGTCAATACCGGCGAGGAAGTCGGCAAGGCCCTGGCCAAGCTGCGCAAGGACAACGGCAAGAAGCTCAGCGGCCTGGTGCTGGACCTGCGCAACAACCCCGGCGGCGTGTTGCAATCCGCCGTGGAGGTAGCCGACCACTTCCTCAAGAAAGGCCTGATCGTCTACACCGAAGGCCGCATCGCCAACTCCGAGCTGCGCTTCAACGCCGACCCGGCCGATGCCAGCGAAGGCGTGCCGCTGGTAGTGCTGATCAACGGTGGCAGCGCCTCGGCCTCGGAGATCGTCGCCGGTGCCCTGCAGGACCACAAACGTGGCGTGCTGATGGGTACCGACAGTTTCGGCAAGGGCTCGGTGCAGACCGTGCTGCCGCTGAACAACGACCGCGCCCTGAAACTGACCACCGCGCTGTACTTCACTCCCAACGGCCGCTCGATCCAGGCCCAGGGCATCGTGCCGGACATCGAAGTGGCGCGCGCCAAGCTGACCCGCGAGGAAGGCGGCGAGCTGATCAAGGAAGCCGATCTGGCCGGCCACCTGGGCAACGGCAACGGCGGTGCGGACAAGCCGAGCGGCAGCAAGAAGCAGCAGACGCCGCGCCCGCAGGACGACGACTACCAGCTGAGCCAGGCGCTGAACCTGCTCAAGGGCCTGAACGTCACCCGCAGCAACTGATCTACCGCCACAACGAAAAAGCCCGGGCATGCCCGGGCTTTTTCATGGCCGACGGTTTTAGTCGACGTACTTCTGGAAGATCTTGTCCACTTCGCCGGAGGCACGCAGGCCGTCCAGAGCCTTCTGCAGGCGCTCGACCACTTCGTCCGGAGTCTCCGGGTTCAGTGCCAGGAACAGCTGGGCGCTGTCGAAGCGCAGCACGGTCTTCAGGCCGGTGATGCCTTCCTGCTTGGCCAGGTAGCGGCCGGCGGGGTCGCCGGTGGCCCACAGGTCGATCTCACCGCTCTGCAGCTTGTGCGCGTTTTCCTGGTCACGCAGCGAGCTGACCGGCTGCAGACCTTGCTTGAGCAGGTGCTCCTCGATGGCGTCACCCTTGTAGGCGCCGACGCGGTAGGACTTGGCCTGCTCCAGGCTGATCAGATTGATGGTGCTGTCGGCACGCGCCAGCATCACCCAGTCGTCCGGACCGATGGGGCCGACCCACTTGAACAGCTTCTCGCGCTCCGGCAGCTTGGCCATCACGAAGGCGCCGTTGTTCGGCGTTTCCAGGGCGGCCTTGTAGACTCGCGCCCAGGGGAAACGCAGGGTCATGGTGTAGGGAATGCCGGCGCTCTTGAAGGTCTCGCGCACCACATCCACGGCGATACCGGAGAGGTTCTCCTCGCGGGCGAAGTTCTTGCCGTTGGTTGCCATGTTGTAGGGCGGGAAATTCTCGGTCTGCAGCACCACCTTGTAGTCGGCAGGCAGCTCGGCCCGTGCCAGAGTGGAAAACAGCAGGCCTGCGCCCAGCAACACCATGGTCAGTCGCTTCAACAACATATCCGTATCCTTGATAGTCGGCAGAGCCCTCGTTCCGGCCATCGCGACCGGCCTCGGGGCGGCTGAAGGGTAGCAGAAGCGCAGCGGGAAACGCAGTACCGGCGGTAAGCCGCCGGCTCCGGGCGGCCCGCCGCCACTGGCTTACAGGTAGTTGTTGGTGATCTCGTCGACGAAGCCTTCGCCACGCAGCTCATCCAGGGCCTTCTGCAGGCGCTCGACCACCTCGTCCGGGGTCTCCTTGTTCAGCGCCAGGTAGAGCTGGGCGCTGTTGAAGCGCAACACCACCTGCAGGCCGCTGGCGCCTTCCTGCTTGGCGATGTAGCGACCGACCGGGTCGGTGGTGGCCCACAGGTCGATCTGGCCATTCATCAGCTTGGCCACGTTCTCCTGATCACGCAGGGAGTTGTCCGGCTTCATGCCCTTGGATTCCAGGTGCTGGCTGACTGCGTCGTTCTTGTAGGCACCGATCTTGTACTTGGCCGCCTCTTCCAGACTGCCGACCTTGATGGTGCTGCCCGGCGCGGCGAGCAACACCCACTCGCTCTTGGCCAGCGGGCCGACCCACTTGAACAGCGGCTTGCGCTCCTCGGTGTAGGTAGTGGAGAACAGCCCGTAGTTGGGCTTGTCCAGGGTCAGGCGATAGATGCGGTCCCAGGGGAAGCGCAGGCTCAGGTTGTAGCCTATCCCGGCGCGCTTGAAGACCTCACGCACCAGATCGGCGCTGATACCGTCGATATTGTCGTCGCGAGCGAAGTTCTTCTCGTCGATGGCCATGTTGAACGGCGGGAAGTTCTCCGTCAGCAGGATCACCTTGTAGTCTTCGGAAACCTCGGCGCGCGCGCCACCGGCCAGAAGCAGCAGGCCGAACAGCAGGCCCTTGTGCAGATACTTCAACATTGCAGTACAGCTCCAGAATTGTGGTTGTTTGGGCGACTTCTCTGCATGTTCCACGGGCAGGCCCTGAAGGAAGCACCTGAGACGGCATGCGCCGCATAGTGCCACGCTGCCAGAGCACGGCCGCGAACTGCGTCACGCCGGCAGCCGGCGACATGCAAGGGAAAGCCCCAGCCCTCTGAGCCACGCAAGAAGCGAACCAACCAAATGAAAACGCCCGCACGAGGCGGGCGCTTTTCCAGCAGAAACGCGATTAGCGAACCACGATACCGCGACTGGCCAGATAGGCCTTGGCCTCCGGCACGCTGTATTCGCCGAAGTGGAAGATGCTGGCAGCCAGCACGGCATCGGCCTTGCCTTCGAGGATGCCGGCGGCTAGGTGCTCGAGGTTACCAACGCCACCGGAGGCGATCACCGGGATGCTCAGGCTCTCGCTGATGGCCCGGGTCACGCCGAGGTCATAGCCGCTCTTCACGCCGTCCTGATCCATGCTGGTCAGCAGGATTTCGCCGGCGCCGAGGTCTTCCATCTTCTTGGCCCAGACCACTGCATCCAGGCCGGTCGGCTTGCGCCCGCCGTGGGTGAAGATCTCCCAGCGGCCCGGCGCGACCTTTTTGGCGTCGATGGCGACGACGATGCACTGCGAGCCGAAGCGCGCGGCAGCTTCGCCGACGAATTCCGGGTTGAACACCGCGGCGGTGTTGATCGAGACCTTGTCCGCACCGGCGTTGAGCAGGTTGCGGATGTCCTGCACGGTACGCACGCCACCACCGACGGTGAGCGGGATGAACACCTGGCTGGCCATGCGCTCCACCGTGTGCAGGGTAGTGTCGCGGCCGTCGACGCTGGCAGTGATGTCGAGGAAGGTAATCTCGTCGGCGCCCTGCTCGTCGTAGCGACGGGCGATCTCCACCGGGTCGCCGGCGTCGCGGATGTTCTCGAACTTGACGCCCTTGACCACGCGGCCGTTGTCCACGTCCAAGCAGGGGATGATGCGTTTCGCCAGCGCCATGTCAGCAGTCCTCAGCCTTTATAGGAGTCGCAGAAGGCCTGGGCCTCGGCGACGTCCAGGGTGCCTTCGTAGATCGCCCGGCCGGTGATGGCGCCGATGATGCCGGGCGCACGGGCCAGCAGCAGTTTCTCGATATCGCCGAGGTTATGGATGCCGCCGGAGGCGATCACCGGGATCTTGCTGGCCGCCGCCAGGGCCGCGGTGGCCTCGACGTTGCAGCCCTGCATCATGCCGTCTTTGGCGATGTCGGTATAAACGATGGCGGACACGCCATCGGCCTCGAAACGCTTGGCCAGGTCAGTGGCCTGCACGCTGGAGACTTCCGCCCAACCGTCGGTGGCGACGAAGCCATCTTTGGCGTCCAGACCGACGATGACCTTGCCCGGGAAGGCCTTGCACGCCTCGGTGACGAACTCCGGTTCTTTCACCGCCTTGGTACCGATGATCACGTAGCTGACGCCGGCGCGCACGTAGTGCTCGATGGTCTCCAGGGTACGGATGCCGCCACCGATCTGGATCGGCAGGCTCGGGTAGCGCTTGGCGATGGCGGTGACCACCTCACCGTTGACCGGCTGGCCTTCGAAGGCGCCGTTGAGGTCGACCAGGTGCAGACGACGGCAGCCGCCCTCGACCCACTTGGCGGCCATGCTCACCGGGTCATCGGAGAACACGGTGGAGTCTTCCATGCGGCCCTGGCGCAGACGCACGCAGGCGCCGTCCTTGAGATCGATAGCGGGGATAATCAGCATCGCGTGAACCTGCTCAAATTGTGAATTCGTGGATGGGTCAGCTCTTCTCGAGCGCCCACAAATCGCTTTCCAGGCTGGCGAAACGCTCGGCCAGCAGGGCCTGCGTATCGGCAATCGCCTTGTTGTAGTAGTGCGGGGCGATCTCGCGACCGATCAGGTCGAGCACTTCCTGCACCTCGAACGAGCCCAGCTCAAGCTCGAAACGGTCTTCCAGGAAGTTCTTCAGCACCTGCAACGCGGCCTGTTGCTGAGCGCCCTCAAGCTCCAGCAGCGCGACCTTCTTGCCCCGGCTCATTTACCGGCGGCCATCCCAGCCGACGAAGTTCTGCAGCAGCTGCAGGCCGTGGGCATGACTCTTCTCCGGATGGAACTGCACGGCGAAACGCGAGCCATCGGCCAGCGCCGCGGCGAAATCCTTGCCGTAGTGACCGCCACCAACCACCTGCGCCGGGTTGCCGGCCTCGATGTAGTAGCTGTGCACGAAGTAGAAGCGGCCGTTGTCCGGAATCTCGTGCCAGAGCGGGTGATCGACCACCTGGGCGACCTCGTTCCAGCCCATGTGCGGCACCTTCAGGTGCTCGCCGTCTTCATGCAGGTCCTTGCCGAAGAAGCGCACCTGGCCAGGGAACAGACCGATGCAGTCGACGCCGCCGTTCTCCTCGCTGCGCTCCAGCAGGGCCTGCATGCCGACGCAGATGCCGAGGAACGGACGATCAACGCTGACCTCGCGCACCAGCTCATCGAAGCCCAGGCGCTTGATCTCGGCCATGCAGTCGCGGATCGCGCCGACGCCGGGGAACACCACGCGGTCGGCCTCGCGGATCACATTGGCGTCGCTGGTGACGATCACTCGGCCGGCGCCAACGTGCTCCAGGGCCTTGGCCACCGAGTGCAGGTTGCCCATGCCATAGTCGATTACTGCAACTGTCTGCATTTACAGGCAGCCCTTGGTCGACGGCATCTGTCCGGCCATGCGCGGGTCCAGCTCCACGGCCATGCGCAGCGCGCGACCGAAGGCCTTGAACACGGTCTCGATCTGGTGGTGGGTGTTAGTGCCACGCAGATTGTCGATGTGCAGGCTGACCAGGGCGTGGTTGACGAAGCCCTGGAAGAACTCCTGGAACAGGTCCACATCGAAGCCACCGACCACCGCGCGGGTGAACGGCACGTGCATCTGCAGGCCCGGACGACCGGAGAAGTCGATCACCACGCGCGACAGCGCCTCGTCCAGCGGGACGTAGGAGTGGCCGTAGCGGGTCATGCCCTTCTTGTCGCCGACGGCCTTGGCAAAAGCCTGGCCGAGGGTGATGCCGACGTCTTCCACGGTGTGGTGATCGTCGATGTGCAGGTCGCCCTTGCAGTAGATGTCCAGGTCGATCAGGCCATGACGGGCGATCTGGTCGAGCATGTGCTCGAGGAACGGCACGCCAATATCGAACTTGGCCTTGCCAGTACCATCCAGGTTGATCGAGACCTTGATCTGGGTCTCCAGGGTGTTGCGCTCGACGGACGCCGTACGTTCGGCCATCTCTCCAGCTCCACAGGCTGTTCACGGGAAAAGGCCGCCATTATAGGCGTGGCGGGGCTTGGGCGGCTACCGGCGGTGGTCGGCGCCTTGGCTATCGGCGCGATTGAGCTGGCTTTACACTGCGCAGCCTGCTCTTGCGAGGAAGTCGTCATGCCCGTTCTGGTCGAAATCGTCAGCCGCCCGTCCACCCAGGACCACACCGACCTGGGCAAGGTCTACGCCGACGCGCCGGACTGGCTGCTTGAGCCCTACGCCAGCGTCGACGCCCTGCTGGCCGACGGTATCGGCAGCGGCAAGCTGATCGCCGGGCGCTTCAACGACCGCCTGCTCGGCGCCGCCCTGCTGCAACGCGGCGAAGACTGCTGGCGCCTGTCGCACCTGTGCGTGCGCAAGCTGACCCGCAAGCGCGGCGTGGCCCGGCGCATCCTCGACGAGGCCAAGCGCCTGGCGTCCGAAGCCGGCAAGCCACTGCGCCTGGCCGCACCCAAGGATCACCTGGAAAGCCAGGCCCTGGCCGCACGCACCGGCCTGCCGCTGGACAGCTTCTAGGACGCCTGCGCCAGCTGCGGCCGCGCCGCCAGCCAGACCAGCCACAGCAGGCTGGCCAGGCACAGCCCCACCAGCCCGATACCGAGCGCCAGCTGCTGCGGCGCCAGCCATAGCGCCCAGGCCAGCGCCGCGCTGGCCATCAGCACCTGACGCCCCGCCTCTACCTTCCACAAAGTGCGCTTGCCCTCAAATAGCAGGCCCAGGCCGACGCAGCCGGCCAGCACTAGCGGCACCAGCAGCAGCGCGTGCCACAGCTCGGCGCGCTTGACCGCCGCCAGGTAGCACAGGGCCATGGCGTTGATCGCCACGAACTGGACGAAGGCGTACCACTTGAGGCCAGCCGGATAGACGCAGTCGAACTTGTCCGCGCCCATCTTCGGCCAGGGCCGCTCGGCGACATCCGCCGGGCGCCAGCCGGTGGGCATCCACCACAGGCGCAGCTTGTCCCACCAGGAACGGGTCGCCACGGCGTCGGCCCACAGCAGGCGCCACCAGGAGAACTGCAGGCGGATCGGATCGAAGGTGCGCACCGGGGTGGTCACGCCGTAGCGCACCGGCTCGTCCTCGTCGGCATAGGTGCCGAACAGGCGGTCCCAGATCAGGAATACGCCACCGTGGTTCTTGTCGATGTAGCGGTCGTTCTGCCCGTGGTGCACGCGGTGATTGGTCGGCGTGACCATGAACCACTCGAGAATCCCCAGCCGCCCCACATGCTGGCTGTGAATCCAGAACTGGTAGACCAGCTGCGCGCCGAGCAGCACCAGGAACAGCGGCAACGGCAGGCCGAGCAGCGCCAGCGGCAGGTAGAACGGCCAGTCGAAAGCAGTCTGGAAGGCGCCCTTGCGCAGCGCGGTGGACAGGTTGAAGTCCTCGCTCGAATGGTGCGGCTGGTGCGCCCCCCACAGCAGGTTGTAGCGATGCAGGCTGCGGTGCGCCCAGTAGAAGCAGAAGTCCACGGCGATGAAGCCGAGCAACCAGGTCCAGGGCGAGGTCGGGTCGAGCGTCCACAGCCGCGCGTGCTCGTACAGCCAGGCATAGGGGATCACCAGCAGCAGGCGCAGCGGGCCCTCCAGCAGCACACGCAGCACGGCGGTATTGATGCTGGTGGTGGCATCGGCCAGGCGATAGGTGTGGCGACCGCTCCAGCGCTCATAGGCGAGCTCCAGCAGCATCAGCAGGATGTACAGCGGCACGGCCATCACGACTACGTTCATCGGCACCTCGCGGCGAATCGTTCTTGTTGTGCTGCCAGCCTAACCCCGGATCGGCCAGGGCGGATGGGCTTGCGCCGCCAATTCCTCTTTCCGCAGGCGCCATCCGCCACTCCACGCCAGGGGAACCGCGCGCGGCCGCAGCCATCCAAAGCCTGCCGACCACGGCACCGTCCGGGCACACTGCCAGCCCGGAGATCGCGGTGCGGGTCGCCGCCTCGCTGCGAGGCGGCGTTATACTCCCGCCCCTATAAAGAAGAACTCCCTCACAAGGACTGGTCCATGAAAGCCTTTGGCAAAATCCTGGGTCTGGTAGTGCTTGGCCTGCTGCTGATCATCGTCGCGCTCGGCTTCGCCCTGACCCATCTATTCGACCCCAACGACTACAAGGACGAGATCCAGCAACTGGCCCGCGACAAGGCCAATCTCGAGCTGAAACTCAACGGCGATATCGGCTGGAGCCTGTTCCCCTGGCTCGGCCTGGAGCTGACCGACGCCACCCTGGCCAGCGCCGATACCCCGGAAAAACCCTTCGCCAACCTGCGCCTGCTCGGCCTGTCGGTACGCGTACTGCCGCTGCTGTACAAGGAAGTGCAGATGAGCGACATCCGCGTCGACGGCCTCGACCTGACCCTGCAGCGCGACGACAAGGGCCACGGCAACTGGGAAGGCGTGGGCCGCCCGGCCAAGACCGAGGCAACCCCAGCTCCGAGCACCGCCCAGACCGGCGAGCAGCCGCAGGCGCCTGCCGAGCCGGCCAGCGAGGAGCGCCAGCCGCTCAAGCTGGACATCGACAGCCTGACCATCAGCAACTCGCGGGTGGACTACCACGACGCCAAGAGCGGCAAGCAGTTCAGCGCCGAGGGCATCGAGCTGTCCTCCGGCGCCATCCGCGAAGGCGCCGACATCCCGGTCAAGCTGCTGGCCTTCCTCGGCACCAACCAGCCGGTACTGCGCGCCAAGACCGAGCTGCAGGGTCTGCTGCGCTTCGATCGCGCGCTCAAGCGCTACCAGCTGCAGGACGTGAAGCTGGCCGGCGAGGCCTCCGGTGAGCCGCTCAACGGCAAGACCCTGACCTTCGCCAGCCAGGGCCAGCTGCTGCTCGACCAATCCGCCCAGGTGGCCGAGTGGACCGGCATCAAGCTCTCCGCCAACCAGCTGCGCGCGCTCGGCGAATTGAAGCTGCGCAACCTGGACCAGACCGCCCAGCTCGAAGGCAACCTGTCGCTGGCACAGTTCAACCTGCGCGAGTTCCTCGACGGCCTCGGCGTCGCCCTGCCGGCCATGAGCGATAACAGCACACTGAGCCGCTTCGAGCTGTCCAGCCGCCTGGCCGGCACGCCGAGCAGCCTGCAGCTCAACGACCTGGCACTGAAGCTGGACGACAGCAGCTTCAGCGGCAGCCTGGCAGTCAACGACTTCGCCAAGCAGGCCCTGCGCCTGCAGCTCAAGGGCGACAAGCTCGACCTCGACCGCTACCTGCCGCCGCAGAACAAGGACGCCGATGCCGGCGCCGCGCGCAAGAACGAGGTCAAGGATGCCGTAGCCGCCGCCGGCAAGAACGGCACCTCGCAACTGCCCAGCGCGCCGACCCAACAGGCCTGGAGCAGCACGCCGCTGCTGCCGCTGGAAACCCTGCGCAAACTCGACATCGAGGCCGCCATCAGCCTCGGCCAGCTGACCCTGAGCAAGCTGCCGGTCGAAGACGCACGCATCGGCCTGACCGCCAAGGGCGGCGTGATCGACCTCAAGGAGCTGCGTGGCGACCTGTACGGCGGCGAATTCGCCGTGCGCTCGCAGCTCGACGCGCGCCAGTCCATCCCGTTGCTGACCGCCAACAAGCAGCTCAAGCGCATCCCGGTGGAGAAGCTGATCGAGGCCCGCGGCGAGAAGGCGCCGGTACGCGGCCAGCTCGACCTGAGCGCCGATGTGCGGACCCAGGGCAACAGCGAGAAGGCCTGGATCGACGCGCTCAACGGCACCGCCAGCTTCAGTCTGAGCGATGGCGTGCTGGTCGACGCCAACCTCGAACAGCAGCTGTGCCAGGGCATCGCCACCCTCAATCGCAAGTCGCTGTCCGGTGAGCCGCGCGGCAAGGACACGCCGTTCGAGGAGCTGCATGGCAACCTCAAGTTCACCAATGGCGTGGCCAGCAACCCCGACCTCAAGGCACGCATTCCCGGCCTGACAGTGAACGGCGACGGCGACCTCGACCTGCGCGTGCTGGGCATGGACTACCGCGTCGGCATCGTCATCGAGGGCGACAAGGGCGCCATGCCGGACCCGGCCTGCCAGGTCAACGAGCGCTACGTCGGCCTGGAATGGCCGCTGCGCTGCCGCGGCCCGCTGGAGCTGGGCGCCAAGGCCTGTCGCCTGGACAAGGACGGCCTCGGCAAGATCGCCGCCAAGCTGGCTGGCGACAAGCTCAACCAGAAGCTGGAAGAGAAGCTCGGCGACAAGGTCAGCCCGGAACTCAAGGACGCACTGAAGGGCCTGTTCAACCGATGAGCCCCGAGCAGTTCAATGGCGCCGTGCTGGCCTGGTACGACCTGCACGGGCGCAAGGAGTTGCCCTGGCAACAGGGCATCACCCCATACCGGGTATGGGTCTCCGAGATCATGCTGCAGCAAACCCAGGTCAGCACCGTGCTCGGCTACTTCGACCGTTTTATGGACGCTCTGCCGACCGTACAGGCACTAGCCGAAGCACCGGAAGACGAAGTGCTGCACCTGTGGACCGGCCTCGGCTACTACACCCGCGCGCGCAACCTGCACAAGGCGGCAAAAATGGTGGTGGAGCAGCATGGCGGCGAGTTCCCGCGCTCGGTCGAGCAGCTCGCCGAGCTGCCCGGCATCGGCCGCTCCACCGCCGGCGCCATCGCCAGCCTGAGCATGGGCCTGCGCGCCCCGATCCTCGACGGCAACGTCAAGCGCGTGCTGGCCCGCTACAAGGCGCAGCACGGCTATCCCGGCGAGCCCAAGGTAGCCGAGCAGCTGTGGCAACTGGCCGAGCAGCTGACCCCGCATGAGCGAGTGAACAACTACACCCAGGCGATGATGGACCTGGGCGCCACCCTCTGCACCCGCAGCAAGCCGAGCTGCCTGCTGTGCCCGGTGCGCGACGGCTGCCGCGCCCACCTGCTCGGCCGCGAGAGCGACTTCCCCGAACCCAAGCCGCGCAAGGCGTTGCCGCAGAAGCGCACGCTGATGCCGCTGCTGGCCAACCACGACGGCGCCATCCTGCTCTATCGCCGCCCCTCCAGCGGCCTGTGGGGCGGCCTGTGGAGCCTGCCGGAGGTGGATGACCTGGCCGGCCTTGCGCCATTGGCCAGCCAGCACTCCCTGCGCCTGGGCGACCCGCGCGAACTGGCCGGGCTGACCCATACTTTCAGCCACTTCCAGCTGGCCATCGAACCCTGGCTGGTACGGGTGGAGCAGGCCAGCCCCGCCGTGGCCGAGGGCGACTGGCTCTGGTATAACCTCGCCAGCCCGCCGCGCCTGGGCCTGGCCGCCCCGGTGAAGAAGCTCCTCAAGCGAGCCGCGGATGCACTGAATGCAGGAGAAAAGTCATGAGCCGTACCGTCCACTGCCGCAAGTTCAACGAAGACCTGCCCGGCCTCGATCGCCCGCCCTACCCTGGCGCCAAGGGTGAGGACATCTACAACAACGTGTCGAAGAAGGCCTGGGACGAGTGGCAGGCGCACCAGACCATGCTGATCAACGAGCGTCGGCTGAACATGATGAACGCCGAGGACCGCAAGTTCCTCCAGGCCGAGATGGACAAGTTCCTCTCCGGCGAGGACTACGCCAAGGCCGACGGCTACGTGCCACCGAGTGCCTGATGCGGACGCGGGTCGGAAACGCCCCGCGCCACCCCGGAAATTCGTAACCGCCCGTCTGCACTGAAATTTTTTTCATTCCCTCGCTTGACACTGCTCCTTCAAATCCGTTTAATTGCGCCCCGTTGCCCAGATAGCTCAGTCGGTAGAGCAGGGGATTGAAAATCCCCGTGTCGGCGGTTCGACTCCGTCTCTGGGCACCAAAATTTCAGAAAAGCCCGCCATTAGGCGGGCTTTTTTGCGTTTGGTCGAAAATTACGCACGGAGGCGTAATGCAGAACCACAGCCGCAAATTACTGCTCCTCATCCTGTTGCTGGCTCTCCTGGCCGGTTCCGCCGCACTGCTCTGGCGCTTCATCCTGTTCCCGCCGATACACCCCGAATTCACTCAGGCCCTGTTCAAACAGCGCTTTGCCGATGGCGACCGCGCAACCTCCATGCGCTTCCACAATGCCAGCAAGCGTTTGCTGATCGGCATGGAGTCAGGCCAAGTGCATATCTGGGATGCGACACAGCGCGAGGCGCACATTAGCCTGCGCGCCCATCAATACCGCGCGAATCAGTTGCTGTTCAGCCGCGACGGCTCCAGCTTCTTCAGCAACTCCTACTTCGAAGACAGCACCCACCTCTGGGATAGCGAGAGCGGCAAACCGCTAGCAACCATCGCCGATGCTCGCGGCCCAGTCGCCCTCGGCCCACGAGAAGACCTGTACCTGATCGCCAACAACGACGGCGAACTGATGCTCTACGATCTGGAACAGCGGCAGGTCCTGCCAGAGCGCTACAAGGCCATGGACAGTGTGACCGCACTCGCCAGCAGCCCGCAGGGCGACCTGATCGCCGCAGGCAATGCATCGGGATCGCTCCAGGTGTGGAGAGTCACAGAGCAGGACGGGCGCCTACACCTCAGCCTGCTCAAAGAAAGCAAACCCTACGAGACAGGTAACTGGATCCTTGCCCTAGGTTTCAGCACCGATGGGCAAGGCCTGATCAGCGCCAACCGCCAAGGCGGTGTGAGCGAATGGAGCACCGCGGACCTGAGCAAGCGGCGGGATATCCCCAGCACGCTGAAATGGGCACACCAGGCCACCTTTGCCGACGGCATGCCCTGGCTGGCGCTGGCCGGCACCCTCGACCCCAGAGGGCTGAAAGACGGCAAGATAGAACTGATCGACTTGCAGAAAGGTGAGGCGCTACGCTTCCCCGCCCGCAGCAACTTCGCCGTGGCAGAAATGCTCGCCCCTTTGCGCATGGGCTTGATTGCCCACGGGCGGCGGATCACCGGGGCAACGCTCGACTAACGCTAAAGCGGCCGAGCAGCCTGACAGCCCGATGGTCCAGTCAGGCTGCTGTGCAGCGAAACCGACTGAATCCCGTAACGGCAAACGGCTTGCCCCAGCCTGGCACCGTTCCTAACATGCGCGCTTCAACCGGGGAACCCAGATGGAATTCATCCAGCTTGTCATCGACTTCATCCTGCATATCGACCGCCACCTGGCGGAGCTGACCGCCGCCTACGGGCCGTGGATCTACGGCATCCTGTTCCTGATCATCTTCTGCGAGACCGGCCTGGTGGTGACGCCCTTCCTGCCCGGCGACTCGCTGCTGTTCGTCGCCGGCGCCATCGCCACCCAGGACGCGATGAACGTGCACATCATGGTGCCGCTGCTGATCGTCGCCGCCATCCTCGGCGACGCGGTCAACTACAGCATCGGCCGCTTCTTCGGCGCCAAGCTGTTCGCCAACCCGGACTCGAAGATCTTCCGCCGCCGCTATCTGGAAGTGACCGAAGCCTTCTATGAGAAGCATGGCGGCAAGACCATCATCCTCGCCCGCTTCGTGCCCATCGTGCGCACCTTCGCCCCCTTCGTCGCCGGCATGGGCCACATGCCCTACCGCCGCTTCGCCGCTTACAACGTGATCGGCGCTGTTGTCTGGGTCACCCTGTTCAGCTACGCCGGCTACTTCTTCGGCAACCTGCCGGTGGTGCAGAGCAACCTGCACTACCTGATCGTGGCGATCATCTTCGTCTCGGTACTGCCGGGGGTGATCGAAGTCCTCCGTCATCGCCGCGCGGCGGCCCGCGCCGAGTAAGCCGAACGGTGCGACGAACGCGCCCTCACTGATCTGGTCGCTCCCGGCGACCGGTGCAATACTCAGGCGAGCGCTCCTCGCCCAGAGTCGGCGCGCCGCCGAGGGTAATCAGTGATGACAGCCAGCTTCACGGTGGGGCACAGCCCACTCTTCGCCGAGACCAGCCTGCATACCCGCCTCGCCCGCGCCGGCGTCACCCTGCGCATCGTCGGCCAGGCCAGCGAGATCACCCCGGGCAGCCTGGAAGTGTTGCTGCTCGACAACAGCCTGCTGCGCGCCGATGAGCTGGGCCAATGGCAGGCCTGCGGCGCCAGCCTGGTGGCCTTCGACGCCCCGCCCGGCGTCCTGCCACTGCCCGAGGCGGCCAGTGAGGAAGAACTGCTGGCCCTGCTCGGTTTCGCCGCCGAGCAGTTCCGCCTGAAACAGAAGACCGACCAACTGGCCACCGCCCTGCAGAACAAGGACGGCGACCTGCAGAAACTGGTCGACGTCGGCTTGGCGCTGTCCGCCGAGAAGGACCTGGAACGTCTGCTGAGCAAGATCCTCACCGAGGGCCGCCGCCTGTCCAACAGCGATGCCGCCTCGCTGTTCCTGGTCGACAAGAAGGGCGAGCTGCCGCAGCTGCTGTTCAAGCTGACGCAGAACAGCTCGATGCCGACTCGCTTCCAGGAGCAGCGCATGCCGCTGACCAAGGCCTCGATCGCCGGCTACGTGGCGCTGACCAGCACCGAGCTGAACATCGCCGACGCCTACGCCATTCCGCCCGACGCGCCCTACCGCTTCAACCGCTCGTTCGACATGCAGGTCGGCTACCGCACCATGTCGTTGTTGGCCATTCCCATGCTCAACCACCGCCACGAGGTGGTCGGCGTGCTGGAGTTCATCAACTGCCAGAACGCCGAGGGCGAGGCGATCGCCTTCGCCGAAGTGGTGGCGGCCTCGCTACGCGCTCTGGCCAGCCAGGCTGCGGTGGCCATCGAGAACCGCCAGCTGCTCGATGACATCAGCCAGCTGTTCGACGGCTTCGTGCAGGCCTCGGTGTTCGCCATCGAGCAGCGCGATCCGACCTCCGCCGGCCACTCGTTCCGCGTCGCCGACCTGTGCATCGCCCTGGCCCGCCAGCTACCCCAGGCGCCCCACGCCCACCTGCGCAACCAGGCGCTCGGCGACGAGGGCATGCGCGAGCTGCGCTACGCCGCCCTGCTGCATGACTTCGGCAAGGTCGGCGTGCGTGAGCACGTGCTGACCAAGGCCAAGAAGCTGCCCGACCCGGTGGTCGACAACCTGCGCTACCGCGTGGCGCTGGCCAAGGAGAGCCTGCAGAACCAGACCCTGCGGCGCATGCTGCAGGCCTACCGGCAGTACGGCACGCTGGACGAACAGCTGCGCCTGCAATGGGAGACCGAGCTGGCGGTGGAGTGCGAGCGCCTGGACCAGTACCTGCGCGACATCCTCAAGGCCAACGAGCCGAGCGTGCTGACCGAGGGCGACTTCCATCACCTGCAGGACATCCAGGGCCATGTGGTGAAGAGCCACGACGACAGCCTGATCGGCCTGCTCTCGGAGAGCGAGTTCGGCGCCCTGGCCATTCGCCGCGGCAGCCTGACCCAGGAGGAGCGCGAAGAAATCGAGCGCCACGTGGTACACACCCGCGAATTCCTCCGCCTGATCCCCTGGACGCCGGCGCTGCAGGGCATCCCGGAAATCGCCGCAGCGCACCACGAGAAGCTCGACGGCAGCGGCTATCCCAAGGGCCTGGCCGGCGAGCAGATCCCCTGTGGCTCGCGGATCATGACCATCTGCGACATCTACGACGCGCTGACCGCCTCGGACCGCCCCTACAAGCCGGCGGTGCCGGTGGACAAGGCCCTGGACATCCTGCAGTCGGAGGTAAAGAGCGGCCTGCTGGATGGCGACCTGGTCCAGGTGTTCATCGACTCGCGCTGCTACCTCAACCCGGCCCAGGGCGTGGCGCTGCCGGCAACACCGCCGCCGCCAAATGGCGCACCGGTGTACGCCCACCACGTCTGCGACTACGAGCCCTGCGACAAGCACCAGCACTGATGAGAAGGGCGGCTCATGGCCGCCCTGCTCTTTCTCACCTGGTCGATAGCGCCTTCTGGTAACGCTGCTCCAGGGTCTGCTGGCTGCCGCCGGCGGCGGCCTTGTCCAGATACTGGTAGGTGGGCTCCAGGCGGGTCAGGCGATCATTGATGTTCGGGTGCACCTTGAGGAAGGTCACCAGGGTGGCGTCATCCTGCTTCATGGTGCCCAGGTCCTGCAGCACATTGGCCAGCCCGTAGGCGTCGTAGCCGGCACGGGCGGCAATCACCGCGCCCATCTGGTCGGCCTCGTACTCGTCGCCCCGGTCCAGGCCACGGGTATAGAGGTTGGTCACCAGCTGGTCAAATTTCTGCGTGGCCGCCGGATCGCTGCTACTGATGTCCCCGGAGCTGGCCTTGCTGGCCTGCAGGGCAAAGCGCGAGACGCTGGCGAGCAGGCCGGCGCCGGCCTTCTGCTTGATCGCGTCGAGGTGGTGTTTCTGCACCACGTGCGCCACCTCGTGAGCCAGCACGCCGGCCAGTTCGGCCTCACTATTCATCTGCGCCAGCATGCCGCTGGTGATGAACACGTAACCGCCGGGCGCGGCGTAGGCACCGACCACGCGGCTATCGAGCACGCCGAAGCGCCAGGGCAGATCGGGGCGCTCGCTATTGAGGGCGACCCAGCGGCCGACCTCGTTGACGTAGGACTGTACGCTGGAGTTGTCCAGCAACGGCGCCTGCTTGAGCAGCAGCTCGGCGGTGCTGGCACCGATCACCAGCTCCTCGTCCTGGGTCTTCTCGCCCATGTCGCTGAGGCTGCGGCCGGCGCTGGCCAGTGGCGACAGGTCGACGCCCTGGATCTGCACGCCCTCCAGTGCCTGCAGGTTTTCACAGGCGGGCAGCGCGGCGCAGATGGCGACGAGCAGTGCGCTACGGCAGAAAATCTTGTGCATGGCTCGCTCTCCGACTCAGTGGGGGTAGGCAATCGACTGGCTGCGCAGGCCGCCCTGCTGGGCGAACGAGCGCGCCGCGCCGGGCGTCACCGCGTAGCGATCCAGGCGCTGCAGCGCCAGGCTGCCGGAGCCGCCGCCACCGCCCACCTGGTCGTCACTGATGCCACGCACGCCGGTGGCCACGCCGCTGGCCGGCTCCACCGCGGTGCTGCCCTCGAGCAGCGAGCCGATATTGCCGCCGCTGGCCCCGGCGGACTTATCGAAACGAATCGCCAGCAAGGCCACCCAACCCTGCTGGCCGGCGCCGGTCTGCACCTGGTACCAGCCACCCTGGCGCTTGAGCACGCTCAGGCGTGTCTGCGCCGGCAACTGTTGCAGCGCCGCCGCACCGGCGGAGGCCGACTCGCGCAAGGCGGTGGCCTCGACCGTGATGCCGCTGCGCACTTCGGCCAGCGCCACAGCGCTGCCCAGCCAACCTGCCAGGATCAGCAGGGCAGCGGTAAGGGTGTTTCTCATAGAGTCTTTCTCCTGGGTTCGAAGAGGGTCACCGGCTCGACGCGGCCTTTCACCTGGAAGTCGCCATGGGCCACGAAGTCGAACGCATCGCCACAGGCCTGCATGGTCGCGGCCGACACCAGCAGGCGCGCGCGGCCCTTGGTCAGCCCCTCGATGCGGCTGGCCAGGTTCACCGTGTCGCCAATGGCAGTGTAGTCATAGCGCTTGCTGGTCCCGACCATGCCGACCACCGCCGGTCCGGTGTGCAGGCCGATGCCGATATCGAAGTCGGGGTGATCGAAATCGCGCTGGTAGCGCTCGACGTTGTCGATCATCTCCAGCGCCGCGTTGACCGCATCCACCGCCTGGTTGGGGTTGTCCTGCGGTGCGCCCCAGAAGGCCATGATCGCGTCGCCGATAAACTTGTCGAGAGTCGCGCGGTGGCGGAACAGCACGTCCACCTGGCCGGCGAAGTAGTTCTCCAGGATCTGCATAATCTCCTGGGCGCTGTGCCGCTCGGACATGGTGGTGAAGTTGCGGATATCGGAGAACAGCACGGTGAGCTGGCACTCACGGCTGGCCAGCAGCGCCTGCGGGTCCTCGCGCGCCACCAGTTGCGCCACCACCTGCGGGTCGAGGAAGCGGCTGAACATGCTGATGGTGTTGGACAGCTGCTGCCGGCGCCGCCGGTAGAACACCGCCAGGGCCAGGGCCAGCAGCAGCCACAACGCCAGCAGGCTGGGCAGCACCGTGACCAGCACGCCCTGCACTATCAATAGATAGGCGCCGAGCAGCAGCGCCACACTGGCGCCCAAGGTGAACAGGCTGGCGGCCAGCAGGCGCTCGCGCAGCAGCATGAGCTGCAGACCGAGCAGCAGGGCGATGCTCAGTAGCGCCATGCTCCAGGCCGGCGCCATCTGCAGTTGCTGCTGGTTGAGCAGGTTGTCGATGCCGGTGGCTAGGATGAACACCGCCGGGTAGAGATCGTCCAGCGGCGTGCGCCGCAGGTCGTAGAGGCCGGCGGCGGTGGTGCCGATCACCACGATCTTGCCGGCGAAGTAATCGGCCGGCAGCTGACCGCTCTCGCCTCGTGCCTGGGCCAGGGCGGCGGCGAAGGGGACGCGCGGATAGGGCACGCGCTCGGCGCTGCGCCAGTCGAGCAGGAAGCTGTCGCCGACCGGCAGTGTCACGCCCCGACCCATCGCCACCCGCGCCGGCAGCGAGGGCATGCGCCAGTCGCCGAAGCGCCGGTAGACGTCGTAGCGGCGGCCGACGCCGTCACCGTCCTGGGTGAAGTTGATGGTGCCGGTCTTCCAGTGCGCGGCGGCGACGGCCCGCGGCAACAGCAGCACGCCGCGCTGCTGCGGATCAGCCGGCAGCAGGCCGGTGGTCGGCGGGTAGGAGGTCATCAATGGCGCCCTGGCCGGGTCGCTGGCCTGCTGCTGCAACGCCGCCAGGTAGACCCTGTCGCTACCGGCCAGCACCTCGCCGAAATAGGCATCGGCATCGGGATGGAAGCGATCGGCCTCGCTGAACAGCACATCGAACACCACGGCCTCGGCCTTCTGCGCCAGCAGGTGTTCGAGCAGCTCGGCATGCACCGAGCGCGGCCACGGCCACTTGCCGGCCTCGCCGACCAGCGCCTGCAGGCTGGTGTCGTCGATATCGACCACGATGATGCGTGGGTCTGGCACCTGCAGCGTGGCCCGCTGGCGAATCAGCCAGTCGCCGTGGGCATTGCTCCAGCGCTGCACCGGCGCCCATAACAGCAGCACAGGCACCAGCAGCATGACCAGGGCGCAGGCCAGCCACAGGCTGGCGTGAAAGGCCCTCGACGACTGCGGTGCCTGCGACATGGCGCACTCCCTGGTAGTGGGTCGGGCTCGACCCGATCCTCTGGGGAGCTCTTCGACTCTAGCAAGAAGGTCCGCGCCCTGGCCATTGGCCAGCGTGCCGCGCACTTCACCTGACCGGAGTGCTCCAGTACACTGCGCGCCGCTCCGCGTACGGGCCCCAGGCTCGGCCGGAACCGTCGAAGCCCGATCCATGCATCGGGCTTTTTGTTTGAGCGCGACACGCAACTGTCACGATGCGACAACCGGCCGCAACCGCCCTGCACGTGGCCGGAACCCTGCTTGGCGCTGCCGCTGGCGCTATGCTAGGTTCAGCCGCACGCTAGGAAGGCGGTCAGCAGCCGGAGCGCATCCGCATAACAAGAGGACCCCCCATGGCCGAGGCAACGCCCGCGCTGGAAATCCGCAACCTGCACAAACGCTACGGCGAGCTCGAAGTGCTCAAGGGCATCTCGCTGACGGCACGCGACGGCGACGTGATCTCCATCCTCGGCTCCTCTGGCTCCGGCAAGTCGACCTTCCTGCGCTGCATCAACCTGCTGGAGAACCCGCACCAGGGCCAGATTCTGGTGGCCGGCGAGGAACTCAAGCTGAAGGCGGCGAAGAACGGTGACCTGGTCGCCGCCGACAACAAGCAGATCAATCGCCTGCGCAGCGAGATCGGCTTCGTCTTCCAGAACTTCAATCTGTGGCCGCACATGACCATCCTCGACAACATCATCGAGGCGCCTCGTCGTGTGCTGGGCCAGAGTCGCGCGGAAGCCACCGAGGTGGCCGAGGCGCTGCTGGCCAAGGTCGGCATCGCCGACAAGCGCCACGCTTACCCGAATCAGCTTTCCGGCGGCCAGCAGCAGCGCGCCGCGATCGCTCGTACCCTGGCCATGCAGCCCAAGGTGATCCTGTTCGACGAGCCAACTTCGGCCCTCGACCCGGAAATGGTACAGGAAGTGCTTAACGTGATCCGCGCGCTGGCCGACGAAGGTCGCACCATGCTGCTGGTCACCCACGAGATGAACTTCGCTCGCCAGGTGTCCAGTGAAGTGGTCTTCCTCCACCAGGGTCTGGTAGAGGAACAGGGATCGCCCGAGCAGGTGTTCAACAACCCGCAGTCGGCTCGCTGTAAACAATTCATGTCCAGCAATCACTAGGAGCAACACGCATGCAGAACTATAAGAAGATCCTGCTGGCCGCCGTCGCCACTCTGGCTTTCGGTACCCAGGCCATGGCCGCTGACAAACTGAAGATCGGCACCGAAGGCGCCTACCCTCCCTTCAACCTGATCGACGCCAGCGGCAAGGTCGGCGGCTTCGACGTGGAGATCGCCCAGGCCCTGTGCGCCAAGATGGGCGCCGAGTGCGAAGTGGTCACCTCCGACTGGGACGGCATCATCCCGGCCCTGAACGCCAAGAAGTTCGACTTCCTGGCCGCCTCCATGTCGATCACCGAAGAGCGCAAGCAGGCCGTTGATTTCACCGACGCCTACTACACCAACAAGCTGCAGTTCATCGCGCCGAAGAGCTCCGACTTCAAGGCCGACAAAGCCAGCCTGAAAGGCAAGGTCATCGGTGCCCAGCGCGCCACCATCGCCGGCACCTGGCTGGAAGACAACCTGGCCGACACCGTCGAGATCAAGCTGTACGATACCCAGGAAAACGCCTACCTCGACCTGTCCTCGGGCCGCCTCGACGGCGTGCTGGCTGACAAGTTCGTCAACTGGGAATGGCTGAAGAGCGATGCCGGCAAGGACTTCGAGTTCAAGGGTGAGCCGGTGTTCGACAACGACAAGATCGCCATCGCCGTGCGCAAGAACGACCCGCTGCGCGAGAAGCTGAACACCGCGCTGAAGGCCATCGTCGAAGACGGCACCTACAAGCAGATCAACGACAAGTACTTCCCGTTCAGCATCTACTGATGCGTCCGACCGCCGCCGCCTCCGGGCGGCGGCCGTCATTCTGCAGTAGCCTCCCATGATCCTCGACCTGCACGGCTTCGGCCCCGCCCTCGCCGCCGGCACGCTGGTGACCATCCAGCTGGCCCTGTCCGCCCTGGCCCTCGGCCTGGTGCTCGGGCTGCTCGGCGCGCTGGCCAAGACTTCCCCGTACAAGCCCCTGCAATGGCTTGGCGGAACCTACTCGACCATCGTTCGCGGCATACCCGAACTGCTCTGGGTGCTGCTGATCTATTTCGGCACCGTCCAGGGCCTCGCCGCCCTCGGTGAATTCCTCGGCGTCGGCAGCCTGGAGCTGAACCCCTTCGCCGCCGGCACCATCGCCCTCGGCCTGTGTTTCGGCGCTTACGCCACCGAGGTGTTCCGTGGCGCCATCCTGGCAATCCCCAAGGGCCATCGTGAAGCCGGTATGGCCCTCGGTATGTCCAAGGCCCGCATTCTCTGGAAGCTGATCCTGCCGCAGATGTGGCGTATCGCCCTGCCCGGCCTGGGCAACCTGTTCATGATCCTGATGAAAGACACCGCGCTGGTCTCGGTGATCGGCCTGGAAGAGATCATGCGCCGCTCGCAGATCGCCGTAACCGCGAGCAAAGAGGCCTTCACCTTCTATATGGTCGCCGCCTTCATCTACCTGGGCCTGACCGTCATCGCCATGATCGGCATGTACTTCCTCGAGAAGCGCGCCAGCCGCGGCTTCGTCCGGAGCACCTGATGAACTGGGAAGTAATCTACAAGTACCTGCCCAGGCTCCTCGAAGGCGCCTGGCTGACCGTCGAGCTGGTCGCCATCGCCGTGCTGGCCGGCCTGATCCTCGCCCTGCCCATGGGTATCGCCCGCGCCTCCAAGCACTGGTACGTGCGCGCCCTGCCCTACGGCTACATCTTCTTCTTCCGCGGCACGCCGCTGCTGGTGCAGCTGTTCCTGGTCTACTACGGCCTGGCCCAGTTCGATGCGGTGCGCCAGGGCCCGCTGTGGCCCTACCTGCGTGATCCGTACTGGTGCACGGTGATCACCATGACCATGCACACCGCGGCCTATATCGCCGAGATCCTGCGTGGTGCTATCCAGGCCGTGCCGCCCGGTGAAGTCGAGGCCGCCCGTGCGCTGGGCATGTCACGCGCCCAGTCGATGCTCTACATCATCCTGCCGCGCGCCGCGCGCATCGGCCTGCCGGCCTACAGCAACGAAGTGATCCTGATGCTCAAGGCCAGCGCCCTGGCCAGCACCGTGACCCTGCTGGAACTGACCGGCATGTCGCGCACGATCATCGCCCGCACCTACCTGCCGGTGGAGATCTTCTTCGCCGCCGGGGTGTTCTACCTGGTCATCGCCTACGTGATGGTGCGCGCCTTCAAGCTGCTGGAACGCAAGCTGCGCGTCGACGCCTGCCAGGGCCGCTGAGGCTGCCCAATCCCTCTCCCGCAACGGGAGAGGGATAGAATGCGCCACACCAACATCACCTCAGCGCCCACATGATCCTCACCGGCCCCGCCCTGCGTGAACGCTTTCAGGCCCTGGACGACTTCCTCGTTGCCCACCAGCACCTGTGGCGGCCGAAGCCCTTCGTCCACCTTGTGCAACCCTGGGCGGCCGAGCATCCCGAACTGGCAGCCTGGCTGAGCGCGCGCAGCCTGGAACAGGCCGAAGCCGAGCACAATCACCCCGAGCTGCTGCCGGCCCCCGCCCCCTTCCCCGAACTGGCGCAGCAAGCCACTGCGCTCACAGCGCTGGGCGAGCACCCCGAGCGACCACTGGGCGCCCTGCCACAGCGCCTGAATGTCGATGTGCCGGGACGCAAGTGGCAGCAGATCGAAGCCTTCGCCGGGCGCCTGCAGTTCCGGCAACAGCCCACTCACTGGCTGGACTGGTGCTCCGGCAAGGGTCACCTGGGCCGCCTGCTGGCTCAGGGCGGCCAGCAGCTGACCTGCCTGGAATACGATCCACAACTGGTCGAGACCGGGCAGCAGCTCAGCGACCGCCTGCACCTGCCGGCCACTCACCTGCTGCAGGACGTGCTGGCCGCCGACGCAGGACTGCAGCTACACGCCGAACACAGCCCGGTTGCGCTACACGCCTGCGGCGACCTGCACGTGCGCCTGCTGCAGCTGGCCAGCGCGGCCGGTTGCACGCAGCTGGCGGTAGCGCCCTGCTGCTACAACCGCATCACCGCCGAGCACTACCAGGCGCTGTCGACACCGGCCCAGGCATCAGGCCTGCAACTGTCCCACGACGACCTGCGCCTGCCCCTGGCCGAGACCGTCACCGCAGGCCAGCGCCAGCGCCGTCAGCGCAATCAGTCCATGGCCAGGCGCCTAGCTTTCGACCTGCTACAACGCCAGCAACGCTGCGTGGACGACTATCTGCCGACCCCCTCGCTGCCGGTCAGCTGGCTGGACAAGGATTTCGCCACCTATTGCCGCGACTTGGCCGGGCTCAAAGGCGTGGAGCTACACGACGCGATCGATTGGCCAAGCCTCGAGGCCGCCGGCTGGCAACGCCTGGCCCAGGTACGCAACCTGGAGCTGCTGCGCAGCCTGTTCCGCCGTCCGCTAGAGCTATGGCTGCTGCTTGATCGCGCGCTGTTCCTCGAAGAACAGGGCTACCGGGTGCGCCTGGGCACCTTCTGCCCCTACCAACTGACCCCGCGCAACCTCCTGCTGCTGGCCGAGCGGGGCTGATCGCTCATCCACAGAAGCTGTGGATAACTCTGTGCGCAGTTTCTGCAGAACTCGCTGCAAAGCCTGCCGCAGCTGAGTCAGAGCCGGATGCCTATTTTTCGAACAAAGATAAAAAATCCATAAAAAACATATCGTTATGCGAAACGCGGGCACAACGCACAAAATCCGTGCAGCACGCCAGAAGCCCAGCTCTTATTTGTGCATAAACATATCGCTGCTGATATCTGGGCCTGTCTGCAGCACACCTTGCGCGCCCCAAAGAGCTTCCCAGCCATGCCCCAGAGAGACAGATTGATCTGCTCGGTTTACAGGGTCGAAGCAATGGCTATAATGGCGGCCCCTTCGCCGGTATAGCTCAGCTGGTAGAGCAACTGACTTGTAATCAGTAGGTCCCGGGTTCGATTCCTGGTGCCGGCACCATGACACATAAAGGCCCGCAGCTATGCGGGCCTTTTTCGTTTCTGCGACCGAGGCGCTGGCATACTAAGGCGACTCCCGGAACGCAGACACAGCATGAGCGCAGTCCCCACTCCCCACCGCCCCCGCTGGCGCAGCCTGGCTCTGCTGGCGTTGCTACTCGCCCCGTTGCTGTGGCCGCTGCAGTTCTTTGCCGAGCGTTACTACCGGGGCGAGTTGGTCGAGCAGAATCGCCAGACTCTTGATCTCTACACCGCCAACCTGCTCGGCAACCTGCGCCGCTTCGAGGTGCTGCCGAGCATCCTCGCCGACCTGCCACCCCTGCGCACCCTGCTCGCATCGCCAACCGACGCGGCCCGCCAGGAACAGGCCAACCATCTGCTCGCCCGAGTGCGCGAGGAAACCGGCGCCGACGTGATCTACCTGATGAGCCCGCAGGGCATGACCCTGACCTCGTCGAACTGGGACCAGGCCGACAGCTTCGTTGGCCGCGACTTCTCCTATCGCCCCTACTTCCGCGAGGCGCTGGGCGGCAAGCAGGGCCGTTTCTTCGGCCTTGGTACCACTTCGCGCAAGCGCGGCTACTTCTTCTCCAGCCCGGTACGCGACGGCGAACGGGTGATCGGCATCCTGGTGGTCAAGGTCGACCTGGATGGTTCCGAGGCCCTATGGGGCAATACGCCGGAGCAGCTGCTGGTCACCGACAGCAATGGCGTGGTGATCGTCTCCTCGCGCAGTGACTGGCGTTTCCGCGCCACCCGCGAACTGGACAAGGCCGAGCGCGCCGCCATCGTCGCCAACCAGCCATACCCGACCCCGTCGCCGTCGCCCCTGCGCCTGGACGATGGCGTCTGGCTGATCCAGAGCCGTGAGTTGCAGGAAACCGGGCTGACCGCGAGCATCCTAGCCCCACGGCAACTGGTCGACCGCCAGGTGCGCACCACGCTGGCCGTCGGCGGCGCGGCGCTGCTGGCTCTGCTGCTGTTGCTCGGCCTGATGCTGCAACGGCGGCGCCACTATATAGAGCGCATCGCCCTGGACGCGCAGGCGCGGCACGAACTGGAAGTCCGCGTGCAAGAGCGTACCCGCGACCTGGAGACACTCAACAACCGCCTCAAGGACGAAGTACTGGAGCGCGAGCAGGCCCAGCAGAAGCTGCTGCGCACCCAGGACGAGCTGGTCCAGGCCGGCAAGCTGAGCGCCTTGGGCACCATGAGCGCCAGCATCAGCCATGAACTCAACCAGCCGCTGGCGGCCATCCGCAGCTACGCCGACAACGCCGGCGTACTGCTCGATCACCAGCGCACCGACGATGCGCGCGGCAACCTGAAGCAGATCAGCGAGCTGACCGGGCGCATGGCCTCGATCATCGCTCACTTGCGCGCTTTCGCCCGGCGCGACCGCCATGCACCGGAGAGCGTCGCCCTGCAGCCGGCCCTGGAAGATGCCCTGGCCCTGCTGGCCAAGCGCCGGCGGGCGCTGGACGTCGAGCTGATCCGCGACCTGCCGGACGCCACTCTGTGGGTGCAGGCCGGCGAGACGCGTCTGCGCCAGGTGCTCGGCAACCTGCTGGCCAACGCCCTCGACGCCTTGGCCGAGAAGGCGCCGCCGCGGCGCATCTGGCTGAGTACCGAAGTAACCGAACAGGGCGTCAACCTGTTGCTACGTGACAATGGCCCGGGCTTCTCCGAGCAGGCCCTGGCCCATGCGCGCGAGCCCTTCTTCACCACCAAGACCAGCACGCAGGGCCTCGGCCTCGGCCTGGCCATCTGCGAGACGCTGATGCGCGCCCTGGGCGGCGAGCTGCTGCTGGCCAATCATCCCGATGGCGGCGCGCTGATTACCCTGCAGCTGCGCAGCGCCGCACCCGGCGCCACCCTGCAACAGCCCGAGGAGTTTTCATGAGCGCCATAGACGCCCGCACCCAGGTCCTGCTGATCGACGACGACGCGCACCTGCGCCAGGCCCTGGCGCAGACCCTCGACCTGGCGGGCCTGCGGGTCGAAACGCTGGCCGATGCCCGCGGTGTGGCCGAACGAATCGAGCCGGACTGGCCCGGCGTGGTGGTCAGCGACATTCGCATGCCCGGTATCGATGGCCTGCAGTTGCTCGAACAGCTGCACCAGCAGGATGCCGAGCTGCCGGTGCTGCTGATTACCGGGCATGGCGACGTGCCGCTGGCCGTGCAGGCCATGCGCGCCGGCGCCTATGACTTCCTGGAAAAACCCTTCGCCAGCGAGGCCCTGCTCGATGGCGTGCGCCGCGCCCTGGAACTGCGTCGCCTGGTTCTGGACAACCGCGGCCTGCGCCTGGCCCTGGCCGACCGCAGCGAACTCGGCGCACGCCTGATCGGCCAGTCCGCGCCCATGCTGCGCCTGCGCGAGCAGGTCGGCGCCCTGGCCGCGATCAACACCGATGTATTGATCCTCGGCGAAACCGGCGCCGGCAAGGAAGTGGTAGCTCGCGCGTTGCACGATCTGTCCTCGCGCAAGAAGGGGCCCTTCGTCGCGATCAACGCCGGTGCGCTGGCCGAGTCGGTGGTGGAGAGCGAGCTGTTCGGCCACGAGGCCGGCGCCTTCACCGGGGCGCAGAAGCGCCGCATCGGCAAGTTCGAGTTCGCCAACGGCGGCACCCTGTTCCTCGACGAGATCGAAAGCATGAGCCCGGATGTGCAGGTCAAGCTGCTGCGCCTGTTGCAGGAGCGCGCGGTCGAGCGCCTCGGCGGCAATCAGCTGATTCCCCTGGATATCCGCGTGATCGCCGCGACCAAGGAAGACCTGCGCATCGCCGCCGACCAGGGCCGTTTCCGCGCCGACCTGTATTACCGCCTGAACGTCGCCCCGCTGAGCATTCCGCCGCTGCGCGAGCGCGGCGCGGACATCCTCGTGCTGTTCCAGCACCACGCCGAGGCTGCGGCCCAGCGCCATGGTTTGCCGAACCGCGAGCTGCAACAGGGCCAACGAACCCAGCTGCTCAGCCACGCCTGGCCGGGCAACGTGCGCGAATTGCAGAACGCCGCCGAACGCTTTGCCATGGGCCTGGGCCTGGGCCTCGATATACCCGGCGCGGTGCCGGTGGCGGGTGCTGGAGGGCAGAACCTCGGCGAGCGAGTCGAGGCCTTCGAGAAGGCGCTGATCACGGCGGAGATGGCCAAGGAGCACGGCTCCCTGCGCAGCCTGGCCGAGGCGCTCGGCCTGCCGCGCAAGACCCTGCACGACAAGCTGCGCAAACACGGCCTGGACTGGGGTGGCGACGAGCAGGACTGAGCCCCGAGCTAGTCGCGTACACCTCGATCCAGCAGGAAGCGCGGCAGATCGACGGCGTCGCCCGGCTCGCTGTGCAGCTGCCGGCGCAGATCGCTGAATAGAGGCTCCAGCTCTTCGCGCAAGGCGAACAGCGCCGGCTCGCTGGCCTCCACGCCCTGCCGGCGCAGGCTGCGTCTGGCGCTCTGCAAAACGTTGTAGGCAACGTCATCGCGCAGCCTGAAATCGTCCGCCACCGGGCGCCCGCCCACCTCGCCTGACAGGCGAAAGTCCACATGACAGCCGGACTCGTCCCGGCACACCTGATAGTCGAAGCACAGGTGGATGCCAACCCCTACCTGCAGGGGCTCTCGATGCACTTCGAGATGGCCTTGGCTGAACATTTTTTACCTCCTCAACTCCCCCGCCAAATAATTAGACCAATTGGAAATATCAAATCCAGTAGTTATCCGAAATTAACGCTAGCAATTAGCCATTACGAATAACCGTCTTACTTCTGCAACTTGCAAGCGATAAAACCTGTACTAGATTTCCTTTCACGCCTCGCTTGCAGCATGGCCCACAAGCCGCTCTATCTCGGCGTTATCCGCGACCCCACGGGGCCCACCCCGACTCTGCCAGCAATACAGGGACAGTAGTATCGAGCAATGGATAGCAAGCTATTGATCGACGTCAATATCCTCGCCCCCAATAGCGCGCCCAATTTGCTCATAACTTCTCTCCGCCATTTGGAGGTGTTTGATGTCTGATTCGGCAAACAAACTAAAACTGGGCGCGCTGATCGCACTGGTAATCGGGTCGATGGTCGGCGGCGGGATATTTTCCCTGCCACAGAACATCGCCAATAGCGCCGGCGCCGGCGCCACACTGATCGGCTGGCTGATCACCGGCGTGGGCATGCTGACCCTGGCCTTCGTGTTCCAGACCCTGGCCAACCGCAAGCCTGAACTCGACGGCGGCGTGTACGCCTTCGCCAAGGCTGGCTTCGGCGACTACATGGGCTTCTCTTCGGCCTGGGGTTACTGGATCAGTGCCTGGATCGGCAACGTCAGCTACATGGTGCTGCTGTTCTCCACCCTCGGCTATTTCTTCCCGGTGTTCGGCGAAGGCAACACGCTACCCGCCATCATCTGCGCCTCGATCCTGCTCTGGCTGCTGCACTTCCTGGTCCTGCGCGGCATCAAGGAAGCGGCCTTCATCAACACCATCACTACCATCGCCAAGATGGTGCCGCTGGCGCTGTTCATCGTGATCGCCGCCATCGCCTTCAAGCTCGATGTGTTCACCACCGACTTCTGGGGTGCCGGCAACGACAAGCTGGGCAGCGTGATGGATCAGGTGCGCAACATGATGCTGGTCACCGTCTGGGTGTTCATCGGCATCGAGGGCGCCAGCATCTTCTCCGCCCGCGCCGAGAAACGTAGCGACGTCGGCAAGGCCACCGTGATCGGCTTCATCGCCGTGCTCCTGCTGCTGGTGCTGGTCAACGTACTGAGCCAGGGCATCATGGCCCAGGCCGAACTGGCCGGGCTGAAGAACCCGTCGATGGCCGGCGTGCTTGAGCAGGTGGTCGGCCCGTGGGGCGCCCAACTGATCTCCATCGGCCTGCTGGTGTCGCTGGCCGGGGCCCTGCTGTCCTGGACCCTGCTCTGCGCCGAGATCATCTTCTCCTCGGCCAAAGACCACACCATGCCGGAGTTCCTGCGCAAGGAGAACGCCAACCAGGTGCCGGCCAATGCGCTGTGGCTGACCAACGGGCTGATCCAGCTGTTCCTGATCATCACCCTGTTCAACAGCTCCACCTACCTGAGCCTGCTGTACCTGGCCACCTCGATGATCCTGGTGCCGTACTTCTGGTCCAGCGCCTACGCCCTGCTGCTGGCCTGGCGCGGCGAGACCTACGAGAACGCGCCCGGCGAGCGCAACAAGGACATGTTCATCGCCCTGGTCTCCACCCTCTATGCGGTGTGGCTGGTGTACGCCGCCGGCGTGCAGTACCTGCTGCTCTCCGCCCTGCTCTACGCACCTGGCGTGATCCTGTTCGCCAAGGCCAAGCGCGAGCTCAACCAACCCGTGTTCACCAACGTCGAGAAGATCATCTTCATCGTCGTTCTGATCGGTGCCGCCATCGCCGCCTACGGCCTGTATGACGGCTTCCTGAGTCTGTAAGAGAAGGAGTTCGATATGTCCAATAAACCTCTAGGCGTCCATTCCGAGGCCGGCAAACTGCACAAAGTCATGGTGTGCTCGCCGGGCCTCGCCCACCTGCGCCTCACCCCCAACAACTGCGACGAGCTGCTGTTCGACGACGTGATCTGGGTCTCCCAGGCCAAGCGCGACCACTTCGACTTCATGACCAAGATGCGCGAACGCGGCATCGAGGTCGTCGAGATGCACAACCTCCTCGAAGAGACCGTCCGCAGCCCCGAGGCCCTGAAGTGGATCCTCGACCGCAAGCTCACCCCCAACAGCGTTGGCCTTGGTTTGCAGAACGAAGTGCGCTCCTTCATCGAAGGCCTGGAGCCACGCCGCATCGCCGAGTACCTGATCGGTGGCGTGTCCGGCGCCGACCTGGCCAAGCACAAGGATTCCGAGGTGGCGAAGATGTTCAACGCCTACCTGGGTGAGTCCAGCTTCATCTTCCCGCCACTACCCAACACCCAGTTCACTCGCGACACCACCTGCTGGATCTACGGTGGTGTCACCCTCAACCCCATGTACTGGCCGGCGCGCCGCCAGGAAACCCTGCTGGCCAGCGCCATCTACAAATACCACCAGGACTTCGTCAACGCCGACTTCCAGATCTGGTACGGCGACCCGGATGTCGACCACGGCGCAGCCACCCTGGAAGGTGGCGACGTGATGCCGATCGGTAACGGTACCGTGCTGATCGGTATGGGCGAGCGCACTTCGCACCAGGCCATCGGCCAGGTTGCCCAGGCCCTGTTCAAGGCCGGCGCTGCCGAGCGCGTAGTGGTTGCCGGTCTCGGCAAGTCGCGCGCGGCCATGCACCTGGACACCGTGTTCAGCTTCTGCGACCGCGATCTGGTCACCGTCTTCCCGGAAGTCGCCTACCAGATCGTGCCGTTCGTGATTCGCCCGGACGAGAGCAAGCCGGGCGGCATCGATGTGCGTCGCGAGAACAAATCCTTCCTCGACGTGGTCGCCGAGTCGCTCAATCTGAAGAAACTGCGCGTGGTGGAAACCGGCGGCGACAGCTTCGAGGCCGAGCGCGAACAGTGGGACGACGGCAACAACGTGGTCTGCCTGGAGCCAGGCGTGGTGGTCGGCTATGACCGCAACACCTACACCAACACCCTGCTGCGCAAGGCCGGCGTCGAGGTCATCACCATCAGCGCCAGCGAGCTGGGCCGCGGCCGCGGCGGCGGCCACTGCATGACCTGCCCGATCATCCGCGACCCGATCGACTACTGATAAAGCCACCCCGGCGGCCATCACGCCGCCGGACGCGGTTTCCATACCCACAAGGAGAAGAACCATGGCTTTCAACATGCACAACCGCAACCTGCTCAGCCTGATGCACCACAGCACTCGCGAGCTGCGCTACCTGCTGGACCTGTCGCGCGACCTGAAACGCGCCAAGTACACCGGCACCGAACAGCCGCACCTGCTGCGCAAGAACATCGCGCTGATCTTCGAGAAGACCTCCACCCGCACCCGCTGCGCCTTTGAAGTCGCCGCCTATGATCAGGGCGCTAACGTCACCTACATCGACCCGGGCTCCTCGCAGATCGGCCACAAGGAATCGATGAAGGACACCGCCCGCGTGCTCGGGCGCATGTACGACGCCATCGAGTACCGCGGCTTCAAACAGGAAATCGTCGAAGACCTCGCCGCGTATGCCGGCGTGCCGGTGTTCAACGGCCTGACCGACGAATACCACCCGACCCAGATGCTCGCCGACGTGCTGACCATGCGCGAGCACAGCGACAAGCCGCTGCACGAGATCAGCTACGCCTACCTGGGCGACGCCCGCAACAACATGGGCAACTCGCTGCTGCTGATCGGCGCCAAGCTCGGCATGGACGTGCGCATCGCCGCGCCCAAGGCCCTGTGGCCCACCGATGAACACGTTGCCGCGTGCAAGAAATTCGCGGAAGAGAGCGGCGCGCGCATCACCCTCACCGAGGATGCCAAGGCCGCGGTCAAGGGCGTCGACTTCGTCCACACCGACGTCTGGGTGTCGATGGGCGAGCCGGTAGAAGCCTGGGGTGAACGCATCAAGGAACTGATGCCCTATCAGGTCAACGCCGAGCTGATGAAGTCTGTCGGCAACCCACGCGTGAAGTTCATGCACTGCCTGCCGGCCTTCCACAACAGCGAGACCAAGGTCGGCAAGCAGATCGCCGAACAGTACCCGCACCTGAAGAACGGCATCGAAGTGACCGACGACGTGTTCGAGTCGCCCTGGTGCATCGCCTTCGAGCAGGCGGAAAACCGCATGCACACCATCAAGGCGATCCTGGTCTCGACCCTGGCCGATGTCTAACCGCCGCCGCGGGCCGGGCACGCCCCGGCTCGCGCCCGTTCAAGGAGAATCAACATGCGACTAGTCATCGCCTTGGGTGGCAACGCCCTGCTGCGGCGTGGCGAAGCCATGACTGCAGAGAACCAGCGCATCAACGTGCGCATCGCCTGCGAACAGATCGCCAAGGTGGCCCCCGGCAACGAGCTGGTGATCGCCCACGGCAACGGCCCGCAGGTCGGCCTGCTGGCCCTGCAGGGCAACGCCTACGATCCGGCCAACCCCTATCCGCTGGACGTACTCGGCGCCGAGACCGAAGGCATGATCGGCTACATGATCGAACAGGAACTGGGCAACCTGCTGCCGTTCGAGGTGCCCTTCGCCACCATCCTGACTCAGGTCGAGGTGGACAGCGCCGACCCGGCCTTCCAGAAGCCGACCAAGCCGATCGGCCCGGTCTATCCCAAGGACGAGGCCGAGCGCCTGGCCAAGGAGAAAGGCTGGAGCATCGCTCCGGATGGCGACAAGTTCCGCCGCGTGGTGGCCAGCCCACGGCCGCAGCGGATCTTCGAAATCCGCCCGGTGAAGTGGCTGCTGGAGAAAGGCAGCGTGGTGATCTGCGCTGGCGGCGGCGGCATTCCGACCATGTACGACAACGGCAAGCTGCACGGCGTGGAAGCGGTGATCGACAAGGACCTGTGCTCGGCCCTGCTCGCCGAACAGCTGGATAGCGACCTGCTGGTGATCGCCACCGACGTGGACGCCGCCTACATCGACTGGGGCAAGCCGACGCAGAAGGCCATCGCCCAGGCCCACCCGGACGAACTGGAACGCCTCGGCTTCGCCGCCGGCTCCATGGGGCCGAAGGTCCAGGCCGCGGCCGAGTTCGCCCGCAACACCGGCAAGGTCGCGGTGATCGGCTCGCTGGCCAATATCGAGGCCATCGTCCAGGGCAAGTCCGGCACCCGCGTCAGCACCGCACAACCCGGCCTCAGCTACCACTGAGGCAACGCCTCTCACTGCCACTCGGCAGGCAGGTCGTGACCTAACAGTCACGACCTGCGTCATCCAGACATCCCGATTCATTTTGAGTCGCCACCCGGTAACCACCGCCTGGCCGGAACGGCCATTGCCTGCGTCAACGCCTACCGGGGCGCCCGAAGGAGTTATGCGTGATGTCTCGTCTACCCGTCATCGTCGGCTTCGGCGGCTATAACGCCGCCGGCAGAAGCTCGTTCCACCACGGCTTCCGCCGCATCGTCCAGGAATCGCTGGATGCCACCAGCCGCCAGCAGACCCTGGCCGGCCTGGCCGTGATGATGAAAATGGTGCAGGTGGTCGATGGCCAGTTTCGCAGCCTCGACGGCCAGCCGCTGAGCCTCGCCGAGATCGAGGCCCGGCATGGCGCCGAGATCCTCGCCGGCACCCTGGTACGGCGCATCGACAAGCGCCACCTGGACGTCGATGCCGCCCACTGGCAGAAGAATCTCGCCATCAGCGGCGCCCAGTTCACCACCCTGCGCAAGCACCTGCCCGAGCCGTTACCGGCCACCTGGCAGGTAGAAGACGTGGACGAGCAGCAGGTACGCGTCACCCTGAGCGACAGCTGCGAGTTCAAGGTCGACAGCTACCGCGCGCTGCCGGTGAAGTCCGCAGGCCAGTTGCCCGCCGGCTTCGAGCCCGGAGAGTTGTACCACTCGCACTTCCACCCGCGCGGCCTGCAGATGGCGGTGACCGGCGCCACCGACGCACTGCGCTCCACCGGCCTGGACTGGCGCACTATTCAGGACCATGTGCAGCCGGATGAGGTTGCGGTATTTGCCGGCAGCATCATGAGTCAGCTCGACGAATATGGCTTCGGCGGCATGCTGCAGTCGCGCCTCAAGGGCGGCCGGGTCACCGCCAAGCAGTGCCCGCTAGGCCTGAACACCATGCCGGCCGACTTCATCAACGCCTACGTGCTCGGCAGTGTCGGCACCACCGGCAGCGTCACCGGCGCCTGCGCCACCTTCCTCTACAACCTGCAGAAGGCCATCGAGCAGATCGCCAGCGGCAAGGCCCGCGTGGCCCTGGTCGGCAACGCCGAGGCGCCGATCACCCAGGAGGTCATCGACGGTTACGGCGCCATGGGCGCCCTCGCCACCGAGGACGGCCTGCGCAAGATCGAGGGTCGCGATGAGGTCGACTTCCAGCGCGCCAGCCGGCCGTTCGGCGACAACTGCGGCTTCACCCTCTCCGAGTCCTGCCAGTTCCTGGTGCTGATGGACGACGAACTGGCCCTGGAGCTGGGCGCCGACATCCACGGCGCGGTACCGGACGTGTTCATCAACGCCGACGGCTTCAAGAAGTCCATCTCCGCACCCGGCCCGGGCAACTACCTGACCCTGGCCAAGGCCGTGGCCAGCGCCATGCAGCTGGTCGGCGAGGACGGCGTGCGCCAGCGCAGCTTCGTCCATGCCCATGGCTCCAGCACCCCGGCCAACCGCACCACCGAATCTGAACTGCTGGACCGCGTCGCCGCGGCGTTCGGCATCGAGAGCTGGCCGATCACCGCAGTGAAGGCCTTCCTCGGCCACTCGCTGGCCACCGCCAGCGGCGACCAGGTGATCGCCGCCCTCGGCACCTTCCGCCACGGACTGCTGCCGGGCCTGAAGACCATCGACAAGGTCGCCGACGATGTCCATCGCCAGCACCTGAGCCTGGAAACCCGCGATCGCCAGGTCGACGGACTGGAAGTGTGCTTCATCAACTCCAAGGGCTTCGGCGGCAATAACGCCACCGGCGTGGTACTGGCGCCGCAGGTGGCCGAGCGTATGCTGCGCAAGCGCCATGGCGAGGCTGCATTCAGCACCTGGCAGACCAAGCGCGAAGCCACCCGTGCCAATGCCGAGGCGTACGACCAGCAGGCCCTGCAGGGCCGCTTCGACATCCTCTACAACTTCGGCCACGACCTGATCGACGACCAGCAGCTGCAGTTCAACGCCGACGGCATCCAGGTGCCGGGCTTCGCCCAGCCGTTGCTGTACAGGAAGGACGAGCGCTACAGCGACATGCTGTAAGGCGGCAAAGACTCAGCGGTGCAGCACGTACTGGCCGCTGAAGCGCACCGCCTCGGTATCGCCCGCGAGGATGCGGCTGTGCAGCCTGATCCGGGCCATGCCACGGCGCCGGTAGAGGGCGAGGAACTTGTCCCACTCCGCTACGGCGGGTGCGGAACAGGCCGCCACGGCGTCGCTCAGCACCGGCTCGGCATAATCGATCTGGCCCTGCTGGATGACGATATGGCCATCGTTAATCCCGGCCTCGCGCAGGCTCAGGTGCAGCCAGCCCCAACCGGCCAGCACGGCGCCACAGTACAGGCTGCCGCCGAACATGCTGCTCTTGTGATTGAAGTTGGCCGCCAGCGGCAGCGAGAGACGCAGCTCGCCGCCATGCCAGCCCAACACGCCCAGGCCGAGGGCCTGGGTCAGCGGGATGTCCTGGTGCAGCAGTTGCTCCAGGTAGAGGCGGTCATCGCTCATCAGTCGAACGCGCGAGCCAGCTGGATCAGTTCGGCGCGCCACTCGGCAGCTTGAGGCAGGCCGAGGAAGGATGGGTTGAGGTAGCTCTCGCGGGCCTCGTAGGTCAGTGCTTCGCCCTTGAGGTCCAGCACCTCGCCACCGGCGCCTTCCAGCACGCCCTGGGCTGCGGCGGTGTCCCACTGCGAAGTGGGCGCCAGGCGTGGATAGCAGTCGGCATTGCCTTCGGCCAGCAGGCAGAACTTCAGCGAGCTGCCGATATTGGCCAGCTGCAAGTCGCCGAAGCGCTCGGCCAGACCGGCCAGCAAGCGCTCCTGCGCCGGACTGGAGTGGCGCTTGCTGGCCACCAGGGTGAAGGCCTCGGCCGGCGCCAGGCGCACGGAGATGGCCTCGGGCTCGCCGCCCGCTTCCTGGCGCCAAGCACCCAGGCCGGCGCCACCGAAGTAGCAGCGGCCATTGGCCGGAATGCCGACCACGCCGAATACCACGCGGCCGCGCTCGATCAGCGCGACATTGACGGTGAACTCCTCGCTACCGGAGATGAACTCCTTGGTGCCGTCGAGCGGGTCGACCAACCACCAACGCTGCCAGGTGGTGCGCTCGGCGAGGGCAATACCGGCGTCCTCTTCGGACAGCACCGGCACCTCGGGGGCCAGCTCACGCAGGCCGGCGGCGAGGATCTCGTGAGCCGCCAGGTCAGCGGCGGTGACCGGCGAGGCGTCGGCCTTCTCGACCACCGCAACGTCGTTGCGCCAGTGCGGCAGGGTGGCCTGGCCGGCACGCTGAACCAGGGCGATCACCGCCGGCAGATAGGGATGACTCACAGCTTGAACTCTCCACGTTGGCTCAGCAGGTCGCGGACCAGATAGAGGGCGGCCAATGCACGGCCCTCGGTGAATTGCGGGTGCTGGACCAGGGCGCTGAGCTCGCGCAGGTTGACCTTGTCGACCCGCAGCGGCTCGGGCTCGTCGCCCGGCAGGCTCTCCTCGTAGAGATCGCGGGCCAGCACCACCTGGATCTTCTGGCTCATGTAGCCGGGCGACAGGCTCAGCTCGGCGATCAGTTCCAGGCGCTCGGCGCCGAAACCGGCTTCTTCCTTGAGCTCACGATTGGCAGCCACCAGCACGTCCTCGCCGGGCTCGATCAGGCCCTTGGGCAGCGATAGCTGGTAGTCGTCGGTACCGGCGCAGTACTCCTCGACCAGCACCGCGTGCTCGGCGTCGAGCAGCGCCACCACCATCACCGCGCCGTAGCCCGAGCCCTTGCCCACCAGCCGCTCGTAGGTGCGCTCGACGCCATTGGCGAAGCGCAGCTGCAGCTCTTCGACGCGGAACAGGCGGCTGCTGGCGACGATCTCGCGGGCCAGCACCTGGGGTTTCTCACGCATCATTCGCTCCTTGATTCGAACGGGTATCATACCCCGCTGCGCCGGAACATCCGCGCGGCTTCTTCGCTCTTCGTCTGTTTCCGGACTTTGCCATGCATCAGCTGCCCTGGGCCGATATCGATACCGTCCTGCTCGACATGGACGGCACCCTGCTCGACCTGCACTTCGACAACCATTTCTGGCTGCAACACCTGCCACAGCGCTATGCCGAATTGCACGGTGTGAGCCGCGAGGCCGCCGAGGCCGAGTTGCTGCCGCTGTTCCGCGAGCACGCCGGCACCCTGCCCTGGTACTGCACGGATTTCTGGAGCCGCGAGCTGAAGCTCTCGGTGCGCGACCTCAAGCGCGAGGTGGCCCACCTGATCGCCCTGCGCCCGGATGCCGACACCTTCCTCCAGGCACTGCGCACCGCCGGCAAGCGCGTGGTACTGATCACCAACGCCCATCGCGACTCGCTGTCGCTGAAGTTGGAGAAGGTCGAGCTGGCACCCTACTTCGATCGCCTGATCAGCTCCCACGACTACGGCTTCCCCAAGGAAGACCAGCAGTTCTGGTTCGCCCTGCAGCAGGACTTCCCCTTCGATCCGGCGCGTAGCCTGTTCATCGACGACAGCCTGCCGATCCTGCGCAGCGCCGGGCGCTATGGCGTCACCCACCTGCGGGCGGTACGCCAGCCGGACAGCCGCGGCCAGGCCAAGGACACCGAGGAGTTCGCCGCCGTCGAGGACTACCGCCAGCTCAGCGCGCAGCTCGCCCTCCCTGCCTGATCCGGACAGCCCCAACCTGCCCCGGTTCGCCGACTGCGCCATTTTTTGCACAAGCCGTGACTGGCCTCGCAGCCTGGGCAAGCGCCACTTGCCCAGCGAAGCGGCGCTGGCAGCATGTGCGCCATCCACCAACGAAGGTCCGTGTTAATGAAGTACTCCTCTGTTCTCCTGCTCTCTCTCGGCCTGGCCAGCGCCAGCGCACTGGCCGGCAACACCTCGGCCGGCGTCGGCGGCGCCCTGGGCGGCGCGCTGGGTAGCGTGGTCGGCGAGCAGATCGGCGGCAGCACCGGCGCCGCCATCGGTGCCGGCGTCGGCGGCGCGGCCGGCAGTGCGGTCGGCGCCGACAAGCGCAATCGTACCGAGGCGGCCATTGGCGGCGGCATCGGCGCGGCCGGCGGCCAGGTGATCGGCAACAAGGTCGGCGGCAGCACCGGTGGCGCCATCGGCGCGGCAGTGGGTGGCGGCGCTGGCGGCGCGCTGGGCAACTACTACGGTGATGACCAGGACGATGATGGCCACGACCGCGGCGAGCATCGCGGGCACAAGAAGCACTACAAGAAGAAGCACAAGCACCGCCACCACGATCACGACTGATCGCAGAAACGACAAGGCCCGCACGATGCGGGCCTTGTGTTTTGCGGCGTCTGAAAGCTATCCGATCAGATGCCTTCGCGGCGCAGGGCGGCAGCGGTGAAGTCGCCCTTGTTCAGCTTGACGCCGAAGTCGTACATCGGTTCGTTGTTGTCCAGGCCGTCGACGAAGTAACGCTGGCCCTTGAAGTCGTAGATGGTCTCCAGGGTGCTGACGAAGACCGGTACTTCGTAGTAGCTGATCGGGTGCGCTTCCTGCAGGCCGACCAGTTCGCCGTTCTTGTCGTACAGGTCGACGGCGAGGATCTGCCAGCTGTCCTCGTCGATGTAGAAGCGACGCGCGGCATACGGATGGCTGAAGCCCTTACGCAGCTTGGCATCGACCACCCAGACGCGGTGCAGCTCGTGGCGCAGCAGCTCGGGATTGACGTGCTTCTTCTGCAGGATCTTCTCGTAGGCGATGCCCTTCTGGTGCACGGCGTAGCTGTTGTACGGCACCAGCATTTCCTGCTTGCCCACCAGGGTCCACTCGTAGCGGTCCGGCGCACCGTTGTAGGCATCGACCACGTCGGCGGTGGCCATGCCGTTGGTGTCCGGCTGCATGGCCTCATAGGCCAGCATCGGCAGGCGACGTACACGACGCTCGCCACGGCTGAAGCGCCAGGCCTTGCGGATCGCCAGGACCTGGTCGAGGGTCTCCTGCACCACCAGCGAGGAACCGGCCAGTTTGCTCGGCGCGGTCACCACGTACTTGTAGAAGAACAGGGTGTTGTCCAGATCGGCGGGGGTCACGCCCTCACGACCGTAGATGAACATGATGTCGCGCTCGCGCTTGACCAGCACATAGTCGCCGCCCTTGAGCACAGCGGCGTGGTTGGTGGTCATGCGGGTCTGCTCACCACGGTAGCGGGTGATGTGGTTCCAGATCGCTTCCTGGCCGCTCTGCGGGATCGGGAAGGGAATGCCGGCCGCGGTGCCTTCGATACCGTTACCGCCGGCGATCAGGCTGGCGTTGGTGGCATTGTAACGCGTGGCATCGTAGATACGCTGCGGCGAGGCGGCGCTACGGCGCGTAGGCAGCACGCGCAGGTAGTAGTCCGGACTTTCCGCCAGCAGCTTCTGGTAACCCGGGGTCAGCACGGCCTTGTACTGGGCCATGTTGTTCTTGTCGACGCGATACAGCTCGGCATCGGCGGCGAAGGGGTCCGGATGGTGCATGCCGGGCTGATAGTTGGCCGGCGGCGTGGCTACGCCACCCTCCCAGGACGGGATGGTGCCGGCGGCATTGCCGGCGCGCTCGCCGCCCAGCGGCGTCAGGTCCTGGCCGAGGCGCGCGGCCTGGGTCGCGTCGACGCGGGCGTGTGCCGGCAGACTGACGGCAGCCGCCAGAGACAGTACAGCAAGAGTTCTCAGCACAGCATTCTCCTCGCGGCGCACTCCGACGCCGCTACTTCTTATTCGTACGGCCAGACACGGCCGCGCTTGCGGATTAGCGTTGGGTGAGGCTTTGGCCATCCTGGCGCCGGGTGGGCCCGGTCATCGGCCCCGCATCCGGCAGGGCTCTGAATACTTACTCGGTACGCTGGAACTTGAGGTCCCAGACCCCATGGCCGAGGCGCTCGCCGCGCTTCTCGAACTTGGTCACCGGGCGCTCGCTGGGGCGTTCTACGTAACCCGCGGCGCCGGCCACATTATGGTAGCCCGGAGCCAGCGACATTACCTCCAACATATGTTCCGCATATGGCTGCCAATCGGTGGCCATGTGCAAGATGCCGCCGACCTTGAGCTTGCTGCGTACCAGTTCGGCGAAGCTCGCCTGGACGATGCGGCGCTTGTGGTGACGGGCCTTGTGCCAGGGATCGGGGAAGAACAACAGGACGCGGTCGAGGCTGGCGTCGGCCACGCAGTCGCGCAGCACTTCCAGGGCGTCGCAGCTGTATACGCGGATGTTGGAGAGGTTCTGCGTGAGCATGCCGTTGAGCAGGGCACCGACACCCGGCTTGTGCACTTCCACGCCGATGAAGTCCTGCTCCGGCGCGGCAGCGGCCATCTCCAGGGTGGCGTGGCCCATGCCGAAGCCGATCTCGAAGGTGCGCGGCGCGCTGCGGCCGAACACCTGGTCGAAGTCGCGCAGGCCGTCTTCCAGCTGCAGGCCGAACTGCGGCCAGCCCTGGTCCAGGCCACGCTGCTGGCCTTCGGTCATGCGCCCGGAGCGCATGACGAAACTCTTGATGGCGCGCATATGGCGCTGGGCAGTGCCTTCGTCTGCCGGCTCGATGATGTCGCTCATTGAATTCTCTTACTTGATCAAGCCGTCCAGCGGCGAGGACGCGCTGGCATAGAGTTTCTTCGGCATGCGCCCGGCCAGGTAGGCCATGCGCCCGGCGATGATCGCGTGCTTCATCGCCGCACCCATCAGGATCGGGTCCTGGGCGTGGGCGATGGCGCTGTTCATCAGCACCGCTTCGCAACCCAGCTCCATGGCGATGGTGGCGTCGGAGGCGGTACCTACGCCGGCGTCGACCAGCACCGGCACGGTCGCTTCTTCGAGGATGATGCGCAGGTTGTAGGGGTTGCAGATGCCCAGCCCGGTACCGATCAGGCCGGCCAGCGGCATCACCGCGATGCAGCCCATCTCGGCCAGCTGGCGGGCGATGATCGGGTCATCGCTGGTGTAGACCATCACGTCGAAGCCTTCCTTGACCAGCACTTCGGCGGCCTTGAGGGTCTCGATCACGTTGGGAAACAGGGTCTTCTGGTCGGCCAGCACTTCCAGCTTGACCAGCTTGTGGCCGTCGAGCAGCTCGCGGGCCAGGCGGCAGGTGCGCACCGCTTCCTCGGCGTTATAGCAGCCGGCGGTGTTGGGCAGGATGGTGTACTTGTCCGGCGAGATCACGTCGAGCAGGTTCGGCTCGCCCGGGTTCTGCCCGATGTTGGTCCGGCGCACCGCCACGGTGACGATCTCGGCACCGCTGGCCTCGATGGCCAGGCGGGTTTCCTCGAGGTCCTTGTACTTGCCGGTACCCACCAGCAGACGCGACTCGTAGGTGCGGCCGGCCAGGGTGAAGGGCTTGTCGATGATGGCGCTCATGGCAGTTCCTCGGGCGACTAGCCGCCGCCGATGGCGTGAACGACTTCCAGCTGGTCGCCGTCGCGCAGGATGGTGGAGCCGTGCTGGCTGCGCGGCACGATGTCCAGATTGAGCTCGACCGCCACCCGCTTGCCGGCAGCATCGAGGCGCACGAGCAGGTCGGTGACCGTGGCGCCGTCGGGCAACTCGAAGGGTTCGCCGTTCAACTGGATGAGCATGGCTGGTCGGTCAGATTCTGAAAAAGGGTCGGCATTCTAGCCCGATCGGCGACAGCCACCAAGGCAAGCGCACACCATCCGTCAGGCGCGGCCGCTGCGCCAGGCTGCCAGCCCCAGGCACAGCCAGCCGGCGAGGAAGCACACGCCGCCCAGCGGGGTGATCATACCCAGCTTGCCCACAGCGCTCAGGGTCAGCAGATAGAGGCTACCGGAGAACAGCAGGATACCGAGCGCGAACATGCTACCGGCGGCCTTGAGCAGGCGGCCAGGCAGGCGCTCGGCGAGCAGCGCCACACCGAACAGGGCCAGGGCGTGGATCAGCTGGTAGTGCACGCCAGTCTGGAACACCGCCAGATACTCCGCGCTCAGCTGGCCCTTGAGGCCGTGGGCGGCGAAGGCGCCGAGAGCCACGCCGGAGAAGCCGGCCACAGCCGCCAGCAACAGAAAGACTCGTAACATGATCGGTTCCCAGACAGGTTGAATGCGGCCGCTATAATGGCCGCTCCCTCCCACCGGGCCAAGCCATGCTGCGCAACCTGTTCCGTCGCCTGATCAAGCTGCTGCTGTGGTTCGCCGCCGGCTCCGCACTGCTGGTACTGGCGTTGCGCTGGATCGACCCGCCCGGCACCGCGCTGATGGCCGAGCGCAAGGTGCAGTCCTGGGTCGATGGTGAGCCGATCGACCTGCAGCGCAGCTGGCGTCCATGGAAGGAGCTGCCGGACAGCCTGAAGATCGCGGTGATCGCCGCCGAGGACCAGAAGTTCGCCGAGCACTGGGGCTTCGACGTCGCCGCCATCCGCCAGGCCCTGGAGCACAACGCCGAGGGCGGCAGCCTGCGCGGCGCCAGCACCATCAGTCAGCAGGTGGCCAAGAACCTGTTCCTCTGGTCCGGCCGCAGCTGGCCGCGCAAGGCGCTGGAAGCCTGGTTCACCGGCCTGATCGAGCTGCTCTGGCCCAAGCAGCGCATCCTCGAGGTGTACCTCAACAGCGTGGAATGGGGCGACGGCGTGTTCGGTGCCGAGGCCGCCGCACGCCACCACTTCAAGGTCGGCGCGCCCTACCTGTCACGCACCCAGGCCAGCCTGCTCGCCGCCGTGCTGCCCAACCCGCGCGCCTGGAGCGCCAGCCGTCCCGGCCCGCATGTGCAGCGCCGCGCCGCCTGGATTCGCCAGCAGAGCTACCAGCTGGGCGGCAGCCACTACCTCAGCCAGCTGTCGTGGCAGCTGCCGCAATGGTGGCCGAAGTGGGCGCCGCGCTCCTGAGGCGCAGCAAGCCCCAGGCAATCAGCGCCTGGCCGCTGAAGTAGCAGGTGACGATCACCAGCACCGCATGCGGGAAGGGCTGCACGAACTTGTTCACCCCGATCAGCGAGTCCGCCACCACGAACAGCATGGCGCCCAGCCACAGCGGACCCGGCCGCGACTCCAAGCGCCCGGCCAGGATGGCCATGGCCAGCAGGCAGCTCAGATAGATCGCCACCGGGATCTTCAGTGCCCCGGCCGCCGGCAGCATCCAGGCCGCCATCAGCAGGGAATAGAGCACGACCGGCAGGCTGCGCCAGAGCAGCCAGGGTCGGCCGCGCCCGAGCAGGGCGAAGGCCACCACGAAGGCCAGCTGGTTGACCAGGAAGGACAGCAGCGCCTGGATGAACAGACCATCACGGTTACCGAAATCGAGGAAGAAGTCACCGGCGGCCGCGCCCAGGAATCCCAGCGCCAGCCAGCGCCCGGCCGCGCCGGGGAAAGCCCGCCAGGCCAGGGCGGCGAAGATCAGCATGGGCAGCGGCTTGAGCAGCCAGCCCAGCGGATAGGGCTTGAGCGGCAGCAGGAGCAGATAGATGACACCCAGCCCGATGGCGAGGGTGTAGAGGCGCAGCTGGCTGGCAGACATGGCGGACTCCCGTAGATGGAGAGCCGATCCTGCCTATGGCCACGCCGCCCGACCAGTCGTCAGGCGCCAGCAGCCATGGCCGAACGCGTCAGTGCTGCAACAGGCGCTTGGGCACGGCGCGCAGCAACTGCACGTGCCCATCCTTGATATGCGCGGTCAGGCCCTGCTGCGGATAGACCCAGGCCTCGCCCTCCTGCAGCTGCAGGCGCAGACGCGGCTCACCCAGGCTGGCGCTCAGCGTCGTCGCCGGCACCAGTTGCTGTGGCAACAGATTGAGCCCCTCGATGTTGCGCCCGGCCAGTTGTGTCAGCATCTCCGCCGACTGAGGCTGCTCGGGGTCGTTCGGGCGCACACCACTGGCTGCGGCCAGGCTGGCGCGCTGCGCATCGCTGAGCGTCAGCTCGCCCTCTACCTGCCAACCGTCCAGCTCACCGCGCAGCAGCAGACGCGGGCCGTCCAGGCGCGGCTGCAGCCACAGCTCAGACGCGGACAGACGCTGACTCAGATCGCCGACGGTGAGGCGGTCCTCGAGCAGCGGCCGCAGCACCTCGACATCCCACTGCTGCAACCAGGGCGACGGCGCGGGCTTGTCCTCGCGCGGAGTCAGAAACCAGTAGCCGAGCAGGCAGCTGGCCAGGGCCACGATGGTGAACAGCAGGGCGGGCGGACGACGACTCACGAACAAACTCCGGACAGAAAAAAGCCGCACCTGGGTGCGGCTTCTCGGGGTGGTGCGACTTACGCCTGAATCGAGCCTTTCAGCTTGTTCATGGCGTTCTTCTCCAACTGGCGAATACGCTCGGCGGAGACGTTGTACTTGGCAGCCAGGTCATGCAGGGTCGCCTTCTCCTCGGCCAGCCAGCGCTGGTAGAGGATGTCGCGGCTGCGCTCGTCCAGGCCTTCCAGCGCTTCGTGCAGGCTGGCGTTGGCGCTGTCGCTCCAGTCAGCCTCTTCCAGCTGGCGAGCCGGATCGTAGCGATGGTCTTCCAGGTAGTGAGCCGGCGACTGGTAGGCGGTGTCGTCGTCGGCATCAGCGGCCGGATCGAAGGCCATGTCATGGCCCGTCAGACGGCTCTCCATCTCGCGCACTTCGCGCGGCTCCACGCCCAGGCTGTCGGCCACGGCATGCACTTCATCGTTGCTCAGCCAGGCCAGACGCTTCTTCTGGCTGCGCAGGTTGAAGAACAGCTTGCGCTGCGCCTTGGTGGTGGCGACCTTGACGATGCGCCAGTTGCGCAGAATGAACTCGTGAATCTCGGCCTTGATCCAGTGCACGGCGAAGGACACCAGGCGCACACCCATCTCAGGGTTGAAACGCTTGACCGCCTTCATCAGGCCGACGTTGCCTTCCTGAATCAGGTCGGCCTGGGCCAGGCCATAACCGGCATAGCTGCGGGCGATGTGCACGACGAAACGCAGGTGGGCCAGCACCATCTGGCGCGCGGCTTCCAGGTCTTGCTCGTAGTAGAGACTCTCGGCCAGCTCGCGCTCCTGCTCGACGGACAGCAACGGAATGCTGTTCACCGCATGCACATAGGCCTCCAGGTTGGCGCCTGGGACTAGGGCATGGACAGGTTGCAGGGAAGTGGTCATCAAAAACCTCCGGTATTACGGGATCGGCGCAGTCTAGCACCGTCGATCCTGAGACGGGCAAGCTGGACGAAAGTTCCCGTACAGCTAGCCAGGGATCGATACAAAAACACAACTGTTACTTTGGTGCGAGCTCGCTCAGATGGCGGGCTACCGCAAGCCAGGCGCCAATATAACCGAGGAAAACCGCGCCCAACAGCAGTGACAGACCATCGGCGGCCGGCACGCCGACCAGGGCGAAGTCGCTGCCATACAGGCCGGCCAGGCGCACCACGGCGTCGTTCAGCCAGTCCAGGCCGAACGCCAGCAGCCCCCAGGACAGCAAGCCGGCACCCAGGCCATAGAGCGCACCCATATAGAGGAAGGGGCGGCGCACGTAGCCGTCGGTACCGCCGACCAGCTTGATCACCTCGATCTCGCTGCGACGGTTCTCGATGTGCAGACGAATGGTGTTGCCGATCACCAGCAGCAGCGCCATCACCAGCAGCAGGGTCAGGCCGAAGACAAAGCGATCGCCCAGGCCGAGGATGGCGCCCAGGCGCTCCACCCACTGCAGGTCGAGCTGCGCCTGGTCGACACCCGGCATCTCGGACAGGCGTTGGCGCAAGGCCTCCAGACGCGCCTTGTCGATCTCCTTAGGCGTGACCACCACCACCGCCGGCAGCGGGTTGTCCGGCAGATCGCGCAGGGCCTGGCCAAGGCCGGACTGCTGCTCGAACGCGGCCAGGCCGGCCTCGCGACCGATGAACTCGGCTTCGGCCACATCGTCCATGCCGGCGACTTCGTCGCGCAGTTGCAGGCCGGCGTCGTCACCAGCCTCGACTTTCAGGTACAGGGAAATCTGCGCAGCCTTCTGCCAGGAGCCGCCTAGGCGCTCGACGTTGTCCAGCAGCAGGGCCAGGCCCATGGGCAGCGACAGCGCCACGGCCATCACCAGGCAAGTGAAGAAGCTGCCGATCGGCTGGCCGACCAGGCGGCCGAGGCTGTCAACCAGGCTGGCGCGATGGCTCTCGACCCAGGCGGCGAACAGGGTGGAGAAGTCCGGGCCCTGCTTGATCGGCTTGTCGGCCTTGCTCTGCACGGCGCCGACGCGTTCGGCGGCCTTGATATTGCGTTGAGTGTCGCTCATCAGCTGGCCTCCCCGTCGCCGATCAGTCGGCCGCGCTGCAGGGTCAGCATGCGGTGGCGCATGCGCGCGATCAGGGCCAGGTCATGGCTGGCGATCAGCACGGTGGTGCCGAGGCGGTTGATGTCCTCGAACACGCCCATGATCTCGGCGGCCAGGCGCGGGTCGAGGTTACCGGTAGGTTCGTCCGCCAGCAGCAGGGCCGGGCGATGCACAACGGCGCGGGCGATGCCGACACGCTGCTGCTGACCGGTGGACAGGTCCGCCGGCGATTGCTCGGCCTTGTCGGACAGCGACACGCGCTCCAGCGCCGCGCCGACCCGCTTGGCGATGTCCGGCTTGGACAGGCCGAGAATCTGCAGCGGCAGGGCGACGTTGTCGAACACCGTGCGATCGAACAGCAGCTGGTGGTTCTGGAACACCACGCCGATCTGCCGGCGCAGGAAGGGAATCTGTGCGGTGGTGATCTGCGACAGGTCCTGGCCCGCCAGCAGCAGCTTGCCGCTGGTCGGCCGTTCCATCGCCAGCAGCAGGCGCAGCAGGGTGGACTTGCCCGCACCGGAGTGGCCGGTGACGAAGAGGAACTCGCCGCGGCGCACGCCAAAGCTCAGTTCGTGCAACCCGACATGGCCGTTGGCGTAGCGCTTGCCGACCTGCTCGAATCGAATCATCCCTGTTCCTTCTCAGCAAAGAGTGCCTGGACGAAGTCCGCGGCGACGAAGGTGCGCAGATCGTCGATGCCCTCGCCGACACCGATGTAGCGGATCGGCAGGCCGAACTGCTTGGCCAGGGCGAAAATCACCCCACCCTTGGCGGTGCCGTCCAGCTTGGTCAGCGCCAGCCCGGTGAGGGCCACGGCCTGGTTGAACTGCTTGGTCTGGTTGATCGCGTTCTGCCCGGTGCCGGCGTCCAGCACCAGCAGCACCTCGTGGGGCGCGGTTTCATCCAGTTTGCCAATGACCCGACGGACCTTCTTCAGTTCCTCCATCAGGTTGTCCTTGGTGTGCAGGCGGCCGGCGGTGTCGGCGATCAGCACATCGACGCCACGGGCCTTGGCGGCCTGCACCGCATCGAAGATCACCGAAGCGGAATCGGCGCCGGTGTGCTGGGCGATCACCGCGATCTGGTTGCGCTCGCCCCACACCTGCAGCTGCTCGACAGCGGCGGCGCGGAAGGTGTCGCCGGCGGCGAGCATGACCTTCTTGCCCTCGCTCTGCAGTTTCTTGGCCAGCTTGCCGATGGTGGTGGTCTTGCCGACGCCGTTCACGCCGACCACCAGGATCACGTAGGGCTGCTTCTCGGCATTGACCATCAGCGGCTGCTCAACCGGCTTGAGCAAGCCACCCAGCTCTTCCTGCAGTGCCTTGTACAGCGCCTCGCTGTCGGCCAGCTCCTTGCGCGCCACGCGCTTGGTCAGGCTGCCGATGATCACGCCGGTCGCCTCGACGCCGACGTCGGCGGTCAGCAGGCGGGTTTCCAGTTCTTCGAGCAGGTCGTCGTCGATGGCCTTCTTGCCGAGGAACAGGCTGGCCATACCCTCGCCCAGGCTGGCGCTGGTCTTCGACAGGCTCTGCTTGAGGCGGGCGAACCAGCCGCCCTGGTTGTCACCGGGCTTGCTCTGCTCGACCTGAACGGGCGCGGCTTCGACCACCGGCTGCGGCTCGGGCTGAATTTCAACCTGCACCGGCTGTTCGTGCACCGGGTGGCTGACCTGATCGCCGGCATTGATACGGAAACGCGAGAAGGCCGGCTTCGGCTCTTCTGCTGGCGGCAGGGCCTCGGCCACCGGCTCGACCGCGGGTTGCTCCACGGCAGGCGCGGGGGCAGCAACTTCGGCGACAGGCGGTTGCTCGACGCTCGGCTCAGCGACTACTGGGGCGCTGACCGGCTCGACGGCAGGTGTCGGGCTGGCGGGCGCCTCGGCCTCGACCGGGGCTACGGGTGCGGCCGGCTCGGGCTGGGCGGATTCGGGAGTAGCCTGGGGCTCCTGCGGCTTCTTGCGCAGCCAGCCGAACAGGGATTTCTTCTCGCCGGGTTGCTCCGGCGATGGCTTGTCGTCTTGGGAACCAAACATGGGTCGCTTGATCTCAGGGGAGCCGCACGGATCGCCGCGCCGCCCCGGAAAAGGATGCGGTATCCTAGCACCTCTTCGCCCGCCGGCGGTACGACCGCCCGGGCCGCCCGACAGGTCAAGAGCCCCTATGACACGACTCGCCCGCCGCTGCGCCGGCCTGCTCCTCGCAACCCTCCTCACCCCCCTGCCGGCCCTGGCCGCAGAACCGCAACCGACCCACGAATTCCAGCTGGACAACGGCCTCAAGGTCATCGTCCGCGAGGATCATCGTGCCCCGGTGGTGGTCTCCCAGCTCTGGTACAAGGTCGGCTCCAGCTACGAGACGCCCGGCCAGACCGGCCTGTCCCACGCCCTCGAACACATGATGTTCAAGGGCAGCCGCAAGCTCGGCCCCGGCGAAGCCTCGCGCATCCTGCGCGACATCGGCGCCGAGGAGAATGCCTTCACCAGCGACGACTACACCGCCTACTACCAGGTGCTGTCGCGTGACCGCCTGGCCGTGGCCTTCGAACTGGAAGCCGACCGCCTGGCCAGCCTCAAGTTGCCGGCCGACGAGTTCGCCCGCGAGATCGAGGTAATCAAGGAAGAACGCCGCCTGCGCACCGACGACAAGCCGGCCTCGCTGGCCTACGAACGCTTCAAAGCCATGGCCTACCCGGCCAGCGGCTACCACACCCCGACCATCGGCTGGATGGCCGACCTCGACCGCATGACCGTCGAGGAGCTGCGCCACTGGTACCAGGCCTGGTACGCGCCGAACAACGCCACCCTGGTGGTGGTCGGCGACGTCACCAAGGACGAGGTGCAGAGCCTGGCCCAGCACTACTTCGGCGCCATCCCGCGCCGTGAAGTGCCGCCGGCGAAGATCCCGCGCGAGCTGGCCGAGCCCGGCGAGCGACGCATCACCCTGCACGTGAAGACCCAGCTGCCGAGCCTGATGATGGCCTTCAACGTCCCCGGCATCGCCACCAGCGCCGACGCCCGCCAGGTGCATGCCCTGCGTCTGATCTCCGCGCTGCTCGACGGCGGCTACAGCGCGCGCCTGCCGTCGCGCCTGGAGCGTGGCGAGGAACTGGTGTCCGGCGCCTCGGCCAGCTACGACGCCTTCAACCGTGGCGACAGTCTGTTCACCCTCTCGGCCATGCCCAATGTGCAGAAGGGCAAGACCCTGGAACAGGTCGAAGCCGGCCTGTGGCGCCAGCTCGACGACCTCAAGCAGACCCCGCCAAGCGCCGAAGAACTGGCCCGCGTACGCGCCCAGGTGATCGCCGGGCTGGTCTACGAGCGCGACTCGATCACCAGCCAGGCCACCACCATCGGCTCGCTGGAGACCGTCGGCCTGTCCTGGCAGCTGATGGACCAGGACCTCGCCGCCCTGGAGGCCGTGACCCCGGCCGATATCCAGAAGGCCGCGCAGACCTTCTTCACTCGCACCCGCCTGTCGGTCGCCCATATCCTGCCTGAGCAAGCCCAACAAGGAGTCCAGCCATGAGCGAGCGCAACGGTCTGCGTTACGGCCTGCTCGGCCTCGGCCTGATCCTGCTGGTCGGCCTGCTGACATTCATCGCCACGCGCACTGCGCAGGCGCCAACCTACACCCCAGCGCCCTCGACTCAACTGGAGTCGCTGGCCACCCTCGAAGGCAAGGCGCCAAGCAAGCGCACCCTGGACATCCAGCAGTGGCAGACCGCCGAAGGCGCCCGCGTGCTGTTCGTCGAGGCGCGCCAGCTGCCGATGTTCGACCTGCGCCTGACCTTCGCCGCCGGCAGCAGCCGCGACGAGGGCGTGGCCGGCCTGGCCACCCTGACCAACGCCATGCTCAACGAGGGCGTGGCCGGCAAGGACGTCACCGCCATCGCCGAAGGCTTCGAGAGCCTCGGCGCGGACTTCGGCAACGGCGCCTACCGCGACATGGCGGTGGCCAGCCTGCGCAGCCTGAGCGCTGCCGAGCAACGCGTGCCAGCACTCAAGCTGTTCGAACAGGTGGTCGGCCAGCCGAGCTTCCCCGAGGACTCGCTGGCGCGGATCAAGAACCAGCTGCTGGCCGGCTTCGAGTACCAGAAGCAGAACCCCGGCAAGCTGGCTGGTCTGCAGCTGTTCGAGCGCCTGTACGGCCAGCATCCCTATGCCCATCCGAGCGAGGGCAGCGAGCAGTCGATCCCGGCCATCAGCAGCGCCCAGCTGCGCGCCTTCCACGCCAAGGCTTATGCCGCCGGCAACGCGGTGATCGCCCTGGTCGGCGACCTCAGCCGCGCCGAGGCCGAGGCCATGGCCGCCGAAGTCTCCGCGGCACTGCCCAAGGGTCCGGCGCTGCCGCCCATCGCCCAGCCCGAGGAACCCAAGGCCGGCCCTAGCCATATCGAGTTCCCATCCAAACAAACCCACCTGATGCTGGCCCAGCTCGGCATCGACCGTCGCGAACCGGACTACGCCGCGCTGACCCTGGGCAACCAGATCCTCGGCGGCGGCGGCTTCGGCACCCGCCTGATGGAAGAAGTACGCGAGAAGCGCGGCCTGACCTACGGCGTCTACTCCGGCTTTAGCGCCATGCAGGCGCGCGGTCCGTTCATGATCAGCCTGCAGACCCGCGCCGAGCAGAGTGAGGGCACCCTCAAGCTGGTACAGGACATCCTCCGTGACTACCTGGCCAACGGCCCGACGCAGAAGGAACTGGACGACGCCAAGCGCGAGATGGTCGGCAGCTTCCCGCTGAGCACCGCGAGCAACGCCGACATCGTCGGCCAGCTCGGCGCCATGGGCTTCTACGACCTGCCGCTGACCTACCTCGACGACTTCATGAGCGAGGTCCAGGGCCTGAGCGTCGAGCAGGTCAAGGCTGCCATGGCCAAGCACCTGGACCTGAACAAGCTGGTGATCGTCACTGCCGGCCCCACGGTTGAGCAGAAGCCACTGCCACCGCCCACCGACAAACCGGCCGAGCAACCCGCCGGCCCGCCGGAGCACTGATGCGCAAGCCCCCAAGCAAGAAACCCACCGAGCACAATGGCAGCGGCCAGCTGCGCATCATCGGTGGCGAGTGGCGCAGTCGCCAGTTCAGCTTCCCGATGGCCCACGGCCTGCGCCCGACGCCCAACCGCGTGCGCGAGACGCTGTTCAACTGGCTGGCGCCCTACGTCGAGGGCGCCCATGTGCTGGACTGCTTCACCGGCAGTGGCGCGCTGTTCCTCGAGGCCCTGTCGCGCGGCGCCAGCAGCGCGCTGGCCCTGGACAGCAACAGCAACGCCATCGCCAGCCTGCGGCAGATCCTCACCACGCTGAAATGCAGCAACGGCCAGTTGCTGCAGACCAACGCCCTGCAGCACCTGGAAAACCAGCCGGCCACACCTTACGACCTGGTGTTCCTCGACCCGCCGTTCGGCCAGGACCTGCTGGCCCCGGCCTGCCTGCTGCTGGAAGAAAAAGGCTGGCTGGCCAAGGACGCCTGGATCTACACCGAAAGCGAAACCGCACCCTCGACCCTGGCCATGCCCGGCAACTGGCGCCTGCACCGCGAGCAGAAGGCCGGCCAGGTCTACTACTCGCTGTGGCAGCGCGGCTGATCCCGCAGCCCTAGGCACACCGCAACACGGCTGCAATCTGCAGCCGGCATCCTCCCTGCGAAAGCCGGTGCTCAACACCGCGCTAACGAAAGGGACGCCGCATGAAGATCGCCGTTGCCGGGCTGGGTTACGTGGGGCTGTCGAATGCCGTGCTGCTCGCCCAGCAGCATGAGGTAGTGGCGCTGGACATCGACGCCAGCCGGGTCGAGCAGCTCAACCGCCGGCAGGCGCCGGTGGCCGACCCCGAGGCCGAGGAATACCTGGCGAGCAGGACGCTCAACCTGCGCGCCACCCTCGACAGCCGCGACGCCTACGAGGGCACGGACTACGTGCTGATCGCCACGCCCTCCGACTACGACCCGCAGACCCACCACTTCAACACCCAGGCCATCGAGAGCGTGATCATCGAGGCGATGGCGATCAATCCGCGCGCCGTGCTGGTGATCAAGTCGACGATACCGGTCGGCTACACCGAGAAGACCCGCCAGCGCCTGAACTGCGAGCAGCTGATCTTCTCCCCCGAGTTCCTGCGTGAAGGCCGCGCCCTCTACGACACCCTGCACCCGAGCCGCATCGTGGTCGGTGAGCGCTCGCCGCGCGCGCAGGTGTTCGCCGAGCTGCTCAAGGAATGCGCGGTCGAGCCCAGCGTGCCGATCCTGCTCACCGGCTCGACCGAGGCGGAGGCGATCAAGCTGTTCGCCAATGCCTACCTGGCCATCTTCAACGAGCTCGACACCTACGCCGCCAGCCATGGCCTGGACAGCCGGCAGATCATCGAAGGTGTCGGCCTCGATGCGCGCATCGGCAGCCACTACAACAACCCGTCGTTCGGCTACGGCGGCTATTGCCTGCCCAAGGACACCCAGCAGTTGCTGGCCAACTACCGCGACGTGCCGCAGAACCTGATTCACGCCATCGTCGCCTCGAACACCACGCGCAAGGACTTCATCGCCGGCGAGATCCTCAAACGCCGGCCGCGCGTGGTTGGCATCTACCGGCTGATCATGAAGAGCGGCTCGGACAACTTCCGCGCCTCCAGCATCCTTTGCATCATGCGCCGCCTGGCCGCCAGCGGCGTGGAGCTGGTGGTCTACGAGCCGGGCCTGCCCGCGGAGCACGGCATCGAGGGCCGCGTGCTGGACGATCTGGCGCAGTTCAAGGCCGTGGCCGATGTGATCTTGAGCAACCGGATGAACGAAGCCCTGGCCGACGTGGCCGCCAAGGTCTACAGCCGCGACCTGTTCGGCCGCGACTGAAGGCTTCTCGTCGCCGCGCCCGAGCCTTAAGCTGGGAGCGTTTCCGCTCCGAGCCGTACCGATGTCCGCACCGACCTTCTCCCCCGCCTGGTGGCTGCCCAGCCCACACCTGCAGACCCTGTTCGGCTCGCTGTGCCGCACCCCGCCGCCACTGCAACGCCAGCGTGAGCGCCTGTGGCTGGAGGACGGCGATTTTCTCGACCTCGACTGGCACGGCCCACACGAGGCCACAGCGCCGCTGGTGCTGGTGCTGCATGGGCTGACCGGTTCCTCCAGCTCGCACTATGTGCTCGGCCTGCAGCAGCAGCTGGCCGCACGAGGCTGGGCCAGCGTGGCGCTGAACTGGCGAGGCTGCTCGGGCGAGCCCAACCTGCTGCCGCGCGGCTACCACTCCGGGGTCAGCGAGGACGTGGTCAGCGTGGTCCGCCATCTGCAGGCGCAGCGGCCGCTGGCGCCGCTGTATGCCGTGGGTTACTCGCTGGGCGGCAATGTGCTGCTCAAGTATCTCGGCGAGTCGGGTAACGAATCGGGCCTGCAGGGCGCGGTGGCAGTGTCGGTGCCGTTCCGCCTGGACCACTGCGCCGAGCGTATCGACCGCGGCTTCTCCAAGGTCTACCAGGCCCACTTTATGCGCGAGCTGGTGGCCTATGTGCGTGACAAGCAGCAGCGCTTCACCGACGAGGGTCATCACGAGCGCCTGGCGGCGCTGCAGCAGCTCGGCCCGCTGGAGGGCATGCGCACCTTCTGGGATTTCGACGGCCGCTTCACCGCGCCGCTGCACGGCTACGCCGATGCCGACGACTACTACCGCCGTGCCTCCAGCCGCTATTACCTGGAGCGCATCGCCACGCCGACCCTGATCATCCAGTCCAGCGACGATCCCTTCGTCTTCCCGCACAGCGTGCCGCTGAGCCAGGAACTGTCGGCCAGCACCCAGCTGGAACTGCACACCCGTGGCGGGCATGTCGGCTTCGTCGGCGGCTCGCCGCGCCGGCCGGAGTTCTATCTGGAGCGACGCATCCCGGCCTGGCTGGCCGGTGCGGAGCGCTAGAAGATCCGTTCCAGCGGTACGTGGAGGCGCTGGTACAGCGCTTCCACTTCCGGCCGCGCGACCTCGGTGGCATATCCCCCTTCCAGCGCCAGCACCTGGTAGATGCCGCGACGCATCAGCTCCTCGCTGAGGTCGCCGGGGTTGCTGCGCACGGTGCAGAGGAAACGCACCCATGAGGTGAGGATGATCCAGCTGTTGAGGGTCAGCGCCTCGATCTGCGCCGGACTCATGATCAGGATGCCGGCGTCGACGAAGCCCTGGTAGATGTTCGACGCACCTTGCAGGCAGCGATGGGCGAAGGCGCGGTAGCGCTCGGCCAGCTCGGAGTCGGTTTCCAGAAGATGCTCAAGGTCGCGGTGCAGGAAGCGGTAGTGCCACATGGCCGCCAGCAGCGCCTCCAGATAGAAGGTCTTGTCCGCCACCGTCAGCGCGCGCCCTTCTGGTGGGCGGAGAAAGGCGTCGACCCGGCTTTCGTACTCGGCGAACAGCTCGGCAATGATCACCTGCTTGTTGCGGAAGTGGTAATACAGGTTGCCCGGCGACATGCCCAGGTGCGCGGCGATGTGGTTGGTGGTGACGCTGCGCTCGCCCTGGGCATTGAACAGCTCCAGGCTGGCTTCGACGATGCGGTCGCGGGTCTTGTTCTTCGGGGCCATGGTTCGGCTCGGTGCGAAAAGTGACAAAAGTACAGGGAAGCATACGGGCTGACGACCGGCGCAGCCCTCGATTGACAGTTTAGAGCATTTACTCTAAAAATCACTCAACCTAATCCGCCGCTCCCCACGAGGACGCCACCATGGTCGCCGACGTAGCCTATCTCCAACAAAACCAACAACAGATAGACGCCCTGGAGCCGCTGCTGGCCGCCCAGCGCGCTGCCTACCGCGCCCAGCCGATGCCGTCCGCCGAGCAGCGCCGTGCCTGGCTCAAAGCCCTTCGGGAGCTGATCCTCGGCGAGAAGCAGGCGCTGATCGACGCGGTGTCCCGCGACTTCAGCAACCGTGCAGCCAACGAGACCCTGCTGGCCGAGATCATGCCCAGCCTGCATGGCATCGACTACGCCAGCAAACGCCTGGGCAAGTGGATGAAGCCCTCGCGCCGCCATGTCGGCATGGCCTTCCAGCCCGCCTCGGCGCGCGTGGTGTATCAGCCGCTGGGCGTGGTCGGCGTGATCGTGCCGTGGAACTACCCGCTGTACCTGGCCTTCGGCCCGCTGATCGGCGCCCTGGCCGCCGGCAACCGGGTGATGATCAAGATGAGCGAATCGACCCCAGCCACCTCGCAGCTGGTCAAGGACCTGCTGGCCAAGGTCTTCCCCGAAGACCAGGTTGCCGTGGTGCTGGGCGAGGCCGAGGTCGGCCAGGCCTTCTCCAAGCTGCCGTTCGACCACCTGCTGTTCACCGGCGCCACCAGCATCGGCAAGCACGTCATGCGCGCCGCCGCCGAGAACCTGGTGCCGGTGACCCTGGAACTGGGCGGCAAGTCGCCGGCCATCGTCTCCGCCGACGTACCGCTGGAAGACGCCGCCGAGCGCATCGCCTTCGGCAAGACCATGAACGCCGGGCAGACCTGCGTGGCGCCGGACTACGTGCTGGTGCCGCAGGAGCGCGTCGAGGGCTTCGTCGCCGCCTACCGTGCCGCCGTGCAGCGTTTCTATCCCAAGCTGGAAGGCAACGCCGACTACACCGCGATCATCAACGAGCGCCAGCTGAACCGCCTCAAGGGCTACATCAGCGATGCCGAGAGCAAGGGCGCACAGATCGTTCCGCTGTTCCCGGCCGACCAGGGCCGACGCATGGCCCACAGCCTGGTGCTGAACGTCTCCGACGAGATGAAGCTGATGCAGGAGGAAATCTTCGGCCCGCTGCTGCCGGTAGTTCCCTACCAGCGTCTGGACGACGCCTTCGCCTACATCGCCGACCGCCCGCGCCCGCTGGCGCTGTACTACTTCGGCTATGACAAGGCCGAGCAGCAGCGCGTGCTGACCGAGACCCACTCCGGCGGCGCCTGCCTCAACGACACTCTGCTGCACGTGGCCCAGGACGACATGCCGTTCGGCGGCGTCGGCCCCTCCGGCATGGGCCACTACCACGGCCACGAGGGCTTCCTGACCTTCAGCAAGGCCAAGGGCGTGCTGATCAAGCAGCGCTTCAACGCCGCCCGCGTCATCTACCCTCCTTACGGCACGGCGATCCAGAAGCTGATCCAGAAGCTGTTCATCCGCTAAGGGGCCCAGATGAGCGAACTCACCAACGCCGCGCCGCAGCTCTCGCGCCGCGGCCTGCTCAAGGTCGGCCTGCTCGGCGGGGCGTTCCTCGCCACCGCCGGGGTCACCGCCAGCCTCAGCGGCTGCTCGGCCGCCGGCCCGGCAGCCAGCTTCACCGTGCTGCGCAGCAGCGACCTGCCCAGCCTGCGCGCCATCATCCCCGCCGTGCTGCAGGGCGCGGTACAGCCCGACACCATGCAGGCGGCGGTAGACGCCACCCTGCAGGGCATCGACCACAGCCTGCATCACGTCTCGCCGGAGCTGCTCAAGCTCACCCAGCAACTGCTCGACGTACTGGCCATGGGCGTCACCCGTGGTCCGCTGACCGGCATCTGGGGCAGCTGGGAAAACGCCAGTAGCGCCGACGTCAGCCAGTTCCTCACCCGCTGGGAACACAGCTCGCTGGACCTGCTGCGCATGGGCCATTCCTCGTTGCTGCAGATGGTGCTGATGTCCTGGTATTCCCGACCACAATCTTGGGCCCATTGCGGCTATCCCGGCCCGCCTGCTTTCTAACGGTCCGCCCCGCTCCCTTTGCAGAATTACAAGAAAAGAGCCTGAACATGCCTGTACCCGATATCTTCCGCGACGGCCTGGCCCGTGGCTGGACCACCTACGACGGCTCGCGCCTGGAACAGGACCTGCTGCTGGAGGCCGATGTCGCCATCATCGGCAGCGGCGCCGGTGGTGGTACAACCGCCGAGATCCTCAGCGCTGCCGGCTTCAAGGTGCTGCTGATCGAGGAAGGTCCGCTGAAGACCAGCAGCGACTTCAAGATGCAGGAGGCCGACGCCTACCCGCAGCTGTACCAGGAAGGCATCGGGCGCATGAGCAAGGATGGCGCCATCACCATCATGCAGGGCCGTGCCGTGGGCGGTACCACCCTGGTCAACTGGACCTCCAGCTTCCGCACCCCGGAGCCGACCCTGCAGCACTGGGCCGATGCGCACGGCGTACAGGGCCACAGCGCCGCCGAAATGGCGCCCTGGTTCGAACAGATGGAACAGCGCCTGGGCGTGATGCCCTGGGCCATTCCGCCGAACCCCAACAACCAGGTGATCAAGGACGGCTGCGAGAAGCTCGGCTACGCCTGGCACATCATCCCGCGCAACGTGCGCGGCTGCTGGAACCTCGGTTATTGCGGCATGGGCTGCCCGGTCAACGCCAAGCAGTCGATGCTGGTCACCACCATCCCGGCCGCACTCGACAAGGGTGGCGCCCTGCTCTATCTGGCCCGCGCCGAACGCCTGATCCACGACGGCGAGCGCGTCAGCGGCCTGGAGTGCCTGGGCATGGACGAGCGCGCAGTGGCGCCCAACGGCCGGCGCATCATGGTCAAGGCGCGCCACTACGTGTTGGCCGGCGGCGGCATCAACTCGCCGGCACTGTTGCTGCGCTCGCAGGCGCCGGACCCGCACCAGCGCGCCGGCAAGCGCACCTTCCTGCACGTGGTGAACTTCTCCGCGGCGCAGTTCGAGCAGGTCATCAATCCCTTCTACGGTGCGCCGCAGTCGGTGTACTCCGATCACTTCCAGTGGAACGACGGCGCCGCCGGGCACATGTCCTACAAGCTGGAGGTACCGCCGCTGCAACCAGCCCTGGCCGCCACCCTGCTCGGCCGCTTCGGCGTCGACAACGCCCTGCGCATGGAGCAGCTGCCGCACACCAACGTGATGCTGGCGCTGATGCGCGACGGCTTCCACCCGGACAGCGCCGAGGGCACGGTGGAGCTGCGTGGCGACGGCACTCCAGTGCTCGACTACCAGATGACCGACTACACCTGGGACGGCATCCGCCGCGCCTTCCACAGCATGGCCGAGATCCAGTTCGCCGCCGGCGCCAAGGCCGTGCTGCCGGTGCACGCCGCGGCCGACTACGCGAAGACGCCGGCCGAGGCCAAAGCGCTGATCGATCGCCTCGACCTGCGCCTGTTCCAGACCCGCCTGGGCAGCGCCCACGTGATGGGCGGCTGCGCCATGGGCGAGGATGCCAAGAGCGCGGTCACCGACAGCCTGGGCCGCCACCACCAGCTGGAGAACCTGTCGATCCACGACGGCTCGCTGTTCCCCACCAGCATCGGCGCCAACCCGCAGCTGTCGATCTATGGCCTCACCGCCAAGCTCTCAACCCTGCTCGCCGAGCGCTTGAAGGCGTAAGCCATGAGCAAGCTGATCGCCGTCCTGCTGCTGGTCGCCGGCATCATTCATCTGCTGCCACTGGCCGGCGTGCTCGGCGGCGAGCGGCTAAATTCCCTTTACGGCCTGGCGCTGGACGAGCCCAACCTACAGATTCTGATGCGCCACCGTGCCGTACTGTTCGGCCTGCTCGGCGCCCTGCTGGTGGCCGCCGCGTTCATCCCGGGGCTGCGCACTCTGGCCCTGCTTGGCGGGTTGATCAGCGTGGTCAGCTTCCTTCTGCTGGCCTGGAGCGCGCCGCTCTACAACGAGGCTTTGCGCCGCGTCGCGGTAGCCGACTGGGTGGCCCTGGCCTGCCTGCTGCCGGCCATGGTGCTGCACCTGCGCACGGCCTGAGGCTTTTCCGCCGGGGAAGCGCTGCGCTACCATCCGCGACTCTTACCGCTCCGAGCAGGACGAGACGATGAATCGAGTGTTGTACCCGGGCACCTTCGACCCCATCACCAAGGGTCATGGCGACCTGATCGAACGCGCCTCGCGCCTGTTCGACACCGTGATCATCGCGGTGGCCGCCAGCCCGAAGAAGAACCCGCTGTTCCCCCTGGAGCAACGTGTCGAGCTCGCCCGCGAGGTCACCAAGCACCTGCCTAACGTCGAGGTGGTGGGCTTCTCCACCCTGCTCGCGCACTTCGTCAAGGAACAGAACGCCAACGTGTTCCTGCGCGGCCTGCGCGCGGTGTCGGACTTCGAGTACGAATTCCAGCTGGCCAACATGAACCGCCAGCTGGCGCCGGACGTGGAGAGCATGTTCCTCACCCCGTCAGAGAAGTACTCCTTCATCTCTTCGACCCTGGTACGCGAGATCGCGGCGCTGGGCGGCGACATCAGCAAGTTCGTCCATCCGGCAGTGGCCGACGCCCTGGCCGAGCGCTTCAAACGCTGAGTCGAAGCGACACGGCGGGTGACTCCGGTCGCCCGCGCGTGGCGCGAAGGCCGTCAATCCGGCACAATTCGCCCATTGAATGCCTGAAAGTGCCATGCCCGCCGGGCCTGGCAGGAGTTGCCCGATGTCCCTGAAAATCACCGACGACTGCATCAACTGCGACGTCTGCGAACCCGAGTGCCCCAACGCCGCGATTTCCCAGGGCGAGGAGATCTACGTGATCGACCCCAACCTGTGCACCGAATGCGTCGGCCATTACGACGAACCGCAGTGCCAACAGGTCTGCCCGGTAGACTGCATCCCCCTCGACGACGCCAATGTCGAGAGCAAGGATCAGCTGATGGAAAAGTACCAGCGCATCACCGGCAAGGCCTGATTCCCCCGCTGCCGGTCGATCTTCGCTAGGCTGTAGGGCCTGCCCCGCACGGATCGCCCCAATGCTCCGCAAGACCCTCCTCGCCAGCCTGCTGCTGGTCTGCGCCAGCGGCGTGCAGGCCGCAACCACACTGCCCCAGCAGGCCGCCGTCGCCAGCGCCCACCCCGCCGCCACCGTCGCCGGCCTGGAAACCCTGGCTCTCGGCGGCAACGCCTTCGATGCCGCCGTGGCCATGGCCGCCGCCTTGGCAGTGGCCGAACCCTATGGCTCGGGCATCGGCGGCGGTGGCTTCTTCCTGCTGCGACAAGCGGGAGAGAAACCGACCTATCGCTTCATCGACGCCCGCGAGCGCGCGCCCCAGGCCGCCGGCCCCGACCTGTACCGGCGCAACGGCACGGTGCAGCGCGAGCTGTCGCTCAACGGCCCCCTGGCCGCGGCCATCCCCGGCCTGCCGGCAGGCCTGGTCCATCTGGCCAAGCACTACGGCAAGCTGCCACTGAGTGATTCGCTGACCCCGGCCATCCGCCTGGCGCGCGACGGCGTGGGCATCGACCGGGTCTACCGCGAGCGCGCCGAATGGCGCCTGCAGGCGCTGCAGCAGGACCCGACCAGCGCCGCCATCTTCCTCGAGCAGAACCGAGTACCCGCCGAGTTCGGCCTGCTGCGCCAACCGGCGCTGGCCCGTACCCTGGAGCGCCTGGCTCGCGACGGTCAGGCCGGCTTCTACGAAGGCGAGACGGCGCGCCTGTTGCTGGAGGGCGTCACTGCCGCAGGCGGTGTGTGGAGCGCGCGCGACCTGCGCGACTACCGGGTGGTCGAACGCCAGCCGCTACGCATCAGCCTCGACGGCGGCCGCGAGCTGATCGCCGCGCCGCCGCCCTCGGCCGGTGGCGTGGCCCTGGCGCAGAGCCTGCTGATGCTGCAGCAGCTGCCCTGGCAGAAGGCCGGCGCGGTGCAGCGCAGCCATTACGTGGTCGAGGTGCTGCGACGCGCCTATCGCGACCGCGGCCTGCTCGGCGACCCGGATCAGGTGCGCAACCCCGTGCAGCAACTGCTCGCACCCGGCTACCTGAAGGGTCTGGCCGAGAGCATTGCCCTGCAGAACGCTACGCCCAGCAGCAGCCTGCCGCCGGCCACGGCCTGGCGCGAGGGCGATCACACCACCCACTTCACCGTGCTCGATGCCGAGGGCAACGCGGTGGCCGCCACTCTGTCGATCAACCTACCGTTCGGCGCCGCCTTCACCGTGCCCGGCACCGGCGTGCTACTCAACAACGAGATGGACGACTTCGCCGCCGACCCGCGTGGCAGCAACGCCTATGGCCTTTCCGGCAGCCAGGCCAACGCCATCGCGCCGGGCAAGCGACCGCTATCGTCGATGAGCCCGACCTTCATCGAAAGCGACAAGGAACTGGCCAGCTTCGGCACGCCGGGCGGCAGCCGCATCCCCAGCATGGTGCTGCTGGCCGTGCTCGATTACCTGGACGGCAAGCCGGTGCAACAGTGGCCGGCCACGCCGCGCTACCACCACCAGTACCTGCCGGATGTGATCGAGTACGAGGCCGACGCCTTCAGCCCCAGCCAGTTGAACAGCCTAGAGATGCGCGGCCACCGGCTGCAGCGGGTCGAGCGCAACTACGGCAACCAGCAGGTACTGCTGTGGCGCAAGACCGATGGCCAGGTGGAAGCCGCCAGCGACCCGCGCGGCGTGGGCCGCGCCGAGCTGCTGCGCAGGGACTGAACTAGTCGAGGATGATCGGCGAGGCGCCCTCGATCTCGACCTCGCGCAGGCCATGCAGCGGCCCCTGCTCATCGGCCAACCGCAGGACATTGCGCAGGCCCTGGAAGATGCGCCCGACGTAGCCCAGGTCGTTCATCAGCGAGCTGGTCTGCAGGCCGTCCAGCTGGCCCTGGCGAACCATGGCGAACAGCCGCTCGCGATAGGCCCGGTCGAACTCCGCCGCCTGCTCGTCGAGTAGTTGCAGGCGCGCGCTCCAAACCTCGTCGCTCAGCTCTTGCGCTCGCACCAGTTCGTACAGCTCATGCAGCAGCAACAGCAGGTGGCGGCGCAGCTCGACATAGGTGTCGCGCACGGTGGAAGGCTCGCCGCGCAGCTGCTGGCCGAGGTTCTTCTGCAGGTGTTTGGCATCCTTCACTGCATCGACCAGTTGCAACGCGGCCAGCTGGCAGGCCAGCCAGAACTCGCGGTGAGCCTCATCCAGCGGCAGCTCCAGGCGCCCCATGAAGCTCAACAGGTCGCCATACACGCCCTTGATGTGGCGCTGGTAGAGCGCCTCGGCGTCCAGGGCATGCTCACCCGGCCGTGCCTGCAGCAACGCCTCGTCGCCATGCGCCTGGGCCAGCTGGTCCACCGGCAGGTACAGGGCATGGCAGATTACTTCCAGGCTCAACCGCCCCAGGTGACGCAGCTCGCGCATCACCGCGCTGGCGGCGGCGTCCACCGAGTCCAGCGCCTGGTCGTTGAGGTAGCGCGCGCGGGTACGCGCGACCTCCTGCGCACCGGGCACGGCCAGATCGGTGATCAGCACCTGCGGTTCGGCCGGCTCCGGCAGCCAGCGCAGCAATAACGCGGCCAGGCGCCCCTGCCAGGGCCAGAACAGCAGTACGCCGAAGGCATTGAACAGGCTGTGGAACAGCGCCAGCTGAATCAGACTGTTGTCACCCAGGCCGACCAGGCCGGCCAGCCACAGCACCAGCCAGGTCAGCGGCGCAAGCAGCACGAAGGCCAGAGTGGCGGTGACCACGTTGAACAGCACATGAGCCAGGGCCAGGCGCTGACCACTGCGGTTGCCGCCGAGCGAGCCGACCACAGCCGTACTGACGCTGCTGCCGACGTTGGAGCCGATGGCGATGGCCAGGCTCTGCCCCAGCTCCAGCTGGCCACCGGCCAGGGCCGCCAGGGTCAGCATCAGCGTCGCGTGGCTGGACTGCAGAACCACGGTGCCGATCAGGCCAATCAGGGTGAACAGCAGCTGCCCGGCCAGTCCCTCGGCCTGGTAGCCGGCCATATCCATGTCGCCACCAAGGCTGGAAAAACCCTCCTTGATCTGGTCGATGCCGAAGAAGATGAAGGCGATGCCCAGCACTATGCGCCCGGCGGCCTTGCTCTTCGCCCCGAGGAAACCGGCCAGCACACCGAACACCAGCAGCGGCAGGGCCAACGGGCTGAGGCTGAGATTCTGCCCGGCCAACGCGAGCAGCCAGATACCGCTGGTGGCGCCGAGGTTGGCGCCGAACAGGATGGCGATGCCACCGGCCAGCTGGATCAGCCCGGTGCTGATGAAGGCGATGGTGAGCAGCGAGACCAGGGTACTGGACTGCAGCAGCATGGTGCCACCGACGCCGAACAGCATGGCCTTGCCCGGCGTGGCCGTGCTGCGCCCGAGCAGCTGCTCCAGCTTGCCCCCGGCCAACTGGCGCAGCCCCTCCTCCAGGCACTGCATGCCGAACAGGAACAGCGCCAGACCGGCGCACAGCTGCAGCCAGCCAGCGCTATTCCAGAACGACCAACCCAGACCTCCCGCCAACACCACCAGCAGGAGCGCACGCGCATAGCGCTTCATATCCCTTCCCCCTCGCCCTGCCGCCAATACTAGCCGCAAACGAAAAGGCCCCCGGCACTCGCATGCCGGGGGCCTTTCGCCAGGGACCGGAAATCAGTCCTTCTTGTAGCCGCTCTCGGTGCAGCCCAGGCAGCGCACGAAGGCAGCCATGCCCGGCTCGACCACCAGAGCCTGGCCAGCTTCCTTGACGTTACCGCCAGCGGCGGTGAACGGCAGGCTGACCAGGAACAGACCGGCACCGATGATAGTGCCGGCGATCAACAGCGGACGGGCGATAATCAGGTCACCAGCCATTGCGTAGCCCTTAGGAGCCTCTAGTGCATATGCAGGATCGCCACTGGCGTTCTGCTGTACCACCTCTGCCTGCGCAGGCAGTGCCAGCAGGCCAGTGGTCAGAGCCAAGACAGCGGCGGTGGTGCGAAACAGATTCATGGCGCGGTCCTTCATTGTGTAGTTATGGCAGAGCGTTACGGCTAACTATAACAGCGCTCGCGCAATTGTCAGCGTGAACGCCGTCAATCGCCGTGGAACGCGTATTCCGGTTTCTTCGGCGGATAGGGTCGGAAAAAGGCCAGCAACACGCGCATATCGGCCTCGGCATCGCCGGTCGGCTGAAACGGCTGGCCGATCACCACGCGGCGGTTGGCGAAGTCCAGCGCCCCCGGAACGATAGGCACGCCCGCACCGACAGCGATATGGTAGAAGCCCATCCTCCAGCGCTCCACCCGCTTGCGCGTGCCCTCCGGCGACAGCACCAGGATGAACTCGCGGTTGTCGTGAAAGCCCTGGATCGCCTGCTCCACCATGTTCAGGCTGAGGTGACGCTGGATCGGAATACCGCCCCAGCTACGCATCAGAGCGCCGAAGGGCCAGCGGAAGATGCCGTGCTTGCCGAACCAGCGGGCGTTCAGGCGCAGGACGAACTTCAGCGCGATGAAGATCACGAAGTCCCAGTTGGAAGTGTGATGGGCGCCGATGGCGACGAACTTGTCGAGCCTGGGCAGCTCGCCCTCGATGCGCCAACCCATCAGGCGCAGGGCGCTACGCCCGACCCATTCGGCGAACGGGTTGGGCGGCAGGTAATTGCCGGACATCTTTGACCTCTTGTTATTGTTCTCGGCAGTGCGGATAGGCCGCGCTCAGCGCTGGCACTTGGGGCAGTAGACGCTGGCGCGCTGGCCCAACTTCACCTCGCGCAGCGTGCTGCCGCAGTTCTTGCAGAACTCGCCGCCACGCCCGTAGGCAAACAGCTCCTGCTGGAAATAGCCCGGCTGGCCGTCGCCACCGATGAAGTCGCGCAAGGTGGTGCCGCCACGCTCGATGGCATGGGCCAGAATACGCTTGATCTCCACGACCAGCGCCACATAGCGCGCGCGGGAGATCGAGCCGGCCTCGCGGCGCGGGTCGATGCCGGCGGCGAACAGCGCCTCGGTCGCGTAGATGTTGCCCACGCCCACCACCACCGCGTTGTCCATGATGAACGGCTTGACCGCCATCGAACGACCGCGCGACAGCTGGTACAGACGCTCACCATCGAAAAGATCGGTCAGTGGCTCCGGGCCCAGTTTGAGCAGCAACTCGTGATTGAGCGGATCGTTGCTCCACAGCAGCGCGCCGAAGCGCCGTGGGTCGGTGTAGCGCAGCGCCAGACCCGACTCCAGTTCGATGTCGACATGCTCGTGCTTGGCCACCGGCGCGCCCACCGGCACCAGGCGCAGGTTGCCGGACATGCCCAGGTGGCCGATCAGCGTGCCACTCTCGGCCTTGATCAGCAGGTACTTGGCGCGCCGCTCGACGCACTCGATGCGCTGGCCGGACAGGCGCACGTCGAGGTCTTCGGGGATCGGCCAGCGCAGGCGGCGCTCGCGCACCACCACGCGGCTGACGCGCTGACCTTCGAGGTGAGGCGCGATACCGCGGCGGGTGGTTTCGACTTCGGGTAGTTCGGGCATGACGGGCTCGGATACTGCGGATGCGGCCACCCTAGCAGGAAGGTGGCGGGCGGGGAATCAGCCCGGGCCCAGCTCGCGGATCGACTCGCGCAGGTTCTCGAAGTCGTATTCCGACAGGCCCACGTACTCCAGCACCTGGGTCTGAATGCACTCCCACTCGTGGTCGCGCTCCTGGTTGCCCAGCACCTTGTAGCTGGCGCAGATGTGCTCGGCCATCTTGAGGATCGCCATCAGCGTCTTCAGCTGCGCATCGCGCCCGGAATCCTCCTCGAAGAAGGACAGCGCGTTGTGGTGGCTGGCGATGGCCTCGCACAGGTGCAGCGGCAGGTTCCACGACTTGGCGGTGAAGTAGCCGACCACCGCATGGTTGGTGTTGAGCAGGCGGTTCTCGGTGTCCACCACACGACGTTCGCTGTTGGCGTTGTAGTAGGCCTCCTCCAGCACCGTCATGTAGTTGGGGAAGCGCTTGAGCATCAGCGGGATGCCGCAGTTGTGGAACAGGCCCAGGGTGTAGGCCTCGTCCGGCGACTGATAGCCGATGCGCTTGGCGAGGGTCAGGCAGGTCATGGCCACGTCCTGGGCGCTGTCCCAGAAACGGTTGAGGGTGACGATGGCCTCGTCGGTCAGCTCGCCGCGGATCGACTGCGCGTTGATCAGGTTGATCACCGTATTGCAGCCGAGCAGGTTGACCGCCTGCTGGATCGAGGCGATGCGGTTGGCCAGGCCGAAGTGCGGCGAGTTGACGATTTTCAGCAGCGCACCGGAGAGCCCGGGGTCCTGGCTGATCAGCTTGGCGATGGTCTTCAGGTCCGGATTGGGCAGGAACTGCTCCATCTGCAGATCGACCATGATCTGGGGTTGCGGCGGTACGCTGATGCCCTGCAGCACCTGCTGGATCTGTTCGGCGGAGAGTTCGTGGGCCATAACGACGGGCTGGAAAAATGTGAACGAGCCTACAGTCTAACCGAGAGAATGCGCTGAGGAGGCTAAACCTTTTGTCTGATCTTTTCCGAACCCGCCCGGTCGGAACAGGGACACCCACACAGACGAGGAAATTCGCCATGTCACTGTCTCTGAAAGGCAAACGTGTCGCCCTGCTGGTGACCGACGGTTTCGAGCAGGTCGAGATGACCGAGCCGAAGAAGGCCCTGGAACAGGCCGGCGCCCGCGCCGAAGTGCTGTCCGCCAAGGAGGGCCAGGTGCGCGGCTGGCACCACGACCAGCCGGGCGACAGCTTCACGGTCGATGGCACCTTCGACACCGCCCAGGTCGAGAATTACGACGCCATCGTCCTGCCCGGTGGCGTGATGAACTCCGACACCATCCGCACCAACGATGCCGCCCGCACCCTGGTGCAGGCTGCCGAGAAATCCGGCAAGCCGATCGCCGTGATCTGTCATGGCGCCTGGCTGCTGGTCTCGGCCGGACTGGTCAAGGGCAAGGCCATCACCAGTTGGCCGTCACTGCAGGATGACATCCGCAACGCCGGTGGCGACTGGCAGGACCAGGCCGTGGTACGCGACGGCAACCTGATCAGCAGTCGCAAACCCGACGACCTGCCGGCCTTCAATCAGGCATTGCTGGAGTCGCTGGCGGCCTGATGAATGCGGGCAGGGTATAATCGCGCTCTTTTTTCCGGAGCGTCCCCATGACCCTGCCCGCCCTGCGCCTCAAGCCCAATGCCGATCGTCGCCTGCGCGCCGGCCATCTGTGGGTCTACAGCAACGAGATAGATGTGGCGGCTACTCCGCTGCACCAGTTCCAGCCGGGCGACCAGGCCGTACTGGAAGCCGCCGGCGGCAAGCCGCTGGGCATCGTGGCGATGAGCCCGAACAACCTGATCTGCGCCCGCCTGCTGTCGCGTGACGTCAAGCATGTGCTCGACAAGTCGCTGCTGGTGCACCGCCTCAACGTGGCCCTGAGCCTGCGCGAGCGCCTGTTCGACAAGCCGTTCTACCGCCTGGTCTACGGCGACTCCGACCTGCTCCCTGGCCTGGTGGTCGACCGCTTCGGCGATCACTTGGTGGTGCAGCTGGCCTCCGCCTCCATGGAGCGCGCCAAGGACGCGGTGATCGAAGCCCTGGTCCAGGTCCTCAAGCCGCGCGGCATCCTGTTCAAGAACGACTCCGCCGCGCGTGACGCCGAGGGCCTGGAGCGCTACGTCGACACCGCCTTCGGTGTGGTGCCGGAGTGGGTCGACCTGGAAGAGAACGGCGTGAAGTTCCAGGCGCCGGTGCTGGAAGGGCAGAAGACCGGCTGGTTCTACGACCACCGCATGAACCGCGCGCGCCTGGCGCCCTATGTGAATGGCAAGCGCGTGCTCGACCTGTTCAGCTACATCGGCGGCTGGGGCGTGCAGGCCGCGGCCTTCGGCGCCAGCGAAGTGTTCTGCGTCGACGCCTCCGGCTTCGCTCTGGACGGCGTGGAGCGCAACGCCACCCTCAACGGCGTGGCCGAGAAGGTCACCTGCGTGGAAGGCGACGTGTTCGCCGCGCTCAAGGAACTGAAGTCCGCCGAGGAGCGCTTCGACGTGATCGTTGCCGACCCGCCCGCCTTCATCAAGCGCAAGAAGGACATCAAGAACGGCGAGGCTGCCTACCGCCGTCTCAACGAGACCGCCATGCGCATGCTCAACAAGGACGGCATCCTGGTCAGCGCCAGCTGCTCCATGCACCTGGAAGAAGACAACCTGCAGAACATCCTGCTGACCAGCGCCCGCCACCTGGACCGCAACATCCAGCTGCTCGAACGCGGCGCCCAGGGCCCGGACCACCCGGTACACCCGGCCATCGCCGAGACCCGCTACATCAAGAGCCTGACCGTACGCCTGCTGCCCAACAGCTGAGCAGCAAAAGCCCCGCTCGCACCTGCGCGCGGGGCCCGATCGCCTGCCTTAGAAGCCTTTGCGCTTCACCGTCCACAGCGGGCTGACGCACAGGCTGCACAGCGTGCCATTGAAAGTGCTGCTGGCATTCTGGTCGTTCATCAGCTGGTAGCGGAACCAGGCAGTAGCCGGGCCACGATAAGCCCCGCCATTGCCGACCGGCTCGAAGTGCGAAACCGTACGCCGCTCGCCCCAGAACACCGGCACGTTGGCCCGGGTATAGACCGGTTGGGCATTGAGGTAGGGGAAGGCAATGGTGTCGCCACCGCCGGACATCAGGAACATCGGCCCCTTCTGCTTGCTCTGCGAGCTGTTGTTGTGACCGAGCCCGAGGGTATACGGCTGGATCGGCGCCGTGGTGCGCACGCGCTCGTCCTGGCCGGCCATGATCGAGCCGCCACCTCCCTGGGAATGGCCCGAAGTGCCGACTCGCCCCGCATTCAGCTTGCCGGCATAGACACCGGAGGTGCTGCCGTTGGCCTGCACCAGATAGCTCAGGCAGGCGAGCATCTCCTGGCCGGTACCGGCATCGGAAGTTTCCGCGGCGGCCACCACAAAGCCATGGCTGGCCCAGTGGGTCAGCAGTGCCGCATAGGTGTCGGGCGTCGCGCCGGTACCGTTACCCCAGAGGATGATCGGGTGGCGCACGCCGTTCTGGCCCAGGGTGCTGGGTCGGTAGACACGGCAGCTGGGCCCTTCGCTCTGGTTGCTGGTGGCGTAGGGGCCACTGGCATCGAAACTGGAGACCGCCGGGAAGGCGGTGCCGGGGGTATCCGGCAGCGGTGCGGCAAGGGCGGAGGCCGACATGGCCAGAAGCACGGCCGCCAGGCCGCCGAGTGTGAAGTCATGCATTGGTAGGGTTCCTCGTTATTGTTCCCTGAGATACCCATCGCCTTCCCTCCCGACCCACCACGCCGGACCCGGGCTGCACTGCTCAAGCAGGCGACGGTCGGCGCTCGACCTATAGGCAGTGGCGCGCCGCCGTGCACCCTACGTGAGCGCCCGGCCTCACCCGCAATCACCCGAACGGCGAAAGCGGATGGGCGGCATCGCACCAACGGGCTAGCTCGCGCCGAAGCGGCGGCGCGCCACCGGCAATCGCGCCCGCCTTGGCTCGGCGGCTCCGGCGGGCGTAGAATCGGGGCATTCCTCGCCAGGCATCCTCCGGCGGGCTGTGAGCCCGGGCCGGGCGGACGGTGATCCCGTCTCGTTCCACGCCCCCTTCCGACGCGGTCATCTGCCGCCGACCCGCTCACCACAACCAATGCTTACCTGATTAGCCGCAGGAACCGTGTCATGCCTGATTACCGCTCGAAAACCTCCACCCACGGCCGCAACATGGCCGGCGCCCGCGCTCTGTGGCGCGCCACCGGGATGAAGGACGAAGACTTCAAGAAGCCGATCATCGCCATCGCCAACTCCTTCACCCAGTTCGTGCCTGGCCACGTGCACCTGAAGGACCTGGGCCAGCTGGTCGCCCGCGAGATCGAGAAACACGGCGGCGTGGCCAAGGAATTCAACACCATCGCCGTGGACGACGGCATCGCCATGGGCCATGACGGCATGCTCTACTCCCTGCCGAGCCGCGAGATCATCGCCGACTCCGTGGAATACATGGTCAACGCCCACTGCGCCGACGCCATCGTCTGCATCTCCAACTGCGACAAGATCACCCCCGGCATGCTGATGGCCGCCCTGCGCCTGAACATCCCGGTGGTGTTCGTCTCCGGCGGCCCGATGGAAGCCGGCAAGACCAAGCTGGCCAACCATGGCCTGGACCTGGTCGACGCCATGGTGGTTGCCGCCGACGACTCCTGCTCCGACGAAAAAGTCGCCGAGTACGAGCGCAGCGCCTGCCCGACCTGCGGCTCGTGCTCCGGCATGTTCACCGCCAACTCGATGAACTGCCTGGTCGAGGCCCTCGGCCTTGGCCTGCCGGGCAACGGCTCGACCCTGGCCACCCACTCTGACCGCGAGCAGCTGTTCCTGCGCGCCGGCCGCCTGGCCGTCGAGCTGTGCCAACGCTACTACGGCGAGAACGATGCCAGCGTGCTGCCGCGCAATGTCGCCAGCTTCAAGGCGTTCGAGAACGCCATGACCCTGGACATCGCCATGGGCGGTTCGACCAACACCATCCTGCACCTGCTGGCCGCCGCCCAGGAGGCGGAGATCGCCTTCGACCTGCGCGACATCGATCGCCTGTCGCGCAAGGTGCCGCAGCTGTGCAAGGTGGCGCCGAACATCCAGAAGTACCACATGGAAGACGTGCACCGCGCCGGCGGCATCTTCTCCATCCTCGGCGAGCTGGCCCGTGGTGGCCTGCTGCACACCGACGTGCCGACCGTGCACAGCCCGAGCATGGCCGACGCCATCGCCCAGTGGGACATCACCCAGACCAGCGACGAGAAGGTGCACACCTTCTTCAAGGCCGGCCCGGCCGGCATCCCGACCCAGACCGCGTTCAGCCAAAGCACCCGCTGGGAAACCCTGGACGACGACCGCGCCGAAGGCTGCATCCGCAGCGTCAAGCATGCCTATTCGCAAGAAGGCGGCCTGGCCGTGCTGTACGGCAACATCGCCCTCGACGGCTGCGTGGTGAAGACCGCCGGCGTGGATGAGTCGATCCACGTGTTCGAAGGCACCGCGAAGATCTTCGAAAGCCAGGACAGCGCCGTTAAGGGCATCCTCGCCGACGAAGTGAAGGCCGGCGACATCGTGATCATCCGCTACGAAGGCCCGAAAGGCGGCCCGGGCATGCAAGAAATGCTCTACCCGACCTCCTACCTCAAATCCAAAGGCCTGGGCAAAGCCTGCGCCCTGCTCACCGACGGCCGCTTCTCCGGCGGTACCTCGGGCCTGTCCATCGGCCACGCCTCGCCGGAAGCCGCCGCGGGCGGCGCCATCGGCCTGGTGCGTGACGGCGACAAGGTGCTGATCGACATCCCCAACCGCAGCATCAACCTGCTGATCAGCGATGAAGAACTGGCCGCCCGCCGCATCGTGCAGGACCAGAAGGGCTGGAAGCCGGTCGCCCCGCGCGCGCGTAAGGTGACCACCGCGCTCAAGGCCTACGCCCTGCTGGCTACCAGCGCCGACAAGGGTGCAGTACGCGACAAGTCGCTGCTCGACGGCTAAGCCCGTTCAGTAGTTAAAAAGCGCCCCGCAATAGCGGGGCGCTTTGCTTTCTGCACCACAGATCAGCCCTGTATCCTGCCGGGCATGCAGGTTTCGAGGGATAAGGACGATGCTGGTAGCCAGGCGAGTGCAGAAAGTTGCTGAAAAGCAGGATGAAGAACACGGGCTAGAAGAGCTACCACTCGACAACTTTCACATGACGCCAGCATGGGTTCTGTTGGGCGAGCCTGGGGCTGGCAAGAGTGAAGCCCTGAGGCAGGCCTCTCTGGAGGCCGGTGGCGTATACGTCACTGTGAACGAGCTTGTAATAACGACTCCGCCGCTGGAGGAGTGGCGCGGGAAAACCCTATTCATCGACGCGTTAGATGAGGCCCGCTCTGCGGGTGCTGACAGCCTACCTCTACGCATCCGCCAACAACTGCTTCAACTTGGCAAACCAGCCTTCCGACTCTCCTGCCGCGCAGCTGACTGGTACGGATCGACAGACATCTCTGATTTGCAGGGTGCCAGCCCTGATGGCCAGTTGAAGGTATTGCAGCTATGTCCGCTGAGTGGCGAGGACATCCAGCAAATCCTGCACAGCAATTACAACGTCGCCGATCCCAAAGCTTTTATCGAACAAGCCGAACGCTACGGCATTGCCCAGCTGCTGAGTAATCCACAGATGCTCGGCCTGATGGCCAGGGCCGTCAGCGGTGAAAAATGGCCGGAAAGCCGCAACGAGGTTTATCGACTGGCCTGCGAGAAATTGGTGGCGGAAAACAACGTTCGCCACCGGCAAACCAGTGAAGCCAAAACGACCGATAACGAAATCTTGCTGAAAGCGGCAGGGCAGTTGTTCGCAGTACAGCTACTTTCGAGTAAGGCGGGAATTGCCAGCGATTTAGACTCCAGCGACTTCAGTTACCCAGCACTCAGCCAGTTCAAGCCAGAAATCCCCGCCGCAGCTAGAAGGGCACTGCAATCTGCCTTATTCACCCCCTCCCCTGGTAACGCTGAACACCTAACGCCTCACCACCGCAGCATTGCCGAATATCTGGCGGCCAGCTGGCTGGCGGACAAGCTGGATCGCGAAAGCCTGCCACATGGCCGTCTACTTAATCTGTTGTTTGGCTTCGATGGAGGAGTAGTCGCCGACTTACGGGGACTAGTCGCATGGCTGGCTCAACAGAGCACATCAATACGTAGGCGCCTGATAGAAGCAGATCCGCTCGGTATCGTGCTGTATGGCGATGTAGGTCCGTTCAGCACCGCAGACAAGCGATATCTGCTGCAGGCCCTGCGCCAGCAGGCAGAGAAGTTTCCGGGATACCGCTGGCACCTTTGGCAAGACATGACTGGGTTCAGGGCCTTGGCAGACGAATCGCTGCTTGAGGACTTTCAGCGCATTCTGCAGGCTTCCGAGCGCGATGAAGCAACACAGTCCCATATGGATTGTGTGCTGGATATTCTTGAGTACGGCCATGCTGATGCTTCTCTGGCAACTCCACTGCTCGCGACGATCAAAGACACTTCGCTCTGGCAACGCCTTCGAAATAGCGCGCTTAGTATTTGGCTGAAAGTGACCTCTCCTACTGAGAGCAAAGCCTTGCTGTCGCAGATATGCAGCGGTGAGGTTGAGGACGAAGATGACGAGTTGTTGAGCCAACTGCTAGATCGGCTATATCCGGATTTTTTGATGCCGAACGAGCTTCTCCACTGCCTTCATCCACCCAAGGACACACATTTGATTGGAGGCTATCTGATGTTCTTGGAGCATGGGCTATCGGAACGAGCCCCAGCGGATCAGTTACCGGCGTTGTTGGATGGGCTTTGTGCAAAGAGCGATTTTTTTGATGAAGACAGAACCGAGTGGATGCTGTCCCGCTCGGTTGGTCGATTGCTTGTTCGTACTCTCAATGAGTTCGGTGAATCCGCTACAGATGAGCAGCTCTTTAACTGGCTAGGGGCCGGAGCTAATCAATATGGGCATTTCAACAGGGAGCAAGACTCTCGAGTACAGATCCAGAGTTGGCTTGAACAGCGCCCAGAGAGATACAAGGCCGTACTTAATCAATGCGTCCAAACCATTGCGAGCGATAGCAGGCGTATCCCCCACCTCTATTTGCACGATGCAATCCCACCAGCAGATATAGGGCTCTGGCATCTCCGGCGCGCAGGCACGCTGGAGGACGAGGCGGCAGCCAAAATCCATACTCAATTTGCAATTCACGCTCTAATGCAGCAACGCGGTGCCGAAGGGCTGTCTCTGGAGGTTTTAGATGCCTGGGCACAGAAGTTCCCAGATAGGGCTGCCTGGTTACACAAAGGGCTTTTCTGTGATTTGGAACAGGAGAGCTGGCGCTTGCAAGACGCAGCGCGTACTCGCAGCTACAGAGAGCGGCAAGCAGAGCAGCGCCACCAGAGAACTCAACACATTACTCCCGAACTTCCCGCAATTGCTGCCGGCACGGCCTCGGCACACCTGCTGGAAGATCTTGTGAGGGTTTGGCTAGATCGTTTCTCGAACATTCATGGGGAAACAATTAACGCCCGCTTTGCCAGCTACAGCGATCTAGGCGACGGCCTTATGCAGGCAGCCGAGTCGGGGTTTCGTAGATGCCTGCAGCGCCCTGATCTGCCTTCTGTCACAGAGATCATCTCTCTGAGTCAATCTGGAAAGCGCTATTACATTAGTCTTCCCTGTCTGCTTGGCCTGCAACTGAGCTGGGTAGATACACCCGAGCAAGTGACGGCGCTGCCAGATGATCGAGTTGAGTTATTGCTCGCCATTTATCTCTGCACGCCACACTTCGGGCTGGATGATCTGAGCACTTGGTGCGCGCAAACCGCGCAGCAGCGTCCCGAATTGTTTGCCCGTGTGCTGGTTCGCCAGGCCACTAGTACGTTTGCTGCAGGCAGTACATCTGCAGGCATGACTTACTTATTGGCTAGAGATACTGCCTATGCAAAGGTCGCTCAGCTGGCCAGCCCAGGTTTGCTGCAACAATTTCCCGAAACAGCCGCTGCGCAGCAACTCCATGACCTCCGGCAGTTGCTGAAAGCGGCTCTAGTGTCCGCTCCGGAGTGCCTTGCTGCGCTGGCTCTACAAAAGTTGAAATTGCCACAACTCAATACTGACCAGCGCCTTCTGTGGCTGGCACTGCAGGTACTGAATGGCAGCTCTGACGACGAGGATGAGTTCTGGCAACGCCTCGGCGAGGCAGAGGAGGCAGATGTAGCTATGCAGCTAGCGGTTGAAGTCCTGATGCAAGGCATTCAACTGCCGGCCCTGTGCCCCTCCCAACCAGAACGCATTCTGGGGCGCTTGATCGAGGCACTTATCCCTCATGCCGACCTAGAGCGTGGCCGTGGAGGCTTCGTCACTGCAGCGATGGATCTTGGCGACGAACTGCGCGGCATGATCGACTGGTTTGGCACGCAAACTAATGTAGAGGCCCGAAATGAGTTGCAGCGCCTGCTTGATAGCCCAGCGTTGTCTACTCAGCACTACAGGATTCGGAGCACATTGGAGCAGCAGCAAGCGCGCAGAAGGGAAGCTGAATTCCGTTTCCTGGGCTTGGAGGAGGTCGCCGACGTGCTGGCCAACCAGGTGCCAGCGAATATCGCTGATCTAATGCACCTTACCTTGAGTCACCTAGACGACATCGCCCATGAACTACGCCATGCCAATGACGACGGTTATCGGATGTTCTGGAATATTCCCAATGGGCAGCCCCCCAGCCGGCGCGGAGAAAACCTATGCCGCGATGTTCTATTGGCCCGCTTGCGATCTCGCCTGGATGCTCACGGCATTGGCATTGCCCCGGAATATGACCATGCAGGAGACAAGCGCGCCGATCTTCAACTCGACTACCGGAACCAGTTGGCCCTGCCGATTGAGATCAAGCGTGATGATCACGACAAGTTATGGACAGCATTGCGCGATCAGCTGATTGCCCAGTATGCCCACGCACCGAAGTCTATGGGACACGGGATTTATTTGGTGCTTTGGTTTGGCGACAGCAAGAAATTGAAAAGCCCACCGAACAGGAAACCAAAACCCACAACACCCGATGAGCTGAGAGCTAGATTGGAAAGCCTGCTCTCGGAGGAAGAACGAAAAAGGGTGTTCGTACGTGTGCTGGATGTCAGCTGGCTCTAAGTAAACGCAATGTTTCAAGGGCGCGGCTTGAGTCAGGCGCGCCGCTGAATTACCTCTTCCGCTGTGCTGCAGTGGCGTAGAATCGCCGCTTTTTTTCGCGGAGCCTGCCATGAGCGCACTGGAAAAACCGCCCGTCGACGACGCGCGCAACGAACTGGTCTACGGCCCGGAAGACCGCCCGCGCCCGCTGGTGGCCATGCTCGCCGCGCTGCAGCACCTGCTGGCGATCATCGTGCCGATCGTCACGCCCGGTCTGCTGATCTGCCAGGCGCTCGGTGTGTCGGCGCGCGACACCAACCTGATCGTGTCGATGTCGCTGGTCATCTCCGGTATCGCCACCTATGTGCAGTGCAAACGCTTCGGCCCGTTCGGCGCCGGCCTGCTGATCGTTCAGGGCACCAGCTTCAACTTCGTCGGCCCGCTGATCGCCGGCGGTGCGCTGATGGTCAAGCAGGGAACGCCGGTCGAGGCGGTGATGGCGGCGATCTTCGGCGTGGTCATCGCCGGCTCCTTCGTCGAGATCGGCGTGTCGCGCATCCTGCCCTTCGTCAAACGCCTGATCACCCCGCTAGTCACCGGCATCGTGGTGCTGATGATCGGCCTGACGCTGATCAAGGTCGGCCTGATCAGCATGGGCGGTGGCTTCGCCGCGCTGGGCAACGGCACCTTCGCCAACGCCGAGAACCTGCTGCTGTCGGGCAGCGTGCTGGCCATCATCGTCGTACTCAACCGCATTCCCGTGGTGTGGATGCGCAGCTGCGCCATCGTCATCGCCCTGGCCGTGGGCTACGCCCTGGCCGGCTACCTGGGCCGCCTGGACTTCACCGGCATGCACCAGGCCGAGCTGTTCCAGGTGCCGATGCCGCTGCACTTCGGCATCGGCTTCTCCTGGAGCCTGTTCATCCCGATGCTGGTGATCTACCTGGTCACCTCGCTGGAAGCCATCGGCGACATCACCGCCACCAGCAAGATCTCGCGCCAGCGGGTAGAAGGCCCGCAGTGGATGCAGCGGATCAAGGGTGGCGTGCTGGTCAATGGCACCAACTCGCTGCTGGCCGGGGTGTTCAACACCTTCCCCAGCTCGGTGTTCGCGCAGAACAACGGCGTGATCCAGCTCACCGGCGTCGCCAGCCGCCACGTCGGCCTGTGGATCGCCGCGATGCTGGTGCTGCTCGGCCTGTTCCCCAGCGTCGCCGGAGTGATCCAGGCGGTGCCGGAACCGGTGCTCGGCGGCGCAGCGATGGTGATGTTCGGTGCGGTGGCCGCCTCGGGGATCAACATCCTCGCCGGCATCGACCTCGACCGCCGCGCCCTGCTGATCATCGCCGTGAGCCTGGCGCTGGGCCTGGGCGTGTCGCAGGTACCGGAGTTCCTCGCGCACATGCCGGCGGCGATGCGCAACGTGCTGGAGTCCGGCGTCGCCACTGGCGGCATCTGCGCCCTGCTGCTGAACTGGTTCCTGCCAGAGACGCCGAAGCAGCCATAACCGCCGCCACAGGAGGCCGAGCGTGCCCGAGCCCACACTGCGCATCGGCCTGATCAGCGATACCCACGGCCTGCTGCGCCCCGAGGCGCTAGCGGCCCTGGCCGGTTGCGAGCAGATCCTGCATGCCGGCGATATCGGCAAGCCGGAAATCCTTGAGGTACTGCGCCAGATCGCCCCGCTGAGCGTGGTGCGCGGCAACAACGACGAAGGCCTGGCCTGGGCCACCGAGTTGCCGCTAGTGGTCGAGCTGCAACTCGGCGGCGTGGGTCTTTATATGGTGCATGAGCTGGCCCATGTGCCGGCCGAGCTGGCGGAAAGTGTGCAGGTGGTGATCACCGGTCACTCGCACAAGCCGCTGATCGAGCAGCGCGACGGGCGCCTGTGGGTCAACCCTGGCAGCGCCGGGCCACGGCGCTTCAAGCTGCCGATCAGCGTCGGCCTGCTGCATATCGCCGACGGCGCCGTGCGCGCCGAGCTGATCGAACTGCAGACTTAGTCGGGGCGGGTCAGCTGACCCCGACGTAGCGATCGGCGCGGTGGTTGAGCGCCAGCACCAGGTTGAGCATCACCGCACCGAGCACCGACAGCGCCACCTTGTCCGGTGTCACCACGAAGATCGCCCCCAGCACGATGACCGCGTCGATGCCCATCTGCACCGTGCCGGCGCGCACGCCGAAGCGCTCCTGAATGAACAGCGCGAGGATGTTCACCCCGCCCAGGCTGGCGCGGTGACGAAACAGCATGAGCAAACCCAGGCCCATGGCCGCGCCGCCGAACAGCGCGGCGTACAGCACGTTGAGGTGGGTGAAGGCGACCCAGCCCGGAGTCAGCTCGGCCAGCAGCGACACCAGCAGCACCGCGCAGCCGGTGCGCAGGGTGAAGCCCCAGCCCAGGCGCCAGATGCCGAGCAGGTAGAACGGCAGGTTGACCAGGCAGAACACCAGGCCGAACGGCCAGCCGGCCAGGTACTTGGCGAGGAAGGCGATGCCCACGGTGCCGCCGGTGAGCAGCCCGGCCTGGCCGTAGAAGGCGATGCCCAGAGCCACCAGGGCGGTGCCGAACAGCAGCGCCAGGGCATCCTCCCACAGCGGGTGGCGGACGAAGATGGCGGCGACCGTTTCCGTCTGCGCGGGCTCGGCGGTGTTGTCAGTCATGGATGAAACCTGTTGGAAGAAGACACAAGCATAGGGCGCCGCCTTCCGTGGAAAGCGACGTCGATCAATGGCAGTGAAGAAAAGTCCTAGCGGCGCTGCCAGGTCTCGAAGCAGTAGGCGGGGCTGCTCTCGGCGGCAGCATGTTCCTCGCGCTCGCTGCGTTGCCAGGCGGCCTCGTCGAAGGCCGGGAACCAGGCATCGCCCTCGGGCTGCAGAGCCACGCGGGTCAGGTAGAGACGCGCGGCCTGGGCCAGGCCCTGTTCGTAGAGCTGGGCGCCACCGATCAGCATCAGCTCGTCCACGCCCTGCTCGCGGGCCCACTGGTCGGCACGCACGATGGCCTGCTCCAGCGAGGCAAACACCTCGGCTCCTTCCAGCTGCAGCCCGGCCTGGCGGCTGACCACCAGGTTGAGGCGGCCCGGCAGCGGCCGGCCGAGCGAATCCCAGGTCTTGCGGCCCATGATGATCGGCTTGCCGAGCGTCTTGGCCTTGAAGTGCTTGAGGTCCGCCGGCAGGTGCCAGGGCAGTTGGTTGTCGCGGCCGATCACGCGGTTTTCCGCGAGGGCGGCGATCAGGCAGAGGGGCAGGGTCTGGTTCATGCCGGCGAGGATACCAGAGGCCCCGGTGTGAAGCAGCGCGCAGCATGGCCGGCGGTCATCGTCCTGCCATGACATGTTCGGTAAACGGTCATCGCGGGCGGTCAGGGTGGATGCGCTGTTACCCTCTCCCCACCCCGCAAGGAGCGTTGCCATGCAGATCCAACCCCTGCGGCATTGGCTGGTCGCCGCCAGCCTGACGTTGCCATTCTTCGCCTATGCCGGCGACGCCGTGCCCACCGCCCGCGCCGAACCGACGCCCCTGGTGATCGGCCATCGCGGTGCCAGCGGCTATGTGCCGGAACACACCCTGGCCGCCTACGCCCTGGCCGTGCTGCAGGGCGCCGACTACATCGAGCCGGACCTGGTGATGACCCGCGACGGCCAGCTGGTGGCGCGCCACGACAACGAACTGGGACTGACCACCGACGTCGACGCGCGCGCCGAGTTCGCCGAGCGCAAGCGCACCCAGACGGTCGACGGCATCAGCCTCACCGGCTGGTTCAGCGAGGACTTCACCCTGGCCGAGCTGAAGAGCCTGCACGCCATCGAGCGCATCCCCGCCATCCGCCCCGGCAACGCCCGCCTGGACGGCGCCTTCGCGGTGCCGACCCTGCAGGAGATCATCGACCTGGTGAAGACCCTGGAGCGCAGCGAGCGGCGGCGCATCGGCCTGTATATCGAGACCAAGCACCCCACCCACTTCCAGCAACTCGGCCTGGCCCTGGAGGGCCCGCTACTACGCACCCTGACGCGAAACGGCTACCAGGACCAGCGCGACCCGGTGTACATCCAGTCGTTCGAGGTCGACAACCTGCGGCAGATGGCGCAGCGCAGCCGCCTGCGCCTGGTCCAGCTGTTCGGCAGTGGCCAGCCCTACGACCAGCAGGCACAGGGCTCGACCCTGAGCTACGCGCAGATGGCCACGGCCGAGGGACTGCGCCGCATCGCCCGCTACGCCGCCGGGGTCGGCCCGGAGAAGAGCTACGTGATCCCGCGCGACGCCGCCGGCAACCTGGGCCAGCCGACCCGCTTCGTCGCCGACGCCCACGCCGCCGGGCTCAAGGTGCACCCCTACACCTTCCGCGCCGAGAACGCCTTCCTGCCGACCAGCCTGCGCAGCAGCGAGCGCCCCGAGCAACGCGGCGACAGCGCGGCGGAAATGCGCGCCTACCTCGATGCCGGCATCGACGGGCTGTTCACCGACCAGCCGGACATCGCCGTGCGCCTGCGCCAGCAGCGCTGAGCGGGCAAATGGCCGCCGCCGTGCCACGGCGGCGGTTGTGCGGTTATGCTGCGGCCTCATTCCGGTGAAAGAGACGCCGCGTGAGCGAAGCCCGATCGAACCACCTGCAATGCCTCTGGCTGTGCGAAGCCATCCGCCTGCGCGAGGAGCACGCTGGGCCGCTGGAGGACGCCGAAGCCAATCGCCTGGCACGCCAGGCCGGTAGCGACCTGGCCACCCGCATCCAGACCCGCGCCCTGTTCCTCGCCGGCCGCGACGGCCAGACCCGTGCCCTGCGCCACTGGCTGCAGGGTGCTCGCCTGGCCCTGCTGGTGCTGAGCCTGCTAGCCCTGCTCAGCGGCGCCGGCCTGGCCTTTGCCGCGCTGGGCGACGGTTCGCGCCCGGTCAACGTGTTCTGGGCCCTGGGCAGCCTGCTCGGCCTGCACCTGCTGACCCTGTTCGGCTGGCTGCTCGGCCTGCTCCTGGCCGGCGAGCACCAGGCCGCTCTCGGCCGCCTGTGGCTGTGGCTCAGCGAGAAGCTGGCGCGCGACGCCGCAGCTGCCCAGCTCGGCCCGGCGCTGGTCCTGCTGCTGCAACGCCGTCGGCTCAACCGCTGGCTGCTCGGCGCCCTGGTCCACGGCCTGTGGCTGCTGGCGCTGGGTTGCGCGGCAGTGATGCTGCTACTGCTGCTCAGCACCCGGCGCTACGGCTTCGTCTGGGAGACCACGCTGCTCTCCAGCGACGCCTTCGTCGCCCTCACCCACCTGCTCGGCGGCTTGCCCGCCCTGCTCGGCTTCCCCCTGCCGGACGTCGATACCATCCGCGCCAGTGGCGACGCCGCGCTGACGGCGGAAGCCGCCCGCCACGCCTGGGCCGGCTGGCTGCTCGGCGTGCTGCTGGTGTTCGGTCTGCTGCCGCGCACCTTGTGCCTGCTGCTGTGCCTGTGGCGCTGGCAGCATGGCCACAGGCGCCTGAGCCTCGACCTGAATCTTCCGGCCTACCGCCTGCTGGCCGAGCACCTGCAACCGCCGGCCGAACGCCTAGGCGTGATCGACCCAGCTCCGGCCGCGCTGCCAGAGACCCAGGCCGGCGCCGCCGTGCAGGCCAGTGCCGGCGCCCTGCTGGTGGCGGTGGAGCTGGACGACAGCCGCCCCTGGCCGCCGCCACTGGGCAAGAGCGTGGCCGATGCCGGCGTGCTCGATAGCCGCGAACAGCGTCGCCACCTGCTAGAGCAGCTGACCCGTTTCCCGCCGGCGCGCCTGGTGGTGGCCGTCGACCCACGCCGCTCGCCGGACCGCGGCACCCTGGCGCTGCTCGGCGAGCTGTCGCGCACGGCCGCCGCCACACGCGTCTGGCTGCTCACGCCACCGCCGGGCGAGGCCCTCGACAGCCAGCGCCTGGGCGACTGGCACGAGGCCCTGCAGCGACTCGGCCTGGCCTGCGCCGACACCTCCCCCCTGGGCTGGCTGGAGAGCGGCCATGACTAAGGCACTACGCCTGGCCGTGGTCGGCCACACCAACGTCGGCAAGACCTCGCTGCTGCGTACCCTGCTGCGCGACGCCGGCTTCGGCGAGGTTTCGCACCGGCCCAGCACCACCCGCCATGTCGAGGGCGCGCGCCTGTCGGTGAACGGCGAGGCACTGCTGGAGCTGTACGACACCCCCGGCCTGGAAGACGCCATCGCCCTGCTCGACTACCTGGAGCGCCTCGACCGCCCGGGCGAACGCCTGGACGGCCCGGCGCGCACGCTGCGCTTCCTCGACGGCGCCGAGGCGCGCCAGCGCTTCGAGCAGGAGGCCAAGGTGCTGCGCCAGCTCATGGCCAGCGACGCCGGCCTGTACGTGATCGACGCCCGCGAGCCGGTGCTGGCCAAGTACAAGGACGAGCTGGCAGTGCTCGCCGGTTGCGGCAAGCCGCTGCTGCCGATCCTCAATTTCAGCGCCAGCGAGCGCCAGCGCGAGAATGAATGGCGCGAGGCCCTGGCCCGCCTCGGCCTGCATGCGCTGGTGCGCTTCGACACCGTGGCGCCGCCGCTGGACGGCGAGCGACGCTTGTACGAGAGCTTGGCCCTGCTGATCGAGTCAGCCCGGCCGCAGTTGGACCGCCTGATCGCCGACCACGAGGCCCAGGCCGAGACCCGGCGCCAGGCCGGTGCCAGGCTGATCGCCGAGCTGCTGGTGGACTGCGCCGCCTGCCGCCGTAGCGTCGCCGCTCAGCCGCAGATCGAACAGGGCGAGATCGCCGCGCTGCACCAGGCCGTGCGCCAGCGCGAACAGCAATGCGTCGAGGCCCTGCTGCGCCTGTACGCCTTCCGCACCGGCGACGCCCAGGCCGGCGACCTGCCGCTGACCGATGGGCGCTGGGGCGACGATCTGTTCAACCCCGAGACCCTGCGCCAGCTTGGTGTGAAAGTCGGTGGCGGGATGGCCGCCGGCGCTGCTGCCGGTGCCGGTGTCGATCTGCTGGTCGGCGGCCTCACCCTGGGCGCCGCCGCACTGCTCGGCGCACTGGCCGGCGGCGGCCTGCAAACCGCGCGCAACTATGGCGGGCGCCTGCTCGGCAAGCTCAAGGGCCAGCGCGAACTGAGCGTGGACGACAACGTGCTGCGCCTGCTCGCCCTGCGCCAGCGCCAGCTGCTGGCCGCCCTGCTCGCCCGTGGCCATGCGGCGACCGGCGCCATCCAGCTCGATGCCCCGCGTGACGACAGCTGGCGCGAGGGCAAGCTGCCCGAGGCACTGCGCCGCGCCCGTGCCCATCCCGAATGGTCGTCACTCAACGCCGGCGCGCGCCTGGAGCAGGCCGAGCGCCGTGAGCAGGTCGAGCACCTGAGCGCGGAGCTGGGCGGCAACTGAGGCGTCGCCGGCGGCAGCCGCTTGCCGCCGCATCACCTGGCGGCTCTCCCCGTCCTGCCGGCAAGTCGCTGATTCGCAAGGCCTTGCACAAAAAATAGCCGGCCTGGCATCGACCTTGCTCCTGGCACAGTCCGCGCTCATGCGGATCCAGGAGGAGCCATGAACAGCATCAGCGGCATCGCTGGGCAGTATTCGCTGCCCATCAGCGGCCTGCGCAGCAAAGAGGGCTTTCGCGAGGAGGAACAACTGGCGCTGACTCCGCCGGTCGCGCCGCCCGCCGCCTTCAAGGCCGACGCGGGCTACGACCACCAGGCGGAGCAGGCCTACGAGGAGTCCTTCGCCAAGCTGCGCGTCAACCTGCAGAACCGCGCCGAGGCCGATGGCGTGGCCACTAGCGTCAACCAGGGCCAGCTCAGCGAGCCCCTTGGCGACGAGGACCCGGCCGTCAAAGCCTTCCGCGAGTACATGGCCATGACCCCGGCCGAGAAGATGCGCGACGCCATCCTCAAGGAAATGGGCCTGACCGAGGAGGAGATCGACGCGCTGCCGCCGGAGCAGCAGGAGGCAATCGAGAAGCAGATCGCCGAGCGCATGCAGCAGCGCGCCGAGTTGCAGGCGGCCAAGGAGCAGGAGGAGAAGGCCAATGGCATCTCCGCCATTGAGGCAGCCAGCGAAGAGCAGGCGACGCTCTTCTCCTGAATGCGCGATGACCTGCTCAGCGCCGGCTGAGGCTGGTCCACAGGGTGGCGGCAACGATCAGCAGGCCGCCGACCCAGGCCTGCAAGCTCAGCTCCTCGCTCAGCCAGAGCACAGCGAACAGCGCGCCGAACAGCGGCTCGCTGCCCATCAGCAGGCTGACCCGGGTAGGGCTGCTACGGCTCAGCGCCCAGTTCTGCACATAGAAGGCGAACAGGGTGGCGAACAGCACCAGGTACAGGCTGCCGACCCAGAACGCCGGCGCACTCGGCAGCGGCGGCAGGCCGCCGGGCAACAGCAGCGCGCCGAGCAGCAGGCAGCCGAAGCCAATCACCCCGGACTGCACGGCGGTCAGCGCCAGCGGTGGCACTTCGCGATCCGCAGTGAGGCGCCGGGTCAGGCACACCTGGAAGGCACGCAGCAGCGCGGCGGCCAGCATCAGGCCGTCGCCCAGACCGAAATCGAGGTCGACGCCGCCGCTGAGCAGCCAAGTGCCGAGCAGCGACAGCACCACCGCCGGCAGCAGGCGCGCATCCGGGCGCTGGCCGAGCATCAGCCACTCGACGAAGGGTGTCAGCACCACGCACAGGCTGATCAGGAAGGCGGCGTTGCTCGCCGTGGTCAGCTGCACGCCGTAGGTCTCGCAGAGGAAGATCGCCAGCATGGCCAGGCCCAGCGGCAGGCCGGGCGCCCAGGCACGCCTCCCCTCGCCGCGCAGCTGCGGCGCCAGCAGCAGGAAGGTGATGCAAAAGCGCACGGCGAGAAAGCCCAGCACCGGGTAGAACACCAGCGCCTGCTTGGCCACGCCGTAGCTGGTGCCCCACACCAGCGCCACCAACAGCAGGAGCAGGTCGCTACCGTGCAGCAGGCGGGAACGATGGGTGGCGGTCAGGCTGGTCATGGCGGCGGCTCACGGTAGGAAGGTAGCGATTGTCCATTGTCAACCTCATCGCGATAATCAGGTCATTCCGCACGAGACTCGTTCCCCATGAGCATGAATAACCTGCTGCCGCTGATGGCCAGCTTCGTCCGCGTGGTGGAGTGCGGTAGCTTCTCCGCCGCCGCGCGCCAGCTGCATACCAGCGGCTCGGCGCTGAGCCGCCAGCTCGCTCAGCTGGAGGCCGCACTGGGCCTGCGCCTGCTGGAACGCACCACCAGACGCCTGCGCCTGACCGAGGCCGGTAGCGAGGTGTTCGAGCGTTGCCGCGAGATGCTCGGCGCCGCCGAGGCCGCCGTGGCGGTGGGCGAGCGACTGATGAGCGATGCCCGTGGCCAGGTGCGCCTGTCGGTACCCAAGGCCTTCGGCAAGTACCTGGTCGCACCGCTGATGGCGGATTTTCTGGCCAGGCATCCGGAGGTCGACGTCAGCCTCAACCTCAGCGACCGCAGCCCCGACCCGATCGCCGAGGGCTTCGACCTGATCATCCGCATCACCGAGCAGCCGCCGGAGCAGATGGCCGGCCGCCCCCTGTGCCAGGTCGAGCACCTGCTGTGCGCAACGCCCGAGTACCTGGCCGACCAGGGTACGCCGCAACACCCGCAGGACCTGGTACGCCATCGCTGCCTGTACCTGGACGAGCGCGCCGACGACCACCGCTGGCACTTCGCCAAGGACGGCGAGCAGTGCACGGTGGCCGTGCGCGGCCGTTTCGCCAGCAACCATAGCGAAGTGCGCCTCAACGGCGCGCTCAATCACCTGGGCATCGCCTGCCTGCCAAGCTTCACCGCCGCCGAGGCGCTGGCCGATGGCAGGCTGCTGCAAGTGCTCGGCGACTGGCGCTACACCGGCTACTACCACGGCACGGCCTGGGCGCTGTACCCGTCCAACCGCCACCTGCCACCCAAACTGCGCGCGCTGATCGACCACCTGGCGGCCGGCTTGGCCGGTTAGGAATTGTGCAGCACCCGCAGGGCCAGCTCTTCCAGCCAGGCCAGCTCGGCCGGCGGCCGACCGGGCACCTTGGCCGCCTCGTCCCAGCGGCGTAGGCGCAGGCTGTCGGCGAACAGCGGATCACGCTCGAAGGCAGCGGCCTGCGCCTCGCTCATCGGCCCGCCCTGCCAGCTCAGCGTCTGCAGGCTGGCCGCGCTGAGCGCCGCCAGGTAGCCCGCCTCGCGTCGGCACAGGTAGCGCTTGGCCTCGACATGCCGAGCCACCAGGCCGCTGAGCCGCGCGGAGAAACCCAGGCCGCGCAGCCAACGTGCACCAACCCGCTCGTGGCCCTGGCGACCGAGGCCGGCCATGCTGTTATGCGCCGCCAGTGGCACGCAGAAGTGGCCGACATCGTGGCAGAAGGCGGCAAGGATCAGTTCCTCGTCGGCGCCTTCGTCGCGCGCCAGTTCGGCGGCCTGGACCATGTGTTCGAGCTGGCTGACCGCCTCGCCGATGTAGTCGGCCTCGGCCTGCTGGCGGCACAGGGCAAACAACTCGGCCACCGCCAGCGCGGCACTCACGCCGGCAGCGCCACGGGCCAGTCGCCCTCGCCGAGCAGCGCGGCGATGGTGCGCTCGCCCAGGCCGAGGCCGACGCTCATGCCCAGGCCGGTGTGCATCAGCACCGCGGTCACGCCCTCGGCGGCGCGCAGCACGCTGAACGGGCCGGGGCCACGGGAGCCGTACACGCCCTGCCAGCGCTCCAGCACCTGCAGGCGGCCGCCCAGGGTGTGCTCGGCCAGTTCGATCAGCAGCTGGTCGACGTCCTCGGCATTGAACGGCGCGGCGTCGCTGCCGTAGTCGTGGGAGTCGCCGATGATCAGCTCGCCATAGGGCGTCGGGCTGACCAGCAGGTGGATGCCGTACTGCTCCAGCGCCGGGTAGTCGCGGCGGATCTCGGCCTGGATCGCCGCGGCTTCGGGCAGGTCGGCGAAGGCGCCGTAGTGCACGCAGCTGAGGCCGGTGAGCACCGCGTGCTGCAGGTCCAGCGGGCGCTCCAGGCGCGCGCGCAGCATCTGCAGGCGGCACACCGAAGGCTTCAGCGCGGCCATGGGTTCGGCCAGCAGGGTCTGGTAGTCGTGGCCGGAGCAGACCAGGATGTGCCGCGCGGTGAAGCGCCCGGCGGTGCTCAGCGCGCTGCCGGACTCGACATCGCGCACCAGGGTGGAGAAGTGGAACTCGACGCCGAGGTCGCGCAGGTAGTCGACGATCTGCGGCAGCGCCTCGCGCGAGTACAGCTGCTGGTCATCAAGCCCGTGCAGGGCGGCGCGGTGGTGGGCGAAGCGGCCGGCGTAGAGGCCGTCCAGGGCGGCGCCGCGCAGCAGTTCGACGCGGTAGCCGAGTTCACGCGCACGACCGGCGCAGAATGCTTCGAGCATGGCCTCCTCGGCCTCGGTGCGGGCGAATACCAGCGAGCCCTGCTGCTTCAGCGCCAGGCCAGCAGCCTTGCCCAGTTTGGCCCACAGGCCGTGAGCCTGGCGCGCCAGGTCGAGCATCGACCCCGGCGCCTGGCCGGTGACCAGGGCCTGGCCGAAGTTGCGGATGGAGGCGCCGAGCGGCGTGGCCGTGCGCTCGAAGACCTTGACCTTGAGGCCGCGCTTGACGCCGGCCCAGGCATGGGCGAGGCCGAGCATGCCGGCGCCGACGACCAGCAGGTCACAGTCGTGCTGACTCATGGGGAAACTCCTGAAAATTCTATGGATTGCTTGGCTCCCTCTCCCCCTGGGAGATGGATGGGGTGAGGGGCTGATAGGCGACTCGCAGCTGCCCGAAAACCCTCACCCCTACGCGGGCCGCCCCGCCCCCTCTCCCGTCGGGAGAGGGGTGGCGCGGGCTTACTGGGCGACCGGCTCGGACTTACCGTCGTAACGCTTGCGCCATTCGGCGAGGATCTTGTCGCGGTTCTCCGAGGCCCAGGCGAAGTCGTTCTTGATCAGGCGCTGCTCGTAGTCGGCCGGCAGTTCCTGGAACGGCTCGGCGATGCCCGGCTGGGCCAGTACGGCGAAGTTGGCCTTGTACAGGTCCATGGCCTCACGGCTGGCGGCGAAGTCGGCGAGCTTCTGCGCCGCTGCCAGTTGGTCGGTGCCTTTGACGATGCCGGTGGCCTCGATCTCCCAGCCCAGGCCTTCCTTGGGCAGCACGATGTCCAGCGGCGCGCCCTTGCGCTTGAGCTGCACGGCCGGGTACTCGAAGGAGATGCCGATGGGGAATTCGCCGGCGGCGGCCAGCTTGCATGGCTTGGAGCCGGAGTGGGTGTACTGGCCGATGTTGGCGTGCAGTTTGTCCATGTAGGCCCAGCCGCCATCTTCGCCGAAGGTCTGCAGCCAGGCGCTGACGTCCAGGTAGCCGGTGCCGGAGGACGCCGGGTTGGGCATGACGATCTTGTCCTTGTACACCGGGTTGGTCAGGTCTTCCCATTTGGTCGGCTTGGGCAGGCCCTGCTTCTCGGCCTCGATGGTGTTGAAGCAGATGGTCGCGGCCCACACGTCCATGCCGACCCAGGCCGGCGGGTTGGCGGCGTCACGGTAGTTGGCACCGATCTTGTCCAGGTTGGCCGGGGCGTAGGGCACCAGCATGTCCTGCTGCTTGAGGATGGCCAGGCTGGAACCGGCCAGGCCCCAGACCACGTCGGCCTGCGGGCGATCCTTCTCGGCCAGCAGCTTGGCGGTGACGATGCCGGTGGAGTCGCGCACCCACTTGATGCTGATGTCCGGGTTCTGCTTCTCGAACGCTTCCTGGTAGGGCTTGAGCTGCTCGACTTCCAGCGCGGTGTAGACAGTCAGCTCGGTGTTGGCCTGGGCCTGCAGGGCGCAGGCGGCGAGCAGGCCGGCGGCCATAGCGGTGCGTTTGAACATGGTGAAGCTCCTAGTGGTGAGGCTGTTGGCGTTGGTTGTCTGTTTCAGCAGGCCTGCGGGCTTTCGCCACGGGCCAAGCGTGCGTTGATGTGGTCGATCACCGCAGGCAGCTCGGCGATGGTGTCGATCAGGTAGTGCGGGCGGCTGCCGGCGAACAGGCCGTCGATGCGCGTGCGCTCGGCGGTGCGGCGTTCGGCCGGCAGCGCCTGGTACTCGTCCCAGGTCAGGCCCAAGAAGTTGCCGGAGAAGCGCAGGGCCACGGTCCACATGCCGGCGGCGCGGCCTTCGAGGATGCCCGGCTCGGTGTCGTCGACCTTGACGCAGGCGGCGACGTCGTCGAGGCCCAGGGCGATGACGTTGGCCAGCGCCTGGGCCGGGCTCGGCCGGCCCTTGGGCACCTCGTCGGTAGCGACCACGTGATCCGGGCTGTAGCCCTTGGCGGCGGCCAGCTCGACCACCTTGCCCATCACCGCCAGCGGGTAGCCGGAGCAGCTGCCGATGCGCAGGCCGCGCTCGCGCAGGGCGGCGATGGTTTCTAGCGCACCCGGGATCAGCGCCGAATGCTCGCCGACCTTGGCGATCTGCAGCGGCATGAAGCGCTCGTAGATGGCGGTGACGTCGGCGTCCGTCGGCGCGCGACCGAAGCGGCGCTGGTAGCGCTCGGCCACGGCCGGCTGATCGCAGAGGGTGCGGATGTGGTCCCACTTGCCCATGCCCATCGGGCCGCGCGCCTCGTCCAGGCTCAGCTCGATATCGAACTGGGCGAAGGCCTCGACGAAGATGCGCGTCGGCGCGAAGGAGCCGAAGTCGACCACGGTGCCGGCCCAGTCGAGGATGGCGGCGCTGAGGCGGGTGGGAGCTTGGTAGTGCATGGCAGGTCTCCGAGAGGGATCAGTGGCCGGGCGCCGCGCGCCAGGCCTGGGAGCGGCGCAGCAGGCCGCGCGAGGCCCCGGCCAGCAGCAGCGAGACAGCGGCGGAAGTGAGCAGGATCAGGGTGGACATGGCGGCGGCGCCGCCGACGTTGCCGGCGTCGTCCATGTTCAGCACGGCGATGGCGGCCAGCAGGCTGTCCGGGCTGTAGAGGAAGATCACCGCCGACACCGTGGTCATCGCCGAGACGAACAGGTAGCGGACGATGTCGAGCAGCGCCGGCAGGCAGATCGGCAGGGTCACGCGCAGGAAGTGACGCAGCAGCGGCACCTTCAGCGACAGCGCAGCGGCCTCGAACTCGCCATCGAGCTGGCGCAGGGCGGCGCTGGCGGTCATCTGCGCGGTGGTCAGGAAGTGCGCCACGGTGCAGATCACCAGCAGGGTCAGGCTGCCGTACAGGCCGTGCAGCGGGTTGGCCGGCAGGTTGAAGAAGAAGACGTAGCCGAGACCGAGGACCAGGCCGGGCACCGCCATGGGAATGAAGCACAGCAGGCGCAGCAGCTGGGTCAGCGGGCTCTGCCGGGTCTTTTCCAGCAGGTAGCTGCCGAGGAAGATCAGCACGCCGCCGAACAGCGCGCAGCAGGTCGCCAGCAGCAGGCTGTTGCGGTAGGCCAGCCAGCCGCCGGGCAGCTCGGAGAAGGCGTAGTTGTCCAGCGACAGCGACAGGTCGTACGGCCAGAACTTGACCAGCGACGAGTACACCGCCATGCCGAACACGCCGAGCAGGCAGGCGCTGACCAGCAGCACCAGCAGCAGGAAGGCGCCATCGCGGCCGCGGCTGGGCTGCGGGTGATAGACCTGCGCGCGGCCGCCCATGGCGTCGCGCTGGCGGCGGCGCAGCCAGAGGTCGACGGCGAAGCTGAGCAGCGCCGGCAGCAGCAGGAACAGGCCGATCAGCGCGCCGCGACCAAACTGCTGCTGGCCGACCACCGCCTTGTAGGCCTCCAAGGCCAGCACCTGGTAGTCGCCGCCAACCACCACCGGCACGCCGAAGTCGGTGACGCACAGGGTGAATACCAGGCAGGCGGCGGCGAACACGCCCTGGCGGCTGCCCGGCCAGGTGATGCTGCGGAATGCGCGCCAAGGCGAGGCACCCATACTCGAGGCAGCGTCGAACAGCCGCGCATCGGCCAGGGCCAGGGCGCTGAGCAGCACCATCAGCGCATGCGGGAAGGTGTAGATGACCTGGCCGAGAACAATGCCCCAGAAGCCGTAAACGTTGTCCGTCAGCAGGTGGCGCAGCACGCCCTGGTTGCCGAACAGGTAGATCAGCGCGATGCCCGGCAGCATCGACGGCGCCAGCAGCGGCAGCAGCGAGATGCCGCGCCACAACCCCTTGCCCGGCACACAGGTGCGCTGCAGGGCATAGGCGAAGGCATAGGCCAGCGGTACGACGATCAGTACCACGGCCAGGGCGCTCTTCAGGCTGTTGCCGAGCAGCCAGCGGAAGTTGGCGCTGGCCACCAGCTCGCGCGCAGCAAGCAGCCCGCCACCCTGCCCCGGATCGCCGGCCAGGCCGCGCCAGAGCATGGCCAGCAGCGGCAGCAGCACGCCGAGCAGGAGTAGCGCCAGCAGCAACCACTGGCCGCCACGCACGAACAGGCGGTCGGCCAGGTCGGCCGGCCAGCGCCGGGCGAGCGGCTGGGGTTTGTGCAGAACGGCGACCTGCTGCATCAGGCGAACACCTGCAGGCTACGCGGCGGCAGCGCCACCCAGATCTCGGCGCCACTCAGGCGCGGCATGGATTCCGGCGCCAGCTCGGCGAGCAGGGCATGGCCCGGCAGCGCGTCGAGTTCGAAGCTCAGGCGGCAGCGGTTGCCGAGGAAGGTGATCTCGCGCATCTGCGCCGGGAACAGGTTGTCCTCGTGCACCGGCGGGTTGATCACCACCGCCTCGGGGCGGCAGAACAGGCGGCCGCGCTCGGCGGGTTGGGCGCTGTGCAGGCGCAGGCTGAGATCACCGACGCGGGCGTGCTCGCCGTCACGCTCGAACGGCAGCCAGTTGCCCTGGCCGACGAACTCGGCGACGAAGGGCGTGGCCGGCGCGCGGTAGATGTCCTGGGGCGAGGCGTACTGCTCAACGCGGCCGTGGTTCATCACGGCGATGCGGTCGGCCATCAGCATGGCCTCGTCCTGGTTGTGGGTGACCATCAGGGTGGTGATGCCGAGCTGGCGCTGCAGAGCGCGCAGCTCGCCGCACAGATGCTCACGCACGCGGGCGTCGAGGGCCGACATCGGCTCGTCGAGCAGCAGCAGCGACGGGCTCGGCGCCAGGGCGCGGGCCAGCGCCACGCGCTGCTGCTGGCCGCCGGAGAGCTGCGCCGGGTATTTCTGCTCGCTGCCGGCCAGGCCGACCAGTTCGAGCATTTCGTTGACCCGTGCGCGGATCGCCTCGCGACCCTGGCCGGCCAGGCCGTAGGCGACGTTCTGCGCCACCGTCAGGTTGGGGAACAGCGCGTAGGACTGGAACAGGATGCCGTAGTCGCGCGCCTGCGGCGGCAGCTCGGAGACATCGCGCCCGGCGAAGCGGATGGCGCCGCCGTCCTGGCGTTCCAGGCCGGCGATGCAGCGCAGCAGGGTGGTCTTGCCACAGCCGGACGGGCCGAGCAGACAGACCAGCTCGCCGGCGGCGATGTCCAGCGACACGCCATCCAGCGCCTTGAAGGCGCCGAAGCCCTTGTGGATATCGCGCAGCTGCAGGTCGACGGTGGCCATGGCAGAACCTCGTTGTGAATCGAACGAGGCTCATGCTGCGCGCGCAGTGCTAAAGCTTTATGGCAGTTGGGCAAAAGCCGCCGATAGTGGCATCGGCGGATTTGGGTATGAAATTACTCGGCCTGCTCGCGGGCCAGGGCCAGGAAGGCCGCCGGCAGGCGTGCGCCGCGGCGCTCCTTGAGGCAGTAGAGGTATTCCGGGATCAGCGGCGCATCGTCCAGCTCGATCACCCGCAGCTCGGGGTTGTCCGGCACCTCATGGCGAGCGATCACGCTGACGCCGATATTGCGCAGCACCGCCTCGCGGATCGACTCGCGGCTGCCGATCTCCAGCAACGGGCCGGGGGCGACGCCGGCCTCGCGCAGCATCTGTTCGGTGAGCAGGCGCGTGGTCGAGCCGGCCTCGCGCATCAGCAGGCAGTGGCCGGCCAGCGCCGAGGCGTGCAGGCGCTTGTGCGCTGCCAGCGGGTGGCTGCTGTGCACGGCCAGCACCAGCGGGTCCTGGCCCAGCACCAGGCGGGTGAAACGCGCGTCCTGCTCCAGCTGCGAGGAGGCGGCGAGGTCGACGCGGTATTCCTCCAGCGCCTCGATCACCTGCTGCGAGTTGCCGATCTCCAGGGTCACCTGGATCTGCGGCAGGCGCTCGCGGAAGCGTTTGACCAGATCGAGCACGTAGTAGGGCGCAGTGGCGGCGATGCGCAGGCTGCCCTGCAGCTGGCCGCAGTTGCGCAGGAAGAACTCGATGTCGGCCTCCTGCTGCAGCAGTTGCTGCACCATCGGCAGCAGGCGCGCGCCCTCCTCGCTCAGGGTCAGGCGGCGGCCGCCACGGTAGAACAGCTCGACGCCGTACTGCGCCTCCAGGCTGCGGATCTGCGTGGTGACCGTGGGCTGGCTGAGGCCGAGCTTCTTCGCCGCCTGGGTGATGCTGCCCAGGCGGGCGACCATGTGAAAGGCCTTGAGCTCGGCCGCCAGCATGGCTTACACCGCGACCGGCGCGGCGATGTGCGGGTGGGCCTGGTAGTTCTGCAGCTCGAAGTCCTCGAATTTGAAGGCGAACAGGTCCTTCACCTCGGGATTCAGCTTCATGGTCGGCAGCGGCAGCGGCTCGCGGGTCAGCTGCAGGTCGGTCTGCTCGATGTGGTTGGCGTACAGGTGGCAGTCGCCGCCGGTCCACACGAAGTCACCCGGCTGCAGGCCGCAGACCTGGGCGATCATCAGGGTCAGCAGGGCGTAGCTGGCGATGTTGAAGGGCACGCCGAGGAAGATGTCGGCCGAGCGCTGGTACAGCTGGCAGCTCAGGCGGCCATCGGCGACGTAGAACTGGAACATGGTGTGGCATGGCGGCAGGGCCATCTCGTCGACCAGCGCCGGGTTCCAGGCGGAGACGATCAGGCGGCGCGAGTCCGGATTCTTCTTGATCATCGCGATCAGCTTGCTGATCTGGTCGATCGACTCGCCATTGGGCGCCGGCCAGCTGCGCCACTGGTAGCCGTACACCGGGCCGAGGTCGCCGTTCTCGTCGGCCCACTCGTCCCAGATGCGCACGCCGTTGTCCTTCAGGTACTTGATGTTGGTGTCGCCCTGGAGGAACCACAGCAGCTCGTGAATGATGGACTTCAGGTGGCACTTCTTGGTGGTCACTAGCGGGAAGCCGTCGGCCAGGTTGAAGCGCATCTGGTGGCCGAACACCGAGTAGGTGCCGGTGCCGGTACGGTCGCTCTTGAAGGTGCCGGTCTCGCGCACCAGGCGCATCAGGTCGAGGTACTGTTTCATTGCGCGGCTCCTTGAACGGCCTGGCGGCGGTAGGCGTAGATCATAAGGCCGAGGCCACCGAGAATCATCGGTACGCAGAGCACCTGGCCCATGGTCAGCCAGCCGCCGGCGAGGTAGCCGAGCTGGGCGTCCGGCACGCGGACGAACTCGACGATGAAACGGAAGATGCCGTAGCAGATGGCGAACAGGCCGGACACCGCCATGGTCGGGCGCGGTTTGCGCGAGTAGGCCCAGAGGATGACGAACAGGGCCACGCCTTCGAGGGCGAACTGGTACAGCTGCGACGGGTGGCGCGGGTCCGGCCCGCCATTGGGGAAGACCATGGCCCAAGGCACGTCGGTGACCTTGCCCCACAGCTCGGAGTTGATGAAGTTGCCGATGCGCCCGGCGCCCAGGCCGATCGGCACCAGCGGGGCGATAAAGTCCATCAGCTCGAAGAAGCTCTTGCCGTTGCGCCGGCCGAACAGCCAGGTGGCCAGCATCACGCCGATCAGGCCGCCATGGAAGGACATGCCGCCTTCCCAGACGCGGACGATCTTCAGCGGGTCGGCCACGTAGGCGGACAGGTCGTAGAACAGCGCATAACCCAGGCGGCCGCCGAGGATCACGCCCATGGCCACCCAGAACACCAGGTCGGAGAGCTTCTCCTTGCTCCAGCTGGCGTCGAAGTCCTTCAGCCGGCGGCTGGCGAGGAACCAGGCGCCGCCGATGCCGACCAGGTACATCAGGCCGTACCAGTGGATCTTCAGCGGGCCCAGGGCCAGGGCCACCGGGTCAATCTGCGGGTAAGTCAGCATTGCGACTCCTTAGAACCTGCTTACGATCTCGCGAGCTAGAGCCGGGCTAGGCAAAAACGGGCGAGGAAGCGGAGTTTACTAGTGGTAAATGAGCAATCCGAGCCTGTTTTTAACGACGCCTGGCCAACGCGCAGCAGATCGTAAACAGGTTCTAGATCAGGAAGCTGGTGCCCACGCAAAGCAGCAGCAGGGCGAACAGTCGTTTCAGTACGGTGGCCGGCAGGCGGTGCGCCAGGCGCGCGCCAATGCGGGCGAAGAACATGCTGGTGATGGCGATGCCGGCCAGCGCCGGCAGGTAGACGAAGCCCAGGCTCCACTGCGGCAGGTGCGCCTCGTTCCAGCCCAGGACCATGAAGCTCAGGGTACTGGCCACGGCGATCGGCAGGCCGCACGCCGAGGAGGTCGCTACCGCCTGCTGCATGGGCACGCTGCGCCAGGTCAGGAACGGCACGGTCAGCGAGCCACCGCCGATGCCGAAGATCGCCGAGGCCCAGCCGATCACCACGCCCGCGCCGGTCAGCCCGGGCTTGCCTGGGACAGCGCGACTGGCCTTGGGTTTCAGACCCAGGCCCATCTGGATGGCGATGATGATGGCGAACACGCCAATGATCTTCTGCAGCAGCGGGCCCTGGATGGCCGCCGCGGTCACCGAGCCGAGGGCGGCGCCGAGCAGGATGCCCAGCGCCATCCAGGTGAACACCGGCCACAGCACCGCACCCTTGCGCTGGTGCTCTAGCACCGAGTTGATCGAGGTGAAGATGATGGTGGCCAGCGAGGTGCCCACGGCCAGGTGGGTCAGCACCGTGGCGTCGAAGCCCTGGGCGGTGAAGCTGAACACCAGCACCGGCACGATGATGATGCCGCCACCGACGCCGAACAGCCCGGCCAGCACCCCGGCCGCCGCACCGAGCAGCAGATAGAGCAGGAATTCCATGCAGTCCCCCGAAAACGAAGCGGCATGGTAACGGATGACCACCCTGCCCTCCAGCCGAGGCGATGGACGCCCATTGCTTTGTTAGGGTCTGTTGCCGCTTCTGCGCAAGCCGCGTTGCAGCGAAAAATCGCGCCAGGCTAAGCGCGGGACGCAGGTAATGGCGATCCCTTGCCAAGTCCCGCAACAACGCATGGCGCAATTTTCCGCGCAACCCGCAGGGACGGGCCAGATTTTGCGCGGAACGTCGTTACTCGACGGCTCATTTGGATCACCAAACTTCGCGTCTCGCGCCTAGCTCCGCGCAAAATCTGGCTCCGTCGCGGTCGCGCAGAAGCGGCAACAGACCCTAAACTCCGGCTCACCTGACCACAGGCCCTATGGAGTCGCTATGTGCCTGATCGTCTTCGCCTGGCGCCCCGGCCACCCGCAGCCGCTAGTGCTGGCGGCCAACCGTGACGAGTTCTACGCCCGCAGCAGCCTGCCGCTGGGTGAGTGGGAAGAGTCGCCCGGCCTCTACGCCGGCCGCGACCTGCAGGCCGGCGGCACCTGGATGGGGGCAACGGCCGATGGCCGCTTCGCCGCCGTGACCAATATCCGCGACCCGCGCCAGGCCAAGGGCGCTTATTCGCGCGGCGAGTTGCCGCTGGACTTCCTGCGGGGCGAGCTGGACGGCGCGGCCTATCTGGAACGCCTGGCGCCACGCGCCGGCGACTACAGTGGCTTCAACCTGCTGCTCGGCGACCGCCACGCCCTGTACTTCCTCAACTCCGAGGCCGGCCAGGTGCGCCGCCTGCAGGCCGGGCTCTACGGCCTGTCCAACGCGGACCTGGACACGCCCTGGCCCAAGGTGCTGCGCGCCACCGCCGGTCTCGCCGGCTGCCTCGACGACCCGCAGCCCGAACGCCTGCTGCAGGTACTGCAGGACCACAGCCAGCCGCCGCGGGTACTGTTGCCGGACACCGGCATCGGCCTGGACTGGGAATTGCTGCTGTCCAGCGTGTTCATCGCCGGCCCCGGCTACGGCACCTGCGCCAGCAGCGCACTGATCCTGCACGGCGACGGCGGCCTGCAGCTCATGGAGCGGCGCTTCGACGAGCGCGGCCAGGCCAGCGGCGATGTGACTATCGCCCTGGCCGCGCACCGACCAAAAAGCGTGCGCTGAGGCCACCCAGGCGCCGCGCCAGCTCGCGCAGGCGTCGGCTGTCATCGTCCAGCGCTTCGGCATCCTCGGCACTCTGCTCGGCGACCTGCTGCACGCCGGTCAGGTGCTCGCTGACTTCGGCGCTGGCGGTGGCCTGCTGGTTGGTCGCCGCGGCGATCAGCTCGCTCATCTGGCTGATCGCCTCGATCTCGCCGACGATGGCCAGCAGCAGCTCGCCAGTGCGCCGGCTGTCCTCCACGCAGCGCACCACTCCGCTGTGGCTCTGCTGCATGGCGCCGGCGGCCTGACGGCTGCTCTGCTGCAGGCGGGCGATGATGTCCTGGATCTCGGCAGTGGAGGCCGCGGTCTTCTGCGCCAGGTTGCGCACCTCATCGGCGACCACGGCGAAACCGCGGCCCTGATCTCCGGCCCGCGCCGCCTCGATGGCCGCGTTGAGCGCCAGCAGGTTGGTCTGCTCGGCGATGGCGCGGATCACCTCCAGCACCCGGCCGATCTGCTGCGACTGCTCTGCCAGCGACTGCACCTCACGATCGGTGGCTTCGATGCGCTCGGCCAGGCGGCCGATCTCGGCACCGCTCTGTGCCACCGCCTCACGCCCCTCCGCGGCCTTGCCGGTGGCCGCCTGGGTGGCCAATGCAGCCTGCTGGGCATGGGCCGCCACCTCGTCGATGGCCGCGCTCATCTCCTGCATTGCGCCGGACATCTGCGAAATCTCGCCGAGTTGGCGGCTGGCGCCCTCGCGCATCTGCCGTGTGGCGCGGGCCAGGTTGTCGCCGGTGCCCGCCAGGCCCTCGGTGTCGGCCACCACCTCGCTGACCAGCTCGTCGAGCTGTTCGAGGAAGTGATTGAAGCGCCGCGCCACCGGCCCGCTGGCCGCGCTGCGGGTGCTCAGGTCGATGCTCTCCTCGCTCGCCGTCAGCGCCGCCGCCACTTGCATCAGCGCCTCGCCCTCCTGGGCCTCGGCATAGGCCTGGCGCGCCAGGTAGATGAGGATGGCGCTCTCCAGCACCACGTAGAAGGCATGTAGGAAGATCACCGGCCAGCTGCCGTTGGGCACCACGAACACGCCGGTATTCTGTTGCTGCAGGGCAAAGAACAGCAGGTGGTGCACGGCGATCACCGCGGCACCGACCACGATCGGCAGCCAGTCGCGGTAGTACACCAGGAAGGCCAGCAGGACGAAGATGCCGAAGTGGATCTCCAGCAGGCCGTGGGCCAGGTCGATGTGCAGCGCCGCCATCACCATGAACGCCACCGCCATGCAGCAGCGCATCAGGCGGCTGCCGCCGGCCACCCCGTTGAGCAGGCTCAGCGCCAGCACGCTGCCACCGCCGATCACCAGCGCCGGCAGCCAGCCGCCGTGCCAGGCGGCCAGGCCGAGGGCGTAGAGGAACATCAGCCAGAGCACGCCGAGCATGGTGCGGTCGGCGCGACGGTAATGCTGTTCGAGGGAAAACGAGGATTGCGTCATGGTGGCCATCTCGCCAGAAACGAAACGACCGGCCGTGTTCAACAGCCGATCAGCAGCCCCCAATGTGCTCAGTAAAGTTGTTGCGCCCAGCGCCGGCAAGCTGGGCGCCAGGCCACAGATCGGCCGGCTCTAGCGCTGCCAGTCGCAGAAGCAGCCGACCGCCAGATTGCTGTCCGCACGCACCTGCCGGCCGCTCACCAGGGCCTCGAGAATCGGCTCGATGAAGCTGTTGGCCGAGGTGCACAGAGCGCCCTCGCTGTAGGGGCCGAAGTAGGCCAGCTGGCCCTGCTGGTCCCAGATGGCCACCGCCGGGCTGGCCGGCAGGCCCTCGCTGCCGGGCAGTGCCGCCAGTGGCTGCAACGCCTGCAGGTTGTCCGGCAAGCGGCCCTCGCTGCCGGCGCGCTGCACCGCGTAGAACTGCACGCCGCGCGCGGCGAACTGCTGCACCAGCTCGCCGAGGTGCTGCTGGTTGCCGACGTTGCACGGGCAGGCCGGGTCCCAGAAATGCACCAGGCGGATCGGCCCGGGGCCGGCCAACTCTGCCGGCAGGCGCAGCTGGCTGCCGCTGAACAGCTCGGTGCGCTCCTCGAACGGACGGATGTAGCGAGCCTGGAACCACCAGAAGGCGGCCAGCATGGCGCCCAGCCAGAGAATGGCGATGAGGCTGGCGAGAATGGCTTTGCGACGGGGCGACATGATCGAAGGCACGCGGGGAAAGGCGCCTAGCTTGCCACGCCGGGCCCGACAGCTGAATATCGGCAATCCCCGTCACGCACCGAAGACACCATGACCGCCATGCCCCAGCCCCTGCCAGAGCCCTTCCAGCCCGAGCGTCTGCGCGCCGGCCTGCGACCCTTGGCCGCGGCCACCACGCCGCTGGCGGATGAGGCCCTGGCCTACCAGCGCTACTACGGCCTGGACCTGCCGCAGCACGGCAGCGCGCGCAGCCGCCTGGGGCGCTTCCAGTGCGACGGCCTGGACCTGGTGGCGCAGCTGTGGCTGCCGCCCGAGCCCAAGGCGACGCTGATTCTGCTGCACGGCTATTACGACCACATGGGCCTGTATCGCCACGTGATCGACTGGGCGCTGGGCGAGAACCTCGCCGTGCTGGCCTGCGACCTGCCCGGCCATGGCCTGTCCGCCGGGGCGCGCGCCAGCATCGACGACTTCTCCGCCTACCAGCGTACCCTGCAGTGCCTGTTCGCCGAGGCCGCCAGCCTCGACCTGCCGCAGCCCTGGCATCTCTGTGGTCAAAGCACCGGCGGCGCGATCCTGCTGGACTTCCTGCTGCTCGGCGAGAAACGCCCGGAGCCCGGCGCCACCATTCTCCTGGCGCCGCTGGTGCGACCACGGGCCTGGGGCCTGTCCAAGCTCAGCTATCACCTGATCGGGCCGTTCCGCAGCGAGATTCCGCGGCGCTTCTCGGCCAACTCCAGTGACGCCGAATTCCTCGACTTCCTGCAGAACCGCGATCCACTGCAGCCACGCAACCTGCCGACCGCCTGGGTCGGCGCCCTGGCCAAGTGGATTCCACGCATCGAGAAGGCCCCGCGCAGCACGCAGCGACCACTGGTGGTACAGGGCGAGGCGGACATGACGGTGGACTGGCGGCACAACCTGCAGGTGCTGCAGGCCAAGTTCGACCAGCCGGAGATCCTGCGCATCCCCGGCGCGCGGCATCACCTGGTCAACGAGAGCGAAGGCATTCGCCGCGAGTACTTCGCCTTCCTCAGTGAGCGCCTGCGCTAGGCGTCAGATGCCCTGCTGGGCAGGTTGAATGTTGTTGCTGCTCTCGCCGGCCGCCAGCGCCGCGCGCAGGGCCGCCAGCGCCGCCTGGTAGTAGGCCTTGCCGCCGGGTGACTCGGCGAAGGTGGCGAACTCCTCCAGCTCAGGGTCGGACAGCTCGCGATAGACGTGCAGCAGGGTGTTGTCGATATCACCCTCGATCTGCTGCTGCAGACGCTCGCGCTGGCTCTGCACCAGCATCTGTGCCTGCGCGCCACCGAACAGGCCGGGCACCATCGAGCTGAGGCTGTCGGCGGCGACACCGGCCAAGGCCAGGCTGACCTCGGCGCCGGCCTCGGTGGCCGGCAGGCCCTGGGCCAGGTGGCGGATCAGCAGACGTCGGGTCGCCTCGGCCTGTACCGGCGGCAGGCCGTTAGCGTGTTTGGCCAGTTGCTCGCGCGACGAGGCGGCGACTTCGGCAGCGACGACCTTGCGCCCCAGCGGCGAGTCGAAGAACTGCAGCGCCGGCTGCGGGTCGGCCAACTGCGTGCGCAGGGCGGCCTGGGCGCGCTGATCCATGGCGGTGGATTCGAAACGGCGGTTGCTGTTGTCCACCAGGGCTTGGAATACCGCCGGCGGCAGGCTGCTCTGGTAGCGCTGCTGGGCAGCCTTGAGGGCGTCGGCGAAATGCGCGCGTTGCTGCGGCCAGCCGGCGCTCTGGTAGAGCCGGGCGTGGTCGTCGGCGGAAACGGCGAAGCTGCACAGCAGCAGGAAGACGGCAAACACGACGCGCATGGGGTACTCCTGTAGGTCGCGGCTATTGTAGGGGCGTGCAGGCGGCGCTGGTAGAATCGGCGCATGAACGAATTCCCCCTGCAGCGGCTGGTGCCGCAGATCATCGACGACCTGGCCGAGCGCGGCTGGTCGCGACAGACCCTGGTCCTGCCGCAGTCTCTGACCGGCGAACTGGCCGCCGAGTGCCGCCAGCGCGCACAAAATGGCGCGCTGAGCCCGGCCGGCGTGGGTCGCGGCCAGGGCCTGGCGGTGCGCGAGGGGGTGCGCGGCGACAGTATCCAGTGGCTGGAGCCGGGGCAGAGTGCGGCCTGTGACCAGTACCTGGCGGCCATGGACGAGCTGCGCCGCGCTCTCAACCAGGCCTTCTACCTGGGCCTGGAGGACTACGAGAGCCACTTCGCCCTGTATCCGCCGGGCGCCTTCTACCAGAAGCATCTGGACCGTTTCCGCGATGACGACCGCCGCAGCGTCTCCGCCGTGTTCTATCTCAACGACGCCTGGCAGGCCGACCAGGGCGGCGCCCTGCGCCTCTACCCGAACGACGGCAGCGAACTGGACGTGCTGCCGGAGGCCGGCACCCTGGTGCTGTTCATGTCCGCCGAGCTGCCCCACGAGGTGCTGCCCGCCAGCCGCGAGCGCCTGTCGCTGACCGGCTGGTTCAGGCGGCGCTGAGCGCCCGACGAGGAGGAAGGATGGAAAAGCTGCTGGTCAGCCGCTGCCTGCTCGGCCACAAGGTGCGCTATGACGGTGGCGCGCATGGCCCCTACGACCTGCTGCAGCTGTGGCAGGACGAGGGGCGCATCGTGCCGCTGTGCCCCGAGGTGGCCGGCGGCCTGCCGACCCCGCGCCCGCCAGCGGAGATTGCCGGCGGCCAGGGTGCCCAGGTGCTGGACGGACAGCTGCCGGTGCTGACCGACAGCGGCGCGGATGTCACCGCCGCCTTCGTCGCCGGCGCCGAGATCGCCCTGCGCCTGGTCCAGCAGCATGGCCTGCGCGTGGCCCTGCTCAAGGCGCGCAGCCCGTCCTGCGGCAACACGCACAACTACGACGGCAGCTTCAGCGGCAACCTGGTCGAGGGCGAGGGGGTTACCGCCGCCCTGCTGCGCCGCCACGGCGTGAAGGTGTTCAACGAGCAGCAACTGGCCGAGGCCGCCGCCGAACTGGCGCGCCTGGAGCGAAGCGACGGCTGACCTCCGGAACGCCCCGTCATCGCCTATGGTCAGAGCAGGACTTTCATCAGAGGAGCCTGCCATGCGTCCCTTTTTGCGCAACCTGGGCCTAGTCGCCCTGTTCTGCGCCCTGCCCCCACTGACCTGGGCCGACAAGTCGGCGCCGCAACTGCCCGCCCCCGAAGGCGCCGAGGTGTACTTCATCGAGCCGGCCGACGGCGCCACAGTACCGCAGACCTTCACCGTCAAGTTCGGCCTCAAGGGCATGGGCATCGCCCCGGCGGGCATCGACGTGCCCGACACCGGCCACCATCACCTGCTGGTGGACGTCAGCGACATGCCGCTGCTGGACGAGCCGATCCCCTCCAGCGAGCGCATCCTGCACTTCGGCAAGGGCCAGACCGAGACCGAGCTGACCCTGCCGCCCGGCCCGCACACCCTGCAGCTGCTGATCGGCGACAAGCACCATGTGCCAATGGACCCGCCGGTGATCTCGAAGAAGATCAATATCACCGTGCAATGAAAAAGGCCCCGCTGAGCGGGGCCTTTTCTTCCACCTGCGAACTCAGCGCAGCTGCGGCGTGGTCAGCTTGTCCAGCAGCGCCGCCTGGGCGTTGCGCGGGTTGGCGTTACCGCTCGGGCTGACGCGCTGGTAGCGGCCATCCGCCTGCAGCACCCAGGCCTGGGTGTTGTCGGACAGGTAGCTCTCCAGCTCCTTCTTGACCCGGGTGATGAGCTTCTTGCCCTCCACCGGGAAGCAGGTCTCCACACGCTTGTCGAGGTTGCGCTCCATCCAGTCGGCACTGGAGAGGAACAGCTGCTCGTCGCCGTCGTTACCGAAGTAGTAGATGCGGCTGTGCTCGAGGAAGCGGCCGACGATGGAGCGCACGTGGATGTTGTGCGACACCCCCGGCACGCCCGGACGCAGGCAGCACATGCCACGCACCACCAGGTCGATGCGCACGCCCATCTGGCTGGCCTTGTATAGCGCGCGAATGATCTTCGGATCGGTCAGCGAGTTGACCTTGGCCATGATGTGCGCCGGCTTGCCCTCGCTGGCGTACTGCGCCTCACGGGCGATCATGTCGAGCAGGGTCTTCTTCAGAGTGAACGGCGCGTGCAGCAGCTTCTTCATGCGCAGGGTCTTGCCCATGCCGATCAGCTGGTTGAACAGCTTGTGCAGGTCCTCGCACAGCGCATCATCGGCGGTGAGTAGGCTGTAGTCGGTGTACAGGCGGGCGTTGCCGGCGTGGTAGTTACCGGTGCCGAGGTGCGCGTAGCGGCGCAGCTCGCCGTTCTCGCGGCGCAGGATCAGCATCATCTTGGCGTGGGTCTTGAAGCCGACCACGCCGTAGATCACCACCGCGCCGGCGGCCTGCAGGCGGCTGGCCAGCTGCAGGTTGGATTCCTCGTCGAAGCGCGCACGCAACTCGATCACCGCGGTGACCTCCTTGCCGCTACGCGCCGCTTCCACCAGCGCATCGACGATCTCCGAGTTGGCCCCGGAGCGGTACAGGGTCTGCTTGATCGCCAGGACGTTGGGGTCCTTGGCGGCCTGACGCAACAGGTCGATCACCGGGGTGAAGGACTCGAAGGGGTGCAGCAGCAGGATGTCCTGCTTGCCGACCACGTTGAACACGTTCTCGGTGTTCTGCAGCAGCTTGGGGATCACCGGGGTGAACGAGCCGTGCTGCAGCTCCGGGTGGCTCTCCAGCCCGGTGATGGCGAACAGGCGGGTCAGGTTGACCGGGCCGTTGACGCGGTACAGCTCGCTCTCGTTGAGGCTGAACTGCTTGAGCAGGTAGTCGGTGAGGTGCTGCGGGCAGGTTTCCACCACTTCCAGGCGCACCGCATCGCCGTAGCGACGGCTGAACAGCTCGCCACGCAGGGCCCGGGCCAGGTCGTCGACGTCCTCGGCATCCACCGACAGGTCGGCGTTACGGGTCAGGCGGAACTGGTAGCAGCCCTTGACCTTCATGCCCTGGAACAGGTCGTCGGCCTGGGCATGGATCATCGAGGAGAGGAACACGAAGTTGTCGCCGGGGCCGCCGACTTCCTCGGGCACACGGATCACCCGCGGCAGCAGGCGCGGCGCCGGGATGATGGCCAGACCGGAGTCGCGGCCGAAGGCGTCCACACCCTCCAGCTCGACGATGAAGTTGAGGCTCTTGTTCACCAGCAGCGGGAACGGGTGCGTCGGGTCGAGGCCGATCGGGGTGATGATCGGCGCGATCTCATCGCGGAAGTAGCGGCGCACCCAGGTCTTGATCTTGGGCGTCCAGTAGCGGCGGCGGATGAAGTTGACCTGGTGCTTGGCCAGTTCCGGCAGCAGCAGGTCGTTGAGCACGGCGTACTGACGCGCCACCTGTTCGTGGGCGATCTCCGAGATGCGCGTCAGCACCTGGCTCGGCAGCAGACCGTCGGCGCCCGCCTGTTCGCGGGCGAAGGTGATCTGCTTCTTCAGGCCGGCGACGCGAATCTCGAAGAATTCGTCCAGGTTGCTGGAGAAGATCAGCAGGAACTTCAGGCGTTCGAGCAGCGGGTAGGACTCGTCCAGCGCCTGCTCCAGCACGCGGATGTTGAACTGCAGCTGCGACAGCTCGCGGTGGATGTACAGGCTGCTGTCGTCCAGGCCCGGGATCACCGGGGCCGGCGCAGGAGCCGGTTCCGGCTCGGGCTCGACGACCGCCACGGCCTCGACCACCGGCTCGGCCGGCAAGGTTGGCTCGGCCTCCAGCTGGGCGTCGACGATCTGCTTGTTGCTGAGTCCCTCGGTGTTCATGCCTTGCTTCCCTGGGGCGCCTTCAGCGCCCCGCTTTCAAGAGTTCTGCCGCACGCACGGCGAAGTAGGTGAGGATGCCATCGGCACCCGCGCGTTTGAAGGCGGTCAGCGATTCGAGGATCACCGCCTCGGAGAGCCAGCCGTTCTGGATGGCGGCCATGTGCATGGCGTACTCGCCGCTGACCTGGTAGGCGAAGGTCGGCACCTTGTAGGCGTCCTTCACCCGCCAGACGATGTCCAGGTAGGGCATGCCCGGCTTGACCATGACCATGTCGGCGCCTTCGGCCAGGTCGGCACCGACTTCGTGCAGGGCCTCGTCACCGTTGGCCGGGTCCATCTGATAGGTGTTCTTGCTGCCCTTGCCGAGGTTGGCGGCCGAGCCGACCGCATCGCGGAACGGGCCGTAGTAGGCGCTGGCGTACTTGGCTGAGTAAGCCATGATGCGCACGTTGACCTGATCGGCCAGCTCCAGCGCCTCGCGGATCGCCTGGATACGGCCGTCCATCATGTCCGACGGCGCCACCACCTGGGCACCGGCTTCGGCATGCGACAGCGCCTGCTTGACCAGGGCGTCGATGGTCACGTCGTTCATCACGTAACCCTCTTCGTCGAGGATGCCGTCCTGGCCGTGGGTGGTGAAGGGGTCCAGAGCCACGTCGCTGATCACCCCCAGCTCGGGGAACTTGGCGCGCAGGGCGCGGATGGCACGCTGGGCGATGCCGTCCGGGTTCCACGCCTCGGCGCCATCGAGCGACTTCTTCTCCAGCGGCGTCACCGGGAACAGCGCCAGCGCCGGAATGCCCAGCGCGACCCAGTGCTCGGCTTCCTGCAGCAGCAGGTCGATGGTCAGACGTTCGACGCCCGGCATGGACGGAATCGACTCGCGGCGGTTTTCGCCGTCGAGGACGAACACCGGCAGGATCAGGTCGTCGGTGGTCAGCACGTTCTCGCGAACCAGGCGACGGGAGAAATCGTCACGACGGTTGCGGCGCAGGCGGGTGGCGGGGAACAGGCGATTGGCGGGGGTAAAGCTCACGACGGACTCCAGAACCCGCACGGCGGGCGAGTGTGACAGTTGTACCCGGCCATTATGACCAAATAATGACTGTCACACCCAGACTGCGACGGGCAGCCGCAGTTCCGTACTGGATTCAGGCCGGTTGAGCCTGCTCCTGGCGCGGCCACAACAGCCACAGCAGGCTGATCAGGCTCCAGCTTGCCAGCAACAGCCAGGGCAGCGCGCCGCCCGGCAGCAGGCCGACCTGCTGGGCCCAGGCCAGCGCCGGCAGGTTGAGCAGCAGGCGCAACGTTTCCAGCGAGCGGGCAAACGGCCGGTTCTCCAGCCAGGCGCCGATGCAGTACAGGCCGAAGGCGATCCACAGCCAGGCGCCGGCCAGCACGCCGAGGTTCTGCTGCGCCGCCACCGCCAGCAATCCGCTGGTGCCGACCACGTAGGTGGCGAACTGCAGCGCGGCGTACAGCTTCTGCCCGCGCGACAGCGGCACCTCGAACTTGCGGAAGGCAGCCAGGTCCGGCTTGTCCATCGGGAAACGCTCGGCCACATCGGCCGGGCGCCAGCCGGTGGGCATGAACCAGATGCGCAGCTTGTCCCACCAGGAGCCGGCACGTTGCGCGTCGCGCCATAGCTGCACGTAGAACTGCAGATTGGCCCACAGCGGGTTCCAGCTGCGCAGCGGAGTGGTCACGCCGAACACCACCGGATGCTCGTCCAGCTCCTCCTGAAAGGTGCCGAACAGGCGGTCCCAAAAGATGAACACGCCGCCGTAGTTACGGTCCATGTAGATAGGATTCTGCGCATGGTGCACGCGGTGGTTGGAGGGCGTGACGAAGAACCACTCGTACCAGCCCAGCTTCGGCACATGGCGGGTATGCACCCAGAACTGATAGAGCAGGTTGAGCGCGCCGACCGTGACGAACACCACCGGCGGCACGCCGGCCAGGGCCATCGGCAGGTAGAAGATCCAGCTCAGCAGAAAGCCGGTGCTGGTCTGGCGCAAGGCAGTGGAAAGGTTGTAGTCCTCGCTCTGGTGGTGCACCACGTGGGAGGCCCAAAACACATTGCGCTCATGGCCGAAGCGGTGGCTCCAGTAGTAGCAGAAGTCGTAGGCGACGAAGGCCAGCACCCAGACCCAGAGCTGATCGGACAGCTCGAACAGGTGCAGGTGCTGATAGGCGAAGGCATAACCGAGCACGGCGATGGCCTTGCTCAGCAGGCCGCTGGCCTGGGACAGCACGCCGGCGCTGAGGCTGTTCAGCGAATCCGCCAGGCGATAGGTACTGACGCCGCGCACGCGGTCGGCGATCAGCTCGGCGGCGATCAGCAGGAAGAAGAAGGGTACGGCAAGAAGGATCAGGTTCATGGTTCGACAGCGCCTGGTTGACCTAAGCTGATCCTATGCCTGCCCATGCAGCTACTCGCGACGGCAAATGCCAGGTGGAGTGGCATTTGGCGACACCCCGTCGCTCGACGCTCGCCCAGGCGATCGGCGAAACTGAGGCATCGTTATCTGGCTGGCCATGGAGAACAGCATGCAAAAACGAGTCGCGGTCATCCTTTCCGGTTGTGGCGTCTACGATGGCGCGGAAATCCACGAGAGCGTGATCACCCTGTTGCGCCTCGACCAGCGCGGCGCCCAGGTGCAGTGTTTCGCCCCCAACATCGCGCAGATGCACGTGATCAACCACCTCACCGGCGAGGAAATGCCGGAGAGCCGCAACGTGCTCACCGAGGCAGCGCGCATCGCCCGTGGCGACGTGATGGACGTGCGCGAGCTGAAGGCCGAGCAGTACGACGCGCTGATCCTGCCCGGCGGCTTCGGCGTGGCCAAGAACCTCTCCAACTTCGCCGTGGAAGGCGCCAACTGCAGCGTGCAGCCCGACGTGCTGGCTGCCGCGCAGTCATTCGCCCAGGCCGGCAAGCCGATCGGCCTGATCTGCATCGCCCCGGCCCTGGCGGCGAAGATCTACGGCGAGGGCGTCAGCTGCACCCTGGGCGCGGCCGATGATCCGGCCGTCGGCGGCCTCACCGCCATGGGCGGCCAGCACGTCGAGTGCGCGGTGGAAGACATCGTCGAGGACGAGGCGCGCAAGCTGGTTAGCACCCCCGCCTACATGCTGGCCGAATCCATCGCCCAGGCCGCCGCCGGCATCAACAAGCTGGTCGACCGCGTACTGGAGCTGGCCCAACCGCAGTAAGAGCCTGCGCCTAGCCTGGCTCTAGCTCGCGCGCCTTTGCACAGGCTCTGACCGGGCGTTCCGGCCAATCCGCGCGGCGTCCCCGCCGCGCCTCTGGTCAGCCGGGCTCGCCTGCGGCAGCGTGAGCGCCACAGTCGAGCCAGGAGCGCACATGAACGACACGGTCTTCCAGCTTTCCGAGGAACAGCGCCAGGGCGTCGAAGCCTTCTTCCAGCGCATTCCGTTCAACCAGATGCTCGGCATTCGCATCGACGAGCTGCGCGGCGACCGGGTGGTGATGAGCCTACCGATGAAGCCCGAGCTGATCGGCAACTTCGTTCACGGCATTCTCCACGGCGGGGTGATCTCCTCGCTGCTCGACGTCACCGGCGGCGCCATGGCGCTGATCGGCGCCTTCGACAAGCACCAGCACCTGAGCCAGGCGGAACGCATGCAGCGCCTGTCCAAGCTGGGCACCATCGACCTGCGCGTCGACTACCTGCGCCCCGGTCGCGGCGAGCTGTTCAGCGCCACTGCGGTGCTGCTGCGCTCGGGCAACAAGGTGGCAGTGGTACGCAGCGAACTGCACAGCGACGACGGCACCCTGGTGGCGGTGGGCACCGGCACCTATCTGTGCGGCTGAGCCCTACCTGCTCAGACGGGTGAGGATGCGGTCGAGGGCGTTGGCGAAGGCCTGGCGGTCCTTGTCCGAATAGGCGGCCTGGCCGCCGCCCATCTGGCCCTGATCGCGCAGGTCGGCGAACAGGTTGCGGGTGGCCAGCTTGTCACCCATGTTGCGCTCGTCGAACTCGCGGCCACGCGGGTCGAGCGCGGCGACACCCTTCTTGATCAGCCGGTCGGCCAGTGGAATATCGCTGCAGATCACCAGTTCGCCGGGCACGGCGTGCTCGACCAGATGATCATCGGCCGCGTCCGGGCCGCTCGGCACCACGATCAGCTTCACGCAGGCGAAGTTCGGTCGTGCCACGGCCTGACCAGCCACCAGCACCACCTCGAAACCACGCTTGAGGGCGAACTTCACCACCTGGTCGCGGGCCAGGCGCGGACAGGCGTCCGCGTCGATCCAGACACGCATACTCAGGCGGCGGCGCGGCGTACGGTGGCGAGCAACGCGGCGGCGCCGACGAACAGGCCGGCGAAGGTGCGGTTCATCAGGCGCTGCTGGCGCGGTGTGCGCAGGGCGCGCAGCACGCGGGACGCCAGCCCGGTGTAGCCGGCCATGACGATCATGTCGACGATGATCATGGTGGTGCCCATGATCAGGTACTGCGCCAGCAGCGGCTGGTGCGGATCGATGAACTGCGGCAGCACGGCGAGCATGAAGACGATCGCCTTGGGGTTGCTGGCGTTGACCAGGAAGCCACGCAGCACCAGGGTCAGCGGGCGACCGATGGGGCGCTCGGCGGAGTCGCTGGCCATGTCGCTGGGCAGGGCTTGCCACTGCTTGACCGCGAGCCAGACCAGGTAGGCCACGCCGAACCACTTGATCGCGGCGAAGGCGGTGGCCGAAGCGGAGAGAATGGCGCCGACACCCGCGGCGACCACGGCGATCTGCAGGGCCAGGCCGACCTGCAGGCCCAGTGCGTTCCAGTAGCCACGGGCGAAGCCGTACTGCAGGCCGCTGGACATGGAGGCGATGGCGCCGGCACCCGGCGACAGGCTGATCACCCAGCAGGCGACCAAGAAAGCGAGCCAGGTTTCCAGAGCCATGGCGAATACCTCAAAACAGAAGAAGAACAGAGGGCACAGCCTACCGCCCTGCCCCGCAAGCGACCAGTACCGTCAGCGCCAGCGGCGCACGGTTTTCTGGAAGAACAGGCTGTTGGGCACCTGCAGCAGGGCACCCTCGCCGCCTTCGCTGAGGTCCTGCAGGGTGGTGTAGAACAGGTTGATCGACAGCACCCGGCCCTTCACCCCAGGCTTGTCGGCGCTCTCGATGACTTCCACCGTGTCGCCCAGGCGGAACGGGCCCATGCTGAAGATCAGCAGGGCGCAGAACATGTTGGAGAGCACGCTCCAGATGGCGAAGAAGGCCACGGCGGCGACGGCGGCGAAACCGGTCAGCGCGGTCCACAGCACTTCGGCGGAAACGCCCAGGCGCTCCAGCACCAGCATCAGCGCGCTACCCATGATCAGCCAGCGCAACAGGCCACGCAGCGGCAGCAGCACCTCCTGCGGCAGCATCGCGTAGCGCGAGCCGAGGCGGCTGATGCCGCGGGTGACCAAACGCTGGGCGACCCAGGCCAGTAGCAGGATCAACAGCACCTGACCGGCGACGGTCAGCGGTTCACGCCAGGTGGCGAGCAGTTGCAGCTCTTCCATCAGTCGGCCTCCTCCAGTTGCTTCTGCAGCTCCTCCAGCGTCTCCAGGGCCAGCAGCCAGGATTCTTCCAGCTCGGCCTCGGCGGCCTTCAGACGCGCCTGCTCGGCCAGCAGCTCACGCAGCTCGTCCTTGCGCGCGGCCTCGTAGACACCACTGTCGCCGAGCTTTTCCTCGACGGCGGCGAGCTTGCCCTGGAGCTTGCCCAGCTCCTGTTCCAGCTTGTCGGCCTGCTTCTTGTGCGGGGCCAGCTGCTGGCGCAGGGCCGCGGCGGCCTGGCGCTGGGCGCGTTTGTCGGTCTTGTCGCTGGCCGGTGCAGCAGCTGCCTGCGGCTGTTGGCGGGCGCGGTAGTCGACCAGCCAGCGCGCGTAGTCGTCGAGGTCGCCCTCGAACGACTGGATGCGCCCATCGGCGACCAGCAGGAACTCGTCGGTGGTGCTCTTCAGCAGATGACGATCGTGAGAGACCACCAGTACCGCCCCGGCGAACTCCTGCAGGGCCATGGTCAGGGCCAGGCGCATCTCCAGGTCGAGGTGGTTGGTCGGTTCGTCGAGCAGCAGCAGGTTGGGCTTGCCCCAGGCGATCAGAGCCAGAGCCAGGCGCGCCTTCTCGCCACCGGAGAAGTTCTGCACCGCCTCATCGCAGCGAGCACCACGGAAGTCGAAGCCACCGAGGAAGTCGCGCAGGGTCTGCTCGCGCTCGCCCGGAGCGATGCGCTGCAGGTGCAGCAGCGGACTGGCCTTGGCATCCAGCGAGTCGAGCTGATGCTGGGCGAAGTAGCCGATCGACAGGTTCTCGCCACGCGCCAGGCGACCGGACAGCGGCGACAGCTCGCCGGAGATAGTCTTGATCAGGGTCGACTTACCGGCGCCGTTGGGGCCGAGCAGGCCGATGCGTGCGCCGGGCACCAGCTGCAACTTGACCTGCTGCAGCACCACCTTGTCGCCATAGCCGAGTTGGGCCTCGGCCATATCAAACAGTGGGCTGGAGATTTTGTCGGCCTCGCGGAAGACGAAGTCGAACGGCGAGTCGACGTGCGCCGGCGCCAGTTCTTCCAGCCGCTCCAGGGCCTTGATCCGGCTCTGCGCCTGACGAGCCTTGGTCGCCTGGGCCTTGAAGCGGGCGATGTACTTTTCCATGTGCGCGCGCTGCGCCTGCTGCTTCTCATACGCCTGCTGCTGCTGCGCCAGGCGTTCGGCACGAGTGCGCTCGAAGGCCGAGTAGCCGCCACGGTAGAGGGTCAGCTTCTGCTGTTCGAGGTGCGCCACATGGTCGACCACAGCATCGAGGAAGTCGCGGTCGTGGGAGATCAGCAGCAGAGTGCCGGGATAGCTCTTCAGCCACTCTTCCAGCCAGAGGATGGCATCGAGGTCGAGGTGGTTGGTCGGCTCGTCGAGCAGCAGCAGGTCGGACGGGCACATCAGTGCCTGGGCCAGGTTCAGGCGCATCCGCCAGCCACCGGAGAAGTCGCCGACACGGCGGTCCATCTGCTCGTTGCTGAAGCCAAGGCCGGCCAGCAGCTTGCGCGCGCGGGCATCGGCGGTATAGCCGTCGGCGGTGTCCAGTTCACTGTGCAGGCGGGCAATCGCCGCACCGTCGTGGGCCGCTTCGGCGCCCGCCAGCTGGCGCTGCACCTGGCGCAGGTGGATGTCGCCATCCAGCACGTAGTCCACGGCCAGGCGTTCGAGGTCGTCGACCTCCTGGCGCATGTGCGCGATGCGCCAGTCCGGCGGCATGTTGCAGTCGCCGGCGTCGGGGCCGAGCTCGCCCCGCAGCAGAGCGAACAGGCTGGATTTGCCGGCGCCGTTGGCACCGATCAGGCCGGCTTTGTGGCCGGCGTGCAGGGTCAGTTCGGCGCCTTCGAGCAGGCGCTGCGGACCACGCTGTAGAGTGAGGTTCTGGAGTCGGATCATAATGGCCGCGGAGTCTACCAGCTTCCCCCCTTCGCCGCCCGGAGAGCCGCATGCCGACTGACCTGTGGAGTTTCGCCCTGACCTGCTACGCCCGCCCCGGCGTGGAACAGGCCTGCCTGCGCCTGCAGGATGGCGGTGCCGATGTCTGCCTGCTGCTCTGCGCCCTGTGGCTGGAACGGCGGCGAATCACCTGCGACGCGCAGCGCCTCGCGCAGCTGCAGGTCGTGGCCGCGCACTGGCAGCAACAGGTGGTAGGACCGCTGCGCAAGCTGCGTCGAAGCTGGAAGAACGACAGCGCCGCAGATCCCGCCCTGGCGCAACTGCGCGAGCGGATCAAGGCACTGGAGCTGGACGCCGAGCGCGAACTGCTCGGGCGACTGGAAGAGGTAGCACAGAAATGGCAGGCCACGGACGATGCCGTGGCCTGGTTGGAGCAGTTGGTCAGCGACCGCGACGCGCGCGAACTGCTGCGCGCCGCGGCAAGCCAGGCTTAGACGCCGGGCGGAGTGCTGCCGTTGCTGGCTACCGGTGCAGCGGCTGGCGCCGGAGTCGGCGTAGCTGCGCTGGCAGGCGCCGCAGGTTTCGCGGCAGCGGGTTTGGCGGCCGGCTTCGCAGCAGGCTTGGCAGCGGGTTTGGCCACTGCCGGTTTAGCCGCGACTGGCTTCTTCACTGCAGGTTTCGCTGCTGGTTTGGCAGCAGGTTTAGCCGCAACCTTGGCCACTGGTTTGGTTGCCGGCTTAGCAGCGGGTTTGGCAGCGGGCTTCGCAGCAGCCTTGGCGACTGGCTTGGCCGCCGGCTTCGCAGCCGGTTTGGCCGCAGCGGCCTTAGCCGGAGCCTTGGCTGCAGCTGGTTTGGCGGCCGGCTTCGCCGCGGGCTTGGCGGCAGCCTTAGCGACAGGCTTGGCTGCTGGTTTTGCAGCGGCCTTGGCAGCTGGCTTAGCGGCGGGTTTTGCCGCTGGTTTCGCGGCAGGCTTGGCTGCCGGTTTGGCGGTGCTGGAGGCCTTCTTCGCGGCAGGTTTCGCAGCAGCCTTGGCAGCAGGTTTAGCTGCCGGTTTGGCTGCGGGCTTGGCCGCCGGTTTCGCCGCTGCAGCTTTCGCAGGTGCTTTGGCCGGTGCCTTGGCGGCGGGTTTCGCAGCTGGCTTCGCGGCAGGCTTGGCTGCCGGTTTGGCGGCGGCCTTGGTAGCGGGTTTGGCCGCAGCTTTCTTCGCCGCCGGCTTGGCTGCTGGCTTCGCAGCGGGCTTGGCGACGGCGCGGCTGTCGAGGGCCTTGGCGGCGGCCTCGCGAACCTTGCCTACGCCCTGGGCCAGCTTCAGGCTTTCCTGGGCGTCGCGCTTTAGTTGCACGATATAGCTGCGGGTCTCGGCCTGGCGGGTCTTGAGGCCAGCGAGCAACTCTTCAAGTTCGGCAGCGGCAGCCTTGGCCTTGTCTTGCGCCTTGGCTTTGCCGGCCTTCGCCGCTTCCTGCACTTTGCTGCGCGTGTCGTGCAGTTTTTCCTGAGCTTTGACGCGCTGTTTTTCCAGCTTGGTCAGAAGGTCTTCAGCGTCGACCAGAGCTTGCGAGCAGGCTTTTTCCAAATGTTCGAGCAGGCTATGGGAGAGTTGCTGGAGCAGATGCAAAGGGGTGCTTACGGACTTCTTATTGTTGGTCGGCATGACGTGCCTCCTAACGGACGTTGGTGATCCCCATACTAGACGCCTGACTCGCCAGTCGCTAGCACCCGCGCAGGCAACAGGCATAATCGCCGGCAAATTCTGTGGAGAACTCGTTCATGTTGCGCCTCATGCTGTTGTTGCTATGCCTGCTTCCTGCTCTTTCGCCGGCGGCGAGCGAGGACGAGGATCTGGCCTATAGCCTGGGGGCAAAACTCGGTGAGAGGCTGCGTGGCGAGGTGCCTGGACTGCCGCTGGATGCCCTGCTGCAGGGCCTGCGCCAGGCCTATCAGGGCGATGCTCTGCGCCTGCCGCCGGAGCGTATCGAGGCACTGCTGGAGGTTCACGAACAGCGCGTGGCGCAGAGTCGCGAAGAGCAGACGCGCATGGCCGAAGGACGCTTCCTGGCCAAGGAAAAATCCCAGTATGGCGTGCGCGAACTCGAAGGTGGCGTGCTGGTGCGTGAGCTGCGCGCGGGTAACGGACGCAAGCCGTTGGCCGGCAGCCGGGTGAAGGTCAACTACCGCGGCGAACTGGCCGATGGCCGCCTGTTCGACCAGAGCGAAGGGCCGCAATGGTTCCGCCTGCGCGCCCTGATTCCCGGCTGGCAAACGGCACTGCTGCAGATGCCTACCGGCGCACGCTGGCGCGTGGTGATTCCGGCCGCACAGGCGTATGGAAAGGAAGGCGCTGGCGATCTGATTCCGCCCGATGCGCCACTGGTATTCGAGGTCGAGCTGCTGGAAGTGGCCAACTGATCGCGCTGTGACAGTATGAAAAAAGCCGCCCATCGAGGCGGCTTTTTTCATGGCATCCGAAGGCTATAGCGGCGCAGCGCTGGCCTCGTGCTGGTGCGCGTTGTGCAGCACCTCGATCAGGCAGTCTTCCAGTTCGAAGCGCTCGTGCAGCAGCTGGCCAAGACGCTTGAGCTCACCGTTGAGTGAGGCGGCATCGCGGCAGTCACCGTTGTCGCAACGATCATTGAAGGCCAGCGCCACCTCGGTGATGGCTTCGATGCGCGGGTAGATCTGCTTGGCCAGCTCCAGGCCGCGCTGGTCACCGAAGGCCTTGGCCTCGACGGTGAGCTGTTCGTAGACCTCGAAATGACCGGCCGAGACGTAGTCGAGCAGGATCTCGCAGAAGCGCTGCACGTCCTCACCGAAGGCCGGGCCCTGCGGCTGGTCGCAGAGGCCGCCATAGGCGCTCACCAGCTCATGGCGTTCCTGCAGCCAGCGATCGATCAGTTGGTGTACGCCACCCCAGCGTTCCTGGGCGTTCTGGCAGCTCTCGAGCATGATGTCCTCACTCCCCTTACTGGTGAATGCTGAATACGCCAGCCCCGAGACATTTTATTGTCAGCTCGCGGAGTCTCGGGAAGCGCCTCGCCGAAAACGGCGGATAAATGACGAGGCGTTGGGCCAGAGTATGCCCACTCGGCGCGGGCATCAAGTCATCTCGCTCGCGAACGGTTCAGCCGCGACGCAGCAGCTGGTAGAGGGAAAACAGGATCATGCCGACGAACGCCAGCAGGCTCCACTCCGGCAGGCTGAGGCCGAACAGGGTCCAGGTCACCTCGGCGCAATCGGCGGTGCCATGGAACACCAGGCGCACGATTTCCTGCAGCGGCAGGGCCTCCATCATGAACTCCAAGCTCGGCAGGCAGGCATCCAGCTGATCGGCCGGCACACTCTGCAGCCAGACCTGACGCGCCGCCGTACCGGCACCGCCGACGGCAAACAGCAGGGCCAGGATCGCGTAGACGCGGCGCCCGGTACGAGCCGGGCCGTGAATAGCGGCGACCAGGCAGGCCAGGCCGAAGAGGATGACGAAGATGCGCTGGACGATGCACATCGGGCAGGGATTGAGGCCGACCACATGTTCCAGATACAGCGCACCGCCCATCAGGGCCAGGCAGCCGAGGAAGGCGAGCAGGAACAGGGTACGCGGGGTGGCCAGCGCCATGGGAACTCCGATGCGGGGCTAGAAAGGCGCCTACGGTAGAGGAAAGCCGGCCGGCCTTTCAAGGCAGTGGCAGGCGCCCCGTCAGCGACAGGGCGCCGCACGTCAGGCCGGCGAGGACCGGCTAGCGGCCGGGTTGCGGCAATGCCGGCAGCTGCTGGCCCTGTACCTCCAGCAGTTGCAGCAGCAGGCGATTGCTCGCCTCTACCTCGCCCTGGCTGGCCAGCAGACGGGCCAGCTCGGCGTAGGTTTCGGCGCTGCGAGAGAAGTCCAGGCTGATCTCGAAGTACTCGCGCGCCTTGCCCCACAATCCGTTCTGCAGGCACAGGCGACCGAGTGACAGCAGCAGCTGCGGGTCCTGCGGATGCTCCTTGAGCAGGCCTTCGGCGGTCTGCAGCTGGCGCGCCGGATCGCGTCCGCGCAGCTGGCCGTAGAGACGAATCAGACGCTGGTCGTAACCCTGCTTGAGCGCCTTGCGCAGCACTTCCTCGGCCTCTTCTTGAGCCCCCAGGGTGCGCAGCTGGCCGGCATAGGCGAGCAGCAATTCGACATCCTGGCGCTGTGCAGAAGACAGCTGCTGCCAAGCATTGCTCAGCGGCTGCAGGGCCATCTCGCCTTGGTTCAGCCCCTGCTCGCCAGTGTGCTGCAGGCGGGCGATCCACACCCGGCGCTCCAGCTCGGCCAGTGCCTCACCCTCCAGCACGCGAGCCTTGCGCAGCTCCGGCAGCAGTTCGAGCAGCGCCGCCCAGTCGCCGCGTTCGGCCAGCGTGCGCTGCAGCTGGTCGAGCACCAGGTGATGGCGTGGATGACGCTCGTGCATGGCCTGCAGGGTTTCTTGCGCACCGGCCAGGTCACCGTATTCGCGCTGCAGCTCGGCATGCGCCAGGGCCACCGCCAGTTCGGCCTGGGGCTGGCGCTGCAACGCTTTCTCCAGCAGTGCCTCGCCCTGCTCCACGCGGCCCTGCTTGTAGGCCGCACGGGCCGCGCCCAGGTAGTACATCAGTGGCTGGCTCTCGCCTTCGGCGGCCAGCGCGAGATGCCGCTCGGCGCGCTCCCAGCGCCCCTCGATCAGGTCCAGCAGGCCCTTCTCGGCCGCCAGTTGCTGGCGCCGGCCACGCTGACGGCGCGACCAGGGATTGAGCAGGCCACCGGACACCAGCAGCAGGCGCAGCAACCAGCGCAGGCCGATGAACAACAGCCAGGCCGCAGCGATGATCAGCAGGAACACCCACAGGCTGGACTCGTAGCGCAGGCCCTTCCAGGCGATCAGCACATAGCCGCTGTGCTCGGCGACGGCCAGGCCCAGCGCGGTGGCGCCAGCAGCCACCAGTATCAGGAGCAGGACGGCACGGATCATTGCCCGCCCTCCTCGATCGCCTCGGCAGCCGGTTCCTCGGTTTCGGGCAGCAGCTCGGCAGCCTCGCGGCGCTTGAGGTAGGCCTGCAGGGTATTGAGGGCGTTATCCAGCTTGGGCAGCTGGGTGGAAACCGATTGACCGGACAGTTCGGCCACGCGTTTTTGCAGGGCCTGCACGGCCTGGTTGTCGCGGTCGAAGTAGCTGTCGAGCACCTCGCTGGCAGAGGCTAGCGCCTGGCGGTAGACCTCCTGCTCGCCATTCAACGCGCCCCACTGGGCTTGCTCCAGTGCCAGCGCCAGGGTCAGGCGCACCTGTGCCAGGCTCTGCCCGGCCAGTTGCGGGCGCACGTCCTGGTCGGCGTGCAGGTCGATGCGCACATAGCGCGACAGCTCCTGCCAGAGCGTGTCCCAGCGGCTGCTGTCGCTGGCGCTGACCGTGCTCGGCACTTCGACCGGGAGGATGTATTCGGGTGCCAGCATCTGCAGCTGGGCGACCTGGCCACGCAGCGCGGCCAGTTGCAGGAACAGGCCGCTGCGATCGATCTGCGGCATGCCGCGCAGCTCCTCCAGCACCTTGATCAGCTCACCGCGAGCAGCAAAGGCCTGGGGGTCGTTCTGCGCGCGCAGGATGTCGTCGGCACCCTGTACCAGGGCGATGGCGCTGTCCACGTCCTGCAGAGCGGTCAGGCGCAGCATGGCCAGGCGCAGCAGGTGCTCGGCCTCGGCCAGGCGCCAGTCCTCGCGGCTCTTGCCGAGCAGGCCGGAGAGGCTCTGGGCCAGGCGCTGCTGCTCGCCCTGTAGGCTTACCAGCAGGTCGCGCTGGGTGGCCAGCTCGTCCGCCGTGGGCAGGCCGGCCAGACGCTTGGCCACATGATCTTCACTGGCCTTGACCCGTGCCTGAGCGGCTTCACCGGCCTGCTGGAACTGCGCCAATTGCTGCGCCGCCTGGCCCTGCTGCTGATGCAGCTGCCAGGCACTCCAGCCACCGGCACCGAGGGCAGCCAGGCCGACCAGCAAGGCCAGCCAGGCCGGACCACGACCCTTGGCTTTGGGCGCGACCGCCTGCGGCGGCTGGTCGGCGGCAAGTTGCGGAGTCTGTTCGCTGATCTGCGGGGTGGTTTCGCTCACGAGTCCTTCCTTATCCATCAGAGGCCGGCGCCGGTTGGGCGCGCAAGGCCGTCAGAACAGCCGCAGCGCTGGCGCCGCGACAATCGATCACCTGCCGGGCGCCGGCCGCACGAGCCAGTTCGGCCACTCGCGGGCTGGGCACCAGCAAGGGTAGCCGAGCCAGCTCCGCCCAGGCATCGGCGGCCAACTGGCGGAGGTTGTCCAGGCCCTGGGCGCTGCTCACCAGCAGGGCGTTGATACGCTCCGCAGCGACCAACCGCTGCAGCGTACCGGCAGGGTATTGAGGGCGCACGCGCCGATAGAGTTCCAGATAGTCCACCGCCGCGCCACGCTGGCGCAGGGTTTCGGCGATCAGTTCGCGACCGCCCTCGCCGCGCATGATCAGCACTCGCGGGTTCGGCACTTGCAACGCCTGATCGAGCTCGGCCAGGGCCAGCAGGGCCTCGCTGTCATCGCCCAGGCTCGGGCAGCTGGCCTGCAGGCCATGTGGCTGCAGATACTGATCGAGCACCTGCGCGGTGGCGGCGCCGACACTGAACCAGCGCGGGCCGGCCGGTGGCTGCGCGCAATGGCGGGCGAGCAGGTCGAGGCCCAGGCGCGCCGCCGGCTTGCTGACCACGATCACCGCGCAGTAGCGCTGCAAATCGAGAATGGTGGCGCGCTGCGCGGGCGTCTCGGCCAACGCCTCGGTCTCCAGCAGCGGCAGGCTGCTGCTGAACACGCCGGCCTCGGCCAGCGTGGCGGCCAGCGCCGCGCACTCGGCGGCGGGGCGGGTCAGCAGCAGGCGCCAGCCCGTCACTCGCCGTATACCGCCTTGAGGATGGCCTCGGCGCCCTGGGCCAGCAGTTGCTCGGCCACCTGCACGCCCAGTGCCTCGGCGTCGCGCCCACGGCTCTCGGCGCGCAGCAGCACACCGCCGTCCGGCTGGCCGACCAGACCGCGCAGCCACAGCTGCTCGCCTTCGAGCAACGCGTAGCAGGCAATCGGTACCTGGCAGCCGCCGTTGAGGCGCTTGTTCAGCGCACGCTCGGCGGTGACACGCCCGGCCGTTTCGGCATGGTGCAGCGGCGCCAGCAGGGCGTGGATCTCGGCATCGGCGGTGCGGCATTCGATGCCCACCGCACCCTGGCCACCAGCCGGCAGGCTGTCCTCGACACTGATCGAGGAACGGATACGTTCCTCGAAGCCGAGGCGGATCAGGCCGGCGGCGGCGAGGATGATGGCGTCGTACTCGCCGGCATCCAGCTTGGCCAGGCGCGTGTTGACGTTGCCGCGCAGGAACTGGATTTTCAGGTCCGGGCGGCGCGCCAGCAGCTGGGCCTGGCGGCGCAGGCTGGAGGTGCCGACCACGCTGCCGGCCGGCAGCTCGTCCAGGCTCGCATAGGTGTTGGAGACGAAAGCATCACGTGGGTCTTCGCGCTCGCAGATGCAGAACAGGCCGAGGCCCTCGGGGAAGTCCATCGGCACGTCCTTCATGGAGTGCACGGCGATGTCGGCCTCGTTTTCCAGCAGGGCGGTTTCCAGTTCCTTGACGAACAAGCCCTTGCCGCCGATTTTCGCCAGGGGCGCGTCGAGTAGCTTGTCGCCACGGCTGACCATGGGCACCAGGCTGACCTTGAGGCCAGGGTGGGTCTGTTCCAGACGGGCCTTGACGTACTCGGCCTGCCACAGGGCCAGGGCGCTCTTACGGGTGGCGATGCGGATTTCGCGGGACATGGGCAATTCCAGAAGACGAACTGCCGGCGATGATAGCAGGATGGTCGGCGCAAGCCCGCAGGCACTATCGCCGCAGGCTGCACCGCGCCGGTGTCACAGGCTGTGCATCAGCTTGCGCACGCCGGCCACGTGACGACGGCTGACGGTCAGCGCGTCCGGCCCCAGGCCCTTGAGGTAGAGCTGGAAGTGTCCTAGCGGCGTACGCTGCAGGCGCTCGATGCGCTCGCGGGCGACCAGGGCGTTGCGGTGGATACGCACGAAACGCTCACCGAACTCGTCCTCCAGCGCCTTCAGCGGCTCGTCGAGCAGCACCTCGCCACCCTCGTGGCGCAGGGTCACGTACTTGTGGTCGGCGATGAAGAAGATCACCTGCTCCAGCGGAATCAGCTCGATGCCCTTGCGGGTGCGCGCGCTGATATGGCTGCGCGGGCCGGCACCATTGCCCGGCGTGGCTGGGCGAGTGAGCGCGGCAAGCTGTACGCGGTTCGGCCGTTCGGCCTTCTTCAACGCCGCGGCCAGCGCCTCGGGGCGCACCGGTTTGACCAGGTAGCCGACGGCGCTGACGTCGAAGGCCTCCAGGGCGAACTCGTCATGCGCGGTGCAGAAGATCACCGCCGGCGGCGCCTCGCGCTCGCACAACTTGGCGGCGACCTGCAGGCCATCGAGGCCAGGCATGCGGATATCCAGCAGGACCACGTCGGGGCGCAGGCTGTCGATCAGCGCTAGCGCCTCTTCGCCGTTGCTGGCCGAGGGCTCGAGGACACGATAACCCTCGAGTTCGCCGACCATACGGGTCAGGCGCTCGCGGGCAAGGGGTTCGTCATCGACGATCAGCACATTCATATTGCTCGGGCTTCCTGCATGAGTCTCGAACAAGGATAGCGTAGACAGGTGAAGTGGCGTCCGTCACGGCGGTCCACGCTGAGACTCGCGCCGGGGCCGAAAAGTGCCGCCAGACGCGCGTCGATATTCACCAGGGCCTGGTGGGTACCGCGCGACGGTTGCTGTTCGGCGCTTTCCTGATAGGGATTGCTCACGCAGAGCTGGAACACCCCGTCCTGGTAATCCGCCTCGATTCGCACCAGGCCGCCCTCGATGCGCGGCTGGATGCCATAGATCAGGGCATTCTCCAGCAGCGGCTGCAAGGTCAGCTGAGGGATCGGCAAATCCGTCGGCACGTTTTCCACCTGCCAATCCAACTGTAGACGTTCGCCGAGCCGGTAGTGCTCGATCGACAGATATCGCTTGGCCAGTTCCAGTTCATCGGCCCAGGGCACCAGGGTGCCGGGCTTGGCCAGGCTGGCTCGGAACAGGTCGGAGAGATCGAGCACCGCCTGCTCGGCCTTGTACGGGTCGATCGCCACCAGGCTGGCGATGCTGTTCAGGCTGTTGAACAGGAAATGCGGGCGGATGCGCGCCTGCAGCGACTCGATGCGCGCCTTGAGCTCGGCCTGCTGCTGCCGGCGCCACTGGCTCTGCAGATAGAAATAGCGCAGCAGCAGCGCCGACATGATCAGGCTGATCAGCGCATGGCGCAGGTACAGGTTGACCTCGCCACTGCGCGGCAGCGGCCCGCCCAGCTCGTAATAGTCGGCCACCGCCGTGCAGGCCAAGGTCAGGCCGATCACCAGGGCGCAGCACAGGGTACCGGCCAGGGCCGCGCGTAGCCGCGCCAGCAGCGGGCGCAAGCGGCACAGCAGCGCCGCCGAGAGCAGCACGATCCACTGCACGAACAACGAGGTCAGCGCCAGGCGCACCCAGTTGAAGCCCGGCAGCATCGGCTCGGCCAATACCAGCACCAGCACCAGCAGCTCGGCCAGCAGCACCAGGCTGAGCAGAGCCTCGGGCTCGCACAGTTCCGGAATGAAGAAATCGTCGCCCTGGGCCAGCACGCGGCCCTTGTTGAACCAGTGGATTTTCATCCGCGCAGTTTCCTTGTGTGCGCCCCCGGGCGGCAAGCCAGAGCGCTCCGGCCGGGCCAAAACGGGCGCCCAAATGCCACCGGCCGGTGAAAACTGTGACGCACCCGGCAGATCGGCGCGGCCTCGGTTTTCCCGGCAAGGCTGTTATTATCGGCACACTTTGTCCGTTCCGCAGGTGCCCGCCGCGCCTGCCCTGCCACGAGTCCAGCCATGAGCAGCGAAAAAACCAACCAGTCCTGGGGCGGCCGCTTCAGCGAGCCAGTCGACGCCTTTGTCGCCCGCTTCACCGCCTCCGTCGACTTCGACAAGCGCCTGTATCGCCACGACATCATGGGTTCCATCGCCCACGCCACCATGCTGGCCAAGGTCGGCGTACTGACCGCGGACGAGCGCGATGCCATCGCGGCCGGACTGAAGGAAATCCAGGCCGAGATCGAAGCCGGCAGCTTCGACTGGCGTGTCGACCTGGAAGACGTGCACATGAACATCGAGGCGCGTCTGACCGACCGCATCGGCGTCACCGGCAAGAAACTGCACACCGGGCGCTCGCGTAACGACCAGGTCGCCACCGATATCCGCCTGTGGCTGCGTGACGAGATCGACCTGATCCTCGCCGAAATCACCCGCCTGCAGCAGGGCCTGCTCGGCCTGGCCGAGGCCGAAGCCGACACCATCATGCCCGGCTTCACCCACCTGCAGACCGCGCAGCCGGTGACCTTCGGCCATCACCTTTTGGCCTGGTTCGAGATGCTGACCCGCGACCACGAGCGCCTGGTCGACTGCCGCAAGCGCGTGAATCGCATGCCCCTGGGCTCGGCCGCACTGGCCGGCACCACCTATCCGATTGCCCGCGAGATCACCGCCGAACTGCTCGGTTTCGACGCTGTTGGCGGCAACTCGCTGGACGGCGTGTCGGATCGTGACTTCGCCATCGAATTCTGCGCCGCCGCCTCCCTGGCGATGATGCACCTGTCGCGCTTCTCCGAAGAGCTGGTGCTGTGGACCTCCGCGCAGTTCCAGTTCATCGACCTGCCTGACCGCTTCTGCACCGGCTCCTCGATCATGCCGCAGAAGAAGAACCCGGACGTGCCGGAGCTGGTACGGGGCAAATCCGGCCGCGTGTTCGGCGCGCTGATGGGCCTGCTGACCCTGATGAAGGGCCAGCCGCTGGCCTACAACAAGGACAACCAGGAAGACAAAGAGCCGCTGTTCGACGCCGCCGACACCCTGCGCGACAGCCTGCGCGCCTTCGCCGACATGGTTCCGGCGATCAAGCCCAAGCGCGAGATCATGCGCGAGGCGGCCCGCAGCGGCTTCTCCACCGCCACCGACCTGGCCGACTACCTGGTACGCAAGGGCCTGCCCTTCCGCGACTGCCACGAGATCGTCGGCCACGCCGTGAAGTACGGCGTGCAGAGCGGCAAGGACCTGGCCGAGATGAGCCTCGACGAGCTGCGCCAGTTCAGCGAGCAGATCACCGACGACGTGTTCGCCGTGCTGACCCTGGAAGGCTCGGTCGGCGCCCGCGACCATATCGGCGGCACCGCACCGAACCAGGTCCGCGCCGCCGTGGCCCGCGGCAAGGAACTGCTGGCGACACGCTGATCACCCGCCAAGGGAAAAGGATTTCCCATGTTAGAACTGCTGTTGCGCGGCCTGCTCTTCGTCGGCGAATTCGTCCTGGAGATAGTCGTCAGCTATCTCTTCTATGGCGCCGGCTGGCTGGCGCTACGCCTGCTGACCCTGGGCCGCTATCCGCGCCTGCCGCTGCGCGTAGCCGACCCGATGGGCCCACGCAGCAGCTGGGTCGGCGCCTTCGGCTTTTGCCTGATCGTCGTCCTGCCACTGGCAGTACTGGTCTTTACCTACGGCTGAACCCTGCAACGAGTATTGCCATGTCCCTGCACATCCGCCCCGCCCACGCCGACGACGCTGAACTGATCCTGCGCTTCATCATCGACCTGGCCATCTACGAGAAGGCCGAGCACGAGGTGAAGACCGACGCCGCCGGCCTGCGCGACAGCCTGTTCGGCGCCGATAGCAGCAGCCATGCGCTGATCTGCGAGCAGGACGGCGTACCGATCGGCTACGCCGTGTACTTCTTCAACTACTCCACCTGGCTGGGCAAGCACGGCCTGTACCTGGAAGACCTCTACGTCAGCCCCGAGGCCCGCGGCTGCGGTGCCGGCAAGGCGCTGCTGCAACACCTGGCGCGCATCGCCGTGCAGCGCGGCTGCGGCCGCTTCGAGTGGTCGGTGCTGGACTGGAACACACCCGCCATCGACTTCTACCAGTCCTTCGGCGCCCGCCCGCAGGACGAGTGGACCACCTATCGCCTGACCGGCCAGGCGCTACTGGACTTCGCCGCGCCCTGACTCAGGCCTTGCTCTTGAGGAACGCCATGAAGCCGGCCATGCCGGCTTCTTTCTGTGCGGCGATCATCTGCACGTGCGGGTTCTGCTGCAGGCGCTGCAGCAGCGCGCGGGCGGCGGGTAGTTCCGCCAGCAGGTCGAAGTCGAACACCTGCTGCGCCACCGCCGCGGCCAGGTCGATGCTGTAGAGGAAGTACAGGTCGGCGATGCTGAACTGCTCGCCGGCCACATAGGGAGCGAAGCGCCCGTGGCGCTTGAGCGCGGCGATGCCGGCCTGCAGCTCGGCGCGAGCCTTGTCGCGGATCGCCGCATCCACCGGGGTGCGGAAGAACGCCTGCGGGTAGCAGCTGCGCGCCGGCAGCTCGATGTACAGCTCAATCTCCCGGGCCAGCGCCCGCACCTGGGCACGTGCGTAGGGCTCCGCCGGCAGCAGCGGGCGGCCCTGGCCGAGGTCTTCCAGGTAATCGAGGATGGCGCCGGTCTCGCTGATATAGCCGTGTTCGGTCTGCAGCACCGGCACCTTGCCGCGCGGGCTGATGGCGAGGAAGTCCTCGTCCTGGCAGCCGTAGACGGTGGCGGTCTCGAACTCCAGCCCCTTCTCCAGCAGGGCCAGGTGAACCATGTTGTAGTAGTTGCTGACGGCGAATCCGTGAAGTCTGAGCATGGGTCGGTACCGGGCAGGGAAAAGCCAGTTATAGCTGCTGGCACGCCTGGGGGAAGCTCCATCGGGCAGCTGAATGATGCCTGTGGCACACTGCCGATCTACTACCGAGGAGCCCGTATGAGCGAGCAAGACGACAACGACGAAGCCTTTGCCGAGGCGACCCTGATCCAGGCGATCGAGAACCAGCTGGAAACAGGCGAGCCGCCGGCGGCCAAGGCGGTCTACAACAAGCTGACCCTGGTCGGCTACGAGCGCGAGGAAATCCTCGAGCTGATGGCGCTGGTCCTGGCCTACGAGATCGACGCCATGCTGGACGCCGACCGCCCGTTCGACGGCATCTGGTACGAGCAGGCCCTGCGCGCCCTGCCGCAACTGCCCGGCGAAGAATGATGCGGGCTTGACCAAGGTCTATTTTCTGCACCCACCGGCTGTTGCTATGGTGGCGCCAGCCTAGTTGCGAAAGGGTCACCCGCATGACCTCGCGCGTGTTGCGGCGCTACCTCATCACTCTGCTGGTCCTGTTGCTCGTCCCCGTGGCGCGGGCGGACGAGGTATTCCGCATCGGCGCCGAGGACGACTGGTATCCCTTCACCGCCCTGCGCGACGGCGAGATGCGCGGCATGTCCGTCGACCTGGTGCGTGCGGCCTTCGCCGCCAGCGACACGCGCATCGAGCTGGTGCCCTACCCCTACTCGCGCTGCATGGAGCTGACCCGCACCGGCCAGCTCGCGGCCTGCTTCAACACCTCGCCGGACGCCAGCATCGCCACCGAATACCGCCTGCCCGAAGAGCCGCTGTTCAGCGACGACATCCTGCTCTGGGCACGCACCGCCGACGCCCGCCCGCTCGCCGACCTGCAACAGCTGGTCGGCCGGCGGGTCGCGGTGACCATCGGCTACGAGTACGGCACCGCCTTCGACAGCCTGGCGGGCGTCGAGCGCGTGCCGGTGCGCCGCGACCTCAACGGTTTCCGCATGCTGGCCCACGGTCGCGTGGAGTACACCGCCGCCTACCGCGGCATCGCCAACGCGCTATTCGTCGAGCATCCGGAGCTGGCCGGCGCCTTCGCCCCGGTCGCCACCCTGCACCAGCCGCAGCTGTTCATCAGCTTCTCGCGCTATCACCCGCAGGCCCTGCAGCTGATGCAGCGCTACGACAGTGGCATGCGCAGCCTGCATCGCGACGGCGGCTACGAACAGATCATCCAGCGCTGGAATGGCCTCCTACACTGACAGTCGACAACAACAAGGAAACCACCATGGCCTACACCCCCGAAATGATCGCCGAACTGGAAATCCTCGCCCTGTACAACCTGGACAACCACCAGGAAGGCCTGAAGGTGCACAACAACGCCTCGTCTCGTGCCCAGCACGCCATCACCCGCCTGCACCAGAAGGGCCTGGTGACCCAGGCGGACGGCGGCTACCTGACCAGTCTGGGGCTGGACGCCGCCGAGCACGCCCAGGCGCTGCTGATCATCCTGGCCGGGCAAAAAGCCTGAATCACCGATACCCGGGGCGGCAGCCGTCACCCTGCCCCTGCAGCAACGGTGCGCGCCGCCGATACACTGGGCAGAGATGGCTGCCAGGCGCCCCTCGGCGCTGGTAGTCTTGCTGCCACCATCGCCCCGAGCAGTACATGACGCGCCTCCAGGAAATCCGCCCGGACATCAATGACGGCATCGACCGCAAGGTCCTGGCGCAACTGCGCGCGCGCTTTCTCAAGGTCAACAGCGGGCGCCTGGGGCGCGCCATGCAGGGGCTGTCGACGCGCCAGCAACTGGTGCTCAAGTTGCTGCCGCTGCTGTTCCATGTGAACCATCCGCTGCTGCCGGGCTATGTCTCGGCAGGCACCCCGGCCGGGCTGTCCGGCTACGAGCCGGACGACGACACCCTGGCCGAGGCCCAGCGCCTGACCCGCTCCTTCGCCTACAAGGCCCGTCGCGGCACCGGCCTGGGCAGCAAGCCGCCGACGCCGATCCACGGCCTGTTCCTGATGGGCAGCCTGGGCACCGTGGCGCAAGCCGAGCAGAGCGACATGGACCTGTGGGTGTGCCATGACCCGCACCTGGACGCGCGCGCCCTGGCCGAGCTGCGCAAGAAATGCGACCTACTGGAGGCCTGGGCCGCGACCCAGGGCGCCGAGGCGCACTGCTTCCTGATCGACCCGGCGCGCTACACCCTGGGCGACCGCGAGGCGCAGCTGACCTCCGACGACTGCGGCACCACCCAGCACTATCTGCTACTCGACGAGTTCTACCGCACCGCCATCTGGCTCGGCGGACGCACGCCGCTGTGGTGGCTGGTGCCGGTGTATGAAGAAGCCAACTACCGCACCTATACCCACGCCCTGCTGAGCAAGCGCTTCGTCCGCGAGGAGGAAGTGCTCGACCTCGGCCACCTGGCGCGCATCCCGCCGGGCGAATTCATCGGCGCCGGCATGTGGCAGCTGTTCAAGGGCATCGACTCGCCCTACAAGTCAGTGCTCAAGCTGCTGCTCACCGAGGTCTACGCCAGCGAGCACCCGCGGGTGGAGTGCCTGAGCCTGCGCTTCAAGCAGGCGATGTACGAGGGCCGCCTGGAGCTGGACGAGCTCGACCCCTACATCGTGGTGTACCGCCGCCTGGAGGAATACCTCACCGAGCGCGGCGAACTGGAGCGCCTGGAGCTGATCCGCCGCTGCCTGTATCTGAAAATCGGCAAGAAGCTCAGCGTGCCGTCGCGCCAGCGCGCCAAGAGCTGGCAGCGCCTGCTGTTCGAGCGCCTGACCGGTGAGTGGAAGTGGAGCCCGCGCGAGCTGGCCATGCTCGACAGCCGCAGCCAGTGGAAAGTGCGCCAGGTCGGCGCCGAACGCCGTGCGCTGGTCAACGAGCTGACCTACAGCTACCGCTTCCTGTCGCAGTTCGCCCGTAGCGAGCAGACCGCCATCCCGCTCAACAGCCGCGACCTCGGCGTGCTCGGCCGGCGCCTGTACGCCGCCTTCGAGCGCAAGGCCGGCAAGATCGAATTCATCAACCCGGGCATCGCCCCGGACCTGGCCGAAGACACGCTGACCCTGGTGCAGAGTGCCAGCCAGGAGGCCGAGGGCGAGACCCAGTGGGCGCTCTACCAGGGCAGCCTGAATGGCCGCGAGTGGCCGGACTTCGCCCCGCTCAAGCGCGCGCGCCAGCTGATCGAACTGCTCGCCTGGTGCCACCGCAACGGCGTGATCGACCCCAGCACCCGACTCTCACTGCACCCGGGCAGCAGCGACCTCACCGAGTTCGAACTGTCCAGCCTGCTCGGCAGCCTGCAGCAGACGGTGCCGCTGCCATTGCCGCCGGTGTCCGAAGACGCCCTGCTGCACGCTGCCGAGCCGGCCGAAGTGCTGCTGGTGGTCAACGTCGGCATCGATCCGCTCAAGGCGCACAGCCAGCTCAACGTGCACCTGACCACCGGGCGCACCGACTCGCTGGGCTACTCCGGCGTGCGCGAAAACCTGGTGCTGACCCTCGACCAGATCAGCCTGAACAGCTGGAACGAGCTGATGGTAAGCCGCTACGACGGCCCCAGCGCCCTGCTCGACTGCCTGCGCGACTACCTCAACGCCCTGCCGGCCAGCGGCCGCCTGCCCAACCTGCAGGTGCGCTGCTTCTGCCGCAACCGCGCCCAGGCCATCGCCCAGCGGGTCGAGGAACTGTTCCGCGAGGCCCTGCGCAGCCTCACCGGCAGCAACAACAGTCGCTACCTGCTGCAGATCCAGCAGCATTACCACGTGCTCGAGTTGCAGCCCGGCCAGGTCAGCCATGCCGCGCTGCTCGACCTGCCGAGCCTGGTCGAGCACCTGGGCGAGGAGCAGCCGTCCTACAGCCCGCTGCACCTGGACCGCTTCGCCCTGGAGGGCGAGGACCTGGCGCTGATCCTGCCGCAGGGGCGGCCGCAGTGCATCCAGGTGTTCTACCGGGTCGACGGCGCTTTGGCCGAGCTGACGGTGCTCGACGAATACAACGCCCTGTGGCGCCAGCGCCTGCCGTTCCGCGACGAACAGAGCCTGCTGACGCCGCTGCAGCGCTTCCTGCAGTCGCTGCTGTACCGGCGCAACGCCCTGCTGCCGCTGGACAGCCCGCAGCCGCCAGCGGCCCTCGACGTGCTGTATTACGAAGTACTGCCCCCGCCGCCACAGCGTGCCAAGCAGCTCGAGCGCCGCGCACCGCCGCAGGCACCGGTGGCCCATTCCTTCTACGACGTGCAGGCCATCGTCGAACCGGCCGAGGGCGAGCGGGTGCATGTCACCCTGTACTGCAACCACCGTGAGTTTTCCGAGCTGGAGTACGGCGCCGAGCTGTTCGGCGCGGTGGCCCGGCACATCCTGGCGCAACGCCGCGGCGCCGAGCGCTACCCCTGCTACATCACCGACCTGGACCTGTCGCGCATCCTCGGCGACGGACAGGCGCAGACCATCCACTACCTGCGCTACAAGGCCGAGCTGGAAGGTGCGCTGAACAGCGCCCTGCAGAGCGCCTGATACCCGGACAGCCCCAACTCAGGAGCTCATCGGCGCCCGCGGATGCTCCAGGGCGTACAGGTAGCTGCCTTCGAGGCTGTGATTGGCCTCCACCCCGGCGTAACTGGCGGTGAAGCTCACGGCCAGGCCCAGGTGCTGATAGAGCAGACCGTCGACGGCTGCTGCCGGCACCTCGGTCACTAGGTCGCTGTCGTTGGCCACGCGGAAGGTGGTGACGCCGAGGGCGTTGTAGGCAGCGGCGAAATCCGGGGCGGCCAGGCGCGGGCTGGCGAAGTTGTAGTGCTCCAGCGCCTGATCCGGCCAACGCTCGCGCAGGTCGAGCACCGCCATGCTGGACAGCGCACAACCCAGGCTGTGCCCGCAGACCCACAGCGGGCCGGTCGGCTGCAGGCTGTCCAGCGCCGCCAGCGCCAGATCACGCAGCGAGGTGTAGAGCTTGAGGAAGCCGGCATGCACATGGCCCTGCGCACCTTCCGCCCAAGGCCAGGGCGCCTGTTCGGCGTCGAGGTCATCGAGCCAGTCCTGGGCCGACTCGGTGCCGCGCAGCACCAGGTAAGTCTCGCCCTGGTCGTTGGCCGCGGCGAAGCCGAAGGGCTCGGACTCGTTGATGAAGTGCAGGTCGCTGAGGATGCTCCAGATCGGCTGGGAGAAGCGCCAGCCCGGCAGGCTCGGCGGCGTCCAGACGAAGTCCTGAGGGCGGCGCGGGCGATCCTGAGTCTGCCACTGGCGATACTGCATATACGCCTGGTCGACCAACTGCGCGCAGAGCAGCGCGCGGTCCAGGGAAAAGTGCTCGGGGAAATACAGGGGCAGGCTGGACATGTTCGGCCTCCTTGCCGGCGTTGGTTAAGACACTCTAGTCCAGTGACTGAGTGACGCCGGTGGAGTTCACCCCGGCCGCCAAACAATCAATTTCACTGATACTTGATACGAAGAAGGACCATTATTCAATCGATTCTGCCTGAGCGAAGCTGGCGCCACACCAGCAAACACCCAGGCAGAGCGACATGGCCAGACTCCTTCGCAGACACGCAGACAGCGGCGCTCTCGCCGGCCTCGGCCTGTTCGCCATCGTCGCCAGCATTGTGCTCGCCCTGGGCCTGAGCAGTGTCGATCTGGACCTGCAGTCGCATAGCTCGGCGAACCTTGCGCAAACCCTGCAAAACCTGCTCGGCGCCATCCGGGTGGGAGGCTAGCCATGCAGCTCTCCACTCCACGCGCGCTGTTCCTCTCGCTGCTACTGGCGCTGATCAACGGCCCCGCGCTAGCCGGCAAGGGTCCGGTCTCCGGTGGTGGCGTGGCGCGCACCATCGAATGCAATCAGAACATCGCGCGCTCTCTGGAACTGGATGAACAACTCCGGCGCGGCAGCGACACACCGCCCTGCCGCGAGCCGCAGACGCTGCCGCGGCGCTTCTTCCTGGCTTAGCGCTGGTAGGCGCCGGCCGCCTCGGGCTGGTATTCGACCTCCAGCAGGGTCAGCTTGAGCGGCTTGCCGGCCGGGCCCGGCCAGTCGATGTGCTGGCCCACGGAGAGGCCGAGCAGGGCACAGCCCACCGGTGCCAGGATCGACACGCTGCCGTCGGCGCCGGCGTCCTCTGGAAACACCAGGGTCAGGTGCCAGTCCTTGCCACTGCCTTCCTCGCGGCAATGCACGCGCGAGTTCATGGTCACCACCCCCGCAGGCACCTCGTCGTGGCCCACCACCTGGGCGCGCGCCAGCTCCCTTTCCAGTGCCTCGGCGGTCGGGCCGAAGTCCTCCAGGCTGTCGAGCAGGCGCTCCAGGCGCTGCAGGTCGAGACGGGTGATGGTGATTGCGGGGGTGCTGCTCATGGCGTGGATCTTCCTCCTTGGGCCAGATAAAGCAAAACCCCGCCCGGAGGCGGGGTTTTGATCGGTTGGTCAGCTTCGACCGACCCTACCACAAGCCCATCAATAAGCAAGACCGCCCGGTCAAGCACGCCCCGGCGCGGCCTGCAGACGCCCCTGCGCAGCCTGGCAGATCTGCCGGCGTCGGCCGTTGTCCGCCTTGCCCCACTCGAGGATCTCGGCCAGGGAGCGGCCGCAGCCCAGGCAGATGTCCTGATCGTTCAGGCAGCACTGACGGCGGCAGGGCGACTCGACGGCCTCAGAGCTCGTCGAACTCGAGGTCTTCACCGGCCTGCTCACGGGTCACCCGGTTCAACAGTTCGCCCAGCGGCTCGTCGCTGGTGTCACAGATCCACAGCGCCTGGGCTTCGTCGTAGTCGAAGTGGAAACCACCGGAACGGGCCGCGACCCACAGCTGGCGCAGCGCTTCCTGACGGCTGAGAATCACCTGGGTGCCATTCTCGAAGCGCACGGTGAGCACGCCGGCGGAGTTCTCCAGATCGAGGTCCAGATCGCTGTCGTCGAAAATGTCTTCCACGGCCTGCTGGGCGGCATCGACCAGATCGTGGAAACGGGCTTCGCTCAAACTCATAACAGCATCCTCAGGAATGGGGTGCGGAATCTAGCAGACTTTGTCGGTAGGCGCCGGGGCTCTGTCCGGTCCAGCGGCGGAAGGCTCGGGCCAGTGAACCGGCTTCGCTGAAACCGACCAGGAAGGCGATCTCCGCCAGCTCCAGCGCCGGGTCGCGCAGGTAGTGCAGCACCAGCTGCTGGCGGGTCTCGTCGAGCAGTTCGCTGAACGATAGCCCGCCCTCGCGCAAGCGCCGCTGCAGGGTGCGCGCGCTAAGGTCGAGGGTCTGCGCCAGGCGTTCCAGGTCAGCGCCCTGCTCCGGCAGCTGGCGCGCCAGCTCGCGACGGGCGCGGTCGAGCACGCTGTGCCCCTGGTTGAGCTGGCCGAGCAGGCGGTCGGCATGGGCATCGAGCAGCTGACGTAATTGTGCGTCGGCCTGGCCCAGCGGCGTGGCCAGCAGGCGCTTGGGGAACACCAAAGCGTTGTCGGCCTGACCGAACAACACCGGGCAGCCGAAGATGCGCTCATGCTCCGCGGTATCGGCCGGCGCCGCGTGCTGGAAGCGCACCTCGGTGGGTGGAATCTGCAGGCCGGTGATCCAGCGACCGAACGTCAGCCAGCCGGCCAGGGTCTCCTCGCTGTGCTGGCGCTGCTGCTCCAGCACCAGCGGCTCCCAGCTATGCGCCACCTGCGGCTCCAGCCCCTCGCGCGGCGGCTCCTCGTCCAAATCGACACGCCCCAGGTTGCCCACCAGCGCGGCGTAGCGGGCCTGGCGGTGCAGGGCATCGGCCAGGGTCGCGCAGCTCATGATCAGGTAGCCGAGCACGCCGTAGTAGCCGGGGCGCATGGCCTCGCCCAGATGCAAGCCGAGATGGCTGTCGCCGGTCAGGCGCACGCCCTCTCCGAGCAGCTCTAGATAGGTGCTGACGGCGATACGCTGGTCGCGCTGGGCGAGGATGCTCGGGCTGAGCTGGACCTTGGCCAGCAGCGCCTCGCTGGCGAAGCCCTGGCGGGCGAGATAGTCCAGCAGCCCCTGCAGGTAGGCGACCGAGACCGAGCTGGCGAGTGTGGCGGGGGCGTCCATCGGGGCTCCGTTTTTTCCGCCATGCTAGCCGCAAACGTCCTGCTGCGGGCAAGCCCGAGACGCCAGCCGGACGGTCCTGGCGGGCCCGCCGGGCGTACATAGGCAAGGCGACAGGGGGTCGGTATACTCCGACCCATTCTCGTTTTCGCAAAGGATTCCACCATGAAGCGCCTGCTGCTGCCCTTCATCGCGCTCGCCGTGCTCACTGCCGCCCTCACCGGCTGCGGTCAGAAAGGTCCGCTGTATCACCCGGACGACCAGAAGACCTCGGAAAAACGCGACAAAGACGTCTTCCTCTAAGGGGGTTCCATGCAAGCCTTTACCAGCCGCGACGGGCAACTGTTCGCGGAAGGCGTGGCCCTGTCCGCCATCGCCGAACGCTTCGGCACGCCCACCTACGTCTACTCGCGCGCCCACATCGAGGCGCAGTTCCGCGCCTATGCCGATGCTCTGGCCGGCATGCCGCATCTGGTCTGCTTCGCGGTCAAGGCCAACTCCAACCTCGGCGTGCTGAACGTCCTGGCCCGCCTCGGCGCCGGCTTCGACATCGTCTCGCGTGGTGAACTGGAGCGCGTGCTGGCCGCCGGTGGCGACGCCGCCAAGATCGTCTTCTCCGGTGTCGGCAAGACCCGTGACGACATGCGCCGCGCCCTCGAAGTCGGCGTGCACTGCTTCAACGTCGAGTCGGTCGACGAACTGGAGCGCCTGCAGATCGTCGCCGCGGAAGTCGGCAAGACCGCCAGCATCTCGCTGCGGGTCAACCCGGACGTGGACGCCGGCACCCACCCGTACATCTCCACCGGCCTGAAAGAGAACAAGTTCGGCATCGACATCGAGCAGGCGCCCGCGGTGTATGCCCGCGCCGCCCAGCTGCCGAACCTGCAGATCGTCGGCGTGGACTGCCATATCGGCTCCCAGCTGACCAGCCTGCCGCCGTTCCTCGACGCCCTCGAGCGCCTGCTGCTGCTGGTCGACCAATTGGCCGCGCAAGGCGTCCAGATCAAGCACCTGGATCTCGGTGGCGGCCTCGGCGTGCAGTACCGTGACGAGCAGCCGCCGCTGGCCGGCGACTACATCGCCGCCGTACGCGAGCGCCTCAAGGGCCGCGAGCTGGCCCTGGTGTTCGAGCCGGGCCGCTCCATCGTCGCCAACGCCGGCGTGCTGCTGACCCGCGTGGAGTACCTCAAGCACACCGCGCACAAGGACTTCGCGATCATCGATGCGGCCATGAACGACCTGATCCGCCCGGCGCTGTACCAGGCCTGGATGGACGTCACCCCGGTGCAGCCGCGCCAGGGCGAGGCACGCAACTATGACCTGGTCGGGCCGATCTGCGAGACCGGCGATTTCCTGGCCAAGAACCGCGAGCTGGTCCTGGCCGAGGGCGACCTGCTGGCCGTGCGTTCGGCCGGTGCCTACGGCTTCGTCATGAGCTCCAACTACAACACCCGCGGCCGCGCCGCCGAGGTGCTGGTGGATGGCGAGCAGGCCTTCGAGGTGCGCCGCCGCGAGACCATCGAGGAACTCTACGCCGGCGAAAGCCTGCTGCCGCAGTGAGGGCGCGATCATGCTATTGCGCTTCACCAAGATGCACGGCCTCGGCAACGACTTCATGGTCCTCGACCTGATCAGTCAGCACGCGCACATCCAGCCCAAGCACGCCAAGGCCTGGGGCGACCGCAACACCGGCGTCGGCTTCGACCAGCTGCTGCTGGTGGAAGCGCCGACCAGCCCGGACGTGGACTTCCGCTACCGCATCTTCAACTCCGATGGTTCGGAAGTGGAGCAGTGCGGCAACGGCGCACGTTGCTTCGCCCGCTTCGTGGTGGACAAGCGCCTGACCGTGAAGAAGCAGATCCGCGTCGAGACCAAGGGTGGCATCATCGAACTCAACCTGCGCCCGGATGGCCAGGTGGTGGTCGACATGGGCGCGCCGCGCCTGACCCCGGCACAGATCCCGTTCCAGGCCGAGGCCGAGGCGCTGAGCTACGCGGTCGAGGTGGACGGGCAGAGCCATGAGCTGGCCGCCGTATCCATGGGCAACCCGCACGCCGTGCTGCGTGTCGACAACGTCGACAGCGCACCGGTGCATAGCCTCGGGCCCAAGCTGGAGCACCATCCGCGCTTCCCGCAGCGGGTCAACGTCGGCTTCCTGCAGATCATCGATCGCCAGCAGGCGCGCCTGCGCGTGTGGGAGCGTGGCGCCGGCGAGACCCAGGCCTGCGGCACCGGCGCCTGCGCCGCCGCCGTGGCCGCGATTCGCCAGGGCTGGATGGATTCGCCGGTGCAGCTGGAACTGCCGGGAGGCAAGCTGTCCATCGAGTGGGCAGGACCCGGCCAGCCGGTTATGATGACCGGACCCGCCGTTCGCGTGTACGAAGGACAGGTTCGTCTATGAGTGATCAGGATCAGCTCGTGCAACTCGACTCCGAGAGCGTCGCCGCCTACCTGCGGCAGCACCCGGAATTCTTCGTCGACCATGACGAGCTGATCCCAGAGCTGCGCATCCCGCATCAGCCCGGCGAAGCCGTGTCGCTGGTGGAGCGCCAGGTCAAACTGCTGCGCGAGCGCAACATCGAGATGCGCCATCGCCTGTCGCAGCTGATGGACGTGGCCCGCGACAACGATCGTCTGTTCGACAAGACCCGCCGCCTGGTGCTCGACCTGCTCGATGCCACCAGTCTGGAAGAGGTCATCGGCGCGGTGGAAGACAGCCTGCGCCACGAGTTCCAGGTGCCCTTCGTCAGCCTGATCCTGTTCAGCGAAACGCCGCTCGGCGTCGGCCGCTCGGTCAGCTCGGCCGAGGCCCACCAGGCCATCGGCGGCCTGCTCGGCGGCGGTAAGACCACCTGCGGCGTGCTGCGCCCCAACGAGCTGGAATTCCTCTTCGGCGCGGACGAGTTCGCCAAGGTCGGCTCGGCCGCCGTGGTCAGCCTCAGCCACCAGGGCCTGCACGGCGTACTCGCCATCGGCAGCCCGGACCCGCAGCACTACAAGAGCAGCCTCGGCACCCTGTTCCTCGGCTACGTCGCCGAAGTACTGGCCCGCGTGCTGCCGCGCTTCGCCGCGCCCCTGCGCTCGGTACGCTGATTCCGGGCCGCTCGCGGCCCACCCCGTCGCCTGCCGGAGTCGCCATGCAGAGCAGCCTCGACGCCTTTCTCGATCACCTGCGCCGCGAGCGCCAGGTCTCCGTGCACACCCTCGACGGCTACCGCCGCGACCTGCTAAAAGTGCTCGCCCTGTGCGAGAAGCACGGCGTGGCCAGTTGGGACGCTCTGGATACCCGTAGCCTGCGCGCCATGGTCGCGCGCCTGCACGGCCAGGGGCAGTCCAGTCGCTCGCTGGCGCGCCTGCTCTCGGCGGTGCGTGGCCTGTACCAGTACCTCGGCCGTGAAGGCCTGTGCCGGCATGACCCGGCGGGCGGATTGTCCGCGCCCAAGGGCGAGCGCCGCCTGCCACGCGCGCTGGACGCCGACCGCACGGCGCAGCTGCTCGACGGCGCCATCGAGGACGACTTTATCGCCCGCCGCGACCAGGCCATGCTCGAACTGTTCTATTCCTCCGGCCTGCGCCTGTCCGAGCTGGTCGGCCTCGACCTCGATGGTCTCGACCTGCCCGCCGGGCTGGTGCGCGTGCGCGGCAAGGGCAACAAGGCCCGCGAGCTGCCGGTCGGACGCAAGGCCCGCGAGGCGATGGACGCCTGGCTACCACTACGTGCGCTGACCAATCCGCAGGACGGCGCCGTATTCGTCAGCCGCCAGGGCAAGCGCCTGACCCCACGCGCGATCCAGCTGCGGGTGCGCGAGGCCGGCGTACGCGAGCTGGGCCAGCACCTGCACCCGCACATGCTCAGGCACAGCTTCGCCAGCCATATGCTGGAGTCGTCGCAGGACCTGCGCGCCGTGCAGGAGCTGCTCGGCCACGCCGATATCGCCACCACGCAGATCTATACCCACCTGGACTTCCAGCACCTGGCCAAGGTGTACGACGGCGCCCACCCGCGCGCCAAGCGCAAGAGCGAGACCCCATGAGCATCCGCCTGATCACCTTCGACCTCGACGACACCCTGTGGGACGTGGCGCCGGTGATGCACGGCGCCGAAGCCGCCCTGCGCGAGTGGCTGGCCAGTGAGGCGCCGCGCCTGGGCCCGGTGCCGATCGAGCACCTGTGGGCGATCCGCACACGCCTGCTGGATGCCGACCCCGGTCTCAAGCATCGCCTCAGCGAGCTGCGCCGGCGCATCCTGTTCCACGCCCTGGAGGATGCCGGCTATGCCCACGGCGAGGCCGATGAGCTGGCCGAACTGGGCTTCCAGGTGTTCCTCAGCGCCCGCCACCAGGTCCAGCTGTTTCCCGAGGTGCACCCGACCCTGGAACGCCTGGCCCTGCGCTACACCCTCGGGGTGATCACCAATGGCAACGCCGATGTGCGTCGCCTGGGTCTGGCCGACTACTTCCGCTTCGCCCTGTGCGCCGAGGAGCTGGGCATCGGCAAGCCCGACCCGCACCCCTTCAACACCGCCCTGCAGCGCGCCGGCATGCAGGCGGCGCAGGCGGTGCATATCGGCGATCATCCGAGCGACGACATCGCTGGGGCTAAGGCCGCCGGCCTGCGCGCCATCTGGTTCAACCCGCTGGGCAAGGACTGGAGCGGCGAGATCGAGCCGGACGCGCAGATCCGCAACCTGGCCGAGCTGCCGAGTGTGCTGGAGCACTGGAGCTGAACCCCGACGCTCTGTAATAGAAATGAAAAAGCCCGCCGATTGGCGGGCTTTTTCATGGCGGCGACCGTCCTCAGATGGGGCGGCTGCCGTACTTGCTGTCCGGCTTCTTGGGCGGGTCGGCGACCACATTGGCCTCGATCTCCTGCACCTTGCCACCACGCGAAAGGAACTCTTCCATGGCCTGAGCCAGGGCGTCGCGCTCTTTCTGCTTGGCTTCTACGCTGGGCAGCTCCTCGACCTCTTCGGCCGCCTTGGCTTTCTTGCCCGGCTTGCTGCCGCCAGACTCGCCGGCATCGCTGCCGCCGTCGTCCTCGCCGTCATCGCCGGCATCGCCGGCATCGGCTGCTTCCAGCTCCTCGCCGTCATCCTCGTCGGCGCCTTCCAGATCGTCCTGTTCCAGTTCTTCGTCGCTCATGTTCTACCTCATGACTTGCGCAAAGCAGGTTACTTATAGCCCAGCGGCACGCATTGCAAAAATGCCGCTGGAAAAATTCTTCGTCCCTCAGGACCACTCGCCCTGCAGGGTCGCCAACACCCGGCGCGAACCGCCGTGGTCGCGGTGCTCGCCGAGATAGATGCCTTGCCAGGTGCCAAGGTTCAACCGGCCTGCAGTGACCGGCAGAGTCAGCTGGCAACCGAGCAGGCTCGCCTTGAAATGCGCCGGCAGATCGTCCGGACCTTCGTAGTCGTGCTCGTAGCCGCTCTCGCCCTGGGGCACGAGACGGTTGAAGAAGCGCTCGAAGTCACGTCGCACCGCAGCATCGGCATTCTCGTTGATGGTCAGCGAGGCCGATGTGTGTTGCAGCCACAGGTGCAGCAAGCCGATCCGGCACTCGGCCAGTTCGGGCAGCGCCGCGACTATCTCGTCGCTCACCAGGTGAAAGCCGCGCGCACGTGCGCGCAGGCTGATCAGCCGTTGTTGCCACATACCAGGCACCTGCAGCATCCGATGGCGGCGCATTTTAGAGCCTGTCGCCGGCCATTTCACCTGGCCGGAGCGGGAATTTTCCGCGTTTTGTGCAGGATGAAAAAGGGCGCCCGAGGCGCCCTTTGGTCTACTTGCGAGTGAACTCGGGATAGGCCTCCATGCCGCACTCGACAATGTCGACCCCCTCGTACTCGTCCTCCTCGCTGACGCGCAGGCCCATGACTAGCTGGATCACGCCCCAGATCACCAGGCTGGCGACGAACACCCAGGCGAAGATGCAGGCCGCGCCGAGCATCTGCACGCTGAGGCTGGCGCTGCTGTTGGTCAGCGGCACGGCCAGCAGCCCCCAGATGCCGCTGGTGCCATGCACCGAGATGGCACCGACCGGATCGTCGATGCGCAGGCGCTCCAGCATGAGGATGCTGAACACCACCAGCACACCGCCGACCGCGCCGATCAGCACCGCCTGCGCGGCGCTCGGCGTGGCCGGCTCGGCGGTGATCGACACCAGGCCGGCCAGCGCGCCGTTGAGGATCATGGTCAGGTCGGCCTTGCCGAACAGCACGCGCGCCACCACCAGCGCCGCCAACAGGCCGCCGGATGCGGCCAGGTTGGTGTTGACGAACACCGTGGCCACCGTATTGGCATCCTCGATGCTGCTGACGCTGAGCTGCGAGCCACCATTGAAGCCGAACCAGCCGAACCAGAGGATCAGCGTGCCCAGCGTCGCCAGCGGCAGGTTGGCCCCCGGAATGGCGTTGATCTGCCCCTGGCTGCCGTACTTGCCCTTGCGCGCGCCGAGCAGGATGACGCCGGCCAGCGCCGCCGATGCACCCGCCAGGTGGACGATGCCGGAGCCGGCGAAGTCCTTGAAGCCGAGCTGCTTGAGGAAGCCGCCGCCCCAGGTCCAGTAGCCCTCGATCGGGTAGATCAGGCCGCACATGACCACCGCGAAGGCGAGGAACGCCCACAGTTTCATGCGCTCGGCCACCGCGCCAGAGACGATCGACATGCAGGTGGCGGTGAACACCACCTGGAAGAAGAAGTCGGCGCGTTTGGAATAACCCGGCGCATCCTCGCCACCGGCAGCCACCACATCGACCGCATGCTCGCTGCCGATCAGGAAGCCGAAGTTGGGCAGCACGCCACCGTGGGCGCCGCCATACATCAGGTAGTAGCCGACCAGCAGATACATCACGCAAGCCAGGGCGTAGAGCACGATGTTCTTGGTGAGGATCTCGGCAGTGTTCTTGGCGCGTACCAGGCCGGACTCGAGCATGGCGAAGCCAGCTGCCATCCACATCACCATGGCACCGCAGATCAGAAGATAGAAGGTATCCAGCGCATACTGCAGGGGAATCAAGGCCGTGCTTTCCATCGAGTACTCCGTTGTACCGGTTGCACCTTGCGCCGCCGTTGGCGCAGACAGAAAAACGCCCGGCGGACCGGGCGTTTGCTACAGCAGAAGGGCTTACAGGTTGTAGCCGCGCTCGTTGTGCTCGGAGAGGTCGAGGCCAACGGTCTCGGCTTCTTCGTTGACGCGCAGGCCCATCACCAGGTCCAGCACCTTGAGGATGACGAAGGTCACCACGGCGGTGTAGACGACGGTGACTGCAACACCTTCGAACTGCACCAGCACCTGGGCACCGATGTCCTCGACAGTGCCGAAGCCACCCAGGGCCGGAGCGGCGAACACGCCGGTCAGGATGGCGCCGACGATACCGCCGATGCCGTGTACGCCGAAGGCGTCCAGGGAGTCGTCGTAGCCCAGCTTGCGCTTGAGGCTGGTGGCGCAGAAGAAGCAGATCACGCCGGAAGCCAGGCCGATGACCAGGGCGCCCATCGGGCCGGCGGTGCCAGCAGCCGGGGTGATGGCGACCAGACCGGCAACCACACCGGAGGCGATGCCCAGGGCGCTCGGCTTACCGTGGGTGATCCACTCGGCGAACATCCAGCCCAGAGCAGCGGCGGCGGTGGCGATCTGGGTAACCAGCATGGCCATACCGGCAGTGCCGTTGGCGGCTACTGCGGAGCCGGCGTTGAAGCCGAACCAGCCGATCCACAGCATGGCGGCACCGACCAGGGTGTAGCCCAGGTTGTGCGGAGCCATCGGGGTGGTCGGGTAGCCCTTGCGCTTGCCCAGCACGATGCACGCCACCAGGCCAGCGATACCGGCGTTGATGTGCACCACGGTGCCACCAGCGAAGTCGAGGACGCCGGCATCCCACAGGAAGGCGCCGTCACCGGACCAGACCATGTGGCACATCGGGGCGTAGACCAGGGTGAACCATACGGCCATGAAGATCAGCATCGCGGAGAACTTCATGCGCTCGGCGAAGGCACCGACGATCAGAGCCGGGGTGATGATGGCGAAGGTCATCTGGAAGGTGATGAACACGCTTTCCGGGAAGGCCGCGATCAGGCTGTCAGTGGTCAGGCCACTGAGGAAGGCCTTGTTCAGACCGCCGACGAAGGAGTTGAAGTTGGTAACACCCTTCTCCATGCCGGTGGTGTCGAAGGCCAGGCTGTAGCCGTAGACCACCCAGAGGATGCTGATCAGACCGGTGATGGCGAAGCACTGCATCATCACCGACAGAACGTTCTTGGAGCGAACCATGCCGCTGTAGAACAGCGCCAGGCCAGGGATGGTCATGAACAGCACCAGAGCGGTGGCGGTCAGCATCCAGGCGGTGTCGCCGGAGTTGAGGACAACCTCGTCAGCCATGGCCAGGCCAGGGGTTACGAGGGACAAGAGGGCTCCTAGCCCTGCGATCTTACGCAGAGTCATGTGTTTTTCTCCTGGGGCGTGTTGGGTTCTGAGGCTTAAACTGCGTCGGTGCCGGTTTCGCCGGTACGGATGCGGATGGCCTGTTCCAGATTGACGACGAAGATCTTGCCGTCACCGATCTTGCCGGTGTTGGCCGCCTTGGTGATCGCCTCGATGACCCGATCCAGCTGGTCGTCGGCGATGGCCACGTCGATCTTCACCTTGGGCAGGAAATCGACCACGTATTCCGCGCCGCGATACAGCTCGGTGTGGCCCTTCTGCCGACCGAAGCCTTTGACTTCGGTCACGGTGATGCCCTGCACGCCGATCTCCGACAGCGACTCGCGCACGTCGTCCAGCTTGAACGGCTTGATGATGGCAGTGACTAGCTTCATGAAACTCTCTCCCGTATGGATGGACTCGCCCCAGGAAAACGAACCCGGCTCAAGTCTAAGCGCAGTGTCTGGCTTTTGAAACGCATCGTCCGCCCTGGTTACCTGACGATTCGATGCCAACCAACCGCATCCGTTGAGGCACTCCCCCGCCTCATCGTGTGCACCGGTACTGCATCGGTGCACGCGTCACAGGGTGTTAAGCAGAAAGCTTGCCAGCTATGCCAAAAGGCCACTTTTTCATGCATTTAGCCGGTCCATGGCGATTTCACGAAAAATCGACTGGCAGGTCATTGCACAACATTAGTGCACCGCTCGCGCCCAGCATGATCAAAAATCGTGCACCTGCCCGCCCCGCCTGGGCGCCAGGAGCCGCGTGCTACACTGGCCGCCGTTTGTCATCGGAAATGCCCGCCATGCTGCCGCCCAAAGCCATTCTCGACACCCTCGCCAGCCACGCCTCGCGTCTGTTCAGCGGCGACAGCCCGCTGCCGCGCAGTGAATTCGAGACCCAGTTCAAGGCCTTGCTACAGAGTGCCTTCAGCAAGCTGGACCTGGTCAGCCGCGAGGAGTTCGATAGCCAGATGGCCGTACTGGCTCGCACCCGCGCCCGCCTGGAAGCCCTCGAAGCCAAACTGGCGGAACTGGAAGCGCAACAGAAACCACCCGCCGAGTAAGCCTTCGGCGGGCATGCGATCAAGGAGTGATCCATGTCCCTGGCCATAGTCCACAGCCGCGCCCAGGTGGGCGTTGAGGCTCCCAGCGTCACCGTCGAAGCGCACCTGGCCAACGGCCTGCCCGGCATGGCCCTGGTCGGCCTGCCGGAAACTGCGGTGAAGGAAAGCAAGGACCGCGTGCGCAGCGCGATCCAGAACTCCGGGTTCGATTTCCCCGCCCGACGCATAACTCTCAACCTGGCCCCCGCCGACCTGCCTAAATGTTAAGACCACCGCTATTTGATAAAAAGACCAACCCAAATGATAATTAGCCAGTTCGGTTGATAAATCGTGAGGGTGCATGGGGGCTGTACAACATGAATCCCTGGCCTTGGAAGGGGTCTGGCGAATCGCAGCATTCGGCGCAACCGCACCTCACGTCTCATCCCCCGGCAACCCTTCGACAGACATCCGCTTCTTAGTGAAGCTGCGAAATCTGGAAAAGCCGCAGACCAAAGTCGTTCAAATGCCCGTGGGTGAAATGCCCCTGCTTTACCACGAGGCAGTCCTCATCGATGGACGCATCTCCAAAGATGAACGGTTTCAGCCCAAACTCCGCTATGGGTCCGAACTGCTCAATTACGTGCCGAGCAATCTCAAGATCTTTCGCCGCCTGGCGACCGAGAATGGCGAGCTCATTATCCCAGCGAGCAAGAACGGCGCTCCGCCGGCCAATGACGCCTTCAACGGGTACTTCCTAGGCATTGGGCAGGGTGATGACCCATACAGCCTCATAATCCCCGCCGCGGAGGTCCTACGGTTCTTCTACGCAACCTCTGATAGCTTCACCCGTGCTCTTTTCGACGGCAGCATCCTGGATCCGCACGGAAACCTCTTCTACGAGGAAAAGTTGGACGAGCACGGTACAGGCTCGATGATGCTTCGGAAGAAAGTCAGGGACGCTGATGCACGCTATCTGAGCCGCTTCGCTTTCAGCCCCTACGCCATGAAGCAGGCCAAGAACCTGCACCTGCTCTGGGCGGTTCGGAACGCGACCGGAAATCATGCATTCGTTAGCGTGCTCCCCCCGATCGATGTCGAGGCTGAGACAGCATTCCTTTACCGGCAGATAGAAACACCAGGCCGCACGAGGAAGCTGATAACCAAGATCTTGTCCTGTAAGTGCCCACCACCGTGCCTGCGCCTCCTGACCGGACGCGAAACCGATGCCAAAGGGGATAGGCCTCCTGCCGATGGACAAACGGCATGTGGAGCTTTTGAAGGGCATAACGACACCCCACCAGACACACTCTCTGATCGAGCGCCCACCGGTGAGTCGAGCAACTCCATCGAAGACCCCGCAATCGATGACCGCTTTCCGGAGTTCGGCGATGTCGACGTGATACCTCACAGCAGGGATCAAGTAGAGGACCGGAGTGGCGCTAAAGCTCGCTTACTACCTCCTGCACCGGTATATACCGGCTCGGTGGTGCCTGGCAGGGGCACAGGAGGACCCGTCGCAAGAACCGGGGTAAGCGGAGCGCTGCGGAGAAAGAAAGAGAGCCAGAGTCCAGACAAGGTGCCTAAGCAGGCCACCGACATCGATGCCTCGCCCAACGAGCTTGGACACTCCGCAGTGCTCCAGAGACTGGCCTGGATGGAGCTTTATACCCAGGCTGCTATTCGCTACTGCACCGTCCTGCCAGACGTTTCTACCGTTGGGACTGTCCCAGTGAATGTTTTCCCTTCAACCATCAGCGGCCGACAGAAGAAGTGGCTCTACGCCGACGATAAGAAAACGATGCGCCGCTTCGCCATCGTGGCTGAGATCAAATACCAGGAGCGATACCGCTACCTGCTTGAGCTCCAGCAGATCGGGAGTCAGCAGTACTCGACGATAGTGTTCTGGAGCGATGCCGAGGAGCTCATTGATGACTCCGACATCAAAGATTTGCTGATGTCATGCGCAATCGAGAGCAAAGCTACCTTGGTCGCTGGCGGTTGCCCACATATCCAGTGGGGGCGACTTATCCACTCACAGGCTCCTGACCTTGAGACGAGCCGCGACACAGCGCACCGGTACTTAGAGCGCATCGTGGATGCTCAATCCGTACACCCACACGGCAGAGCCTGTAAGGAATTCGAGCTCCCGGACAGTTGGTAATTAGCCCCTGCTCTTCAGACGAGCAGCAGCCTGCTTAGCTCTTTCCTGCTCCCTCACCACAGCCTGCTCCGCAATCCGCTGTTGGATCTGCGTGTAGAGCTGAGCCTGCTCGTTATCCCTATCAGCGACAGTGACAACCAGCGAGTACGACTCTTTCTCTGCCGCAGAAGGGCTCCAGTCCTTATCCACCCTGGCGACGACCACAAACCACTTCTCACCGGGTTTGCCTTGCTTGAACGTCCAACGGGACGACTGGACCGTACCGTGGTTTCTCATCTGCTCTGGAATATCACGGCTTGAATGCTTGGCTTCTTTTAGTATCGCCGTCTTCTTCTTCATTTCTTGGTTGAAGTGCTTCTGCACCTCCTCCAAAGACGAACCTACGACCAACCGGTAATAAATCTGAGTGGCCAAGTACTCAATCCGGGTAGTCCGGACCACCGGTGAGTATGCAAGCGTTATTGTTAGCTCTCGCGTCCCGCGAGCTGAGCGTAAGTAATCATTTGGTAATGGCAGCTCGAAGAACTGGCATCCTTCGCTCTCGATGGCTTCCTCTGCCATCAACACGACGACGCTATCGGTAGACCGAAAGAGATCAGTCTCACTCACTACGCCATAACCCGCCACATCTCTTGCTACATCCCGGTTGCGAGTAGCTTTAGCCGTTTTGTAGCCCTCTCTGAACTCTTCAGAAAACGACGAGGTAACCTCGTCTGGCAGATAGGCCTGATTGACCAGCAGTGCACGAAGCATGTTCGCTGAAGCCGCCGGGTATTCGTTCAGCAGGCGCCCGGCTAGGTGAGTGATGTACGGTGCCGCCAAGCTCGTTCCGCTGATCTCCTTGAAAACGGTGTTCCCTCTCCACTGGTGGTTGAGAGTGAGTACACCCAAACCCCGCATATGCGGCGTCCACTGCGCGTTAGCCTGCCTCATGGGGCTGGCAAAGTTACCGCCGGCTGCAACGAGCTCAGGCTTAATAGCCCCTTTCACCGACGGCCCATGCCGAGTAAAGGGTGATGGCTGGTTTTCTGAGGCAGGTGAGAGCTGGTAAATCTCTGGATGTTTCTGGCTATCAAAAGTGGCGTTGTGCCGGGAGATGCTCCCCACCGTCAAGACCGTCATTGCTGGAGCCGGGTCGATGATCGCGCTCTGGGGGGCGACCAGGTATTCCGGGTACTCATCGCGCCAGCTATTGACCGGTAACGGTGGGTTTTCGGAGCCACGAAAGTTGCCTGTAGAGACCACGAACAGGATGTCAAAGCGCCGGGAAAGGACATCCAGGATGTAGGCCAGTCCTCTGACATGGGCACCATCGTAGGGAGCATTACTGTTCCCCAGAGAGAGGTTGAAGATTTTGCAGCCAAGCGCAACAAAATGCTCCACAGCCTTCGTCAAAGAAACCTCGAGCGTTAGCTCGTCATAGACCGCATTACCAGTACGCGGGCACTTCTTCATCACCTTGCCGTTGAAGAGCCAGAATTCCGGCCTCCAGTAATTCGAGTTGTTACAACCCTCCACGTCTCCATACAGAGCAACGCCGGCCACAGCGGTACCATGGCCAGCTTCATCAGCCTCCCCCTCTTCATCGACAAACGATGCGCTCTCCGCCATCGCTGGCTTCAAGAGCGGGTGGTTCCCATTGATACCGCTATCCAGAATACAGACCCGCGCCGCGTTTTCCGGTGGCGAAGGGATGTTGAGAGGCAGCTCGTTGATGTCCCGGTTGAGCTGCTGAACGCTGATCCCAGTGGCAGGGATAAGGTCTACCAGGCGAACATCGCGCTGATTCAGCAGCAGCTGTGCTTGCTCAAGAGTCACCTCCACTCGATACATGAGGAGGCTGTCCAGATTGATGCTGTCGAGCTTTTTGATGCGCTCGGCGACAAGCCAGGCTTCGAATGCAGTCGTGAGATTGTTACGGATCGGGTGATACGCGACCTGGATAGGCCATAGCTCGACATCAAGCTTGAAAGTGGGGGTGTCCGGAAGCCCTATGTTTTTTAGCGCCCAACTCTTCCGATCCTCTGCAGACCAGGCTTCTACACCCGCGATAGCTTCCAAAATCTGGCGCTGAGACAAGACATCATCCATGACCCCTAGCTTCGCCAGGTGATCAGCGAATTTGACCAGGCCGGCCTCCGTCGCGAACACCACACAAAGCTCCTTGCCCTCCTGACTGATGAAGTCCAGGCCATGGATCGAGAGATTGGAGAAACTAAGAGTGCCCTCATATTTCAACTTGAGGACGAAAGGGGAGTTAGCTGACGAGCCGACTTGCTTCTTGGCTTGCCCTTCAGCCGTAGCAAAGTAGGCGTTGAGCTTCAGACCATGTCCGCGGCGATCTTCGCGAGTGACGAAATGCGGCTTGCCCTTTTTCCGGCGAGTGTTATCAAGTACTTCCCGCGCAATGCTCAGATGCTTGTAGGTCGCCACTGCTTCTTCCTTGAAGGCTCATGTTTAGGACTTCCTGAGGTCCTCCCGTACAAGGGCGCTTTTCAGCTCCTTGATGGTCAGAAACTCTTGCTCCCGCAGGATCATCCGCTTGGCGGCACGGCGTATGACGCGCTCGATGTCCGCTCCGCTCTTACCCTTAAATTCCTTCAATACTTCTTTGTCGTCAATCTCGAATTGCCGACGGATCCCTCGCAGCTTCAGCGACAGGATTTCCTTCAACTGCTTTTCATCGGGCAGCGGGAATTCGATGGACTCATCGAAACGCCGCCAAATAGCAGAGTCCAAAATCTTCTCATGGTTGGTAGCAGCCAGAATCAAACTGCGACCTTCGTATGAATCCATCATCTGAAGGACGGCATTCACAACGCGCCTCAACTCACCATGATCACCACTATCGCCGCGTTCTTTACCGATCGCATCAAACTCATCGAAAAGAACCACAAACGGATGCTGGGCAATAAAGTCGAAGACCTTACGCAGGTTGGCCGCAGTCTCACCCAGGAACGAGGACACCAAAGCATCCAAGCGGACGATCGCTAGAGGCCGATCAAGCTCAAAGGCTACGACCTCTGCCGCCAGTGTTTTCCCGCAGCCAGGTGGACCGAAGAAGATCACCTTGCCCGCGGGTTTCATGCCGTAGCTTCGCAGCACATCGGCACGACGGTTCTCCTCGAGAATTTCCTCCAGCGCAGCAGAACTACTGGGGGGAAGAATCACTTCATCAAGGGAACGCTTAGGAGTTCTTATATCAAGCAGTGGTAAACCACGCTCTTTATCCACAGGAACGTCATAGTGAATCCGCGACGTATTGTTGGACGCCTTGAGATTTAAATCACTGCCATACAGGATCTGCTCTAGATCATTAGCCAGAAGATGGTGCTGCTTCTGCCGTTCTTCTTCGATGACAGCTTTGGAGGCAAGGCGAAACGCATCCGCGTCGCCTGTCGTGCCTGCTCTGAACAGTTGCCTGAGAATTTTGCCATTGGCCATAATCACCACCCTCTGAATTATTGCTCTATTCGCTTATATAGACTTCGACAAACCCTATCTCGACTACATAACTTGCAATAACCCGCCTCGCATTTTGATCTTCATAATCAGGGACTCCATTCCTAATTAAACATCTGAAACCACATGAAGCTAACACTTTGTTGCAGGGCAGCTGGCATGGCGGCGTAGCCTAGTTCACTCTTAAACGGCTGCCCATGAAATTCCGCCGAACTGCAACCTGTCACACCACCTCACGACCAATCGCCAGCGCCATCCAGGAAGGCAGGAGCGATCGCACCGAGACCAGGGCCTGCCAGTCGATAGGAGTAAGTTGCTGACGCAGCCTCTCCATCGCCGTCCCCACATGTGCCTCTCCCAGCCAGGCCAAAGCGCGAATTACCGCACCGGCAGTCGTGGCGGCGAGCAATAGCATCCACCTCGGGGCATGCCTGACCTCTGCCGCGACATTTCCCACCTTAAGCGTCCGAGTGCGCCCACTGGTGAGAAACACGTCCCCATCTGGGACTTGAGCCGAAAGACCCAGCATCTGGGCCGACCGCGCCCCGTCGAGGGCGATCTCTTCCTGATTCTTCGAGGCCAGACCGCTGATGACCTTATCCATCGCCGGTGCGCCTTGCTCTCCTTGGCCAGCAATGGACGCTACGTAGAGCCCACGAGCCGCACGAATAAGGTGCCCAGCCTTCGCCAATCGTGAAAGCGCCTGATCCACGGCTGCACGGCTCCCCAGGTGCAGAAAATCCTTAGGGCTGAGCATGCCGCCCTCGGGCAGCTGCCTGCTGTGATCCAGGATCGATTCAGGAAGGGTCTTCATAGGCCTCAGGCAACTATCATCGCTCGCATGTCAGAAGTTTCAATTAGTTTCTGACAATGGTCAAGCAATGATCAACCGTGACGCCAGGAACTTTCTCGTGATCGCTACCCGCGGACCCCGATCAACTCATCCCAATGCGTCGTGTAGCGCTGGCTCAGCATGTTGCGACGCATGGCCCACTTGGGCTTCTCGGGGATCCGTCCTATGCGGATGGCACCACGACCTTCCTTCAGGTTGATCTGGTCGATCGCCGCCATGAGCTGATCTGCACCAGGTCGAGGCTTAGGTGCGAATAGGTCCGGTGTCAGCTCACCACGTTGGCTGAGGTCCATCAGCAAGATGGAACATTTCGAGAATGGGTATCCAGGTCGATAGATCTGTCCCAGCCCTCGCTGAGCGACCGCCAGAATCTCTCGAGTGTCATCAGTTGCCGCCGGCAGGGCCAGGGTGACCGCATTGGCGTAGCGCGGTCCCTTAAGGTCGGCCAACTGGGTCTGCAGGCCAACTTGGATGGTGCTGCACAGCGAGGACTGGCTGCGTAGCTTTTCCGCGGCCCGGCTCACGTAGGCGGCCAACGCCTCGCGAATGGGCGGCAGTTCTGATTGGCGTTCGCCGAACATCTTGCTCGAGCAGATGGCCTCCTTCGGCGGTGGTCCCTCGTGGAGGCCGATGCAGCTGATCCCCCGCAGCTCGCGTGCGGTGCGCTCCATGGTCACCCCGAAAGTGTCCCGGAGCGTGCTGATATCGAACCGGGCCAGATCCCACGCAGTGGAGATTTTCAGTGCAGACAGTCTGGCCGCCGAGCGGTGGCCAACACCCCAAACCTCACTCACCGGTGCCAGGCGAAGCAACTTCTCCTGCCGCCCCGAATCGGTCAGGTCCAACACGCCTCCGGTGCCCTTCCACTTCTTCGCAGCCCAGTTCGCCAGCTTGGCCAGGGTCTTCGTGGTGCTGATTCCCACCCCAACAGGCATGCCAATCTCGCGTGCAAGGCGGCCGCGAATCTGGTGCCCGAGGCCTTCCAGGTCAGGCACGCCAGTCATGTCTCCCCAGGCTTCGTCGATCGAGTAGACCTCAATGCCAGGCAGCATCTCGGCCATAATCCGCATCACGCGATTGCTGATGTCGGCATACAGGGCGTAGTTGCTCGAGCAAGCCACCACGCCCTGGCGGCGCATCTCGGCACGCACCTTGTAGTAGGCCGCGCCCATGCCGATACCGAGGGCCTTGGCCTCGGCGCTACGAGCGATAACGCACCCATCGTTGTTCGATAACACCACCACGGGGCGGCGTTTGAGAGCGGGCCGGCAGATGCGCTCGCAACTGCAGTAGAAGGAGTTGCAGTCGATCAACGCGAACACACGCCCAGAGGTGTTCATTCTGCGGTCCGGCTGAGCACGAACCGCACCACGCCGAAGATCTCGATAGGTACATCACCATCGAGCTGTATATCCGGTATGTGCGACTCAGCAGCTCGCAGCCAGCGCCCGCCAAACATATCTCTCATGACCAAGCGCACCTGATAGCCATCGCTACCTAGGTCGACTACGACCAGACGGTCATCCACATGGGTAGCCGCTCGGTTAACGAAGAGCTTGTCGCCTTGGAAGATGGCGAACCCCACCAAGGACATATCCAACGCCTGCAGAGTCCACATGTGGGGAGCGCCAATCTCGGTGAGGAGGTCGAGCGACAACCCGAATTCCTTCTCGTCTTCGGCAGGCGATTGGAAGCCAGTAATGCGTAGGCCTTCGGCCACATCGGTGAGTAAGCGCTCACGGAGGTACTCAGCTCGGGGGAGTATGGAGAGAGATGGCATCGGAACACCTAAAACTATACTGTATGGATAAACAGTATTTGAGATGATCCGACGCCGGTCAATCAGAACCGAGAGGGACGCCGACAGGTGGAGTGGACGGTCTCAGTCCTCGACCAACTCAGCGCGGCTGATCTGGATCTGCTTCGGCGCCTCGATGCCCACGCGGATATGCCCGTCGCGCTGACCACGGTGCATGTGGATGGTGATGCCATCGCGCAGTAGCAGCACGAGTAGTTTCTCGGTGTCAACGCCGGGGTCGATGGTGAGGCGGATGGTCTCGCCCTCGCGGCGAGTGACAGTCAGAAATCCCATGGCGAAATCCTTTTCCGGTTGGGGAATGTGCGTCCTGCGCGAGCAGTCTAGAACAGGAAGACGAGCACCGAATGTGCAGCTGCGCGCAGCTCGAGGAGGTAGTCGATGTGCGGAGGTGTTGAGGCCCGCGAGGCTGAGAAGGTCTGGAAGATCTACTTCCCCAGTCCCAAGGCAGCCCTACCAGTGCTCCTGGAAGGCTCCGGCCAGCTCGATTGGATTCAGTGGGGCCGGCGCAAGGAAGAGCCTGGCGAAGGTCCACCTGGTGGCTGGGCAAGGCTCAGCACTGTGCAGGCCGGCGGATGGGCCAGGTACCGGCCGCTGCGAGGGCTAGCCATGGTGCACCGCTTCATGGAAAAGGATGGTCATCCTGGCGACAAGAACAGGCAGTCCCATTGGTTCGATGTACCGGAAGGCTATGCTTTGGAGTGCCTAATACTGGGAGAAGGAGAGCAGCGGCGGATCTATATCGTGACCACAGATGCACCGGCTGAATATGCCTGGATCCATGACCGGTGGCCGCTGTTGGCGGAGCTATAAGGCACAGGATCCCTAGCCTCAGGAGGGCCCAATGAGCTGCTTAGAGTTGCTGAAGCCAGTAACTGACAAGGTGCTTTCAGCAGGTGCACTGCTGGCTGCGGAGTGGGAACGTCCAAACGGGCCACGAGGCCACGGGGATAAGGCCGAGATCGACGCAGAGATCGAAGTCGTACTGCGGGAGGGGCTCCTTCATCTGCTGGATTGCGATTTCTGGGGAGAGGAGACCGGGGCCCGCCTGACTGATCACGAGTACTGCTGGGTAGTGGACCCCAATGACGGAACCAGTGATTTCCTGCTGGGCCGGAAAGGATCAGCGGTATCGGTGGGTCTCCTGCGCAACGCCAAGCCTGTTCTCGGGGTGGTATACGCGCCCGTCACACCTGATCGCGGCCCCGATTGCATCTCCTGGGCGACAGGATGCAACAACGTTATTCGCAATGGTCGAGAAGTGCTTTCGCAGTTAGCGCATGCCACCTTGGCGCCCGGCAGTCATGTGCTCGTGAGCACAGCAGCAGCCAACAAGCCTGAGCTCAATGCTGAGCTGTGCGCGCCTGCTGGCTTCATTCCGATGCCAAGCATTGCTTACCGACTGGCTCGTGTAGCAGTTGGTGACGCTGTCGCATGCGCATCCCTGGTGCCGGTTTCAGCCCATGATGTCGCCGGGGGTCATGCACTACTGATTGGCGCGCATGGCGTACTGCTCAATCAGGATGGGCATCCAATTTCATACGACTCAAAGGCTGAGATGGCGACAGTGTCCCAACGCTGCTTCGGCGGCGCTCCAGAAGCTTGCAGAGACCTTGCCCAAAGAGACTGGAGCCGATTGTTCAGTAACCGCCGAGACACCTCCGGCTACTGAGTGAATTCAACCAGGCACGGCTATCGGGGGAGAATATGACTGCGCGGCCAGCGAATTATGAATTTCCGCATAAAATTACCTAATTCGAATCCAGACACAGAATTCACCAACCGATAGGCAAAAGAAGGCGCCTTATTGCGGCCAGCTTTCCGCCAGCGCAATTCCATGCCGCCGCGGGATTTTATATAGAATTATTCCAGGCCAATAATTATTGCCCTGGAATAATTTTCCGGACTGGAGTCTGCGTAAGGCCGGTCATCACAAACGACAAGCTGGTTATGAGTAGCTCCGCCTCTGTTGGCGGGCTGCTGGCCTAGGCCCACACTCTGTAGTCGCTACTTGCGCACCTTCTTCAAAAACTTGGTCGATACGTACCCATCCACCATGTACCCCTGATGTTCGTACGATACGAAAAGCCAGGTACGATCAACCTTCTCAAGCACAACCACAACTGCCTCCGGGGGCAAATGCAGCAGTATTGCGCCCTTCATTCCTGGAGCTTCCCTTAAGTGCACGCCCTTCCCGTGAACCAGACGAATGTCGCCTGGCTTCCCTGCCAGTTCAATTCGGATAAAGTCTCTAACTACTTTCAGGCTTTCTGTCTGGGGAAGCCGTGCATTGATATCGGCCAAGCCCTGCCGCGCATCCTCCCAATGCACGATCAGCATCAACGTGGGAGCCACGAACCACAGCCAAACAAGCAGCAACCAGGTAGGCGCTGTACTGAGGCTCTGAGCTTGCGGCGATGGAGGACTTGTCTCTCTTGTAGTCGATGTACTCTCCCGCACCTCCTCAGCGAGAGGAGGACTTACCTCAGCGATCTGCGGCTCGGATGGCTGGCTGGCTCGGGATGCCAACTCATCCAGAACGGCATCGACTGTCAGCCCTGGCGAAAGTCCTAACCCACTCACTGCCGTGGTCGGGTCTGCGCTGATTCCCTGATCCGGGTGTAGGAAGAATGTCTGGGCTAAAGCTACTGCGCTCTTAAACTCAGGGCTCAGCCCCCAAGCGCCCGCGACCCCCTTAATGACCTTCAGCGCTGTGTGCGAGGATTGCCTCTCCAGTGACCTAACTGCAGCTGCCATCGACATCAACGTGGGATTCTCTTCCTGCGATCGGGCAAACGCACGCATCGCCTGGGTCGATGGGCTCTCCTCCCACGACCTGACTGCATCCTGCATGGCCATCAGCGTCGGATTTCCCGCCTGCAATTTCGCCGCAGCCCGAATCGCCTTCATGGAAGAGCTTTCCTCCCACGACCTAACCGCATCTTGAAGCACCTTGAGATTGGAGTTCGCCTCCAGCGATATGGACGCCGCCCGCATCGCAGCCATCGTTGAGCTTTGCTCCCATGATCTGGCAACAGCTTGCATGGCCTTCAGCGCCGGGTTTTCGTCCAGCGACCTGGCTGCCGCCTGCATCGCTTTGATAGCCGGACTTTCCTCCCACGACCGAACGGCTGCTCGCATCGCTCTAACTGTGGGATTGTCTTCCACATCGCTTGAGAACCTGTAAACCTCGCGGCTAGCAGAAACTTGAACGCCCTTTTCGCCCTTATCATCGCTGGTCAAGTCGAGCCCCCTAGCTAACCCTGTCCTGGACAAAATAATCCCGGTAATTATCCAACTGCCTCTTGTTGTTTGAGAACACAAACTCATGGGCATGATCAAGCATCATTCTATTGTATTTCTCCACCTCTTCGCCCCCAACCACATCCCTCTCGCAGCCACCCCTATTATTAGTAACTAACACAGCGAATCTTGGAGACACAGGGTAATAAAACTCCAACCGATTCGCCTCAGCCCCATTAAATGCACATGTATTTAGTGCGGCGCTATCACCAGCAATAAAGCTCACATCACTTACGTTATCCAACAAAACCAAAGAATAGGATCTATCGTAATATAGAGATTTGGTCACATTTAGCGCCACCATTTGACGCGTCACCCCCCACATCCGAGCCAGATCGATATCAAGCCTGGCAGCCGCCTCATGCTTCAAAAATCCAGAATTCGCCTCAAAAATCTTATCCTGCATTTTCTTTGTTCTAAAATATTGAAGCGCTAGGAAATGCAGAAACACAAGGCGAAGGCTATTATTTTCCCAAAAGGAGATATCACCTAGCCTCAACATTTTTAGACAGTCTTGGGCTTTACCACCCTCGATCTCACTATGAAAATCCTCCTCAGTATCATTTATCAGTTTATCCACGAGGCTCTGAGCCTCCTCATCAAGCACGCCTAGCTCTTTTAATTTATCCTCCAGGCGAAATGGCCTGGTATGTCGCGCCAGAATATCGCTATGCAACCCAAACATATCCCTAGGGAAAGAATTTCCTATCATAAATCTTATATATTTCTTCTCACCCTCAGTCAGCCTTTGAAGCCTATAAAAATCGCGTGACTGGGCAACGTTCAAGGTTGACGATGGAAATACGCTTTCTCGCAAGCACCATAACTTTCCTTTACTGGACCAAGCATCCAAATAAAATTGCCATATATAATGGTGCTTTCTCTTTTTCAATTGTCTTTCTCGTTATGCGTCATGAATCGCCCGTCACTCCGTTCGACACTCTCCGTCCACTTGCATGACGGGAAATTCGAGCATCCGTAGAAGTTGGAATAGGGCCCGTTCTTCAGCCGTTTCATGCCCACCTTGCACACTGGGCAGGGCTCGACAATTACAGGCGCCCCATCCCTGTTGACGATCGTCAACATGCCTTGCGCCTGTAGCTCGGTTAGGAACGGCGATACACGGTGTTCGAGGGTAAAGATGAATGATCCTCGCCGCGCGCGTGTGAGGGCGACGTAGAACAGCCGGCGCTCTTCGGCGAATGGGTACTCCTCGGGCTCTGGCATCGCGATCTGCAGGATGGGGTCATCTTCAATCTGGCTGGGGAAGCCCCGCCGCCCGCGCACCACGTTCACCAGCAGGACGTAGTCAGCCTCGGTGCCCTTGCTGCTGTGCACGGTAGAGTAGGTGAGGTCGGTGTCTTGTCCGCAAAGCTTCTGCAGGCGGCTCCAGTTCGCTGGCTGGTCATTGCGGTACCGCCCAAGCACCATGATCGTCGGTTTGCGTCTCCCCTCCCAGACTGAGCGCAGTTTGATGGTGATGCGCGACACCATGCGTTCGATCAGCTCCAGTTGCTCATCCTCGGACGCCGCTGCATAGCACTGGATAGCATTGCCTTTGACTGTTGAGGTGGTCTGAACCTGTTTGCGTAGCTGAAGGGGATTCTGCTGCACGAAGTGGCTGGAAACTTGGCAGAGTTGCTCTGGGCACCGGAACGTATGGCTTAGCATCAAGGTGGTGCCGCCGCCGAAGAAGTGTTCGAAGTTACGCATAACACCGATGTCGGCACCGGCGAAGCGGTTGATCGACTGCCAGTCATCGCCGACACAAGTTAGAAATGTGTCCAGCCGGCTGGTAATGGCTCGGAGCAGACGGGCGCGATCGAAGGATGAGTCCTGGTACTCGTCGGCAATCACCAGCTTGTACGGCGAGCGGTACCTCACGCCTTCTTCGGCGTGGATGATGGCCATGCTAATCATGTCCTCGAAATCGACAGTGTTCGAAGTGGACAGGTCTCTCTGCCACAGCTCCAAGACCTTTGCGTAGAGGCTGACGATCAGCGGCCCTCGCAGTGGGTCGAGCTTTGCCGATCGAGTAGCGAGTTCGGCGACATCGAGCTGGTTACCTTTGGCGTGCTTGATCAGGTTACGGATGATCTTCGCCAGCACCTCGTTCTCGAGCGGCGGACGGCCAGGAGGCAGGCGGCCGGGGTCTGGCTTCAGCTCCACACCGCGGCTGATCAGCGCCATCTCAAGCGCATCCAGGCCTTCGCCGATACGCAGAGTGTGGCTGGTGGTTTCTATCAGTTGGGTCTGATGCTGGGTGTGTAGTGCGCGCTTCCATGCGATCCCGGCAGCATAGTCCTTGAAGTGCGGCGGCGGATTGCCGTGCGCGTCCAGGGCGAAGTGCTCGTGGTAGAGATCGATACCGGGGTAGTAGAAGTCCGGGTGGTACTGGCTGTGCTGCGCGTCGGCCGTATCGTGCTTGTAGCGCGACTCGTATTGGTACTCGACTCCGTGAAAGAATAGCCAGTCCGCGATCAGCTGCTCCTCGCGGCTTTTTACGATCTCGCCACGTAAGGTCAGCAGGGACTCCCCACCCGCGGTTTGCTCCGCTTCACCGACGCTGGTTCTACCCAACGACGTGGAGAACACCGTGCGTACTAGCATCAGATTTACGTTGAATGCTTTGTCCGTAAGTGCAAGCTCGGCCATCAGCTCGGCGACTTTCACCAGATCCTGGCCGTTCTCCAACCAGGGAGCTGGCCGAGGCTTGGCGTTGGTGGCAGCGCCGATCACGTCTAGGCCAAACCGGTGAAAGGTGCGCGTAGACACTTTGTCGCCATCTGGGAGGTTCTGCAGGCGCAGATCGAGGCGATCCTTGAGCTCATCTGCCGCATCGGCGTTGAAGGCCAATAGGAGGATTTCCTCGGGCCGGGCAATGCCCATGGCTATCGCGTAAGCAGCCTTGGCCACCATCGTGGCGGTTTTACCCGAGCCGGCGGCGGCCACTACCAGGAGCTTGGAGTCGAAGCAGATCACCGCCCGCCGTTGTTCCTGGGTGAGTGGAGACGTTTCTAGGGTGTCGAACATAGGCAGCTTCGACTGTACTTCGAAGAACCGTTCGTTCAGTTGCCCAAGCTCCGAGGCCAGCAACTGATCGGGGGACTGGGGGGGCGCACGCAAGAGTAGCGGGTGAGTCTGCTGGGCGGTACGGATAGCCGGGTGTGCGGCAAGGGCGTTGTAATCAAGCCCTGAGGCCAACTTTGGGAGGGGGGTTCGTCTCAGGAGGTCCTGAGCTTGCCAGGATGGCTGCCAGCAGTTCTTTGGAAGGTTGCCAAGCGCTGACTTGGACCAGGCTTCGTATTTGCTGACAGCCTCGACTCCAGCCTCAGCCAAGGCCTTCAGGAGCGTGTCTTGAAGCGCTGTTACCCAGCGCTGACCTTCGGTTTTGTCCAAACCATCCAGGCGTACTGGTGGGCCTTGGAGTAGATTGATGGTCACAGCAGTCCATACCAGTCCCTCCTTCGCCTCGGCGCCGGTCAACTCCACCAGCAGCCACTCATTAACCTTGCCTGCAAAGTCGATGCGCAGGTCGGTCTCCGTGAAGTACGCAGTGAACGTTGGGGAGAAGGTGCAGCGCGCGCCCCACTTGGTGTTCTTCAGGATCAAGGCCGCAGTCCGTGAGGCTCATCTATTAGCGATTATGGCATCCGTAACAGGGTACTAGGGCGCCAAGATTCAACCGCAGCAAGGTAGAAAGTTCGGCCTTTGGACTTGATGAAAGGTCAGCTATTGGCCGAATACAGCCGGTGACGACGGGCCGCTACCGGCCAAAAGCGGACGCTGAGTAGCAGCAGTTGAGATTTACTCTTCTGGCCTGCTGAGCACCTTTCGTTTTTGGAGCAAGCGCTCTAGCTAAATGCATGGCCGCTCGCCGAGCGGCCATGCCCCCAAAGCTCACGTGCTGTATTTGATGCACGGTCGAGCTGACAGCAGTCCGGGAACTGAATTACTCAATCACTGCACGGATAGTGATTTCGATCAGTTGCTGTGGGAACGCCAGGCCAGATACGCCAATCAGGTTGCTAGCGACTTGTGGCACTTCAGCGCCATAGAACTCTTTGCGAACCTTGCCGGCAGCCGCGAATGCTGCGGGCACGTCGATCACAAAAAGCGTCTCCTCAACCACATGATCCAGAGTCGCACCGAACTCTGCCAGCAGATCGACAATATTGCTGTATGTCTGCCGCATCTGGTCTTCCATGGTAGAGAAGTCAATGGGGCTGCCATTCTCATTCAGTGCGGCCGGTGCTATGAGATTGCCATTGGTATCGTGGCTCAACTGTCCAGAAAGGTAGATGGTGTCCTTTACCTGAATGGCCTGTACATAGCCGTACAGCCCCTCCCAAGCCACGCCGAAGCTCGAGGTTTTCTTTGCCGGAAGATTCTTTTGGTTAGCCATTACATGTTCTCCAATTGATAAATTTGCTTGCAGTGTGGGTTAGCTACCAGTCATCGAAATGATTGCTAGATGCTCGTAGTAAAACGGTACTTCGGCACTTCTATGCTCAAGGCCTCCCTGCGCTAACGGTGCTCGACCATCAGGCAAACAAGACCTTGTACTTGCTCTTGTTCCGCCTCAACGAGAGTTCACTTGCGTGCAGCCAAGGCGCTGTAGCTGGTCATGAGGTTGCGGTAGTCCGGAATGTGGTCGGAGCAGATCTTGGCCAGGCCTTCCACGTCATTGCGCCAGTCGCGGTGCAGCTCGCAGGCCACGGCGAACCAGTTCATCAACTGCGCGCCGGCCTGTGTCATGCGGCTCCAGGCGGAGTCTCGGGTGATCTGATCGAAGGTCCCGGAAGCGTCGGTGGCGACGAACACATCGAAGCCTTCTTCGATTGCCGCTAGGGCCGGGAACGCAACGCATACCTCGGTGACCACGCCGGCGATGATCAGCTGCTTTTTGCCGGTGGCTTTGATCGCCTTGACGAAGTCTTCGTTGTCCCAGGCGTTGATCTGGCCGGGACGAGCGATGTAGGGAGCGTCCGGGAACAGTTCTTTCAGCTCAGGCATCAGCGGGCCATTGGGGCCGGTTTCGAAACTGGTGGTGAGGATGGTCGGCAGGTTGAAGAACTTGGCGAGATCGGCGAGAGCCAGGACGTTGTTCTTGAACTTGTCGGGATCGATGTCGCGAACCAGGGAGAGAAGGCCTGCCTGGTGGTCGACCAGCAGAACGACGGCGTTGTCTTTGTCCAGGCGGTTGTAGGTGGCGTTGGTCATGGTGAAGTCCTCGATTTGCTTTCAGTGGGTTCCAGCTATGCCGGTGATTTGGGTTTGCTTTGCAGTGCGTCACTGCATGGAAGAAAGATTAAATTCGAGACGACCAATCCACTAGACTACAAAAATTGCCTCTAGCGTTCTGTTTGGAGAACGATCTATGGAAGACCTTAACAGCCTCTACTACTTCACCCAGGTGGTAGAGCAAGGTGGCTTCGCCGCAGCCGGGCGCGCGCTGGACATGCCCAAGTCCAAGCTCAGCCGGCGCATCGCCCAGCTCGAGGAGCGGCTCGGCGTGCGCCTGTTGCATCGCACCAGCCGTCATCTCTCGCTCACCGAGATCGGCCAGGAGTACTACCAGCGTTGCCTGGCGATGCGCGTGGAGGCCGAGGGGGCGGCCGAGGTGATCGAGCGCAATCGCTGCGAGCCGCGGGGCCTGGTGCGCCTGGCCTGCCCTACCACGCTGTTGAACTCCTGGGTCGGGCCGATGCTGACCCGCTATATGCTCAAGTACCCACTCGTGGAGCTGTACGTCGAGAGCACCAACCGCCGGGTGGATCTGCTCCACGAGGGCTTCGATGTCGCCCTGCGAGTGCGCTTCCCGCCGCTGGAGAACACCGACATGGTGATGAAGGTGCTCGGCGCAAGTACTCAGTGCCTGGTGGGGCAGCCGGAACTCTTGGCCACGTTGCCAAAAGGCTTCACACCCGATGAGTTGGGCCGCTTGCCGAGCCTGCACTGGGGGGGCGCCCAACGCGAATACCAGTGGGAGTTGCTGGGTGCGGACGATGCGCGGCTGGTGATCGCGCACAAGCCGCGGATGATCACCGACGACCTGCTGGCCCTGCGTAACGGCGCGCTGGCTGGCGTGGGTATCGTGCATCTGCCGCGGGTGGCGGTGCGTGACGACCTGGCCGCCGGCACGCTGGTGGAAGTGCTGCCGGGCTGGTCGCCCAAGTGCGGCATCGTGCACGCCATCTTCCCGTCTCGCCGTGGCCTGCTGCCCTCGGTACGCACCCTGATCGACTTTTTGGCCGAGGAGTTCAGCGAAAGCGACATGGCTTGATGTGCCAAGCGACGGACAACGGAGGGTGCTGTGGTTGGGCAAACCCCATTGCGGTTGATTGGTGACACCCATGTCAGAGCATGCCCTTTAATGGGTATTCGATGATGAAATAGACGCGGTCAATATCGCGCTGGAGTTGGTTGTCGTTGCCCCGATGGCTGACGTACGACAGGCTCAGGCGCAAATCTTTGACCGGCCCTTGCTGCACGGTATAGCGCAGATCGAGGTCCCGTTCCCAATGCCTGCCACCGCCCTGGAGGCGGGCATCAGCGTAAGCACCGTCAGCAGGGGCATGCGATCCATCTATGCCGTACCCGCGCACGTAACGCGCCATCAGGCTCAAGCCCGCAACGCCGAACGCTGCGAAGTTCAGGTCGTAACGTGCTTGCCAGGAGCGTTCCCCGGCCGAGTTGAAGTCGGAGTACTTCACTGAGTTGGCCAAGTAGATCGAGTCACCACCGACGAAGTCGAAAGGCGTGTCTCCGTCGACGTGCTGGTAGGCAAGAGAGAAATTCTGCGCTTCGAGCTGGTAGCTTCCCAGCAGGCTGTAGGCCAGCGTCTCGATATTCCCGGCACGCGCCGCGCCCTGATCACGACTTCGATAGAGGTTGCCGTCCAGCGTCCATCCGGTGCGGCTGGCTTTGAGGTTAAGGTAAACCTGGCGCCAAGTATCGTCGAGCTGTGAGATGTAAGCGGCGCCACTAATGTCACGGGTAGCGAATAGGCGCACACCAGCGAGGCTGATGGCTGAGTTCGCCGTCGATGCGCCAACGCCACTGAAGTCATCATGGCCCGAACTGCCATCCTGATTCCTGAAGCGAGTGAATCGCCCGGCTTGCAACTGGAGATCAGGCGATGGAGCGCTGTCGAGCATCACGCCAGTGGCATACTCCGGTTGTAGACGTTTGTCGCCGGTATCGAATACCGGGGTTTCGACAGTCATTTCGCCATAGCGCAGCAGATGGTTGCCGGCACGCAGTTTGAGCGCGCCGCCAGCGGATGTGTAGTTATGACTGCGGCCGTCGGAATCAACCGGCAGAAGGCCCGTGCCGGCATGGCCTCGGCCACCGTCGAGTTTGATACCTACGAAGCCGTGCACGTCCGCCCCCACCCCGACCATCCCGTCGGTGAAGCCTGAGCGCAGCTCACCGAGGAAACCCTGTGCCCATTCCTGCTGGTAGCTCTGCTGCCCTGCATCGTCACGTAAGTCGTTATGCAGATAATAGTTGCGTAGAAGCAGATTCCAGGTGCCGGTGGTTGTCGGATCCACGGCAAACGCCTGACTGGTGCTGCCGCTGGCCAGAACGCCCAACAGCCAGCCCAGAAGAGGCGCTGGCTCGCAGGAGGCTCGACTCAGAAGGCGAAACACGAGCACCCGAATGCACCCCAGAAGCCTTGATGATCACTGACCGGTACGCTGCTGCGACGGGCGCGGTCGTGCTGGTGTTGGTGCACTGCGCAAGAGCCGATGCACTGGTGGATGCTGGCGGTCAACGGGGCGGCGTTGGGACTCCAGTGGCCTGGCACTATTGCTACCGGTGACCAGTCTGGCATCACCGGCACGGTCGGCGGAGCTAGCTTGTCGAACTCACTGGTGGCATGCACTACTTTGCCGCCGACCACGGTGAGTACCGACTCAAGCCACTTGATCTGCTCTTCTTCCACGCTGAAGAAATCCGCCGACAGTGCCACCAAGTCGGCGAGCTGGCCTACCTTGATCTGGCCCTTCTTGCCTTGCTCGCTAGAGAACCAAGCGCTGCCATGGGTAAATAACTGCAGCGCAGTGGTGCGTGGCAGTCCTTGAGGGTAGAGCGTGGTCCCGCCGACGGTCTTTCCGCTGACTAGCCAATACAGTGCGGTCCATGGGTTGTAACTGGCCACGCGGGTAGCGTCGGTGCCAGCACCCACCGGTACGCCCTCAGCCAGCATGCGCTGGATAGGCGGCGTGGCCTCCGCGGCCTTGGCGCCGTAGCGGTCGATAAAGTACTCGCCCTGGAAGGCCATGCGATGCTGGATAGCGATGCCGCCACCAAGGGCACGCACGCGCTCGATATTGCGCGGGCTGATGGTTTCGGCATGGTCGAACAGCCAAGGGAGGCCGTTGAAGGGGATGTCATGGTCGACCTTCTCAAACACGTCGAGCATGCGTGAGATTGACTCGTCGTATGTGGCATGCAGGCGAAACGGCCAGCGCTGCTCAACCAAGTGGCGCACCACTGGCTCCAGCTCGTCCTCCATGCTCGGAGCTAGGTCGGGACGCGGCTCGAGGAAGTCCTCAAAATCGGCGGCTGAAAAGACCAGCATCTCGCCGGCGCCGTTGTGACGTAGGAAGTCATCGCCTTGGTGCAGTTTGACGCTACCAGTCCAATTCTTGAAGTCGGTCAGCTCTTCCTTCGGCTTCTGGGTAAACAGGTTGTAGGCGATGCGAACGGTGAGCTGATCCTTGTCGGCGAGCTCCTGAATCACCTGATAATCCTCAGGGTAGTTCTGGTAGCCGCCTCCAGCGTCAATGGCGCTGGTAACGCCCAGGCGGTTGAGTTCGCGCATGAACTGGCGAGTGGAGTTCACCTGGTACTCCAGCGGCAGTTTCGGTCCCTTGGCCAGGGTGGCGTAGAGGATTAGGGCGTTGGGGCGAGCAATCAACATACCGGTGGGGTCGCCATTTGCATCGCGCTGGATCTCACCACCCGGCGGGTTAGGCGTGTTGCGATCGTAACCGACGGCGCGGAGCGCGGCGCGGTTGAGCAAAGCGCGGTCATATAGGTGAAGGACAAACACAGGGGTATCGGGCGCCGCCTTGTTCAGTTCTTCGATGGTAGGCAGGCGTTTTTCCGCAAACTGGAATTCGGTCCAGCCACCGACCACGCGCACCCACTGAGGAGTTGGGGTCCGATCGGCCTGAGCCTTGAGCATTCGAAGGGCATCGGCGAGCGATGGCACGCCTTCCCACCGCAGCTCCAGGTTGTAGTTGAGACCGCCACGGATTAGGTGCAGGTGCGAGTCGTTGAGGCCCGGTACAACAGTGCGCTTTTGCAGGTCGACCACGCGAGTGGCGGCGCCGCGCAGAGCCATGGCTTCGGCATCACTGCCCACCGCGATGAAGCGACCATCCTTGATGGCCACGGCGCTGGCGTGTGGCTTTTCCTGGTCGACTGTATGCAGACGACCGTTGAACAAGATGAGATCGGCACTCATGTTGCCTCCTGGAAAACTTGGGGAAGAGGTGCCGGCTAGAGCGGCAATGGGCAAAGCCGACCAGACAGCCCCGGCGGCGCCTAGTACTCCGCCTGCCTTGAGAAGGCGGCGACGACCTTGATCTTTTGGATCCTGACTCATGATTGTTCTGCTCTAGTCGCAGGGGCCAGCCAGGCGGCAAAGACACGTGTGGCCATGGGCATGAACAGGTAAACCACGAGCAGAACTATGCTCAACGTGATCAGCACGTTGCTCATTATGTAACCCGAGAACCATGGCACGACGCGGAACAGGGGTTGCCACAAGACAGGAATCAGCAGGCTGAGCGGCAAGATCACCAGAAAGCTGATTACGGCCTGCTTCCAGAGTGGGGGCGGCGACTGCGCGTCGCCGGGAACAAACCAGAAGTCTTTACCCAACGAGACCTCGGTGTTGTCGCCACCTCGCAGCAGAGGTTGTACCTCGGCGACTAGTTGGTTTCGTTCTTCAGAGTCGAGCCAACTCTGCATGTGCTGCAACTGATCAAAACGCAACACGCAGGTGAAGTTGACGGTGTCGGCCTGGCGTTCTCGAACCACATCGACACCCAAATGCCCGAGGCGGCGCCCGGCTGCTTCGGTGGTCTGATGCAACCAGGTTTCATAGCGTTTCTCATGCTGCTGGTGTACTTGATGGCGAACCACCAGCGTGACGGTCTCAGTTTGCGTGCGATTCATACGGCAATCTCCGCATCTATGGTGAGTTGAGGAACAGCCCCCACTTAGTGGGGGCTGGCGAAACCTCAAATAGGTGCGGCGACTGGTGCCAAGGTAGGGCCGTGATCTACACGCTCAGGAGCTTTGTGGACCATGGTATAGGCGTAGTCGACGCCCATGCCGTAGGCGCCCGAATGCTCTTTGACCAGGTTCATAACGGCGTCATAGGTATCGCGGTTCTTCCAGTCGCGCTGCCACTCCAGCAGTACCTGCTGCCAGGTTACCGGCACAACACCAGCCTGGATCATGCGTTGCATTGCGTAGTCGTGCGCTTCCTTGGTGGTACCGCCAGATGCGTCTGCAACCATGTAGATCTCGTAGTCGGCATCGTGCATCGCTGACAGCGCGAAGGTCGCGTTGCACACCTCCGTCCAAAGCCCGGCGACAACGATCTTTTTGCGTCCATTTTTCTTCAGCGCATCGCGAACCTTCTGGTCATCCCAGGAGTTCATCGAAGTACGCTCGAGCAGCGGGGCATCGGGAAAAACAGCGAGCAGCTCGGGGTATGTGTGGCCGGAGAAACTCTCGGTTTCTACTGTGGTGATGGTGGTGGGAATGTCGAAAATTTGCGCAGCCTTGGCGAGCGCGACGGTGTTGTTTTTCAGAGTTTGCCGATCGATGCTCTGCACGCCGAAAGCCATCTGGGGCTGGTGGTCGATGAAGATCAGCTGGCTGTTCTGAGGGGTTAGGACTTCAGTCTTTGGATTGTTCATTGTTGATACCTGTCTGCGGATAGTGGGTGTTGGAGCTTCTCTCGACGGCGCATCTGCTTCGTTTTTTCCGGAAGACTTGGAAACTTCGAGGCAAATCTCCCCCGACTCCGATTGCTTCAGAGATCGGAGCTGCTCATTTGTGCCAAGTTGAATGGCCTTTCATACTGCCGGTATATGAAAGTTACTGCGCAACCAACTTTGGCGACGTGTAGCTAGGCCGACCGCAGACATTCTAGTAAGTATCCTACGCTCTGATTTGTACGTTTGTGCCGTAACGTTTATCCATTTGCAATTTGTTACGAATCGGAATCTCGATCAAGCCAAATCTAAACTTGATTCCACTAATCGCGATCAGCTCAAGTTCCGTTCTGAGCCTGAATCCCAGTCCACCGCGCAATCAAAAAAAAGCACATCGAGACAATCTAGGTGTCAGCTGTACCAGCGAACCTTCAAGGTCCACTAATTTATATTGGAGTTTTCCGATGAAGCTCACGAAACTTGTAACTGGTATAGCGCTATCTATCGCTGCGGCCGCATCATCTTGGGCTGGCACCACCAAGCCTACGATTGTGTTGGTACATGGCGCCTTCGCCGATTCCTCTAGCTGGAACGGAGTAACTCAGATACTTGAAAGCGACGGATACACGGTTATTGCAGCTGCGAACCCTTTGCGTAGCCTGAAAGGCGACGCGCAATCTATCGACGATCTACTTCAAAGCTTGAAGAGTCCAGCGGTATTAGTAGGCCACTCCTATGGTGGTGCGGTAATCAGCAATGCTGCTTATGATCAGGTCAATGTTAAAGCATTGGTCTACGTTGCTGCCTTTGCACCCGACATGGGCGAAAGCGCTATTGCCCTGAGTGGCATGTTTCCCGGCAGCACTTTAGGTCCAACATTGGCACCACCAGTTGCGCTCTCCAGCGGCGCAAATGATCTGTATATCCAGCAAGATAAATTTCACAATCAATTCGCTGCGGATGTACCTAGTGCTGATGCGAAACTTATGGCTGTTGCGCAGCGCCCAGTGACCGATGCTGCTCTAAATGAAGTTCCCACCGAGGTGGCTTGGAGGAAAATTCCATCGTGGTGGGTATATGGGGACGCAGATAAGAATATACCCCCGCAAGCAATGAAATTTATGGCCGAGCGAGCAAAGTCACGAGAAACACTCGTAATCGAAGGTGGTTCGCATGTGGTCATGATCTCCCACCCAGAAGAAGTGGCACGACTTATTGAGAGTGCAGCAAATGCAAATTAAATCAGGGCGCTAATCTCATTTGCCAACTTACATGACGCAGCTCAAAGGCTGCGTTTTGAGCCCAGACTTCTCAACTTTATAGCTTGGCGCTTCGTGTCAGCCAGACAATTGGAACGACGCTGACCTTCTTTAAAAGAGCCGATCATTCAGCTGTATGCGTTACCGACGAAGCTCGATCGTGCTCGGCACCGATTTGTCCTGCCGAACAGCACGGCGCCATGCCTTCGGGTTGATCCCCTCAAGCTTGAGAAAAGTGCGGCAAAAATGCGACTGGTCGCAAAATCCGCATTCTGCACTGATATGTATAAGGCTCAGGTCGGATTGTCTGAGCATCTCCTTTGCCTGACTGATTCGCTGCAGTTGATTCCACTCTTTGGGCGAATAGCCGGTATTGGATTTGAAGGCCCTGGAGAAATGGCTTCGTGACATTGCACAGGCCGTGGCGAGCTCGACAACGCTAATCCAGCGCCCCGCATGGTCGGCAATCATCTGTTTAGCCAAAGCTTCCTTCCATGGCGCGAGCCCACCTATTACGCGCTTCTTTTCGTCAAGTTTCTCTGCTTTTGTTAAACAGTAGGCGTGCGAAAGACTCGCCATAACAGACACTCCTGTAATGGATTCCAGTAGGTAGGTGAAGCCAGGGGAGGTTTCTTCTTAAATCGCGCAGTTGGCGCAGCGCAAACCAGGGCCGCTGCTTAGCTAGGGCGACAGAATTTGGTCGACAAAGTCCCGTGTTCGCCTGGGGCGGCTTTCAACGTCGCAGAAAAATCTTTCCGTGCTGCAGTCTTCGATGATCTGTCCATGATCCATGAAGATCATTCGATCGCTTACCTTGCGGGCAAAACCCATTTCATGGGTTACACAGACCATAGTCATGCCTTCCTCCGCGAGATTGACCATGACATCCAGAACCTCACACACCATTTCGGGATCGAGCGCTGAAGTTGGTTCATCCAACAGCATGGCAATGGGGTTCATGGTCAGCGCTCTCGCAATAGCAACCCGTTGTTGCTGGCCCCCAGATAACTGGCCCGGAGCTTTATTGCGCTGAGCCAGCATTCCAACCTTTTGCAGATACTCCTCGGCCCGCTCGATTGACTCAGACTTGCTACGTTTGAGCACCCGCAATTGCCCCAGCGTAAGGTTCTCGAGCACGCTTAGGTGAGGGAACAGTTCGAAGCTCTGAAACACGATACCGATGCGGCTGCGGAGCTTTGTAAAATCGGTTTCGGCATGGGTGAGCGAGACACCGTCCACTACGATATCGCCACTGGAAATCCGCTCTAAGCCATTTAGGGTCTTGAGCAGTGTGGATTTGCCCGAGCCTGACGGCCCACAGATCACTACGACTTCCCCTCGTGCGACTGACATCGAGCAGTTCGAGAGAACTTCCAGGCCCCCGTAGTGTTTAGTGACTTCCTTCGCTTCAATCATGGCTGTCATCGCACGCTGCTCAGTAGGCTTGCTGGTTCTTTTTCTGCAGGTAGTTGGCGAGGGCCACTCCCGCGCTGCAGATCGCTAGATAGACGGCGGCTGCAAACAGGTAGAACTCCACCAACTGGCCGTTCCGCAGGCCCATCTGTCCGGCGGCGCCGAAGAAATCGTTCAGGCTGATTACGTACACAAGGGACGTGTCCTTGAGCAGACCAACAACTTGGTTGACCAAGGACGGGCTCATGTTCCTCAGCGCCTGCGGTAGCACGACCCAGCGCAAACACTGCAGCGTGCTCATCCCCAAGGCTTTGCCCGCTGCCATCTGGCCGCTTTTCACGCTGCTAATACCCGCGCGAACTATTTCGCAGAAGTAGGCCGACTCCGCGAGGACTAGGGCAATGATGGCTGCGTACAGGGGGCCTACCGTCAGGTAGGGGTCGCCCGTGAGCTTTCTCAACACGAAGGGCATCAGCAGGAACATCCAGAAAATCGTCAGAATCAGCGGAATGGCGCGGAAGAAATTCACGTACTCGGCGGCCAGCTTGGCGAGAGACTTCGGACCATAGAGGCGGACAACCGCCAGCATGCAGCCCAAGGCGAAACCCAGTACCAAGGCCACCACGACCAACAGCAAGGTGGTTTTCATCCCTTCAGCCAGGTAGGGCAGCGCCGGAATGATCCCGGACCAGTCGAAGTCGTAGTTCATCGTGGAAAGCCCGCAGTGATGAAGCCCGGAACTGCCATGCTGGACTCCATGCGACGCATCACGATCACTACCAGATAGGTGATCGCCATGTAGATCAGGGTCGCGGCGATGAACGATTCAAACGGCTGGCCGGTGAACTCGCTGAGGTGCCGGCTTTGCCCGGTGAGCTCCATCAAGCCTATGGTCAAGGCCGCAGCTGAGTTCTTGAACACATTCATGAAGTCGGAGGTCAGCGGCGGCAGTACCACGCGGAACGCCTGCGGAAGCAGGACTAGCCGGTATACCTGCCACGTACTCAAGCCCATCGCCCTGGCGGCCCTGGCCTGCTCGGGAGGAACTGACCGGAGCCCCGCGCGCACTTGTTCCGCCACCCCTGCCGTGGTGTACAGCGTCAAGCACACGATGACGCTCAAGAACTGGTTCAGGGTGGGGTCCATATGCTTGATCGCGTTCCCCCACTCAACCGGCAACAGCTCCGGTATCACGAAATACCAAAGGAACAGCTGCACCAAGAGCGGCGTGTTACGAAAGCAGTGGACATAGACGGCCGACGCCCAGCGCAGCGAGGTGCTACTCGAGTTGCGTGCGATGCCCGTGAAGGTTCCGAGCACCAACGCGAGGCCCCAGGAAAGCAATGACAACGCCAGCGTCCACAGCACGCCTTCAGCCAGCAGCACGCCATATAGGCCTTCGCCCGTGACGGAGGGTTGGAAGAATATGCTCCAGTCCCAGCTGTAGTTCATAAGAGGCGTACCTGAATGGATTATTGGAACGGGCGGTCGTTGGGGTTCTGGTAGAGATGGGCGTTTTCACGTGACAGCGGAGCCTGAATCTCCAAGCCACCGTTAACGTCAATGCGCGTGTTGAAGTACTTGTTGTACAGCTCGAGCATTTCCCCGGACGTCTGCATCTCGCTAATCACCGAATCTGCCAGCTTCTTAAAGGCCGGATCATCCTTGCGCAGCATGCATCCGTAGGCCTCGTGTGACTGCGAGGTACCTACTACCGCCCACTGCTCGGGTTTTCTGGCGATAGCAATGTTGCCGAAGAAGATGATGTCGTCGCCCATCGAGGCGATCGCCCGACCTGTCTCCACCATGTTGAAGTTGGAGATGGTGTCCTTCGTCAACAGGATGCTGATATCCAGATCCCTTTCGCTAATAAGGGTCCGCAACAAGCGCTCGGAGGTAGTACCGGCCTCGACTGCGACCGTCTTGCCCTTGAGATCGGCGAAATCACGCACCCCTGAATCCTTGTGAGTCAGCAGGCGTGTTTCCGCCACAAAGTAGGTGTTGGAGAACGACACCTGCTTTTGGCGCTCGCGGTTGTTGGTGGTGGAGCTGCATTCAAGGTCGACGGTCTGATTGGCAACCAGCGCAATGCGTGTTTGCGGCGTAAGGCCCAGCATGTTGATCTGCAACTCGGGTAGCTCCAATTCTTGCTGGGCACGTCTCGCGATACGCAGAGATATCTCCCAACCAAAACCCGACTGATGGCCACTGTCGTCTAGGAAATTGAAGGGCGTCGACGCCTCCCGGGTGCCAAGTGTGATTGCACCGGTAGCCTTGATCTTGTCCAACGTGCCGGTGCTCTGTGCCAAGACCAACTGAGAGACCAACAAGAGGGGGGCGACTGTCGACAACTTTTTCATTCTTTGTCTCAGCTAATGGGTTATTCCCGGGCAAGTGTTGAGAACGCTTTCTCGAGATCGCGCAGTAACACGTCCAAAGGCTCGAGACCGATATGCAGACGCAAAATCCAAGCCGAGCCATTCCAGGGCACCGAGGTGCGTGAACCGCTTATGTCACTCAGTGCGATCAGGCTATGCGTGCCACCCCAGCTCGCACCAATCTGGAAGTGCTCGAGGCTGTCGATGAAGCGCTCGATCTTGATTTGGCTCACTTCATTCAACGTCAGACTGATCACGCCATTGCCGCCGCTGAAGTAACGTTTAAAGCGCGCGTGCTGCTTGTCACTTTCCAGCGAAGGGAAGTAGACCTCGGCTACATGCGCCTGAGTGGTCAACCACTTAGCTACCTGATAACCACGCTTAGCATGCTCCTCTAGTCGCACCGGTAGCGTTTGCAGCCCGCGCAGAACGAGGTAGGCGTCATCTGCACCGACACCTGTGCCGAGTGTGATGAAAGACATCTTCAGTTTTTCATACAGCTTGCGATCCCTGACGGTGCAAGCGCCCATGCAGACGTCCGAGTGGCCACTGGCGTATTTCGAAAGCGACGTGCTGACGATGTCCACACCATGCTCGAAGCAGTTAATCAGCCCGAGTCCCCACGCGTTATCCATCAGGACTAAGCAGGATTTCCGATGGGCCTGAGCCGCAATCGCGGCGATGTCCTGGATCTCCATGGTGTAGGAACCAGGTGACTCGAGCACCACTAGCTTGGTCGCGCAGGTGAGCCATGGCTCGATGGTCGCGGCGTCGGCGGGAAAGAAGGTATGGGTGATCCCATACCGCGCCAACAATGACGTGCACAGATCTCGGGTCGGGCCATAGACACAGTCGGCCAGTAGAACATGGTCACCCTGCTTGAGCAGGGCCAGCATCGGATGAGTCACCGCAGCCAGGCCGGAGGGTAGCAGAATGCTGAATTCTCCCCCCTCGATCGCCGCGATCTCTTTTTCCAGTGCCTTGCCGGTGGGCGTGCCATAAAGGCCGTAACTGAAGCCATCGAGCATACGCTCATGGCGCTTGAGGAAACTCCGCGCAGAGGGATACGTCAGCGTTGAAGCCCGGTGAACCGGCATATTCAGCGCATGGAAATCGGGCATTGCGGCGCGTATGTGACGGAGATTGGCTGGCAGATAAAGATATTTCACGGAAGGCCTTTGGGATCGCCATGTGCGTAGGCTTCCTAAGGTGTGCGATTGACCGTATAACTTCCAATGCAAAGATGTCTTGAATCAATCCTGATTTGATATAGGTAAGTATGAACCATCGGCAGATCGAGGCCTTCCGGGCGGTAATGGTAACGGGCAGCACGGTGAAGGCCGCCGAGATGATTCACACCTCGCAGCCTGTCGTGAGCCGACTGATTGGGCAGCTGGAAAGCAACCTGCGATTCAAGCTTTTCGAACGAGAGTCCTCGCGACTCCGGCCGACTCCCGAGGCCAAATCGCTATTCGTGGACGTTGAAAAGCACTACTCCGGCATGGATCAGTTGGAGAAGAAGGCCAAAAGCCTACGCGAGGGACGCAGCGGCTTACTCTCCATCGCCTGCTTGCCGGCAATGGCCTACGGCCCAATGCCGAAGTTCTTGGCTGAGCTCCAGCGACAGTTGCCCGACCTAGCTATTCGCTTGGAGATCAATTCATCAAATGAGGTGCGCGAACTGATCGCCAGCGGGCGCTGCGATATCGGTTTTGCAGCTGAGGAAATTGATACGCACGGAATCGTGGCTCGAAGTATTGCTAGACGGAGAGCTTTACTTGCAGTGCCCACCGGCCACCCGGTAGCGGGCCTTCCGCAGGTGTCCGTTTTGGATCTGGCGGAATACTCCTATCTTGGGCTGTCTTCCACTGATTCGACCCAGCGCTTCTTGAACGGTGTGATGGCCTCTGCGGGCAAGGCGCTACGAATCACCATTGAAACGCCTTATACCTTGACTATCGCATCCTTGGTCGTCAGTGGCGCAGGTATCGGTCTGATCGATCCTATTGCCCTCGACGCGTTTGAATGGCCCGGTTTGAAGCTTGTCCCGCTGGTGGAGGATATTCATTTCAATACCCTGGTCATCCATAGCGCGACTGCTCCGCTTTCAGCTCCTGCAAACATGTTGATCCGTATCGCCGAGGATTATCTTTCTCGCTGAATATCTGCTTTGACCTCTGATATCACCACGCCACTTCCAACGGAAAAATTGTTGGTGAAGGGCCGCCAAGGGCAGGCGACAGATGTCCGTTATTGGCCGACTGCTGCCGTTGGAGAGCGGCGGCTAACGGCGCTGCAGGCTTCCGTTGTGAGTGCCCTGCCTACTGACGAAATTAGAGCTGACTGACGGTACAAAGGCAGGGGAGCTTTGCTGCGGTCATCAGCCTAGCCTCGTCCAGCTTTGCTGACCTAGTCACCTGATCATTAGACCGGCGGTTCAGGTCCGATCTTCAGAAGCAACAACCTGCACTACGGCTTTTCCTCTAGCCCGCCCTGTTTCGACATACGCCAGAGCACTGTCCGTCTGTTCGAAAGGGAATGTCTTGTCGATGACCGGCCGGATGACACCATCCTCCATGATCTTGGCAATCTTCTGCAGCTGCTCGCCGCTAGGCTGCATAAAGAGGAACGCGTAATCGACGTGGTGCTGCCTAGCCTTTTTTCGGATCTTCCGGCTCAGCAGCCCCACGATCAGTTGCAACAGCTTGGGCATGCCAGCATTTTTGGCGAACTCGGGGTCGGGTGGGCCGGAAATTGTGATGAGCTGACCGCCGGGCTTGAGTACAGCCACCGATTTCTCCAGCTCTTCGGTGCCCAAGCTATGCAGCACGAGATCGTAGTCACGCAGCGTTTTGGAAAAGTCAGCCTTCTTGTAGTCGATAGCGATATCCGCACCGAGGCTTTTCACAAGCGCAAGATTGGCACCGCTAGTGGTGGTGGCAACGCTCGCCCCCAAGTACTTGGCTAGCTGAATCGCCAGAGTACCGACGCCGCCAGCCCCCGCATGAATGAAGACCTTCTGCCCTTTGCGCAGGTTGCCCTTCTCCACCAGCGCTTGCCAGGCTGTGAGGCCAACCAGAGGAATCGAGGCGGCCTCTACCATGCTCAGGCTTGCTGGCTTCAAGGCAACGTTTGACTCGCTCACCGCGATGAATTCGGCGAAAGTGCCGATGCGCCGGGTATCGGTGCGGGCATAGACCTCATCGCCCGGCTTGAAGCTCTGAACTTTGGCGCCGACTCGCGTCACCACACCGGCCAGGTCGTTACCCAGTACCAACGGCAGACGTAGAGGCAGAATACGTTTGAGCGCACCACTACGAATCTTCAGATCCAGCGGGTTGATGCTGGCTGCGTGAATCTGCACCAGTACGTCTCGCTCGCCCAACTTCGGCTCTGGCACATCGGCCTGTAGCAAGGGTTCCTGCTTTCCATAACGCTCGATAACGAAGGCTTTCATTGATATCACCTGGGTTCACTAAGTGATCGATGGCGCAGTGCGGCGCCACCGGATGATTGAACGATCCCGCGACTGCTGTTAGCGAATCCCCTGGGACCTGAGAGCAGCCGGTACGAACTCCGACTTGCTCGCCTTGAAGCCGAATGTGATGGGCTGTGCGCTGTTGTAGGTCAGACCGAAAACCAGGTAACGGCCGTTCGTGAAGTCATAGATGGCCTCCCCCGCGTACCAGGGCGTATCGGCGTAGTCGTATTGCACATGGAAGCCTTCGGAAAGCCGCCACAGCACGCCACGGCTGTCGTAATGCTCGGCCAGGGCGATCTGCCAAGTGTCCTCATCGACATAGAACACGCGCTTGGCGTAGATGTGGCGCATGCCCGGTTTGAGGGTACCGACAACCTTCCACACCCGGTGCTTCTCATAGCGCAGGTAGTTCGGATTCAGATGTCCCTTCTCGATCAGCTTGTCTGAGGTCAGCTCACGGCTGGTCAGACGGTAGTTGTTGTAGGGAATGTAGATTTCCTGCTTGCCTTCCAGCTTCCAGTCGTATCGATCCGGCGAGCCGGTGTACATGTCGTAGTTGTCGGAAGTGCGCAAGCCATCGGCGGCGGTACCAGGGCCGTCATAGGCAACCTGTGGAGCACGCCGCACACGGCGTTGACCGGCGTTGTAGAGCCAGGCCAGGCGCGGCTCCTTGACCTGATCGATGGTCTCCTGAACCAGCAGGATGTTGCCCGCCAGACGAGCCGGAGCGGTCACCTTCTGCGTCGAGAAGATCATGATGTTGGCATCGCCCACCGGGTCGAATCCGCTGAGATTCTCCGGCCAAGCGGCACGGTCCTCGAGCTGGACTTCGCTGAAGGAACCGTTCGTCTGGGTGATGACCTGGGTATGGGTGCGCAGCAGGCTGCCACCGCGATAGCGCATGAAATGGTTCCACAGCACCTCCACCCCACTCTTGGGATGGATGAAGGGGTAGTAGCCCTTGTAATCGAGCACGCCATTCCCGCCCGGCACCAGCCTGGCCGTTTCTGAGTTTCTGCCCGCGGCTGCGTATACGTACTCGGGGTACTTAGCAGTACGTCTCGTCTCGTAGACGTTCAGGCGATAGCCGTCCGGGTTACGGCGCAGTTGCTCGATCTGTCCGGGGGTGAGGTTGTCCCGGTAGGTCTCCAGGTTGCTGGCGTCGATGGAGAACTTCACAGGGTCGTCAGCAAAGGGATCGACGAACTGCTTTCCGATGTCACTCCATACTGCGCCGCGGCTGAAGCCACCCGTCCAAGCTGGAATGGAACCGTCAGCATTCCCGGCCGCCTCGGCGCCCAGCGGCGTGAATTGCTCTGCTGCAGCGAGGCTAGCACTCACAGTCATGGCAGCCAGCAGCATCGATATCGTGATTGGCTTAGTCATGAGCCTGCCCCACCTGCGCCAGTTTCTGCTCGACCAAATCCAATCCCCGACGTGCCTGGTTGGAACCAAGCGTTTGCGCCTGGAGGAACCAGCTGTGAGCGTATTCCAACGCCGACACCGCCTGGCTTTCATCACTGGCACGGCCCAAGTGGCAATTGCCGGCGGCAACCGCGAGATCCGCCGTGATCAGGCGGTCCTCCAGTTCACTAGTGATGCAGTTGTCGTGGGGTTCGGCCTGCACTGTGACGGCGACGAGAACAGCCGTCGCAGTTAAAAGTTGCTTGATCATGGGGTGACCTCAAAGGGGGCGGCTATCTTTAGGTTCTATTACAGAACCATGCGGCGAGAAATTAGGTGCTATGATGAAACCTGTCAATTGGTTTCTTATCAGCAGCACCAGTCCGCCCCATCCATTTGGAGATCTGCACGTGGAGCGAGTTACCTTCGAGGATCGCAATTGTTCGGTCGCCCGCTCGGTGGATGTACTGGGCGACTGGTGGAACCTGCTGATCATCCGCGAGCTGCTTTGGGGCACGACGAAGTTCGATGAATTCCAGCGCAACCTGGAGATATCCAAAGGAATCTTGTCCAAGCGCCTGAAGCTGCTTCAGGACTACGGCATCCTCGTAAAGAACACCGTCGGCAGCGGTACCGAGTACGCCCTGACTGAGAAAGGACGAGCTCTTCACGTGATCATCATTGCCATGCTGCAGTGGGGTGATAAGTGGAACCCACTGGCAGAAGGTGCACCGCTGATTCCCATCAATCGCAAGACCGGCGCAACGTTGGCTCCGGTCCAACTCGCGGATATCAGCGGTATGCCACTCGCATTGGAAGATCTCAGCCTGCGCCCAGGCCCTGGCGCGGATGAGTCGACGCATGAGCGACTGGAGAGGCTGCGTCAGGCCGCTCAGCAGAAGGCCGAGATGAGTCGCTGATCAGATCAGCCCAGAAACGGGTGCCTGCACACGAGCACTGCGCTCGGAGAAACGTAGGCTGGCGAAGGCCAGCAGCAGAAACATCAGCGAGGCAACCAGCAAGCCGGTGTAGCCGAACACGGGATAGATCCACCCCGCGGCAGCTGAGCCAAGGCCAATGCCACCGAACATGAACGAGGATGTCAGGGCCAGGGCAATGCCGCGTTGTTCGGGCATCAGCTCGACGATGCGGCGTTGTTGCGAGGGCCACACAATGTCGGTCGCCAGCGCCCAGACCACCAGGGCCAGCAGCAAGCCACCAAGCTGCCTTGGCATCACTGCCAGGCCTAACAGGTCCAGTGCCAGCAGCGCGATGCCGAGCAGCAGCAAACGTTCGGCACTGGCTCGCAGTGCCAGACGCGTGACCAGCAGATTGCCCAACACACCCGCCACACCCAGCACGCCGAGAGCCAGAGTGATGTCATTTGTGCTGCCATGGAAATCGTTGCCAATGATCGGGGCAAGGAAGGCGTAGGTGGTGAATACACCCGAGGTCACGAAGAACACCACCAGAAACGCACTGAGCGTGGTGGCGTGTGTGAGCAATACCAACACATCGGCTAGCGCGGCGCGTTGTCCTGCCACGCGATTTGGCACCCACAGCCCAATCATCGCTGCCGTTAGCAGGCCAATGGCGCCAATGCCGAAGAACAGGCTGCGCGCGCCGAACTCATGGGCGATCCAGGCGCTGATCGGCATTCCGGCGAGGCCGGCGATGCTCAACCCAAGCAACACGATGGCGATGGCGCTGCCTTGTTGCTCACGCGCGACCAGGTTCGATCCTAGGGCACCCAGAACGGGACCGATAAAGCCTGCTCCCAGCCCCATCAGTACCCGAGCCAACAGCAACGTTTCATAGTTCGACGCGACAGCAAACAACAGTGCCGACGCGCTGAAGATCGACAGTCCAAGCAACACCTGCGAGCGACGGCGTAGATGGCCCAAGGTCATCTGCAGCAAGGGCGCGGCAACCGCGAAGGTCACGCCGAACACAGTGATCAGCAACGCACTCTGCGCGTTGCTCAAGGTCCAGGCGGAGGCAATCGCCTCCAGGCTACCGACCACCGACAGCGCGCCGACCGCCTGGACGAAGTAGGCCAGGCTGAGCAAACGTAACGACAGGCGATCAGCCGCTGAGATGGAGCTGTGCATGGTGCTCTCCAGAAATACAGAAACGCCCGACCTCATGAAGAGATCGGGCGCCGGGTTCAGGCAACCGGGATGGGGTTGTCAATGAGCGACTGGTTGAATTGCTCCACCAGGGCGTGCTCGTTGGGGCCGACATTGGCACGCAGCGCGGTGATGCCATCGACGATCACCTCGGTGGTTGCCGTTTCCAGCTTCGCCAGGGTCTCGGCAATAAAGGCATCCAGCGGCATGGCACGTGGGTCGCCGCTTTTGTGGATCAGGTCGGTGTCGACCCATGGCGGCGCGATTTCCAGCACCTTGACGCTGGTATCACGCAGCATGAAACGCTGCGACATGCTGTAGGAATGGATTGCGGCCTTGGTCGCCGAGTACAGCGCCGTGACGGCAATCGGGATAAACGCTAGCACCGAGCTGTTGTTGATGATGGTAGCGTCCGGCTGACGCTTGAGATGCTCGACAAAGGCGGCGCTGACACGCACTGGCCCCAGCAGGTTGGTCGTCAGCAGGCCGACCGCCTGCTCGTCGTCGAGATCACCCGAAGCGGCATTGTCGAACGGCATGATGCCGGCGTTGTTGATCACCACGTTGAGGTTGGGATGGCGCTCAATCACCTGATGCGCCACCTGCTTGATCTGCTGTGCATCGTTGATGTCCAGCACCACGGTGTCGATGCCGGGGTTGGCGCGAGCAATCTCGTCCAGCAGGCTTTGACGGCGCCCGGCAATGATCACGGTGTTGCCACGTTTATGGAAAGCTTCGGCCAAGCCGCGACCGATGCCAGAGGTACCGCCGGTGATAAAAATAGTATTGCCGCTGAGTTTCATGCTGGTTCTCCTGAGGTGGGTTCGATCAATGCTGGGCGCTGTAGCGCGGCGCAGGCTGGTTAGTGGAAAGGGTGCTGAACATGGCCTGGCGAGCGGACTCGTAGGCCTGCCATTGGCTGGCGTCATGCAGGGATGGAATGGAAATCAGCTCACCGCGCTCGAAGTCGATCAGTGCGGCGTCGACCAGGGCGCTGGCCGGCATCACGATGGCGGGGTCCAGATGTTCCAGCGGCAGACCGCCGTTGTCCCAGAACTCGGTGGCGGTCGCCCCTGGCAGCACAGCCTGGATACGCACACCTTTGTCGGCCAGTTCGTGATGCAGCGACTGGCTGAAGGCAGTGACAAACGCTTTGCTGCCTCCGTACACGCCGTTGAGCACTTCCGGAGCGATGCTGACGATGGACGAAATGTTGATGATCGCGCCGTTGCCGCGTGCAACAAATCCGGGGATCGCGGCGTAGCTCAAACGCATCAACGCGGTCACGTTGAGGTCGATCATCCGTGTCATCAGGCCGACGTCACTGTCGAGCAGCGGCGTATGGGTACCGATGCCGGCGTTGTTGACCAGCAGGGTAATGCTCGCATCGTCCTTGAGCTTGGCCTCGACAGCGGCCAGGCTCTGGGTGTCGCCGAGATCGGCTTGCAGCACCTCGACCACACGCTGGGTATCGTCGGTGATGCGGCGTGCCAGGTCGTTCAGACGGTCGCGATTACGGGCGACCAAGATCAGGTCATAACCACGCTGAGCCAGGCGCTCAGCGTAGAGGGCACCGATACCCGACGATGCGCCAGTGACCAGTGCGGTGCCTTTCGATGGGTTGCTCATGACGTGTCTCCAAGTGGGGTGGGCTTGGGACACAGCATGGCGAGAATTGGAAAAGACCTAAATGACGTATACAGTCATGTTTTAGGACATCGCTAGAACGAGACCTGACCATGCACAGAATCGGCTACCTACTCTCCGACAACTTCCAGGTGCTGTCGCTCGCCACCCAGACCGTTTTCGAATACGCCAACATCGTGGCCGAAGCGCCGTTCTACTCCATCGCATTTTTCTCCCTCACCGGCGGCATCGTGCGCTCGTCGCTGGGCCTGGGGATCGAAACCCAGGCTCTGGACAGTCCGGGTCTGGCCGACACCTGGATGATCGCCGGGGTTAATACGCCACTGGATACGCCGCCAAGTGAGGCGGCCTTGGCGTTTGTGCGACAGGCTGGGCAACAAGCGCGACGCGTCGCAGGCATCTGCACCGGCGGCTTTGTGCTGGCCCAGGCCGGCCTGCTCGATGGCCGTCGCGCCACCACCCACTGGGCATATGGTGCCGCTCTGCAGCGCCTCTACCCGCAGATCAGCGTTGAGGACGATCGCATTTTCATCATCGATGGCAGTGTGTGGACCTCCGCGGGCATGACCGCCGGTCTAGACCTGGCGCTCGGTATGGTGGAAAAGGATCTTGGACCGGAAGTGGCGCGTTCGGTGGCGCACAAGCTGGTCATGCATCAGCGCCGCTCGGGCGGGCAATCGCAGCATTCGGAAATGCTCAGCCTTGCGCCGAAATCCGACCGCATCCAGAACGCGTTGAACTATGCCCGGCAGAACCTGCACAAACCGCTCAGCGTCGAGGAGCTGGCCGAGGCCGTGCACCTCAGCCCGCGCCAGTTCACTCGCGTGTTCACTACCGAAACCGGGCAATCCCCGGCCAAGGCCATCGAGCGTCTGCGCCTTGAGGCGGCACGGGTGATGATCGAACAGAGCCGTCATTCACTGGACGTGATCGCCAAGGAGACCGGCTTCCGTGATCGTCGCCATATGCGCGAAGTGTTCATCCGCGGCTTTGGTGTTCCGCCGCAAGCGATACGACGGGATGTCCGAGGCGTAAGCCTCTAATCACTCGTTTGAACACGCTCAGGCGTCCTTTTGCTGCAGCCATTCACTCGGACTGCTGCCCACCTTACGGCGGAACGTTCGCGCCAGTGCCGAGGGGCTCTCGTATCCGACCTCGCCTGCAATCACGGCAATGGGCCGCCCCTCACGCAAGCGCTTCTGTGTCAGGCCGATGCGCCAATCGGTCAGATACTCTGCAGGAGTCATGCCTACCACCTGGCGAAAATGCGCCGCGAAACTTGCCCGCGACATACTCGCCAGCGTGGCCAGATCCGCTACTGACCAGGTGCGCTGCGGATCATTGTGCATCGCCGTGAGCGAGCGAGACAGCCGTGGGTTAGCTAGCCCAGCCATCATTCCCGAAGTGATGCTGCGATTAGCGATGAGATGGCGAAGCAGCTGGATCAGCATCAGTTCGAAGAGGCGATTGAGCACTACATCGCGCCCACACTCTTCGCCGAAGGCCTCGGCAAACAACCAGTCGAGACTGCCAGTGAGCCCTGGCAGCTCTCTAAGTGGCTGCACGATGTAATCCGGCAATGCCAGGGTCAGCGGGTTGCTGGCCCCACCATCGAAGTGCAAGGTGGCGCAGACCAATTCGGCAGCATCCACCTCAGTGGCAATCAACTGATGCTGCAACGGCCGCGCCACGAGTATCAGGCTCGGCTCTAGCAGCTCGATGAGCTGATTGTGCTTGTCCCTGAAGCTCAAGCGTCCGGAGCGCAGCAGATGGGCATGGCCATAACTGCCTTGTCCGTAGATATCAGTAACGCCACAGAACGCCCCTTGATGGAAGGTGGCGGCGTGTGGATTGAAGTGCTTAAGCAGAACGGATAAGCGATCCATGGCGGACTCAATTTGGACGATCTGTTGCATAACATCGACGATCTGAATCCGAAAGTGAAGTTTCGACTTCTAGTATGGGCTCCAAGCTTGATCGACAAGCTCACCGCTCAACCTACTGGAGAACACCCATGACTCGTATCGCCGCTCTCACCCTGGAACAAGCCCCCGCTGCTTCGCGCACCGCCCTCGAAGGCGTGCAGAAAGGTCTCGGTTTCATCCCCAACGCCTTCAAGACACTGGCCCACGCACCGGCCGCCCTGAATGGCTACCTGGCCCTGTCCCAAGCGCTAGGCAAAAGCTCGCTGAGCGTTGCCGAGCGCGAGGTTGCCGCACTGGCCACCTCCGAAGTCAACGGCTGCGACTACTGCATCGCCGCTCACACATTCTTTGGAGGCAAGGCTGGCCTGAGTGCAGACGAAATTCAGAAGGCGCGCTCGGGCTCACTCAGCGCTGTTGCCACGCTGGCACGGCAGATAACCGAAAGCCGTGGCCAACTGAGCGATGGGCAAATCGCCGCCGCACATGAAGCGGGCCTGACCGACAGCAAGATTATCGAGGTGGTGGCCCAAGTCACCTTGCTAACCCTGACCAACTACCTGAACAACATTGCTGGCACGGCTATCGATTTCCCGCCGTCGGCCCACTAGAAGGTCAATCACCATGAACACGGTAACCGTCTATACAACTCAGCAATGTCCTTATTGCCTGAGTGCCAAGAGGCTGCTGGCAAACAAGGGCGTTGTCACCGTCGAAATTGACGTGGAGACGTCACCGCAACGTTTAGCCGAGATGATGCAACGATCTCAGCGCAGAACGGTGCCGCAGATATTCATTGGTGACGTACATGTCGGTGGTTTTGACGACCTGGCTGGGCTTGAGCGTAGGGGCGAATTAGATTTGTTGCTGCAGCCCTGATGCTGATAGTTCAAATGCCCCAGATAGCCTTCCTATCTGGGGCATTTCGATCCCTCTGGATTCCTACGGATCTATCTCGCCAGGCTCGTACCTGCCCTAATCCAGTAGTCGTCGAGCGACAGCTTTTGGCCGGTAGGCGCCGACACCACCGTCTGCTTTTGGCCGAATGCAGCCGTTTACGATCGGTAGCATCCGGCCAGAAGCAGGCGCTCCCAACAAGATGAATCCATATCCCGTTGCAACTGTTCGAGGTGTCTACGAAACCAGGGGTGATTACCCACGCACAGCGGTCATCCGAACTGCCGATCAAACAGCGTGTAGTCGGCGCGAAAGCCCGGCTCCGGTTCGTTGAGCAACAGGCGTAGTCGTGTATAAAGGGCTCTGAAAGAATTTCTGGTTACGTGGGACTGCTGAGCCGCCGCCGTTGAGCATAGGCTGAAGCCCTTACGTGAAGCTTCCTCCTTTCTAACGGCTAAATCGGAATGGACACCAAACCCCTAGATCTTTATGAAGCAGCTGTTTTTCTTGAGCTATCTCCAACTCTACTCGAATACTTCACTAAAAACTCAGTTAAAACAGGCGACACGAGAAAGCTTCAGTGCTCGAAAGTTGGGGAATTACTTTTATTCGATAAAAATGAACTTGAAAACTATAACGCTTGGCTGAAGTCCCCCTGGCCTACGCCCCCCAAGTCAAATCGTCCCTATATTCCCAAAGGAATTAGAGAAGATCTCAAACAAGAGGCTCGGCTTCAGTGTGCTCTTTGCCTGCAGAATGGTGACTCATGTGAGGCGGCTCATATTGAGCCGAGCCACAAATCCAAATGCAACCATCCGCACAACCTGATATGGCTTTGCTCCAACCATCATACAAAATTTGATAATGGTCATCTGGGCCCCAAGGGGGCGGACAATCAAGATATATTGAGGATCAAAGGCTATTTAATAACATTCAGGCGGTTGTTTTGGACTACTCAATCTGAAGCAACCCAGCAGCTCGCGTCCGTATTGAGAATTTGCGGCGAGCTAAAAACTAGACTTTCACAGCCTTTCTCTCCAGCGCATGAAAGATTTGAACAGCTAGCGGAAGAAGCGCTTCAAATAGTCCCGGCTCTAACAAAAAGCTCTGAAACCCAGAAGGTTAAACCTGTTCTGGACAAAATAATTCATGAGCTCTCTGCCGAACGCCTTAGGAAAGACTCTACCACCACATCGACTCTTTCGAAAGTTGCGTCATTCGAAAACGAATTTTTACAAGAAAGTGGCTTGGTGCGTTGTCCGCTTTGCGCTCAAAGAGGATCTGTTAATAGTTATGACTGCCCTGTGTGCAATGGTGAAGGCACGATTGACGAAGACATTGATGTTGATCTCAGAGAGTTTGATTTAGTCCAATGTGGCCTTTGCGAAGGCAAGGGCCGTTATCACTTTGACGAATGTGGGGTTTGTGGTGGAGAGGGAGAGCTAGAGCGCAGGTACGAAGAGCGCGTTGATTACAGCCAGTATGATCTTGTTGACTGCCCTGTGTGCTATGGAAATGGACGTTTTCATGGTGACTTTTGCCGAATATGCGACGGTGATAAGAAAGTCCTGCGCAGATACGCAGAAAGTATCGATATGTCGGACTACGAGCATGACGACTGCCCTCTATGCGAGGGCAGTGGGAGACACAATGGAGGCGATTGTCCATACTGTCATGGAGAGAGACAAGTTCTTCGCAAGTACGCTCAGGACTTTGATCCGTCGCTTTACGCTGAGGTGAAATGTCCTGCATGCAAAGGTAAAGGCACTCTTTATGGCGAGGACTGTATAGCCTGTGGTGGCGAACGCTATATGTCGTCCGGGCAAGCAGATGATCTTGATTTGTCCTTGTATAAGCTAGAAGTGTGTCCAAAATGCAAAGGTAAAAGCAAGAATAGCTACAGGGAATGTAGCTACTGCAATAACGAAGGGGAATTATTGAAATACTATATAGTAAAGTACAGCTATTAAGCTCGGTGTGACTTTTAGTTATAGCAAGGGTTATATTAAAAGCAAGAGCTCGCCGCTCTGCGGGTGGGCAGGGATCCTTAGATCAAATTCCGATCAATGATCCGGGTGATATATAGTAGTTACCCCTATTGAATCTTGAGTCGCCCTAGTTTCGTAGATGCCTATAGGCATCCAGGAAGGCCTGCTCGCGCCACTTCGAAACCATCCGCTTTGGGCTGGTTTCTGCCCATCACTAGCCGGCGGAAGACGGCCAAAGCATAGGCCGAGACTGTCTAACGATGCGGGGTAGCCCAGGGAACAGGCAGCTTTGGCCGATAGCAGCCTTCAGCGGCTGGCAGCTACGAAACCGCCGCCTGGATGCTGAAAATCCAATAGAAAATCTGCAAAAAAAATCTGCAAAACATCCGCCTTTATCAGGCATTGGACACAGCCAAGAGCCGCGTAAAATCTGGTCCAGATGCAGACAAAAAATATGCAGATAAATGTGCAAAAAAATCTGCACGCGGCGATTCAGCGGGAAGCGCACCATCCGCTCTAGCCGTCCTGGAGTGTTTCCCCTGATGGTTTAGAGAGAGGTAGGAGTCTGCCTTGAAGGATGCCGGCTCCGCCACAGGGTGGCTAAGCGGTGCCATAAAGTAACTCTGGATACTGACTCTGCTGGTGGGGCGCTATCTGACAGAAGTAGCTTTGCAGCATCACGAGTAAGCACTTTCAAGATTTTGGGTGGAATAAATGTCGTATTTCGTGGCGCTACCGGTTGCTGGTGACGCGTTTTTACTGCGTCGTTCGGAGCATGACATTCTTGTCGATGGTGGTAAGAGCAGTGTTCGTCTTGCAAAAGCGCTGGCTGAGCACAACGTGGATCATCTGGATATTGTGGTCTGCACTCACGCGGACTATGACCATGCAGGTGGGCTTGTTGATCTGTTGGATCGCACGGGCATTTCGGTAGGTGAGTTCTGGCTGCCGGGAGCATGGGCTGAGTCGCTAACAGAACTACTAACAACCCCAGCGGAGGTTGTGGGCGATTTGGTCAATTCCATGGAAAAACTAGTACTCCCCCCCGTATTTGAGGGCGCCCCTACAGAGTTCGAGGAGCTGATGCACTCGTACGTCAGCGACACAAGAAGGGAGTACAGAGCCAAAAATGGTGAAATAGAGCGTGATAAGCCCTCCCCGTCGGCTCCAGATAGGGAGGAGCTTGAACCGCGGGTGATTGAACTGCCATTCGGCGTAAAGTCTGCGGGACAAGCTGCAAAAGCATTCCAAAGTGGTCGCAGTCGAGTTAGGCATTGGGGTGCTAAGCGGAAGACCCGCGAAGTAGTTGCTACTTTCTGGCTAGGCCTGATCGACACTGCAGAGCGAATTCGTCGGATTGCAGTGCAAGCGGCACATCACAGGGTCCCGGTGCGTTGGTTTGATTTTGGGGAGTTTGAGAAAACTCGCCAAGCAGCCGGTGGGTATAAAGACTTGCTAATTCCTCTTAACGCAGTTGAGCTTGCTAGCCCGCCGCCTCCGGCTGGACTGTCATTTTTGGTGCGCCTTACTCCGATAAATGAGGAGTGCCTGGTGTTCCTGTCTCCCAGTGAGAATTGGGACTTACCAAGCTTCGTGTTCACTGGCGACTCGCCGCTGGGAAGTGGCGTTAACTACTCTTCGAGTTGGTTGCAGTGGCCTGAGGATGCATCACGTCGTGTGATTGCAACCGCCCCCCATCATGGCTCAGAGAGTAATTTCTCAGCATATAAGCACCTTGCTGACACAGTGGACGTGGAGCTTTGGGTGCGCTCCGGTGGTACCCCAAGACACCCAGGACCGACCTATCGGCAACTCAGTCCTGCATTTCGAATATGTACTCACTGTCCCCGTCGGGGAAAGCCGCTGCAGGCCGCACTGATCCATTTTGAAAGTGGTTACTGGTGGCGATACCCAGAAACTCATATCCGTACCCATGGCCACTTTTGCAACTGCTGAGGCCTACCCACTAGCTACCTGCCCGTTTGAGTAGAAGGCGCTCTGATCGTGAGTACTCGATTAACTGCCGCTACAACAGACTACAAGCTTGCGCTGGCAGCCAGTGGTCACCATAACGATCGCTAAGCACCAGTCAGGGGATGTGGGCTAAACCGAAGAGAGCCGCTGTGTAGGATAGGCGTCGAAACGTCGACGAGTTGATCGACCCGCCTCTTGTGGCAGATACGAATACCAAGGTCCGGGAAGAACCTATGATCTGCATCGATTGCGTGACACCGAATCCGCTCAAGAAACTGTTCGACACACACGGGAAAGAGGGTGACTGCAAATACTGCGGCCGCCATGGCTATGCTGTGGAGTCAGCGCAGCTGTTCAATTACGTCTACGAGCGCGTCGCCGAAAACGTTGCTGGCAAGGACGATCTGTCGAACTACGAGCTCTGCATGCTCTACGACTGCGGCTCAGACTTCATTGCCGTTTCGGAGATCGATATCGTACTCATGGAGTGGTTCGAGCTTGAAAATGAACCTTACTTTGATGATCTCTGCAAGGGTGTCCCAGCCGAGTTCCGGAAGGACAACGAGGGGAACGAAACGCACTTTTATGGCGATGACGGAAGCTTGGAGCAAAACGTTTACGAGTATCGCTGGCAAAAGTTCGTTGACGATGTCCAATACAAGCACCGCTACTTCAATGCAGGTGCAGACAAATTCCTGGACTCAGTCTTTTCGGTGCTATTGACCGAGGAGGGTGAGTTAAAGCCGGAAGTGCTACGCACGGTCACACATGGCGAAATGCTCTACAGGGCCAGGCATGCACAGAGCCAGAAACAGGCTGAAGAGATAATTCGAAATCCTGCCAGCGAATTCGGGCCCACCCCAAAACACCTGGCCAGCAGTCAGCGAATGACCCCAAATGGTATTTCTGCCCTGTACTGCTCATTGGATCGAGAGACCTGCCTTAGCGAAATCCGCTCCATTACTGGCGATCACGTAGTCAGTGTCGCCCTGACACCTGTCAGCGAGGTGAAACTTCTGGATCTCACTGTAATGGATCAGGTGGAGCCTCCTGCACTTACATTGCTGGACAAGGGATGCCGTGAGTCGCTGCACCGGAAAGTCTTTCTTGGGTCGTTGGTGAAAAAAATGTCACGCCCGAAGGGCAGAAACGATGAGCTGAGCTATCTATCCACGCAGGTGGTATTCGAGTACTTGAGGCTGCGTTTCGGCAAGTCTGTGCAAGGCTTGGTGTTCCCATCGGTCCAGACAGGAGAGACGGGAACCAACATAGTTCTCTTCCCTGAATCGAGCCGCCTCGCCTACCTACCTCCGGAAAAGCATGACCTAGCAGACGGGCCAGCCCCCCAAGCTGCACCTATCAAGCCCCCGCATGGCCCTCAGGCCAGCCTGATCGTTGCTCCCGACTCCATCCGATTCCACAAGATTACTGCCATTGAAACGAAGGCCAAGGAGTACGCCAAAATCTACGAGCTATACATGAGCGACTTGACCCGCAGACGCTTGGGCCTAGATGACAAATAAGTGAGGTGGAATAGGAAACTCTTGATTACGGAGGCTAGAAATCCCCTTTTACTCACGAGCTCCTGGCCCCCTTGGGTTCCATCGTTTTCGTTGAGCAACCCTGTGGTTAACAGATGCAACGCCTAGGAGACCATTCACCTCGTCTGCGCTGCCAGTACCACCATGCCGCAACAAATAGTCCTTCGCAGCTGAACGCTCCTGCTGCGACGGCGCATAGTCCTGATCGAATAGCTCGTTCCGAATAGCTACATGCAGCCAGTAAGGCATCAGATGCCGATAGTCGGTGAAGTAGGAGCTTGATACCCGACTGGCTCGCGCTATGTCTCCGAACTGGTTAGGCCAGCTCATCAGCAGATCCTGCGCCATGCCCATCAAGCGAGCGCGATCGCCCAATCGTAGGCATTCGAAGCGCTGCAAAGCATGTTCGCAGGGGTCGAAGAGAAGCTCTGCATCTCGTAGAGCGAAATACTCCCTCAAACGCCGACATCGGCCGGGCTGATTCAGCCGCTGCAGGAGGCACTTCAAACCGCAGAAGAACGCCGGCGACAGAATCCCAGCACCAGGTAGCTCCGCACTCCAGCCGTCGACCAGCAGCTGGCACAACTGCCGCTGAAACCAAACAAGGTTCTCTGGTGCAGAAAGCTCATCCCAAGATTCGTGACACCAGTCGTGCCCACACTTCCCGCAATGCATCATCGGCTCAACCGAAGGGAGCAGCCGGCATCCGAAGTCAGTCGTGTGGAACTCGATCGGTCCGTGGCACCAAGGGCAGCAATCGCGCAGATAGATGCCATGGACTGGGCAAACCACTGCAAGCGCCAGTCGCCAGTAACGTCGGAAATAGGGGATAGGGTCGCTGGCCAGGCAAGCACAACACATCTGAGTTGTGTACGAGGAGATCCGACGGCGATCATGAGGTGATCGCCCCATCGGCATCAGCCAGTCGACGGGACCTCGCGCCTTGGGTGTCTCGAACCACAGCAGCCCCTGGTATGCCCACATCCCCGTCGAGTAGGCCTGCTCATAGGTGCACCCCACACGCTTCACAAGCCGTCCCAGCAGCTCCTCGTCAGGCAAACGATCCAAATCATGAGCGAGGAGCTGGGGGCTGAACCCGAGGATGTCCGTCGCCAGACATTGCAGCTTCACCGCATTGCCTCGCGCAAGCCGAGTCATCCAGGACAACAGTGACTCATCCTCTCGGGGCCGGCTGCGATAGGCCAGGAGAGGATTTCGAGGATCAAAAGTGCTTAGAACGCCCCGTCGCAGGCGGTACATAGCCGGCCGCGTCTAGATACTTCTTGTCGATGTGCTTGGGCTCGATGATTTCGTCGCCACTGCGAATGGCCATCTCTGCCAGCACCGTAAGGATTTTCACGCTCTCGCCTAGCAAGCCCTTGCTGAGATGAATGAGTTGCAGCAAGGCCTTCTCGTCCATCAGATTGGAGGGGTTCGCCAGCTTGAAATGCTTCAGGATGGTCTTGATGAAACGGGCATATTCCTCGAGGCGTTTGTCGGTCCATTCCGGGAGATAGACCGGCCGGAAGCGGTTCCCAATCGACTCATCCCTGGCCAGGATCGGTTCGATCTGAGGCACTCCCGATATTACGACCGGCACCCGCAGTGTCGTGCAGATCCCCCTGATAGCGTTGAGCATCCGCTGATGCTGGGTATGCGAGCCACCGTTAAGGTTGAAGGCCTCGTCGATGATCACCATCTTCGTTTCCAGATGGCTCAGGAGGATGCAGATCCTGTGGAGCATCGACTCATCAGATTCACGAGCAGAGCCAGCCACATTGAACTTGCTCAGGATCCGGTAATACAGCCGGCCCTCAATCGGAGCTGCAGGCATGTCGATCAGCAGAACAGGCAGCAATGCCTTCTCTGCATTGGGATCAGACACCGGCGGATTACGCTTCAGGAAGTTCTGCAGGATGCTGGACTTGCCGTTCTGACTTCTGCCAAGCAGCGCCATGCAAGGCATTCGGTTTGAGTCAGGATGGATCATCAACTGCTCAAGGTGATAGCGCACCTCTAGCGCGGCTTCATAGCCAACCCAGACTTCCTTCCTCAACTCGAAGATGCGCTGTGCCGCCTCGGGTGAGACGGGCTCGCGCATGATCTTCGCAACCATGATTAGGCCTCTTCGAACTCTTCAAAATCAGGAAGATTTTGCAGGTCGATTTTGCCGGGTGAGGCTCGATTCGGCCCCTTGGAGGGCGTTTTGCTTTCCTCGGCCAGAGTTTCCGGGAGCGTTACTTGCGCTGGGCCTGCTGACTTCTTAGCCCCCACCTTACGGTGGGCGCGCTCGCGCTCACGCTCTCTGGCCGCACCACGAGTCAGGTTTGTCGCATCGTGGACGATGGCACGTCGTTCCTCGCGGGATCGGAAGATGGTGTCCTCATCCACTACAGTTATCCCACGGTTATCGATAAAGCGGCGTATGGCCTTCAGCTCCCAGAAGCTGATGGGAGGCCGGCTCATGTTGCGGTAGCCGATCTCAAAGTACTGCTTCAGATCAGGCTCCCAGAAATAGAGCTTACTGATGTTCCTGGGGTCGTATCTGAAAACGAACTCACGGCCTTCGTTGCTGTTCGTTTTCGACTTCGAACCAATCCACCTTTCCACGACGGGCTCGTAGTAGTCGATGCACTCCCAGCGGACCCCATAGGTTTGGATGGTTCGATTGACGATTGGAAGGAAATCCAAATACAACTGCTCGGGGTTCCCAGAGATGGGAAGAACCCCGGTTCCTGGGAAATCGTCAGTTCCAAAAAGTCCCTCATAAAAGCGTTGTAGAGGAGTTCGGGGCTCCTCTGCGTACGGACTCTTTAGGCCTTCACTCTTGCCCTTCAAGCCCGAATGAATCTCTACGTGGTACTCACCTAAAATCAGGTGGGCCAGCCATTTTTCGAAATTCTCCAAGGTAAGCACTGCGTTGCCTGCAGAGTCATACTCGGCCTTAGCACCCACGTTCTGGAAGGTTGTTCCGCTGATCTCGTGGATTCTCGTGTTCAGAGTGCCTAGATAGCGCTCAATGTAAGCCCCGTACTGAGGTTTCTTTTTCTTCCGGAACCGAAATTCGAACCCATGCTCCTGAGACGCCGCCTCTAGCGCCCGTCCTTGAAACTCTTTCGCGTTGTCGGAATGGATGACTCGCGGCTTACCCTGACAGGGCCAGTCGTAATTGACCCCCAGATCTCGCATCCAGTTGTCTTTCGGCAGTATCGCGTTAGTTATCGCAAGCCCTGTTGCAATGGTTCCCGGCGGGTCAAATGAGATGTACCAACCGACCACCATGCGCGTGAACGTATCGATCACAACCGTGATCCATGGACGACCGATAGCGACTCGGTCAACAGAATCAACGAGCTCTATATCCACCCAGGTATGGTCAATTTGCCAGAGCGAATAGAGTCCATTTACACCAGGCAAGGATCCGCCATTGGCCCGGTACTTCGAGGCGGCATTCTCCCCGTTGCGCGCTAGCTCACGATCAAAAGGGGGGATTTCGTTCAGGCGACTTAAGAATGTCCCTTTAGCTGGGCACTGCAGTCCGAGCTCCCGGCATTTATCCTCCAGTTCTCTGTAGGCAGCAGTTGGGCTGGGCTTTTCAGCCTTGAGATACTTTTCCTTGATGACCTGCTGGATCGCCGCCTCGACTTCTGTGCTCAGGCGCTTTGTCCCTGCATCACCACGGCGGCGGCGCAGCAGGCAACGAATGTTACGACTCTCTTCCAGCTTGTTCAGCCAGCGATAAACAGTTGGTTGAGAGGTAAGCAACTCTTCAGCGACCGCTCCAATTTCTGCAACTGATCGCCGCCTGAACATCAGGGGCTCTAGCCAGTGAAACTTATGGGCAGCTTCCTCCCATGCGTCTGGATCGACCTCATTAAGCTCAACTGCACTTAATTCTGCCCGCTTCCCCATCGAACGGCTGATGTCGGCAATCAGAATCGTCTTTTTCTTGCCGGTTTCGACAACCGAAACTTCAACTGCTGTGGTGGAGACAAACCGCAGCACACAAACTAGCTGCTCTTCGAACGTCAGGATCGCACCTGGCCCAACGTGAATGGTCGACGTGCTCATTGCTGCATTACTCCGAGCGTAATCACCCCACGATCAGTGATCCAGATCGGCGAGCTCATGTTGAACGGTTGGGTCAGGTCCGCACCTACAAGCTCCAAGGTCACCAGATTCCACAACCAGGGGGTCAGCCTAGCCTGCTCCATCTTGTCGCTCGTGATGTAGGTGAGCACCTCCCTAGAGGTACCTTTTTTCCCTTCATAGAGCGCTTCGAGAAGTAATCGCTGCATCCGACCTGCATCTGGGTGTTCCCCCAAACGGAAGCTGCGGTAATGCATGAAGTGTTCGACGTTGACCAGATAAGGCGTACGAATCTCGGTGTCGGTGATGATCTTGAAACGACAGCCGTAGTCTCTAGCCCACTTCACAGCTGCCTGGAATTTAGGCCGTAGCTCGACCCACTTCGCTTCCAGCTCTCTTCGAGTTTTCACCTCATAGACGGTGGGCTTGAGCCAAGGCTCTTCAACTTGAGCGTCTGCCGTGTAAGAGACGATCACATCCGGAGTGAACTCACGCCAACGCCCAGTCGGACCTCTCCAACGAATTTTGAACGGTTGGGCCTGGTAGCCCCGAACGCGATTGTCGTAATCGAGCAGCGAAAGGAACTGCTGTTCCAACATCGACTCGGTGCGCTGTACCCGCACCCCCTTGGAGTTCGGGATGTAGCCGGTATTGGTGTAGGAGCTAGGGCCGATCTTACGGACAGCCATGTGCAGCCCCTCCATCATCTCGTCTAGATGCTGGGGGAACTGGTAGGTGGACACGCCTTTGATATGAGGGCGCACGGCGCATTTTTCTCACGCGAAGTGGTCTTTTTATCATATAGCATTTTCCTTAATACTAAAGACGGTGGGCGCTTCGACCTGGCCATCGCCCTCGGCATCCTCGCCGCCAACGGCCAGGTGCCAAGCACCGCCCTGGCAGAACTGGAATGCCTGGGCGAGCTGGCATTGTCTGGCGAGTTGCGCGCCGTGCAGGGCGTCTTGCCCGCCGCCCTGGCCGCCCGCGCTGCCGGACGCACCCTGCTGGTGCCCAGCGCCAATGCCGAAGAAGCCTGCCTGGCCTCAGGCCTGACCGTACTGGCCGCCGACCACCTGCTGCAGATCACCGCCCACCTCAACGGCCACACGCCGCTCCAGCCCTACCAGGCCAATGGCCTGCGCCAGGACGCCCTGGCCTATCCCGACCTGGCCGAGGTGCAGGGCCAACAGGCCGCCAAGCGCGCCCTGCTGATCGCCGCCAGTGGCAGCCACAACCTGCTGCTCAGCGGGCCACCCGGCACCGGCAAGACATTGCTGGCCAGCCGCCTGCCCGGCCTGTTGCCGCCACTGAGCGAGGAGGAAGCACTGGAGGTGGCGGCAATTCACTCGGTGGCCAGCCACACACCGCTCAACGCCTGGCCACAGCGCCCTTTTCGCCAGCCGCACCACTCTGCGTCTGGCCCGGCACTGGTCGGCGGTGGCAGTCGTCCGCAACCCGGCGAGATCAGTCTGGCGCACCAGGGCGTGCTTTTTCTCGACGAATTGCCGGAGTTCGACCGCAAGGTGCTGGAGGTACTGCGCGAGCCACTGGAGAGCGGGCAGATCGTCATCGCCCGAGCCCGTGACAAGGTGCGCTTCCCCGCCCGCTTCCAGTTGGTGGCAGCGATGAACCCCTGCCCCTGCGGCTATCTGGGCGACCCTAGCGGCCAGTGCCGCTGCACCCCGGAGCAGATACAGCGTTATCGCAACAAGCTGTCCGGCCCGCTGCTCGACCGCATCGACCTGCACCTGACCGTCGCCCGCGAGAGCACCAGCCTCAATGCCGCGCCCGACGCCGACAACAGCAGCGCCCGAGTCGCCGCTCGCGTGGCCGCGGCCCGTGAGCGCCAGCGGCAACGCCAGGGCTGCGCCAATGCCGCCCTCGGCCTCGATCAGCTGCGCCAGCATTGCGCCTTGCGAGCCGAGGACCAGCGCTGGCTGGAACAGGCCGCCGAACGCCTGCGCCTGTCGCTGCGCGCCACCCACCGCCTGCTCAAGGTGGCGCGCACCCTGGCCGACCTGGAGGGGCTCGCCGATATCCAGCGCCAGCACCTGGCCGAAGCTCTGCAGTACCGGCCCAGCGCCGCGCATTAAGCGCACAAATCTATCAGCAACAATACATCCAGAGATTTCAGCTATCAACCTGTGCTAGAATGCGCCGCCTCCCGCCCTTGGCGGCCCATCCGATCACAAGGAGAGCTAGCTCAATGGAGGCAAATAAGTCTTCGCAATCCACCATCAACCCGCCGGTATTCTTCGGCTCCGCCACCCTCCTCGTCACCCTAGTCCTGTTCAGCGTGCTGCTCCAGGAGCAGACCCAGGCCCTGTTCAACCACCTGCAGGGCTGGATCATCGGCAACCTCAGCTGGGTCTATGTCCTCGCCGTCGCCCTGATCCTCATCGCGGTGGTATTCCTCGCCGTCAGCCGCTACGGCGACCTCAAGCTCGGCCCCGACCACAGCGAGCCCGACTACAGCCGCACCACCTGGTTCGCCATGCTGTTTTCCGCCGGTATGGGCATCGGCCTGATGTTCTTCGGCGTCGCCGAACCGGTGATGCACTTCATCAACCCGCCGGTGGGTGTCGGCGGCACCGTGGACGCCGCCCGCGAGGCGATGAAGATCACCTTCTTCCACTGGGGCCTGCATGCCTGGGCGATCTACGCCATAGTCGCGCTGATCCTCGCCTACTTCAGTTTCCGCCACGGCCTGCCGCTGACCCTGCGCTCGGCGCTCTACCCGTTGATCGGCGAGCGCGTGCACGGCCCCATTGGCCACGCCGTCGACATCTTCGCCATCCTCGGCACCGTGCTCGGCGTCGCCACCTCGCTGGGCGTCGGCGTCACCCAGATCAACAGCGGCCTCAACCACCTGTTCGGCGTGCCGATCAACGTGCCGGTGCAGATCGTGCTGATCCTGGCCACCACCACTCTGGCCACGCTCTCGGTAGTCAGCGGCCTGGACGTCGGCATCCGCCGCCTGTCCGAGCTCAACCTGGGCCTGGCGGTGCTGCTGTTGCTGATGGTCCTGGTGCTGGGGCCGACCGTGTTCATCTTGCAGACCTTCGTGCAGAACACCGGCGGCTACCTCTCCGACCTGGTGAACAAGACCTTCAACCTCTACGCCTACCAACCGAACGACTGGATCGGCGGCTGGACCCTGTTCTACTGGGGCTGGTGGCTGGCCTGGTCGCCCTTCGTCGGCCTGTTCATCGCGCGCATCTCGCGCGGGCGCACGGTGCGCGAGTTCGTCACCGGGGTGATGCTGGTGCCGACCGCCTTCACCCTGCTGTGGATGACCGTGTTCGGCGATACCGCCATCCACATGATCCTGATCGACAAGGTGCAGGGCCTGGCCACGGCGGTGAACGCCGACTCGGCGCTGGCGCTGTTCGCCTTCCTCGAGCACTTCCCCTTCGCCTCGGTGCTGTCGGTGCTGGCCATCATCATGGTGGTGGTGTTCTTCGTCACCTCGGCCGACTCCGGCGCCATGGTGGTGGACATGCTCGCCTCCGGCGGCGCCGCCAACACGCCGATCTGGCAGCGCATCTTCTGGAGCGCCTCCATGGGCCTGGTGGCCATCGCCCTGCTCCTGGCCGACGGCCTCAAGGCCCTGCAGACCGCCACCATCGTCAGCGCCCTGCCCTTCACCCTGGCGCTGATGTGCGCCATCTGGGGCCTGTTCAAGGCGCTCAAGCTCGACGCCACCAAGCGCGGCATCCGCTACCAGGCGCTGAACACCTCGCGCCCGGCGCCACGCCATGCCGGCGGCTGGCAGCGGCGCCTGCGCAACCTGATGATGTTCCCGCGTCGCGCCCACGTGGTGCGCTTCCTCGCCGAGGTCGCCCGGCCGGCGCTGGACGCGGTGGCCGAGGAGCTGCGCAAGCAGGGCTGCCTGGTGCAGATAGAAGATGGTGAGGACGGCCGCGTCAGCCTGGTGCTCGGCGCACCGGAGTCGCCCGAGTTCATCTACCTGATCCGCCCGCGGGCCTACGTGATGCCCAGCTTCGCCCTGGTCGGCAGCCAGGAGGACGGCCGCGACGAGCGCAAGTACTTCCGCGCCGAGGTGCACTTGAAGGAAGGCGGCCAGGACTACGACGTGATGGGCTGGAGCCGTGACGACCTGATCGGCGACGTGCTAGACCAGTACGAGAAGCACATGCACTTCCTCCACGTGGTGCGCTGAAACAAAAAAGCCCGGCACTGGCCGGGCTTTTTCATGGCGCATGGAGTTACTGGAAGCGGCTGACCTCGCGCTGCAGCTCGGCGGCCAGGCGATCCATCTCGCGCGCGGTCTCGGCCAGGTTGGCCACCACCTCGCGCTGCTCGCTGTTGGCCAGGGCGATGCTCTGCAGGTTGCTGCTGAGCAGCGTGGCGGTGCTGCTCTGTTCCTGGGTGGCGGTGGTGATGGCGGCAAACTGTTCGCCGGCCTCGTTGGTCTGCTCGGCGATCTGCGCCAGCGCCGCGGCGACCTTGACGTTGCGCGCCAGGCCTTCCTGCATCAGCGCCTGACCCTGCTCCATGGTACGGATGGCGCTGGCGGTTTCCTCCTGGATGCTGCCGATCATGCTGGAGATCTCGGTGGTCGCCTCG
>NZ_JPMY01000005.1 GCF_000761545.1 Pseudomonas sp. ML96 | reverse complement strand
GAAGGGTATGCCGGCGAGGGCTTGCCGCTGCCGGCAAGCCCCCCCTCACTCATCAACGCAGGTTGATGATGGTCTGAGTGATAGCGCTCTCGGTCTCGATGGTCTTGGCGTTGGCCTGGTAGTTACGCTGGGCAACGATCAGGTTCACCAACTGGTCCGACAGCTCGACGTTGGAATCCTCCAACGCACCCGCTTGCAAGGCACCCAGTGTGCCCGAGCGCGGGGTGCCGACTACCGGTTCGCCGGACTGGAAGGACTGCACCCAGGCCGTCTTGCCCACTGGAGTCAGGCCCTGGACGTTGGCGAAGTTGGCCAGAACCACCTGTCCCTGAACCAGAGATTGGCCGTTGGTATAGCGGGCAAAGATCACGCCGGTGTCGTCGATCTCCAGCCCTGACAGCTCACCCGTGGTATAGCCATCCTGACTGACCGCTGTCACCGCAAAGGCACTGGCGAACTGGGTGGCAGTGCGCAGATCGAGAGTCACCCCGGTGGCCGAGGCGTTGGCGCCATTAGCACTCCAGATCGGCGGCGTGGAGCCGTCCGGCGCGGCAGGCACCCAGTTATTCATGGAAATAGTGCCATCGGGATTCACCGTGAGATCCGTACTGGTCGTAGACAACAACTGCCCCGATGCGCTGAAAGTCAATGCAGCACTCGACGGAACGGTAGCCAAAGCCTCGGAGGCGGCAAAGACGGCAGCCGCAACACTCGCTGCAGTCGCGCCTGGAGCCGCGGCAGCCGCAGTTGCCGCAGCAATAACACTGGCGTCACTACCACCCGGCACCGCAGCCAGAACGCTGGCCGGGGTAGCGCCGGGGGCAGTCGCTGCCGTATTGGCCGCCGTAACCGCAGCCGCATCGCCATCCGGGTTGGACGGACTACGGCCATCGACCAGAACATTCATCGCCCAAGTATTGGGGCCAGTCTTGACGAAATACTGAGTGAACACGTGGGCATTACCCTGCGTGTCGTAGATATTGGTCGAGGTCGACGAATTGTAGGTAGTGGGATCCGTTGGATCGAACGGTGTAGTGGTGGGCACCGTGTTGTTCGAGTTCAGGTTGAAGGTTTGCGTCATGTTCTCGGTGGCCCGAGGCGACTGGGACGCGGTGCGAATCTGGATATCGGTCACCACGCCGTTCTGCAGGTTGCCATTGGCATCAACTGCATATCCCTGCAGCTTGTAACCGAAGTTGTTGACCACGAAGCCATCGCGGTCGGTACCGAAATAGCCGGCACGGGTATAGCTGATATCACCATTGTTGCTGGTGACGAAGAAGCCGTTGCCGTTGATAGCCAGGTCCAGGGCGTTCTGGGTGTAGTTGATGTTGCCCTGGTTGAACAGCTGCGACACATCGGACAGCAGCACACCGCTGCCAGTGGGGTTGGAGCCACTGCCGAGCATTGAGGCGGCATAGACGTCGGAGAACTCGGCGCGCGACTGCTTGAAGCCGGCGGTACCAGCGTTGGCAATGTTGTTGCCGGTGACGTTGAGGTCCTTGGTGGCTGCCCGCAGACCGCTGAGACCGATATTGAAAGCCATGGATTTACTCCTTTGCCGCTACTGCCGGCGCATACAGCCTGGGGTTACTGACCAATGATCTGGACCTGGGACAACGCTACGCTGCCAAGCCCTGCAAGATTGAGCATCAGCTCGCCGCCGTTCTGGCCGAGCGTGACGCTGTCGACGTTCGCCGGCAGCAGGGTGTAGAGCCCCTTGGTGCCATCGGCGTAGGTGGCCTGCGCTTCGAACTTGTAGGTGCCGGGCGGCAACAGATTGCCGCTCGAGTCCTTGCCGTCCCACATGAAGCTGACGTTGCCGGCAGACTGCTGGCCGAGGTTGACGCGACTCACCGCCTTGCCAGCGCTGTCGTAGACGTTGACGTAGACGTTGCTGCTGGTAACCGGCAGTACCAGGCTGCCCTTGAAGGTTTCGCTGGTGTCCACCACCGCCTTCTCGGTCGGGATAATCACCTTGCGCCCGACCAGGGACGATGCCTGCAGCGCCTGCGAGGACTGGTAGCCGGAGAGCAACGACTCCATGCTGGAGTTGAGCTGCTCGATACCCTCAACCTGGCTGAACTGCGCGAGCTGGGCGATGAACTCGCCATTCTCCTGCGGTTCCAGCGGGTTCTGATTGTTCAGCTGGGCGACCAGCAACTCGAGGAACTGGTTCTTGCCGAGCTCCTTGTTCTGCGTGGTGTCCTGCTTGATCTGGTACTGGTCCAGCGCGGAACTAACGCCACTGACACTCATTGTCTCGCTCCTCGTTCGCTGCTTACTGACCCAGGGTCAGTACGCGCTGCATCATCTGCTTGGCGGTGTTCATCATTTCCACGTTGGTCTGGAAGGCGCGACTGGCGGAAATCATGTCGGCCATCTCCTCGACCACGTTGACATTCGGGTAATACACGTAGCCCTTCTCGTCGGCCGCCGGATGGTTAGGCTCGTAGCGCGGCATCAGGCTGCTCTGATCCTCGACCACCCCCAGCACCTGCACGCCACGACCAGGCTGATCCTGATCGGCAAACAGCGAGCCGCGGTCGCCTTGCATGGTCGACTCGAAGGTGGTGGCAAACACCGGGTGACGAGCGCGGTAGGTCTGGTTGATGCTCGAGGAAACGGTCTCGGCGTTGGCGATGTTGCTGGAGATTGTGTTCAGGCGAGTGCTCTGGGCGCTCATACCGGTACCGGCGATATTGAAGACACTGGCGAGTGACATGGTGGTGATCTCCCTTATTCGCCGCGCAGGGCGCCAATCAGCCCTTTGAACTTGCCATTGAGCAGGGTGAAGCTGGCCTGGAACTGCACCGCGTTCTCGGTGTAGTTGGCCTGCTCCTGCTGCATGTCGACGCTGTTCTGATCGATGGACGGGTGGAACGGGGTGCGGTAGCGCAGTGCCGGGTCGGCCAACTCGATGCCGTCAGCGGCAATATGACGGGTGTCGGTACGGTTCAGGCCGAACTGTTTGCCACTCTGCTTCTCGCTCTGCTCGGCCAGGACGGCGGAGAAATCCAGATCACGCGCCTTGTAGTTCGGGGTGTCGGCGTTGGCGATGTTGTTGGACAGAACCTCGGCACGGCGGGCACGGAAGCCGAGGGCTGTTTCGTGGATGCCAAGTGCGCTTTCGAAGCTGATGCTCATGATCTGGAACCTTTGCCGGTTGGGCGTGTTGCCAGACATTCAGCAAAGGCTGTGCCAATTTTATTTTTTCTTATTTTTCATTCACTTACAAAGTCTTAAGCAACCTGACAAGCGGCAAGCGGCAAAGCTTTTCCGCTTGAAACAGGCTAAGCGGCAAAGCCGGCAATGCCGCGTTGCCGCCCCGGAAATGAAAACGGGAGGCCTAGGCCTCCCGTCTGCACACACTTCCGGATCACTTCACCTTGTAGATGATCCCCGGACTGCACTGAACCATCTGATAGAGGTCTGGCAGGCCGTTGAGCGCCTCGGAAGCCCCGAGGAAGAGATAGCCACCCGGCTTGAGCGTGGCATGGATGCGGGTGAGGATGTCCTTCTTCACCTCGGCCGAGAAATAGATCAGCACGTTGCGGCAGAACACCACATCGAATTTACCGAGAGCCGCGTAGCTCTCCAGCAGATTCAGCGGACGGAACTCGATTCGACTCCTGATCGGCGTCTTGACTGCCCAACGCCCCGGTCCCTTGGGATCGAAGTAGCGCTGCAGGCGATCCTGTGACAGACCGCGACCCATGGCCAGGCTGTCGTACTCGCCGGACTTGCAGTTGGTCAGCATCGATGGCGACAGATCCGTCGCCACTATCTGCACGCCAGCCTTGAGCTGCCCCAGGTTGGTCTTCTCGAACTCGTCGATGGTCATGGACAGCGAGTAAGGCTCCTGCCCTGAGGAACAGGCGGCCGACCAGATGCGCAGACGCTGACTGGGGTTGGCCTTGATCAGCTCGGGCAGCACCCGGTTCTTCATCACTTCGAAGGGATAGGTATCGCGGAACCACAGGGTTTCGTTGGTGGTCATCGCGTCCACCACCTGCTCGCGCAACCCTCCACGAGGCTGGGCTTGCATCTTCTGCACCAGTTCGCCGAGGGTCTTGATCCCCTGCTGTTCCATCAACTTGTTCAGGCGGCTGGACACCAGGTATTGCTTATTGCTCCCCAGCAGAATGCCGCAGGCCTTTTCCAGAAAGGTCCGGAACTGCTCGAAATCCAAATTCCCTGAAGACACTAATGCCGCCTCACCATACATAGTCCTAACCGAGGGCCGAGCCCTCAGCCCCCATCAGCTACACGGATGCGTTCCACCACGCGCGAGGCCAGATCATCCGGCCGGAACTTCGCCAGGAAGTCATCGGCCCCGACCTTCTTCACCATCGCCTGGTTGAACACTCCGGAGAGTGAAGTATGCAGAATCACATGCAGGGTCTGCATCCTCGGATCGGAACGAATCTCCGCCGTCAGGGTGTAGCCATCCATCTCCGGCATCTCGATGTCGGAGATCAGCATGAGGAATTCTTTCGCCGGGTCCTTGCCCTCTTCCACCATCTTGCGCAGATAGTCATAGGCTTCGCGCCCATCGTTGAGCGCCACGACCTCCACGCCGACACTCTCCAGGCAGCGCGAAACCTGCTTGCGCGCCACCGATGAGTCGTCGCAGATCAGCACGCGCTTGGACACGGCCTTGGCCTGGGTCTCGACGTCCACCACGCCCTCGGAAATCGCTTCCGACATGGGCGCCACCTCGGCGAGGATCTTCTCCACGTCGATGACCTCGACCAGCCTGTTGTCCACGCGGGTCACCGCGGTCAGGTAGTGGTCACGACCAGTGCCCTTGGGTGGCGGATGGATCTCGCCCCAGTTCATGTTGACGATGCGCTCCACCGAGCGCACCAGAAAACCCTGCACCTTGGTGTTGTACTCGGTGATGATCACGAAACTGTTCTGGATATCGTCCAGCGCGGACCTACCAGTGGCCAGCGCAAGATCGAGAATCGGGATGGTGCCCCCGCGGATGTTCGCCACACCACGCACCACCTGACTGGATTTCGGCATCACGGTGAGTTTGGGGCATTGCAGCACCTCCTTCACCTTGAACACGTTGATGCCGTAGAGCTGCGGACCGTCCAATCGGAACAGCAAGAGCTCCAGGCGGTTCTGCCCGACCAGTTGGGTACGCTGGTTAACCGAGTCCAATACTCCGGCCATGCCCAGACTCCTTATTGTTCATATCGCCGTGCGTCCTGCTTAGCCTAGCAGGCGGCACGGGCCTTGCTTTGTGAGCGTCATGAACATATTCACGACACTTTCCCGACGCATGATGGCAAAACGCCTTGGCCTTGCCGGTGTTTTACCCGCTTTGGGCCTGTTCGGCTACAGCTCGCTGCACGCCGCGCCGCTGACCCTGCCCGAGGAGCTTATCGGCGCTACCGAGGGCTTTCTTGAGTTCATGGTCGAGGACTATCTAGAGCGTAGCGAAATCCCAGCGCGCCATGAAATTCAAGTGAATCAGCTCGACCCGCGCCTACGCCTGGCCGCCTGCGACAGCGATTTGACGCAAAGCCTGGAAAGCCCGGCACAGCCAGTTGGCAGGGTCACCGTCCGAGTCAGCTGCGAAGGCAGCACACCTTGGACAGTCTTCGTACCGGCCCAGGTGCGCATCTTCCGACCGGTGGTCGTCCTGAAGACTGCGCTCAAGCGCGACAACATAGTAGGGCCGGCGGATATAGCCCTAGTAGAACAGGACATCGGCCTGCTCAACCGAGGCTATATCACCGATCCGAACCAGGCCATCGGCAAAAAACTGACGCGACCGGCACAAATCGATCAGGTGCTGACCCCAGCACAACTGCAACTGGCCGAAAGCGTACGCCGCGGTGATCAGGTCGTGATTGCCGCGCAGAGCGGTGGCATCAGTGTGCGCATGCAAGGCGAGGCCTTGTCTGGCGGGACTCTCGGCCAGCAGATCAGCGTCCGCAATCTGGGCTCGCAGAGAGTGGTCAGGGCACGAGTAGTGGGCCCCGGCCAGGTCGAAGTGGAGATGTAGGCACGATTCTTGTAGCGCAATTAACCGACGATTTCCTACACTGTTAAACGACGCACACATTTGCGCCCTAAAGTTTCGACGGGACCGGCCGACAACCCAGTCAAGCGTCCAGATACCGTCAGAGGTTCACAACATGGTTATCGACTTCAACAGGCTGAACAATGCCTCCAACGCCGCGAACAGCGGGCGTACCGGCAATGCTCAGGCCAGCGGCCGTAACGAAGCCGTCAGCAGCACTCAGCCGAATGTGGCTCAGGTTGCCGATGAGCAGGCCCCTGCCGGCAAAACGGGTGAATCCGTTCAGCTCAGCCGTGAAGCCCAGCAGTTGCAGAAAGTGAGCGACAAGCTGCGTGACCTGCCGACCGTGGACAAAGAGCGCGTCGCCAAACTGAAGCAGGCCATCGCCGATGGCAGCTACCAGGTCGATGCCCAGCGCGTCGCCGGCAAGCTGCTCGATTTCGAATCCCAGCGCTAGTCTCAGGGCTGCGCTGGGGGTGTTGGACGCCCGATCCCCAGAGCCCGCGATGCAAACTAACGAACTGCTGCAACTGTTCATCGAAGATATCGGCACGGCACAACGCCTGCTTGAACTGATCGATAACGAATTCCAGGCCATGGGCGAACGCGACCTGCCGCGTCTGGAACAAATTCTTGGCGAAAAAATCCCCCTCCTCGGCCTGCTCGACCAGCACGGCACGGCACGCAGCAAGCTGCTCGCCGCGCAGCAGTTGAGCGCCGACCGCGCCGGCCTGGAAACCCTGGCCAGCCGCAGCACCGACAGCCCCGAACTGCTTGCCCGCAGCGAAGAGCTGAACCAACTGCTGGAAAGCTGCCGCGACGCCAACCAACGCAATGGCCGGTTGATCCGCGCCAATCAGGCATCCCTGAAAAGCGTGCTCGGCATTCTCCGCGGCGGAGAAACACCGGGGCTCTATGACAGCCGCGGCGGCGCCGCTAGAATCGCGCAGCAACGCCCGCTCAGCCAGGCCTGAGCCCCATAACAACAAGCACAGGGACATACCGGCAATATGCCAGTATGCTAGTGCGGTAGTACCCGGAGATTGTTGGATCGTGTCCAATCCATTCCACGAAGACGATGGCCCACAGCCACCCAAGGTGCTGAGCGCACCACTGGAGATCTTCGCCAACCTGCGCTTGCTGCAGCAGAGCAACGACCCGCTGATCATCATGTTCAAGGAGCGCAACCAGCGTTTCCAGAGCTTCCTGGTCGAGGTCAATCGCGAGCGGGGCGTCATCGCCCTCGACGAAATGGTGCCCAACGATGGCGAGCGCTTCATGCAGAACGGCGAGCCGTTCCGCGTCGAGGGCTTCCACGACGGCGTGCGCATTGCGTGGGATTGCGATGATCCCGTGCAGATCGGCGAGCTGGAAGGCTCTCGCTGCTACTGGAGCCACATGCCGGAGCGGGTGACCTACCACCAGCGCCGCAATGCGTTCCGCGCCTCGCTCGGCCAGGGCCAGTTGGTCAACATCGAGTTGTCCGGTACCCGCCTCAACCCGGGCATCAAGGGCCAGATGCTGGATATCTCCGCCACTGGCTGCCGCCTGCGCTTCGCTGGCGATGTCAGCGGCCGCCTGCAATCCGGCCAGGTCTATGAGCGCTTCGCCGCATCGCTGCCGATCGGTGCCATGACCATGGCCGTTGAACTGCGCCATGTGCACTATGTGGAGAAGGTCGACATGACCTTCGCCGGTCTGCGCTTCCACCGCATGAGCGGCCTGGAACAGCGCCAGGTAGAACGTTTCGTCTACCAGCTGCAGCGCGAAGCGCGCCGCGAGGACTGACGTAAGCGTTTGCAGAAAAGGCCGCCCCAGGGCGGCCTTTTGCATTCAGACCTGGCCGCCCAGCACGCGTCGCTCCCAAGGGGTGATCTCGTCCAGATAGCTGGTCAGCTCCATGCCCTTGCTGGCGCAGTAACCACCAACGAACTCCTCGCCAAACCACTGCCTGGCCAACTCGCTGGCCTGCAGGCGCTGCAGCGCCGCGTGCATGGTGCAAGGCAGGCTGAGCGCCGGCGGCACCTCGAACTCGCCCTGGATCGCCGCATGCGGCTCGAGTTGCTGCTGCAGGCCATGCAGCCCCGCGGCCAGGCTGGCAGCGATGGCCAGATAAGGGTTGGCATCGGCGCCAGGCAGGCGATTCTCTACCCGCCGTGCGGCCGCGCCACTGGCCGGAATGCGCAGTCCGGCGGCGCGGTTGTCATGCGACCAGCAGGCGTTGTTCGGCGAGGCATAGGGATGGCAAAGGCGCTGATAGGAGTTCACATGCGGCGCGAACAGCAGGGTGAAGTCTGCCAGCGCGGCCTGCTGGCCGCCGATGAAGTGGAAGAACGCTGGCGTCGCCTCGCCATCGTCGGAGCTGAAGATGTTGCGACCACTACCCTGCTCCACCACGCTTTGGTGGATATGCATGGAGCTGCCCGGCGTATGCGGCAGCGGCTTGGCCATGCACACCACGGCCAAGCCGTGCTTGAGCCCGACCTCGCGCAGCATGTGCTTGAACAGGAACGTCTGGTCGGCCACCAGTAGAGGGTCGCCATGCAGCAGATTGATCTCGAACTGGCTGACGCCCATCTCATGCATGAAGGTATCGCGCGGCAGGCCGAGCTCCGCCATGCAGCGGTAGACCTCCTCGAAGAACGGCCGCAGACCGTTGCCCGACGAAACGCTGAAGGCCGAACAGCCACTCTCGCGACTGCCATCTAAGCCCAGCGGCGGGCGGAACGGCTGTGCGGCATCCAGATGCCGCTCGAAAATGAAGAACTCCAGCTCGGTCGCCACCACGGGCTGCCAGCCATGCTCGGCGTACGCGGCGACTACACGTTTGAGCAGCCCGCGAGTGGAAAGGCCCGAACTGCGCCCATCCAGTTCGTCGGCACCGCAGATGGCCATGGCCTGCGGTGAGTCGCTCCAGGGCAGACGGAATACGCGCTGCGGCTCGCTGCTGAGCACCAGGTCGCCATCGTCGCTGCCGTAGAAGCGTGCCGGCGGATAGCCGCCCATGATGCACTGCAGCAGCACCCCGCGCGCCAGCTGCAGGCGGCGACCTTCGAGGAAGCCCTCTGCAGTCATCACCTTGCCCCGCGGCACACCATTGAGGTCCGCGGTGACACACTCGATTTCGCCTACTCCGGTCAAACGCTCTGCGAGCGAACTGCGGCCGTCGGTATTCATGACTGCTTATCCTTGTTATTGATCCGTACAAAATACGCATCAGCCGTTCAAGATATCAAGCAGTCAGAGCAGAGAAGGATTCAGCGCAGGAAGGCCACAACCTGATCGGCATCGAAGGGCCAGTTGAGTTCGGCACCGCTGTCGTTGCGACGCAGCACCGGGATGCGCAGGCCGTACTGCTCGACCCAGTCTTCACGCTGGGCAATGTCGACCAGTTCGACCAGCAGACCGTGCTCGACGAAGGGCATCAGCAGCGCCTCGGCCACCTCACAGAGATGGCAGCCGAGGGTGCCGAAGAGTTGGCATTCAGGGGGCATCGGGGCGTCTCCGAACTCGATCAGAGACGCAGTCTAACACCCGCTCAAGCTTCCTCGGCCTTGGGCTCGTTGCCGAGCATGCCCTGCAGACCATCGAGCAGACGGCTGTTGAGCTCCTTCGCTTTGCTCAGCAGCGACTCGTCGAAACGCTCGTCGAGGCTGAAGCCACCGTCCAGCAGCTGCTCCAGGGTACCCTTGGCGTCTTCCGACACCTTGTCAGCAGTGCGCAGCGCATCGAGCAGACCGCGGGCGTAGTCGATCAAATCGTCGTTCACCGCGCTGGCGGCCTGGCCGCCCTGCTGAGCCACAGCACCGTAGGTATCGGTGGCCTGGCGCACGCTGGTCTGGGTCAGCTGCAGCGACATGGACGCCAGTTGCGAGCCGTCGATATTCAGCTGCATGGCGCGATCGAAGGCGCCTTCCAGATTGCCCGAATAGAAGTCGCTGGAGATGTCCTGCACCTGCTTGAACAGGTCTTCCAGGGCGGAGCGTTCTTCGTCATCCAGTTCGCCTTCCACCTGTACCTGCCAGGCGCCGATCTGGATGCTGCCGGAGTTGCTGCTGGCACTGGCCGCCGAAGTATTGCCATTGCTGGCTGCGGCGACGCTGGACTGCGACCAGCTGGCGGAGGCGCTGGCGATGGAGATTTTCAGGCGATCACCGTCACGGGTGGTGACCTGCATGTCGAAGGTCTCGGCCTGAGCGGCGAAACGCTCACTGCGAGCCGCCACAGCCACGGTGTTGCCGCTGCCGCTGGGCGCGGTCTTGCCGTAGTCGGACTGCAGCCCGTCCAGGCCGCTCTGAATCTTGTCGTAGGTGGCGTCGATATCGTCGGCCACTTTGCCCTTGAGCACGCCCATACCGTCGAGGATCTTGCGCGCCTCGGCGAAGCCCTTCTCCACGCCTTCGCGGGCCTGAGTCAGCAGGCTCTCCAGCTTGGCCGGATCGGCGCCGGCGGCGGCCTCGCTCTTCAGGCGCTGCTCGATGAAGCCGACTATACGGTCGGCGACCTTGTCCGGCGTGAAGTCTTCGCGCTTGCCGTCTAGGGCGCCGGGTTCGAGGCCTAGGCGATTGGCCAGACGGTTGGCCAGGGTGCTCTGCGGATCGACCTGGCCACGCTGATTGGCCAGGGTATTGATCCCAGTCGGGCGAGACTGGGAGGGCGAGAGGGAAGCCAGATTGGTCATGATGGCGTACCAGGCAGGGTGAACTGCCAGTTTGACGGCCGCAGGCCGGGAAATTTTAGGGTAAACCGACCAGCGGGCATCTATAGCCCGCGGGCTTGCAGCAGGGTTTCGGCGGCGGCGCGCGCCTGTAGCGCCTGATCGGCCGGGCCCTGCACGTGGGCCATGCTCAGCGCGCCTTCGAAGAGGAACTGCAGCTGATTCGCCAGCTGCAGCGCATCCGCCGCACCGAGTTGTTCCAGCGCCTGGCGCAGATGTTCGGCGAAGGCCGCCTTGAAGGTCGCCGCCTGCTGATGGATCGGATGCTGGCGATCCTGGAACTCGGCAGCGGCGTTGATGAAGCTGCAGCCGCAGAAGTCGGCCTCGCTGATCCACGCATGCAGGCCATCGAACACCAGCAGCACCGCCTCACGTGGCGACGCGCTGGCTCGCAGCGCCGCCAACTGTTCCAGCACGACCTGCTCGCGATTCTCCAGCACCGCCTGGATCAACTCATCCTTCGATCTGAAGTGCTTGTACAGGGTCATCTTGGCCACGCCGGACTCGGCCAGGATGCGGTCGATGCCGGTGGCGTGATAGCCCTCGCGATAGAACAGCTCCAGCGCGGTATTGATCAGTTGCTCGCGTTTGCTCGATGCCATCAGGGTCCTCCGTCGGGCGGACATTATGCGTGCGGCATAGGCCGGCGCTCCAGTTTGAGAAAGTCTCGCTTGAAATATACAGACCTGTCTGTCTAATATCGAGTCAAACCCAACAACGAGGCTCTCGCCATGCTGCTCCATGACTTCACCCTCTCCGGCAACTGCTACAAGGTCCGCCTGTTCCTTGCTTTGCTCGACCAGCCGGTGGAACTGCGAGAAGTCGATCTGCGTGGTGGCGAGCAGAAGCGTCCGGAGTTTCTCGCGCTAAACCCGCGCGGCCAGGTGCCGGTACTGGTGGACCAAGACCAGCCGATCTACGACTCCCAAGCGATCCTGACCTACCTCGCCAAGCGCTACGCAGCTGCCAGCTGGCTGCCGCAGGACAACCTCACACAGGCGCGCGTCGCGGCCTGGCTGAGCTTCGCCGCCAACGAGGCCGCGCGCGGGCCGGGACAAGCGCGCCTGCACAGGCTGTTCCGCATGCCCGGCAATCTCGAGGGGGCGCAGCAACGTGCAGTACAGGTGCTCGAGTTGCTCGATGCCCACCTCACTCATCATGCCTGGTTGGCCGAAAGCGCTGCACCGACCATCGCCGACCTTGCGGTCTACCCTTACGTCGCCCTGGCAGGCGACGGCGGCGTGGATCTCGCGCCCTACGCGCACATTACCGCCTGGTTCGCACGCATCCGCGCCCTGCCCGGCTACATCGGCATGCCCGGTCTCTGAGAGGCACGCCGCTATGAAAAGCCCTCTTCATACCCACGCAGGCCATCGCGCGCCTGCACTCGCCCTGCCCGTTCAAGGACACTGAACATGCGCGCCCTACTCCTCGCCTTGCTGCTGGCGCTTGCCAGCACCACCCAGGCCGCCGGCCTGCGCTTCGCCCTGGTCAAGACCGCCGAAACCGAAACCCTGGACGCCTTCACCGTCGAGGGCGGCGCCTGGACCGAGAAGGCCATCGCCAACCATGTGGCCGTACTGATCGAGCACCACGCCGCCACGCTGCTGCTGGATACCTCACTGGGACGCCAGGTGGACCAGCAGTTCGAGTCCGAGATGCCCTGGTACGACAAGCCGCTGCTGCAATACGGCAAGGTGACGCCGGTGCGCGACCAACTGGACCGCGACGGCATCCGCATCGACCGCATCCTCCTCACCCATAGCCACTGGGACCATGCCTCGGGCCTGGCCGACTTCCCCGAGGTGCCGGTGTGGGCACCCTATGAAGAGATCGAGTTCAGCCGCATCGCCGTACCTCCAGCCGTATTGCCCAGCCAGTTCGCCCACCCCATCCGCTGGGTGCCCTATCAGTTCGACGATCAACCCTTCATGGGTTTCGAGAGCAGTCACGACCTGTTCGGCGACGGCAGCCTGGTATTGGTGCCACTGGCGGGCCATACGCCAGGTGGTGTGGGCCTGTTCCTGACCCTCGACGATGGCCGGCGCTTCTTCTTTACCGGCGATGCCAGCTGGCGCCTGCAAGGCTTCACCGGTCCGAAGGAAAAGTTCTGGATCAGCCGCAACATGGTCGACAACGACCGCGAAGGCACCCGCCTGCAGCTGGAAAAGGTGCATGCCCTGCTGCAGGAGCAGCCGCAGCTGATCGTGGTGCCCGCCCATGACGAATCCGTGCAGCGCACACTGGGCTATTACCCGCACTGGGTGGAATGACCCTCGACCAAGGTCTAGAGGCAGCAATATTTTCGAAATGTTTTAGTCTTCAGGCTGCAACGACTTCGGACAACCGAAGCGCCTTCACCAGCCGAGGAAACAATAACAATGAGCAAGACCCCTCTCGCCCGTGGTGTGGCCCTGGCCGCGCTGGGCACCAGCCTCACATTGCCCTCCCTCGCGCAGGCGGCCTTCCTGGAAGACAGCAAGGCCAGTATTGAACTGCGTAACTTCTACATGAACCGCGACTTCCGCCAGGAAGGCGCCGCCCAGTCCAAGGCCGAGGAATGGGCCCAGGGCTTCATCCTGCGCTACGAGTCCGGCTTCACCGAAGGCACCGTCGGCTTCGGCCTGGACGCCATCGGCGCGCTGGGCGTGAAACTGGACTCCGGTAGCGATCGTAGCGGCACCGGCCTGCTGCAACGCGACCGCGAGACCGGCCGCGCGCAGGACGACTACGGCGATCTGGGCGCCACCGCCAAGATGAAGATATCCAAGAGCGTGGTCAAAGTCGGCACCCTGATGCCCAAGCTGCCGGTGGTGCAGGCCAACGACTCGCGCCTGCTGCCGCAAGCCTTCAGCGGTGGTGCGCTGAACTCCACCGAGATCGACGGTCTGATCGTCGATGCCGGTCGCCTCAAACAGTACAACCAGCGTGACTCCTCGGACTACGAGGACATGGCGATGACCACCGGTGCCCGCCGCAACATCACCGGCGCTGCCGGAGTCACCGCCGACAAGTTCGACTTCGGCGGCCTCAGCTACAAGTGGAACGACAGCCTGACCACCAGCTACCACTACGGCGCGCTGGAAGACCTGTACAAGCAGCACTACCTGAGCCTGGTACACGTCCTGCCGCTGGCCGACAAGCAGTCGCTGAAGTCCGACATCCGCTGGGCGCGCTCGACCGACGATGGCAACACCAACGTCGACAACAAGGCGCTCAACGCCATGTTCACCTACAGCCTGGGCGGCCATGCCTTCGGCCTCGGCTACCAGAAGATGAGCGGCGACACCGGCTTCGCCTACATCAACGGTACCGACCCGTTCCTGGTCAACTATGTGCAGATCGGCGACTTCGCCAACAAGGACGAAAAGTCCTGGCAGGCCCGCTATGACTACAACTTCGCCGCCATCGGCATTCCCGGCCTGACCTTCATGACCCGCTACCTGAGCGGCGACGACGTCGACATGGGCGTCGCCGGCAGCGACGGCAAGGAATGGGAACGCAACACCGACATCGCCTACGTGTTCCAGGAAGGCCCGCTGAAGAACTTCGGCGTGAAATGGCGTAACGCTACCGCGCGCAGCAACTTCGGCAACGACCTGGATGAGAATCGCCTGATCCTCAGCTACAGCCTGTCGCTCTGGTAAGTCCCGCAGCATGAAAAAGCCCGCCAATCGGCGGGCTTTTTCATTCGCGACGCAATCAGTCCTGACTGTTGGCGCCGATCTTGTGGATGGCCAGGTCGGCGCCGTAGTACTCCTGCTCCTGGTTCAGGCGGATGCCGGTGAGATTCTTCAGCACGCCGTAGACCAGGAAGCCACCGAACAGGGCCACCAGCACGCCCAGCGCAGTGCCGATCAGCTGGCTGGCCAGGCTGACACCGCCCAGACCGCCCAGGTAGCTCTGGCCGAAGATGCCGCAGGCGATGCCGCCCCACACGCCGCACAGGCCGTGCAACGGCCACACGCCGAGCACGTCGTCGATCTTCCACTTCACCTGGGTGGCGGTGAACGCCCAGACGAACAGCGCGCCGGCGATGGCGCCGGTGACCAGGGCGCCGATCGGGTGCATCAGGTCGGAGCCGGCGCAGATGGCGACCAGGCCGGCCAGCGGGCCGTTGTGCAGGAAGCCGGGGTCGTTGCGGCCGACCAGCAGCGCAGCGACGGTGCCGCCAACCATGGCCATCAGCGAGTTGACCGCCACCAGGCCGCTGATGCTGCCCAGGGTTTGCGCGCTCATCACATTGAAGCCGAACCAGCCGATGATCAGGATCCACGAACCCAGGGCGAGGAACGGAATGTTCGACGGGGCGAAGGCCACCAGGCGGCCATCGCGGTAGCGCCCGTCACGACGACCGAGGAGGATCACCGCGCCGAAGGCCAGCCAGCCACCGACCGCGTGCACCACCACCGAACCGGCGAAGTCATGGAAGGCAGCGCCGAAACGCTCGGTCAGCCAGGCCTGCAGGCCGAAGTTGCCGTTCCAGATCAGCCCCTCGAAGAAGGGATAGACGAAGGCGACGATCAGCAGCGTGGCGCACAGCTGCGGGCCGAACTTGGCGCGCTCGGCGATACCGCCGGAGATGATCGCCGGAATGGCCGCGGCAAAGGTCAGCAGGAAGAAGAACTTCACCAGGGCGTAGCCACTGCCAGCTGTCAGCTCGCTCGCCGGGGCGAAGAAGGTGACGCCGTAGGCGACCCAGTAGCCGATGAAGAAGTACGCCAGGGCCGACACCGCGAAGTCGGAGAGGATCTTCGACAAGGCGTTGACCTGGTTCTTGTGCCGTACGGTGCCCACCTCGAGGAAGGCAAAGCCGGCATGCATGGCCAGCACCATAATGGCGCCGAGCAGGATGAACAGGGTGTTGGAGCCGTGGATCAGGGTTTCCACGGCGCTATTGAGGTTTTCCATCTAAGGGTGTCCCCGGCCTATAAAGCACCAAAAGCGATCTCTAAACCCACCACTCGCACCAACCATGAGCACAGACCCAATAAGGACGACCCGCAAAACGCCCGCAAAAGGAGCCAGGCCTTTGCGAAAAAATCGCACTCGCGATTTTCATCCTTTGTTTTCAGTGACATAGCAAAGCGAATGGCGGACCCATCGCGAACCGAGCGAACCAACAAGGGGCGCTGGCGCGACGCCATGCACCATGCGAAGGCAAAAGCTGTGCCATTAGGAGGCGCAAAATAGCCTGAACCAAGCCGGATGGGCCTCGCTCGAAACTCATGAGTTCGCCATCACTCCAGAGGAGAGCGCTATGTCCATCACGCCGAACGCCGATCTGTCCGGTCTCGAAACCAGCGGCAGCACTACCCCGAACGTCGACAAGGAAGCCCATCGCCGCAACCTGCGCCAGGCTCAGGATGCCCTGTCTGCCGAATTCCAGACCTTGGTGCATGACACCGAGAGCCTGCTGCGGCAGACCTCGGAAGTGGCCGGCCATCAGGTCCAGGAGCTGCGCGCCAAGATCAGCGACAACCTCAGCCGCGCCCGCGGCCTGCTCAAGGAAACCGAGCAGAGCCTGGAGCAGCAGGGCCGCATCGCGGTGGAAAAAACCGAGGAGTACGTACAGCAGCACCCTTGGCAGACCATCGGCGTCGCCGCCAGCGTGGGCTTCCTGCTCGGCCTGCTGGCCGGTCGCCGCTAACGGAGGAATGCCATGCAGGAGGACCTTCAGAAGCCGGCGGCGGAAGCGCCCAAACCTTCGCTGAAGAAACTGGGCGGCGCCTTCGTCGGCTTGCTGCAGGGCCACCTGGAACTGCTCGGCATCGAGTTCCAGGAGGAGAAGTCGCGCTCGTTCCGTCTCTTCGTCTTCTCCGGCCTCAGCCTGATCTTCGGCCTGCTGGTGTTGCTCGCACTCTCGACCGTCGTGCTCATCGCCTGCTGGGACACCTACCGACTACCCGCCGCCATCGGCCTCTGCGTGGTCTACGCCGTGGCCCTGCTGCTGTGCGTACGCAAGGCCATGTGCCTGGCACGCGAGGGTGAATCGCCATTTCGCGCCACGCTGGCGGAACTGGCCCGCGACAAGGAGCGCCTGCTGCCATGAGTGATTCACTGTCCGCCTCCGCCCGCCGCAGCATGCGCAAGGAACTGGTGCGCCTGCGTCTGGAAATGCATCGTCAGCAACTGCGCTACAACGTCCAGCCGCTGACCCACCCACTGCAGCAGCTGCGCCATGCTGACCCCGCCAGTGCCAAGACCCCGCTGTTGGTCGCCGCCGGCGTGCTGCTGACGCTGTTCGGCGGGCGCCTGGGCGTCTTCGGCAAGCTGGCCCGGACCGCCCTGGTGCTCTACCCGGTCGTTCGCGGGGTGCAGGCGACACAGCGTCCCAACATCGAACAGCAGCACCGCTGAAACATCTGGCCCCATCCTTGCAGACGCGATGCAGCGCGATCGGTCTAACTGACTGGTCAGTTTTTCATCAGTGCAAGGAAACTGTTCGTGATCGACGGGCAACCTTTAGCAGTGTTCCAGCCCTTCATCGACACCGCCACCGGCCGCATCGCCGGCCTCGAAGCCCTCGGCAGGCTGCGCCATGAGGATGGCAGCCTGCATTCGGTCGGCCCGCTGTTCATTGACCCCAAGGTCTCGCCCGCGCACCTGCGCCGGCTGGACCGGCAGATTCGCGACGACGCCCTCGCCCGCCTGCGTGACGCGCCCGCCGACTGGTTCCTCAGCATCAATATCTCGCCGCGCTGGATCACCTGGCTGCGCCCCAACCAGGCCCTGCCCAGCCTCAAGCAGCTACAGCAGCATGGCGTGGCGCCGCAACGCGTGGTATTCGAGATCACCGAACTGGGCGGCGGCAGCCAGAAGCTCACGGGCGTGGTGGCGCGCTACCGCGAGGCCGGTGCACGCATCGCCATCGACGACTTCGGCGCCGGCTACTCGCAGCTCGACCGCGTGCTGGCACTACAGCCAGACATCCTCAAGCTGGACATGCGCCTGTTCCAGGAAGCCGCCCGCGGCGGCCCCAGTGGCGAGGTGGTGCGCGCCCTGGCGCAGATGGCGGAGAAGACCGGCTGCTGGATCATCGCCGAGGGGGTGGAGACCGAGGCCGAGCTGGACTTCGCCCTGGAGTGTGGCGCGCGTTACGTGCAGGGCTACCTGTTCGCCAAGCCGGATGAACAGTTCTTCGCCGCCGACGCCTTCGTCGAGCGCTTCGCCCGCCTGCGCGAGCAGTATGTGCAGCGCAAGCTGGCCGAACGCGCACGGCTGATGAGCCTGCGTCAGCAACTGGCCGAGCTGATGAGCCTGGTGCGTCACTGGGCCGAACGCGGCGGGCAACTCGACTCGCTGCTCAATCCCAGCGACTACCCCTGGCTGCTGCGCATCTACCAGTGCGACCGGCATGGCACCCAGCTCACCCCCAACCTGCAGTGGGACGGGCAAGACTGGCAAGAGGACGCGCGCTACCTGGGCCACAACTGGTCCTGGCGGCCCTACTTCTATCAGTTGCTGGCCGAGGGCTGGGAAGAGCGCCGCCTGACCCTGTCGAGCACCTACCGCGACGCCACCAGCAACCAGTACTGCTTGACCGCCGGCCAGTTCATCGACAATGGCCGCCGCCTGCTGCTGCTCGATATCGATGCAGCGGGGCTGTCCTGAGGCTCAGATCAGAATCGGCTTGTGGAACGGCGCCAGCTCCATGCGGTTGCGGCCGTTCTGCTTGGCCCGGTACAGGGCCTTGTCGGCGCGCTCGATCAGCGCTGCAACCGACTCCTGCAGGTAGTACTGCGCCACGCCGATGGACGCGGTGACTCGTACCTCGCCGGGCAGATCGGCGAACCCGGTCTCGGCCAGGGCATCCTGGATACGCTTGATGCAATGCTGGGCCATCTCCAGTGAGGTCTGCGGCAGGAACAGCAGGAACTCCTCGCCGCCATAGCGGGCGAAGAAGTCGGTGCTGCGCAGCAGCGGCTGCACCACGTTGGCGAAGGTCTTGAGCACCTCGTCGCCCACCGGGTGCCCGTAGGTGTCGTTGATCCGCTTGAAGTAGTCGAGGTCGAGGATGCACACGCAGAAGCCAGCGCCGCCACGGTCGGTCCGGTTCTTCTCGTGGTTGAGCATTTCCAGCAGATAGCGGCGGTTGTAGGCGCCAGTCAGCTCGTCATGGGTGGCCAGTTCGGTCACCTGCTGCAGCACCTCCTGCAACTGGGCATTGCTCGCCATCAGCCGCTTGCGCAGATCGCTGATGCTGCCGCCGAGAATGGAAATGAACGGCAGGAATACCGAGAAGCTGCACCACAGCACCATTTCGACAGCCAGGTTGAAGTCCTCGCCGTCGATCTTCTGGATAAAGGGCAGGGTCATGCCATAGGCGACGATGGTGGCCAGGCTCAGCCCCAGCAGTTCGCGGGTATGTAGCTTGAAGCAGCCGAACACCATGATGATCAGCAGTACCACGAGGTAGGCGCCGCGCGCCTCGCCGGCGTAACTCTGGGTGAACAGCACCATGGCGATGGCCGCGACCATCTGCGGCAGGGTCAGGCTGGGATCGCGGAAGCGCAGGTTGAGGCCGAAGCGGAACAGCAGATAGAAGCCGAGGTTGGTGGCGACCGCGATGGCCGCCCAGAGCAGCATCACCCAGGCCGGGGAAATGCCGTTGTACAACGAGACACCCTGCGGAACGCTAGCCAGGACGTACATCGCCACACTCATCATGAAGCGGCGGATGCGCAGCTGCTGCTGCGAGTCCTCGGAAATGGCAGCTGGTGAAGTCACGTGCTTATTACTCTTATTGTTATGGGTATAAGTCTTTACGCGATATCACGACGATATCACCTGTGATCACAGAAACCCACGCATCCTCCTGCCGCCCGTCGCCCGCTCATCGGCATGCCGGCAAAGTGCACCGCTACTTGCAGGCATGGCCGCGAACACCGAAGCTAAGGGCTCACCACCCACCGGCGAGGATAGCCCTTGGATTGGCAGACCCTGCTTACCCGCGAACGGCTCGGCAAGTCGCTCTACAGCTCTGACGAGCTGGGCCGCAGCCCGTTTCACAAGGATCACGACCGCATCATCTTCTCCGGCGCCTTCCGCCGCCTGGGGCGTAAGACCCAGGTCCACCCGGTCTCCAGCAACGATCACATCCATACCCGTCTGACCCACTCGCTGGAGGTCGGCTGCGTCGGCCGCTCCCTCGGCATGCGCGTGGCCGAGATGCTGCGCGACGAGTTGCCCGACTGGTGCGCGCCCAGCGACCTGGGCGTGATCGTGCAGTCCGCCTGCCTGGCGCATGACATTGGCAACCCACCCTTCGGCCATTCCGGCGAAGACGCCATTCGCCACTGGTTCCGCCAGGCCGCGAATCGCGGCTGGCTGGACGACATGAGCGAGGCCGAGCGCGCCGACTTCCTCAGCTTCGAAGGCAACGCCCAGGGCTTCCGCGTACTCACCCAACTGGAATACCACCAGTTCGACGGTGGCATGCGTCTGACCTACGCCACCCTCGGCACCTACCTCAAGTATCCCTGGACCGCGCGCCACGCCGAGGCCCTCGGCTACAAGAAGCACAAGTTCGGCTGCTACCAGCATGAGCTGCCGCGCCTGGAGCAGATCGCCGCCAAGCTCGGTCTGCCGCAGCTGGACGAACAACGCTGGGCGCGCCACCCGCTGGTGTACCTGATGGAGGCGGCAGACGATATCTGCTACGCGCTGATCGACTTGGAAGACGGCGTGGAGATGGAGCTGCTCGACTACGCCGAGGTCGAGGCCCTGCTGTTCGACCTGGTCGGCGACGACCTGCCGGAAACCTACCGCCAGCTCGGCGCCAACGACTCGCGCCGGCGCAAGCTGGCGATCCTGCGTGGCAAGGCCATCGAGCACCTGACCAACGCCGCCGCCCGCGCCTTCGTCGAACAGCAGCCAGCGCTGCTCGCCGGCACTCTGGAGGGTGATCTGGTGGAGCACATGCACGGCCCGGCCAAGCGCTGCGTGCTGCGCGCCAAGGGCATGGCGCGCGAGAAGATCTTCCAGGACAAGCGCAAGACCCTGCACGAGATCGGTGCCTACACCACCCTGGAGATCCTACTCAACGCTTTCTGCGGCGCCGCGCTGGAACAGCACAGCGGCCGCGAGCTGTCGTTCAAGAACCGCCGCATCCTCGACCTGCTCGCGCACTACGCGCCCGAGCCGGGCTGGCCGCTGTACTTGTCGTTCCTGCGCATGATCGACTTCATTGCCGGCATGACCGACAGCTACGCCACCGAAATGGCCCGGGAGATGACCGGGCGCTCCAGCCCGGTGTGACGCCATGCGAGAGATGATCCGACAGGTGTTCAGCTGGCACGCCGGCCCTCCGGCCTGGGGGCCGGCGGTGATTGCCGGCCTGGGCTGCGCCCTGCCGTTGCTGCTCGGGCTGTTCAGCGGTCATCCCGGTTTTCTGTGGGCCTCGGCCGGTGCCTTCCAGGCCGCCCAGGCCAACCCGCTGCACCGCTTCGGTATGCTCCGTCTGCTGCTGCTCACCCTGCTCGGCGCCTGCAGCGCCGGCTTGGGCTTCTGGTCGGCCAGCCATCCGCTGCTCAGCCTTGGCCTGTTCGCCGGCTACGGCTTCCTGCTGGCCTGGTTGCAGCGTTTCGGTACCGAGGCCGGCAAGCTCGGGATCGGCCTGGCCGTGTGCCTATGCATCGGCCAGGGCCAGTTCGGCCTCGGCACGCTCAAGAATGCCGACGCGGTAGCCGCGCTGTTCGTCCTCGGCGGCCTCTGGGTCGCCCTGCTCGCCTTCGGCCTGCGCGGCCTGCATGGCCTGCGCATGTGGCCGTACATGCCGCGCTTCATGGCCATCCTCAGGGTGCTCAAGCGCCATGCGCGGCGTCTGCCCGAGCAGCGCTGGCGTCTGCATGCGCTGGGTTGCACCCTGGCTTTCGCCGCAGCTGGCCTGATCGTCCAGCTGGCCGGGCTGCAGCGCGGCTACTGGCTGACCCTGGCACTGATCGCCACCCTGCAGCTGGAACTGCGCGGCAGCCTGGTGCGCGCCCTGCAGCTGAGCATGGCCAGCCTGGCTGCCGCCGCCCTGCTGATCTACTTCGGCCACAGCCTGCAGAGCCCTCCGCTGATGGTCGCCACCATCCTGCCGCTGATCATTCTCAGCCGCGCCTTCCAGGCACATCACTATGGCCTGTTCGTGCTGCAGGTGACGGTCAGTTTCGTGCTGCTCGCCGAGAGCCTGTCGCACGATTGGCACCTGGCGCAGATACGCCTGTTCAACAGCCTGATCGGCGTGGTCCTGGCCATGCTGGTGGCGCTGCTGATGCATGGCCTGGAACAGTGGCTGACACGCAGGACAGAGCGCTTGCAAAGCTAGCGAAGCGGCTATGCTTCTGTCCTTATCCTGAAGTTCTGCAGTCAAAGGAGTGAGGTCATGCAGGGCAAAGAACGGCGCTTTCCGCTGCACATGCACATCAGCATGCTGTTCACCCTGTTGTTGCTCAGCAGCGGCGTGATCCTCGGTCTGTTCAACTACTACCAGACCACCCAGGTCATCCTTTCCAGCAGCAAGCAGCTGTTCCAGCAGATGCGCGAGGAAGTGGAAGCCGACCTACAGCACACCTACCAGCCGATTCGCCACCTGCTCGGCCTGCTCGCGCTCAACGAGCGCAACCTGGCGCGCGACAGCTACCAGCGCATGAACCTGCTACCGATGTTCGCCCAGGCGCTGAAGGATAACCCCAAGCTCGCCGCGCTCTACCTGGGCTATGAAGATGGCGACTTCTTCATGGTGCGGCCGCTGCGCGACGACCGCCTCAAGGGCATCTTCGATGCCCCGGCCAACGCCGCCTACCAGGTCTGGACCATCGACCGCACGGGCGATGCCCGGCCGATCTCCGAGTCGCAGTATTTCGACGCCGATCTCAACTGGATCAGCCGCCGGCAGAACCTCAAGGAAAGCTACGACCCACGCACCCGCAACTGGTACAAGAGCGCGCGCGCGGACCAGCAGCTGATCACCACCGATCCCTACGCCTTCTTCTCCACCAAGGATGTCGGCACTACCCTCGCCCTGATCAGCAGCGGCGACACGGTACTGGCCGCCGACCTGACCCTGGCCGACCTCTCCGCCACGCTGGCCAAACACCGGGTCACCCCCTCCTCCGAAGTGGTGCTGTACCGCCCGGACGGCGCCGCCGTGGCCTACCCGGACGCCAGCAAACTGGTGGTCAGCAACGGCAGGGTGCACCTGGCCCAGGTGGCCAATCTCAGCCCGGCGCTGGCCGAGCTGTTCCAGAGCGGCCTGGACAAGGATCGCCAGGGCGCAATGAAACTGGCCGGCAAACCCTGGCAGGTGTCCTACAGCCAACTCGCCGAGGGCGGTCCCGATGGCCTGCGCCTGGCCCTGTTGGCCCCGGAAGAGGAGTTGCTGGCCGACGCCTACCGCATCCGCTGGCAGGGCGCGATTCTGACCCTGGCCATCCTGCTGCTGTGCATCCCACTGGGCTGGCTGATGTCACGCGTGCTGGTCAAACCGCTGAACGCACTGGTGACCGAGGCCGAGGCGATCCGCAGCTTCGACTTCAGCCATCCGGCCAGCGGCCGCTCGCCGGTGCTGGAGATCGACCAGCTGGCGGTAGCCATGGGCAAGATGAAGGACACCCTGTCCAGCTTCCTCGACATCACCGCCAGCCTCTCCGCCGAAACCCGCTTCGACGCCCTGCTTCGCCGCGTGCTCAAGGAGACCGTGGACCTCAGCGAGGCCAGCGCCGGCCTGCTGTTCCTGCGGGAAACCGGCAGCGGCGCCCTGGAGCCCCACGGCCTGTTCATCAACGACGAGCAGCACAGTCTGGAAGAGCACCGCATCCCCAGCTACCAGGCGGGCTCCAGCGAGCTGCCGCACTGGCTGCGCCAACCGGCCGAAGGTGGCAGCACCTGCGTGGTCTCGCTCGGCTTCGACCAGGCCGATGGCTACCAGAGCCTGCTGCACACCCTGGACAGCCCGCGCGTGCACCTGATGGCGACCGGGCTGCACAACCGCCAGGGCGACACCCTGGGCGTGCTGGTGCTGGTCAACCGCGACAGCGGCAAGGAATCCGAGCTGGCCATGCTGCGCCCGCAGCGCATCGCCTATGTCGAAGCGGTATCCGGCGTCGCCGCCCTGTGCATCGAGAGCCAGCGCCTGCTGGAACAGCAGAAGCAGCTGCTCGACGCATTCATCCAACTGATCGCCGGCGCCATCGACGCCAAGAGCCCCTACACCGGCGGCCACTGCCAGCGCGTTCCGGAGCTAACCCTGATGCTGGCGCGCGCCGCGGCCGCCAGCGACGCCGAACCGTTCCGCGACTTTCAGCCGAGCGACGAGGAATGGGAGGCGCTGCACATCGCCTCGTGGCTGCACGACTGCGGCAAGGTCACCACCCCAGAATACGTGGTGGACAAGGCGACCAAGCTGGAGACCATCTACGACCGCATCCACGAGGTGCGCATGCGCTTCGAGCTGCTCAAGCGCGACGCCTGGGTCGTCTACTGGCAGGGCCTGGCCCAGGGTAGCGACGAGGCCGCCCTGAGCGCGCTGCGCGACGAGACCCTGGCCGCGCTGGACGACGAATTCACCTTCGTCGCCCGCTGCAACCTGGGCGGCGAAGCGATGGCCGATGCCGACCAGGAACGCCTCAAGACCATCGCCGCGCGCACCTGGACACGCACCCTGGATGATCGCCTCGGTGTGTCCTGGGAAGAGAACCAGCGCCAGGCACGCAGCCCGGCGCCGCAGTTGCCGGTGCAGGAGCCGCTGCTGGCGAACAAGCCCGAGCACGTGCTCGAACGCCCGGCCAGCGAAATCATCCCCGCCGACAACCCCTGGGGTTTCAAGCTCGAAGTGCCGGAGTTCAAGCACAACCGCGGCGAGCTGTACAACCTGGGTATCGCCCGCGGCACCCTGACCGCCGAGGAGCGCTACATCATCAACAACCACATCGTGCAGACCATCCGCATGCTCGATCACCTGCCGTTCCCCAAGCACCTGGCGAACGTCTCGGAGATCGCTGGCGGACACCACGAGAAGATGGATGGCACGGGCTATCCGAAGCGGCTGAAGCGCGAGGAAATGAGCCTGTCGGCGCGCATGATGGCGATTGCCGACATCTTCGAAGCACTGACTTCGGTGGACCGTCCCTACAAGAAGGGCAAGACCCTCAGCGACTCGCTGGGCATCATGGCCGGCATGTGCCGCGGCGCGCACATCGACCCGGAGCTGTTCGCCCTGTTCATCGCTACGGGCATTCCGCAAGCCTATGCCGAACGCTTCCTGCGCCCGGAGCAGATCGATGCGATAGACCCGGCAGCCATCCTGGCCAAGGCCGGCCTGGCCTGAATCGCGGGCACAAAAAAGCCCGGCCTAGGCCGGGCTTTTTCATTTCAGCTGAAGGCTCAGGCCTTCGCGCTGACCGGATTCTCCGGGTACCACACGTCCATCAGCGGGCTGAGGGTGAACTCGCTCAGCTCCTTGCGGCCTTTCAGCCAGGCTTCCAGCGCGGCGCGCTGCTCTTCGCTGACCGAGCCACGCTTGGCCAGGCAGACGAAGCCGTAGTCATCACCACCGACATAGCCCAGGCCGTTAGCGTCGATGCCGTCGAGCAGGAATTCGTCAACGAACTTATCGGCGCCTTCTTCGGTCAGGCCTTCGTGGAAGCTGAGGGTCAGCTCGCAGCCCAGTTCCTGGAATTCGTCGACGCACAGTTTCTTACGCAGGCGGCGGGAACGGTTGGTGGCCATATACACTCCTAGATACTCAATAGTTACAACGGGCGGCACTCTAGCAGGTTGCCGCTTGCACTGCCCGCCCGTTCAGCAAAAAGCGCCTATGACCTGCCTCGGCATCGGGCATAATGCGCAGCCAAACCGCATCCGCACCTTCTTTTTTGCCCTTTTTTCTGCCTGGGCCAGTGCCAATGATCAGAACGCTCCGCAATCTCGTCGTCGCTTCACTGCTTCTCCCCGTCGCCCTTCCCCTCTCTGCCGCCCAGGCCAGCAGCGTGCTGCCAAGCAAGGTGCAGCAGTCGCTCAAGGCCAACAAGATTTCCCCTAACAGCCTGTCGGTGGTGGCTCTGCCGCTGGATGGCGCCGGCAACGGCATCATCTACAACGCCGATGTGTCGGTGAACCCGGCCTCGACCATGAAGCTGGTCACCACCTACGCCGCCCTCGAACTGCTCGGCCCCACCCACCAGTGGCGCACCGAGTTCTACGGCGACGGCCCGCTGAAGAACGGGGTGCTCAACGGCAACCTGTACCTCAAGGGCGGTGGCGACCCCAAGCTGAACATGGAAAAGCTCTGGCTGATGATGCGCGACCTGCGTGCCAACGGCGTGCAGCAGATCACCGGCGATCTGGTGCTGGACCGCAGCCACTTCCACCACCCGAGTCTGCCGACCTTCAATGACGACGGCGGCGACCCGAACAAGCCGTTCCTGGTCACCCCTGACTCGCTACTGGTCAACCTCAAGGCCGTGCGCATGATTGCCCGCACGTCCGGCGGCAAGGTCAGCGTGATGATGGAGCCGCCGCTGACCAACGTGCGCATCGACAATCAGGTCAAGGCGCTCGGCAGCACCAAGTGCCCGGCCTGGCCGGACGTGCGCTACAACCCGGTGACCCAGTTCGACGGCACCACTCTGGTGGTCACCGGCAAGCTCGCCGAAGGCTGCAGCGCGCAGACCTACCTGGCCCTGCTCGACCACCCCGGCTACGCCGCCGGCGCCGTGCGTGCCATCTGGCAGGAACTGGGCGGCAGCATCCACGGCAAGGATCGTGTCGGCGAAGTCCCGAAGAGCGCCCAGCTGCTGGCGCGCACCTTCTCGCCGGACCTCACCGAGGTGATCCGCGACATCAACAAGTACAGCAACAACACCATGGCCCAGCAGCTGTTCCTCAGCCTGGGCGAGTCGTTCCGCGACCGCGCCGACCCCGACGATGCCAAGGCCGCACAGCGGGTGATCCGCAACTGGCTGGCGAAGAAGGGCATCACCGCGCCGCACCTGGTGATCGAGAACGGCTCCGGCCTGTCGCGCGCCGAACGGGTCAGCGCGCGCGAGATGGCCGGCATGCTGCAGGCCGCCTGGCACAGCCCCTACGCGCCGGAATTCATCGCTTCGCTGCCGCTGGTGGGCATGGACGGCACCATGCGCAAGCGCCTGAAGAACACCGCGATGCAGGGCCAGGCGCATATCAAGACCGGCACCCTGAACAACGTGCGCGCCATCGCCGGCTTCACCCGCACGGCCAAGGGCCAGAACTGGGTGGTGGTGGCGATCCTCAATGACCCACGCCCATGGGGCGCCTCGGCGATCCTCGACCAGGTGCTGCTGGACATCTACCGCCGCTGAGTTCGCCGCAACGAAAAAGCCCGCCAAATGGCGGGCTTTTTCATGGCCACGGCTCTCAGCCCTTGGCGGTCATGCGCCATGCGCGGTGAATCTTGGCGTTGCGGGCGAAGTCCTGGTCGACGGTCTGCGCACTGATCTCTTCCACCGCGTAACGCTCGGCCAGGCTCTCGTCGAGCTGGAACTTGCGGAAGTTGTTAGAGAAATACAGCACACCGCCCTTGCCCAAGCGCGACATGGCCAAATCGAGCAGGCGCACGTGGTCGCGCTGCACGTCGAATACCCCTTCCATGCGCTTGGAGTTGGAGAAGGTCGGCGGGTCGATGAAGATCAGATCGTACTCGCCACGGTCGGCCTCCAGCCAGGCCATCACGTCGCCCTGCTCCAGGCGCTGCTTGTCGGAGAAGCCGTTGAGCGACAGGTTACGCCGCGCCCAGTCGAGGTAGGTCTTCGACAGATCGACGCTGGTGGTGCTACGCGCGCCGCCCTTGGCCGCATGCACGGTGGCCGTGGCGGTGTAGCAGAACAGGTTGAGGAAACGCTTGCCGGCCGCCTCCTGTTGGATACGCAGGCGCAGCGGGCGGTGGTCGAGGAACAGACCGGTGTCCAGGTAGTCGGTCAGGTTGACCAGCAGGCGCACGCCACCCTCGTTCACTTCCATGAACTGGCCCTGGCTGGCCTGGCGCTCGTACTGCTTGGTGCCGGCCTGGCGCTCGCGGCGCTTGATCACCACCTTGTCCGGCGCAATGCCCAGTGCGACCGGGATCGCCGCCAGCGCATCGAGCAGGCGCGCCTGGGCCTTGTCCGGATCGATGGAACGCGGCGGCGCGTACTCCTGCACATGCACCCAGTCGCGATACAGGTCGATGGCCAGGGCGTACTCGGGCATGTCGGCGTCGTATAGGCGATAGCACTCGATATCGGCCTTCTTCGCCCACTTGCCCAGGCTCTTGAGGTTCTTCTGCAGGCGGTTGGCGAACATCTGCCCGCCCTCGGACAGGCGCGCCGGTTCACTGGCTACCGGCGCCGCAGCGCCCTCCTCGCCGGCCTGGCGCCGCTCGCTACGCTCACCGGTAACGAACTGCTCGGGCAGTACCTTGAACAGCAGCAGCTTGCACGGCAGCGCGCCGTTCCAGAAGGAGTACTGCTTGTGGCTGCGCAGGCCCATGCGCTTGCCCAGCTCCGGCGCGCCGGTGAACACTGCCGCTTCCCAGTTCAGGCAGCTCTGGCGCAGGCGTTCGCCGAGGTTCTGGTAGAGATAGAGCAGGCTCGCCTCGTCGCCCAGGCGCTCGCCATAGGGCGGGTTGCTGACGATCAGGCCGGTCTGGTTCCTGTCCGGGCGCGGCTCGAAGGTGGCCAGTTCGCCCTGGTACAGCTTGACCCACTCACCGAGCCCGGCGCGGTCGATGTTGTTGCGCGCCGGCTGGATCAGTCGCGGATCGGCCTCGTAGCCACGAATCCACAGCGGAGGCTTGGCTAGGCCGGCAGCGGCACGCTGCTCGGCCTCGGCATGCAGCTTCTTCCAGATCGCCGGCACGTGGCCGAGCCAGTTGGAGAAGCCCCAGCGCTCGCGGCGCAGGTTCGGCGCCATGTCGGTGGCGATCATCGCCGCCTCGACCAGGAAGGTACCGACACCGCACATGGGGTCGGCCAGCGCGCCACCCTCGGCGGCGATACGCGGCCAGCCAGAGCGGATCAGAATGGCCGCAGCCAGGTTTTCCTTGAGCGGCGCGGCGCCCTGCTGCAGGCGGTAGCCACGCTGGTGCAGGCTGTGTCCGGAGAGATCCAGCGACAGCACCGCCTCGCCCTTGTCCAGGCGCAGGTGCACGCGCAGGTGTGGGTCGACCTTGTCGATCGACGGGCGAATACCGGTCGGCGTGCGCAGCTTGTCGACGATGGCGTCCTTGACCTTCAGTGCGCCGAAGTGGGTGTTGTCGATACCGGCGCCATGGCCGCTGAACTCCACCGCCAAGGTGCCGGCCGGGTCCAGGTGCTCGGCCCAGTCCACCGCCAGCACGCCTTGATAGAGCTCCTCGGCGTTCTGTACCGGGAAGCGGCGCAGCACCAGCAGCACGCGGTTGGCCAGGCGCGACCAGAGGCACAGGCGATAGCCCACCTCGATGGGCGCAAAGCCACGCACGGCGGCGGTCTGCTCGCGGGCCTCCTCCAGGCCCAGGCCGCTGGCTTCTTCGAGCAGCAGGCCTTCCAGGCTTTTCGGGCAGGTCAGAATCAGTTCGTAGCGGTCAGACATGGGGCATCCAGTAATCGGGGTGGCCTGTGGGCCACCTTAGTGTGACGAGACGTCGCAGCGCGACCCTTCGTCGGAATAAACAACGCTCGCAGACGAGAGCAGTTCGCAATGGCAAAAAGCCTGCCGCTCCAGCCGAGGCTCCCCATTGACGCGGCCTGGGGCAAACCAACAGCAAAAAACAGATTGAACCTTATGGCTCCATCCCCCCTGACGTTACGTCCTTATGACAAAACGATCATTCACAGGGTGGAACGCATTCGATAGAAATCAACTCAGGCCGGCACCGCAACGGTGCTGGCAGATGGTCCGCCACGCCGGCAGCGGACCCACTGGCAGATGCTTTCTGCCCGGTCCCACCAAGGGGCCAACGGGACATAACAGTCAACAGTGAGGGCAACACCCGATGAGAAGACTTAAGCGTGATCCGTTGGAACGAGCATTCTTGCGCGGCTATCAGCACGGCATTCATGGTAAATCCCGCGATATGTGTCCTTTCACCCACCCTACCACCCGTCAAGCCTGGATCAACGGCTGGCGCGAGGGCCGCGGTGACAACTGGGACGGACTGACCGGCGCCGCCGGCATCCATAGACTCAACGAACTCCACGCCGTCGGCTGAATCAGGATCACCCCGACTTCACCAGACCGTCCCATCCGGGCGGTGGGCGAGAGCCCGAGGGCCCCTCAGGGGCCCTTTTTATTGCCCCCGGAGAACCCGTTTACGATTTAGCGAGCTAGAGAAAAACAAGGCAGAAACGGCTGAGGAAGCGGAGTTTACAGGTAGTAAATGAGCATTCCGAAGTCGTTTCCAACGCAGTTTTTCCGACGCGCAGCAGATCGTAAACCGGTTCTCAGTTCTTCGGCAGCGCAGCGATGGCATCTACCGCCTCGCGAATCAGCGCCGGCCCCTTGTAGATGAATCCGGAATAGATCTGCACCAGGCTCGCGCCAGCGGCGATCTTCTCAGCCGCGTGCGCTCCTTCGGTGATGCCGCCCACGGCGATGATCGGCAGACGGCCCTTGAGCTCGCCGGCCAGCACACGCACGGTGTGGGTACTCTTGTCGCGCACCGGCGCGCCGGACAGGCCGCCGGCCTCGTTACCGAACGGCAGGTTCTCCACGCCCTCGCGGCCGAGGGTGGTATTGGTCGCGATCACCGCGTCCATGCCGATCTCGACCAGCGCCTGAGCCACCTGAATGGTTTCCTCGTCGCTCATGTCCGGGGCGATCTTGATCGCCAGCGGTACACGCTTGCCGTGCTGCACGGCCAGGTCTTCCTGGCGCTGGCGCAGCGCTTCGAGCAGCTGCTTGAGCTGGTCGCCGAACTGCAGGCTGCGCAGGCCCGGGGTGTTCGGCGAGCTGACGTTGACGGTGACGTAGCTGGCGTGGGCATAGACCTTGTCCAGGCCGATCAGGTAGTCGTCAACGGCGCGCTCGACCGGGGTGTCGAAGTTCTTGCCGATGTTGATGCCCAGCACGCCCTTGTACTTGGCCGCAGCAACACGGGCCAGCAGGTGGTCGACGCCGTGGTTGTTGAAGCCCATGCGATTGATGATCGCGGTGGCTTCCGGCAGGCGGAACAGACGTGGCTTGGGATTGCCCGGCTGCGGGCGCGGGGTCACGGTGCCGATCTCGACGAAGCCGAAACCAAGCTGGGCGAAGCCGTCAATGGCATCGCCATTCTTGTCCAGGCCGGCGGCCAGGCCGACCGGGTTGGGGAATTCCAGGCCCATCACCTGCACTGGCAACTGGCTCGGCGCCTTGCACAGCAGGCCATTGAAGCCCATGCGACCGCCGGCACCGATCAGGTCGATGGACAGCTCGTGGGAGGTTTCGGGGGCAAGACGGAACAGCAGCGCGCGGGCCAGGTCGTACATGGGCGGATCGGCTCGGATAAGGGGTGGCAGTGGGAAGCAGGGCGCGATTATAGCCGCCGCCACTAGCCTCAGGCGAGGCAAGGGAGTAATAAGGAGCTCCGTTCGAGCACTTATTGCAGCTGACGCAGGTCGAGCAGTTCTCCGGCCGTGCTGAATTCGAGCTCGAACACGCCATGTATGCCGTCGTGGCGCAGGAATGGACGCAGATGATGAGCCGGCAGACTGACCTTGCGGCCGTCGCGGCTGTACAGCAGAACCCGGTTGGCACGCCCCTGGTACACGGCCAGGAAGCGTTCCGCAGGCAAAGCGATATCCAGCACCAGGCTGGGCATGGAGGCATCCTCGACAATGAATGGCATCATTCTGCCACAGGCGCAGGCGCCCTCCGCCGCCGATCCGTATCGCGATGATGCAGCGCAGCCATCGCTCTGCCACACTGGAACGGTAGTACCGGGAGTATCCTGCGGGTCATGAGTCTGTCCGAATCCCCCACCAGCATCGCGTCGCGCCTTTCGGCCCTGGCTCAACGCCTGGGCCTGAGCGGTCGCGTGCCGCGCCTGGTATTCGAGCGTGCCCGCGCGCTGCGCCTGCCCTTCATGGGACTGCCGGTGCCCGCGCCGAGCGTCTGGTGGCAGGCTGGCCCGCCCCTGCAACGCTTGGTGGACCTGCCGCGTGATGCCCTCTCCGGCCCGGTTCAGGAAGACAAGGCCGCCGCTCGCGCCGTACTGATGCGCGTGGTCGAGCGCGATGTGCAGCACCTCGACGACTTCGACCTGCGCCAGATCGACGGCCTGTGCAGCCCGCCGCCACGCCTCGACGACACCCTGAGCAGCTTCGAGGAACTGGCCGCCGGCCCCTTGGGGCGCTGCGCCCGCATCATCAGCTACAAGGACTTCCTCAAGACCATCAGCCATGCCATGCCGCGCTTCCTCGCTGCGGAGGCGGTGGAGCTGCGTCAGGCCAGCTGGTACGGCGAGCGCACGTACTGGGGCGGCGAGCAGCATGGCGAGGAGTTCGCCTGCGCCATTGCCTACGCCCGTCTGCGTGGCCTGGAAGTGACCCTGCCGGCCGAGCTGGTTCGCTATCGCCTCAGCGCCAGCGGCCTGGCCGAGCTACGCCGGCTGTATCATATGACCGCCATGCCGGTGCAGGCCTGGAGCGAGCCGGCCTTCATGAGCCTGCTGCTCGACCACGGCCTGCCCTATGCGCGCCTGTCGCTGCTGCGCTACCCGAATGCACCGGAATTCCTCCTGCTGCCCAAGGCCTCGCCCGAGGCCAACGCCCTCGGCGAAGGCCTGCGCCAGGCCGGCGCACCAGACGTGATCGGCTATCTCGAGGCGCTGCAACAGCGCACCGCGGCCTGATTCGAAGAGGGTTTGATCGGGAGCCGGCCAACCGGGCGGTTGGCCGGTATCACAGCACTCAGGGCCGACTGGCGAGCTGAGCGTCGAGACGGACTTCCTGGGTCACACCCCAGCCATCCATGACACCGCCCAGCGGCACCACCAGTGCCTCCAGGTCCTGCTCGAAGTCGCCGATGCCGGCGTGAGTGGCATACATCACCTTGCTCACCTGCAGGTGCCAGGCGCCGTCCTCGCGGACGCTGACCTGGGCATTCAGTGACTCGCCACGAAACTGCTTTGCCGCCTCTCTGGCCCGATCCTCATTCGGGAAGATGGCGTAGAACTCGATGGGATGGACGCGGGCGAAGTCAAAACCGCCCTCTTTCATGCGGCGCAGAACGCTAGTGCTGACATCATCTTGGAAGGCTGTGCTCATAAACGACCTCCTCTCAGGCGATGGATCGACCGCAGCCGCCAACGGCTTGGCGGCCATGCGACACCTCAAGGTGCCGCCCGAGAACCAGGCAGGGGCTGCCTGGTCTGTCATGCGCAGGCCAGAGCCCGCGGGCGGCAGGCCAAAGGAGCACTGGCCGGCACCGCCGTTTGTTCAGGTTAGCGTCTGCTCTGCCACCATGTCGACCCACTGACCGCTGGCGGCGCCTTCGGCGACGGGCGGCTCAGTCGCGGCTGAGCCAGCCCATCAGCAGGCGTCTGATCGCCGGTGGCGACACCTGGCCGGCCGCGTACATCAAGCGGAACAGCCAGTGGATAGGCCGGTGCACCTTGGGCCGCTCGACCTGCCGCCACAACGCCTCGGCGATATCTTCCGCCCGCAGGTTCACGCCCATGCGCCGCAGCGCCGGCGGCGTGAAGGACTGGCTGTCGACCATCGGCGTGGCCACGAACGGCGGCATCAGGTCGCCGACGTGAATGCCATGGCGTCGCCACTCCAGCTCCAGCGCCTCGGTCATGCCACGTACGGCGAACTTGGAGGCCGAGTAGCTGACCATGTGCGGCGTGCCGTACAGGCCCGACGCCGAGCCCATGTTGATCACCTGGGCGCCCGGCGTACCCTTGAGGTAGGGAAAGGCCGCGTGAGTCACCTGCAGCAGGCCGAGCACGTTGATCTGCAGGATGCTCGCATGCTCTTCCAGACTGATCTCCTCGAACAGGCCGAAGCGCAATACCCCGGCCGAATTGAACAGCACGCGCAGACGCCCACCATGCAAGGCACAGAAGTCCTGCAGGGCCTCGCGCACGGCGCCGGCGTCGGTGACGTCCAGCTCGGCATGCCACACCCCGCCCAGCTCGGCAGACAGTGCCGCCAGCGCACGGTGGTCGATATCCAGCAGGCCCACACTCCAGCCGCGGGAATGGAACAGCCGCGCGGTGGCGGCGCCGATGCCGGAGGCGGCACCGGTGATCAGAATGGTGTTCATCGGCAGCCCTTCTCCTGCAGGAATTCGACGACCCGCCGCAGCGCCAGCCTGGCGACCTGCTGCAAGGCGCAGTTGATCTGGAATACGTGCCACTGCCCTGGATAGACCTCCAGCCGCAGGTCCAGTCCGGCGCACTCGTGCAAATTCAGGCTCTGGGTCAGCAGGTGCTCATCCTCGCCGACCTGCACCAGCAGTGGCGGCAGGCCGGACAGATCGGCATGCAGCGGCGACAGCAATGCTCCCGTGCGTTCCACGCCAGGCGGGCAATAGGCATCGACACCCTGCCCCAGCCAGGCGCGACTGAGCAGCGGATCGCCTGCCGCAGGCTCATGCCAGGTGGCGCCGCTCAGATCGGTGACCGGCGAGAAACACACCAGCGCCGCCGGCAGCGGCAAAGCGGCGTCACGCAGGCGCAGCACCGTGGACAGCGTCAGGTGACCGCCGGCCGAGTCGCCGGCGATGACGATGCGCTCGGCTGGCTGCCCCTGGGCCAGCAGCGCTCGGTAGGCGGCCAGGGCATCGTCCGCGGCCGCCGGCCAGGGATGTTCGGGCGCCAGGCGGTAATCCAGTGCGCAGACCTGCGCGCCAGACTGCGCAGCCAGGTGCGTGGTGATCGCCCGATGCGTTTTCGGCGAGCCGACCATAAAGGCGCCGCCATGCAGGTAGAGGATCACCCAGCCGTTATCGCGCGCAGACCGTAACCACTCGCACGGCACTTCTCCCAAGCACCCTGGCTCGACAGCTACGCCCGACGCACGCGGGGCAATTAGCGTGGCCAGGCGCAGCACCACGCGCTGGATGCGCGGCGCCAGGCGCGGATGCATGCCGCTGCGGAACACCAGGCGCGTGCTGGCGCGCAGCACTGCGGTGAGCAGGCGCTGGCCGCTGCTTGCGGCCGGCAACTCAACGGACCAGTTCATAGTCGCTCCACTGCGGCCGGCGGGTTTGATTGCGGTAGCTGAAGGTGAAACCGGCCCAGTTGTTGGTGTGCTTACCGGCAGCGTTCTTGTACCAGCTGCTGCAGCCCTGCTCCCACACCGACTGGCCGATGTCGTGTTGCACCTGGCGGTTCCAGGCGTCCTGCACCTGACGGCGCACGTTCAGGTAGCGCACGCCCTGGTCGAGCTTGGCCAGGCAGTCGAGCACATAGGGGAACTGGCTCTCGAGCATGTAGATGATCGAGTTGTGGCCCAGGTTGGTATTCGGCCCGTAGAGCACGAACAGGTTGGGGAAGCCGCTGATGCTGATGCCCTTGTAGGCCTCGGCGCCGTCGCGCCAGGCCTGGTTCAGCTCCTGGCCGCCGAGGCCACGGATACGCATCGGCGCGAGGAAATCACTGGCAGCGAAGCCGGTGCCGTAGATCAGCACGTCCAGCTCACGCTCCACGCCGTCGGTGGTGACGATGCCATGCTCGGTCACCTCGCGAATCGCCTCGTTCACCACCTCGACCTGCGGCTGGCGCAGCGCCGGGTAGTAGTCGTTGCTGATCAGAATGCGCTTGCAGCCCAGCGGGTAGTCCGGGGTCAGCTTCGCTCGCAGTCCGGCCTCTGGCACCTCGCGGGCCAGGTGGCGCAGCACCAGCATGCGCTGCAGCTTCATCACCCAAGGCCAGAGGAAGAAGGCTACACCGCGCACCTCGTGGAAACAGTACTGCCAGGCGCGATCGATCTTCTGCGTCCATGGCCAGCGCTTCATCAGCGCCAGCTCGAAGCGGCTGTAGGGGCGGTCCGGCTTGGCCATCACGTAGGCTGGCGTGCGCTGGAACAGGTGCAGGCGACCGACCGTGGGCACGATCTGCGGCACGAACTGGATGGCGCTGGCGCCGGTACCTATCACCGCCACGCGCTTGCCGGCGAGGTCGACGTCGTGACGCCAGCGCGCCGAGTGGAAGCTTTCGCCGGCGAAGCGCTCCAGCCCCGGCAGCTTCGGATAGAGCGGCCGGTTGAGCTGGCCACAGGCGCTGACCAGGGCCCGTGCACTGAACTCGGCGCCATCGCTGGTGGTGACCCGCCACAGCGCGGCCGCCTCGTCGAACCAGGCCTCGGCCACCTCGCTGCGGCAACGGATACGCGGCGCCAGCTGGTGCTTGTCGATGCACTGACGCACGTAGGCGTAGATTTCCGGCTGCGGCGCATAGCGCCGGCTCCAGTCGAGCTTGGGCTCGAAGGAGAAGGAGTACAGGTGCGAAGGCACGTCGCAGGCCGCGCCGGGGTAATGGTTGTCGCGCCAGGTGCCACCGGGCTCGTCGCTCTGCTCGAGAATCAGGAAATCCTCGTGCCCCTGCTTACGCAGCAGCATGGCCAGGCCGAGGCCGGCGAAGCCGGCACCGATAATCAGCGTGCGCAGGGGCGTCTGCTCGGGAGTGATGTTATTCATTGTTATCTCCTGCAAAGTCTGCTGCGCGTCGGCCAAACGGCGTTGGCTGCGGTCTCGGACTGCTCATTTACAACTCGTAAACTCCGCGTCCTCGACCACTGCCGCCACCGTTTGGCTCTAGCTCGCGAGACTTTGGCTCTTGGCCGTTATTCTTGTTGTAGATGACGAGATGCTACTCACTCCCCTCGCCACGGTTTATGGCATAGTCGGCCAATAAATTGTGACTTTCGGACAGAGCATGGCCCGCCCCCGTCGTAGCGCCGTCAGCGTGCATCTCCTCACCCAGTACGGCCTGGACCTGGGCTTGAGCCTGGATACCTGTCTGCAGGGCACCGGCCTGGACTGGTCGCTGCTGGCCGACCCCGGCGCCGAAGTGGATGCCGAGCAGGAGCTACGCCTGGTGCGCAATCTGGTGCAGGCCTGCGGCGAGCAGCCGGGGCTGGGCCTGCCGCTGGGTCGGCGTTATCGCCTCAACAGCTATGGCATCTGGGGTTTCGCCCTGCTGGCCAGCCCGACCTTCCGCGACGCCGCCAGCCTCGGCCTGCGCTATCTGGACCTGACCTACGCCTTCCACGGCATGCGCCTGGAGGAAAGCGGTGAAGAGGTGCACCTGCTGCTCGATGACCAGGACGTGCCAGCGGATCTGCGCGGCTTTCTGCTGGAGCGCGACTTCTCCGGCATGCTCCAGGTACTGCGCGAGCTATGGCTGCGCGACCTGCCGATCCTGCGCGTAGAGCTGCGCCTGCCGGCGCCGGCGGACCCGACGCCCTATATCGAAGAGATCGGCCAGCTGCCGAGCTTCGCGCAGGCGCACAACCGCTTCGTCTTCCCTCGCCATCTGCTCGACCTACCCCTGGCCGGAGCCCATCCGCAGGCGGCGCAGCTGTGCGAGGAGCAATGTCAGCGCCTGCTGGCCAAACGCAGCCAGGATGATGGCCTGGCTGGGCGTATCCGTGCCCTGCTGCTGGCCCGCCCCGGCCGCCTGCCGGACATGGAGCAGGTCGCCGCCGACCTGCACATGAGCTCGCGCACCCTGCGCCGGCGCCTAGACGAAGAAGGCAGCAACTTCCGCCTGCTGCTGGATGAGGTGCGCCAGGCCCTGGCCGAGGAGCTGCTGGCCACCGGCGGCCTGACCCTGGAGGAGATCGCCGAGCGCCTCGGCTATGGCGAGGTGTCCAACTTCATCCACGCCTTCAAGCGTTGGAAAGGCGTGGCGCCGCGTCAGTTCCAGCGCGGCGTCACAAGCTAGCCCCCTACTCGCTAGCAGGTTCCTTGCGGGCCGCAGCCCCTGCCGCATCGCTCACCCCTGCGGTGTTGCGCAGCAGGCTCTGGGTTGCCACCTGCAGGAAGGCCTCCAGGCGCTTCTGCAGCTCCGCCTGCTGCGCATCGCCCTGCAGCACCTCGACCTTTCGCTCAGCGAGCTGGTAGCGATACAGCTTGGCCGGCATGTCCTTGGGCTGCACCAGGATCTTGTCGCCATTGACGATGGCCACCGTCTGGTCGCTGCCCGAGGGCTTGATCACGCCGATACCCGCATCGCCCTGCGGCAGGTTGAGCAGGTCACGTCCCCAGCACTGGTTACGGGTGGTGCCGCCCAGGCGACCCATGATGGTCGGTACCACATCGATCTGCGTGCCGACGGTGTCGCGGCGCTCGCCGAACTGCTCGCGCACGCCCGGGCCAATCAGCAGCAGCGGCACGTTGTGGCGGTACAGGTCCATCTCGGTGAGCTGCTCCGGGCTGCCGAAGCCGTGGTCGCCGACGATCACGAACAGGGTGTCCTTGTAGTACGGCGACTGCTTGGCCTTCTCGAAGAACTGCCCCAGGGCCCAGTCCGAGTAGCGCATGGCGGTGAGGTGCTCGTTGTTCGAGCCCCGGTCGGTCACCGGCGCCACCGGCAGCTGCTCCGGCAACGCGTAGGGGGTGTGGTTGGACAGGGTCTGCAGCAGCGCATAGAACGGCTTGTTCGGGTCCAGTTTATTCAGCTCGACGGCGGCGCGGTCGAACATGTCCTGGTCGGACACGCCCCAGGTCGGATCGATGAACACCGGATCGACGAAGTCCTCGCGGCCGATGAAGTTGCGCATGCCCTGGTTGCTGAAGAAGCCGGACTGGTTGTCCCACTGGAAGTTGCCGTTGTAGACGTACAGGTCGTCGTAGCCACGGGCGCTGAGCTGCTGCGGCAGGCCAGAGAACTTGTGGCTGCCCTCGGGCATGCGCATCAGGTACTCGAAGCTCGGCAGGTTGGGGAAGCAGGCCATGGTGGCGAACATGCCCTGGTGGGTATGGGTGCCGTTGGAGAAGAAGCGGGTGAACAGCAGGCCTTCCTGACTCAGGCGGTCGAAGTTCGGCGTGATGTCGGCATCGCTGCCCAGCGCGCCGACCCAGCGCCCGGCGAAGCTCTCCATCAGGATCACCACCACGTGCGTGACCGGCAACGTGCCCTCGGCCGGCGGGGTGAAGTCGCGGCGCACCGCCGCGCTATCGGCATCCACCAGCACATCGTGCTCGCCGAGCAGCATCTGGCGCACCTCGGCCACCGCCTCGGCGTCCGGCAGGGTGGGTTTCCAGGCGTTGTCGCGGTGATCGGAGAAGCTGTTCTCGGCGGCATCGAACAGGGTCAGGATGCCGTTCAGGCCGAGGTGGTTGGCGAAGATCGAATTAGTGGTGAAGGCATCGCCCCAGCGCAGCGGCGGGCCCTGTTTCACCGTGCCACGGGCGGCCAGCACCGCCAGCAGCAGGCAGATGAAGAACACCGCGAAGCGCTTGTACCAAGCCATGGCCGGGCGCGCCTGGCGCGAACGGGTGATGTGCTCGATCCAGTTGAACAGCATGGCCATGGCCAGCGTGCCCAAGGCCCAGGCCAGCAGGTAGCGAGCCACCGGAAAGCCGTTCCACAGCATGCTGGAGACCGTGCCCAGGTCCTCTTCCATGTACTGGAACACCAGGCTGTTCAGGCGTTGGTGGAACTCGCGATAGAAGTCCATCTCGGTGATGCCGAGCAGCAGGCTGATGCTGGCGGCGACCACCAACCACACCAGATGCGCGCGCCGCGCGGCCATCGCGCGCAGGCTGAGCACCGACAGCAGCAGCGGCGCGACGATGTAGACCACCACGCGCAGGTCGAAGCGCGCACCGTTGAAGAAGGCCTCCAGCAGATCGCCGGTGGTGGTTTCGCCGATCAGTTCGGCGTTGTGGTGCAGCAAGGCCAGGCGCAGAGCCGAGAACATCAGCAGCAGCAGCAGCGCGCTGGCGAGGGTGAAGGCGAAGTGACTGCGCAGGCTTGGCTGCAGTCGGGCGTCCATGGAAGGCATTACGGAGGGCGTCCTGAGTCGATTTGGCAAACGCGAATTGTTGTCGACGCCAGGTGAAAATTCCGTCGAAACGGCGGACCACAGTCGTAACCGGCCATGTCCTCGCCGGCTCGCTGATCGGCTGCTAGCCTGCTGTAAGCAATAAGACAGTAATGGGGGCTGGGATGCTGGACTACGTCGCGCTGGGGATTCTGATTTTCGTGGGCATAACGCTGTTCTATGGGGTGATCGCGATCCACGACATCCCTTATGAAATAGCTGTTCACCGCAAGCATCCGCAACAGGATGCGATTCACGTGGCAGGCTGGATCAGCCTGTTCACCCTGCATGCCATCTGGCCGTTCCTGTGGATCTGGGCGACCCTCTACCGCGAGGATCGCGGCTGGGGCTTCGCCGCCACGCCGCAGGCCACGACAGATGATTCACGCGTGCAGGCGCTGGAGCAGCAGCTTGGCGAGGTGCAGGCCCGCCTGGCCGCCCTGGAGGCCCCGGCAGAGCCACCGCCACCCGCAGCACCGCTGGCAGCACCCGAATTGCCGCGGCAGGAGGGCTGAGCCATGGATCTGTTACTCGTCCTCACCTACACCGCCATCTGCGTCGCCATCTTCAAGATCTTCAAGATCCCGCTGAACAAGTGGACGGTGCCCACCGCCGTGCTCGGCGGCGTGGTGATCATCGGCGCGCTGATCTTCACCATGAACTACAACCACCCCTACTCCGAGGTATCGCGCAGCTACTTCATCAGTACCCCGATCGTGCCGGCGGTCAGCGGCATGGTGGTCGACGTGCCGGTGGTGGGTAACCGCATCCTGGAGAAAGGCGACGTGCTGTTCCGCATGGACCCGATCCCCTTCGAGAGCAAGGTCAAGTCGCTCAAGGCCCAGCTGGTCTCGGCCCGTGCCGACCAGTCCCGAGCCGTCGAACTGGCCCGGCGCAACGTCGGCAACCGCCGCGACGTCGACCTGACTACCGCACGGGTGGAGGATCTGCAGGCGCAGATCATCGGCGCCCAGTACGACCTCGACAGTACCGTGGTGCGCGCGCCGTCCAAGGGCTACGTGACCCAGGTCATCCTGCGACCGGGCATGCGCGCGGTGAAGATGCCGCTGCGCCCGGCCATGGTCTTCGTGCCACTCGAGGAGCACAACTACGTGGCCTGGATGCGGCAGAACAGCCAGCTGCGCCTGACCATGGGCGACGATGCGGAGATAGCCTTCGATGGCATCCCCGGCGAGGTGTTCCAGGCCAAGGTGAAGATGGTGCTGCCGGTGATCGCCGAGGGCCAGATGCAGCCCAGCGGCAACCTGATCGGTTTCACCGGCTCGCCGCCGGCCGGGCGCGTACCGGTGGTGCTGGAGGTCACCGACCCCAGGTTCGACCAATATCGCGAGCTGATGCCGGGCGGTGCCTACGGCCAGGCGGCGCTGTATTCCAAGCATTTCCACCACGTAGCGATCATGCGCAAGATCCTGCTGCGCATGTCGTCGTGGATGAACTACTTCTTCCCCTTCCATTGACGGAGCACGGGCATGTCTAAGAAGAAGGACAAGCAACCGACCAGCGAACCACTCAAGCGCAAGGTGTATGACGAGGAACTCAAGCACCTGCACATTGAACTGGTGAAGTTGCAGCAGTGGGTGGTGGCCAAGGGCCTCAAGGTTTGCGTCATCTTCGAAGGCCGCGACGGTGCCGGCAAAGGCGGCACCATCAAGGCCATCACCGAGCGGGTCAGCCCGCGGGTGTTTCGCGTGGTGGCGCTACCGGCGCCGACCGAGCGGGAGAAGAGCCAGATGTATGCCCAGCGCTATCTGCAGCACATGCCGGCGGCCGGCGAAGTGGTGATATTCGACCGCAGTTGGTACAACCGCGCCGGCGTCGAGCGGGTAATGGGCTTCTGCAGCGAGGAACAGAGCCACAAGTTCCTGCAGGTGGTGCCGCTGTTCGAGAAGATGCTGGTCGAGTCCGGCATCATCCTCATCAAGTACTGGCTGGAGGTCAGCGCCGCAGAGCAACAGCGGCGCCTGGAAGACCGTATCAACGACGGCCGCAAGATCTGGAAGCTATCGCCGATGGACCTCAAGTCATTCGGCCGCTGGGACGACTACACCCGCGCCCGCGACGACATGTTCGCCGCCTCCGACTCGGCCTGGGCGCCCTGGTACATGGCTCACTCCGAGGACAAGAAGCGCGTGCGCCTGAACATCATCAGCCACCTGCTCGGCCAGATTCCCTACGAGGACCTGACCAAGGACAGCAAGATCGAGCTGCCCAAACGCGGCAAGATCGGCCGTTACAAGAGCCCCCACTACCCGTTCCGGCTGGTCGAAGAGCGTTTCTGAATGAGTCGTCTCGTCGACTCGGTGATTGCTTCGCTCATCGAACAGAACATCGCCCTGATCCATGCCCGCCTGCGTCTGGAGGCGGGCACCGACGACGAGGCCCTGCATGACCTGCGCATCGGTGTGCGGCGCCTGCGCAGCCTGCTGGCGCCGCTGCGTCGGATCACCGATCTGTCTCCGCTCGACGATGCTGCCGCCGCACTCGGCACCCTCAGTGCCCCGGTACGCGACCTGGAAGTACTCGCAGGCGAGCTGGAAAAGCGCGGCTATCCCACACTGGCCAGCACACGCCGCGCGCGCCTGGCCCACTCTTACGCCGCCATTCTCGACAGCCGCGAGCTGGAGCGCCTGCTCACCCTGCTCGACGTCTGGCCCGCCGAGCTGCGCGGCGCTCAGAGTAGTGCTGAGCTGAGCCGTTTGAAGGCAGGGGTTCGCCGTCGCCTGCGCAAGCAGGTGAAGCGCCTAGCCCGCGCCCTCGCCACCCCAGACTTTGATCGCCACCGTCTGCGCCTGCTGGTCAAACGCGTGCGCTACGCCACCGAGACCTACCCGCAGCTGTCCGACCTGAGCAAACGCAGTATCGCGGCCCTGCACGCCAGCCAGTCAGCCCTGGGCGACTGGCACGACCATTTCCAGTGGTGCGCGCGCATCGCCAGCGAGCCTGATCTGGAGCCACTGCGCTCGCTCTGGCAGCAACGCGCCGACAAGGCGCTGGCAGCCGCCGAAGACAGCCTGCAGAAACTGGCTCGCGCACTAAAGAAGGACGGCTATCGCGCCCGAGCGCCCTCGCCCAACTGACCTATGCTTGGCTGAGCGCGGCGCCAGCCGCCACTGATTCGCGCACTTCGTGCAAGGAGAATCGCCATGCGTATCCACTCCGGATTCGGCCTGCTGCCCCTGCTACTGGCACTGGGCGCCGCGCCGCTCAGCCCGGCCAGCGCCGAGGAGGCGCCCGCGCCAAGCACCACCAGCGAGCAGGTGTTCAGCACCGAAGAACTGGACCAGATGCTCGCCCCGCTGGCCCTCTATCCCGACGCCCTGCTGGCCCAGGTGCTGATGGCCGCGACCTACCCCGGCGATGTCGCCGATGCGGTAACCTGGTCCACCGAGCATCCGGACGCCAGCGGTGACGATGCCGTGCGGCAGGTTTCCGACCAGCCCTGGGACCCCAGCGTGCAATCGCTGGTGGCCTTCCCCGCCGTGCTCGCCACCATGGGCCAGGACCCGGCCTGGGTGCAGCGCGTTGGCGATGCCTTCCTGGCGCAATCCGACGCGGTGATGAGCGCGGTGCAGCGTCTGCGCCAGCAGGCCAAGGCGGCCGGCAACCTGGAGTCCAACGACAAGCAGAAGGTCAGCGAGAAGCCGGCCGAACCGGCCCAGGTCACCAGCTCAGGCAGCAGCCAGCAGACCATCATCATCGAGTCGGCCGACCCGCAGGTGGTCTACGTGCCCAGCTACAACCCCACCGTGGTCTACGGCACCTGGGCCTACCCGGCCTATCCGCCGGTGTACTACCCACCGCCCGGCTACTACTTCGGCTCGGCGGTGGTCGCCGGCATCGGCTTCGCCGCCGGCGTGGCGATCGTCGACTCGCTGTGGGGCGACTGCAACTGGGGCCATGGCGACATCGACATCGACGTCAATCGCTACAACAACATCAACGACAACCGCCAACTGAACGTCAATCAGAACACCTGGAAGCACAACGCGGTGAACCGCGATGGCGTGCCCTACCGCGACCGGGCCAGCCGTGAGCAGTTCAGCCAGCGCCTGGCCAACGGCGAACAGCGCCAGGCCCTGCGCGGCCGCGATCCGGCGCACGCCGCCGACCGCGAGCGCGCGCGGCAGAGCTTGCAGCAGCATGGCTTCGACAGCCCCGCCACCAACAATCGCCAGGCCCTGGAGCGAGCGCAGAGCGCCAACCGCGAGATGCGCAACTCGGACCAGCTGCGCCAGCGCGCCCAGTCCCGCGAGCCACGCAACACGGCGCAGAGCCGCCAGCAGGCACGCCAACAGCACGCCAGCAACCGCGGCGCCCGCGACAATGCCTTCGCCGGCGCGCGCGCGCCCGACCGGGAACGTGCCTACCAGCAGCGGGGCCAGGCCAGCCGAGCCTCCGTCAGTCGGCCACAGGCCTCTCGTGCCAGCGGCCGCGCGGTGAGCCGTCCGTCCATGTCCGCCCGCGGCGGCGCCCGGCGGCGCTGAAAAGGAGATTCGCCATGAACCTGACTCTGCGTACCCTCCTCGCCCTGCTCCCGCTCATCGCCCTTCCCGCCCAGGCGCAGCAGGCCTTTGCCGAGCCCGAAGAGGCCGCCGCCGCCTTCGTCGCCGCGCTGGGCACTCAGCATGCCGACGCCAAGCAACTGGCCGCGTTACTGGGCGATGACTGGAGCGACTACATCCCGCGCCAGGGCGTCGAGCGTGAAGACGTCGATGCCTTCCTCGCCCTGTACCACGAGAAGCACGAAATTCGCCCCGAGGCCCGCGACCGTTCGCGCCTGGTGGTCGGCAACAGCGCCTGGGAACTGCCGCTGCCGCTGGTACGCGGCAAGGACGGCTGGTTCTTCGACACCCGCGCCGGCGGCGAGACCATTCGCCTGCGCCGCATCGGCCGCAACGAACTGGCCACCCTGGAGGCCGTGCGCGCCTACCACGATGCGCAGATGGACTACGCCGAGGTCGACCGCAACGGCAATGGCGCCCTGGAATATGCGCAGAAGTTCGTCAGCAGCGATGGCAAGCACGACGGCCTGTATTGGGCCGAGCACCCCGGCGAGGAACAAAGCCCGCTCGGCCCGCTGTTCGGCGACGAGCTGCCGAACGGTGCCTGGCACGGCTACCGCTACCGCATCCTCACCGCCCAGGGCCCCTCGGCGCCGGGCGGCGCCTACGACTACCGCATCGGCAAGATCATGAGCCGCGGCTTCGCCCTGATCGCCTGGCCGGCGGACTACGGCAACAGCGGCGTGATGAGCTTCATGATCAGCCACGACGGCGAAGTGTTCGAGAAGGACCTCGGCCCCGACGGCGCCAAACAGGCACTGGCCATGGTCCGCTTCGACCCGGACAGCAGCTGGCAGGAAGCCCCCGCAGAGGACACGCCCTGAGGCTTGCCCGGCGCGACAACAAACCGGAGGATGGGGCCTCCACCGCAAGGAGCGCCCCGTCATGCACCAGCACCACGGCATCAACTACCTGGAAATCCCCTGCCGCCAACTCGAGGCGAGCAAGCAGTTCTTCGCCCAGGTGTTCGGCTGGACCTTCACCGACTACGGCCCGGACTACAGCTGCTTCATTGGCGCCGGTATCGACGGCGGCTTCTACCGCTCGCCACAGGCCTTCTTCAGTGACAACGGCTGCGCGCTGATCGTGCTGTACAGCGCCGACCTCAATGCCAGCCAGAACGCGGTCGAGGCCGCTGGCGGACGCATCCTCAAGCCGGTGTTCGCCTTCCCCGGCGGCCGGCGCTTCCATTTCGCCGATCCCAGCGACAACGAATACGCCGTCTGGTCCGAATAAGGCGACTTTCCTGCCTTTATGGGCGACGAAAACGCCGTATTCGGCGCTTTGTCGTCAAAAGTGCGACGTCACCCGTTTGGCTGGGTAATCTGCCGACACGGCCAAATGCCATCACTCGCCTTCCAGGCTGAAGCCGCACCGCTGCATCGCCCGGATAGCAGCGGCAATAACGAATAAGAACGGAGCCTACTCCCATGCAACAAGGGCTGTTAGCCACTCTCATGCCACAAGCCGAGCTGGACCGCAGTGACGAACTGCTGAGCCGCATGCTGGCCTTCTTCTGTCTGTGCGGTATCGCCATCGGCCTGTACAGCGGCATCAAGTGGGGCCGCCTGGGTAACGAGGCCCTGGTCCAGGGCTCGCTGCTGCTGATCATCGGCATGCCCATCGCCCTGCTGGTACTGCGCCAGGCCTGGCTGCCGGCCCGCGGCGCGGCCAACTTCGCCATGGCCCTGATCAGCAGCTACGCGATGATCCTCATCTATCAACTGGGTGGCCTGCATTCGGCGCATATCTTCTGGCCGCTGGTGGTGATCGGCTTCGCCTACCTGTTGCTCGGTGGCCGCAGCGCGGCCTTCTGGGGCCTGCTGCAGCTGATCTTCGTGTTCTGGCTGATTCGCCTGGACCGCTCCGGCGCCGCGCTGCCGCAGTTCGAACTGAGCGCACGCGATGCCATGCTCAACGAATACTCGGGCTACATGCTGCCGGTGATCACCATGTGGCTGGCCCAGTGGTACAGCGCACGCGTCCGCCAACAGGCACTGGATGGTGCCCAGCAGCATCTGGACGAAGCCCAACGCATCGGTAAGAGCGCCACTGCCGGCGCCCAGCAATTGGCCGGCCTGCTCGATGAAGTGCGGCACAGCGCCGGTGATCTGCGTCAGCTGTCACAGCAGCTCTACTCCACCCTCGACAGCATGCGCCAGCGCTGCCAAAGCATCGATGGCGACGTGCAGCAGCAGGCGGATGCCATGCACCAGCTCGACCTGGCCGTGCACGAGGTCCTCGCCGGCCTGGAGCAAAGCACCGCGCACATGCAGCAGCTCAGCCAGGACACCCAGCACAGCAGCGGCCAGGTCAACGCCTGTGCCACGCGCATGCAGCAGGCCCAGTCGAGCATGCAGGCGATCCAGGCGAGCAATACGCGCATCGCCGAATCGATGCAGATGATCAGCGCCATCGCTCAGCAGACCAACCTGCTGGCGCTCAACGCCGCCATCGAAGCGGCCCGCGCCGGCCAGCATGGTCGGGGCTTCGCCGTGGTCGCCGACGAGGTGCGCAACCTGTCGCAGCGCAGCAACCAGACCGCCGACACCGTACAGAGCGTGCTCGGCGAGTCCGAGCAGATCGTCAATACCGGCGCCAGCCAGGTCAGCGACGTGGGCGAGGCCCTGGCCGAGAACGCCGCGCTGACGGCCAACCTGTCCGGCGCCATCCGCGAGCACAGCCAGGCCCTGAACCAGGCCCACCACCAACTGATCCAGGTACGCAGCCACAGCACCGCACAGCGCGAGGCGAGCCAGCATCAGCGCATCGCCACCGCTGAGCTGCTGGAAGCCCAGGAATCGCTGGTCAACCTCGGCGAGCGTCTGGATCAGCTGTCCCAGCAATTGCACCAGCGCGTCGTCGAGCGCAGCTAGCGGAAACATTCAGGCACAGCGCGGAGCTTTCTCCCGGAGCGGCAGTTGTCCTACAACTGCCGCTTTCCCATCAGGAGTCCGCGCATGTCCAGGATCAGCCCAGCCCTGCTAATAGCCCCCCTGCTCGTCAGCACCGCCGCCCAGGCCGCTACGCCGAGCTACGGCGAGCAGCTGGAAGGCTTCGCCTATCCGTACCCTCAGCAACGCTTCGAACTGCAGTCCCAGGGCCAGAAACTGTCCATGGCCTACATGGACGTGGCCGCCAAGGGCCAGGCCAACGGCCATACCGTGGTCCTGCTGCACGGCAAGAATTTCTGCGGCGCCACCTGGGAACAGTCCATCGCCACCCTGAGCGACAAGGGCTACCGGGTGATCGCGCCGGACCAGATCGGCTTCTGCGCCTCCAGCAAGCCGCGCGGCTACCAGTTCAGCTTCAACCAGCTGGCACTGAACACCCAGGCGCTGCTGGAGCAACTCGGCGTGACCAAGGCCATCGTGGTCGGCCACTCCATGGGCGGCATGCTCGCCGCACGCTTCACCATCAACCATCCGCAGACGGTGGAGCAGCTGGTACTGGTCAACCCCATCGGCCTGGAGGACTGGCAGGCCGAAGGCGTGCCCTACGCCAGCATCGACCAGCTCAACCAGGGCGAGCTGAAGGCCAACGACGAGAGCATCAAGAACTACCAGCTGAAGTTCTATTACAACGACCAGTGGAAGCCGGAGTACGACCGCTGGGTGGACATGCAGGTCGGCCTGTACCACGGCAAGGGCCGTGAGATCGTGGCCTGGAACCAGGCGCAGACCGCCGACATGCTGTTCACCCAGCCGGTGATCCACGAGTTCGGCCGCATCCAGGCACCGACCCTGCTGCTGATCGGCGGCAAGGACCGCACAGCGCCAGGCGCCGCCCGCGCGCCCAAGGAGCTCGCCGAGCGCCTGGGCAACTACCCGGAGCTGGGCCGCAAGGCCGCCGCGGCATTGCCCAAGGGCACCCTGGTCGAGTTCCCCGAGCTGGGCCATTCGCCGCAAGTCGAGGCGCCGGAGCGCTTCCACCAGGCGCTGCTGAAAGGCCTGATCACCATGTAAATGGCAGGAATGAAAAAGGCCGGCAAATGCCGGCCTTTTTCTTTGCTGCGTCAGGCGCAGCGGCCCGGTTCATATCCGCACGTTGCCCCGCGGCCCCATCAGCGCCCAGATGATCAGCCCGATCACCGGCAGCAGGACGATCAGCAGCACCCAGAGGATCTTTTTCCCGGTTTCCGCGCTGCTCTTGATCACATTGATGATGGCCCAGATATCCAGGGCGAAGATGACCAGGCTGACGAGACTGCTGAGGGTGGAACCCATGGTGACACTCCTGTGCGAATTAGCTCTGCATAAGATAGGTGCACCCCGCCCAGCGTTCCAAGAAACACCGCCCAAGCCGGCGAAAACACTGAAAAAACCCCTACATGCGACAAATAGCTATGTTTTTACGACAGCATGTGACTCCAAGGTCATGTCTCACCATCCATTAAGCACAGGCCACGGCAATACGCGCCTTCGCTGGCCACTCGCATATTGGGCACTCTTGGAGAACAGACCCATGAATACCTCGCTCCGCGTCAACGAAGCTCTTCTGATTGCCGGTCGCGCCTTCCAGCCATTCCAGTGCGTCGCCTGGCAGCCGCAGGACGGCACCGGCTCGATTACCCTGGCCGTGATCGACCGTACCAACCGCCGCCTGGGCCAGGCGCAGCTGGACAGCCGTACCTACGCCGACCCGGCGCAGCTGGCCGATGCGCTGATCCAGTCGCGCGAGCAGATCAGCCGCCAGGGTTACAGCCTCGACCCGTGGAGCATGCCCGAGTAAGCTCTTCGCAACACCCCGGCCTGCCGCCGAGCCCCTGCCCCCTGTGCCGCAAGGCCAGGGGGCTTGTTGTTTCTGTACGAACCTAACGCGTGCCGCCCCGTCTATGGATTAACAGCCACGGACCAAGGAGCCGGCATGAGCACGCCTCTCAACCTCGAAGAAGCCCAGAGCATCGTCGAACAGGCCTTCCTGCCACACGCCTGTGCCACCCAGGTAACCCTCGAGGACGCCAGCTTCTCCTTCCGCGTGTTCGACGACAGTGAGGTCGAGCTGCTCTCCCAGGCCCATGTCGCGCGCTCGCAGTATGCCGATGCCACGCGCCTGGCCGGACTGATCGAGCTGGCCCGCCTGGAGCTGAGCAAGGGCGGCTACGAGCTGACGCCCTGGTCCATGCCCTGGAGCAACCCGCAGAGCTTGTGAGGAGGCGACCATGGAGGCCTTCGACTGGCAGCGCATACTGCTCGACGACTTTCCCCCGGCTTTCCTCGGCGAAGTGGCGCTGCGGGCGCTCTTCGCTTACCTGGCGGTATTCGTCTTCCTCAAGGTCTCGGGCCGGCGCGGCGTGCGCCAGCTCTCGCTGTTCGAACTGGTGGTGATCCTCACCCTGGGCTCAGCCGCCGGCGATGTGTCCTTCTACGAAGACGTTGCCCTGCTGCCGGTGGTCATGGTCTTCACCACCCTGCTCCTGCTGTACAACCTCACCACACGGCTGATGAAGCGCTACCCGCGCTTCGGCGCATGGGTGGAAGGCAGGCCGGTGGTGATCATCCGCGACGGCCGGTTCGAGCTGGGCACGCTGGACCAGCAGAATATCTCCAGCGACGAATTCCACATGGAGCTGCGCCGCTCGGGCGTGGAGCACCTGGGCCAGGTGCGCCTCGGCATTCTCGAGGTCGACGGCGATCTGAGCCTGTATTTCTACCCCGGCGCAGACACCCGCCCCGGCCTCTCGGTACTGCCAGACGAGCTCAATCCCAGCTTCCAGACCGCGCCAAAGAACGATCTGTGCGCCTGCAACCGCTGCGGCAATGCGCAGTCGCTGGCAGCCGGCGCGGCCCTGGCCTGCCCGCGCTGCGGCGGGCTGTGGTGGAGCCATGCCTCGCATCAGAGGCGCGAGCCATGACCAAGCGCCCCACACCATTGGCCAGCGGCGAGCGACCACTGCCGGAGGACGAAGGTTGCGATACCGGCACGCCGCTGTGCCCGGATCTGCCGGCCGACCTGCACTACGTCGACGACCGTCAGCCCGGCATCAGCCGACGCAAGCTGCGCGGGCACTTCGCCTACTTCACCAGCGACGCTGAGCGCATTCGCGACGAAGAAGAGATTCGCCGCATCAATGCACTGGCGATCCCGCCAGCCTACAGCGATGTGTGGATCTGCCCGGACCCGCAGGGCCATCTGCAGGCGACCGGCCGCGATGCCCGCGGCCGCAAGCAGTACCGTTACCATGCGCGCTGGCGTGAGGTGCGCGACGGCAACAAGTACGAGCGCATACTCGACTTCGGCCATGCCCTGCCGACCCTGCGCCGCCAGGTCGAAAGCGATCTGGCCCTGCGCAGCCTGTGTCGCGACAAGGTTATGGCTATCGTCATCGCCCTGCTCGACAGCACGCTGATCCGCGTCGGCAACCCGCAATACGCGCGGCAGAACAAATCCTTCGGCCTGACCACCCTGCGCAATCGCCACGTCGAGATCAGCGGCAGCGCCATCCGTTTTCATTTCCGCGGCAAGGGCGGCGTCGAGCACCGCGTCAGTCTCGCCCATCCGCGTCTGGCCCGCGCCGTGCGGCGCTGCATGGAGCTACCGGGGCAGCAACTGTTCCAGTACCTGGATGATGACGGCCAGCGCCGCGACGTCAGCTCGGCGGACGTAAACGCCTACCTGCAGCAGCACGCCGGCAACGACTTCACCGCCAAGGACTATCGCACCTGGGCCGGCAGCGCCCTGGCCCTGGGCTTTCTGCGCGAGCTCACGCCGGGTTCGGAGAGTGAATCGAAAAGCCAGGTCGTCGAGGTGACGCGTCAGGTCGCAAGCCTGCTGGGCAACACCCCCGCCATCTGCCGCAAGTGCTACATCCACCCCGCCGTGATCGAGGCCTTCCTCGACGGCAGCCTGACTCGGCTGCGCGGCAGTCGCCCGCGCAGCGGCCTGCGTGACGAGGAGAGCCTGCTGTTGCGCTTCCTCGAAGGCCAGATGGCCGGCCAGTAAAGTGGCAATATCTGTGGGCTAACTGTCCTTGTTGCCATTGGGCAGCAGGTGCAGACTCTCTCCAACTCCTGGAGATAGCCCATGAAGACCATTGCCAGCCTGCTCTATGCGGATGTGATGAGCCTGGACGTGACCGGCCCGCTGCAAGTGTTCGCCTCGGCCAACGTCGAGTTGCGCCGCCAGGGCCTGCCCGAGGCTTACCGCCTGCTGGTGCTAGCCGATGTTCCCGGGCCGATTGCCACGTCCGCCGGCTTCCAGCTGGTCGCGGAACGCGCCTGCCACGACTGCGTTGCCGGTGAACTGGATACCCTGCTGATTCCCGGCGGCCTAGGCGAGATCGCCCAATGCAACAACCAGCCGCTGCTCGACTGGCTATGCGCGGCCGAACCACACATTCGCCGTCTCGGCTCGGTGTGCTCCGGCGCGCTGATCCTGGCCGCCGCCGGCCTGCTCGCAGGGCGTCGCGCCACCACCCACTGGGCCGACGTGGCCGCGTTGAGCTGCCACCCCGGCATCGAGGTGGACGGTGATCGCCTGCATACCTACGACCCCAGCGGCCGCGACGGCGACGCCCATATCTTCACCTCCGCCGGCGTCACCGCGGGGATCGACCTGGCCCTGGCGCTGGTCGAGGCCGATCTGGGCCGGCCGCTGGCATTGGCCGTGGCCCGCCGCCTGGTGATGTTCCTGCGTCGCCCCGGCGGCCAGGCGCAGTTCAGCGCCCTGCTCGCCCCGGACGCCAGCCGCACGCCACGCCTGCTTGGCCTACTGGAATGGATGGCGCAGAACCTCGCCGCCGACCTGTCGCTGGAAAAGCTGGCCGAGCACGCCAGCCTGTCCACCCGCAGCCTGTCTCGCCTGTTCGTTCAGGAACTGGGCATGGGCCCGGGCCGTTATGTCGAACAGCTGCGCCTGGAGGCCGCCCGCGGTTTGCTGCAGGACAGCGGCGCATCGATCGGCACGGTGGCGCGGCTGACCGGCTTCCGCCACCCGGAGAACCTGCGCCGCACCTTTCACAAGCACCTGGCGGTCAGCCCCCAGGACTACGCCCAGCGCTTCGCCTGAATCCGACCATCACTACGCCAAGGAGAACCACCATGCTGCAACTGCGCCCCGGCTGCGAATGCTGCGACCGCGACCTACCCCCGGACTCGCGCGAAGCGATGATCTGCTCCTTCGAGTGCACCTTCTGCCAGGACTGTGCAGAGAACCGCCTGCACGGTCACTGCCCCAACTGTGGCGGCGAGCTGGTGCGCCGACCGATTCGGCCAGCGGCCAAGCTGGAGCGCTGCCCCGCCGTCACCGAGCGCACCCACAAGCCCGCCGGCTGCCAGTGAGGCCCTGTCATGTTCCTGCTGCGCAATCCCACGCTACTGCGTTTGTTCCTCGCCCAGGCGCTGTTCTGGAGCTGCACCCTGATCGGGGTGACGCTGACCTCGCTGGTCGGCTTGCAATTGGCGCCCTATAACGGCCTGGCCACCCTGCCGCTGGCCCTGCTGGTGCTCGGCTACCTGTTCGCCACCCAGCCGCTGTCGCTGTTCATGCAGCGCCATGGCAGGCGGGCCGGGCTGCTGCTGGGCGCTGCCAGCGGCGTGCTCGGCGGCCTGATCAGCGCCGGCGGCATATGGCTCGCGGACTTCTGGCTGTTCTGTCTGGGCGCCCTGCCGCTGGGCATCTACCAGGCCTCGGCAATGTACTACCGCTTCGCCGCGCTGGAAGCCGTTGACGAGGCGCACAAAGGTCGCGCCACCGCCTGGGTGATCGGCGGCGGCCTGTGCGCGGCGCTGCTGGCACCGCCGCTCGCCCTATGGGCGCAGAACGCCCTGGCCACGCCCTTCGTCGGCGCCTATCTGGCAGTCGCCGCCCTAGCCAGCCTGGGTCTGCTGCTGTTGTCCGGCCTGCAGCAGGGCGCCCTGCCGCCCGGCAGCGCTGGCGGCCTGGCCGCCCTGCGCACGCTGCTCAGCCGCCCAGTGGTACGCACTGCCATCGCCACCACCGCCATCGGCCATGGCCTGATGATCCTGGTGATGAATGCCACGCCGCTGGCCATGAGCCTGTGCGGCCTGCCCCTGGAGGCCGGCGCCGAGGTGATCCGCTGGCACATGGTCGGCATGTTCCTGCCCGCCTTCTTCGCCGGTCCGCTGGTGGATCGCCTGGGCTGCCGCCGCGTCGCCCTGCTCGGCATCGTGCTGCTGGCGGCGAGCACCGGCATCGCCCTGAGCGGGCAGCTGCAGAGCTACTTCCTGGTCTCGTCGCTGCTGCTGGGCATGGGCTGGAACCTGATGCTGGTTGCCGGCACCACCCTGCTCGGCCAGGGCCATGCGCCGGAAGAACGCGGCCAGGCCCAAGGTCTGATGGAGCTGGGCAACGGCACGGTGGCGGCCTGCGCCTCCTTCGCCTCCGGTGCGCTGATCAGCGGCCTGGGCTGGAACCCGGTCAACCTGGCCATGCTGCCGCTGTTGGCTCTGGCGCTACTGGCATTGGCCAGCGGCCGCCGCCAGGCCGTGCCGGCCTAGCGAAGCGATTCGCCAGAAAGACGAAAGGCGCCCGAGGGCGCCTTTCTCATGCAGCCGCGAACACTCAGTAGTAGGCGTTCTCGCGATTGCTGTGGTCGGTCACGTCACGCACGCCCTTCAGCTCAGGGATGCGCTCCAGCAGGGTCTTCTCGATACCCTCCTTGAGGGTGAAGTCGGCCTGACCACAGCCCTGGCAGCCGCCGCCGAAACGCAGCACGGCGATGCCTTCCTCGACCACGTCGACCAGGCTCACCTGGCCGCCATGGCTGGCGAGGCCGGGGTTGATCTCGGTCTGCAGGTAATAGTTGATGCGCTCGGTGATCGGGCTGTCTTCGTTGACCATCGGCACTTTGGCGTTCGGCGCCTTGATGGTCAGCTGGCCGCCCATGCGGTCGGTGGAGTAGTCGACAACGGCGTCTTCCAGGAACGGCTCGCTGACGGCGTCGATCCAGGCGGTGAATTCCTTCAGCGCCAGGGCGGTGTCTTCGGCCTTCTGCTCGCCTGGCTTGCAGTAGGCGATGCAGGTCTCAGCGTAAGGCGTGCCGGGCTGGGTGATGAAGACGCGGATGCCGATACCGGTGGTGTTCTGCTTCTTCAGCAGATCAGCCAGATAATCGTGGGCGGCGTCGGTAATGGTGATGGCGCTCATGGCAACTCCTCGCAAACGTGGCGCCAGTGTACGCCAATCGCCGCTCCCGGACAAAGTCCTAGTAATTCAGTAGGAATAAGAATCCGTCGCACCAAAACGACGCCCGCGCCTCGCCGCAGGGCGCTCGCAGCGCCGATTGCCGGCGTATCCCCCAGCAACGGCGGCTCTGATCAATTGGTCAGCTATTTGCAGGGAAGCGGCACCAGCCTCAGCGAGAGTCGCAATGAACATCCTCATCCCCTCCCATTCGGCCAGTGCGGAGAAACCGGCCGGCCGCATTCGCCAGGCCAACGAGAGTCGCATCCTCGCCGCCGCCGCCCAGGAGTTCGCCCGCCACGGCTTCAAGGGCACCACCATGCTCAACATCGCCCTGCAGGCGGACCTGCCCAAGGCCAACCTGCACTACTACTTCACCAACAAGCTGAGCCTCTACGTCGCGGTGCTCACCGACATCATCGAGTTGTGGGACAGCACCTTCAACCACCTCAGCGTCGACGACGACCCCGCCGTGGCGCTGAGCACCTACATCCGCGCCAAGATGGAGTTCTCGCGCCTGCACCCGGAGGCCTCACGCATCTTCGCCATGGAGGTGATCGGCGGCTGCACCTGCCTCAGCGCGTACTTCGATCAGGACTACCGCAACTGGTTCATCGGCCGTACGGCGGTGTTCGAACAGTGGATCGCCGCCGGGCGCATGGACCCGGTCGACCCGGCTCACCTGATCTTCCTGCTGTGGAGCAGCACCCAGCACTACGCCGACTTCGGTGCGCAGATCCGCCGCGTGCTGGGCCGCGAGCAGCTCGCCGAGGCGGACTTCGAGCGGGCGACGCGCTCGCTCACCCAGGTGATTCTGAAAGGTTGCGGCCTGCAGCCCCCCAGCACTGGTGCATAAGTGGTGCAGCGCTTCCGTCCGTAACGCAGGCGCGCACCAACATCGCCCACGGGGACCAACAATAACGCCTTGGATATGCCGCAAAGCCAGGAAATACGGGGCCGACAAACCATCCTGACCATCTGGCCATGTTTTTGCTTATCTGCCGCACACTGACCATTCACCGAGCCGACCATGTCCCAATCTGATCTGCCGCAACGCCTGCAATTGCGCGCCATCACCAAGCGCTATCCGGGCACGCTGGCCAACGACCGCGTCGACCTGAGCATCCAGCCCGGCGAGATTCACGCCCTGCTCGGCGAGAACGGCGCCGGCAAGAGCACCCTGATGAAGATCATCTACGGCGTGACCCAGCCGGACTCCGGCGAGGTGCTCTGGGAGGGCAATCCGGTCCAGGTACGCGACCCGGCCCAGGCCCGCGAGCTGGGCATCGGCATGGTGTTCCAGCACTTCTCGCTGTTCGAGACCCTGACCGTGGCCGAGAACATCGCCCTGGCTCTGGGCCGCGAAGCCGGCACGCCGAAGCAGCTGGCGCCGCGCATCCGCGAGGTATCGCAGCGTTACGGCATGGGCCTGGAGCCCGAGCGCCTGGTGCACAGCCTGTCCATCGGCGAGCGCCAGCGCGTGGAGATCGTTCGCTGCCTGATGCAGGACATCAAGCTGCTGATCCTCGACGAGCCGACCTCGGTGCTCACCCCGCAGGAGGTCGAGGAGCTGTTCGTCACCCTGCGCGCCCTGGCCGCCGAGGGCTGCAGCATTCTGTTCATCAGCCACAAGCTCGGCGAAGTGCGCGCCCTTTGCCACAACGCCACCGTGCTGCGCGGCGGCCGGGTGTCCGGCGACTGTGTGCCGGCCGAGTGCAGCGACCTGCAACTGGCACGACTGATGGTCGGCGACGCCGAGGGCCTGGAGGCCAGCTACCCGAAAGTCGCCGGCGGCCTGCCGCGCCTGCGCGTGGATGACTTGAGCTGGCGCAACAAGGACCCGTTCGGCACTTCCTTCGCCAACCTGCGCCTGGAAGTGCGCAGCGGCGAGATCGTCGGCATCGCCGGGGTCGCCGGCAACGGCCAGGACGAGCTGCTCGCCCTGCTCTCCGGCGAAGTCCGCCTGGCGACCGGCGAGCGCGAGCGCATCACTCTCGACGGCCAGCCGATGGCCCACCTCTACCCGGACGCCCGCCGCGCCCGCGGCCTGGCCTTCGTGCCGGCCGAGCGGCTCGGCCATGGCGCGGTGCCGGAGATGAGCCTCTCCGACAATGCCCTGCTTACCGCCTTCCAGCAGGGCCTGGTCAGCCGCGGCATGATCCGCGCCGGCAAGGTGCTGGCGCTGGCCGAGGAGATCATCCGCCGCTTCGCGGTGAAGACCCCCGACGCCCACACCCCGGCCCGCAGCCTGTCCGGCGGCAACCTGCAGAAGTTCATCCTCGGCCGCGAGATCCTGCAGAACCCCAAGCTGCTGGTGGCCGCGCACCCGACCTGGGGCGTGGACGTCGGCGCAGCCGCCGCCATCCACCGCGCGCTGATCGCCCTGCGCGATGCCGGCGCGGCGATCCTGGTGATCTCCGAGGACCTCGACGAGCTGTTCCAGATCAGCGACCGCATCGGCGCCCTGTGTAGCGGTCGCCTGTCACCGCTCAAGGCCACCGCCGAGACCCATACCGTGGAGGTCGGCCGCTGGATGGCCGGCCAGTTCGACACCCCGCAAGACGCTGCCTGACGAGAGCCCGACATGCTGTTATCCCTCGAACCCCGTACCCAGCAGTCGCGCGCCATGCTCCTGCTCTCGCCGCTGCTGGCCGGCCTGCTGACGCTGATCAGCGGGGCGATCCTGTTCGCCGCGCTCGGCCACGATCCGCTGGCCACCTTCCACACCCTGCTGATCGAGCCGATCAGCGACTTCTACGGCGTCTCGGAGCTGCTGATCAAGGCGCTGCCGATCCTGCTCTGCGCCTTCGGCCTGGCCGTGGCCTACCAGGCGCGGATCTGGAACATCGGCGCCGAGGGCCAGCTGCTGATGGGCGCTCTGGTCGGCAGCGCGCTGGCGGTGCACATCATCGACTGGGAAAGCCGCTGGGCGCTGGTCCTGGTGATCGCCGTCGGCGCGCTTGCCGGCGCTGCCTGGGGTGCTCTGGCGGCGTGGCTGCGCACGCAGTTCAACGCCAACGAAATCCTCACCACCATCATGCTCAACTACATCGCCCTGAACCTGCTGCTGTTCTTCGTCCACGGCCCGCTCAAGGACCCGAACGGCTTCAGCTTCCCCGAGTCGGCGATGTTCGGTGACGCCAGCCGCCTGCCGCAGCTGTTCGAGGACGGCCGCGTGCATATCGGCCTGTTCTTCGCCCTGTTCGCCCTGGTGGCGGTCTGGGTGCTGCTGCAGAAGAGCTTCCTCGGCTTCCAGATCAAGGTGCTCGGCCTCGACCAGCGCGCCGCCGGCTTCGTCGGTTTCCGCGAGAAGCGCCTGGTCTGGCTGGCGCTGCTGATCAGCGGCGGTCTGGCTGGTCTGGCCGGGGTCAGCGAAGTCACCGGGCCGATCGGCCAACTGGTGCCGCAGGTATCACCGGGCTACGGCTACGCCGCCATCACCGTGGCCTTCCTCGGCCGTCTCAACCCGATCGGCATCGTCTGCGCCGGCCTACTCATGGCCCTGCTCTACCTGGGCGGCGAGAACGCGCAGATGAACCTCAACCTGCCGCAATCGCTGACCGAGCTGTTCCAGGGAATGATGCTGTTCTACCTGCTCGCCTGCGATGTGCTGATCCTCTACAAGCCGCGGCTGAAACCGCTGTGGCACAAGCGCGCGGCCACCCGCGACGCCCTGGCCTGATTCGGAGTACCCATGGATCTCGACCTGCTGTCCAACATCCTCTATGCCATGGTGCGCTGCGGCACCCCACTGCTACTGGTCGCCCTCGGCGAGCTGGTGTGCGAGAAGAGTGGCGTCCTCAACCTCGGCCAGGAAGGCATGATGCTGTTCGGCGCGGTGATCGGCTTCATCGTCGCCTTCGCCAGCGGCAACCTGTGGCTCGGCGTGCTGCTGGCGTGCCTGGCCGGCATGCTGCTGTCCTCGTTGTTCGCTCTGGTGGCGCTGGGCTGCCAGGCCAACCAGGTGGCCACGGGCCTGGCGCTGACCATCTTCGGTGTCGGCCTGTCGGCCTTCGTCGGCGCCGCCTGGGTCGGTAAGCCGCTGACCGGCTTCGAGCCAGTGGCCATCCCGCTGCTGGCCGACATCCCGCTGATCGGCCACATGCTGTTCAACCAGGACGTGCTGGTCTACCTGTCCTTCGCCCTGTTCGCGCTGATCGCCTGGGTGCTGCTGAAGAGCCGCATCGGCCTGATCCTGCAGGCCGTCGGCGAGAATCCGGACGCCGCCAGCGCCATGGGCTTGTCGGTGCTGCGCGTGCGCACCCTGGCGATTCTGTTTGGCGGCGCCATGGCCGGCCTGGCCGGTGGCTACTTGTCGCTGGCCTACACGCCGATGTGGGCGGAGAACATGACCGCCGGCCGCGGCTGGATCGCCCTGGCCCTGGTGGTGTTCGCCAGCTGGCGGGTCTTCCGCGTGCTGCTCGGCGCCTACCTGTTCGGCCTGGCCAGCATCCTCCACCTGGTCGCGCAGGGCATCGGCATCAGCGTGCCGTCCAATCTGCTGGCAATGCTGCCCTATGTGGCGACCATCCTGGTGCTGGTGGTGCTCTCCCGCGACGCGATCAAGACCCGCCTGTATGCCCCGGTTTCCCTCGGTCAGCCGTGGAAGGCGGGCCATTGAGCATGGGCGCCGAACTGCACCAGATTCACGCCGCAGCTCGTCACGGCGCGCCAGTTTTGACCATTTCGCCAACTTCTGCGCCGGCCGTTATGGCGCAGAAGCCCGAAGCAACACGCAACAGCGCTTTTTTGTCTTTCTGGTCAATTTATTGCATTGAGCAAAACGCCCTCTGAGGCCACTACAACAACTCGCTACGGAGCACAGCAACCCCTATGTCCACCACTTCCCTGAAGAGCCTGGTTTGCGGCATCGCCGCCGCCATCGGCCTGAGCGCTACCCTCTCCGCCTCCGCTGCGGATCCGCTGAAGGTCGGCTTCGTCTACGTCGGCCCGATCGGCGACCACGGCTGGACCTACCAGCACGAGCAGGGCCGCCAGGCGCTGATCAAGCAGTTCGGCGACAAGGTCGAGACCAGCTTCGTCGAGAACGTGGCCGAAGGCGCCGACGCCGAGCGCGTGATCCGCAACATGGCCAAGGGCGGCTATGACCTGGTGTTCACCACCTCGTTCGGCTACATGAACCCCACCGCCAAGGTCGCCAAGCAGTTCCCCAAGGTCACCTTCGAGCACGCCACCGGCTACAAGCAGGACAAGAACCTCGGCACCTACCTGTCGACTTCCTATGAAGGCCGTTACGTCGGTGGCTACCTGGCCGCCAAGATGACCAAGACCAAGAAGATCGGTTACATCGCCTCCTTCCCGATTCCGGAAGTGATCCGCGACATCAACTCGATCCAGCTGGCCCTGGACAAGTACAACCCGGGCACCGAGATCAAGGTGGTGTGGGTCAACTCCTGGTTCGATCCGGGCAAGGAAGCCGATGCCGCCAACGCGCTGATCGACCAGGGCGTGGACGTGGTGTTCCAGCACACCGACAGCCCGGCGCCGATCCAGACCGCCGAGCGTCGTGGCGTATACGCCGTCGGCTACGCCTCGGACATGGCCCACTTCGGCCCGAAAGCCGTGCTGACCTCCATCGTCAACAACTGGGGACCGCACTACATCAAGAGCGCCCAGGCGGTCATGGATGGCAACTGGAAGTCGCAGGACTACTGGGGCGGCCTGGCCGAAGGCACCATCGAGCTGCCGATCAGCGACCTGGTACCGGCTGACGTGAAAGCCGAAGCCGAGAAGATCATCGCCGACATCAAGGCCGGCACCTTCCACCCGTTCACCGGCCCGATCATGGACCAGAGCGGCGCGGTCAAGATCGCCGAGGGCGCCGTGGCCAGCAACGCCGAACTGGCGGGCATGAACTACTACGTCAAGGGCATCACCGCCGAACTGCCGAAGTAACCGGCCAACGGGGGCGCCAGGCGCCCCCGAACTGCCGTAGAATTCCGCCGCCGTGCACCCCGCGTGGCGGTTTTACTGAAGACGTGCTGCCGTCCCTCCCCCGGGAGAACCGCGCACAGGGCCGGCCCGAGCCGACCTCTTCGCTGCATGGGTACGAGAAGACTCGCAGCAACCCGGACCGCGCTCACCCGCCAGACCGGCGCCGCGGACCGTCCTTCTTGGAGCCAGCATGAACACCCTGCCCATCATCGATATCGCCCCCCTGTACCAGGACGACCAGGCCGCCAAGCTCGCAGTCGCCCGGCAGATCGACCACGCCTGCCGCGAATGGGGCTTCTACTACATCAAGGGCCACCCGATTCCGGACTCGCGCATCGCCGAGCTGAAGGCCGCCGCCGTGGACTTCTTCGCCCGACCGGCCGAGGAAAAGCTGCGCATCGACATCACCCAGACCGCCCATCATCGCGGCTACGGCGCCATCGCCACCGAGCAGCTCGACCCGAGCAAGCCGAGCGACCTCAAGGAGACCTTCGACATGGGTTTCCACATGGACGCCGAGCACCCCGACGTACTCGCCGGCAAGGCGCTGCGCGGCCCCAACCGGCACCCGCAGATCGCCGGCTGGGCAGCGCTGATGCAGCAGCACTACCTGGACATGCACGAGCTGTCGCTGACCCTGCTGCGTGCCATGGCTGAAGCCCTGGGCATCGAGGAAGACTTCTTCGACCAGCGCTTCGCCGACCCGATCAGCGTGTTCCGCATGATCCACTACCCACCGCGCCAGACCGCCAGCAGCGCCGAGCAACAAGGCGCCGGCGCCCACACCGACTACGGCTGCGTGACCCTGCTGTACCAGGACAACGCCGGCGGCCTGCAGGTGCAGGACGTGCGCGGCGAGTGGATCGACGCACCGCCGGTGGAAGGCACCTACGTGGTCAACATCGGCGACATGATGGCGCGCTGGAGCAACGACCGCTACAAATCCACCCCGCACCGGGTGATCAGCCCGCTGGGCGTCGACCGCTACTCCATGCCGTTCTTCGCCGAGCCACACCCGGACACCGAGATCAGCTGCCTGCCGGGCTGCTTCGATGCCAGCAACCCGCCAAAGTACGCGCCTATCTCCTGCAGCGACTACATGCTGTCGCGCTTCGCCGACACCTATGCTTACCGTCGCCAGGAGGCCACCGCCTGAGGACAAGCTTGCGTCGGCGCATGCGGCCGGGTTCGCCCCCGGCCGTTTCCCGACCACTGCCCTGCCCCTGCATGCCCCGCGCGATTAGAATGCGCGGCCAAAACATCGCCCGATGACGAGATTCGCCACATGCACCAATGGATCAACGAGCTGCCCAAGGCAGAATTGCACCTGCATCTGGAAGGTTCGCTGGAGCCCGAGCTGCTGTTCGCCCTGGCCGAACGCAACAAGATCGCCCTGCCCTGGAGCGACGTGGAGAGCCTGCGCGGCGCCTACGCCTTCAACAACCTGCAGGAATTCCTCGACCTCTATTACCAGGGCGCCAACGTCCTGCGCACCGAGCAGGACTTCTATGACCTGACCTGGGCCTACCTGCTCAAGTGCACGGAACAGGGCGTGGTGCACACCGAGCCGTTCTTCGACCCGCAGACCCACACCGACCGCGGCATTCCCTTCGAAGTGGTGCTGCGCGGCATCAAGCAGGCGCTGGTCGATGGCGAGAAACAGCTCGGCGTCAGCCACGGTCTGATCCTCAGCTTCCTGCGTCACCTCTCCGAAGAAGAGGCGTTCAAGACCCTGGAACAGGCCATGCCGTTCCGCGACGCCTTCGTCGCCGTCGGCCTGGACAGCTCGGAGATGGGCTTCCCCCCGCGTCTGTTCGAGCGCGTGTTCGCCAAGGCCCGCAGCGAGGGCCTGCTGACCGTCGCCCACGCCGGCGAAGAAGGCCCGCCCGAATACATCTGGGAAGCCCTGGACCTGCTCAAGATCGAGCGTATCGACCACGGCGTGCGCGCCATCGAGGACGAGCGCCTGATGCAGCGCATCATCGACGAGCAGATCCCGCTGACCGTCTGCCCGCTGTCCAACATCAAGCTCTGCGTGTTCGACGACATGGCCCAGCACAACATCCTCGACATGCTCGAGCGCGGCGTGAAAGTCACGGTGAACTCAGACGACCCGGCCTACTTCGGCGGCTACGTCGGCGAGAACTTCATGGCCATGCACGACAGCCTCGGCATGACCCGCGAGCAGGCGCAACGCCTGGCGCAGAACAGCATGGACGCACGACTGGTGAAATGACCCGTGATGGCGCAGAAGCGCGCCATCCTGAAGCAGCAAATACCCCGATCAACGCCTTCGCCACGGCCGCCCACAGCGGCCGCGAGGAGGCTTTGAGCGTGCTAGCGGTGCGGGCAGCCCGCCAGCACGCCGAGAAAAAAGGCAGGAAAGGAAAAAATCCGAGAAAAAGCCAGCTTTCTGTCCCGCGGGACAAGAATTGGCGCCGTTCTTGCTCAAGCAGTGAAAGCCTGACCAATTCGACAGGTTCAACACATAAAACATTAATAATTCCAGGAGCACTTGATGAATCGCACCACCACCTCCCTGTTGTTGGCCGGCAGCCTGCTGGCAGCCGGTCAGGCCATGGCCGGCGACCTGCTGCTGTGGCAAGACAACAGCCTGACCTACCTCAATGGCATCGACTTCAAGATCGACCCGCCCAAGCAGCAGACCGTGACCTTCGAGCACGCTAGCGGCTGGAGCTTCGGTGACCTGTTCGTCTTCGTCGACGGCATCAAGTACAACACCGAGGCCACCAACGGCGCCGGTGACGGCCATACCTTCTATGGCGAGATCAGCCCGCGCCTGTCGTTCGGCAAGATCAGCGGCGCCGACCTGTCGTTCGGCCCGATCAAGGACGTCCTGCTGGCCGCCACCTACGAGTTCGGCGAAGACGATGTCGACTCCTACCTGATCGGCCCGGCCGTGGACCTGAACATCCCCGGCTTCGACTACTTCCAGCTGAACACCTACCTGCGCACCACCGATGGCAAGCGCGACGGTGACAACGTCTGGCAGATCACCCCGGTGTGGAGCTACACCATCCCGGTTGGCAACTCCAACGTGGTGATCGACGGCTTCATGGACTGGGTCGTGGACAACGACGACAGCTACCACGCCAACCTGCACTTCAACCCGCAGATCAAGTACGACCTGGCCAAGGCCCTGGGTTGGGGCGAGAAGTTCTACGTAGGCGTGGAATACGACTACTGGAGCGACAAGTACGGCATCGACGACGACAGCTTCCTGGGCGACGAAATCCTCGGCGGTACCGACCAGAGCGCCATCAGCCTGCTGGCCAAAGTGCACTTCTAAGCACGCGCCGCAGAATGAAAAAGCCCGCCAATCGGCGGGCTTTTTCATTGCCTCAGAGGTTTCGGTAGCGGTTCATGTCCAGCACGCCGGCTTCCGTCGGCTCGGTCTCCTGGATGTAGCTCGACAGGTCGTGGAAGTACTGCCAGAACTCGGGGTTACTGCGGCGAAGGCCCCAGCGCTCCACCAGCTTGTCGAAGGCCGCCTGGTCACGCACCTGCTCCATGGCCGAGACGAACTCCGGCACCTCGCTCGCCTTCAGGCTGAAGATGAAGTTGGGATAGCTGGTGAGTACACCTGGATAGACCGTCAGGGTGTCCAGCCCCGGCTGGTAGCGCAGCGATTCACCGGTCATGAAGGCCACGTTGCTGTGCGCACGGTTGCGCAGCAGGCTGTAGACCTCGCGCTGGCCATCGGCGCGCTCGACACGCAGCAGGGTCGACTCAGGCAACTGGTCGATCACCTTAAGCCCACCGGCCGGGCGCCCGGTCAGCCGGCTCAGGGCCTGCTCGGCATCTTCCAGATCGGCTGGCAGGCCCGGACGATGGCAATCAGCCCCCTCGCAGCGGTTGATCGGATCGGGCCGCGCATTGAGGTCGGCGTAGCGCGCCAGCAGCGCCTGGGCGAAGGCGCCCTTGGCTCCCTGCTCCGGCAGTGCGATGCCGCTCGGCGTATCGAAATCGGCCTCGGTGTAGTCCAGCCACATCTTCAGCTTGCCGCTGTTCTGGTACCAATCGTCCAGGTAGGCCTGGCGCGAGTCCGGCGGTAGCAGGCGGAGGAAATTGACCTCGGCGCCATTGCGGATCAGGTCGAAATACAGGCGCGTCTGCGCCTGGTGGGCGACGTTGCCGAACACATCGAAATTGACCACCAGCTGGTAGTAGGTGCGCTCCAGCAGCGGGTAGTCCATCAGCCACAGCGTCTGCGGAATCTCGCCGATCAGGCCTTTGCGCACCATGGCGCTGTCGTGGTGGCGGTAGATCGACAGCAAGGCGTTGTCGTTGCCATCCCACAGGGTCGACCAGCCGGGGAGCGGCGCGTCGGCATAGGTTTCGCGGCGCAGGTCCTCGTACTCGTTGCGCTTGTCGCGGTAGGCCTTCCACAGGCCGGGCAAATCGCCGATTTCGTCGAACTGGCCGGGCATCGCCAGCAACGGCGTGGCCTGGGCGCGGTATTCGGCATCGGTGATGTAGAGGTCGTGCTGCGGGTCCTGGAACAGCGCCCAGAAGTTGTCGCGGATCACGTCGGTGGCGATCTGCCCACGGCACACCGGGCCGCGGATAAAGGTGCGCACGAAGTACTCGGCGTTATCCAGCATGAACTGGTAGCGCGCCTGGGCCGGGATGGCGGCGAAGGTCTCGAACGGATTGGCCCGGCGCTGGGCGCCATAGCCGGGCACCGCGTCCACCGTCCAGTCGCTGGCGTAGAACAGCTCCCGCACCCGAGTGAGCTTCTTGGCACTAAGCGGATAGGTGATGTGGGTCTTGTGCACGATCACGCCCTGGATCGGCCATAGGCGGTAGTACACCTGGGTACCCGGGTCCTCATTGGGCCGGCGCGTGGCGATGGGGTCGATCGGCTGGCCGCTCGGCGTGCGCGAGCGCACCAGCTGGAAGAAGTGCCCCGCTTCGCCGCCCTCGAAATACAGGTGGGCGAGGAACAGGTGCTCGAACAGCCAGCGGTTGACCAGGCTCTCCCGCGCGCCAGGCGCGTTGAGGAAGGCTTCCCACTCGGCCACCTGCTTCTGCTCGGCGGCCGATGGCTGCAGCGCCTGTTGCTCCACCGGAGCGCCCTGCTGCAGCCAGTTCTGCAGGGTGCTGTACTCGGCGTCGCTGAGCCCGGCGACGCCGAAGGGCATGCCGGCGTGAGCGAATTTCTTCGCGTAGGCATCGAACTCGCCGGGCAGCGGGCACTGGTTCTCGCGGTCGATATCGATGTTCAGCTCGTCCGGCAGCTTGGCATTGGCCGTCGGCGGATTGGCCCGCCCCAGTTCCAGCATGCGCGCCACCAGCGCGGCCTGGCCGCCCTGCGGATCGAGCACCGAGTGGAAGCCCTTGTCGCGCCAGGCCGCCTCGCCATGGGCATCGAAGTACAGACGGGTAGTGGCCTGCGCCTTGGTGCGCGTGCCGTCGTACACCGGCAACTTGCTGGCGCCGCGCTGCACGCCTTCACCGCTGCCCAGGTTGAGCTGGCAGGGCGAGTCATAGCAGGCATGGCAGGCCACGCACTTGTTGGTCAGGATCGGCTGAACGTCACGGCTGTAGGAGACCGGCTCGGCAGCGAACAACGGCGCACACAGCAGCGCCAGCGGAGCGAGAAAACGACGGGGCATGGCAAAGTCCTTATGCAACGACAGGGCATTGTAGGGCTATGACAGCGAAACGGCTCAACTTGAGCCATTTTCATGCAGAAGGTGCGGGCGTCTGAGAGCCATGCAGCTTTGCTATCATCCACGGCCTTTCTATACCGCTCACCCAGGTAGTCTCCATGTCCGACCGCAGCGCCCGCCTCCAGGCCCTTCAGCAAGCCCTGAAAGAACGCATCCTGATCCTCGACGGCGGCATGGGCACCATGATCCAGAGCTACAAGCTGGAGGAAGAGCACTACCGTGGCACGCGCTTCGCCGACTGGCCGAGCGACGTGAAAGGCAACAACGACCTGCTGCTGCTGACCCAGCCGCAGATTATCGCCGAGATCGAGAAGGCCTACCTGGATGCCGGCGCCGACATCCTCGAGACCAACACCTTCAACGCCACCCGCGTATCCCAGGCCGACTACGGCATGGAAGAGCTGACCTACGAGCTGAACGTGGCCGGCGCCCGCGTCGCCCGCCAGGTGGCCGACGCCAAGAGCCTGGAGACCCCGGACCGCCCGCGCTTCGTCGCCGGCGTGCTCGGCCCAACCAGCCGTACCTGCTCAATCTCCCCGGACGTCAACGATCCAGGCTTCCGCAACGTCACCTTCGACGAACTGGTAGAGAACTACACCGAGGCCACTCGCGGCCTGATCGAGGGCGGCGCCGACCTGATCCTGATCGAAACCATCTTCGACACCCTGAACGCCAAGGCGGCGATCTTCGCTGTGCAGCAGGTGTTCGACGAGGACAACGTCGAGCTGCCGATCATGATCTCCGGCACCATCACCGACGCCTCCGGCCGCACCCTGTCCGGCCAGACCACCGAAGCCTTCTGGAACTCGGTGGCGCACGCCAAACCGATCTCCGTGGGTCTCAACTGTGCCCTCGGCGCCAAGGAACTGCGCCCGTACCTGGCAGAGCTGGCGGCCAAGGCCGGCACCCATGTGTCCGCCCACCCCAACGCCGGCCTGCCCAACGCCTTCGGCGAGTACGACGAGACCCCGGCGCAGATGGCCGAGGTGGTCGAGGAGTTTGCTGCCAGCGGCCTGCTCAACATCATCGGCGGCTGCTGCGGTACCACCCCGCCGCATATCAAGGCGATCGCCGAGGCGGTGGCCAAGTACCAGCCGCGCGTGATCCCGGACATTCCCAAGGCCTGCCGCTTGTCGGGCCTGGAGCCGTTCACCATCGACCGCAAGTCGCTGTTCGTGAACGTCGGCGAGCGCACCAACATCACCGGTAGCGCCAAGTTCGCCCGGCTGATCCGCGAGGAGAACTACACCGAGGCCCTGGAAGTCGCCCTGCAGCAGGTGGAAGCCGGCGCCCAGGTGATCGACATCAACATGGACGAAGGGATGCTCGACTCCCAGGCGGCCATGGTGCGCTTCCTCAACCTGATCGCCTCCGAGCCGGACATCTCGCGCGTACCAATCATGATCGACTCCTCCAAGTGGGAAGTGATCGAGGCCGGCCTCAAGTGCATCCAGGGCAAGGGCATCGTCAACTCGATCTCCATGAAGGAAGGCGTCGAGCAGTTCAAGCACCACGCCAAGCTGTGCAAGCGCTATGGCGCCGCCGTGGTGGTGATGGCCTTCGACGAGGTCGGCCAGGCCGATACCGCCGCGCGCAAGAAGGAAATCTGTAAGCGCTCGTACGACATCCTGGTCAACGAAGTGGGCTTCCCGCCGGAAGACATCATCTTCGACCCGAACATCTTCGCCGTCGCCACCGGCATCGAAGAGCACAACAACTACGCGGTGGACTTCATCGAGGCCTGCGCCTACATCCGTGACGAGCTGCCCTATGCGCTGTCGTCCGGCGGCGTATCCAACGTGTCCTTCTCGTTCCGCGGCAACAACCCGGTGCGCGAAGCGATTCACTCGGTGTTCCTCTATTACGCGATCCAGAACGGCCTCTCCATGGGCATCGTCAACGCCGGCCAGTTGGAGATCTACGACGAGATCCCCAAAGAGCTGCGCGACAAGGTCGAGGACGTGGTGCTCAACCGTCACGAGGGCAGCACCGAAGCGCTGCTGGCCATCGCCGACAACTACCGTGGCGGCGGCGCGGTGAAGGAAGCCGAGGACGAGGAATGGCGTAGCTACCCGGTGGCCAAGCGCCTGGAACACGCGCTGGTCAAGGGCATCACCGCCTTCATCGTCGAGGACACCGAGGAGTGCCGCCAGCAGTGCGCGCGCCCCATCGAAGTGATCGAAGGCCCGCTGATGAGCGGCATGAACGTGGTCGGCGACCTGTTCGGCTCGGGCAAGATGTTCCTGCCGCAGGTGGTCAAATCCGCCCGCGTGATGAAGCAGGCCGTGGCCCACCTGATCCCCTTCATCGAAGAGGAAAAAGGCGACAAGCCGGAAGCCAAGGGCAAGATCCTCATGGCCACCGTGAAGGGCGACGTGCATGACATCGGCAAGAACATCGTCGGCGTCGTTCTTGGCTGTAATGGCTACGACATCGTCGACCTGGGCGTGATGGTGCCGGCGGAGAAGATCCTGCAGACCGCCATCGCCGAGAAGTGCGACATCATCGGCCTGTCCGGCCTGATCACCCCGTCGCTGGACGAGATGGTCCACGTGGCCAAAGAGATGCAGCGCCAGGGCTTTACCCTGCCGCTGATGATCGGTGGCGCCACCACTTCCAAGGCGCACACCGCGGTGAAGATCGAGCCGCAGTACAGCAACGACGCGGTGATCTACGTTACCGACGCCTCGCGCGCCGTGGGCGTGGCCACCCAGCTGCTGTCGAAAGAACTTAAAACCGACTTCGTACAGAAGACCCGCGACGAATACGTGGTGGTCCGCGAGCGCACCGCCGCCCGCGCCTCGCGCACCGAGCGCCTGCCCTATGCCGAGGCCATCGCCAACAAGCTGGACTTCGACTGGTCCACCTACATCGCGCCCAAGCCGAGCTTCACCGGCGCGCAGGTGCTGGACGACATCGACCTGCGCGAACTGGCCGAGTACATCGACTGGACGCCGTTCTTCATCTCCTGGGACCTGGCCGGCAAGTACCCGCGCATCCTCACTGACGAGATCGTCGGCGAGGCCGCCACAAGCCTGTTCAACGACGCCCAGGCGATGCTCAACAAGCTGATCGACGAGAAACTGATCAAGGCCCGTGCCGTGTTCGGCTTCTGGCCGGCCAACCAGGTGCGCCACGACGACATCGAAGTCTACGGCGACGACGGCAAGCCGCTGGCGACCCTGCACCACCTGCGCCAGCAGAACATCAAGGCGGACAGCAAGCCGAACCTGTCCCTGGCCGACTTCGTCGCGCCCAAGGAAAGCGGCAAGACCGACTATGTCGGCGGCTTCATCACCACCGCCGGCATCGGCGCCGAGGAAGTGGCCAAGGCCTACGAGGCCAAGGGCGACGACTACAGCTCGATCATGGTCAAGGCCCTCGCCGACCGCCTGGCCGAAGCCTGCGCCGAGTGGCTACACGAGCGCGTGCGCAAGCAGTACTGGGGCTACGCCAAGGACGAGACCCTGGACAACGAGGCGCTGATTCGCGAGCAGTACATCGGCATCCGCCCCGCCCCGGGCTACCCGGCCTGCCCGGACCACACCGAGAAGGCCACCCTGTTCAAGCTGCTCGACCCGGCAGCCGACTACAACCAGGCCGGCCGCAGCGGCGTATTCCTCACCGAGCACTACGCCATGTTCCCGGCAGCGGCAGTCTCCGGCTGGTACTTCGCCCACCCCGAGGCGCAGTACTTCGCCGTCGGCAAGGTCGATCAGGACCAGGTCGAGTGCTACACCAAGCGCAAGGGCCAGGAACTGTCCGTGACCGAACGCTGGCTGGCGCCGAACCTCGGCTACGACAGCTGATTGAACAAGGGGCGCTCAGGCGCCCCTTCTGGTTATTGTCATGACTCCCCTGGAAATCATCGCCGCCGCCCTCGGCATCACCTCCGTCTGGCTTACCGTGCGGCAGAACCCGCTGTGCTGGCCCATCGGGCTGGTGATGGTGCTGCTCTACGCCTGGTTCTTCTTCGATGCCCGCCTCTACTCGCTGGTGCTGCTGCACGGGGTGTTCGCCGTCATGCAGCTGTATGGCTGGTGGCAGTGGCGCCAGGGTGTCGATGACAGTGGCCGGAGGCCGGTCAGTGCGGCAGGCCGCAGCGAAATCCTCATCGGGCTCGGCGTGGCCCTGCTGATCGGCCTGGGATTGGGGCTGGCCATGGATCGCCTGACCGAGGCGGTCTACCCCTGGCCGGACGCCCTACTCACCGCCTTCAGCCTGCTCGCCCAGTTGTGGATGGCGCTCAAGCGCTGGCAGTGCTGGCTGCTGTGGATCGTGATCGACGTGCTCTATGTCGGCTTCTTCGCCTTCCAGGAGTACTGGCTGACCGCTGGGCTGTACGGCGTATTCACCGCCCTGGCCGTGCTCGGCCTGCGCGAATGGCGCGCCGCGCGGAGTAATGCGTCATGAAGGTAGTGGTGCTCACCGGCCCCGAGTCGAGCGGCAAGACCTTCCTCGCCGAGCGCCTGCAGCGCCGCTTCGGCGGCCTGGTGGTCGGCGAGTACGTGCGTCACTTCATCGACCATGAGCAGCGCGACACCTGCCTGGCCGATATTCCCGCCATCGCCCGCGGCCAGCTCGAGTGGGAAGACGCCGCCCGCGCCCAGGCGCCCGAGCTGCTGATTCTCGATACCCACCTGCTCAGCAACATCCTCTGGAGCCAGACGCTGTTCGGCGACTGCCCGGACTGGCTGGAACCCGCCCTGCTGCAGCGCCATTACGACCTGCACCTGCTGCTCTCGCCAAGCGACGTGGAGTGGGAAGACGATGGCCAGCGCTGCCAGCCCGAACTGATCGATCGCCTGCACTTCCACCAGCAATGCCGCGACTGGCTGGCTCGTCACGGGCAGGCCTGGCTGGAGATTGGCGGCGACTGGGGCGAACGCGAAGCACGCATTGTGGAACAGGTGCGCCGGCTGCTCGGTTCCAGCTCTACACTGGGCTGATCTGAAGCGCCGCCCGCCACAGCCCACGACCACGCAGGACGCCATGTCGCCGATCACCTATATCCGCCTCCACCCTTCTGCCGGCCTGCTGTTCGTCCAGCTGCTCGGCGTGCTGCTGTATCCCTGGATGGAGGGTACGCAGATCGGCCGCGCGCTGTTCGGCGCCTTCGGCCTGCTGGTGCTGGGCATGGCCCTGCACGTGGTCAAGCGCAGCCCGGTACAGACCTGGGTGGCCGGCCTGCTGGCATTGCTGGTGGTGGGCCTGAACCTGCTCGACATGCTCAGCCCCAACGCGATCGTAGAGGCGTTGATCGCCATCCTGGAGGCGGCCTTCTACTTCTACGCAGCGGCCAGCCTGATCGCCTATATGAGCGCCGACCTGCACGCCAGCACCGATGAGCTGTACGCCGTGGGCGCGACCTTCACCCTGCTGGCCTGGGCCTTCGCCCATCTGTTCACCTTCTGCCAGCTGCTGGCGCCCGGCAGCTTCGGCGCAGCCGTGGAGCCGGAAGCGGCACGCACCTGGATGGAGCTGCTGTTCCTCAGCTTCACCACCCTGTCCGGCGTCGGCCTGGGCGACATCATCCCGCTCACGGCCATGGCTCGTTCACTGGTAATGATCGAGGAATTCGCCGGGGTCATGTACCTGGCGCTGGTGGTGTCGCGACTGATCGCCATGACCGTGGCCAAGCGCTGAACCAGTCGTCAGAAAGCAAAAAGCCCGTATCTGCGGGCTTTTTCATGAGAGCAAACAGACTACTTCTTCACTTCGAAATCGCGGCCCCACAGGCGGATCGACGTCACTTCCGCGCTCGGTCCTTCGAAGACGAACTTCTGCCGTACACCGGTCGACGCCGGGATGGTCACGTCATCCGGGTTGAGCAATCCCGGCAGCGGCGCGCTGGAGTAGCCCTCCTGGTCGATGGCCAGCAAGGCGCCGGTCTGGCGCAGGTTGATCAGGCGCAGCGGCTTGTCGGTGGTGTTCTTGAAGCCCAGCAGCGCGCTCAGGTTGCCGTCCTCGACGGTCTCGACCTTGAGCAGTTGCACGCTGACCTGACCATCGAGCTGCTCCAGGTTGGAGACGACGATCGAGCCATCCGCGCCCTGGGCCTCTACCCGACCCTCGGTAACGCCGTCGGAAACGCCGCCCAGCAAGTTCTTGCCGGCGGTGATCGCGGTGGATACAGCCGCCTTGGCGGAATCCTTGATCGTGCTCGCCTCGGTGGCCGCGGCTTCGTCGGCGAAGGCGCCCGGCGCGCCGAGCGCCAGAGTCAGGGCGAGGGTCAGCGGGGAAATCCTATTCATGGTCGTACTACTGTAGTGACGGCAGCTGAAGACGGCAAGATTGCGCGCAGGCCAGGGAAAAAGCGAGCCGGCTAGCGAGGAACTGCCGGCTGGCTAACGGTTTCAGTGGCCTGGAAAAAACTCGAACTTCGCCGCAAGCGCAGCGCTCCAAATCTGCAGGGAGCCGGTCAGGCTCATGCGACGGAGCAACAAGATGAACAAGCACACTCTCGCAGTACTGGCGCTGGCCGGCGTGGTCGGCGGCTGTTCAACCATGGAGAACCCGGTGGACTACGCCACCTACGCCGAGCAACCGCTGGTCCAGCAGGTCCGCGACGGCATGACCAAGGACGAGGTCCTGACCATCGGCGGGCCGCCCTCTTCCGAAGTGCAGAACACCGTCACCGCGGGTACCTGCAACAACTACATCCTCAACGAGGAAGGCAAGGAACAGCCCTACTACGTGACCTTCGATGCCAACGGCAGGGTCGAGGGCAAGGGCTTCATGACCTGTGAGCAACATCAGAAGAACAAACGGCGCCTGTGAGCCGCACACGAAAAGACCCGCTGCCTGGCAGCGGGTCTTTTGTTTTGCGCCCTAGAAAAGCAGCTGGAACAGGCCGATCACCACGATCAGGCCGATGATGAAGATGATGCCGACGGTACCTCCGAGAAACTTCAGCATGCGGATGCTCCTATTTCGGGTTACAGAGTTGTGACCCCGGCGCAGGTGCCGATGTTTCCCCTAGTTGCGGCTGCCGATTAAGCGAAGCCGATACAAATCCGTGGCGAACTTCACATATGCGCCGTGCATAATGCAGGCATCCAAGCCGACGGAACGGATGCTCGCGCCTTGCTCCCCCTGCTGCTGATACTCCTCTGCGCCCTGCCCTCACTGGCGCTGCTCGGCCTGCTGCTGCGTCGCCAGCGGCAACTGCGCCAGTTGGGCGAGCTGCTGCAGCAACTGGAACAGGGCGTACTGCAACTGGACCACAACGACCGCATCCACCGCCACAACGCAGCCGCCGCCGAGCTGCTCGGCTGCGCCGGGCAGGATCTGCGCGGCCAGGCCCTGGAGCGCTGGCTGGCGGAGCCGCCACAGGCGCAGGCCAAGGTCCTGGCCCGAGGTGGCGACGGCCTGCAACGCGCCCTGCAGCTGAGCCGCGTCGGCGAGCACCTGCTGCTGCGCCCGGCCCAGAGCGATGCCGAGCGCTTCCAGCGCAGCCAGTACTTCGCCCGCATCGGCACCTGGGACTGGGACATCGACACCAATCGCCTGTACTGGTCCGAGGCCATCTACGCCATGTTCGGCCACCAGCTCGGCGCGGTCACCCCGAGCTACGAGCTGTTCTGCCAGAGCGTGCATCCCGAGGACCGCGAACATGTACGCGCCGGCGAGCTGCGCTGCATCGAGACCGGCGAGAACCACGACGAGGAATACCGGGTGATCTGGCCGGACGGCAGCGTGCACTGGCTACGCGAGACCGGCAACGTGATCAAGGACGACAGCGGCACGCCGGTGAAGATGATGGGCGTGGTGCGCGATATCACCGAAGAGAAGGCCTGGGCCAGCCAGATGCATCGCCTGGCCCATCACGATGCGCTGACCGGCCTACCTAACCGCCTGGTGTTCGAGGATCGCCTGTGCAGCGCCCTGGAGCGCGCGCGCCGCAATGACTCGCGGGTGGCGCTGGTGTTCATCGACCTCAACGGTTTCAAGGCGATCAACGATCAGCATGGCCACCGCGCCGGCGATCAGGTGCTGGTGGTCATGGCCACCCGCTTGCGCGAGGCGCTGCGCGGCTCGGACAGCGTGGCCCGGCTGGGCGGCGATGAGTTCGTCGCGGTGCTGGAAGGCCTGTCACCCAACCGCGCGCCCGATGACGAGGGCCGCAGCATCGCCGACAAGCTGCTCGCCGCGCTGAGCCCGCCTGTACCGCTGGACAGCGGGCCGCAGCACATCGGCATCAGCCTGGGCATCGCCCTGTTCCCCGAGCATGCGCAGAACATGGATCGGCTGATCCACACTGCCGACCAGGCCATGTACGAGGCCAAGCGCAGCGGCGACAACCAGTACCGCATGGGCCACGCGCCGCAGCGCGGCGGCCAGTAGTCAGCTGCCGGAGCTGCGCAGGAACTTGATCGTGTAGTCCATCTGCGGCTTGCGCGTCACGCTCACGGCACGGCGGGTCACGGTATCCAGGGTGACATTCCAGAAGCCATCACTGGGCACCTTGATGCGCGCCGGGAAGCGGTCGAACGCGCCGCCGTGGTAGGTGTGGCGCCCGCCGTTCTTGAAGCTGCGGAAGTTCGCATCGTTCATCAGGCGGATGTTGCAGGGCTGCGAGCAGTGAATGACGACCGTGTCGCCCTCGTTGAGGTACTCGCGCTGGTGGATGAATTTCATGGGCTGGAACCGGGACTGAAAAAAGCGGAGCGCACGATAGCACGAGTGCACAGTTTTCATGGACCGGAACGATGGACTGCCGCCTCGCTGCTACGCTGCTCTGAGTCAGATCGCCAGGAAGGACCTGCCATGCGCCGATTGCCCGTTCTGCTCACCGTACTGCTCTCGCTCAGCGGCTGCGCCGGCCCTGGCTACTTCGAGGCAGTACCACCGAGCAGCCCGGACCAGGCGGTGATCTACCTGTACCGCCCCGAAGCGGATAACCCCGGCCGCCAGCCGCTACGCCTTTCCTATCCCGACGTACTGATCGACGAGCAGAGCGTTGGCACCCTGCAATTCAACTCCTACCGCCGTATCGAGCTAGCTCCCGGCCGCCACGACATACGTATCACCGGTTTGACCCGCCAGGCCAAGTGGGAGCCGCGTGACATCAAGCAGGTCGTCAAGGTCGCACCGGGCGAGATCAAGTACCTCAAGCTCGACGTGCGCTTCAATCTGAACGAGATGATGCTCGGCCAACCCGGCCCCAGCTACCTGATCCACCTCCGGCCTATGCGCCCGGACGATGCCGTCTACGAGATCCGCAACACCGAACCGCAGAACCCATGACGCAAGGAGCCACCCCATGGAAGCACCCCGCATTCTCGCCCTGTCACTGGCCATCGGCCTTACCCTCGGCTGCCAGAGCCATGCCGATGATGAACTGAACACCGAATATGGCCGCGCCGAAGCTCATGTCGAAGGCGTGCCCGGCGGTATCGTGCGCGAGACCGAAGAGCTGGTCGCCACCGTCAGCGCCGTGGACACCGCCAAGCGCACCTTCATCCTCAAGGACGACCAGGGCAACCGGCGCACCTTCAATGCCCCCGCGGAGATGCAGAACTTCGACCAGCTGAAGGTCGGTGACAGGGTACGCGCGGTCGCCACCCAGGAGCGCATCGTCTACCTGCGCCAGCCGGGCGAAGCTGCCGATGATGGCGCCGCCGGCGTGCTGGCCACTGCCCCTGAGGGTGACAAGCCAGGCATGCTGGCGGCCGACACCGTGGAGATCACCGCCTGGGTCAAGGGCATGGACACCACCCTGCGCACCGCCACCCTCAAGCTGCCCGACGGCAGCGAGCGCACCATCAAGGTCCGCCCCGATATCGACATGAAGACCGAATACCTCGGTCGCCAGGTGGTGATCCGCGTCACCAACGCCATGGCCATCAGCGTCGTACCGCAGTAAGCGATGCCGCCCGAGCTGACTCGCCTGTTGCAGGCCCGTCCCGATCCGCAGGCAGAGGAGTCGTTCTTTCCCCTGCTGCAACGGGACGGCCTGCTGCTGGAGCAGATCGCCTCCCACGGCCAGCCCAGCCCCGAGGGTTTCTGGTACGACCAACCGGGCAGCGAGTGGGTCGCGCTGCTGCGCGGCACCGCTCGCCTGCAGTTCGACGATGGCGAGCGGCAGCTGGCCGCCGGCGATGCCCTGCTGATCCCGGCGCATTGCCGGCACCGGGTCGCCGAATGCTCGCTGGATGCCATCTGGCTGGCCCTGCACCTCGAGCCCTGACGGCCAGCCCTACGCGCCACCAATACCCGGTGGTAGCATGCGCGCCCCATGCGTATCTCCGACATCCACCAGCGCCTCGCCGACCTCGGCGCCCTGCCCGCCCACAGCGGCCGGGTGGTACGCGCCTGGCTGCAGGGCAAGCCGCTGGACGCCGGCACCAAGCGCCAGCATACCGAGCACTTCCTGCCCATGTCGGTGCGCAACGGCCTGCCGCAACTGAGCGCCGAACTCGAAGGCCTGGCCAGCGTGCACTCGGAGCACCCCGGCGCGGATGGCTCGTCGCGCCTGCTGGTGAACCTGGCCGACGGCCAGATGGTCGAGAGCGTGCTGCTGCCGCGCGGCGGCCTGTGCGTCTCCTCCCAGGTCGGCTGCGCGGTGGCCTGCCGCTTCTGCATGACCGGCAAGAGCGGCCTGTTGCGCCAGGTCAGCAGCGCCGAGATCGCCGCCCAGGTGGTGCTCGCGCGGCGCCGCCGCTCGGTGAACAAGGTGGTGTTCATGGGCATGGGTGAGCCGGCGCACAACCTGGACAACGTGCTCGAGGCCATCGACCTGCTCGGCACCGACGGCGGCATCGGCCACAAGAACCTGGTGTTCTCCACTGTCGGCGACCCACGGGTGTTCGAGCGCCTGCCGCAGCAGCGGGTCAAGCCGGCGCTGGCCCTGTCGCTGCACACCACCAAGGCCGAGCTGCGTGAACACTTGCTGCCCAAGGCGCCGAAAATCGCCCCCGCCGAGCTGATGGAGCTGGGCGAGGCCTATGCCCGCACGGTCGGCTACCCGATCCAGTACCAGTGGACCCTGCTCAAGGGCGTCAACGATGGGCAGGACGAACTGGACGAGATCCTGCGCCTGTTCAAGGGCAAGTACGCGGTGCTCAACCTGATCCCCTTCAACAGCCTGGAAGGCGACGACTACCAGCGCCCCGACGGCGAGCGCATCGTGCAGATCGTGCGCTACCTGCACAGCCGCGGCGTGCTAACCAAGGTGCGCAACAGCGCCGGCCAGGACGTCGATGGCGGCTGCGGCCAGCTGCGCGCCCGCGCCACGGGCCTGATCAAGACCCGCCTACTCGGCCACTGACCGCCACCGCTCACTGCGCTAGCATGCGGCCCATTCCCCTCGGAGCCGCCACCATGACCAGAGCGTTCGGCCTGCTGCTTCTCCTGACCCTGCCCGTACTGAGCCAGGCGACCACCCTGCGCGAAAAACTGCAGGAGCGCCGCGAGGAGCGCGCCCAGCAGCGGCTCGACGCCGAGCTGCCGGCCGGCAGCCGAGTGCTGCGTGATCAAGCCTATGGCGAGCACCCGCGCCAGCGCTTCGACGTCTACCTGCCGCCCGCGGCCAAGCAGGCGCCGATCCTGTTCATGGTCCACGGCGGTGGCTGGCACACCGGCGACAAGTCCGCAGGCGCGGTGGTGGAGAACAAGGCCGCGCACTGGCTGGGCAAGGGCTACGCGCTGGTGTCCAGCAACTACCGACTGATCCCGGATGCCGACCCTCTGCAACAGGCCGCCGACCTGGCCAAGGCCTTCGCCGCGGTACAGCAGCAAGCCGCTGGCTGGGGTGGCGACCCAGCGCGCATGGTGCTGATGGGCCACTCGGCCGGCGCCCACCTGGTCAGCCTACTGAACAGCGACAGCAGCCTGGCACCAGACGCCAAGCCGTTATGGTTGGGCACCGTGGCACTGGACAGCGCCGCCTTCGACGTACCGGCGATCATGCATGCCCGCCACTATCCGCTCTACGACCAGGCCTTCGGCAGCGACACCGCACTGTGGCAGGCCGCCTCGCCGCTGCTGGTACTGCGCGCAGGCGCCAGGCCGCTGCTGGCCGTCTGCTCGACCCGCCGCGACGATGCCTGCCCGCAGGCCGACGCCTATGCCGCCAAGGCTGCAACCCTCGGGGTCAAGGTCAGCGTACTGCGCAAGGACCTCTCGCACCGCGCGATCAACCAGGAGCTCGGCGCCGAGCCGGCCTACACCGCCGCGGTCGACGCCTTCCTCAATGGCCTCGGCCTGCCCTGAGCCGCGTGCTACCCTCGCCGCCCCGCAATCGGCAACGCGACCCCATGCATACCCTCGAACAACTGCGCCGCGGCGAATTGGCCGGCATCCAGCGCCTGGACCTGGCCGCCGACCTCACCGAGCTGCCCGACGAGATCTTCGCCCTGGCCGACAGCCTGGAGGTGCTCAACCTCAGCGGCAACCGCCTGCGCGCCCTGCCCCATGACCTGTCGCGCCTGCACCGGCTAAAGGTGCTGTTCTGCTCGGACAATCCGTTCGAGACCCTGCCGGAAGTGCTCGGCGACTGCCCGCAGCTGGAGATGGTCGGCTTCAAGTCCAACCAGCTGCGCGAGGTGCCCGCCGCCGCGCTGCCGGCCCAACTGCGCTGGCTGATCCTCACCGACAACCGTATCGACAACCTGCCAGCAGCCTTGGGCGAACGCCCGCGCCTGCAGAAGCTGATGCTGGCCGGCAACCGCCTGAGCGAATTGCCGCAAAGCATGGCCGGGCTGCACCAGCTGGAACTGCTGCGCATCGCCGCCAACCGCCTGGAAGCCCTGCCCGACTGGCTGCTGCAACTGCCGCGCCTGGCCTGGCTGGCCTATGCCGGCAACCCCGGCAGCGACCGTGCCGAAGCCGCGGCGCTGGCCAGCCACCCACAGGCGCCGGTCGCCCGTGGCGAGCTGCAGCTGGGCAGGCTGCTCGGCCAGGGCGCCAGCGGCCTGATCCACGCCGCGCGCTGGAACGAGCGAGAGGTGGCGGTCAAGCTGTTCAAGGGGCAGATGACCAGTGATGGCCTGCCCCACAGCGAGATGGCCGCCTGCCTCTCCGCCGGCCGCCATCCACAGCTACTGCCGGTTATCGCACCGCTGCAGCAGGAACCCGGCCAGCCGGATGGCCTGCTGCTGGAACTGCTCGAACCGCGCTTCGCCGTGCTGGCCGGTCCGCCGTCTCTGGCCAGCTGTACCCGCGACTGCTATGGCGCGCAGCAACGCTTCATTGCCGAGCAGCTACTGGCCCTGGCCCATGGCGTGGCCAGCGCGCTGGCGCACCTGCACGCGCGCGGCATCCTGCATGGCGACCTGTACGCGCATAACCTGCTGGTCGATAGCCATGACTGCCGCCTCAGCGACTTCGGCGCCGCCTCCTTCTTCCCCCCCGGCAGCGCCCAGGGCGCCGCCCTGCAACGCCTGGAGAGCCGCGCCTTCGGCATCCTGCTGGAGGAACTGCTGCAGCGCTGCGATACGCCACCGGCACACCTGGCAGCTCTCATCGTCGACTGCCAGCAGGCCGACACCCGCCAGCGTCCGGACTTCGCCGAGATCGTCGAACGCCTGCAATAAAAAAGCCCCGGTCACGGCCGGGGCTTCTTGTACTGCAGGGTCGATCAGGTACCGCTCTTGACCTTGGTCCAGATGCGGGTGCGCACGCGGTCGATCTTCAGTGGCATGGCTTCCAGGGCGTACAGCTTGGTCATCACGTCTTCCGGCGGGTAGACCTTGTTGTCGGCCTTGAGCGCCGGGTCGACCAGGCCGTCGGCCTTCTGGTTGCCGTTGGCGTAGTGCACGTGGTTGCTGATACCGGCCATGACTTCCGGTTGCAGCAGGTAGTTCATGAAGGCGTAGCCGGCGTCTTCGTTCGGTGCGTCGGCCGGCATGGTGACCATGTCGAACCACATCGGCGCGCCTTCCTTCGGAATCACGTACTCGATCTTCACGCCGTTGCCGGCTTCGGCGGCGCGGCTGGCGGCCTGCATGATGTCGCCGGAGAAGCCGATAGCCACGCAGATGTCGCCGTTGGCCAGGTCACCGACGTACTTGGACGAGTGGAAGTAGCTGACGTTCTTGCGCATTTCCATCAGCAGCGCCTCGGCCTTCTTGTAGTCGTCGAGGTTCTGGCTGTGGTGCGGCAGGCCCAGCTGGTGCAGGGCGATCGGCAGCATTTCCGGGCCGTTGTCGAGAATGGCCACGCCGCACTGGGCCAACTTGGTCATGTTCTCGGGCTTGAAGATCAGGTCCCAGGAGTCCACCGCCACGCCTTCGCCGAGCACGGCCTTGACCTTGTCGACGTTGTAGCCGATGCCGGTGGTGCCCCACAGGTAGGGGAAGCCGTGCTGGTTGCCCGGATCGTTGGTTTCCAGGGCCTTGAGCAGCACCGGGTTGAGGTTGTTCCAGCCGGGCAGCTTGCTGCGGTCGAGCTGTTTCAGGGCGCCGCCCTGAATCTGCCGGGCCATGAAGTGGTTGGAGGGGAACACCACGTCATAACCGGAGCGGCCGGCCATCAGCTTGGCATCGAGGGTCTCGTTGCTGTCGTAGACGTCGTAGTGGGCCTCCTGGCCGCTGGCCTTCTCGAAGTTCTTCAGGGTGTCCGGGGCGATGTAGTCGGTCCAGTTGTAGATGCGCACGCCATCGGCGGCTTGGCTGGCCGACGCGATCAGCATCAGCGGGAGAATTTTCTTCAGCATGCTTTACCTCATTGATTGTTCTTGTAGGCAGATATGAAGGGGCTTTCGATCAGTAGATCAGTACGTAGGTCTTGCGGACCGTTTCTTGTATGTCCCAGATGCCGGTGGTGTTGGCCGGCATCATCAGCGCGTCGCCGGCCTTGATTTCCATCGGTTCGCCGCCGTCCGGAGTGAAGGTGCAGCGCCCGGCGATGAAGTGGCAGAACTCCTGATGCACGATCTGCCGGCGCCAGCGGCCCGGAGTGCATTCCCAGACGCCGGTCTCGACGCCGTCGCTGCGCTCGACCGAGGTGGTCGAGGTGACAGCGGCCGGCTCGCTCAGCGGCACGGCCACCGGGTTGGACTCGTCCAGCGCCAGGGCCTGGGTGTTCTTGAAGTGGGTGATGTTCATGCGTCTGCTCTCGTCGTGGGCTCGGGCCGGCGTCAGCCGACTCTCCAGGTCATCAGGCTTTCCATGCCGGCGGCCAGCTTCTCCGCCATGCGCCGGCGCCAGGCCGGGCTGTGCGGGTTGGCCAGGACTTCGTCCTCATGGACGAAGCTGCGGATGATCGCGTTGTAGCCGAGCCAGCGGCACGGCTCGGGCTCCCAGCGGCGCAGCTGGTCGATGCTGCTGTCGGCCAGCACCCAGGGCTGGCGCACCAGCTCGCTGTCGCGGCCGAGGATCAGGTCGGCCAGGGTGCGGCCGCCGAGATTGCTGGCACCCACGCCCTCGCCGCCGTAGCCGCCGGACAGGGCGATACGGCTGTGGTTGTCGCGCAGCATGTGCGGGTGGAAGCGCCGCGCCATCCCCAGGTTGCCGCCCCAGGCGTGGGTCAGGCGCACATTGCGCAGCTGCGGGAACAGCTCGCCCATCAGGTAGCGGCGCAGGCCGCGCTCTTCGTCGGTCAGGTTGAAGTCGCTGCGCAGGCGTCCGCCGAAGCGGTAACCGCCGCGCGCGCCGAAGATCAGGCGGTCGTCGCTGGAACGCTGGCCGTAGGTGACCTGGCGGCTGTTCTCGCTGAATGCCTGGCCACGCTCCAGGCCGATCTCGGCCCAGACATCGGCCGGCAGCGGCTCGGTGGCGACGATCAGGCTCTGCACCGGCAACTGGTTGTTGCCCAGCGGCGGCAGTTCGGCGGCGTAGCCCTCCACGGCCGGCACCACCCAGTCGGCGCGCACGCTGCCATGCTCGGTGCGCACCAGGCCCGGCTGCCAGTCGATCACCCGGCTCTGCTCGTACAGCTCCACGCCCAAGCGTTCGACGCACTCGGCCAGGCCGCGGGCCAGGCGCGCTGGCTGGATGGTCGCGCAATGCGGGCTGTACAGCGCGCCATAGGCACCCTTCACCCGTAGCTGCTCGGCCAGTTCGCTGGGTTGCAGCCAGCGGTAGTCGTCGTCACCCAGGCCCTGCTGACGCAGTTCCTCGTGGTATTCGCGCAGGCGCGCCAGTTGCTCGGGGTAGCGCGCGGCGCAGTAGATCACCCCGCCCTTGCGCAGGTCGCAGGCGATGCCCTCGCGCTCGGTGACGGTCGCCACCTCGTCGGGAATGCCGTGCAGCAGATCGAAGGAAGCACGCCGCTCGCTCGGCGACAGCCCCGCCAGCAGGCGATCCTCACCAAGCATGTTGCCCATCAGCCAGCCGCCGTTGCGGCCGGAGGCACCGAAGCCGGCGGTCTGCGCTTCGAGGATGACGATGCGCAGCTGCGGTGCCTGGCGCTTGAGGTAGTAGGCGGTCCACAGGCCGGTGTAGCCGGCGCCGATGATCGCCACATCGGCCTGCAGATCGCCCTGCAGGCTCGGACGGGCCTGCAGCGGCTCGTCGAGCTGGTCCATCCACAGGCTGATATTGCGCCACTGGCTCATCGGGGTCTCCGCCAATCATTCGTTGGACGCAGACTAGTGAAGCGCCTCAGGGCTTGTCTTGCGTGCGGGCCCGCGAGGAAATTTGCTTGAGATAGGCCTTGGGCGTCAGGCCCAGGCGCTCGCGGAAGCACTTGTAGAAGGCCGACAGCGAGTTGAAGCCGGCGGCGAAGGCCAGCTCGTCCACCCGCCCGGCATCGCCCCCCACCTCCAGGCCGTCGAGCAGGTACTGCAGGCGCGCCTGGTTGACGTAGCGGTAGAAGCTCTGGCCCAACACCTGGTTGAGCAGGTGGGAGATCTGGTTGCGGCTGTAGCCGGTGGCGGCGGCGACCTGCTGCAGATCCAGTTCCGGGTCGAGGAAGGGTTTGTGCTTGTCGAAGTAGTCCTGCAGGTCCTGCGCCAGCATGCTCAGCTGCCAGGCGGATAGACCCAGGCGGCTGGTGGCTGGGCGCGCGCTGGCGCCCTTGCTCGCGCGGGCCTCGTGCACCAGGGTGGCGTACTCGTTGATCCGCCAGATCAGCCCGTCGCGCACGGTAATCGACTCGCCGGTGCGGAACGACGCCAGCCCCTCGCTGCCCTGCAGGGCGAAGCGGTACTGGATGAACGCGGTGTGACCATCGATGCGGATGCGGTCGACGTGCTCGAGCATCTCGCCGGGGCGCCGCGGCAGGTTGTCCTCGACGTACTCGCGCAGCTCGCCCAGGCGCATGCTGCGCTGCTGGAAGAAGTCGTTGTACTCGATGTCCGGGTGGAACAGCGCCATCACCGCCTCCAGATCCCGGCAGCGCCAGCTGAGGTGGTAGCGCAGGATGGTCTCGCGGGTACGTTCGGACTGCGCCGCGTCGTCGGGAAAGTCGCTGTCGTGCATGGGGCGGATCGGCTGTTCTGGAGCGTGCAGCTTGCCCGATTCCTCAGCCGGCGAACAGGCGAATGCCACGCGGCTGGGCCAGCGCCGCCGAGGGGCTCATGCCGATGATGCTGCGGAAGGTGTGGCTGAAGTGCGCCGAATCGGTGAAGCCGGCGGCCATCGCCGCATCGGTCAGGCTCATTCCACGCGCCACGCCGACGCTGGTGACGAACAGGCGGTGCCACTGGCGGTAGCGGCGGATCGGAATGCCGATCTTCTGGCGGAACAGCTGGGTCAGGCGCGGCACCGAGAGCCCCACCTGCTCGGCGAGGAACTCGATGGGCTGGTTGCACGCCACATCGGCCTTGATCAGCTCGACCGCCCGTGCGATGCGCGGATCACAGGCCTCAGGCGCCCGCCCCTGCGGATTGATCAGGCGCTCCAGCTCCAGCCACACCTCATCCGGCGAGGCGCTGGCCAGGTGCAGGCGGTCGAAGTCGGAGACCCACTCGGCCTCCTCGTCCAGGGCGAAGTGCACCTGGCCACGCTGGCCGCGCATGCGTGACCGCAGCAGTGCATGGTCCTCGCCGAACACGTCCAGGTAGCAGATGGCGACGCGCGAATCACCGGTGTCCACGCTCAGCGAAAGGCCCGCCGGCAACAGGGCGCTGCGACAGGTCAGGGTGTCGTTGCGGCAATGGATGCGCAGCTCGCCATCGAGGGCGATCAGCAGCATCGCGGCGGCCTGGGATAGCTGCAGCGGCTCGGCGAACGGGCTGAGGTAGAAGGTGCGCTTGTCCCACAGATAGAGCAGGACCGGGGCTTGGCTGGCAGGCATGGACGTGTTCCGCCCTGGTTTCTTGTTGTTCTTCTGGGCGCAGAGGTACCACAGCGCCGGCGCAGCTGAAAAGACCATGTGCGACGACGGTCGCAATTATTTGTACGCCGCTGGGGCGATTTCATCAGTTCTTACAAGCCGGGCCTGTGCACGAGTGTTTTTATGGCCGCCACCTCCGCTGCTGTGTGCGGAGCTACAAAAACAAAAATGAACACACAGGTAACCCACCATGAAGAAACTGCTCATCCCGGCGCTGGCCGTTCTCGGCCTGTGCGCGACCCTCACTGCGACGGCCAACACCCAGTCGCAGACCAAGAACCCCATCGTCCTCGTCCCCGGCATCTTCGCCTTCGATAGCATCGCCATCGTCGATTACTGGCACCAGATTCCCAGCGCCCTGCAGAGCCAGGGCGCCAAGGTCTACGTGCCGAAGATCAACGCCTTCGACAGCTCGGCCAAGCGTGGTGAAGCGCTGATCAGCCAGCTGGAGCAGATCCGCGCAGCCTCCGGCGGCAGCGTGAAGAAATTCAACCTGATCGGTCACAGCCAGGGCGGCATCACCGCACGCTACGTGATGAACACCCGGCCGGACCTGGTGGCCTCGGTCACCACCCTGCACACCCCGCACAAGGGCTCGCCGCTGGCCGACCTGGTGACCGGCATCGCCCCGGCCAGCAGCCTGCAAGGCGTGGCCTTCAGCGTGTTCGCCAACGCCGTGGGTGACCTGGTCAACCTGCTGTCGAACAACAAGAAGAGCCCGGCCGACGTGCGCGCCATGCTCGCCGAGTTCAACAAGCCAGGCGCCGCCGCCAACAACCAACGCTTCCCCACCGGCATCCCGACCAGCGCCTGCGGCGAAGGCCCGGAAACCACCACCATCAACGGCAACAGCGTGCGCATGTACTCCATGAGCGGCACCGCGCCGCTGACCAACGTGCTGGACATCTCCGACCCGCTATTCACCATCACCTCGCTGGCCTTCAACGAGTCCAACGACGGCGTCACCGGCCGCTGCTCCAGCCACTTCGGCAAGGTGCTCAAGGACAACTACACCATGAACCACCTGGACGTGAACAACCAGGTACTGGGGCTGGTGTCGCTGTTCGAGACCAACCCGAAGACCCTGTATCAGAACCAGGCCAATCGCCTGAAAAACCTCGGCCTGTAAGACGTGCAGGCATGGCGCCCAAGCGCGCCATGCCTGCCGCGAGGAGCCCTCGATGTCCAACCGAATCATCCTGGCCGGCCTGGCCCTGGGCGCGGCCGTTGTTGGCGGCACCCTGGTGTTCTATCGCCCGCCCGTAGCGCCCAGCACGCCCGCGGCGGCCGTCCAACCCCTGCCCCGACCTGACGACGAACGCAGCCAGCAGGCCATCGCCCTCAACCAGCGCCTGCGCGAAACCCCGAGCAACCAGCTGAGCGATCCCGGCCCGCTGCCGCCGTCACTGCAGGGCGCCAGCCATGGCGTAGTGCTGCACATGGATGCCCAGGGCAACCTGGTGTTGCAGGACGACCTGCTGCACCTGTTCGACTTCTACCTGGCCGGGCGCGAAGAGGAAGGCCTGGACAAGGTACTGACGCGCATTCACCGCGACCTGGCAACGCAGCTGCGTACTCCGGCCCTGGAGCAGGCGCGCGACCTGCTTCAGCGCTACGTGGACTACCGCATTGCCCTGCAGGGGCTGCCCGAAGCCGGTGCCGAGCTGAATGCCGGCGCCCTGCGCCAGCGTCTGGACGCCGTCAACGCCGCGCGCCAGCAGTACTTCAGTGCGGAGGAATATGCGCTGTTCTTCGCCCGTGAGAATGCCGAGGACGAGTACATGCTGCAGCGCCTGGCCCTGGCCCAGCAGGACGGCCTGAGCGAGGCGCAACGCACCCAGACCCTGGCCGAGCTGGAGCTGCAATTACCCGAGGACGTACGTGCGGCCCGCGCCGAGAGCACCCGCTATGGCGAGCTGTACGCAGCCACCCAGGCCCTGCAGGCAAAAGGCGCCAGCGCCGAAGAGATTCGCCAGCTGCGTGAGCAATCCCTGGGAGGCGAAGCCGCCGATGCCCTGGCCGATCTGGACCGCCAACAGGCCGCCTGGCAACAGCGCCTGGCCGACTACGCCAGCGAACGCAATCGCCTGCGCCAGTCCGGGCTCAGCGATAGCGAGTTGCAGGCTGCAGTCGGCGAGCTGCAGGTCAGTCGCTTCGACGAACTGGAACGCCTGCGCGTGCAGGCGCTGGATGCAGAGCTCTAGGCCAGCCGCTCACGCGGCAGACGATTGCAAAAATAGATCCCGACGATCGCCAGTACACCGCCCAGGGCTATCTGCGCGGTTAGTTGCTCGTCGAGCAACAGCGTGCCGAACAACACGGCAGTCAGTGGATTGAGGGCAATGAACACGCCAGAGCGGGTCGCACCGATCCGGCGAATTCCGTCGTAGTACCAGATGTAGGCCAGTGCCGAACCGATAGCCCCCAGGTACAGCAGGCTCAGCCACTGGTCGATATTGGGCATCGACCAGGCGCCGCGACTCAGCGCCAATGCGGCAGCGCAGAGCATCAGCGTGCCCAGCCAGATCGAGTAGCTCACCGTGTGCAACGGTCCCAGCGCCTGGGACAGCCCGCGGGAAAACACGCTGTAGATCACCCAGCTCAGCACGCAGCCGAGGATCAGCAGGTCTCCCCACCAGGCGCCCTCGAGCACAGAGCCTTCGCGACCGAGTATCACCAGGCCTGCCCCCGCCAGACACAAGACTATGCCGAACAAGCGCAGTGAAGTCAGGCGCTCGCCGTAAAAGAGGAAGCCCGCCAGAGCGATCAGCGCCGGATTCAGCGCAACGATCAACGCCGCCCGCGACGCGCTGGTGTATTGCAAGCCGAAGAAGAAACACAGGTTGTAGAGAAAGACGCCGCAGCTGCCGAGCAGAGCCAGCTGCAGCCATTGCCGCGGCGTAGGCCTGGCCAAAGGCGCGCCACCGAGCGGCAGCACCAGCGCCAGCGTCAGGCTGGCGATGATGAAGCGCATCGCCGCCGCTACCAGCGGCTCCATGCCACCTGCCAGATGGCGCCCGGCGACGAAGGTGCCGCCCCAGATCATCGCCACTGCCACCAGCCTCACATAGACCCACATGCCGAATTCTCTCCTGACTTGTCTGAGCCCAGCATCTGATTAATCCATTCCAATAGTAAAATGAGTGAAAACTCATGGCGGAGCATGGCGCATGACCCTCACCCAGCTGGAAATCTTCTCCGTGGTCGTCGAACTAGGCGGCTTCACCAGCGCCGCAGCGCGGCTGGGCATCGGTCAATCGGCCGTGTCTCATGCTATCCGCGCGCTGGAGCAGGAGCTGGGTGTAGAACTGCTGCACCGCAACAAGGCCCGGGTGGAACCGAGCGACATCGGCCACCGCCTGCTGGAGCGAGCTCGCGCCATGCTCGGGCTCGCCGAAACCATGCGCCAGGAGGCCACCGCTGCGCGCGGCATGAAGCTGGGCACCCTGCGCATCGGCTCCTTCGGCCCGAGCGCGTCGATCCGACTGTTACCGGCGATCCTGCAGCGCTTTCGCCAGGACTATCCCGGCATCCAGGTACTCATCGACGAAGGACCAGATCGCCAGGTGCTGCAGTGGCTGCACGAACGGCGAGTCGACCTGGGCTTCGTGGTACTGCCGCAGCACCATCTGGACACCGTGCCGCTGTTCGAGGACCAACTGGTCGCCGTGCTGCCGACAAACCACCCCCTGGCAACGCAGCAAACTGTCGAACTGGCGCAACTGTGCGATCACCCCTTCGTCCTGACCGAGGCCGGCTCGGCCGAGCTGGTCGACAACCTGTTCCGTGGCGCGCGCCTGCAGCCGGATATCCGCTACCGCTGCAGCCAACTGATCAGCACGCTGGACACGGTTGCCCGCGGCGATGCGCTTACAGTGGTAGCAGAACTCTCGGTGCCTGAGGGCAACAACGGGCGCTACTGCATCCGGCCCCTGCACCCAGCAGTGCCACGCCAGGTCGGTCTGGCCTTGCTGGACCATCGCCAAGCCTCACCAGCGGCCCAGGCCTTTATCGAACTGGCCACTCGCATGCACCGCGACGGGCTGCTCGGCCAGCTCATGCGGGTGGGCGGGTCTACCCTGTAGGCAGACTTGGGTGGAGAAGATCGATGGACGAGCAGGACGACAACAAGCCGCTGACCTTCCGCGAGATGATGCAGAGCGTGCTGGCCGCTGCCTTCGGCGTGCAGAGCGGCAAGAATCGCGCGCGCGACTTCAGTCGCGGCAAGCCGAGCCACTTCATCCTGCTCGGCGTGCTGTTCACCTCGATCTTCGTGCTGGTGCTGTTCGCCCTGGTGCGTCTGGTGCTGCACCTGGCCGGGGTCTAGCGCAGCAGTTCGTCGATGGAACAGGCGTACTCTTTCATCGACGGATTGCGCGTGGCGCTGAAGCGGCGGAAATCCAGGCCGATATCGCTGCGCGCAAGACGCGCCTGCAGCTTCTTCGCCTGGCGTGCATCGACCAGGCGCAGCAGCCGCGCGGTCTGATCCTTGCCACCGCGCTCGGCGAAATCGAGGCCGGCGTCATAGTCATGCAGCATCACCAGGGCGCAGGCGCCGAGAATGAAATGCCCGGTAGCCAGCACGGAAATATCCCCGTCGATACGCGCCTGCAGGACCTTCTGCGAGTTGTTCAGCGCAGTGTAGCTCAGTTGGCGCCCCGCCTCCTTCGCGGCCTGCATGGCGCCAAAGGCCATCTCGTCGTTGGCCGACCAGACCATCGACACATCCGGATAGCGCGGCAGCAGCGCCTTGGCCTGCTCGTAGGCGCGCTGCTGGCTCCACTCCCCGTATAGAAGTTGGCGCAGGCGCACCTTCGGGTGCTCGGCCAGGGCACGATGCAGCCCCTGCTCGCGCAGGGTCGCCGAGGGGGTGTTCTTCACCCCGGAAAAAGCCACCAACTCACTGCCATCCGGCACCCCGCGCAGCAGCGCCGAGGCCATCAGGTAGCCGGCCTGCTCGTCGTTGTTCACCAGGCTGCCGATCCAGTTGCTGTATTTCTCCCGCGAGCCGCCGACGCGCTGCTGCTGTTCTTCGGTGAGGGTGCTGTGCAGGGCAAACAGGCGGATGCCGCTGCCCTCGGCCAGGCGCAAGATCTCCGGCCCCACGTACTGTTCGTTGACGAACACCAGGTAGTCCGGCTTGTTAGGCCGCTCCAGCACCGCGCGGGCGTTGCTCATCATGGTGTTGGCGTCGCGCTCGCCGTACAGCACTTCCAGTTGCAGGCCGAGGTCGCCGGCGGCGTCCTGCATGTAATGGCTGTAATTGACCCAGAAGCGCTCGTTGGAATAGCCCGGATTGAGGAACACCACCGAGGTGGCCTGGGCGGAGAGGCAGACGAGGCTCAGGCAGAAGAGCAGGAAGGCACGCGGCAACAAATTCTTGAATCCAGGCTCGGAAAAATCGCGGCGCATTATACAGAGCATCTGCATAGCCAAGTGCCACCACCGGTCACGGCAAGGCATAAAAAAGGCCAGCGCCGGTTCCCCGCCACTGGCCTCTTTTCATCTGGCGCCTACTGGTGGCTGACCCAGAAAACCGCAGTGCTTACCACGAGCAGGATCAGCGTGAAGATGGCCCAGGCGTCGACAACGCTGTCCTTTTCATCCGAAGTGGTGTGGTCGGTCATGGCTACCCCTTTGTTGTGGTTATGGGTTTCACCAGAGTTAAGACCAGGCCTCGGCCAGTCTCAAGGCGACTCGCTTATCTACTTTAGCTATGTACTTATATGGAAACTTCATTTTTTCGAATATTCACGAACTGATATCTTTGCCCGGCCCTGATAAAGAGCGCGTTTACCGTGCGCGCGAAAAAGCCATTCACTGCCTGATGAAGCAGTAGCCTGACCCACAGGACCCCTATGTACGTATACGACGAGTACGATCAGCGGATCGTCGAGGACCGCGTCAAGCAGTTCCGCGACCAGACCCGCCGCTACCTGGCCGGTGAGCTTTCCGGCGAGGAGTTCCGCCCCCTGCGCCTGCAGAACGGCCTCTATATCCAGCGTTTCGCGCCCATGCTGCGCGTCGCCGTGCCCTATGGCCTGATGTCTTCGGCCCAGGTGCGCATGATGGCCAAGATCGCTCGTGACTACGACAAGGGCTATGCCCACATCAGCACCCGCCAGAACGTCCAGTTCAACTGGCCGGAGCTGGAAGATGTGCCGGACATCCTGGCCGAGCTGGCGACTGTGCAGATGCACGCGATCCAGACCAGCGGCAACTGCATCCGCAACACCACCACCGACCAGTTTGCCGGCGTGGCCGCGGACGAGATCGTCGATCCGCGCCCCTGGTGCGAGATCATCCGTCAGTGGTCGACCTTCCACCCCGAGTTCACCCACCTGCCGCGCAAGTTCAAGATCGCCGTCAACGGCGCCGTGAGCGACCGCGCCGCCATCGAGGTGCATGACATCGGTCTGGAAGCGGTGAAGAACGACGCCGGCGAACTGGGCTTCCGCGTCTCCGTCGGCGGCGGCCTGGGCCGTACTCCGATCGTTGGCAGCTTCATCAACGAATTCCTGCCGTGGCAGCACCTGCTCGGCTACCTCGACGCCATCCTGCGCGTGTACAACCGCTATGGCCGTCGTGACAACAAGTACAAGGCGCGCATCAAGATCCTGGTCAAGGCGCTGACTCCGGAAGTCTTCGCCGAGAAGGTCGAGGCCGAGTTCGTCCACCTCAAGGATGGCCCGACCACCCTGACCGAGGCGGAAGTCGCTCGCGTTGCCGCCCACTTCATCGACCCGGCCTACGTCACCCTGGCCGACCAGGCCGCCGAACTGGCCGCCCTCGACGCCCAGCACCCGGGTTTCGCCCGCTGGCGCCAGCGCAACACCATCGCGCACAAGAAGCCGGGCTATATCGCCGTGACCCTGTCGCTGAAACCCACCGGCGTCGCGCCGGGCGATGTCACCGACAAGCAGCTGGATGCCATCGCCGACCTGGCAGATCGCTACAGCTTCGGCGAAGTGCGCAACAGCCATAACCAGAACATCATCCTCGCCGACGTCGAGCAGCAGCAGCTGTTCACCCTGTGGGGCGAGCTGCGCGAGCAGGGCTTCGCCACGCCGAACGTGGGCCTGCTGACCGACATCATCTGCTGCCCGGGTGGCGACTTCTGCTCCCTGGCCAACGCCAAGTCGATCCCGGTGGCCGAGGCTATCCAGCGTCGCTTCGACGACCTGGACTACCTGTTCGACATCGGTGATCTGGACCTGAACATCTCCGGCTGCATGAACGCCTGCGGTCACCACCATGTCGGCCACATCGGCATCCTTGGCGTGGACAAGAAAGGCCAGGAGTTCTACCAGGTGTCCCTCGGTGGCAGCGCTGGCCGTGAAGCCAGCCTGGCGCAGATCCTCGGCCCATCCTTCGCTCAGGAGCAGATGGCCGACGTGATCGACAAGCTGATCAAGGTCTATGTCGAGAAGCGCACCGAAGAAGAAACCTTCCTCGACACCTTCCGCCGTGTCGGAATCGACCCGTTCAAGGAGCGCGTCTATGCAGCGAATCATTAAGAACGGCCAGATTCTGGACGAGACCTGGCACCTGCTGCCGGCCGATGCCACCCTCGAAAGCATCAGCAACAGCGACGACCTGATCGTGCCGCTGGCCCTGTGGCGCGAGCACGCTCACGCCCTCAAGGCCCGCGATGGCGGTCTGGGCGTATGGCTGGAAGCCGGCGAGGAAATCGAGGAGATCGTCGAGGCACTGGACAGCTTCCAGGTGATCGCCCTCAACTTCCCCGCCTTCACCGACGGCCGCCACTGCTCCAGCGCCTACCTGCTGCGCAACCGCTATGGCTACAAGGGTGAGCTGCGCGCCATCGGCGACGTGCTGCGCGACCAGCTGTTCTCCTACCAGCGCGTGGGCTTCGACGCTTTCGCCCTGCGTGCGGACAAGGACCCGGTCGATGCGCTGAAGGCCTTCGAGGAGTTCGGCGAGGTCTACCAGGCCTCCACCGACCAGCCGCTGCCGCTGTTCCGCCGCCGCGCCTGATCCGGCCCCATGAAAAAGCCCCGCTCTGCGGGGCTTTTTCGTTTCAGGCCTTCACCGAGTCCCAGGCGACTCGCCCCAGCAGCTCACGGCACTCGGCCAGCTCGGTATGGGTGCGCCCGGCCAGCCAGTTACGCGCGAAGTCATGGGTCGGGCCGATGACCACCGATGAGAAGCAATCGGCCGGCATCGCCTTGAACAGCCCCTCCTCGCGGTAACGCGCCAGGGCGTCGAGGATGCGCTGGTAATGCACGCGATTGGCCTCGCGCAGCTCCCCGCCCATCTCGCTGGCTTCCACCCGGCCACGACTGTGCAGGATGAAGCGCGCCCAGTCCGGGTTGGCCACCACCCAGTCGATATAGCTGTGCACCAGCAGGTGCACGCAGGCCTCGGCGCTGTCGGCGCGGGCGAAGCCCTCGGCCAGCATGGCCGCGTACTCCGCGGTACCGGCCAGGTATAGGGCGCCGATGATCCGCTCCTTGTTGCCGAAGTGGTGGTACAGGCTGCCGATGCTGGCGCCGGAACGGTCGCGGATCATCTCGATGGTGGTGGCATCCACACCGAATTCGGTGAAGCAGGCCAGCGCGGCCTGGAGGATTTCGTCCTTACGGGAACTGCGGGCCATCAGGCCTCCTGACAAACTAGAATAATTTTCTAGAATTAAATTCTGATACTCGTATACTGCCTGGGCGCGCGCTTCTCTTCAAATGTCATCCATTGTTCGGGAGCACCCCATGAGTCAGATGATGCAGATGTACCAGCAGGTCGGCCCAGTCCAGTTCAGCACCATGATCGGCCAGGTCGCGCCCTACTTCGCCAGCATCGCCCCGCAGTTCGTCGAGCTGCGCGCAGGCTACGCCGAAGTCACCTTCCCCAAGCGCCGCGAGGTGCTCAACCATATCGGCACCGTGCATGCCATCGCCCTGTGCAACGCGGCCGAACTGGTCGCAGGCACCATGACCGACGCCTCCATCCCTGCCGGTTATCGCTGGATTCCCCGTGGCATGACCGTGGAATACCTGGCCAAGGCCAAGGGCGACGTACGCGCCGTAGCAGACGGCAGCGCCATCGACTGGAGCCAGACCGGCGACATCAAGGTGCCGGTAGTGGCCTATGTCGAGGACACCCCGGTGTTCCGCGCCGAGATCACCATGTACGTCAGCCAGGCCTGATTGCTTCGGAGCGCATCATGATCACCCCACTTTCTCGCCCGCTGGATAACGGCAACGGGCATACCCTTTCCAGCCACTGGTACCAGCCGCCAGGCGAAACCCGCGGCGTGGTGCTGATCGTGCCAGCCATGGGCGTGGAGCAGCGTTTCTACGCCGACTTCGCCCGCTGGCTGGCCGAACGTGGCTACCTCACCGTGACCTTCGATTATGTCGGCATGGGCCTGTCGCGCAGCGGTCCGTTGCGCGAGTTGGATGTGGATGTGATCGGCTGGGGTCGCCATGACTGCAGTGCCATGCTCGACGCGGTCGTGGAGGCCGCAGGAGCGCTGCCGGTGTTCTGGATCGGCCACAGCCTCGGTGGGCAGATTCTGCCCTTCGTGCGCGGCAGCGAACGCATCCGCCACGCCTTCACCATCGCCACCGGCAGCGGCTACTGGCGGGAAAACACCAAGAGCCTGCGCAACAGGGCCTGGCTGCTCTGGTACCTGATCGCACCACTGGTGACGCCGCTGGCCGGCTACTTCCCCGGGCAGCGCCTGGGCATGGTCGGCGACCTGCCGCGCGGCGTGATCCAGCAATGGCGGCGCTGGTGCCTGGACCCGGAATATGCGGTGGGTGCCGAGGGCGCGGAAGTGCGCGATGCCTATTCGGCGGTGCGTACGCCGATCACCTCGCTGTCCTTCACCGATGACGAGATGATGTCCGGGCGCAATACCGAGTCCCTGCACGGCTTCTATCGCGGCGCGCCACAGACGGCGAAGCGCATCGCCCCGACCGATATCGGTGTTCAGCGCATCGGCCACTTCGGCTTCTTCCGTAGCCAGTTCGCCGACTCGCTATGGGCGGGGTACCTGCTGCCGGACCTGGGTTAAACCCAGGCCCGGTCACCATCAGGCAAGGTTAACGAGGACGCGCCCCACCATCTTGCCGGCGAGGATCTGCTCGATGGCCTGGGGCAAGCGCTCCAGGCTGACCTCTTCGGCCAGGCTTTCCAGGTTGGTCAGCTTCCACTGCAGGGACAGCTTGTCCCACATGGAAGCCTTGACTACCAGCGGCAGCTCCACCGAGTCCACGCCCAGCAGGTTGACCCCACGCAGGATGAAAGGCGCCACGCCGCCCTTGAAGCCCATGCCAGCGGTCAGGCCACAGCAGGCCGCACTGGCGCCATAGCGCAGCGACTTGACCACGTTGAACAGGATGTCGCCGCCAACGGTATCCACCGCACCGGCCCAGCGCTCCTTGAGCATGGCCTTCTCGCTACCTTCCTGCAGCTCCTCGCGCGGCACGATCTGCTGCGCGCCGAGCTGGCGCAGGAACTCGCCCTGCCCGGCCTTGCCAGTGGACGCGGCGACGTTGTAGCCGAGGCGCGACAGCAGGGCCACGGCGATCGAGCCGACGCCACCGGTGGCACCGGTAACCAGCACCGGGCCGGCGGCCGGGGTCAGTCCGGCCTGTTCCAGCTTGTCCACGCACAGCCCGGCGGTCAGGCCGGCGGTGCCGAGCAGCATGGCTTCGCGCAGGCTCAGGCCCTTGGGCCGCTTGATCACCCAGGCGGCCGGCACGCGGATGTACTGGCCGAAGCCACCGGCGGTATTCATGCCCAGGTCGTAGCCGGTGACGATCACCTCGTCGCCCGCAGCGAACTCGCTCACCGACGACTCGGCCACCACGCCGGCGGCGTCGATGCCCGGGGTATGCGGGTAGCTCTTGGTCACACCGCGGTTGCCACTGGCGGACAGGGCGTCCTTGTAGTTGAGCGAGGAGTACTGCACACGGATCAGTACTTCTCCAGCCGGCAGGTCGGCGACATTGCGCTCCACCACCTTGGACGCAAAGGTACCGTTGTCCTCGCTGACCAGCAGAGCCTTGAAGGCAGTCATGGCTTACTCCTACCAGAAACGTTGTTGGTTGAGACGGCTCCACCAGTTCAGCAGCAGGCGGTCCAGCGTGACGCTGGCGGCCAGGCCGAAGCGCTCTGGCAGGCTCTTCTTCTCGGCGAAATGCAGGTGGAACAGTTCGGCCTCGCGAGCTCGCTCGGCCAGGTATTCGTCACTGGTCTTGAGTTCGTCGACCAGGTGTTTGTTCAACGCCGAGATACCCAGCCAGACCTCGCCGGTGGCGATCTCGTCGATGTTCAGCTGCGGCCGGTAGCGGGCCACGAAGTTCTTGAACAGCTCATGGGTGGTATCCAGGTCCTCCTGAAACTTCTCGCGGCCCTTCTCGGTGTTCTCGCCGAGCATGGTGAGGGTGCGCTTGAATTCGCCAGCGGTGAGCATTTCCACGTCGATGTCGTTCTTCTTCAACAGACGATGGATGTTCGGCACCTGCGCCACCACACCGATGGAGCCGAGAATGGCGAAGGGCGCGGAGAGCACCTTGTCGCCAATGCAGGCCATCATGTAGCCGCCGCTGGCGGCGACCTTGTCCACGCACACGGTCAGCGGTACGCCGGCCTGGCGGATGCGCGCCAGCTGCGAGGAAGCCAGACCATAGCCATGCACCATGCCGCCGCCGCTCTCCAGGCGCAGCACCACTTCGTCCTGGGCGCTGGCCATGCTCAGCAGTGCGGTGACCTCATGGCGCAGGCTGTCGGTGGCCGAGGCCTTGATGTCGCCATCGAAGTCCAACACGAACACTCGCGGCTTGGCCTGGCCTTCTTTCTTCTGTTGCTTGGCCTGCTTGGTTTCGGCCTTGCGTTGGGCCTTGAGCTGCGCCTTGTCGAGCAACTCGTGCTCGAGGCGCTCGCGCAGTGCCTTGTAGAAATCGTTGAGCTTGCTCACCTGCAGATGGCCGCTGCCCTTGCCACGACCTTTGCTGCGCAGTGCAGCGATGGTCAGCAGTACCACTATGATGGCGACCACCACCGTCAGGGTGCGGAGCAGGAAGTCCGCATAATCCAACAGAAACTCCACAGGTTCCCCCTCGTCTATCCTGTCGCAGAGCCCGATCCAGGCAGCTGCCAGTCCTCAGCATACCGGCGCCGGAGCCTGCCGGCCAACCACGGCGAGCCGTGTGTCGGCAGCCCTCAGGCAATTCAAACAAGCGTATGTTTTTTCGTTGACAGGGGCCCGGCTCCGGCCCTACCCTCGCGAAACTTCAACCCGCCGGGATCGACTGCGGACATGGGTAGCATCTACCTGATACGACACGGCCAGGCCTCATTCGGTGCCGACGATTACGACGTGCTGTCCCCGCTGGGCGTGCGCCAGGCCGAAGTGCTGGGCGACCACCTGGCCCAGCTCGGCATCAGCCTCGATCGCTGCCTGAGCGGCAACCTGCGTCGCCAGCAGCATACCGCCACTTCCGCCCTGCAGCGCTGCGTGGCGGCCGGCCTGAATGCTCCCGAGCTGGAAATCGATCCGGCCTTCAACGAATTCGACGCCGAGGCGGTGATCCGCAATCTGCTGCCGGCCATGCTGCCGGACGAGCCGGATGCGCTGGCCATCATGCGCAATCCGAAGGAAAACCGCGCCGCCTTCCAGCACCTGTTCGCCCGCATCATCCGTCGCTGGGTCAGCGGCGAATATGACGAACCCGAGCACGACACCTGGCAGGGCTTCGTCGACACGGTGAACGGCGGCCTGCAGCGCCTGCTGGCGCAAGCCGAACGCGGTCAGCACATCGCCGTATTCACCTCCGGCGGCACCATCACCGCCCTGCTCCACCTGCTGACCGGCGTGCCGGCGGACAGAGCCTTCGAGCTCAACTGGCAGATCGTCAATACTTCGCTCTCGCGCCTGACCTTCCGAGGCAGCGAGGCGACCCTGGCTTCCTTCAACAGCCGTGTGCATTTGGAGCTGTTGAAGGCCCCGGAACTCATCACCTACCGCTGAGAACCGGCCCACAGCGGCCCGCAAAGCCGCGAGAAACCCCTGATAAAAAGGACAGAAACCATGAGCGTTGCCGACACCATCAACACTATGAAGTCCAAGTTCAACGCCAGCGCTGCCGCCGGCCTGGACCTGGTATTCCAGTTCAACATCGAAGACGGTGACAACTACGCGCTGATCGTCAAAGACGGCACCTGCGACGTACAGCAGGGCGACAACGCCAACGCCAACGTCACCCTGATCATGGACAGCGCCACCCTGGCCGGTATCGCCTCCGGCGAAACCGACGGCATGCAAGCCTTCATGGGCGGCAAACTGCGCGCCGAAGGCGACATGATGCTGGCCATGAAACTGGCCGAACTGTTCCCGGTATAAGCCCTAGGGCATACCGCGCAACAGCGAAAAACCGGAGCCTTCGGACTCCGGTTTTTTTTCGCCCGCGCCCAGGCGAAATGTGGCAATCAGGCCTCTTGATCGACGACCAACAGCCACATCTATAACGCTGTGCTTTGCTTAAGGGCACCATTAAATTAGCCAATGATTAGTGGCACCCATCATCATCAGAAGGGATAAGCATGACGCTGACAGACCAGTCCACCGGCATCCGCGAGGGCGAAGAACTCGATGCCGCGCAGATCGACCCGTACCTGAAGGCGCACATCCCGGGCCTCACCGGCACCCCGCGCATCAGCCAGTTCCCCGGTGGCGCCTCCAACCTGACCTACCTGCTGGAATACCCCGAGCAGGAGTTCGTGCTGCGTCGCCCGCCGTTCGGCCACAAGGCCAAGTCGGCTCACGACATGGGCCGCGAGTACCGCATCCTCAACCAGCTCAACGCCGGTTTCCCGTACTGCCCCAAGGCCTACGTGCACTGCACCGACGAGTCGGTGATCGGCGCCGAGTTCTATGTGATGCAGCGGGTCAAGGGCATCATCCTGCGCAGCGACATGCCGGCCGAGCTGAACTTCAGCGCCGAGCAGACCAACGCCCTGTGCAAGAGCTTCATCGACAAGCTGGTCGATCTGCACAACGTCGACTATCAGGCCTGCGGCCTGGCCGACCTGGGCAAGCCGGAAGGCTACGTCAAGCGCCAGATCGAAGGCTGGAGCGACCGCTACGAGAAGGCCCTGACCCCCGACGCCCCCACCTGGGAGCCGGTCAAGGCCTGGCTGCGCGAGAAGATGCCGGCCGACCACCACAAGCCGGGCATCGTGCATAACGACTACCGCTTCGACAACGTGATCCTCGACCCAGCCAACCCGATGCAGATCATCGGCGTACTCGACTGGGAGCTGACCACCATCGGCGACCCACTGATGGACCTGGGCAACACCCTCGCCTACTGGATCGAGGCCGGCGACGCGCAGCCCATGCAGCTGATGCGCCGCCAGCCGAGCAACGCGCCGGGCATGCTGACCCGCCAGGAGTTCGTCGACTATTACGCCGAACGCGCCGGCATCCAGATCGACAACTTCGACTTCTACTACTGCTATGGCCTGTTCCGCCTGGCCGGCATCGTGCAGCAGATCTACTACCGCTTCTTCCATGGTCAGACCAAGGACAAGCGCTTCGCCCAGTTCATCATGATGAACAAGCTGCTGGAGCAAGCTGCCCTGCAGGTCATCAAGAAATCCACTCTCTAACCCGGCTCAGACAAGGGAACCACAATGTCCAAGACCCACCTGTTCGACCTCGACGGCAAGATCGCTTTCGTCTCCGGCGCCAGCCGCGGCATCGGTGAGGCCATCGCCAAACTGCTGGCCCAGCAAGGCGCCCACGTGATCGTCTCGAGCCGCAAGATCGACGATTGCCAGAAGGTCGCCGACGCCATCATCGCCGACGGCGGCAAGGCCACCGCCATCGCTTGCCACATCGGCGAGATGGAGCAGATCCAGAACGTCTTCGCCTTTATCCGCGAGCAGTTCGGCCGCCTGGACATCCTGGTCAACAACGCCGCCACCAACCCGCAGTTCTGCAACGTACTGGACACCGATCTGGGCGCCTTCCAGAAGACCGTCGACGTCAACATCCGCGGCTACTACTTCATGTCCATCGAAGGCGGCAAGCTGATGAAGGCCAACGGTGGCGGCTCGATCATCAACGTCGCCTCGATCAACGGCGTCTCGCCGGGCGAGTTCCAGGGCATCTACTCGGTGACCAAGGCTGCCGTGATCAGCATGACCAAGGTCTTCGCCAAGGAATGCGCGCAGTTCGGCATCCGCTGCAACGCCCTGCTGCCGGGCCTGACCGACACCAAGTTCGCCTCGGCCCTGACCAAGAACGATGCGATCCTCAACGTCGCCCTGCAGCGCATCCCGCTCAAGCGCGTGGCCGAGCCAACCGAAATGGCCGGCACCGTGCTGTACCTGGCCAGCGATGCCTCCAGCTACACCACCGGCGTGGCGCTGAACGTGGACGGTGGCTTCCTCTCCTGAGTGCAGCCAGCGGCCCTGAAAACACCCCTCCCGCAGGGGTGTTTTTTTATCCGTCGCCTGAAGCTTCGCCTGGGCGACATGGCTGTGTAGAATCCCGCGCCCGCAAAGTAGGAGACAACACGTTGGCCATTCACTACTCCACCACTCCGGAACAGGTCGCCTGCGGCCGCACAGGCGCAAACCTGGACACCACCGCCGATACCACCCAGGTCTCGTGCAAGCTCTGCCTGCGCTCCGTGGAGAAAACCGTCAGCGAGCCGGTGCGCAAGAGCCCGAGCCTGGCCGACCTGAGAGCCGCCGCCAAGGCCGCGAAGGTCGTGGAAGCCGCCCCCGCCGCCGCAGCCAAGCCTGCCAGCGCCAAGACCGCTCGCGCCGAATGGCAGCGCCGCCTGGAGCAACTGCCCGGCCGCAGCCGCCTGCCGCGCGGCATGGCCAAGTAGTACCGTCCTCACCCATCTTCTTGGTGAGTACCGCGCACATAGCAAAACGCCCCTCTAGAGGGGCGTTTTGCTAAGCGAATCCATCAGACTATTGCCAGTCCTTCAGCGCCTGCTCGGCCGCCTGGTTCATCGGCTGTGCCAATAGTCCCGTGGGACTCAGGCTGACGCCGAACGAAGCACCATCGGCAATCGGCAGATAGGTGACGCGCGCCGCCTGCGGATCGAACAGGAACAGGTCGCGCTGGCCCAGGCGCAACCAGCGCCACAGGTCGATACCGTAGGGACTCTGCGCCAGCTGCACCTGGGCATGTCGGGCGCCCTGCTGTTGCTCGATGGCGAGGAAGCGACCGGAGAGTTTCTCCAAGCGGTAGCCCGGTTCCAGACCGATCAGCGCGGCCAGGCCCTTCCAGCCCAGCAGGCGCGCGTCCAGCTGCCAAAGGTCGCCCTCCAGCAGCACCTCGCGCTCCTCGCCACCCTCGAGCAGGTTGACGCGGTAGCGCTGTGGGCCGTCGGCGACGAAGCTCAGGGTCACCAGCGGCTTGTCCTGCACCTGGGCGCCGTAGCTGCGCAGGTCGTAGGCCACCACGCCGACCAGCAGCGCCAGGCCGAGGAAGGCCAGGCCCAGAGTGCCGCGCAGCCAGGCGAGGAACCAGTTGGGCGCGAAGAGGATGCGGGCGGCGATGAACAGGGCCAGCAGGGCCAGCAGGCCGGTGAACCAGGCCAGGCCGTCATACTGCATGGAAGCGTTTCCTTCTGCGATTTTTTGCCGGCATTATGCGCAGCAGCCGTACGGCGAGCCAGCGGCGGCCCCGCACAATTGAATCCACTTCGAGTTTTTTATGCCCTTTCCCTTCGAGCTGGGTGTCGATCCCACCACCCTGCTGATTCTCGCGCTGGTCGCCTTCACCGCCGGGTTCATCGACGCCATCGCCGGCGGCGGTGGCCTGCTGACCATTCCCGCCCTCCTCACCGCCGGGCTGCCGCCGCACCTGGTGCTGGGCACCAACAAGTTGTGCGCCACCTTCGGCTCGGCCACCGCCAGCTACACCTTCTACCGACGCAAGCTGTTTCACCCGCAGCAGTGGCGCAACGCGCTGATCGCCACAGCCATCGGCGCGGCCATTGGCGCCCTCATCGCCCATTGGCTGCCAGCCGCCTGGCTCAACCAGATGCTGCCGGCCGTGGTATTCGCCTGCGGTCTGTACCTGCTTTTCGGCAAGATGCCGGAGACTCACGATCAGGCCGATGCCCCTATCGCCCAGGGTCGCCAATGGCCGCAAGGCCTGGGGCTGGGTTTCTACGATGGTGTGGTCGGCCCTGGCACCGGGGCGTTCTGGACGGTGAGCACGCTGCTGCTCTACCCCATGGACCTGGTCCGCGCCAGCGGCGTGGCACGCAGCATGAACTTCGTCAGCAACGCCATGGCCCTGACCGTGTTCATCATCACCGGCCAGGTCGCCTGGCTGCTCGGCATCGCCATGGGCCTGGCGCTGATGGCCGGCGCCTTCCTCGGCGCGCGCACGGCGATTCGCGGCGGCTCGAAGTTCATCCGCCCGGTGTTCATCCTGATGGTTCTGGCCCTGACCGCACGCCTGGCCTGGCAGCACTGGTTCTGACAGACGACGCAGCACCTCAGTGCTGCAGCTGTGGCTCCGGCAGGCCGAGACGGCGCGCCACATGCAGATCGATCAGGTAGCGGGCGATCGAGCGTGACATCGGCAGCGGTGGCAGCTGGTCGATGGGGAACCAGCGAGCATCCTCGATTTCGTCGGCCTGCGGCACAATCTCGCCACTGACGTATTCGACGTGGAAGCCGAGCATCAGCGAATGCGGGAACGGCCAGCTCTGGCTGCCCAGGTACTGCGGCGTGCCGACCTCGATGCCGACCTCTTCGCGCACCTCGCGCGCCACGCACTCCTCCGCCGACTCGCCGGGTTCGACGAAGCCAGCCAGGGTGCTGTAGACGCCGGAGACGAAGCGCGGCGAGCGCGCCAGCAGCAGCTCGTCGCCACGGGTGACCAGCACGATCATGCTCGGTGAGATACGCGCGTAACTATCCAGCCCACACTCCGGGCAGCGCATACAGCGCTCGCCGACGACCTGGCGATTGCGACTGCCACAGCGCCCGCAGAAGCGGTGATTGATATCCCAGTTACCGACCTGCTCGGCGAACGAGAGCATGCGGAAGGTTGAATAGTCGGCCTGCAGCATGAACTGGCGCAGGCCCTGCCAGAAGCAGCCGGGCATCTCGGCCGGGCGATCCAGCGTCAGCAGCCACACCGGCTCGTCGTTGAAATGACCGAGGCCATGCTCGGCCAGCAGCGGCAGGTCCTGACGCTTGAGCCACTCACGCGGGAAAAGCACGCCGTTACTATCGGCGAGAAAACCCTGGGGACTGCGCACCAGAGCCCAGCCACCGGCCTGGGCATTGTCCAGCGGCGGCGTGGTCTGCCAGCCGGAAGCCATCAGGCAGCTACCGGCAGGCCCAGAGCGCGCACGCTTTCCTCGGCCAGGTCGAGCACGCTCGGAGTGGTCTCGGGACGCAGCACGGCACCACCTTCGAGGTAATACTCCAGGCTGCTGAGGGCATCGGCCAGGGTTTCCAGCATCTGCTCGGACGGCATCTGCCGGGCATCGAGCATCTGCGTCTGGATATACTCGGCGCACAGGCCGATCAGCTTGGCCGCGCGCTCCTGACCGAGGAACCACAAGCCGCCACGCACCGCCTGCAGACTGAACGGCACGTTGGCCAGGTGCAACTTGTCGCCATTGGATTCGAGGTAGGAGGTGATGGCGCGCTTGGCCAAGGCCAGACCGCCCTGAGCCTCGTCGACCACCACGATGCGCGCTTCGGCCAGCTGGTGCGCGGCGAAAGCTTCGCCCTCGTCACCCGGCCCTACCGGATTCGGCCGAGCGTTGCGCTGCTCGCCACGCTCCAGGCTGGCGACCATGCTCTCGACGTAGAGCACCGCCTCGGCCAGCTTGTGCAGGTCGGCGCTGGCAGCAGGGTTCTCTTCTCCCCAGCTACCGACCACCGGCAGCTGCACCTGCAGCGCGTTGGCTGCGGAACTCAGGCCAACCATGCTGAGGGTCTTGGCCAGCTTGCCGAGCAGCGCGTGCAGATTGCCGAAGCTGTCTGGCTGGGCGGTACCACGTTCGATCAGGTCGAGCAGATCCTTGACGCTGGCCAGCTCCTCGCGGATCGCGGTGGACAGCGAGCGCATCACGCCCTGGCCGGGGCCGGACAGGCGCTGATATTCCTCGTCCAGCAGGTGGTCAGTGAACGGCAACGGCGCCAGACCGAACACCTCGCGCACGGCACTGGCCTGCGGGCCACGGCTGTCAGCCAAGGCCACCAAGTAGAGCAGTTCCTTGAGCAGGCTGCGCGGCGCCTCGTAACCGCCATTAGCGATCAGGGCTTGTTTGATCTCGCGATCCAGACGCGAGAACAGCTGCTTGCGCGCCTTGCGCGGCAACAGCTGGCCATCGAGCTGCGACTCCACGGCGGCGGCGCCAATCCAGTACAGGCGCCCGGCCGGTTTGTCGGCGAACAGCCCATCGAGGCGCGCCAGCGCGCGTAGCATCAACTTGAGGCTGGCCTGGGAGTTGTCTTCACGGATGAAGCCCAGCAGGCCAACCTGGAACATGTGGCGCAGACGCCGGGCATCCTCGGCGCTAAGTGGTGCACCAGGCACACCGGCGGCGCGCTGCTGATCCAGACGTACGCTGAAGAAGAAGCTCTCTGGCAGCGGCGCCTGGCCGCCCGCCTGACGCAGGTCGTTGATCGCCGGCAGCAACAGCTCGGGCATCTCCTGGCGATGGGCGTCGACGTTTTCCAGGTAGCGGCGCAGGACGTAGAGCGCGTTGCTCAGGGCAGCCAGTTGGCCGTCGCGCTCCTCGCCAGCGCCGGCGGGAATGTCGGTGGCCTGCTGCAGCACTTCCTGGGCCAGCAGCTCGGCGCCAGCCAGTTCGATCAGGTTCAGGGTGCCACGCACCTGCTGCAGATTTTCCACGGCCTGCTGCAACAGGCTGCCGTTGTTCCGTTCGGCGATGAACTGTTCGAGACTCTGTTCGGTCTCTTCCATGGTGGTGAACAGCTCGTCACGCACCATATTCAGGGATGTCGCTCCAGTGACCATGGGTCTGCTGAACCTCTTTAGGCTGGGATCAGTCGGCGAATTCCGGTTTTTGCTTGCTCATGTGCGCGGCCATGGCCACGCGCAGGTCGGCGGACTGCAGCATGGCGCCGTTCCAGTTGGCGATGTACTCCAGGCCGTCGTCGACGCGGTGGTCGCGCATGTAGCGAATCATGTGCTTGGTGCCGCGAATGGCGATCGGCGACTTGCTGGCGATCTCGCGAGCGATCTCGAATACCCCGGCCAACAGTTCTTCCTGGCTGGCGTAGGTACGGTTGACCAGGTTGATGCGCAGCGCCTCGTTGCCGTCGATGGTGCGGCCGGTGAAGGCCAGCTCGCGCATCATGCCGTCGCCGATGATGCGCGGCAGGCGCTGCAGGGTACCGACGTCGGCGGCCATGCCCATATCGATCTCCTTGATGGAGAACTGCGCATCGACGGTGGAGTAACGCATGTCGCAAGCCGAAACCAGGTCGATGGCGCCGCCCAGGCAGTAACCCTGGATGGCGGCCAGCACCGGCTTGCGGCAGTTGTCGACAGCATTGAACGAGCCCTGCAGGCGCAGGATGGTACGGCGCAGCGCCTCGGCGTTGCGGCCCACGTCCTTGCCCAGTTGGGTGCCGGCCTGGGCCAGCAGCATCAGGTCGATGCCCGAGGAGAAATGCTTGCCGGCGCCGGAGATGACCACCACGCGCACTTCGTCGGTTTCGTCGGCCCAGCGGAAGATCTCGATGATCTCTTCCCAGAAGTCCGCGTTCATCGCGTTGACCTTCTCCGGGCGGTTGATCTGCACATGGGCGATCTTGTCGACTAGCTCGACGCGAAAGGCTTTGTATTCAGGCACGCAGATCATCCTCGAAGGCAGGGCGCACGGGCGCACGATAGATATTTTGTTTTGGAATCAATCGCCCCACTATAACAAGCGCGAAACAAAAGTCGATGCTGGCCAGCGTGACGCAGGACACGCTAGTAAATCTAAGTAGATTTCTGCCTATAGCAGTTAAACGCTTGATCTTTTTGAAGTTGGCCCCGAACCTTCGCCCTTTTTCTTTGCAGGGGATAAACCAATGCAGCCTTCCCTCCCAGGCGCCTTCGCACACAACTTCCTCGGCAATTCGCCCACCTGGTACAAGCTGACCATCGTCGGTTTCCTGATCGCCAATGCCCTGGTGCTGTGGACGATCGGCCCGGTGGCGGCCGGCTGGCTGCTGGTGGCCGAGTTCATCTTCACCCTGGCCATGGCGCTCAAATGCTACCCGCTGCAGCCCGGAGGCCTGCTGGTACTGGAAGCCATCGTGCTCGGCCTGGCCACGCCCAAGGCGTTGTACGAAGAGTTGGCGCACAATTTCCCGGTGATCCTGCTGCTGATGTTCATGGTGGCCGGCATCTACTTCATGAAGGACCTGCTGCTGTTCCTGTTCTCACGCATCCTCCTCGGCGTGCGCTCCAAGACCCTGCTGGCCCTGCTGTTCTGCCTGCTCTCGGCGTTTCTCTCGGCCTTCCTCGATGCGCTGACGGTTACCGCAGTGATCATCAGCGCCACCCTGGGCTTCTACTCGGTCTACCACCGCGTCGCCTCGGACCGCGGCCCGCAGGATGATGAATCGCTGCAGGATGAGCCGATCGAACTGCACCGTGCGGACCTGGAGCAGTTCCGCTCCTTCCTGCGCAGCCTGCTGATGCACGGCGCCGTGGGCACCGCCCTGGGCGGCGTGTGCACCCTGGTCGGCGAGCCGCAGAACCTGCTGATCGGCCACGAAATGGGCTGGAATTTCGCCGACTTCTTCCTGCGCGTAGCGCCGGTGTCGATGCCGGTGCTGGCCGCCGGCCTGACCACCTGCATGCTGCTTGAGCGCCTCGGCTGGTTCGGCTATGGCGCCCAGTTGCCGGAAGCCGTGCGCCAGGTGCTGGCCGAGCAGGCCCGCGCCAGCGATGCGCAGCGCACCAACGCCCAGCGCGCCGCCCTGCTGGTCCAGGGCCTGGCTGCTCTGCTGCTGATCGTCTGTTTGGCCCTGCACGTGGCGGAAGTAGGCCTGATCGGCCTGACGGTCATCGTACTGATCACCGCCTTCTCCGGCATCACCGACGAACACCGCATCGGCCGCGCCTTCCAGGACGCCCTGCCGTTCACCGCCCTGCTGGTGACTTTCTTCGCCGTGGTCGCGGTGATCCAGCAACAGCAGCTGTTCACCCCGCTCATCCAGTGGGTGCTGGCGCTGCCCACGGAGCAGCAGCCGGGCATGCTGTTCATCGCCAACGGCCTGCTCTCGGCCATCAGCGACAACGTGTTCGTCGCCACCATCTACATCACCGAGGTCAAGCAGGCTTTCGCCAACGGCCAGATGAGCCGCGAACACTTCGACACGCTGGCGGTGGCCATCAACACCGGCACCAACTTGCCCAGCGTGGCCACGCCCAACGGCCAGGCCGCCTTCCTGTTCCTGCTCACCTCGGCCATCGCGCCGCTGGTGCGCCTGTCCTACGGACGCATGGTGTGGATGGCGCTGCCCTACACCATCGTCATGGGCGGCCTGGGCTGGTGGGCAGTCAGCTACTGGCTGTGACTGGCCTCCGCCTGCACCCGGTTGCGCCACTGGCGCCAGGTGTAGAGCGGAATGCCGACCATCAGCACCAGGAAGCCCCAGAAGATCGCCCGCTCGCCGGTGCCGTACAGCGCCCACATCGAATAGATGAAGGCGCAGCAGCCGATCCATAGCAGGCGGCCGCTCTCATGGCGG
>NZ_JPMY01000004.1 GCF_000761545.1 Pseudomonas sp. ML96 | reverse complement strand
GTCCCACGCCTAGCCTGGCGAGATTTTTCGCAGCAACGCGGCTTGCGCCGAAGCCTCAACAGACCCTAAGGTGCGGCCAGCCTTGCACCCTCCAAGAAGATAACCATGCCTGCCGAGCTTTCCGCTGCCGGCGCGCCTGCCGCGCGTCCCCTCAATCGTGGTGACTACAAGACCCTCTCGCTGTCCGCCCTGGGCGGTGCGCTGGAGTTCTACGACTTCATCATCTTCGTGTTCTTCGCCGCGGTGGTCGGCAAGCTGTTCTTCCCCGCCGAGATGCCGGAATGGCTGCGCCTGCTGCAGACCTTCGGCATCTTCGCCGCCGGCTACCTGGCGCGGCCGCTGGGCGGCATCGTCATGGCCCACTTCGGCGATCTGCTCGGGCGCAAGCGCATGTTCACCCTGAGCATCTTCCTGATGGCGGTGCCGACCCTGATCATGGGCCTGCTGCCGACCTACGCGCAGATCGGCATCTGGGCGCCGTTGGCGCTGCTGGCCCTGCGCGTGCTGCAGGGCGCGGCGATCGGTGGCGAAGTGCCGGGCGCCTGGGTGTTCGTCGCCGAGCATATGCCGGCGCGGCGCATCGGTTTCGCCTGCAGCACGCTGACCGCGGGCCTGACCACCGGCATCCTGCTCGGTTCGCTGACTGCCAGCGTGATCAACCGCGTGTTCACCCCTGAAGAGTTGGCCGACTATGCCTGGCGGATTCCCTTCATCATTGGTGGGGTGTTCGGCCTGATCTCCGTCTACCTGCGCCGCTACCTGCACGAGACCCCGGTGTTCGCCGAGCTGCAGGAGCGCCAGTCGCTGGCTGCCGAGCTGCCGCTCAAGGCGGTGGTGCGCGAGCATCGCCCGGCAGTGCTGCTGTCGATGCTGCTGACCTGGGTGCTGTCGGCCGGCATCGTGGTGGTGATCCTGATGACCCCGACCCTGCTGCAGACCCTGTACGGCTTCCCCGCGGCGCAGGCGCTGCTGGCCAACGGCGTGGCCATCGTCTGCCTAAGCATCGGCTGCATACTGGCGGGCCTGGCGGCCGATCGCTTCGGCCCGGGGCGCACCTTCCTGGTCGGCGGCCTGGCGCTGCTGCTCAGCTCCTGGTCGTTCTATACCGGGATCAAGAGCCATCCGGAGCTGCTGGTGCCGCTGTACGCCCTGGCCGGGCTGTTCGTCGGCACCATCGGCGCCATCCCCATGGTGATGGTCAAGGCCTTCCCGGTACCGGTGCGTTTCACCGGGGTGTCGTTCTCCTACAACCTGGCCTACGCCATCTTCGGCGGCCTGACGCCGATCCTGGTCAGCCTGCTGCTGGCCTGGAATCCGCTGGGCCCGGCCATCTACGTCGCCGCGCTGTGCCTGCTGCTGATGCTGCTCGGCGTCTGGCTGTGGCAGCGCCGGGGCGCGGCAGAGGCTCTGGCCTGAGGTTTGTAGCCGTCAGCAGAAGGCCCGTTCGCGGGCCTTCGTGTTTTTTGCACGCTTTAACCTGATTGTCACAATCCAGTCATAGAGTCTTCATGCGGCCTGCAGATACTTGGGCCCGTTCCATCCAACCCATTCCTGCTTAGGAGCAAGGCATGAAACTCAAGCGTTTGATGGCGGCCCTGACCTTCGCCGCCGCTGGCGTAGGCGCTGCATCCGCGTTCGCCGCTGTCGACCCGTCCATCCCCGGCTATCAGAAGACCGCTGGTGTATCGGGCAACCTGTCCAGCGTCGGCTCCGATTCCCTGGCCAACCTCATGACCCTGTGGGCCGAGGAATACAAGAAGCTGTACCCGAACGTGAACATCCAGATTCAGGCTGCCGGTTCCTCCACCGCGCCGCCCGCGCTGACCGAAGGCACCGCCAACCTGGGCCCGATGTCCCGCGCCATGAAGGACAACGAGCTGCAGGCCTTCGAAGAGAAGTTCGGCTACAAGCCGACCGCCGTTCCGGTTGCCATCGACGCCCTGGCCGTGTTCGTGCACAAGGACAACCCGATCAAGCAGCTGACCATGCAGCAGATCGACGGCATCTTCTCCGCCACCAAGCTGTGCGGCGGTAGCGACATCAAGACCTGGGGCGACGTTGGCCTGAGCGGCGAGTGGGCCGACAAGCCGATCCAGCTGTTCGGTCGTAACTCGGTATCCGGCACCTACGGCTACTTCAAGGAAGAAGGCCTGTGCAAAGGCGACTTCAAGGCCAACGTCAACGAGCAGCCGGGTTCGGCTTCCGTGGTCCAGTCGATCTCCAGCACCGTCAACGCCATCGGTTACTCGGGCATTGGCTACCGCACCGCTAGCGTGCGCGCCGTTCCCCTGGTCAACAAGAAGGGTGAAGTCGAGGAAGCCAACGAAACCAACGCTCTGTCCGGCAAGTACCCGCTGGCTCGCTTCTTCTACGTCTACGTGAACAAGGCGCCGAACAAGCCGCTGAGCCCGCTGGAAGCCGAGTTCGTCAAACTCGTCCTGTCCCAGCAAGGCCAGCAAGTGGTAGTGAAGGATGGTTACATCCCGCTGCCGGCCAAAGTGGTCGAGAAAACCAAGCAGGAACTGGGTCTGTAATAGCAGCCCCGAGATGCGCCGGGACCCCATCCTCGGCGCATCATCCGACACGCCCGCGACTCTTTGGAGCCGTGGGCGTTGTCACGTCACCGCTCTGTAATCTTTCTGTCACACGAGCCGGATAGATTGACGTACCTCACAACGAGCGGGCTGTGTATGCCCCGTCCGAGAACTCCTCATGAATGACCTGGCCAATAACCGCATGAGTGCTTCCAACAGCCATCGGATCGATTTCGATACCCCAGCCCTGCAACGCAAGCGGCGCATGCGCGCCCTCAAGGACCGCATGGCGCGTTGGTACGTGTCCATCGGCGGCCTGGCCGTGCTGGCCTGTATCACCCTGATCTTCTTCTACCTCGCCTATGTGGTCGCGCCGATGTTCGGCGGTGCCGACATGGAAGCCCGTCAGCCGCAACAACCGAGCTGGCTGACCGATTCGGGCGAGGCCCTGCTGCTCTCCGTGGAAGAGCAGAACAAGGTCGCCATGCGCCTGTCGCGCAGCGGCCAGGTGCAGTTCTTCGGCCTGAAGGACGGCATCGCCATGAACGCCTACCAGCTGGCCCTGCCGGCTGGTGCCAGCATCGCCTCGGTGAGCCAGGACCAGCCCGGCAGCCACCGCGTGGTGCTGGGCCTGTCCAACGGCCAGGCGCTGGTGTTCGAGCACGTCTACAAGGTGAGCTACCCGAACAACGTCAAGACCATCACGCCGCAGCTGGAATACCCCTTCGGCGAGGCGCCGATCACCCTCGATGCGCAGGGCCGTGCCCTGGAGCACGTGGCGATCAGCGAGAACGGCGACAGCCTGATGCTCAGCGCCTCCACCGGTGCCGAGCTGCAGCTGCTGAACATCAGCCGTGAAGAGAACCTGATGACCGGCGAGGTCAGCCTCGACGAGACCCGCATCGACCTGCCGCAGATCGCCGAGCCGATCAAGGCGATGATCATCGACCCGCGCCAGCAGTGGCTGTTCGTGATCAACGGCAAGGCCACCGCCGACGTCTTCGACCTGCGCAGCAAGACCCTCAACGGCCGCTACACCCTGCTGCAGGGCGATGCCGAAGTGAGCACGGTCAACCCGCTGCTCGGCGGCATCTCGCTGATGGTCGGCGACAGCAAGGGCGGCATCGGCCAGTGGTTCATGGTGCGCAACGATGACGGCAAGTCCGCGTTGACCCTGATCCGCAGCTTCAAGCTGAACGATGCAGCAATCACCCAGATCCTCCCGGAAGAGCGCCGCAAGGGCTTCCTGGCGCTGGACAGCGCAGGCCACCTGGGCATCTTCCACAGCACCGCGCACCGCACCCTGCTGACCGAGAAGGTCGCTGACGGCACTACCGTCGGTGCCCTGTCGCCGCGCGCCAACCGCGTGCTGATCGAGTCGCAGAACGGCCTGCAGCGCTTCGTCATCGACAACCCGCACCCGGAGATTTCCTGGAGCGCGCTGTGGGGCAAGGTCTGGTACGAGAGCTACGACGAGCCGCAGTACATCTGGCAGTCGACCTCGGCCAACAGTGACTTCGAACCCAAGATGAGCCTGGCGCCGCTGACCTTCGGTACCTTGAAGGCAGCCTTCTACGCCATGCTGCTGGCCGCTCCGCTGGCCATCTGCGCCGCCATCTACACCGCCTACTTCATGGCCCCGGCGATGCGCCGCAAGGTCAAGCCGGTGATCGAGCTGATGGAAGCGCTGCCGACGGTGATCCTCGGCTTCTTCGCCGGCCTGTTCCTCGCGCCCTATGTCGAAGGCCACCTGCCGGGCATCTTCAGCCTGATGCTGCTGATGCCGGTCGGTGTGCTGCTCGCCGCCTACGGCTGGAGCCGCCTGCCGGAGAAGATCCGCCTGATGATTCCGGATGGCTGGGAGTCGGCGCTGCTGATCCCGGTGATCCTGCTGGTCGGTGCCGGTTCGCTGGGCATGAGCGGCCACCTGGAGAACTGGTTCTTCGGCGGCGACATGCGCCTGTGGATCAGCAACGACCTGGGCATCACCTTCGACCAGCGCAACGCCCTGGTGGTCGGCCTGGCCATGGGCTTCGCGGTGATCCCGAACATCTACTCGATCGCCGAAGACGCCGTGTTCAGCGTGCCGAAGAGTCTGACCTTCGGTTCCCTGGCCCTCGGTGCCACGCCCTGGCAGACCCTGACCCGCGTGGTGATCCTCACCGCCAGCCCGGGCATCTTCTCGGCGCTGATGATCGGCCTCGGCCGCGCCGTCGGCGAGACCATGATCGTGCTGATGGCCACCGGCAACACGCCGATCATGGACATGAACATCTTCCAGGGCCTGCGCACGCTGGCCGCCAACGTGGCGGTGGAGATGCCGGAGTCCGAGGTGGGCAGTACCCACTACCGCGTGCTGTTCCTCTCCGCGCTGGTGCTGCTGAGCTTCACCTTCGTGATGAACACGCTGGCGGAACTGATTCGTACCCGCCTGCGCAAGAAATACGCGTCGCTCTGAGAACTGGGAAAGGTAGACGTCCGTGAAAACCAAAGAGCAAAACTTCAAGTCCTGGTTCAAGAGTGGCTCGCCCTGGGTGTGGATGACCGCCAGCGGTGTGTCCATCGCCGTGATCATGACCGTCGGCCTGCTCGCCGTGATCGCCGTGCGCGGCCTCGGCCACTTCTGGCCGGCCGACGTGATCGAGGCCAAGTACCAGGTACCGGGCGAAGCCGCCCGCGTGATGGCCGGTGAGCTGGTGCAGGAAGAAGAAGTCCCGCGCGCGCGCCTGGCTGCCGCCGGCCTGCCGGTGGACATCAACGGTGGCGAGTTCCTCACCCGCGAGCTGTTCAAGGTCGGTAACCGTGAGGTCTACGGCGCCGACTTCAGCTGGGTGGTGGCCGAGTGGCTGAGCGAGCCGAGCACCCCGCAGAACCTGATGGTCATGGAGCGCCGCGAGTGGGGCAACTTCTATGGCTACCTGATCAACGTCAAGCAGGGTGGCCAGGTGGTCGCCGAGGGCGACGCCGCCTGGAGCGAACTGCAGAGCCGCATCGAGCGCGTCGACGAGCTGCATGCGCAGCAGGTGAGCCTGGAGAAGCGCGACATCGGCCACATCAACCACGGCCTCGAGCAGCTGCGCCTGGAAGGCCGCAAGCTGGAGCTGAAGGATCAGCTGAGCGCCGCCGCCCAGGCTGACCTCGACGCCCAGCGCGCCGAGCTGGATGCCCAGTACAAGGTGCTCGAAGGCCAGCTGGTCGCCCTGCACGATGAACTGGGTCGCGACAGCGTGACGGTGAAGACCGTCGACGGCCGCGAGCAGGAGATCGCCCTGAGCAAGGTGGTGCGCGCCTACCAGCCCAACGCCATGGGCACCGGTGCCAAGATCGGTTTCTACTTCGCCAAGCTGTGGGAATTCCTCAGCGACGAGCCGCGTGAAGCCAACACCGAGGGCGGTATCTTCCCGGCCATCTTCGGCACCGTGATGATGACCCTGATCATGGCCGTGATCGTCACCCCGTTCGGCGTGCTGGCGGCCATCTACCTGCGCGAATACGCCAAGCAGGGCACCCTGACCCGGATCATCCGCATCGCGGTGAACAACCTGGCTGGCGTCCCGGCGATCGTCTACGGCGTGTTCGGCCTGGGCTTCTTCGTCTACGTGCTGGGTGGCTCGATCGACCGCCTGTTCTTCCCCGAGGCCGCACCGGCGCCGACCTTCGGCACCCCGGGCCTGATGTGGGCCTCGCTGACCCTGGCGATCCTCGCCGTGCCGGTGGTCATCGTCGCCACCGAGGAAGGCCTGGCGCGTATCCCGCGGGCCCTGCGCGAAGGTTCCCTGGCGCTCGGTGCGACCAAGGCCGAGACCCTGTGGAAGGTGGTGCTGCCGATGGCCAGCCCGGCCATGATGACCGGCATGATCCTCGCCGTGGCCCGCGCCGCCGGCGAAGTGGCACCGCTGATGCTGGTCGGCGTGGTCAAGCTGGCGCCGAGCCTGCCGGTCGATGGCAACTACCCGTACCTGCACCTGGACCAGAAGATCATGCACCTGGGCTTCCACATCTACGACGTCGGCTTCCAGAGCCCCAACGTCGAGGCCGCCCGCCCGCTGGTGTACGCCACCGCGTTGCTGCTGGTGCTGGTGATCGCCCTGCTCAACCTGAGCGCCGTCTTCATCCGTAACCACCTGCGCGAGAAGTACAAGGCGCTGGATCATTGATTAATGGCGTCGCCCGGCCTGGCCGGGCGACCTGAACGAATTGTTAGCGTAGGGAGCCTCCCATGCAGCACGAAGTACACACCCACGGTATCGACATGGCCGCCCTCGGTCGGCAGAAGCAGGGCCTCAACCTGGCGGAAGAAACCGTCGCCCTGGAAGTGCCCGGCCTGAACCTGTTCTACGGCGACAAGCAGGCGCTGTTCGACGTGTCGATGAACATCCCGAAACAGCGCGTGACGGCCTTCATCGGCCCGTCCGGCTGCGGCAAGTCGACCCTGCTGCGTACCTTCAACCGGATGAACGATCTGGTCGACGGTTGCCACGTACAGGGCGAGATCCGCCTTGATGGCCACGACATCTACAAGAAGGGCGTCGACGTCGCCGAGCTGCGTCGCCGCGTCGGCATGGTGTTCCAGAAGCCCAACCCGTTCCCCAAGAGCATCTACGAGAATGTGGTCTACGGCCTGCGCATCCAGGGCGTGAACCAGAAGCGCGTGCTTGACGAGACCGTGGAATGGGCCCTGAAGAGCGCCGCCCTGTGGGACGAAGTGAAGGACCGCCTGCACGAGTCCGCGCTCGGCCTGTCCGGTGGCCAGCAGCAGCGTCTGGTGATCGCTCGTACCGTGGCCGTGCAGCCGGAAGTACTGCTGCTCGACGAACCCTGCTCGGCACTCGACCCGATCTCCACCCTCAAGGTCGAAGAGCTGATCTACGAGCTGAAGAGCAAGTACACCATCGTCATCGTTACCCACAACATGCAGCAGGCGGCGCGCGTCTCCGACTACACCGCGTTCATGTACATGGGCAAACTGATCGAGTTCGGCGACACCGATACCCTGTTCACCAACCCGGCGAAGAAGCAAACCGAGGATTACATCACCGGCCGCTACGGCTAACCGCCGGCTATGGCAAATCGCGCTGCGCGTTGTCGGCGGCGCTTGCCGTACGTGTTTGTACTGTCTGCGCGCCGCCTCCTAGCTCAGCACGATTTGCCAAAGGCCGGCACGCTCCGATAAGAACTCCATCAAGATTCGCAAGGGCTCGACCATGATCAACAAAGACAGCCTCACCCATCACATCTCTCAGCAGTTCAACGCCGAGCTGGAGGAAGTGCGCAGCCACCTCCTGGCGATGGGCGGCCTGGTCGAGAAGCAGGTCAACGACGCGGTCACCGCGCTGATCGAGGCCGACTCCGGCCTGGCCCAGCAGGTGCGCGAGATCGACGACCAGATCAACCAGATGGAAACCAACATCGACGAGGAATGCCTGCGCATCCTCGCCCGTCGCCAGCCGGCCGCGTCCGACCTGCGCCTGATCATCAGCATCTCCAAGTCGGTGATCGACCTCGAGCGCATCGGCGACGAGGCCTCGAAGATCGCCAAGCGCGCCATCGAGCTGTGCGAGAGCGGTGAGGCCCCGCGTGGCTACGTCGAAGTCCGCCACATCGGCGATCAGGTGCGCAAGATGGTGCAGGAGTCGCTGGACGCCTTCGCCCGCTTCGACGCCGAGCTGGCCCTGTCGGTGGCGCAGTACGACAAGACCATCGACCGCGAGTACAAGACCGCCCTGCGCGAGCTGGTCACCTTCATGATGGAAGACCCGCGCTCGATCACCCGCGTGCTGTCGATCATCTGGGTGCTGCGTTCGCTGGAGCGTATCGGCGATCACGCGCGCAACATCGCCGAACTGGTCATCTACCTGGTGCGCGGCACCGACGTGCGCCATATGGGTCTGGCGCGCATGCAGGAAGAAGTACAGGCCGGCAAGACCGAGTAAGCCTGTGACGGATGCCCCGGCTGCGCCGGGTGCATCCGTTGGCCATGGGCCAGTATCCCCGGCTATGCTTGTCGACATCGTTGTAGGGAGTGGTCGATGAGCAAAGTCAGTGTGCTGGTGGTGGACGACGCCACCTTTATCCGTGATCTGGTGAAGAAGGGTCTGCGCGACCACTTCCCCGGCATCCAGATCGAGGAGGCGGTCAACGGGCGCAAGGCCCAGCAGATGCTCGCCCGCCAACCCGTCGACCTGATCCTCTGCGACTGGGAGATGCCGGAAATGTCCGGCCTCGAGCTGCTCACCTGGTGCCGCGAGCAGGAAGCCCTGAAGACCACGCCGTTCGTCATGGTCACCAGCCGTGGCGACAAGGAGAACGTGGTCCAGGCCATCCAGGCCGGGGTCACCGACTACATCGGCAAGCCCTTTTCCAACGAACAGCTGATCACCAAGGTCAAGAAGGCCCTGCACCGTGCCGGCAAGCTGCAGGCGCTGGCTGCCTCGGCGCCGCCGAAGATGCTCAGCACCGGCGCCTTCGCCAACGATTCGCTGTCCGCCCTTACCGGTGGCAAGGCCGAGGTGGTCAAGCCGGCTGCCAAGGCTGCAGCGCCTGCCGCGGCGGCGGCGTTCGCCAAACCCGAGCCTGCCGCCAAGGCGGCCGCCGCACCGGCCGGTCGCGGCCAGGGCCAACTGCGCCTGCCCGGCGGCAGCATGGCCTGCGTGATCAAGGCGCTGAGCCTCAAGGAGGCGCTACTGGTGGTCAAACGCGCCGAGCTGCTGCCACAGGTGCTGGAGAGTGCCGTGCTCGACCTGGAGCAGGGCGAGGCGGCCGAGACCGCGCGCCTCAACGGCTACCTGCACGCGGTGGCGGCGCTGGAGCCCAAGCCCGACAGCGAGTGGCTGCAGCTGACCTTCAAGTTCGTCGACAAAGACCCGCAGAAGCTCGACTACCTGTCGCGCCTGATCGCCCGCGGCACGGCGCAGAAGCACTTCGTGCCGGGCGCCTAGTCCGGCGCCTGATCACTTCTCTCAATCCGCCTCGCGGCAGACCTCGACCAGCAGCTCGCGCAGCCAGCGCTGCGCGCCATCGTGGTGGCTGCGTTCGTGCCAGGCGGCTCGGCACCACGGCGAGCAGGTCGCTCTGGCGCAGGATCTGTGGCAGAACCAGGAAGCTGGTGAGCGACAGGCTCACCCGCCGCGTCAGGCCGAGGCCGGCCAACGCCTCGTCGGTGACGCCGCTGAAGCCGCCGCCCTGATAGGACACCAGCGCATGTTCGAGGGCGCAGAAGTCCTGCAACGACAGGCCGCCAGTGGCCAGCGCCGGATGCCCGGCGCGCAACAGGCAGACGTAGCGCTCGTCGAACAGTGGCCGCGCGTGCAGCTCGCCCGGTGTGCTCTGCGGGGTGACCAGGGCTAGGTCGATGGCGCCGCGTTCGAACTGCTCCAGCAATTGCATGCCCTGTACCGGCAGCACCGCCACGCGAATGCCCGGCGCGCGCTCGCGCAGCGCGGCGAGGAAGGGCACCACCACGGCGCTCAGCGCATAGTCGGTGGCGGCCAGGCGCAGGGTCAGCTCGGCGCTGCGCGGGTCGAAGTGCGCCGGCTGCAGCAACTGCTCGATATCGCTGAGCAGCTGCTTGACCGGCGCGGCCAGCTCCAGTGCACGGGCGGTGGGCAGCATGCCGCGCTGGGCGCGGACGAACAGCGGGTCGCCGAAGCTGTCGCGCAGGCGCACGAGCATGCCGCTGACCGCCGGCTGGGTCAGCGCTAGACGCTGGGCCGCGCGGGTCACGCTGCGCTCGTCGAGCAGGGCGTCCAGAGTCTTGAGCAGGTTGAGATCGAGGTTTCTGATATCAGGCTTCACGATGACGAAGATACCGAATGGCGATTGGCCTTATTTTAGGTCGGCCGCCCATCATGTGCTCAGTCGATTCTTCCTGTTCGAGGAGCACACAGATGAACGCCATCCACTGGCCCGAGGGCTATCTGCCGGGCACCACCGAAAACTTCGCCAGCAACGAGGTGATAGTCGCCGGCCTCGATGCCGCGACGGTCTGGCCGCTGCTCAGCCACTCGCGGCGCTGGCCCGAGTACTACAGCAATTCCGCCAACGTGCGTTTCCACGACGGGGCCGGCCCGCAACTGGCCGAGGGCGTGCGCTTCTACTTCGAGACCTTCGGCTTCCCGGTCGAGGCGCAGTGCAACGAATTCGTCCCGCCGCAGGGCGAGCAGCCGGGGCGGGTCGCCTGGCATGGCTGGGCGGGGGAGGGCGAGACGCGCCTGGACGTGCACCACGCCTGGCTGATCGAGAACCTGCCCGGCGGCCGCGTACGCATCCTCACCCAGGAAACCCAGCGCGGTAAGCCTGCGGAGGAGCTGGCCCGTGCCCGGCCCAACCCGATGATCAACGGCCACCAGGACTGGCTGGACGGCCTGGTCGCTGCCGCTCGCGCGCAGTGATCGAGCGTCGATAAAAAAGCCGCGCCCGGTCGTGGCGGGAGCGGCTTGGTCATTCGGGCCGTGGCCCGAAATCAGCCTGCCAGCATGCGTCCGCACTCTTCCAGGTTGATGTGCCACTGCATGGCTTCGCGCAGGATGTGCGGGGTATGGCCGCCCTTGGCGCAGGCGCGCTCGAAGTAGTCGTTCAGCGCGCCGCGGAAGTCCGGGTGCACGCAGTTGTCGATGATCGCGCGGGCCCGTTCGCGCGGCGCCAGGCCGCGCAGGTCGGCCAGGCCGATCTCGGTGACCAGGATGTCGACGTCGTGCTCGCTGTGGTCGACGTGGCTGACCATCGGCACCACGCTGGAGATGGCGCCGCCCTTGGCGATCGACTTGGTGACGAAGATCGCCAGGTGCGCGTTGCGGGCGAAATCGCCCGAGCCGCCGATGCCGTTCATCATCTTGCTGCCGCCTACGTGGGTCGAGTTGACGTTGCCGTACAGGTCGAACTCCAGCGCCGTGTTGATACCGATGATGCCCAGGCGGCGGACGATCTCCGGGTGGTTGGAGATTTCCTGCGGGCGTAGCACCAGTTTGTCCTTGTACTGCTCCAGGTTGCCAAACACCCGCGCGTTGCAGCGCTCGGACAGGGTGATCGAGCAGCCCGAGGCGAAGCGCATCTTGCCGGCGTCGATCAGCTCGAAGGTGGAGTCCTGCAGCACCTCGGAGTACATCACCAGGTCCTCGAAGGGCGACTCCAGCAGGCCGCACATCACCGCGTTGGCGATGCTGCCGATGCCGGCCTGCAGCGGGCCGAGGTTGGACGGCAGGCGCCCGGCATCGACCTCGCGGCCGAAGAAGGCGATCAGGTGGTCGGCGATGGCCTGGGTGTCGGCGTCCGGCGGAGTGACGGTGGAATAGGAGTCGGCCTGCTCGGTGATGACAATGGCGGCGATCTTCTCCGGCGGGATCGGGATGGCGCCGCTGCCGATGCGCTGCTCGGCGCTGACCAGCGGGATCGGCGTGCGCGTCGGCCGGTAGGTCGGGATGTAGATGTCGTGCAGGCCTTCCAGATTGGGGTTGTGCGCCAGGTTGATCTCGACGATCACGCGCTCGGCGAAGATCGCGAAGCTGGCCGAGTTGCCCACCGAGGTGGTCGGCACGATATGGCCGTCCTCGGTGATCGCCACGGCTTCGATTACTGCGATATCCGGCTTCTTCAGCTGCAGGTTGCGGATCTGCTCGACGGTGTCGGACAGGTGCTGGTCGATGAACATCACCTCGCCGGCATTGATCGCCTTGCGCAGGGTCGAGTCGACCTGGAACGGCATGCGCCGGGCCAGCACGCCGGCCTCGGTGAGCTGCTTGTCGAGGTCGTTGCCCAGGCTGGCGCCAGTCATCAGGCTTATCTGCAGCGGCGCGGCCTTGGCCCGCTCGGCCAAGGCGCGCGGCACCGCCTTGGCCTCGCCGGCGCGGGTGAAGCCGCTCATGCCGACGGTCATGCCGTCCTCGATCAGGGCGGCGGCCTCGGCCGCGCTCATCAGCTTGTCCAGCAGGGCAGGCAGGCGGATGCGGTCGGAATACATGGCGGAACCTCGGCAGGCAGAAAATGCGAAGGCCGGCAGTCTAGGCGCCGCGCCGGCCCGCGCCAGTTCGACCAAGGTCGGATTGAGCGCTCTGCGTCGAGCCTTTCGTCGGATATCGCGGTTTTTCCCGGCATCACCCTGCCGATTGCCGCACAGCCCGCGCCGCCAGTGCTCGCGAGGCTTGGGCGGCGCTGCTAGTCTTGCTCGTCCCGGATACCAATAACCAATAAATCCGCGAAGTTATGCTAGGGCGTTCATTCATTCTCTGTGCACTGCTGCTGGCCGCGAGCCAGGCCAGCGCGCTGACCATCTACAAGTATGTCGACAAGCACGGCACGGTGACCTATAGCGACAAGGCCGTGCCCGGTGCCCAGGTGTTCGTGTTCCGCGACCGCATGGTGGAGAAGCTCGACAACTTGGTGAAGCTGGAAACCAAGAAGCACGACGCCGGCGAGACGCTGGTGCTGCGCAATGATCTGTACGCGCCGGTGGAAATCGAGCTGAGCCTGGAGCGCCAGGTCAATGTCTCCGGCGCGCCGGACGGGCCGATCCGCTGGGTGCTGCCGCCGCGCAGCCATATCCGCCTGACCACCCTGGCGCCGCTCGACCCGGCCCAGCCCATGCGCTACAAGCCCAAGCTGCGCTACGCCATGGGCGACCCGCGCCTGCAGCCGCTGCTGTTCCGCTATCCGCTGCCCTGGCTGGGCGGCCCGTTCAAGCTGACCCAGGGCGCCAACGGCCAGTACAGCCACTTCACGCCCAAGGGCCGCTACGCCATGGACATTGCCATGCCCGAGGGCACGGCCATCGTCGCTTCGCGCAGCGGCGTGGTGGTGAAGACCGAGAACCACCAGAGCGGGCGCGGCAACAACCCCTCGGGCAACTATGTGCGCATCCTGCATGACGACGGCACCATGGGCGTCTACCTGCACCTGATGCGCGGCTCGGTGGCGGTGCGCGAGGGCGAGCACATCGAGGCCGGCCGGCAGATCGCCCGCTCCGGCAACACCGGCAACAGCACCGGCCCGCACCTGCATTTCGTGGTGCAGCGCAACGTCGGCCTGGCCCTGGAGTCGATCCCGTTCAACTTCGCCCAGCCGGTGGACAGCCTGCCCAACTTCGCCCTGGGTGGCGAATAGTCGTACTGGCGTATTGCTCGATTAAGGGCAATGCTGGACGGACTGGTGCCTGTCGTCCTTTTGTGTGGCGCCGAGTTGAAGGATCAACCTGCCCGTGCGTCCATTGATTCTGCTGTTCTGCCTGCTGACCACCCTGGCCTGCTCGGCCAAGCCGCTGCCACTCGCCGATGACCGCCCGGTGGTACGCCCCGCGCCGTGGCTGGAATACCTGCTGACCGAGCAGGCGCTGGACTTCCCCGAGGCAGCCCGCGCCGAGGGCTGGCGCACCCTCGGTGGGCGCTCCCTGAGCCTGGGCTACCAGGCGCATCCGGTGTGGGTACGTCTGGCCCTGCACAACACTTCCACGCGTAACGACTGGCGCCTGCTGGTCGAGTGGCCGATCCTCGACCGCGTCGAATTGCGCCTGTACGACCCCGCTGCCGATCACTGGGGCCCGCTGCTCCAGGCCGGCGACCATCTGCGCCTGAGCGCCTGGGCCGAGCCCGGCCGGCAACCGCTGTTCCCGCTGCAGATCGACCCCGGCGAGCAGCGTTGGGTATACCTGCGCCTGCACAGCAAGGAGGCGGTGGTGGCGCCGATGCAGGTGCTCAGCGCCGAGGCCTACCAGGCCCAGGAGATGGATCAGCGCCTGCTGCTGGGACTGTTCTTCGGCGCCATGCTGGCGGTGCTGCTGTACAACTCCAGCCTGTACCTGTTCACCCGCCACCCCAGCTACCTGTGGTACAGCCTGTACCTGCTCGGCGTGGTTGTTTACGAGCTGAGCCTGAGCGGCTTCGGCGTGCTGTTCCTGTGGCCGGAGCTGGGCCGCCCGGCGGGGCTGATCTACGCCGGTTCGGCGCTGTGGAGCTTCCTCGCGGCGACCATGTTCGCCCGCGTGTTCCTGCGCATTCCGCGCTACGGCGGCTGGGTGCTGTGGGCCAACAACCTGCTGCTTGGCTACTGGCTACTGGCGATTGCCCTGCTGTTCCTCCACCCGCAGTGGCTGGTGCTCCTGGGCACGCCGGCGGTGGCGCTGTTCAGCTGCGTGCTGGCGCTGGTCACCGCGCTCAGCCTGTGGCGCCGTGGCAATCCCTCGGCGCCGCTGTTCGCCCTGGCCTGGGCGCTGCTGATTGTCTGCACCGCGGTGCATGTGGCGGCGCTGCAGGGCGCGTTGCCGGTCAACCAGTTCACCCTGCGCAGCCAGACCTTCGGCTTCTTTGTCGAATTCATCCTGCTGTCGATTGCCCTGGCCGACCGCATCAACCGCGAGCGCGCGGCGCGCATTCGCGCTCAGGACGCCCTGCTGACCGAACGCGAGCTGAGCCTGGCGGCGCAGCGCGGGGTCAACGAGGAGCTCGACCGCCGCGTGCAGGAGCGTACCCGCGAGCTAGAGCAGGCGCGCCACGAGCTGGAGCGCGCCAACGGCGAGCTGACCCGGCTCAGTTATACCGATGCGCTGACCCGCCTGCCCAATCGGCGTCAGGTCGACGAGCAGCTGCCGCTGCTGGGCAGCGACGAGCTGGCGGTGCTGATGCTCGACATCGACCACTTCAAGCGCATCAACGACAGCTACGGCCATCCCTTCGGCGACCGTTGCATCGCCGCCGTCGGCGAGGTGCTGCGCCAGCAGGTACGGCGCAGCGGCGACCTGGCTGCACGCTACGGCGGTGAGGAGTTCATCGTGCTGCTGCGTGGTTGCGCGCGTGGCGCCGCTGAGCGCATCGCCGAGAGCATTCGCGCCGGGGTCGAGGCGCTGCGCCTGGAGCATCAGGGCGAAGCGGTGGCGCTCACCGTCAGTGTCGGCCTGGCCCATGGCGCGGCCGGCGGCTACGCCGTCGAGCCGCTGGTGGCCGAGGCGGATACGGCGCTGTACGCGGCCAAGCAGGCCGGGCGCAACCGCGTCGGCGGCGCGCACTGAAAGCAGGCGCCTGCCAGCCCATGGTGCGCCAGTGCCTGGTCAGGGGCCGCCGCAGAGCCTTGCGTGCAATCCGGGCAGAACTCGCAAGTCACTGAAAGCTGGTGGTTTTCTGAGCGATTGCCATGCCTGTGCGGCGGCCTGGCACCGGACTTGCAAAATCCCCCTCGAACGGGATGAGTCACCCGCGCCGGCTGCAGTCGGCTGGCGCTCATGACGCTTGGCACATTGGAGCTGCACCAGAGGCGAACTAGGGTTCCGGTCCACAGTAGTGGATGGCTGGTCCGAGAGTTTTCCGGCCCTAAGGATCAGGGCTACACGGCGGGAGAAAAGCCCGGGAGACGTGACGTCATCCCGTGCCCGATTTCCAACGTGTAGGAGCAATGCCATGAGCCTTTCGCTGTCCCCGCGTTCGCTGCGCAAGACCCTGTTCGGTGCCTGTTTCGCCACCTTCGCCGCGGTCCTGCCGTTCTCCGCCCAAGCCGTCGAACAGATGAAGATCGGTACCGTGGTCTGGGCCGGTTACGCGCCGTTCTACGTCGCCGATGCCCTCGACCTGTACAAGGCCCACGACCTCAAGGTCGAGCTGCAGTTCTTCAACGACCCGGCACTGATCCCCTCGGCCATGGCCGGCAGCGCCCTCGATGGCGGCATGCTGACCTACGACCAGGTCGTCGGCGGCGTGGCCAAGGGCCTGGCGCACAAGGTGGTGATGCCCATCGACTTCTCCAACGGCGGTGACGCCATCGTCGCCGACAAGTCGATCACCTCGGTGGCCGACTTCAAGGGCAAGAAGGTCGGCTTCAACCCGCTGTCGCCGTCCGACTTCCTGCTGGCCTACGCGCTGAAGAGCAACGGCCTGTCGGAGAAGGATATCAGCCCGGTCAACATGACCCCCGAGGGCATCCCCGGCGCCATGGCCAGCGGCAGCCTGCCGGTCGGCGTGACCTATGAGCCCAACGTGTCGCAGATCCTCGGCATGCCCGGCGACAAGTTCCACGTCGTGTACTCCTCCAAGGACGCTCCCGGCCTGATCACCGACGTGCTGGTGTTCGACGACAAGGTCATCGCCAAGCGCCCGGCGGCGATCAAGGCGCTGATGCAGGGCTACCTGGACGGCCTGGCCTACATGCAGAGCCACCCGGACGAGGCGGCGACCATCATCGGCAAGGTGCTCGGCGTCACCGCCGCGGAAGCCAAGGAGCAGATGAGCGGCGTGTACAACATCCCGCTGGCCGAGATGGGCAAGAACTTCGAGCAGTCCGAGGCCACCAGCTCGTTCTTCGGCAGCGGCGCGGTGATCGGCAAGCTGCTCAAGGACAACGGCCAGATCGCCGCCATCCCCGACTTCGCCACCACCTTCGACGCCCAGTTCGTCGAGGCTCTGGCCAAGTAACCACCAGCGTCGGCGGCGCCCCGCGCCGCCGCCTGCGGAGGCTTCCATGTCTACCCAGCTCTATCGTTACGCCGATGGCCGCCTGCCCAACAGCCTGGCCATCGCCTACGCCCTCGGCGGCTACGCGCTCGGCATCGGCCTGCTGCTGGCCGACAGCTGGCTGCTCAACGCCGCCGGCACTCTGCTGCTCGGCCACGCGATGATCATCGCCGCCTACCTGATCCACGAATTCGCCCACGGCACCATCTTCGCCAAGCCCAAGCACAACGAAGTGGCCGGCGAGGTCGCCAGCTGGATCTGCGGCAGCTGCTACGCCGGCTTCCAGGACCTGCGCAAGAAGCACATGCGCCACCACGTCGACCGCGCCGACGTGATCACCTTCGACACCAAGCTGTTCCTCAACCAGCAATGCCCGGCCTGGCTGCGCAAGCTGGTGCTGGCCGCCGAATGGGTCTACGTGCCGGCGGTGGAGCTGATCATGCACTGGTACGTGATCGTGCTGCCCTTCATCACGACCAACGACAAGCACCGCGCCAACCGGCGCAAGGTGGCACTGACCCTGCTGCTGCGCTGCGTGCTGTTCGGCCTGTTCGCTGCGGTGTCGCTGAAGGCGGCGATCCTCTACTTCGTGGCCTGGTCGATCATGCTCACCGTGCTGCGCTTCACCGATGCCTACCAGCACACCTACGACGCCTTCGCGGTGCTCGAAGACGGCGGCAAGATTCCCGACGACAAGCTGCGCGACCGCCCCTACGAGCAGATGAACACCTTCAGCAACGTGGTCTCGGTGCGCTGGCCGGTGCTCGACCTGCTGCTGCTCAACTTCGCCTACCACAACGCCCACCACGAGAAGCCGGTGGCGCCCTGGTACCGCCTGCGCAAGCTGCACCACGAGCTGTACGGCGACGCCTACGGCCAGGTGCTGCCGATGCACCTGCTGTTCAAGAGCTTCCACCAGCACCGCCTGCGCCGGGTCATCGATGACGACTACGGCGTGGTCGAGGCCAGCGGCGCGCAGCGTGCCGACGGCTTCTACGGCGCGGTGGGCGTGTCCTTCCTGACGGCGGTGTGACGATGATCGACTATCGCGGCAAACGCGTGCTGCTCACCGGCGCCGCCAGCGGCATCGGTCGCGGCCTGGCGCGGGCTTTCGCCGAAGCCGGCGCGACCCTGGAACTGCTCGATCGCAACGCCGAGGCGCTGGCCGCGGTGGCCGACGAACTGGCACCGCTGGCCGACGTGGCCTGGGCCTGCGTCGAGCTGGGTGACAGTGCCGCCGTGGCGGCCTACGCCGAGCGCCGTGGCGAGCTGCCGCTGGATGTACTGATCAACAATGCCGGTGTCGAGTACGCCACGCCGTTGGCCGAGCGCGGCGCAGAGGCCGACGCCCACTGGCAGGCGCTGCTGGATAACAACGTGGCCTCAATGCTGCGCCTGACCCGCGCCCTGCAGCACCAGCTGCGCGCCGGCAGCTGCGTGATCAACCAGGCCTCGATCTGGGGCCTCAAGGGCGTGCCCGGTTTCTCCGCCTATGTCGCCAGCAAACACGCGGTGATCGGCCTGACCCGTTCGCTGGCCTGGGAGCTGGGGCCGCGGCGGATCAGGGTCAACGCGGTGTGCCCGGGCTGGATCGGCACCGACGCGGCGATGCGCTCGCTGGCGGTGATGGCCCAGGCCAACGACCGCAGCGAGGCCGACGAGCTGGCGCTGATCCTCGCCGCCCAGGCGGTGCCCGAACTGCTCACCCCGGCCGACCTGGCCGGCACCTTCCTGTTCCTCGGCAGCCCGCTGGCCGCGCCCGTCACCGGGCAGGCGCTGTCGGTCAGCCATGGCGAGGTCATGCACTGATGAAGCCGCTGCAAGACAAGACCGCACTGGTCACCGGCGCCACCCAGGGCATTGGCCGGGCCATCGTCCTGGCGCTGGCCGAAGCCGGCGCGACGGTATGGATCAACCACCTGAATCAGCCCGAAGCCGCCGCCGCCCTGGTCGCGCAGATCCGCGCCGACGGCGGTCAGGCGCACGCGGTGCAGGCCGACGTGGCGGCGCCCGAGCAGGTCGCCGACATGTTCGGTTGGGTGCTCGCCGAGGGCGATCTGGACATCCTGGTCAACAACGCCGGGATCATCCTCGAACAACCCTTCCTCGATACCAGCGAGGAAGACTGGGCGCGCGTGCTCGGCGTCGACCTGCACGCGGTGTATCGCTGCTGCCGCCACGCCCTGGCGCACATGCAGGCACGCGGCGACGGCTGCATCGTCAACATCGCCTCGGAGCTGGGACAGATCGGCCGCGAGCGCTACGCCGCCTACTGCACGGCCAAGGCCGGGGTGATCGGCCTGACCAAGGCGCTGGCCCGCGAATTCGCCCCGGCCATCCGCATCAACGCGGTGGCGCCGGGGCCGGTGGACACGCCGATGGTTTCGGTGGAGCACATGAGCGCGGAGATGGTCGCCCGCGAGGTGGCGATTCCCGCCGCGCGTCTCGGTCGTCCCGAGGAGATCGCCGCCGCCGTGCGCTTCCTGGTCTCGGCCGAGGCCAGCTTCTTCCACGGCCAGACCCTGGGCGCCAATGGCGGCGCCTGGATGGGCAGCTGAGATGCGCCCTGAGCTGATCCTGCTGCTCGGCGCCAGCTTCTGGGGTCTGGGCTGGCTGCCGCTGGAACACCTCGCCGGCCAGGGCCTGCGCGGCATGCCGGTGGTGCTCTACACCTATGGGTTGCTGTGCCTGCTGGCGCTGCCGCTGCTGTGGCGCCAGCGCGCCGCCTGGTGGCCGCAGCGCCGCGCCCTGACGGTGATCTGCCTGTGCGGCGGTTGGGCCACCGCGGGGCTGGTCGGTGCGCTGTCCGAAGGCGACGTGGTGCGCGCCATGCTGCTGTTCTACCTGGCGCCGGTGTGGGGCCTGCTCGGCGGCTGGCTGCTGCTCGGCGAGCGGCTCAGCGCCGTGCGCGTCGGCGCCCTGGCGCTGGCCATGCTCGGCATCGCCCTGACCCTTGGCATCAGCGCTGAGACCTTCCGCCCACTCGGCGCCAGCGACTGGCTGGCGCTGTCCGCCGGCTTGGCCTTCGCCTGCAACAACCTGGCGACTCGCGCCGCCGACCGCGTGCCGCTGGCCAGCAAGGCGGTGGTGGCCTTCGTCGGTGCGGCCTTGCTCGGCGGCCTGTTCTGCCTGCTGCAGGGCACCGCGCTGCCAGCGGCCGGCCCCGGCCTGTGGGCGCAGATCGCTCTGTTCGGGGTGTTCTGGCTGCTGGCCATGGGCGCCGCGCAATACGGTTTCAGCCATGTCGAGGCCAGCCGCGCCGCGGTACTGGTGGTGATCGAGCTGGTGGTGGCGGTGCTCACCGCCGCCTGGCTCGGCGAGCGCGAGCTGGGCCTGCGCGAATGGTGCGGCGGCGCCCTGGTGCTGATCGCCGCGCTACTCGCCGAGCGGCCGAGCCGACCTTCTTCTTCCGTTCTCTGTGAGGCCAAGTCATGACCGTACGCATGGACCAGCTCAGCTGGGTCGAATACGCGCGCCGCGTGCGCGAACTGTCGCCGGTGGTGTTCCTGCCCTGCGGCGCCACCGAGCAGCATGGCCCGCACCTGCCGCTGGGCACCGACGCGCTGCTCGCCAGCGCCATCTGCGAGGACGTCGCCGCGCGCGTCGGCGGCCTGGTCGCCCCGGCGCTGTCCTACGGCTACAAGTCGCAGCCCAAGTGCGGCGGCGGCAACCACTTCTGCGGCACCACCAGCCTCGACGGGCAGACCCTGATCGCCCTGGTGCGCGATGCCGTGCGCGAGTTCGCCCGCCACGGCGTGACCCGCCTGGTGCTGGTCGACGGCCACTACGAGAACCAGTGGTTCGTCACCGAGGGCATCGAGCTGGCCATCCGCGAGCTGGGCCCGACCAGCAAGCTGCAGGTGATGCGCCTGGAACACTGGGACTTCTGCACCGAGCAGACTCTGGCCGATGTGTTCCCCGATGGCTTCCCCGGTTTCGCCCTGGAACACGCGGCGGTGATCGAGACCTCGCTGATGCTGCACTACCTACCGAACCTGGTGCGTCTCGACCTGATTCCCGACGAGGCGCCGGCGGACTTCCCGCCCTACGACATGTACCCGAGCCGCACCGAGTGGGTGCCGCCATCCGGCGTGCTGTCCTCGGCCAAGGGCTCGACGGCGGAGAAGGGCGCGCTGATGGCCGCCGACATCGCCGGCGGCATCGCCAGTGCGGTGCGCAAGGAGTTCGCCCTGTGAGTACTGCGCTGATCGTCATCGATATGCAGCGCGACTTCTGCGCGCCGGGCGGCTACGCCGACCAGGCCGGGCTGGATATCGGCCTGCTGCGCGCGCCGATTCCGGCGATTCAGGCCTTGCTCGATGCCGCTCGCGTGCGCGGCCTGCTGGTGCTGCATACCCGCGAAGGCCATCGCCCTGATCTATCCGATTTACCCGAGCCCAAGCGCCTGCGTGCGCTCAATGCCGGCGCTGCCATCGGCAGCCAGGGCCCGCTGGGCAAGCTGCTGGTGCGCGGCGAATACGGCCACGACCTGATCGACGAACTGCAGCCGCTGCCCGGCGAGCCGGTGATCGACAAGCCCGGCTACAGCGCTTTCGCCGCCACCGACCTGGAGCTGCTGCTGCGCAATCGCGGTATCAGCGAGCTGATCATCTGCGGTGTCACCACCGAAGTCTGCGTGTCCTCGACCCTGCGCAGTGCGGTCGACCTGGGCTATGCCTGCACCCTGGTCAGCGATGCCTGTGGTTCGGGATACCCCGAGCTGCACGCCGCGGCCCTGGCCATGGTCGATGTCGAGGGCGGCCTGTTCGGCCGGGTGTGCGACAGTCGGCGTCTGCTCGCCGAATGGAAGGACGCCCCATGACCCAAGTGACCAAGCTGTGGCCGCTGCTTACCGCCACCCACCGCTACGACAAGTCCATTTCCACCTGGCAGCGTGGCCACGGCGAGATGATCGAGGCGCCGATCCTCGCCTACCTGATCGAAACCAAACACGGGCGCATCCTCTACGACGTCGGCTGCGACTACGCGAAGATTGCCGACCCGGCCCTGCGTGAGCATTGGTACGGCGACTTCGAAATGGGCGCACCCCACATGACCGAAGAGCAGCGCCTGCCGGCGCATTTCGCCCGCCTCGGCCTGACCCCGGCGGACATCGACCTGGTGTTCCTCGGTCACCTGCATTTCGACCATGCCGGCGGCCTGTGCGAAGTCTGCGGCGCCGAAGTGCATGTGCACGCGGCCGAGCTGGAAGCGGCGCGGGCCAAAGCCGACGATGCCTATTTCATCGACGATTTCGCCGGTGACTATCGCTGGAAGGTGCAGACCGACGAGTACGAGCTGGTACCCGGCGTGCGCGCGATCAACACTCCCGGCCACACCGCCGGGCACATGTCGCTGCTGATCGAGCTGCCCCAGGGCAAGCCGGTGATCCTTGCCGGCGACGCCGCCGACCTGACGGAAAACCTCGACCAGGAAATCGCCCCCGGCACGCTCTGGCAGGGTCGCGAGGACATGGCCATCGCCAGTATCCGCAAGCTCAAGGCGTTAGCCCGCGAGACCGACGCCGAGCTGTGGCCGAACCACGACATGGCCTTCTTCAATGGCCTGCGCCAGTTCCCGGAGTTCCACTCATGAAGTCCGTACCCGAGCATTACCTCGGTGTGTGGCAGCGCACGCTGCTGACCACCACCGCCGGCGTGCACGACACCGCCACCCAGGTCTACTGGCTGCAAACCGCCAGCTTGTTCGCCGACCTGCGCATTCCCCAGCCGGAACCGCAGGACGTTGCCGAGCGTGCGTTGCAGGCCGGTTTCGCCGGCGTCACCGCCATCGATGGCGACATCTGCCAATGGCACCGGGCAATCGACTTCCAGCCGCCGAGCGGCCGCGACGATATCGGCCGCATGCGCTTCGAGCGCGCCGACTACCTGCTCGAAGACGGCCTCGACGGCAGCTACCACGAGGTCTGGGAGCGTCTGCCGGAATCGCTTGGGCGCAACTGGGGTACCTGGCTGGTGGCCGCAGACGGCCGCCAGGGCTGCCTGCTGTTGGCCGGCAACTATTTCCTGTTCGCCGCCGGGCGCGCGGATGCGCTGCCGCCGGCCGAGTCGCTGAGTGCACTGCTGGATGGCAATGATGCCGAGGCCCTGCTGTCCTTCGAGCTGTCCTTCGGCCGTCACCAGGGCGGACGCACGCCCTGGGTCATCGAACTGTCCACCCTGGCCGGTCGAGCCGGCCAGGCCCTGTTGCCCGCCAGGGTCGATGCCGATGCGCTCGACCAGGCCCTGACTCCTGCCTTGTTGGCCGAACTCGGCGCGCTGCCGCCGCCGGGCGGCTGGCAACGCCGCGAGAGCCCCGTGTTTGCCGAGGAGGTGACGCCATGACCGCCCATCAACCCCTGCCCGAGAGCCGTGTCGCCGCCGCGCCGCCGCGCCTGCGCTGGTGGACCATCCGTGGCGAGCTGCCGCGCGGTGCGATCTGGGGCCTGGCCGCCGCCGGCCTGCTGCTGCCGCTGCTGCTGTGGTGGCTGGCCAGCGCCGTCGGGGTCTCCAACCCGATGTTCCTGCCCGGCCCGGATGCGGTGCTGGCGCGGGTCGGCCGCTGGTGGAGCGAGGAGGGCCTGCTCGCCGATATCGGCATCAGCGTGTACCGGGTCATGACCGGTTTCCTGGCCTCGGCGCTGATCGCCCTGCCGCTGGGCCTGTACATCGGCACCTACCGCCCGGTGCAGGCGTTCCTCGAACCGCTTACCGACTTCATCCGCTACATGCCGGCGGTGGCCTTCATTCCGCTGATCATGCTGTGGGTCGGCATCGACGAAGGCTCCAAGGTGCTGATCATCTTCATCGGCACCTTCTTCCAGATGGTGCTGATGGTCGCCGAGGATGTACGCCGCGTGCCCATGGCGCAGATCGAGGCGGCGCAGACCATGGGCGCCTCGCGCAGCGAGATCGTCAAGCTGGTAATCCTGCCGTCGTCACGCCCGGCGCTGCTCGACACCCTGCGCATCACCTGCGGCTGGGCCTGGACCTACCTGGTGGTGGCCGAGCTGGTCGCCGCCAACTCCGGCCTCGGCTACGCCATCCTCAAGGCGCAGCGCTACATGCACACCGACAAGATTTTCGCCGGGATCATCCTGATCGGCATCATCGGCCTGCTCACCGACCAGGCGTTCCGCTGGCTCGGCCGCGTGGCCTTCCCCTGGATGAAGAGGTAAGCGCCATGAGCGAGAGCAAGATTCAGATCCGCCACGTCGACAAGGTGTTCAAGAGCAAGGGCCGCGAAGTGCAAGCCCTGCAGGATGTCAGCCTGGATATCCGCGCCAACGAATTCATCACCTTCGTCGGCGCCTCCGGCTGCGGCAAGTCGACCCTGCTGCGCTCAATCGGTGGCCTGGAGCAGCACAGCGCCGGCTCGATCCAGGTCGACGGCGCGCCGATCCACGGCCCCGGCATCGACCGCGCCATGGTGTTCCAGCACTACAGCCTGTACCCCTGGCTGACGGTGATGGACAACATCAAGTTCTGCCGCCAGCTCAAGGTGGTCAGCGACACCGTGCGTGGCGATGCCGATGTGGAAGTGGCCAGCGGCCGCGCCGATGCGCTGCTGACCCTGATGGGCCTGTCGGCCTTCGCCAAGGCCTATCCCAACCAGCTCTCCGGCGGCATGCAGCAGCGCGTGGCGATTGCCCGCGCGCTGATGCCCAAGCCGCAGATCCTGCTGATGGATGAGCCGTTCGGCGCGCTGGACGCGCAGACCCGCGAGGTGATGCACGACCTGATCCGCCATGTGCACCGCCTGGAGAAGAGCACCATCCTGTTCGTCACCCACGACGTCGAGGAGGCGATCTACCTCGGCGGACGCGTGGTGCTGATGGCGCCGCGTCCGGGACGCATCGACACCATCTACGAGGTACCGCTGCCGGCCGAGCGCAACCAGGACATGAAGCTGGCGCCCGAGTTTCTCGCGCTGAAGAAGGAGATCCTCGGCCGTATCCGCGAGACCTCCGGGATGAACACCGACCTGGAGCTGCTGGAACAGCTGACCCGTACCGTGCCGGCCTGACCGGCAGCTTCCAGTACTGCTGCATCATCGGTGTGTGGCAGGCATGACAAGACAGGAGGGACTGCGCTAGCGTCTGGCGCACCCTCACCAAGGAGCTACACCGATGATTGGTTACGTGATGCTGGGCGTTGCAGATCTGGACAAGGCCCGCGAGTTCTACGACCCGCTGCTGGCCATGCTCGGTGCCGTGCCCGGCGAGTGGAGCAACGAGCGCAGCACCTTCTACGTCAGCCAGCCGGGCAAGCCGATGTTCGCCATCACCCTGCCGTATGACGGCCAGCCGGCCAGCGCCGGCAATGGCAGCATGGTCGCCCTGCCGTGCGCCTCACCGGCGCTGGTCGACCAGGTCTACGCCTGGGTGCTGGAGCACGGCGCACGCGATGAGGGCGCGCCTGGCGAGCGTGGCGGCGAGGGCAGCGGCTTCTACGGCTGTTATTTCCGCGATGCGCTGGGCAACAAGCTCTGCGTGTTCCACTACGCCCCTTGAAGGGGCGGGAGCGGAATCAGGGCGCAATGCCCTGATCCGCTAACCATGGGCGGGCGCTAATGCAGCGCCAGACCGTGGTCCAGGTGCTGATCCACCAGCCATTTGCCGTGGGCCAGGGCGGCGTGCTGGGCGCTGTCCAGCTCGGCGAGGAAGCGCTGGTTCAGCGGCAGCGACAGGCGCCGGGTGGTCTGCCCGTCGGGCAGGGTGATTTCGCAGGCGGCCGCCCAGGGCGTGGGAATGCCCGGGTGCTCGACGACAGCGGCACGGATGGCGTGGTCGCGATGGGTGCATTGCAGCGTGGTCATGGCGTGTACCTCCAGCTGGGCCGCCAGGCCTGCAGGCCCGAATTCGCAGCGTGAGTGTCGGTTTCACCATAAGGCACCTGGCCGCCATCGGCGCCCTCAACTGACGAAGGGCGCCTGCAAGCGCAGCGGCGGCAAGGGGCTCAGTCCAGCTTGAGGACCTTGGCCAGGACGATCTTCGGGCCCTTCATCTTCTTGATGATGATGTGCAGGCCGTCGGTTTCCAGCATCTCGTCCTCCTCCGGCACCCGGTTGAGGCTCTCGTAGACCAGGCCGGCCAGGGTCTCGGCCTCGATATGGTCGAGGTCGACGCCGAGCAGGCGCTCGATCTTGAACAGCGGGGTGTCGCCGCGCACCAGCAGCTTGCCCGGCTGGTAGGCGAGCACGCCGCGCTCGGCCTTGTGGTGCTCGTCCTGGATGTCGCCGACCAGCACTTCCAGCACGTCTTCCATGGTCAGGAAGCCGACCACCTTGCCGTCGGCCTCCTCGACCAGGGCGAAGTGTGCGCCGCCCTTGCGGAAGGTCTCCAGCAGCTCGGACAGCGGCATGTGCTTGGTCACCCGCTCCAGCGGGCGCATCAGCTCGGCCAGGTTGAACTTGGACGGCAGCATCTCGAACAGCGACAGCTGCAGCAGCAGGTCCTTGATGTGCAGCACGCCGACGAAGCTGCCGCTGGCCTCGTCGAACACCGGGTAGCGGCTGAACTTGTGGCGGCGGAACAGGGCGAACACCTCGTCGAGGCGCGCGTGCAGCTCCAGGTAGATCAGGTCCTCGCGCGAGTTGGCCCAGTCCACCACTTCCAGCTCGCCCATCTCCACGGCCGAGGCCAGCACGCGCATGTCCTGGTCGCTGGGGTCGCGGGCGCGGCTGGAGTGCAGGATCAGCTTCAGCTCGTCGCGGCTGTAGTGGTGCTCGTGGTGCGGCCCCGGCTCGCCTTGCCCGGCGATGCGCAGAATGGCGTTGGCGCTGGCGTTGAGCAGGTAGATGGCCGGGTACATCAGCCAGTAGAAGGCGTACAGCGGCGCGGCGGTCCACAGCGACAGCAGCTCGGGTTTGCGGATCGCCCAGGACTTGGGTGCCAGCTCGCCGACTACGATGTGCAGGTAGGAAATAATGAAGAAGGCGAAGAAGAACGAGATACCGTGGACCAGCTTCTCCGAGTCCAGGCCGAGCATGCCCAGCAGCGGGGTCAGCAGTTCGGCGAAGGCCGGCTCACCGACCCAGCCGAGGCCGAGGGAGGCCAGGGTGATGCCCAGCTGGCAGGCGGAGAGGTAAGCGTCCAGCTGGTTGTGTACGGTGCGCAGGATGTGACCGCGCCAGCCGTGCTTTTCGGCGATGGCTTCGACCTTGGTCGCGCGCAGCTTGACCATGGCGAATTCGGCGGCCACGAAGAAGCCGTTGAGCAGGACGAGAAAGAAGGCGAACAGCACGAGGCCGAGATCGGCGAAGAGTGCAGAGGTAGAGAGGCTACTAGAAGGGTCCATTGGCGGTTGGGGCTGGCAAAAGATCGCTACAGGGTGGCGGCTGCCATGGGCGATTGCAAGCGACAGGCGCGCGCTATTCGCGCACGCTCAGCTGCTGGGTGGGGAAATGGCAGGTGAAGGTGCTGCCCTTGCCGACCACGCTGGCGATATCCAGGCGCGCGCGATGGCGCAGTAAGACATGCTTGACGATGGCCAGGCCGAGGCCGGTGCCGCCGGTATTGGAGGCGCGGCTGGAGTCGACCCGGTAGAAGCGCTCGGTCAGGCGCGGCAGGTGCTTGGCCTCGATGCCGAGGCCGCTGTCAGCCACGCTGAAGTGCCCGCCCTGGTCGTCGGTCCACCAGCGGATGCGGATCTCGCTGTCCTCGGGGCTGTACTTCACCGCGTTGAACACCAGGTTGGAGAAGGCACTACGCAGCTCCGCCTCGCTGCCCTTGAGGCGCACCTGGTTGTCCGTCTCCAGCTTGATGCGGTGGTTGCGCCCGGCCGACAGCGCCTGGGCGTCGTTCTTGATGCTCAGCAGCAGCAGGTCGACCGCCACCGGCTGGTTGTCCGAGGGGTAGTCGGTGGCTTCCAGCTTGGCCAGCAACAGCAGGTCATTCAGCAGGTTCTGCATGCGCCCGGCCTGCTGCTGCATCTGCTGCAGGGCGCGCAGCCAGCGCGGGTTCACGTCTTCGGCGTTGTCGGCGAGGGTCTCCAGGTAGCCGGCGATTACCGTCAGCGGCGTGCGCAGCTCGTGGGAGACGTTGGCGACGAAGTCCTTGCGCATCTGTTCCAGCTGGTGGATGCGGGTGACGTCGCGGACGAACATCAGGTGCTCGTTGTTGCCGTAGCGGGTGATCTGCATCTGCAGGCGCTGGCGGTCGCTGATCGGCGACGGCAGCTCCAGGGCTTCCTGGTACTGGCCTGCCTCGAAGTATTCCTTGAAGCGCGGATGGCGCACCAGGTTGGTGATCGACTGGCCGCTGTCCTGCGGGGTCTTCAGGCCCAGCAGCTGCTCGGCGGCGCGGTTCCACCACTCCAGGTTGCCATCGGCGTCGAGCATGATCACCGCATCGCGCAGGGCGGCGGTGGACTCCTGCACGCGGTCGATCACCGCCTGCAGGCGGCCGCGCACGCGTTGGTCACGGCGCTGCAGGTGGTAGATGTTGTCGAACACCTCGCCCCACAGGCCGTAGCCCTCGGGCGGCGCCTCGTCGGGCTGGCGCTCGCGCAGCCAGCGATGCAGGCGCAGCAGCTGCTTGATGTGCCACAGCAGGTAGCCGCCGAGGCCGAGCACCAGGGCCCAGGCGTACTCGCCAGTGATCAGGCCGAGCACGCCGCAGAACATCAGCAGCAGCAACAGATGGCGGCCGATGGCGCCACGCCAATTCTGGTTCACCGGAACGCGTCCTTACCGGGGGCGGGGTCAGCTCTTGGTGGAGAAACGATAGCCGGTGCCGCGCACCGTCTGCACCAGGTTTTCGTAAGCCTCGCCGAGCGCCTTGCGCAGGCGGCGGATATGCACGTCGACGGTACGCTCCTCGACATACACGTTGCCGCCCCAGACCTGGTCCAGCAGCTGGCCACGGGTGTAGGCGCGCTCCTGGTGGGTCATGAAGAACTGCAGCAGGCGGTATTCGGTGGGGCCCATCTCGGCTGGCTTGCCGTCGATGGTCACGCGGTGGCTGATCGGGTCGAGCAGCAGGCCACCGACTTCGATCGGCGCCTCGCCGTCGCTGGGACCGGTACGGCGCAGCACGGCCTTGAGGCGGGCCACCAGCTCGCGCGGCGAGAAGGGCTTGGTGATGTAGTCGTCGGCGCCGACTTCCAGGCCCTGGATCTTGTTGTCCTCTTCGCCCTTGGCGGTGAGCATGATGATCGGGATGTCGTCGGTCAGCTCGTCACGCTTGAGGCGGCGGGCCAGTTCGATGCCGCTGGTGCCTGGGAGCATCCAGTCGAGCAGGATCAGGTCCGGCTTGCGGTCCACGATCAGCGCATGCGCCTGCTGGGTGTTCTCCGCCTCCAGGCAATCGTAGCCGGCCATCTCCAGGGCCACTGCGATCATCTCGCGGATAGGAGCTTCGTCATCAACGATCAGGATGTTCTTGCCAACCATGGACCGAGCCTCGGGTCGTCTGTATTGCGCCGCATTAGATAACGGAATTATTGCAGCGATGTGACAAGCCTGCGGCAGCCACCGGTCTAGCGCAGCGCGTAGTCGATGACGATGCCCAGCAGAATCGCCAGTCCGGCCCAGTGGTTGTGCAGGAACGCGGCGAAGCATTTCTGCGGATCGCGCTCGCGGGTGTACCAGAATTCCCAGGCGAAGCAGGCCGTGGCGCCGAGCAGGCCTAGGAGGAACCAGATGCCCAGGCCGAAGCGCGCGCCAGCCATGGCCAGGCACAGAATCGCCAGGCCCTGCAGGGTGAGGATGATGACGCGGTCGGCGTCGCCGAACAGGATGGCGGTGGACTTCACGCCGATCTTCAAGTCGTCCTCGCGGTCGGTCATCGCGTAGTAGGTGTCGTAGGCCACCGTCCACAGCAGGTTGGCGATGTACAGCAGCCAGGCCTCGGGCGGCGGCAGCTCGCCGGTCACCGCACTGAAGGCCATCGGCATGCCCCAGGAGAAGGCCGCGCCCAGGACCACCTGCGGGTAGTAGGTGTAGCGCTTCATGAAGGGGTAGCAGGCCGCCAGAGCCAGGCCGCCGAAGGACAGCAGGATGGTGGTCAGGTTGGTGAACAGCACCAGCACGAAGCTCATCGTCACCAGCACGGCGAACAGGGTCAGCGCCTCGCGCGGCGTCACCCGGCCATCGGCCAGCGGCCGGGCCTTGGTACGCGCCACATGGCCGTCGAAGTTGCGGTCGGCGTAGTCGTTGATCACGCAACCGGCGGCGCGCATGAACAGGGTGCCGAGGACGAAGATCAGCAGCAGCTTGAGGCTCGGCACGCCCTTGCTCGCCACCCACAAGGCCCAGAGGGTCGGCCACAGCAGCAGGTAGATGCCGATGGGCTTTTCCAGGCGCATCAGCTGGACGAAGTCCCAGGTGCGCGGGTGGACGCGATTGAGGGCGAGCAGGAAGGATTGGTACATCGGCGGTCTCCGGTGCGAGTGCGCCGATTATAAGAGCATGTGCGCCGCGCGGGCGGCGTCTAGTTCTCGGCCGCGTGAGTCCAGAAGGCCGGCAGGAACACCTCGGCCACCAGCACGCCGAGACTGTCGCGGCGGAAGCACGAGCGGCGTCCCCAGAGCTGTTCGGCACGCGCCTCGCTCGGCAGCCAGGCGGCGGGGTAGCGGCAGGCCTGCAGCTCGCCACGGGCGAAGGCGCGGTCGCTGAACAGCAACTCACCCAGCGAGCGGCTGCCCAGCTTGCCGAGATCGAGACCGGAGCCTTCCAGCGCATGGCGCGCCGCCACGCTGCGGGCGAACACCCAAGGCTGGCCGGCGCCGAGCAGGTAGACCTCGCGGACCCAGCCCATGCTGCCGGCCGGCACCTGCAGGGCGTTACACTCGTCGACACGCAGTACCTGCCAGCCCTGTTGCAGCGGTTGCACGGAGAAACGCTGCTGGCTGAGGGCAGTGAGGCGGCGGGTCAGCGACTCCTGATTGAACAGCCAGTCGCGCAGCAGTGGTGCGGGCACCGGGTGCAGTTGAGCGGCATTGAGCCAGCGCGGAGGGTGGGCAAGGGCGGAGGAGGGCACGACAACGGCTTCGACTTCCTGGGAGGCCGCGAGCTTAACACAGCGGTAACGGTCGCCCGGCACTTGCACATGGCGGCGCATGCCAGTAAAAAGCCTGCTGATTTTTTGACCAGGGCGCAGCGTCCGCAGAGACGGCCCACGATGAGGTAGAGCATGAAGAAGTGGCAATGTGTGGTCTGTGGCCTGATCTATGACGAGAGCCAGGGTTGGCCCGACGACGGCATCGCGCCCGGTACCCGCTGGGAAGACGTGCCGGCCGACTGGCTGTGCCCGGATTGCGGCGTGGGCAAGGCCGACTTCGAGATGATCGAAATCGGTTGATCGCCTCAGTTTCGAGGCTTCGCAGCGGCGGCCCCAGGGCCGCCGTTGGCGTTTCAGGGCTCTGGATTCGCGGTGTTGACGGCGGTGTGGCGGAAATGACGGTCGTTCTGTCGCTATCGCCCTGATGTCTGCCCGTGCAAACTGCCCGGCAGCACTGGCGCAGTCCCGGATGGCGTGCCATTCTCCTCCCGGTCTGCCGCAGCGCAGAGCTGTTGCGGCGCCTTGGGCGCTGTTCCGGACGGACAGCACGGACACAACAACAACAAACCGTCAAAGAGGCATCTATGCGCAAACCCGAACTCGCCGCGGCCATCGCCGAAAAGGCTGACCTGACCAAAGACCAGGCCAATCGCGTACTCAACGCTGTTCTCGAAGAAATCACCAGCGCGCTGAACCGCAAGGACAGCGTCACCCTGGTTGGCTTCGGTACCTTCCTGCAGCGCCACCGTGGCGCCCGCACCGGCAAGAACCCGCAGACCGGTGCTCCGGTCAAGATCAAGGCCAGCAACACTGTGGCCTTCAAGCCGGGCAAGTCCCTGAAGGACGCCGTCAACTAAGCAACTCCCGGCCTGGAGCCGCGAGGCTCCGGGCCACTCCCCCGCCATTCCGCGCAAGCCGCCTGCCAGACGGGATGTAGTGTCCTGTTCAAATCGCTACAATGCGCCGCCGAATCCATCACTGCGAGGCCGCGCGCCATGAAGTTCCGCTTTCTCCTCTGGATGCTGGGCCGCCTGATGGCCAAGGCCAGCCGTACCAATCCCGAGTTCCAGCAGCAGCTGGACGGCAAGGATCTGGTCTTCCAGCTGCACACCCTCGACGGCAAGGTTGCCCGTCACTACCGCATCAAGGACCAGCGCGTCACCAGCCATGCCGGTGCGGCCCGTGAGCCGGCCTTCGCCATCGGCTTCAAGGATGCGGTCTACGGTTTCGCCACCATGAACGCCAAGAACAAGCAGCTGGCCTTCATGCAGGGCATCCAGAACAAGGATATCCAGATCCAGGGCAACCCGGCACTGGTGATCTGGTTCCAGGGCCTGCTCAAGCACGTGGTGCCGAAGAAGAAAAAGAAGACCGAGGTCAAGAAAGCGGCCTGAGCCGCTTTCCCGCTCTGGTTTGCCGCCTGCCGCTTGGCTAGGCTGAGCTTTTCCACGGAACTGTTTGTCATGCGTTTGCCGCTTATTCTCGCCGCTACCCTGTTCGCGCTGGCTGGTCCTGCGCAGGCCGCCGATGCCACCCTGGAGCGGGTGCTTGACCTGGCCGGGGTCAAGCTGCTCTGCGAACAGAGTGCGCCCCTGCTGCAGCGCGGCATGAATGCCGAGCAGCAGAAGGCGCTGGGCCAGGCGTTTTCCGCCGTACCGCTGTGCGCCGACCTGGCCGGGCGAGTGGCGCCCAAGCTAAAGCCGGAGCAGTTGAAGCAGGCCCTGCAGCTGCTGGAAAGCCCGCTGGCCCAGCATTTCACCGCAGCCGAGCGCGCGGTGGGTGGCGATGGTGGCCTGGCCGCCTATCGCAAGCAGTTGCAGGAGCGCCCGCCGCTGGGCAAGCGCCTGGAGCTGGTGCAGCGCCTGGACAAGGCCGCGCACACCACCGAGCTGGCCACCCTGCTGCGCTACGAGGTCGGCAAGACCCAGGCGCTGCTGGCCCTGCGCGCGCGTGGCGGCAATCTCGACGAGAAGGCCCTGGCCGAGCAGACCGCCGCGCAGCTGGCACCGCTGCGTGAGTCCAGCGCTAAGGGCGTTGAGGCCTTCATGCTCTACGCCTACCGTCAGACCCCCAGCGAGCAGCTCGGCGAGTACGCGGCGCTGTACGAGCAGGAGCCGCTGCGCGCGGTGCTGGATGCCAGCGTCAAGGCGTTGCCGGAAGTGTTCGCCGCCAGGCGAGCCAAGCTCAAGTAACGCAAAAGGGGCCCGCAGGCCCCTTTTTCATGAAAGGCATCGATCAGTGATGGTTGAACTGCGAAGCCAGTTCGCGCAGCGCCGCTTCCGCCTGCAGCACCTTGTTCAGCGCGTCCTCGGCCTTGTCACGGCTGATACCCAGACGCTCGAACAGTTCGTCCGGCAGATCGTGCTGCGGGCCGCTGCCGATGCCACGGCTGCGCAGCAGATTGACCGCCAGGCACACTAGGTTCGGGTAGGCAGCGTGGGCGCCGTCGTAGGCCGGGTCGTGCTGGAAGCGCAGGGCGGTGGCCAGCTCTTCCGGCATGTCCCAGAAGCGCATCAGCCAGGCGCCGATCTGCTCGCGGGTGATACCCAGCAGGTGCTGCTCGATATAGCCGGCGGACAGGTGCGGGTTGACTTCCAGGTGCCGGCAGATCAGCGAGAAGTGCGGCGGGAAAACGTGGGCCAGGACCAGGTAGCCGAAGTTGTGCAGCAGGCCGGCGAGGTAGGTCAGGCCGGCTTCCGGGCGCTGCGCGCGCGGCATGGCGCGGGTCAGACCCTCGATGATGGCGGCGGTGTAGATCGCCTGCTGCCAGTAGGGCGTGGCCTGTTGCGGCTGGTCCTTGGGCAGGGCCAGGGTCTTGCCCAGGGCCAGGCCGAGGGCCAGGTTGATCACCAGGTCGAAGCCCAGCACGCGGACGATGGCGTCTTCCACCGAACGGATCTTGCCGGGGGCGGCGTAGTAGGGCGAGGCGGCCCAGCTGACCACCTGAGCGGCCAGCGCCGGGTCGGTCTCGACCACGCCGGTGATGTCGTCGACGGTGGCGTCCGGGTCGACGCGCAGCTTGATGATCTTCTGTGCGGTTTCCGGCAGCGGCGGGATCTCGATGGTTTCCTCGAGACGCTGCTGGATGCGGCGGGCGGTGAAGGCCTGCACCGCCTGGGTGATCTCGGCGCGGTCGTCGTCCGGGCGATTCAGGTTCGGGCGGATGCCGGCCAGCGGCTCGCCGAAGCGTGCGGCGCTGGCCTTGGCCAGCAGCACCGACTTGTAGTGTTCGCTGTCGATTTCCAGCAGTACGCCGGGCTGGCCGGACTCCACCAGCAGGCTGGGTTCCTGCAGCAGGCGCTCGTCGTACAGGCAGGGCGAGCTGGTCAGCGGCGGCAGGCCGGGCAGAAGGCCAAGGTCGTGCTTGGCCAGCATGCGCTCCATGCGCTCGGGCTTGACCGCGGTGAGCTTGCGCCCGGTCAGTTCGGCCAGGCGATTGAGATCAAGCAGCTGGCTCTGCGGGAAGAGCACCAGCAGGGCGCCGACGGCATCTTCCAGCAGGGCGGCCTGCACCCGGCGCGCGGCCGGGTGGGCGGGATGTTCGGCGCGGATGAGGCAAGGTACGCCGAGCTTCTCGAGGAGTTGCAGGATTACCGCCGGCGGGCGCGGGGCGGAATCAGGAGCGAGGGCGACTTCGGTCATATGCGGGATCCGGCAGGGACTACTTTTTCTGGAGTATAACCAGCGGGGCTGAGCCAAGGCGCGGCCGTCGGACGGGCGACCGCCGGTGTTTCGTGCTCTGTATCACACTTGGCCATACTGTTGGCCATGGCGCAACCAGCGTTCGAGCAGCGGGCTGACATGCTGCGGCCAGCGCGCCAACAGCTCCTGCGCGGCCTCGCGTACGGCTGGCAGCAGGTCGGCGTCGCGCATCAGGTCGGCGACCTTGAACTGCAGCAGGCCGGTCTGGCGGGTGCCGAGTATCTCGCCGGGGCCACGCAGTTCCAGATCCTTCTCGGCGATGACGAAGCCGTCGCAGGTCTCGCGCATGATGCCCAGGCGTTCGCGGCCGAGCTGCGACAGCGGCGCGTGATAGAGCAGCACGCAGTGGCTGGCGGCGCTGCCGCGGCCGACCCGGCCGCGCAGCTGGTGCAGCTGGGCCAGGCCCAGGCGCTCGGGGTTCTCGATGATCATCAGGCTGGCGTTGGGCACGTCGACGCCGACCTCGATGACGGTGGTGGCGACCAGCAGCTGCAGCTCGTTGCGCTTGAAGGCGTCCATCACCGCGGCCTTTTCGGCCGGCTTCATGCGCCCGTGGATCAGGCCGACGCGCAGCTCGCCCAGAGCACTGGAGAGCTCCTCGAAGCTGGTCTCGGCGGCCTGGCAGGTCAGCTCCTCGGATTCCTCGATCAGGGTGCACACCCAGTAGGCCTGGCGCCCCTCGCGGCAGGCCGCGCGCACCCGCTCGACCACCTCGATGCGGCGGCTGTCGGCGACCAGCACGGTGTTCACCGGGGTGCGCCCAGGCGGCAGCTCGTCGAGGATCGAGGTGTCGAGGTCGGCGTAGGCGCTCATCGCCAGGGTTCGTGGGATGGGCGTGGCGGTCATGATCAACTGGTGCGGGCACAGGCGCCCATCGATGCCCTTCTGCCGTAGCGCCAGGCGCTGCTGCACGCCGAAGCGGTGCTGCTCGTCGATGATCACCAGCGCGAGCTTGTGGAAGCGCACCTCGTCCTGGAACAGCGCATGGGTGCCGACCACCATCGGCGCGCCGCCGGCGATCTGCTCCAGCGCAGCGTTGCGCGCCTTGCCCTTGAGCTTGCCGGCCAGCCAGGCGACCTCGATGCCCAGTGGCTGCAGCCAGCGGGTGAAGTTGAGGAAGTGCTGCTCGGCGAGGATCTCGGTCGGCGCCATCAGCGCCACCTGGTAGCCGGCCTCCAGTGCCTGCAGGGCGGCGAGGGCGGCGACCACGGTCTTGCCGGCGCCGACGTCGCCCTGCACCAGGCGCAGCATCGGCTCGGACTGCGCCAGGTCATAGGCGATTTCGGCGCCGACGCGCTGCTGCGCACCGGTGGGGGCGAAGCCGAGGTTGGCGAGGAACTGCTGTGGCAGTTTCTTGGCCGGCGGCAGCACCGGTGCGGCCTGGGCGCGGACCTGTTCGCGCAGGCGCTGCAGCGACAGCTGGTGGGTCAGCAACTCCTCGAAGGCCAGGCGATGCTGGGCCCAGTGGCGACCCTCGGCCAGCTCTTCCTGGTCGGCATCCGGCGGTGGCCGATGCAGGTAGCGGATGGCGTCGGCCAGCGGCCCCAGTTGGTAGTCGCGGCCGAGCTCGGCGGGCAGCCAGTCGGGCAGGCTCTGCGGACCTAGGCGAGCCAGGGCCTGCTGGCTGAGTTGGCGCAGGCGCTGCTGGGTCAGGCCCTCGGTGGTTGGGTAGATCGGCGTCAGGGTCTGTTCCACCGGCGCCGGCTCGTCACCGCTCTGCGCGCGGTATTCCGGGTGGTAGATCTCCAGGCCGGTGGCGCCGGGGCGCACTTCGCCGTAGCAGCGCAGGGCGGTGCCGCGCTTGAGGCCATCCTTCTGCGCCTGGCTGAAGTGGAAGAAGCGCAGGGACAGGGTGCCGGTGCCGTCCTGCAGGCGCACCAGCAGGCTGCGGCGGCGGCCCATGGCCACGTCGGCGCCAGCCACTATGCCCTCGACCACGGCGTCCTGGCCCGGACGCAGGGCGCCGATCGGGGTGATGCGGGTGCGGTCCTGGTAGCGCAGCGGCAGGTGGAACAGCACGTCCTGCAGGTTTTCCAGGCCGACCTTGCTTAGCTTCTCGGCCAGCGCGTCACCGACGCCCTTGAGCACGGTGACCGGGACCTGTGCCAGCTCGGTCATGCCGAGGCGGCTTCACCCTGGGGGCGGGCGACCGAGCACAGGCGGATCGAGTCGGCCAGCACTTCGATGGCCTTGGGCCGCGGGAAGCTGGCGCGCCAGGCGATGGCCACGGTGCGGAACGGCGCCGGCGCGGTCAGCGGGCGCACCTCGATCACGCCGGGGGCGTAGTGGTGGCTGTCGACCGCGGAGAACGGCAGGATCGACACGCCGAGGCCGGAGGCGACCATGTGGCGGATGGTCTCCAGCGAGCTGGATTCCACCGTGGTGTGCTTGGCCGAGTCCTCACCACCTTTGCGCAGCGACGGGCAGGCTTCCAATACCTGGTCGCGGAAGCAGTGACCCTCGCCGAGCAGCAGAAGGCTCTTGTCGTTGAGCAGTTCCTTGTCGATGGTCTCGCGCTCGGCCCAGGGGTGGCCGGCCGGCAGCAGGGCGAAGAACGGCTCGTCGTACAGTGGCTTGGTCAGTACGTCGGCTTCCTGGAACGGCAGGGCGATGATGATCGCGTCCAGCTCGCCGGTGCGCAGCTTGTCGCGCAGGATGTGGGTGAAGTTCTCTTCGATGTACAGCGGCATGTCCGGCGCGACGCGGTGCAGCTGCGGGATCAGGTGCGGGAAGAGATAGGGGCCGACGGTGTAAATGGCGCCGATCTTCAGCGGCGCGGCCAGCTGGTTCTTGCCGGCCTGGGCCAGCTCGCGGATGCCCTGGGCCTGCTCCAGCACCTTCTGCGCCTGGGTGACGATGCCCTCGCCGACCGGGGTCAGGCGTACAGCGCTCTTGCTGCGCTCGAAGATCAGCACGCCGAGCTCGTCTTCCAGCTTCTTCACACCCACCGAGAGGGTCGGCTGGCTGACGTGGCAGCGTTCGGCGGCCCTGCCGAAATGCTGTTCCTGAGCGAGGGTGACGATGTAGCGCAGTTCGGTGAGGGTCATAGGTAAATTCCATTGAGATGCGGCCAAGCATAGCGGCTGCATTCAATGGAACCAACCGGGCCGCTCAGAAAGATGCGCCCCGGTCGGCCAGGCCGCCTGCCGAGGGTTCGGCAGGCGTTTAGCGGGTCAGCGTGAAGTTCAGCGGATAGTCGATCGACATGCTGTTGCCGCTGAGGATCTTCGCTGGCGGTGGCGGTACCGGACTGGCCCGACGCAGCTGGCGCTGCACGTCCTGGTCGAAGGAGCCGCGCGCAGTGGAGCGCTTCACATCGCTGGCGAGGATGCGGCCGTGGGCGTCGATGGTGAAGTTGACCAGCAGGGCATGCTTGCTGCCAGCACGGTTCATCCGCCGCTCACGCTCCGGATAGTGCAGGCGCTTGCTCAGGTAAGCCTGCAGCTTCGCCATCCACAGGGCCTTCTCGCGGTCGATCTCGCCCTGGTTGGTCTGCTGCTGAGCCGGCGCTTTAACCGGTGCGGCGGCCTTCTCCTGGCTGGCGACCTTGGGCGCCTCGGGTTGCGGCTTGACCTCGGGCTTGGGCGGCTGCGGTTTGACCTTGGGCTTCGGCTTGGGCTTGACGATGGCCAGCTTGGGCTTCGGCGCTTCCACCACCTCGGGGATCGGCTCCGGCTCGGGCTCGACGATCGGCTGCGGCGGAGTCGGCTCCGGCGGCGCGGTCACCGGCTCCAGCTCGATCAGCATGGCGGCGGGTTCGAGCAGGACCGGGGTGATCGCCGGTTTCCACAGCAGGGCGGCGTAATAGACGACCAGGTGCAGCGCGATCACGGCGATCAGGCTGACGGCCCACAGCGGCAGGCGGCGAGCTTGGCTCATTTGCTACCGACCGTTTCCAGGCCGACCAGACCGATCTTCAGGTAACCGGCACCGCGCAGCTGATCCATCACGGTCATCAGGTCGGAGTAGTCCACGCCCTTGTCGCCACGGACGAAGATGGTCTTCTCCTTGTCGCCGCCGGTCATGCGGTCCAGCGACGCCTTGAGCTGGGTCGGATCGATCTGCTGGTTGTCCAGGTACAGGCTGGTGTCTTCCTTGATGCTCAGGTACACCGGCTTGTCCGGGCGCGGCACCGGCTTGGCGGTGGAGGCCGGCAGGTCGATCTTCACGTCCACGGTGGCCAGCGGTGCGGCGACCATGAAGATGATCAGCAGCACCAGCATCACGTCGATGAACGGGGTGACGTTGATCTCGTGGTTTTCCTGGAGGTCGTCACCGCCCTCTTGCAGATGCAGCCCCATGGCTCATACCGCCTTGGCGACAGGCTGGGCGCGTTCGCCAGCCGGCTGATCGAGGTCGCGGCTGACCAGCAGCAGGACCTGGGCGGAAGCATCGGCGACCTGCGCCTTGTAGCCGGTGATGGAGCGGGCGAAGACGTTGTACACGACCACGGCCGGGATCGCCGCGACCAGGCCCAGGGCGGTGGCCAGCAGGGCTTCGGCGATGCCGGGGGCGACCACGGCGAGGTTGGTGGTCTGCGATTCGGCGATGCCGATGAAGCTGTTCATGATGCCCCACACGGTACCGAACAGGCCGACGAAGGGCGCGGTGGAACCGATGGTGGCGAGCACGCCGGTGCCCTGGCTCATGGCGCGGCCGCTGGCGGCGACCAGGCGCTCCTGACGGAAGCTGACGCGTTCCTTGATGCCTTCCTTCTCCTTGCAGCCGGCGGACAGGCGCAGCTCGTCGCGGGCGTCTTCGATCAGCTGCGAGCTGAAGCTGTGCTTGGCACGCGCCTGCTCGGCGGCCTGGGCCAGGGTGCGGGCGGCTTTCAGCTCAGGCAGCTCGCGCTGCAGGCGGCGGCGGGCGATGACCAGTTCCAGACCCTTGGCGACCCACACGGTCCAGGTCAGGATCGAGGCCAGTACCAGGCCGATCATCACGCTCTTCACCACGCGGTCGGCGTTCTGGTACATGCCCCACGGCGATAGGTCGTGCAGCACTTCTTCCTCGACCTGTTCGGCGTCGCCTTGCAGCGCCTGCAGGGCGGCCTGCAGCTGCTCGGCATCGGCGCCGACGATGTTGTTCTGCTGCAGGAACTCCAGGCGAGCGGTTTCGACCTGCTCAGGGGTGGCCTGCTCGCCCAGGGCGTCCAGCTTGGCCTTGAGGGCCTCGGCTTGCGGATGGGTCACGGGCGCCGGGGCCAGGGTCTCGCCAGTGGCTGCGGGGGCGACGGCGGCCGGATCAGCCGGAGTGCCGGTCGGCGCGGTAGCCGGGGTAGTGGCGGCCGGTTGCTGGGCAGCCGGGGCCACCTCTTCGGCGTGTACGCCGAACGGCAGCAGCAGGCCGAGCAGCAGAGCTGGCAGCGCCAGGCGAGAGAAGAAAGTGGGCTGGGCGCGGAGGGCGGTAGAGTTCATGCTGGCCGGACCTGAAGTGGGGGAGCGTCGGACGGGGAGGGTGCCCCGTGCAAAAAACGGCCTGTATTATTGCAAGTAATTCTTGTTTGTGAAAGCAATAATGTAACTATTCCACCCGCTCCGGATTTCCGGTAACCCCCTTCCTTTCCTGCGAGGTAGAGCTTCTCCATGTCCAAGACCCTGATGATTGCTGGCTGCGGTGACGTTGGCAGCCGCCTGGCCCTGCGTCTGCAGCCCTCCGGCTGGACGCTGTATGGCCTGCGGCGCGATGTCGCGCAGCTGCCGGCGGTGGTGCAGCCGGTGGCCGGCGACCTGCAGCAGCCGGCGTGCCCGGCGGCCTGGCCGCAGAGCGAGCTGGACTACTTGGTGTACTGCGCGGCGGCCAGCCAGCACGACGAGGCCGGCTACCGCAGCGCCTATGTCGACGGCCTGCGCCATGTGCTGGCCTGGCTGGCCGAGCATGGCCAGCGACCGCGCCGTCTGCTGTTCGTCTCCAGCAGCGGGGTGTATGCCCAGCAAGGTGGTGAATGGATCGACGAGGAGGCGCCGGCCGAGGCCGAGGGCTATAGCGGCAAGGTGATGCTCGAAGCCGAGCAGCTGGCGCTGGCCAGTGGTCTGCCGGCGACCCTGGTGCGCCTGACCGGCATCTACGGTCCGGGCCGCCAGTGGCTGCTCAACCAGGTGCGCCAGGGCTACCGAGTAGCCAGCGAGCCGCCGCTGTACGCCAACCGCATCCATGCCGAGGATGCCGCCGGGCTGCTGGCCTTCCTGCTGCAGGCCGACGCCGAGGGCGCCGAGCTGGCCGACTGCTACCTGGGCGTGGACGACGAGCCGGCGCCACTGCACGAGGTGGTCGGCTGGTTGCGCGAGCAGATGGGTGTGAGCCAGTGGGCCGAGGAGAACAGCGTGCGCCGCGCCGGCAGCAAGCGCTGCAGCAATGCCCGGGCGCGGGCCCTGGGCTGGGCGCCGCAATACCCCAGCTATCGCGAGGGTTATGCGGCGGTGCTGGCAGCCGACTAGTCGCTACGCCCGGTGTAGCGCCCGCTATCGTCGTAGCGGCGCCCGTCCGGGTCTTCGCGCCCCTGATAGCGCCCTGAGTCGTCGTAGTGACGACCATCCTGATCCTGACGGCCGGTATAACGGCCGCTGTCGTCATAGCGGCGACCATCGACGTCGACTCGTCCGGTGTAGCGTCCGGATGCATCGTACTGACGGCCGTCCGCATCGGTGCGGCCGGTGTAGCGCCCACTGTCATCGTAGGTGCGACCATCATCGTCGGTGCGTCCCAGATAGCGCCCGCTGTCGTCGTAATGGCGCTGTTCGGCCTGGGCAGTCAGGCTCGCCAGGAGGAGACAGAGCAGGATCGGGCGCATGTCGCTCAGTCGCGCTCCAGCAACCAGGCCTGGCGGCCGGGGCGGTAGCTGGGTACTTCGTCAGGGGCAGACTGGTTGAGCGCCTCGAGGATGCGTAGCTGGTCGCCGTCGCGCTCGAACAACCAGGGCGCGCCCTGGTTGCCGAGCTGCAGCCACAGACTGTCGTTCTCGCCGGCCATGGACGCGCAGTCGCCGGCCAGGCACAGCGCATAGCGCTCGGCGCCGGGCAGGCCTTCGAGACGGCCGTCGGGGTGGAACAGCACCAGGCCGCCCTCGCCGACGCCCTCGCGAATCTTCCACTCGCCGCCCAGGTAGGCCTGGTACAGCGCCCACTCGAAGCTGCTGCCGAGCGGCGCGCCGGCCTCGGCCTGCTGCACCGGGCGGCTGAAGTGCTGCTCGGGACCGTAGGCGCTGGCCTGTTGCACCAGTTCATCGCCCTGCTGAAGCAGATGCTCCTGATAGTCGCCCTGGTAATCCACCTGCAGCTGGCCGTCTTCGCTGGTGCTGAGGCGACCTTCGGGTGCCTCGAAGCCGTTGCTGTAGGCGGCCAGGCCACGCTGGCTATCCAGGCGCCATTCCAGGTTCGGGCCATGGGCCAGCAGCGCCTCGCGCAGCGGGATACCGGTGCGCGCGGCGTCGATGATCGGCTGGTTAATCCAGGTACCGTCCGGGCTCTGCGGACCGGCGCAGCCGGCCAGCAGCCCGGCGCTCAGGGCGAGCGGCAGAAGGTGGCGCATGGGACTCAGTCGAGAACCAGGATGCCGTCCATTTCCACCTGCGCGCCGCGCGGCAGGGCGGCCACGCCGATGGCGGCGCGGGCCGGGTACGGCTGCTCGAAGTAGCGGCCCATGACTTCGTTGACCTTGGCGAAGTGGGAGAGGTCGGTAAGGAAGATGTTCAGCTTGACCACGTCCTTGAACGAGCCGCCGGCGGCCTCGATCACGGCCTTGAGGTTTTCGAACACCTGGACGGTCTGCTCCTCGAAGCCCTGCACCAGTTCCATGCTCTTCGGGTCCAGCGGGATCTGCCCGGACAGGTACACGGTGTTGCCCGCCTTGATCGCCTGGGAGTAGGTGCCGATGGCGGCCGGGGCGTTGGGCGAGGTGATGACGGTCTTGCTCATGGGAACTCCGATTCCAGGGATTTGTTGTTCTGTGGCGCCGCGCGATCAGGCGCGCATGCGGGTGATGCGGATGACGCCGGTGAGGGCGCGCAGCTTCTTGATCACGCGGGCCAGATGGACGCGGTCATGCACGCTGACGACCAGCTGGACCACGCTGATGCGGCCGTCGCGCTCGTCCATACTGATCTTCTCGATGTTGCCGTCGGCGGCGTTGACGCTGCTGGCCAGCAGGGCGATCAGGCCGCGCTGGTGCTCCAGCTCGACGCGCAGTTCGACGTTGAATTCGCCAGCGACATCCTTGGCCCAGTTGAGCTGGATGCACTTCTCCGGGTTGTGGCGGATGTCGGCGATGTTCTTGCAGTTCTCCAGGTGCACCACCATGCCCTTGCCGGCCGACAGGTAGCCGACGATGGGGTCGCCCGGGATCGGTGTGCAGCACTTGGCGTAGCTCATCACCAGGCCTTCGGTGCCGCGGATGGCCAGCGGGCCATCGGTGCTCGGCGCGGCTTCGCCGGTCTCGGCGAGCAGGCGGCGGGCGACCACATAGGCCATGCGGTTGCCCAGGCCGATGTCTTCCAGCAGGTCCTCGAGCACTTCCAGGCGGTATTCGCCGAGCACGGCCTGGATGCGCTCCGGAGCGATCTTCTCCAGGTGACTGTCGAAGCCGGTGAGGGTCTTGTTCAGCAGGCGCTCGCCCAGGCTGATCGACTCGGAACGGCGCTGCAGCTTGAGCGCATGGCGGATGTGCGTGCGCGCCTTGCCGGTGACCACGAAGTTGAGCCAGGCCGGGTTCGGTCGTGCGCCGGGGGCGGTGACGATTTCCACCGTCGAGCCGCTCTCCAGTGCCTGCGACAGCGGCGCCAGGCGCCGATTGATGCGGCAGGCGATGCAGCTGTTGCCGACGTCGGTATGCACGGCGTAGGCGAAGTCGACCGCGGTGGAGCCCTTCGGCAGCTCCATGATCTTGCCCTTCGGGGTGAAGACGTAGACCTCGTCGGGGAACAGGTCGATCTTCACGCTCTCGATGAATTCCAGCGAGTTGCCGGCGCGCTGCTGCATCTCCAGTACGCCCTTGACCCACTGGCGGGCGCGGGCGTGATTGCCCTTGGGCGCTTCGTCGCCATCGGCCTTGTACAGCCAGTGCGCGGCGATGCCATTGTTGGCCATCTCTTCCATCTCGCGGGTGCGGATCTGGATCTCGATGGGCACGCCGTGCATACCGAACAGGGTGGTGTGCAGCGACTGGTAGCCGTTGGCCTTGGGGATCGCGATGTAGTCCTTGAAGCGGCCCGGCAGGGGTTTGTACAGGTTGTGCACCACGCCGAGGGCGCGGTAGCAGGTGTCGACCTTGTCGACGATGATGCGGAAGGCGTAGACGTCCATGATCTCGTTGAACGCCCGGCGCTTGCCACGCATCTTCTGGTAGATGCTGTAGAGGTGCTTTTCGCGGCCGATCACCTCGCCGTGCATGCCTTCGCGTTCGAGGCAGGCGGTGATCGATTCCTCGATCTTGGCGACGATTTCCTTGCGGTTGCCGCGCGCGCGTTTGACCGCAGTGCGGATGCGCTCGGAGCGCATCGGGTGCATGGCCTTGAAGCCGAGGTCCTCGAATTCCACGCGCATGCTGTGCATGCCCAGCCGGTTGGCGATGGGTGCGTAGATTTCCAGGGTTTCCTTGGCGATGCGCCGGCGCTTCTCGCCGGACAGCACTTCCAGGGTGCGCATGTTGTGCAGGCGGTCGGCCAGCTTGACCAGGATAACGCGAATATCGCGCGCCATGGCCATGGCCATCTTCTGGAAGTTCTCGGCCTGCGCCTCGGCCTTGGTCTGGAAGTCCATCTGGGTCAGCTTGCTGACCCCGTCCACCAGCTCCGCGACGGTCTCGCCGAACTGCGCGTGGAGGGCTTCCTTGGCGATGCCGGTGTCCTCGATCACGTCGTGCAGCATGGCCGCCATCAGGCTCTGATGGTCCATGTGCATGTCGGCGAGGATATTGGCGACGGCGAGCGGGTGGGTGACGTAGGCCTCACCGCTGCGGCGGCGCTGCCCGTCGTGAGCCTGCTCGGCGTAGAAGTAGGCGCGGCGGACCAGATTGACCTGGTCCGCGGCCAGGTAGGTCGAGAGTCGGTCGGCGAGGGTGTCTATGCTCGGCATGGGATTGCCCCCTGCCGCGCTTCTGGTTGACCCGGTGCCGCGTGACTTCGACCAGGCATAGGCTTACAGAGGCTCGTTGGCCTCTTCCTCGAAGGCAGCGGCGAACAGCGGCTCTTCCTCGACGAGGTCTTCCTGGGCGACGAATTCGGCGTCTACCAGGTTGCCAGCGATCTCACGCAGGGCAACGACGGTGGGCTTGTCGTTTTCCCAGGCGACCTTCGGCTCCTTGCCGCCGGTGGCCAGTTGACGGGCACGCTTGGTGGCCAGCATGACCAGCTCGAAGCGGTTGTCTACGTTCTCCAGGCAGTCTTCAACGGTAACGCGGGCCATGGTGTTCCTCGTGGCAAATAGCAAATAAGGCTGGGCCCGGATGGGCGAGCGGACTGAATAGTCTAAAAAATCACCAGCAATTAGGGAAGGCCTTTCGGTGCCCGCTTATCTCAACAGTTCGCCGAGCAGGCCGGCGTGGCGCTGGCTTTGCGAGTCGCTGAGCAGTTGGTTGGAGCGGAAAATCGCCTTGAGGTCGCTCAGCGCGTGGTCGAAATCGTCGTTGATCACCAGATAGTCGAACTCGACATAGTGGCTCATCTCGCTGACTGCATCGCGCATGCGCCGCTCGATGATCTCGGCGCTGTCCTGGCCGCGGTTGGTCAGGCGATGGCGCAGGGCCTCCTGAGTCGGCGGCAGGATAAAGATGGATTTGGTCTGCGGCATCAGCTTGCGCACCTGCTGGGCGCCCTGCCAGTCGATCTCAAGGATCAAGTCGAAGCCCTCGGCCAGGGTCTGCTCCAGCCACTTCTGCGAGGTGCCGTAGAAGTTGTCGAAGACCTGGGCGTGCTCGATGAACTCGCCGCGCTCGATCATGCCGTTGAAGGCGGCGTGATCGACGAAGTGGTAGTTGACCCCGTCCTGCTCGCCCGGACGCATGGCGCGGGTGGTGTGCGAGACGGAGACGCGAATGCGTGGCTCGCTGTCGAGCAGGGCCTTGACCAGGCTGGTCTTGCCGGCGCCGGAGGGGGCGGAAACGATATAGAGGGTGCCGGTGGTGGCGGTCATCTGTCTGTCCTGGTGGCGCTTTGGATCAAGCCTAGCGGCTTATTCGATGTTCTGGACCTGCTCGCGCATCTGCTCGATCAGGACCTTCAGGGTCACGGCGGATTGGGTGCTGCGCGGGTCGAAGGCCTTGGAGCCGAGGGTGTTGGCCTCGCGGTTGAGTTCCTGCATGAGGAAGTCCAGGCGGCGGCCAGCGGCACCGCCGGCCTTGAGCACGCGGCGTACCTCGGTGACGTGGGTGCTCAGGCGATCCAGCTCTTCGGCCACATCGCTCTTCTGGGCAAGAAGCACAAGCTCCTGCTCCAGGCGCTGCGGGTCCAGCTCGGCCTGCATCTCGGCGAAGCGGGTCTCGATCTTCTGGCGCTGGTTGGCCAGCATCTCCGGGATCAGCACGCGCAGGGCGGCGACTTCTTCGAGGATGTTGTCCAGGCGCTCGTTGAGCAGTTTGGCCAGCTCGGCGCCTTCACGGGCGCGGCCGTTCTTCAGCTCGCCCAGGGCCTGCTCGAACAGCTTGAGTGCGGCAGCGTTCAGTGCCTGCGGGTCGCTGGCGTCGGCCACCAGCACGCCGGGCCAGGCCAGCACTTCCAGAGGGTTGAGCGGCGCTGGCTGCTGGATCAGCGCGGCGATCTGTTCGGCGGCGGCGACCAGCTGGCGAGCGCGGTTCTCGTCTACCTGCAGGCTCTTGCCGGCATTCTCCTCGGCGAAGCGCAGGGTGCATTCCACCTTGCCGCGCGACAGGCCTTGGCGCAGCGCTTCGCGCACCGCGCCTTCGAGGTCGCGGAAGGCTTCCGGCAGGCGCAGGTGGGGTTCCAGGTAGCGGTGGTTGACCGAGCGCAGTTCCCAGCTCAGGGTGCCGTTGGCCTCGGCGCCCTCGACGCGGGCGAAGGCGGTCATGCTGTGCACCATGTGGAGAACCTCGTGGAAGTTGAATGAGGCGCGAGATTGTAGCGCAGTGCGACCGCCGGCCCAATCTGGCGTGTCGTGGCGTCTGCAGCGGCCCTATAATGCCGGCAGGTCGGGCGTTGCGTGCCCGAGATTTCCGCTTTCTTACAGGTACCAGCAGATGAAACGTCCCAGCGGCCGTGCTTCCACCCAGTTGCGTTCCGTGCGCATCACCCGCAACTACACCAAGCACGCCGAGGGTTCGGTGCTGGTCGAGTTCGGCGACACCAAGGTGATCTGCACCGCCAGCATCGAGTCCGGCGTGCCGCGTTTCCTCAAGGGCCAGGGCCAGGGCTGGCTGACCGCCGAGTACGGCATGCTGCCACGCGCCACTGGCGATCGTAATCAGCGTGAGGCGAGCAAGGGCAAGCAGGGCGGTCGCACTTTGGAGATCCAGCGCCTGATCGGTCGCTCGCTGCGCGCCGCGTTGGACATGAGCAAGCTGGGCGAGAACACCATCTATATCGACTGCGACGTGATCCAGGCCGACGGCGGCACCCGTACCGCCTCCATCACCGGTGCCATGGTGGCGGTGGCTGATGCGCTTAAGGTGCTGAAGAAGCGCGGCGGGCTGAAGGGCGAGCCGCTCAAGCAGATGGTCGCCGCCGTTTCCGTGGGCATTTATCAGGGTGAGCCGGTGCTGGACCTGGATTACCTGGAGGACTCCGCTGCCGAGACCGATCTCAATGTGGTGATGACCGATGGTGGCGGCTTCATCGAGATTCAGGGCACTGCCGAAGGCGCCCCCTTCCAGCCGGAAGAGCTCAATGCCATGCTGGCGCTGGCCCAACAGGGCATGCGCGAGCTGTTCGAGCTGCAGCGCGCCAGCCTGGCCGACTGATCCCAACCCGTCGCGGAGAGCCCCATGGAAGAGCAGAGCGTCAATCCCACCCCGAGTTCGGAAGCCCGTCAATGGGCGATGTTCTGCCACTTCGCGGCCTTCGCCGGCCTGCTGATTCCCTTCGGAAATCTGCTCGGGCCGCTGATCATCTGGCAGCTCAAGCGCGACCTCGACCCCTTCGTCGACGACCAGGGCAAGGAAGCGCTGAACTTCCACATCACCGTCTCCATCGCCGCGCTGGTGTGCATTCTGCTCGCGGTGGTGGTGATCGGTTTCCTGCTGCTGCCGCTGCTCGGTCTGGCCGCGCTGATCCTCACCATCATCGGCGGGATCAAGGCCAACGAGGGTCGCAGCTATCGCTACCCGCTGTGTTGGCGACTGATCAAATAATCCCTGGGCCCCGCATGCGGGGCCTTTTTCTGCAACCTAAGGAACAAGGAAGCCTGAAGTGGCCGGAGCCAGTCTGTTAACCCTGCTCGACGACATCGCCAGTGTGCTGGACGACGTCTCGGTGATGACCAAAGTGGCGGCGAAGAAGACCGCTGGAGTGCTGGGCGACGACCTGGCGCTGAACGCGCAGCAGGTCACCGGGGTCAAGGCCGAGCGCGAGCTGCCGGTGGTCTGGGCGGTGGCCAAGGGCTCGTTCATCAACAAGCTGATCCTGGTGCCGGCGGCGCTACTGATCAGTGCCTTTGCGCCCTGGCTGGTCACGCCGTTGCTGATGCTCGGTGGCGCGTTCCTGTGCTTCGAGGGCTTCGAGAAGCTTGCGCACAAGTATCTGCACAGCAAGGAGGAAGATCAGCAGCACCATGCCGAGCATGTGCAGGCGCTGGCCGATCCGGCGGTGGACATGCAGACCTTCGAGCGTGACAAGATCAAGGGCGCGGTGCGTACCGACTTCATCCTCTCCGCCGAGATCATCGCCATCACCCTGGGCGTGGTGGCCGAACAGGCCTTCCTGCAGCAGGTCATCGTGCTGTCCGGCATTGCTCTGCTGATGACGGTCGGGGTCTATGGCCTGGTCGCCGGCATCGTCAAGCTGGATGACGCCGGCCTGTACCTCAGTCAGCGCGCCAGCGCGGCGGTGCAGAGCCTGGGGCGCTGCATCCTGTGGCTGGCACCCTGGCTGATGAAGGTGCTGTCGGTGGTGGGAACCGCGGCCATGTTCATGGTTGGCGGCGGCATCCTGACCCATGGCATTCCCGGCGCTCACGAGCTGATCCATCACTGGATCGAGCCGCTTGCGGCGCTGCCTGCTGTCGGCGGTGTGCTGGCCGTGCTGGCGCCGACCCTGATCGACGCCTTGTTCGGCGTGCTGGTCGGCGCTCTGGTGCTGGTGCTGGTCAGCGTGGCAGGCAAGGCCTGGGGCGCATTGCGCGCCTGACCACGAACGACGGGCTGGCTGCTTAGACGCTGAGCAGCCAGTCGTAGTCGACGATCAGCGGTGCGTGCTGGGAGAAGCGCGGCTGGCGTGGCAGCTTGGCGTTGCGCACGATGCGGCGCATGCCCGGGGTCAGCAGCTGGTAGTCGAAGCGCCAGCCGAGGTTTAGCAGCTCGGCCTGTTCGCTGTCTGGCCACCAGCTGTACTGGTCGCCTTCGCGGCTGACTTCGCGCAGGGCATCGACATAGCCCATGTTGCCGATCACCTCATCCATCCAGGCACGCTCAGGCGCCAGGAAACCCGGGAGCTGCTGGCTGTCGCGCCAGTTCTTCACGTCCAGCTTCTGGTGCGCCACATAGAGCGAGCCGCAGTAGATGTACTCGCGGCGCTTGCGGCGCTGTTTGTCCAGGTAGGCCGTGAAGTCGTCGATGAACTTGAACTTGTGGTTCAGGCTCTCGTCGCCGCCCAGGCCGGACGGCAGCAACAGGGTGGCAATGCTCACCTTGTCGAAATCGGCCTGCAGGTAACGTCCGTAACGGTCAGCCATCTCGAAACCGAGGCCGTGGATCACCGCCTTGGGTTGCAGGCGCGAGTAGAGCGCCACACCACCTTGAGCGGGCACTTCGGCATCGGCCGCATAGAGAAAGTAGCCATCCAGCTGATAGGCCGGATCGTCCAGTTCGAAGGAGGAGACTCTTGTATCCTGCAGGCAGATCACGTCGGCATTCTGGGCCTGCAGCCAGCTGAGCAAACCTCGCTCGACTGCGGCCTGAATACCATTCACGTTCACACTGATGATCCGCATAAATGGCCCCCAAAAACACCTGCGTGTATGATACCCGAGCTCATTCCCATTAGCTAAATTCATAGCTAAATCCGTGCCTACGGAGCTTTGCATGCAGGCGTATCAACGCGAATTCATCCGTTTTGCCATCGAACGCGGCGTGCTGCGTTTCGGTGAGTTCACCCTCAAGTCCGGGCGTACCAGCCCCTACTTCTTCAATGCCGGTCTGTTCAGCAGCGGCCTGGCCCTGGCCAAGCTGGGACGTTTCTATGCGTCCGCCCTGATGGACGCCGGTATCGACTTCGACGTGCTGTTCGGCCCGGCCTACAAGGGCATCCCACTGGCCGCCGCCACTGCCGTGGCGCTGGCCGAGCAGCACGAGCGCGACCTGCCCTGGTGCTTCAACCGCAAGGAAGCCAAGGACCATGGCGAAGGTGGCACCCTGGTCGGCGCGCCGCTGGCCGGGCGGGTGATGATCGTCGACGACGTGATCACCGCCGGCACCGCGATCCGTGAGGTCATGCAGATCATCCAGGCCCAGGGCGCCCAGGCGGCCGGCGTGCTGATCGCGCTGAACCGCCAGGAGCGCGGCCAGGGCGAGCTGTCGGCGATCCAGGAAGTGGAACGTGACTACGGCATGCCGGTGGTCAGTATTGTTTCCCTGGAGCAGGTGCTGGATTATCTGGCCGAAGATGCTGAGCTGAAGAAACACCTGCCGGCGGTGGAGGCCTACCGCGCGCAGTACGGCATCTGAACTCGAACAAGGAACGCTCCATGCTCCGATCGGCAAAGCTCTTGGTTCTGATAATCGCCGCACTACCTCACATGGCTTCAGCTGCCAGCGCGCAGGATGAGGGCGCGGAGTCCTATCGTTACAAGGACAATCAGGGCAGGGTGGTGCTGAGCCGGCAGGGCGTTCCTCCGGAGTTCATCGCCAATGGCTACGAGGTGCTCGATAGCGATGGTCGAGTACTGCGCAGCGTTGCGCCGGCTCCCAGCCTCGAGGAGCGTCAGCGGTTGGCCGAAGAGAAGGCGCGGGCCAAGTCGGATGCCCAGCTCTTGCGTATCTACTCCGAGCCATCGGATGTGGATCGCGCGCGAGATCGTAAGCTGGCGGAGCTGGATGGAGTGATCAGCGTGGCGCAGAGCAATCTGCACTCGCTGCGCACCCAGCAAGCCAATCTCCAGGGGCAGGCTGCCGATTATGAGCGGGTCGGTCGGCAGGTGCCGGAGCACCTGCTGGTGCAGATCGATAACCTCAAGGCCGAACAGGCGGGTATCGAAAAGGATATCCAGCGCTATCAGCAAGGCCGCCTCGATGCTCAGGCCTCGTTTGCCGCAGACCGCGAGCGGCTGATCAAGCTGCGCGGCGAGTAACCCCGCCGCGCGGCGCCATCAGTGATGGCGCTTGCGGTTGGTGATCAGGGTGCCCACGCCGCTGTCGGTGAAGATCTCCAGTAGTACCGCGTTCGGCACGCGGCCATCGATGATGTGCGCGCTGGTCACTCCGCCCTGTACCGCCTCCAGAGCGCAACGAATCTTCGGCAGCATGCCGCCATAGATGGTGCCGTCGGCGATCAGGCTGTCGACCTGCTCGGTGGTCAGGCCGGTCAGCACTTCGCCCTGCTTATCCATCAGGCCGGCGATGTTGGTCAGCAGCATCAGCTTCTCCGCCTTCAACGCCTCGGCCACCTTGCCGGCCACCAGGTCGGCGTTGATGTTGTAGGACTCGCCGTCGGTGCCGACGCCGATTGGCGCGATCACCGGAATGAAATCACCCTTCACCAGCATGTTCAGCAGCTCGGTATTCACCCCGACCACTTCGCCGACGTGGCCGATGTCGATGATCTCCGGCTGGGTCATCTCCGGGGTCTGGCGGGTCACGGTGAGCTTCTTCGCGCGGATCAGCTCGGCGTCCTTGCCGGTCAGGCCGATGGCGCTGCCGCCGTGGCGGTTGATCAGGTTGACGATGTCCTTGTTGACCTGGCCGCCGAGGACCATCTCCACCACGTCCATGGTCTGCGCATCGGTGACGCGCATGCCGTCGATGAAGTGGCTCTCGATCGACAGGCGCTTGAGCAGGTCGCCGATCTGCGGGCCGCCACCATGCACCACCACCGGGTTGATGCCGACTGCCTTCATCAACACGATGTCGCGGGCGAAGCCTTCCTTGAGCTCGTCGCTCTCCATGGCGTTGCCGCCGTACTTGATCACCAGGGTCTTGCCGACGAAGCGACGGATATACGGCAGCGCTTCGGACAGGACCTTGGCGACATTGGTGGCGGCATCACGATTGAGGGTCATGGTGGAACGGACTCCGAAGCAGATCAGAACGGCAGATTGAGGTCAGGGGCGACGTTGTACAGCTGGGCGCGGAACACTTCCTTGATCCGCGTGAGCTCTTCCTCGGTCTCCGCCTCGAAGCGCAGTACCAGCACCGGCGTGGTGTTGGAGGCGCGCACCAGGCCCCAGCCCTTCGGATAGTCGACGCGTACGCCGTCGAGGGTGGTCAGGTTGGCCTCACCCCACACGCCGTCGCGCTGCAGGCGGTCGATCAGGCGGAACTTGCTCTCGTCGGTGACGGTGACGTTGATCTCCGGCGTGGAGATGTCCAGCGGGAAGGCAGAGAACACGTGCTCGGCGTCGCGGCGATCCTGGCTGAGGATCTCCAGCAGGCGCGCGGCGCTGTAGATGCCGTCGTCGAAGCCGAACCAGCGCTCCTTGAAGAACACGTGGCCGCTCATTTCGCCGGCCAGCAGGGCGCCGGTTTCCTTCATCTTCTTCTTGATCAGCGAGTGGCCGGTCTTCCACATCACCGGGCGGCCACCATAGCCGCTGATCAGCGCGCCCAGGCGGCGGGTGCACTTGACGTCATAGATGATGTCGGCGCCGGGGTTGCGCGATACCACGTCCTTGGCGAACAGCATCATCAGGCGGTCCGGATAGACGATGGTGCCGGTGTTGGTCACTACGCCGACGCGGTCGCCGTCGCCATCGAAGGCCAGGCCCAGGTCGGCGCCTTCGCTCTTCACGCGGGCGATCAGGTCTTCCAGGTTTTCCGGCTTGCCCGGGTCCGGGTGGTGGTTGGGGAAGTTGCCGTCCACCTCGCAGAACAGCGGGATCACGCTGCAGCCCAGGGCCTCGATCAGCTTGGGCGCGATCACCCCGGCCACGCCGTTGCCGCAGTCGACCACTACCTTGATCGGCTTGGCCATGGCGATGTCGTCACGGATCTGCTTGAAGTAGCGGTCGAGGATGTCGATCTGCTCGACACTGCCAACGCCGCTGGCCAGGTCGTTGTTGTCGATGCGGGTCTTCAGCGCCTGGATCTGCTCGTTGGCCTGGGTGTCGCCGGCGATGACGATCTTGAAGCCGTTGTAGTCCGGCGGGTTGTGGCTGCCGGTCAGCATCACGCCGGACTTGCCTTCCAGAACGTTGGTGGCGAAATACAGCACCGGAGTCGGCACCATGCCGACATCGGTGACGTTGCAGCCACAGTCCAGCAGGCCCTGGATCAGCTGTTGCACCAGCTGCGGGCCGGACAGGCGGCCGTCACGGCCGACGGCGACATTCGGCTCGCCCTTGGCCAGGCTCTCCGAGCCGATGGCGCGGCCGATCCAGTAGGCGGCCTCCGCGGTCAGGGTATCGCCGACCACGCCACGGATGTCGTAGGCGCGGAAGATGGTGGCGGGAAGCTTGGGTGGGGTCTGTACGTTCTGTTGCACGGCGCTATCCATGAATGGTTGCTCCAATCCCAGGAGGTCCTGGTCTTCGTCGAGAATGTCGATATCGAGGATATCGGTAGCCTGGAACAGCGGGTCCGCTAGCTGGGCGGGCTTGGCCGCTGCCGCTTGGGCAGTTGCTTGGGGACTGCCGGCCTCATTGCGCGAGGCTTCTTGTTTGGGGCGCGGCAGGCGCGCCAGGCTCTGCGCCAGCCCGTCGAGGGCAGCGAACTGCAAGCTGAAGGCTTTGACCGACTTACCGCTGGAAAGCTCCTGCAACATGCCAGCGAGTTGTTGTACGTCGCTACGCAGGCGGCCGAGCAGGTGATTGCGGGTCAGCATCAGGCCGAGCAGGGCGCCGCCCAGCGCGAGCAGGGCGGCGATGGCCAGGATCGCCGGCGGCAGCGGTGCGCTGCTCATGCTCGGGCCGGGGGTGAAGTCGAGCAGCCAGTTCGGGTTGCCGGTATCGAAGCGTTTCGCCGCGTCATCGCCAGCGATGCCGCGCTGCAGCAGCAACTGCGCACCGCTGTTGCCGAACTGCTGGCTGAGCTGGACTTGCCCGGCTTCCGCCGGCAGTGCGGGCAGCGCTTCGAGCAGGCGGCCGAGGTCGACTACCAGCAGCAGGGTGCCCTGCAGCTGCTCGCTGCCCGGCGTGCGCAGCGGCGCCGCGCTATAGGCCAGCCAGCGCTCGCCGATCTTATAGGCCTCGATCGGTGGCTGCTGGCCGTTCTCCAGGCGCCGCAACATGTCCAGCGCGGCGAAGTTCATCGGTCCGCTGCGGCCGACATCCAGCGCGGCGCGAGCCGGCAGATTGATGTGCGCATCGACCACGCCCTGCCAATGCTGCAGGCCGCGCTCGGCAGTGCTGATCAGGCCGCGGTCACCGCTCTGCAGGGCGACCAGCAGGGCCGGGTCCTGAGCCGCGGCCAGGGTGTCGGCCTGCAGCTGGCGCTGGGCCTGTTGCAGGGCGCCGGCCTGGCTGCTGCCCCACGCTTCGATCAACTGCTGTTGCTGCTGGTTGCCGCTGTTGCTGACGCTGTAGCCGATCAGGGCGGCGGCCAGGGCCAGCCCGCCGATGGCGGCGATGGCGCCCGGCACCAGGGCCTTTTGGTCATTGCCGCTCTTGGGCGTGGCTTTGCTCGGCGCGCTGGCGATGAGCGAGTCGTTATCCTTGGCTGCACGTTTGAATTTCACGCAACGTCTCCCTGGCGATTCTTCCCGAATGGGCGGACTCAGTGGCTGCCGGAGTGGCCGAAGCCGCCGGCGCCGCGCTGGCTGGCGTCGAACTCTTCGACCAGCTCGAAGTGGGCCTGTACCACCGGTACCAGCACCAGCTGGGCGATGCGCTCGCCGATGGCGATGGTGAACGGCGTCTGGCCGCGGTTCCAGCACGACACCATCAGCTCGCCCTGGTAGTCGGAGTCGATCAGGCCGACCAGGTTGCCGAGCACGATGCCGTGCTTATGGCCGAGGCCCGAGCGTGGCAGGATCAGCGCGGCCAGGCCCGAGTCGCCGATATAGACGGACAGGCCGGTGGGGATCAGCAGGGTCTGGCCCGGCTCGAGCACGGTGTCTTGTTTGAGCATGGCGCGCAGGTCGAGGCCGGCGGAGCCAGGGGTGGCGTACTGCGGCAGGGGGAAGTCACTGCCCAGGCGCGGGTCGAGAATCTTGGCTTGCAGAGCGTGCATGGTGGGTTCCGTAGACGTATGAATCAGGCGCGGTTGAGGCGCTCGGCGATGAAGGCCACCAACTGGCGGGCGATCTTGCTCTTGCTGGTCTGGGCGAAGGCGCTCGCCTGCAGCTCGCGGTCGATCACGGTGATGGCGTTCTCTTCGCTGTTGAAGCCGATGGTCGGGTTGGCCACATCGTTGGCGACGATCAGGTCGAGGTTCTTGTCCTTCAGCTTGCGCGCAGCATAGTCGAGAAGATTCTCGGTTTCTGCGGCGAAGCCCACGCTGAAGGGGCGATCTGCGCGGCCGGCGATGGTGGCGAGGATGTCCGGGTTGCGCACCAGCTGCAGGAGCAGGCCGTCACCGCTGTTGGGGTCCTTCTTCATCTTCTGCGTGGCCACCACTTCCGGGCGGTAGTCGGCGACGGCGGCGGAGGCGATCAGCAGATCGCAGGGCATGGCGGCTTCGCAGGCGGCCAGCATGTCGCGGGCGCTGACCACGTCAATGCGGTTGACCCGGTCAGGCGTCGGCAGATGCACCGGGCCGGTCACCAGGGTCACCTTGGCGCCAGCTTCCACGGCGGCTTCGGCCAGGGCGAAGCCCATCTTGCCGGAGCTGTGGTTGGTGATGTAGCGCACCGGGTCGATGTTTTCCTGGGTCGGGCCGGCGGTGATCAGCACGTGCTTGCCGGTCAGCGCCTGCCACTGGAAGCAGTCGGCGGCGCGCTGGGCCAGCTCGTCAGCTTCGAGCATGCGGCCCAGACCGACATCGCCGCAGGCCTGGCTGCCGGCGGCCGGGCCGAACAGGCGATAGCCGCGTTTTTCCAGTGCCTGGGCGTTGGCCTGGGTGGCATCGTCGCGCCACATGGCCTGGTTCATCGCCGGGGCCAGGGCGACCTGGGCGTCGGTGGCTAGTACCAGGGTGCTCAGCAGGTCGTCGGCGACGCCCTGAGTCAGGCGCGCCATGATGTCGGCGGTGGCCGGAGCGATCAGCACCATATCGGCCCACTTGGCCAGCTCGATATGGCCCATGGCGGCTTCGGCGGCCGGGTCGAGCAGGTCGAGGTGCACCGGGTGGCCGGAGAGGGCCTGCAGGGTCAGCGGGGTGATGAACTCACGACCGCCGCGGGTCATCACCACTCGCACTTCGGCACCCTGGTCGCGCAGGCGACGGACCAGCTCCGCGCTCTTGTAGGCGGCGATGCCGCCGCCGACGCCCAGGACGATGCGTTTCCGATACAGCCGCTGCATAGGCCTGCCTTTAATAATGTGGTGTGGATAGCAGCACGGCGACCTCCCTCCCCAGATCGGTCGGCGTGCGAAAAAACCGGGCTAAGATAGCACAGGGCCTGCGCCGGAACAGCGGGCTGCACGGGGCTGGCAAGGGTTGCCGGCAGGTTTTCGACAAGGAGGTTGGATGAGTATTCGCGACTGGCCCGCGGCGGAGCGGCCGCGGGAGAAACTGTTGGAGCTGGGAGCGGCGGCGTTGAGCGATGCCGAGCTGCTGGCGATCTTTCTGCGTACCGGCGTGGCCGGCAAGAGCGCGGTGGACCTGGCGCGCCATCTGCTGGCCGATTTTGGCAGCCTGCGCGCCCTGCTCGAGGCCGATCTGCAGTCCTTCGGCCAGCACCTGGGGCTGGGTCCAGCCAAGTTCGCCCAGCTGCAGGCGGTGCTGGAGATGGGCCGCCGCCACCTGGCCGAGCGGCTGCGCCGCGATTCGGCGCTGGAGAGTCCGCAGGCGGTACGCGATTACCTGAAGGCACGCCTGCGCCACGAGCCGCACGAGGTGTTCGGCTGCCTGTTTCTCGATGCCAAGCATCGGGTGATCTGCTTCGAGGCGCTGTTCTTCGGCTCCATCGACGGCGCCAGCGTCTATCCGCGGCAGGTTGTCAAGCGCGCCCTGGCGCACAACGCCGCAGCGGCCATCCTGGTGCACAACCACCCATCCGGCGTCGCCGAGCCCAGCCAGGCCGATCGTTTGCTCACCGAGCGGCTCAAGGAGGCGCTCGGGATGATCGAGGTGCGCGTGCTCGACCACTTCATCGTCGGCGACGGCGAGCCGCTGTCGATGGCTGAGTACGGCTGGGTCTAGTTCAGCTTGACGTTGGATAAATCGAGGCGGCCGAAGGGGCTGACCTGGTAGCCCGTCACGCCCTTGCGCAGCAGGCTGTAGGCGGTCGGGTGGGCCAGTGGCAACCACAGCGCCTGCTGCTCGATGATGCTTTGCGCCTGGCGGTATAGCGCGCTGCGCGCGGCCTGGTCGCCGCCGGCGCGGCCCTCGGCGATCAGCGTGTCCAGTTGTGGGTCGCAATAGCGGGCGAAGTTCAGCCCGGATTCGACCGAGGCGCAGGCGAATTGCGGGGTGAGGAAGTTGTCCGGGTCGCCGTTGTCGCCGGCCCAACCCATGAACAGCAGGTCATGCTCGCCGGCCTTGGCGCGTCGGATCAGCTCGCCCCACTCGATCACGCGAATCTCGGCCTGGATGCCGATCTTGGCCAGGTCGGCCTGCAGCAGCTGGGCGCCGAGGGTCGGGTTGGGGTTGAGCAGGCTGCCGGAGGGGCGGGTCCAGATCGTGGTCTTGAAGCCGTCGGCCAGGCTGGCCTCGGCCAGCAGCGCCTTGGCCCGTGCTGGATCATGCGGGTAGCCCGGCAACTCGGCGTAGCCCCAGCTGTTGGTCGGTAGCGGGCCGCTGGCGGCGCTGGCGCTGCCCTCGAACACGGCCTGCAGATAGCTGGCCCGGTCGAAGGCCAGGTTGATCGCCTGGCGCACCTGCGGCTTGTCCAGTGGCGGGTGCTGGCTGTTCAGGGCGACGAAGGCAGTCATGAAGGCCGGTGTCTCGCTGATCGCCAGGCGCTCATCCTGGCGAGCGGCCTGCACGTCCAATGGCTTGGGCGACAGGGCGATCTGGCATTCGCCGCGCTTGAGCTTCTGCAGGCGCACGTTGGCGTCCGGGGTGATGGCGAATACCAAGCCGTCGACTCCGGGCTTGCCAGCGAAGTAGTCGGGGTTGGCGACGTAGCGGATCGCCGCATCCTTCTGGAAGCGCTTGAGGATGAACGGGCCGGTGCCGACCGGCTGGCTGTTGAGCTTCTCCGGCGTACCGGCGGCCAGCAGCTGGGCGGCGTACTCGGCGGAATAGATGGAGGCGAAGCCCATGCTCAGGGTGGCGAGGAAGGTGGCGTCCGGGTGCTTGAGGACGAAGCGCACACTAGTCGGGGTCGGCGCCTCGACGCGTTCGATCAGCGCCGGCCACTGCATCGACTGGGCATGCGGATAGCCGCTGGCGGCCACCTTGTGCCAGGGGTGGCTGGCATCGAGCATGCGCTGGAAGCTGAACAGCACGTCGTCGGCGTTCAGTTCGCGGCTTGGGGTGAACCAGGCCGTGCGCTGGAACTTCACCCCGGCGCGCAGCTGGAAGGTCCAGCTCAGGCCGTCAGCGGACACCTCCCAGCGCTCGGCCAGGCTGGGCAGCAGCTTGCCGGCCGCGGCGTCGTACTCGACCAGGCGGTTCATCAGTACGTCGGCGGAGGCGTTGGTGGTGGTCAGCGAGTTGTACTGCACCACGTCGAAACCATCCGGGCTGGCCTCGGTGCACACCGCGAGAGTGGCGGCCTGGCTCAGCAGGGGGGCGAACAGCAGGGGCAGGGCGGCTAGGCGCATCGGGGTTCCTCCGGACGACGAGCGTCACACCGTAGAGCAAAGGGGGCCGGCAGACAACGGCGCGGGGCGACGAGCGGTCAAGCGCGGAAGGGCGCCAGAGGCCGCCGTTTCTGGCCGTGGACGGTATTTTTCGCGTAGGCTCGTTCTTGCGAGCGATTGGGTGTTCTGGTATAAAGCAGCGCTCTTTTCTAGGGGCCCGGTCAAGCGGCGACGCAAAAAGCCGGTAAGACCCCTGAGAAACGTGGCGCTGAGCGCCAAATGACTATTGAGTTCAAGCGGCCAACCCATGCCGGGTTGGGCATGTGGTTTAGAGGGCTGAGGCATGTCGAGAGTCTGTCAAGTTACCGGTAAGGGTCCGGTAACCGGGAACAACGTTTCCCACGCAAACAACAAAACCCGTCGTCGTTTCCTGCCGAACCTGCAGCACCATCGCTTCTGGGTCGAGTCCGAGAAGCGCTTCGTGCGTCTGCGCGTTTCCGCCAAGGGCATGCGCATCATCGACAAGCGCGGCATCGACGTAGTTCTGTCCGAGCTGCGCGCTCGCGGCGAAAAGGTTTAAGGAGCTAATCATGCGTGAACTGATCCGTTTGGTGTCCAGCGCCGGTACCGGCCACTTCTACACCACCGACAAGAACAAGCGCACTACTCCGGACAAGATCGAGATCAAGAAATACGATCCGGTCGTCCGTAAGCACGTGACCTACAAGGAAGCCAAGATCAAGTAATTGATCCGGCCCTTGTACGAAGAAACCCGCCTCGGCGGGTTTTTTCTTGCCTGTGAAAAAGTGCAGGCAAAAAAAAGCCCGCGGGCGCGGGCTAATCAGGGTGACTCTGAATCTGGTGTTCGGCGGGGCTCAGGCCTTGGCTTCGAAGATCACGTAGACCTTGCGGCAGGGCTCCAGCACTTCCCAGGTGCCCTTGAGGCCGGCCGGGATGACGAAGCGGTCACCGGCGCGCACGGTCTTGGCGTTGCCGTCCTGGTCGCGGATCACCGATACGCCCTGGAGGATCTCGCAGTACTCGTGCTCGGTGTAGTTGATGGTCCACTGGCCGACGGCGCCTTCCCAGATGCCGACGTTGAATTGGCCGCAGGGGCTACCGTAATGGTTGCGCACGCTCTGCTCGGGATCGCCCTTGAGAATCTTCTCGGCGGCGGGACGGTAGTGCTCGGGAGCGGTCCCGGCGCTGGCGAAGTCGAGAATCTGGTCGATGTGCATGGCTGTCTTCCTATTCTTGTGAGCACAGATGCCCGGCAGTCTATGTTTGATAAAACGAACAACGCAAGGCGTTTGCTCGGTATCTGTCAAAAATATTGAAAAGCCAGGGCGCTCTGGTTTAGTGTGGCGAGCACGATGGCCGGCAATCGGCCTGGCAGAATAATTGACACTGCGTGTTGCCTATTTGCCACACGCTTTCACTCGAGGATCCTCGCATGACCACCCTGACCCGTGCCGACTGGGAACAGCGCGCCCAGAACCTGAAGATCGAAGGCCGTGCCTTCGTCCATGGCGAATACACCGAGTCGGTATCCGGCGCGACCTTCGAGTGCATCAGCCCGGTCGACGGCCGTCTGCTCGGCCTGGTGGCCAGCTGCGACCTGGCCGACGCCGAACTGGCGGTGAAAGATGCCCGCGCCACCTTCGAGTCCGGTGTGTGGTCGCGCCTGGCGCCGGTCAAGCGTAAAGAGATCATGATCCGCTTCGCCGACCTGATCGACGCCCACGCCGAGGAACTGGCCCTGCTGGAAACCCTCGACATGGGCAAGCCGATCAGCGACTCGCTGAACGTCGACGTGCCGGCCGCCTCGCGCGCCCTCCGCTGGAGCGGTGAGGCCATCGACAAGATCTACGACGAAGTGGCCGCCACCGCCCACGACGAACTGGGCCTGGTCACCCGCGAGCCGGTTGGCGTGGTCGCCGCCATCGTGCCGTGGAACTTCCCGCTGCTGATGACCTGCTGGAAACTGGGCCCGGCCCTGTCCACCGGCAACTCGATCATCCTCAAGCCGTCCGAGAAGTCGCCGCTGACCGGTATCCGCATCGCCCAGCTGGCCATCGAGGCTGGCATCCCGGCCGGCGTGTTCAACGTACTGCCGGGCTTCGGCCACACCGTGGGCAAGGCCCTGGCCCTGCACATGGACGTCGACACCCTGGTGTTCACCGGCTCGACCAAGATCGCCAAGCAGCTGATGGTCTACGCCGGCGAATCGAACATGAAGCGCGTCTGGCTGGAAGCCGGCGGCAAGAGCCCGAACATCGTCTTCGCCGACGCTCCGGACCTGCAGGCCGCCGCCGAGGGTGCTGCTGGCGCCATCGCCTTCAACCAGGGCGAAGTCTGCACTGCCGGCTCGCGCCTGCTGGTGGAGAACTCGATCAAAGCCAAGTTCGTGCCCATGGTGGTCGAGGCGATCAAGGCCTGGAAACCGGGCAACCCGCTGGACCCGGCCACCAACGTCGGCGCCCTGGTCGACACCACCCAGATGAACAACGTGCTGGCCTACATCCAGGCTGGTCACGATGACGGCGCCAAGCTGGTGGCTGGTGGCAAGCGCGTACTGGAAGAGACCGGCGGCACCTACGTCGAACCGACCATCTTCGATGGCGTGACCAACGCCATGCGTATCGCCAGCGAAGAGATCTTTGGCCCAGTGCTGTCGGTGATCGGTTTCGACACCACCGAAGAAGCCGTGGCCATCGCCAACGACACCATCTACGGTCTGGCTGCCGGTGTGTGGACCAGCAACCTGTCCAAGGCGCACCTGGTCGGCAAGGCCCTGCGTGCCGGCAGCGTGTGGATCAACCAGTACGACATGGGCGACATGACCGCACCGTTCGGTGGCTTCAAGCAGTCCGGCAACGGCCGCGACAAGTCGCTGCACGCCTTCGACAAGTACACCGAACTGAAAGCGACTTGGATCAAGCTGTAAGCGCTGATTGACGGGCGCTGCGGCGCCTGAAGGTCCGCCCTTCGGGGCCGGCTCTGCGTGAGCCACACCTGCGGCCGGGTTTCCTTAGGGAAACTCGGCCGTTTTGCTTTGCCGCAAAGGATATTGCTATGCGTTGGGGTACCTACTTCGCGGTCTGCACCGCAGTGATCAGCATCGGCCTGGCGCTGGGCGTGACCATGCCGCTGGTGTCGTTGCGCCTGGAGAGCTGGGGCTATGGCAACTTCGCCATCGGCGTGATGGCGGCGACCCCGGCGATTGGCGTACTGCTCGGCTCATTGATTGCCGGGCGCCTGGCCGCGTGGCTGGGCACCACCCGGGTGATGCAGCTGTGCCTGCTGCTCGGCGCACTGTCGGTGGCGCTGTTGGCGCTGGTGCAGCACTACCCGGTGTGGCTGGCGCTGCGCCTGTTCCTCGGCGTGGCGCTGACCGTGGTGTTCATCCTCGGCGAGAGCTGGATCAACCAGCTGGCGGTGGAGCGCTGGCGCGGTCGCCTGGTGGCGCTGTATGGCACCGGCTATGCGCTCAGCCAGCTGGCCGGGCCGCTGCTGCTGACTCTGCTCGGCACCGATACCGACCTCGGTTTCTGGAGCGGCACCGGCCTGCTGGTGTTCGGCTCTTTGGTGCTGCTCGGCCGCAGCGGTGCGCCGCGGGTCGATGGCCATAGCGCCTCCGGTCGTGGCCTGTTCGACTTCTGCCGGCGCATGCCGACCATCGCCTGGGCGGTCGGCCTGTTCGCCGCCTTCGAGGCGATGATGCTGACCCTGCTGCCGGTCTACGGCCTGCACCAGGGCTTCACTCAGGAAGTCGCGCTGTTAATGGCCAGCGTGGTGGTGGTGGGCGATGCGGCGCTGCAGCTGCCGATCGGCTGGATGGCCGACCGGGTGTCGCGCAGCTCGCTGTTCCGCCTGTGTGGCGTGGTCCTGCTGCTGTCCAGCCTGAGCATTCCGCTGTTCTTGCACACGCCGCTGATCTGGCCGATCTGGGTGCTGTTCGGCGCCAGCGCCGGCGGCCTGTTCACCCTGTCGCTGATCCTGATCGGCGAGCGCTTCCGCGACGACGAACTGGTTCGCGCCAACGCCCACGTCTCGCAGCTGTGGGGCATCGGCTGCCTGCTTGGCCCGCTGCTGACCGGCGCCGCCAGCCAGTGGCTGAGCGGCCACGCGCTGCCGATGATGATGGCGCTGGGGGCGGCGGGCTTCGTCTGGCTGTCCTGGCGCGAACGGCATGGCAGCTTGATCGCCGAACGCTAGAGCATGCGCTCGAGGCCGATCAGGTCGGCGAACCAGGCGTTGAAGCGGCGCCAGCGGCTGCCTGGTTCGCGCGTGAGCTCATGCAGGCGGCCGTCGTCCTCGGCGCGCCAGCGCAGCTGCCCATCGACCAGGCGCACCTCGTAGCTGAGCGCCGGGCGCATGCCCTCCAGGGCCAGGCGGCGCACGTGCTCGCTCAGCTCGGGGCTGTCCACCAGCACGCCGACTTCGGTGTTCCACAGCAGCGAGCGTGGGTCGAAGTTCAGCGAGCCGACGAAGGCATAGCGACGGTCGATGACGATGGCCTTGCTGTGCAGGCTGGAGTTGGAGGCGCCACTGAAACTGTACGGTCCACTGCCGCCGGAACCCTGGCCCGGCTGGCGGCGTAGTTCGAACAGGCGGATGCCATGCTCCAGCAGCTCGCGCCGGTAGGGCGCGTAGCCGCCATGCACGGCCGGCACGTCGGTAGCCTCCAGCGAGTTGGTCAGCAGGCGGATGCTCACGCCGTCTTCGGCATGCCCGACCAGATAGCGCATGCCGTCCGCGGTGGGCACGAAGTAGGCGGAAACCAGGATCAGTTCCTGCCGCAGGCCCTCCAGGCGCGGCGCCAGCTGAGTGGCCAGCAGCAACTGCGGGTCCGGCTCGCCGTCCGCCAGGACCTTGGCCGGTGCGTCCCACAGCGCCTGTCCCGGCGCCCAGATCAGCTCGCTCAGCCAGTGCTGCAGGCGTGGTTCCTCGCGATAGGCCTGCAGGCGCTCATACAGCGTCTTCTGCTCGACCCGCGCGGTGGCCAGGTAGCTGCGCAGGCGCTGGCGTGCCTGGTTCAGATCGGCGGCGTCTGGCGCGCGGTAGAGAAACTGCTGGATCGGCTTGCTCAGCGCGCTGTTCCAGTACTGGTCGAAGCCGTGCGCCAGCTGCTCGGCCACCGGCCCCACGGTGAGCAGGTCGATATCGGTGAAGTTGCGGCTGGGCTCGGCGTCGAAGTATTCGTCACCCAGGTTGCGCCCGCCGACGATGGCCGCAGCGCCGTCGGCCAGCCACAGCTTGTTGTGCATGCGCCGGTGCTGTTGGCCGAGGTCGAGCGCGCGGCCCAGGGTGCGGGTCACCCCGGTGGCGCGACCCAGGTGCAGGGGGTTGAATACCCGCACCTGGATGTTCGGGTGGGCGGCGAGCAGGGCGATCTCGTAGTCGCGCCCGTCGCTGCTGGTGTCGTCGAGCAGCAGGCGCACGCGCACGCCGCGGTCGGCGGCGCTGAGCACCTCGTCGAACAGGGTGCGGGTGCTGAGGCCGTCATGCACGATGTAGTACTGCAGGTCGAGGCTACTTTGCGCGGCGCGGACCAGTTCGGCGCGGGCGGCGAAGGCCTCGTCGCTGGCTGGCAGCAGGCGAAAGCCGGAGCGCCCCTCATGGCGGGCGGCCAGGCTCTGCAGCTGGCGGCCGAAGGGCGAGGCGTCGGCCGGCAGCGTCTGGCTGGGCTGGATGGCTACCTGGCTGCCGCAGGCGCCCAGGGCCAGCAGCAGGACGAACAGCAGGGCGTGGCGCACACTGGCCTCCGCTTGGCTCTTCCCTTCAGCTTGGGACGCCAACCGCAGCGCAAAGATTCACAGGGAAAGTTCGTCGAGCAGCTCGCCCACCGTCTCGCCGACCCGCCGCACGGCCTGCTCGATGGCGCCGCCCTGGGCGCTGGCGAAGTTCATGCGCAGGCAGTTGCGGTACTTGCCGGCGGCGGAAAAGATGCTGCCCGGCGCCACCTGCACCTTGTGCGGCGCCAGCAGGCGATTGAGGCGCTGGCTGTCGAAGCCCTGTGGCATCTCCACCCAGAGCATGAAGCCGCCCTGCGGCTGACTGGCGCGGGTGCCGGCGGGGAAGTACTGGCTGACCCAGCCGGTCATCAGCTCGCGGCCACGCGCGTACTGCGCGCGCATGCGCCGCAGGTGTGGCTCGTACTGGCCGGCGCCGATGAACTCGGCCAGCGCCAGCTGCGGCAGCTGGGCGCTCATGCCGGTGCTCATGTATTTCATATGCAGCACCCGCTGCAGGTAACGGCCGGGGGCGATCCAGCCGATGCGCAGGCCCGGCGCCAGGGTCTTGGAGAAGGAGCTGCAGAGCAGCACGCGGCCGTCCTCGTCCCAGGACTTGATGGTGCGCGGGCGCGGGTATTTGTAGGCCAGCTCGCCGTAGATGTCGTCCTCGATGATCGCCACGTCGTAGCGCTGCGCCAGCTCCAGCAGGGCGCGCTTGTTGGCTTCGGGCATGACGTAGCCGAGCGGATTGTTGCAGGTCGGGGTGAGCTGGATGGCTTTGATCGGCCACTGCTCAAGGGCCATCTCCAGGGCTTCCAGACTGATCCCGGTGAGCGGGTCGGTGGGCAGCTCCAGGGCCTTGAGGCCGAAGCCCTTGAGCGCCTGCATTACGCCGTGGAAGCTCGGCGAGTCGACCGCGACGATGTCGCCGGGCTGGCACACGGCGCGCAGCGCGGTGGACAGGGCCTCGTGGCAGCCGGTGGTGATGACGATGTCCTCGGCGGGAATCTGGCAGCCTGAGTCCAGCGCCAGGCGTGACACCTGCTGGCGCAGCAGGATCTCGCCCTCCAGGCTGCCGTAGCTCAGCTCCTTGAGACCCTGGCGCCGGCTCAGGCGCGACAGGCTGCGCAGCAGCGGCTTGAGGGTCGGTGCGCCGATGTCGGGGATGCCGCGGCCGAGCTGTACCACCTCGCCATAGGGCGGCGTGCTGACCAGTTCCAGCACCTGGTCCCACTGCGACACTTCCACCGGGCGCTGCGCTGTACGGCTGATCATCGGCAGGGCCGGCTTCTGTCTGCTCTGCGGCACGAAGTAGCCGGACTTCGGTCGTGGCTCGACCAGGCCGCCGTCTTCCAGCTCGCGGTAGGCCTGCTGCACCGTGCTCAGGCTGACGCCGTGTTCCTGGCTGAGGGCGCGCACCGAGGGCAGGCGGTCGCCGGGGCGGTAGAGACCCTGTTCGATGCGGTCGCCAAGGATCTCGGCAAGATTGCGATAGAGCATGTGGCCTCCCGCTCGACCATACAGATGGCGCTAAAAAAGACGATTCAGAGGTGAATTCGTCCATTCTGTATGGGTGAAAAGCAGATAATTTGAATCTGTATTGTATTGGCGCCGCTTTGCATCATGTTCCTCCATACAGATGGCTGCAAGGAGAACGACATGACTCGGGCCACAGAACAGGATTACCCGCAGGGCGAGGAGCAGCGCCAGGGTGGCGCACTGGCGACCAGCCTGCGTCTGCTGGGGCGTTGGAATGCCTTCTGGCGCCGCCTGAGCACGCGCAAGGCGCTGCTGCGCCTGAACGACGCGCAGCTCGCCGACATCGGCCTCAACCGCGCCGAAGCACTGGCCGAGGCCGAGCGTCCGTTCTGGACGCTATGGCGGGACAGCTAGGGTCTGTTGACGTTTCGGCGCAAGCCGCGTTGCTGCGCAAAATTGCGCCAGGTTAGGCGCGGGACGCAGGTAATGGCGATCCCTTGCCAAGTCCCGCAACGACGCATGGCGCAATTTCCCGCGCAACCCGCAGGGACGGGCCAGTTTTTGCGCGGAACGTCGTTACTCGACAGCTCATTTGGACGACCAAACTTCGCGTCTCGCGCCTAGCTCCGCGCAAAAACTGGCTCCGTCGCGGTCGCGGCGAAACGTCAACAGACCCTAGGGCTCAGTGGAAGCCGACCGCTTCCTTCAGGCGGTACCAGGCCATGCCCAGCGCCAGCAGGGGCGAGCGCAGGTGCTTGCCGCCGGGGAAGGTCATGTGCTGCACCTTGGCGAACAGGTCGAAGCCGCCGCCCTGCTGGCCGGCGATGGCCTCGGCCAGCAGCTTGCCGGCCAGGTGGGTGGCGTTGACCCCGTGCCCGGCGTAGGCCTGGGCGTGGTAGACGTTGGGCTGGTCCTTGAGCCGGCCGATCTGCGGCAGGCGGTTGGCGCCGATGCCGATCATGCCGCCCCATTGGAAGTCGATGCGCACGTCCGCCAGATCCGGGAAGACCTGCAGCATCTTCGGTCGCATATAGGCGGCGATGTCCACCGGATCGCGGCCGGAGTAGTGGCAGGCGCCACCGAACAGCAGACGCTTGTCGGCCGAGAGGCGGTAGTAGTCCACCGTCACGCGCTGGTCGCACAGCGCCATGTTCTGCGGGATCAGCTTACGTGCGCGCTCCTCGCCCAGCGGCTCGGTGGCGATCACGTAGCTGCCGGCGGGCAGTACCTTGCCGCCGAGGGTCGGATCGAGGCCGTTGAGGTAGGCGTTGCAGGCCAGCACCAGGGTCTTGGCGCGCACTGCGCCCCTGGCGGTGTGCACTTTCACTTCGGTGCCGTAGTCGATACGCGTCACCGGCGAGTGCTCGAACAGCTGCACGCCGAGCGATAGCGCCGCCGCCGCCTCGCCCAGGGCCAGGTTGAGCGGGTGCAGGTGGCCGGAGCCCATGTCGATCATGCCGCCGTGGTAACGCTCGGAGCCGACCACCTGGTGCATCTGTTCCGGCTGCAGCAGGCGCAGTTCGTGGCGATAGCCGAGGCTCTCCAGCTCGGCCTTGTCCTCGGCGAAGTCCTTCAGGTGCGACGGTTTGTTGGCCAGGTCGCAGTAGCCCCAGGTCAGGTCGCAGTCGATGGCGAAGTCTTCGACGCGCTGGCGCACCAGCTCGACCGCCTCCAGGCCCATCAGCTTGAGCTGGCGTACGCCGTCGGCGCCGATGACGTTCTCGAACTGCTCGACGCCGTGGCCGACGCCGCGAATCAGCTGGCCACCGTTGCGCCCGCTGGCGCCCCAGCCGATCAGGTGAGCCTCCAGCACGACCACCGAGAAGCCCTTGCGCGCCAGCTCGATGGCGGTGTTGAGACCGGAGAAGCCGCCGCCGACCACACACACGTCCGCCACCACCTCGCCGGCCAGGGGCGGCTGCGCCAGCTGCCGGTTGACCGTGGCCGCGTAGTAGGAAGCGGCGTGCTGGTCACTGTGGACGGGCTGATTGAGCCGGGCGTTCATGTGCGAAATCCTGAGTAAGGTGTTGTTAAAGTTTGACGCAGGATAAGCGCGCGCGAGGCTGGCGACCAAGAGGCCTCCAGGAAAAACCGGCGTGCCTGGCGGGAAAGACTCGGCTCAGTCAGCCACCGGCAGGCTGAGGCTCTCCTTCACCTCTTCCATGACGATGTAGCTCTTCGATTCGCGCACGTGCGGCAGCTTGAGCAGGATGTCGCCGAGCAGCTTGCGGTAGCTGGCCATCTCGTTGATCCGCGCCTTCACCAGGTAGTCGAAGTCGCCGCTGACCAGGTGGCACTCCAGCACGTGCGGCAGCTTGAGCACGGCACGGCGGAAGTCCTCGAAGGTGTCGCCGGACTTGTAGTCCAGGCTGATCTCGACGAACACCAGCAGGCTGGCCTTGAGCTGCTGCGGATTGAGGCGGGCGTGGTAGCCCATGATGATCCCTTCGCGCTCCAGGCGCCGCACGCGCTCGGTGCAGGGCGTGGTGGACAGGCCGACTCGCTCGCCCAGCTCGGTGAAGCTGATGCGCCCGTCCTCCTGGAGGATGCGCAGGATGTTGCGGTCGATCTTGTCCAGTTCGCGGCGGCTCTGGTGCTGGGTGCGCATGGTGGGCTCCGGTGTGCGAAATAACTGAACGGGATAATTCACTGGAAGTATGGCTTAAGTCTAGCCATATCGCCTGTCGCCATCCTGTGAAAGCGCTCTGTGCCGAGAACTAACGCCAAATGGCGATTGATAAACAGTGAATATCGCTGGCTTCTACTTCCTATACTGCGCCGCATAACGCTCAGCAAAACAAACGCCTGATGGAGGCCACAATGCGCGTTCTGGTTCTTGGCAGCGGTGTGATCGGTACCGCCAGCGCCTACTATCTGGCCCGCGCCGGTTTCGAGGTGGTGGTAGTCGACCGCCAGAACGGCCCGGCCCTGGAAACCAGCTTCGCCAACGCCGGCCAGGTCTCCCCCGGCTATGCCTCGCCCTGGGCCGCCCCGGGCGTGCCGTTGAAGGCCATCAAGTGGCTGCTGCAGGAACACGCGCCGCTGGCGATCAAGGCTACTGGTGATGTCGACCAGTACCTGTGGATGGCGCAGATGCTGCGCAACTGCACCGCCGCTCGCTACGCGGTGAACAAGGAGCGCATGGTGCGTCTGTCCGAGTACAGCCGCGACTGCCTCGACGAACTGCGCGCCGAAACCGGCATCGCCTACGAAGGCCGCCAGCTCGGCACCACCCAGCTGTTCCGTACCCAGGCCCAGGTCGATGCCGCCGCCAAGGATATCGCCGTGCTGGAAGCCTCCGGCGTGCCGTATGAACTGCTCGACCGCGACGCCATCGCCCGTGTCGAGCCGGCCCTGGCCGGGGTGAAGCACAAGCTGGCCGGCGCCCTGCGCCTGCCCAACGACCAGACCGGCGACTGCCAGATGTTCACCACCAAGCTGGCGGACATGGCCAAGGCCTTGGGCGTGGAATTCCGCTTCGGCCAGAACATCCAGCGCCTGGATGCGGCCGGTGATCGGATCAACGGCGTGTGGATCGATGGCAAGCTGGAAACCGCCGATCGCTACGTGCTGGCCCTCGGCAGCTACAGCCCGCAACTGCTCAAGCCGCTGGGCATCAACGCCCCGGTCTACCCGCTCAAGGGCTACTCGCTGACCGTGCCGATCACCAATGCGGCGATGGCGCCGAGCTCGACCATTCTCGACGAGACCTACAAGGTCGCCATCACCCGCTTCGACGGCCGCATCCGCGTCGGCGGCATGGCCGAGATCGCCGGCTTCGACCTGAGCCTCAACCCCAAGCGTCGCGCCACCCTGGAGATGATCACCAATGATCTCTACCCGGAAGGCGGCGATGTCAGCCAGGCCAGCTTCTGGACCGGCCTGCGCCCGGCCACCCCGGACGGCACGCCGATCGTGGGCGGCACGGCATTCCGCAATCTGTTCCTCAACACCGGACACGGTACCCTTGGCTGGACCATGGCCTGCGGCTCCGGTCGCTTCCTCGCCGACCTGATGGCGAACAAGCGCCCGCAGATCAGCACCGAAGGCCTGGATATTTCCCGTTATGGCCGCACCAAGGAGAGCCACAAGCATGTCCATCCAGCGCCTGCGCATTGAGAAGCGCTACAGCGAAATCGTCATCCACAACGGCACCGTCTACCTGGCGGGCCAGCTGGCTGACGACTACGCCGGCGATATCCGTGAGCAGACCCGCCAGACCCTGGCCAATATCGATCGCTTCCTGGCCGAGGCCGGCAGCGACAAGTCGAAGATCCTCTCGGTGACCATCTACCTGAAGGACATCGCCTCCGACTACGCCGGCCTCAACGAGGTGTACGACGCCTGGGTCGCCGAAGGCGCCGCCCCGGCCAGAGCCTGCGTCGAAGGCAAGCTGTACGACCCGCGCGTGCTGGTGGAGATGATGGTCGTCGCTGCACAGAATTGATTCATCCCTGACTCGCCCGGCGCCCCCGCCGGTTTTTTTTTAAGCGAATCGAAGAAGCCGAAATGCGCCCCGCCCGTGCCCTGATCGACCTCGAAGCCCTGCGTCACAACTATCGCCTCGCCCGCGAGATCAGCGGCGCGAAAGCCCTGGCGGTGGTCAAGGCCGACGCCTACGGCCATGGCGCGGTGCGCTGCGCCCAGGCGCTGGAGGCGGAGGCCGACGGTTTCGCCGTGGCCTGCATCGAAGAGGCGCTGGAGCTGCGCTACGCCGGCATCCGCCAGCCGATCCTGCTGCTCGAAGGCTTCTTCGAGGAGAGCGAGCTGGGCCTGATCGACCAGCACCAGCTGTGGTGCGTGGTGCACTCGGCCTGGCAGGTCGAGGCCATCGAGCGCGCTCGCCTGGCGCGGCCGCTGCGCGTGTGGCTGAAGGTCGACTCGGGCATGCACCGGGTCGGTCTGCACCCGGCCGAGTACCGCGATGCCCATGCCCGCCTGCTGGCCAGCGGCAAGGTCGAGAAGATCGTGCTGATGAGCCACTTCGCCCGTGCCGACGAGCTAGACAGCCCGCGCAGCGCCGAGCAGCTGGCGCTGTTCCACGAGGCACGCGGCGATCTGCAGGCCGAGATCAGCCTGCGCAACTCGCCGGCCATCCTCGGCTGGCCGGGGCTCTTTGAAGACCAGCAGCCGAGTGACTGGGTACGCCCGGGCATCATGCTCTACGGCGCCACCCCCTTCGAACACGACCAGGCCCAGGCCGCGCGTCTGCGCCCGGTGATGACCCTGGAGTCGAAGATCATCAGCGTACGCGAGCTGCCGGCCGGCGAGCCGGTGGGCTACGGCGCGCGCTTCATCGCCGAGCGCGCGACTCGCGTCGGCGTGGTTGCCATGGGCTATGCCGATGGCTATCCGCGGCATGCCGCCACTGGCACTCCGGTGCTGGTCGATGGGCAGATGACCCGCCTGATCGGCCGGGTGTCGATGGACATGCTCACTGTCGACCTCACCGACCTGCCGGGCGCTGGCCTCGGCAGCCGGGTCGAGCTGTGGGGACGCAATGTCTCCGCCAGCGAGGTGGCCTATGGTTGCGGCAGCATTCCGTACCAGCTGTTCTGCAACCTCAAGCGGGTGCCGAGGCTCTATTCCGGTGGCTAGCGGGCGCGGCTGGGAGCAATTGTGTCTGCAGTGTTGTAAATACTGAACACTGGCCGCATGATACGGCCACCCAAATGCCTTGCTCCCAAGGAGGACCCCCGCATTGGACGTCGGTGTTCGACTGCAATCTATTCGCAAACTCAAAGGCCTTTCCCAGCGTGAACTCGCCAAACGTGCGGGCGTCACCAACAGCACCATTTCGATGATCGAGAAGAACAGCGTGAGCCCCTCGATCAGCTCGCTGAAAAAGGTGCTCGGTGGGATTCCCATGTCGCTGGTGGAGTTCTTCTCCCTCGACCTGGAACAGGACAACCAGACCCAGGTGGTCTACCGGGCCGACGAACTGACCGACCTTTCCAGCGGTGCCGTGACGATGAAGCTGATCGGCAAGGCGCATCCGAACCGGACCATCACCTTCCTCGACGAGATCTACCCACCGGGTACCGATACCGGCGAGGAGATGCTCAACCACGACGGCGAAGAGGCCGGCATGCTGGTGGATGGGCGTCTCGAGCTGACCGTGGGCGCCGAGGTATTTGTCCTCGAGCCGGGCGACAGCTACTACTTCGACAGCACCAAGCCGCACCGCTTCCGCAACCCGTTCGACCAGCCGGCTCGGCTGATCAGCGCAACCACACCGGCCAACTTCTAAGAGCCGTGGCGCAGGGCAATGCCCCTGCGACAAGTTGGGTTGTTCCGGCGGGGCGGTCTAACCGTTATACTGCGCGCGCTCGCGAAACCGTGGCCGCGAGCGTGACTAGCCACAATGAGGGTGTACCGTGAACCTGATCAAAAAGATGCTGGCGGCTCAAGCTGCCGTATTGGCCCTGTGGGCTGTGAGCGCTCAGGCTGCGACCAACGATGAAATCGCCGAGCGCATCAAGCCGGTGGGCGAGGTCTGCATCCAGGGTGAAGAATGCAAAGGCGTCGGCGCCGTGGCTGCCGCTGCCAGTGGTGGTGGCGCCAAGTCGCCTGACGACGTGATCGCCGCTCACTGTGGCGCCTGCCACAGTGCCGGCGTGCTGGGCGCGCCGAAAATCGGTGACGCTGCCGACTGGAAGAAACGCGCCAGCGAGCAGGGCGGCCTCGACGGCCTGCTGGCCAAGGCCATCTCCGGTATCAACGCCATGCCGCCGAAAGGCACCTGCGCCACCTGCTCGGATGATGAGCTGAAGGGCGCCATCAAGAAGATGTCCGGTCTCTGATCGCCGTCTTCTCGCGTTGATTGCAAAGCCGCCTCCGGGCGGCTTTGTCGTTTTTACCTGAGCGAAAAAGCGGCGCAGCGGTCCAACCTCCGACAACCAGAGGAGGGCGCCGAGTGCCGAGCTGCACACTGGAACAGGCCGTGGAGCGGGTGCTGGAGCGCATCGACGGACCGATTCGCCTCGGCCTGCCGCTGGGTCTGGGCAAGCCCAACCGCTTCGTCAACGCGCTGTACCAGCGCATCCGCGAATTGCCGCAGCGCGAGCTGATCATCTACACCGCCCTGTCGCTGGCCCGCCCGCAGCCGCGCAGCGAGCTGGAGCAACGCTTCAGTGGGCCGTTCCTGCGCCGGGTGTATGGCGACCACGTCGAGCTGGACTACCTGACCGACCTGCGCTGCGGCGACCTGCCGGGCAACGTGCGCATCGAGGAGTTCTACCTGCAGCCGGGCAGCCAGCTGCACAACCCGCAGGCGCAGCAGAACTACATCAGCCTCAACTACAGCCAGGTGGCGCGCGACCTGCAGCGCAAGGGTATCAACGTCATCGCCCAGCTGGTGGCGCAGGATGCGCGGCACCCCGAGCAGCTCAGCCTGAGCTGCAACCCGGACATCACCCTCGACCTGCTGCCCGGCCTGGAGGAGCGTCGTCGCGCCGGCGAGACCATCCTGCTGATCGCCCAGGCGCATGCCGACCTGCCCTACATGGGCGGCGCCGCCGAGGTGCCGGCGGCGAGCTTCGACCTGCTGATCGAGCCCGTCGAGCGGCACCGGCTGTTCTCCACGCCGAGCCTGCCAGTCGGCCTGCAGGACCACGCCATCGGCCTGCATGTCAGCGCCCTGGTGCGGGATGGCGGCACCCTGCAGCTGGGCATCGGCGCCATGGCCGACGCGGTGGCGGCGGCGCTGCTGGCGCGCCAGGCCGACAACCACGCCTACTGCGCGTTGCTGCATGCCATGGAAGTGCCGCAGCGCTGGGGCGAGCTGATCGAGCGCGAAGGCGGGGTGCGCCCCTTCGTCAGCGGGCTGTATGGCTGCAGCGAGATGTTCATGCAGGGCCTGCTGGCGCTGCTGGAGGCCGGGGTGATTCGCCGCGCGGTGTATCCGGACGAACGTCTGCAGCGCCTGGCCGGGGAGGGCGGGCTGGATGGCGATGGGCGCCTGTGCAGCATCGAGGCGCTACGCCGGGTCGGCCTGCCGCTGCGGCTCGACGGCCCGACCCTGGCATGGCTGCAGCGCAACGGCCTGGTGGACGGGCAGGTGCGCCTGCAGCTGGGCGAGCTGCTGCTGCCCGATGGCCAGCGCCTGGCGGCTGACCTCGGCGATGGCGCCAGCTTCGCCGCGCTGGCGCCATACCTGGGCCCGGCGCGTGGTGGGGTGCTGGTGCACGGTGGCTTCTTCCTCGGCCCGCAGGCGTTCTACCAGCGCCTGGTCGAACTGGGCGATGAGCAGCGCCAGCGCATCGGCATGACTGCCATCAGCTACATCAACCGCCTGTACGGCGGCGAGACGCTGAAACGCCTGCAGCGGCGCGACGCGCGTTTCGTCAACAGCTGCTTCACCGTCACCCTGCTCGGCGCGGCGGTCGCCGATCAGCTGGAGGATGGCCGTGTGCTCAGTGGTGTCGGCGGGCAGTACGACTTCGTCGCCCAGGCCCACGAGCTGCAGGGTGGGCGCTCGATCCTGATGCTGCGCAGCTGGCGCGGCGACGGTGGCGAGGTCAGCTCGAACATTCGCTGGGATTACCGCCACGCCACCATTCCGCGGCACCTGCGCGACATCGTGGTGACCGAGTACGGCATCGCCGATTTGCGTGGCAAGAACGACGCGCAGGTGATCGAGGCGCTGCTGTGCATCGCCGATTCGCGTTTTCAGGACGAGCTGATCATCGCCGCGCAGAAGGCCGGCAAGCTGGCCGAGGACTTTCAGCTGGGCGCCGAGTACCGCAACAACCGCCCGGAACGCCTGCAGGCCTGGCGCGCCGAGTTTCCCGCGCTGTTTCCCGAGTACCCGCTGGGTTGCGATTTCACCCGCGAGGAGCAAGACCTGCTGCGCGCACTGCAGTGGGTGCAGAGCAAGCTGCGGCCGAGCGAGCTGCTCGAGCTGGGCGCGGCGACCCTGTTCGACCTGCCGCAGGCCGACGAGTACGCCGAGCATCTGCGGCGCATGGCGCTGGAGCAGCCGCGCGGCATGCGCGAGCAGCTCTACCAGCGCCTGCTGCTGGCGGCGCTCAAGGCCACCGCGGTGGCCTGAGGCTCAGTCGAGGAAGCGCACCTGGCCGTCGGCCAGCGAGGCCACGCGGGCCAGCGAGTCGACGCGGTAGCCTTCGCTTTCCAGCAGGGCGCGGCCGTCCTGGAAGGACTTCTCGATGACGATGCCAAGGCCGGCGATGCTCGCACCGGCCTGCTGGATCAGGTCGATCAGCGCCTTGGCGGCGTGGCCGTTGGCGAGGAAGTCGTCGATCACCAGCACGTGGTCGGCCGGGGTCAGGTGGCGCGCGGAGATGGCGATGGTGCTCTCGGTCTGCTTGGTGAAGGAGAACACCTTGGAGATCAGCAGCTCGTTCTTCAGCGTCAGCGACTGGAACTTGCGGGCGAAGATCACCGGCACGCCCAGCTCCAGGCCGGCCATCACCGCCGGGGCGATGCCGGAGGCCTCGATGGTGACGATCTTGGTCACGCCCTGGTCGCGGTAGCGCTCGGCGAACTCATGGCCGACCTTCTGCATCAGCGCCGGGTCAATCTGGTGGTTGAGGAAGGCGTCGACCTTCAGCACCTGATCCGACAGCACGACACCCATTTCACGGATTTTCTCTTTCAGCGCTTCCACGCCATTGCCCTCTTGTTCATTGGCAGATCAGGTTTCTTTGCTGCCAGGTCGTGCCTGGCGGCCAGTCTTCGGGGGCCAAAAATAGCTGGCGGCTATTTTTTCAGCATTGCCCGCATGTTGGCCAGGGCGTCATTGCCGCGTGCGCTCTTCACCTCGGCGGGCGCATCTTCCTGGCCTTCCCAGACCAGGTCTTCCGGTGGCAGCTCATCGAGGAAGCGGCTCGGCGAACAGTCGATGATCTCGCCGTACTGCTTGCGCTTGGCGGCGAAGGTCAGCGCCAGGTTGCGCTTGGCGCGAGTGATGCCGACGTAGGCCAGGCGGCGTTCTTCCTCGATGGTGTCGGCCTCGATGCTGGAGCGGTGCGGGAGGATCTCCTCCTCGAAGCCGATGATGTACACCGAGGGGAACTCCAGGCCCTTGGAGGCATGCATGGTCATCATCTGTACACCTTCGGCGCCGTCTTCCTCTTCCTGCTGGCGTTCCAGCATGTCGCGCAGGACCAGTTTGCCGATGGCGTCCTCGATGGTCATGTCGCCGTCCTCGTCCTTGTCGAGGGTGTTCTTCAGCGCTTCGACCAAGAACCAGACGTTGCCCATGCGCGCCTCGGCGACCTTGTCGCTGGAGGCGTTCTGCCGGAGCCAGTTCTCGTAGTCGATATCCATGATCATGCTACGAATGGCGCCGATCGGGTCGTTGCCGGCGCAGAGTTCGCGAATCTTGTCCATGTAGCGCTTGAACCGGCTGAGGCGCTCGGTATAGCGGCTGTCGAGCTGTTCGCCGAGGCCCAGTTCGTCGCTGGCGGCGTACATCGACACGCCGCGCTCGCTGGCATAGTTGCCGAGCTTCTCCAGGGTGGTCGAGCCGATCTCGCGGCGCGGCACGTTGATCACCCGCAGGTAGGCGTTGTCGTCGTCCGGATTGACCAGCAGGCGGAAGTAGCTCATCAGGTCCTTCACCTCCTGGCGGGCGAAGAAGCTGGTACCGCCGGACAGGCGATAGGGAATCTGATGGTGCTGCAGCTTCAGCTCCATCAGCTTGGCCTGGTAGTTGCCGCGGTAGAGGATCGCGAAATCGCTGTACGGGCGCTCGGTGCGCAGGTGCTCGGTGAGGATCTCCAGGGCCACGCGCTCGCACTCGGCATCCTCGTTACGGGTGCGGATCACGCGGATCTCGTCGCCCATGCCCATCTCCGACCACAGCTGCTTCTCGAAGGCGTGCGGGTTGTTGGCGATCAGGGTGTTGGCGCATTTGAGGATGCGGCTGGTGGAGCGGTAGTTCTGCTCCAGCATCACCACCTTCAGCGACGGGTAGTCTTCCTTGAGCAGGTTGAGGTTCTCCGGCCGCGCACCGCGCCAGGCGTAGATCGACTGGTCGTCGTCGCCGACCACGGTGATCTGGTTGCGCATGCCTACCAGCAGCTTCACCAGCAGGTACTGGCTGGAGTTGGTGTCCTGGTACTCGTCGACCAGCAGGTAGCGGATGCGGTTCTGCCACTTCTCGAGGATGTCGCGGTTCTCCTGGAACAGCTTCACCGGCAGCAGGATCAGGTCGTTGAAGTCCACCGCGTTGTACGCCTTGAGCGTGCGCTGGTAGTGCAGGTAGACGACCGCCGCAGTCTGCTCCTTGGGGTTGCGCGCGTTGGCCAGCGCCTCGTCGGGCAGGATCAGGTCGTTCTTCCAGCTGTCGATGTAGTTCTTGACCTCATCGGCGCCGTCATCGCCGGCGTATTCCTTCTGCATGATGTCGGTCAGCAGGGCCTTGATGTCGCCGTCGTCGAAGATCGAGAAGCCCGGCTTGTAGCCCAGCGCCGCGTATTCCTTGCGGATGATGTTCATGCCCAGGTTGTGGAAGGTCGACACGGTCAGGCCGCGCGCCTCGGCGCCCTTGAGCAGCGTGCCGACACGCTCCTTCATCTCGCGCGCGGCCTTGTTGGTAAAGGTCATGGCGACGATGTGGCGGGCCTGGATGCCGCAGTTCTGCACCAGGTGGGCGATCTTGCGGGTGATCACGCTGGTCTTGCCGGAGCCGGCGCCGGCGAGCACCAATAGCGGGCCGCCGACATAGTTCACGGCTTCCTGCTGCCGAGGATTGAGTCGGGACATGGGAAGAAATCGGGTCAGAAAAAACGAGGCGGCATTCTAGCAGCCGGCGCAGGCCGGCGGGGCGCATGCTGACAGCCGCCCGGCGGGGCTGGTTCCCGATAAAAAGCATCAGGAATGTGTGCTAAGTCACTATTTTTAAACATACTGGATACAGTGCGACACCCTGTACGGTTGTCCCTGCTATGTCTTTCCCGCAGGATGCGCAGATATCTGCACAAGGACCGGCAGACAAGAACACCGCAGAACGGTGCACAACAGACGGAGCCAAGCCGTCACCCTTGACCCTGGGGAGGTCATTTGTCCGCGCACGCCGAACCCATGCGCCTGGTCCTGCTGGCCGATGAGCCAGAGTGGGCTGCTTTGCTGCGCGCGCGCCTGTCGGCCATGGGCAGTGCGCTGCCGCTGATCACCGCGCCGTCCTGGCAGGCGGCCAGCAGCCTGTTCGACGATGGCGGCAGCGGCCTGCTGCTGGCCACCCCCACCTACCAGCCGGTGCCCGGCTGCTGCCCACTACCCACCGTACTGCTGCTCGAGGAAGAGCCCGCCGAGGCGCCGGTCGATGTCTGCGACTGGCTGGTGCGCGACCAGCTCAGCGTCGACATGCTGCGCCGCTGCCTGCGCTACGCCGGCGAGCGCGCGCGCCTGCAGAACACCTTGCAGCGCCTGGCCGAGCAGGACCCGCTGACCGGCATCGCCAACCGCCAGGGCTTCCAGACCCTGCTGGCGACGCGCCTGGCTGAGCACCAGGGCCGTGGCCTGGTCCTCGGCCATCTGGATCTGGACAACTTCAAGCACGTCAACGACTCGCTCGGCTACCAGGGCGGCGACCGTCTGATCCTGCAGGTGGTGGCACGCCTCAAGGCGCAGCTGGAGCCCGGCGACGACCTGGCCCGCCTGGGCAGCGACGAATTTGCCCTGCTCATCGACAACCGCCGCGACCCGCAGCGCGCCGAGCGCCTGGCCGAACGCATCACCGAGGTGCTGTCCGAGCCCTACTGGGTCGATGGCGAGAGCCTGCTGCTCGGCTGCAGCCTGGGCCTGGCCCATACCCGCGCCGGCGAGAGCGCCGACCCGCTGCTGTGGCACGCGCACATCGCCATGCAGCAGGCCAAGGCGGCCCAAGGCTGCACCTATCACCTGTACGACGAGCGCATCCACCGCGGTGCGCGCAGCATGGCCGACCTGGAGAGCGAGCTGCGCCGGGCGCTGCGTCGCGACGAGCTGGAGCTGCACTACCAGCCGCGCCTGTGCCTGGCCAGCGGCCGCATCCTCGGCCTGGAGGCGCTGGTGCGCTGGCGTCACCCTGAGCGCGGCCTGCTCGGCCCGGACGAATTCGTGCCGCTGGCCGAGGAGAGCGGGCTGATCGTGCCGCTGGGCTACTGGGTGATCTCGCGTGCCTTGCGCGACATGCAGTGGCTGCGCGGGCGTGGCCTGCCGACGCTGCACATGGCGGTCAACCTGTCGTTCCGCCAGTTCCAGGACAGCCAGCTGTTGGCCACCCTCGGCCGCCTGATCGAGGAGCGCGGGGTGGACGCGCAGTGGCTCGAATTCGAGCTGACCGAAACCGCCGTGATGCGCCGCAGCGAGCAGGTGCAGCAGACCATGCAGGCCCTCGGCCGGCTCGGTGTGCGCTTCTCGCTGGACGACTTCGGTACCGGTTTCTCCTCCTTCGTGCACCTCAACAACCTGCCGATCACCCTGCTGAAGATCGACAAGAGTTTCGTCGCCGGCATGGGCGCGCGCGCGGAGAATCGCCAGCTGGTGCGAGCGATGATCAATCTGGCACACAACCTCCATCTGGAGGTGGTCGCCGAGGGCGTGGAGAACGCCGAACAGCTCGCCCTGCTGCGCCAGTTCGGCTGCGACCAGGTGCAGGGCTACCTGATCAGCAAGCCTCTGCCGCTGGCCGACCTGGCGCGCTTCCTGGTGTTCGGCATCCGCCAGCCACTACTCGCCGGCGTACCCTGCTGAGTCAGCCCGCGCAGGCCTGAGCCGCGCCCGGCTGCACGGGCAGCGGGCGCGCGGTCTTCCATTCGAAGCCCAGAGTCAGGCCGACTGCCGCACAGGCCAGGCCACCGGCCAGTCCCCACCACACGCCATGCGCGCCCCAGCCGAGCGGGAAGGCCAGGGTCCAGGCCAGCGGGATGCCGATCAGCCAGTAGCAGCCGAGGCCGACCAGCAGGGTGGTCTTGCCGTCGCCGAGGCCACGGATGGTGCCCATGGCGATGCTCTGGGTACCGTCGAACAGCTCGAACAGCGCCGCCACCGCCAGCAGGCTCACGGCCAGGCCGACCACCTCGGCGAAGGCCGGGTCGCTGCGGTCGACGAACAGCCCCACCACCTGCTCCGGTATCAGCCAGAACAGCAGGGCGAAGAACAGCATGCAGCAGGCGCCGCTGGCGATGCCCAGGCGTCCGGCGCGGCGTACCTCGGCCAGGCGCCCGGCGCCGTAGTGCTGGCCGACGCGGAAGGTCACGGCGTAGGACAGGCCCTGGGGCAGGATGAAGGCCAGCGTCACCGCCTGGATGGCGATCTGGTGCGCCGCCAGCTGCACGCTGCCGAGGGCGCCCATGCACAGCGCGGCGAAGGTGAACATGCCCTGCTCGGCGGCGTAGGTGCCGCCGATCGGCAGGCCCAGGCGCAGCAACGCATGCATCTCCACCTTGCGTGGGCGCAGCAGGCCGCGCAGCAGCGCGTACTGGCGGTAGATCGGCGAACGCAGGATGTACAAGGCCAGGGCCAGCGCCATGCCCGTGCTGACCAGGGCGGTGGTCATGCCGATGCCGCCCAGGCCGAGGTTGGGCAGGCCCAGCCAGCCTTCGATCAGCGCATAGTTGATGACGAAGTTGGCCAGGGCGCCGACGATGCCGATGGTCATCACCGGACCGGGATGGCCGATGGCGCTGGTGAAGCCGCGCAGGGCCATGAAGCACAGGTAGCCGGGCAGGGCCAGGGCCAGCGCGCCGAGGAAGTCCATGGCATGCAGCGCGGTGCCGGGTTGCTGGCCCAAGTGCGGCAGCAGCGGGCCGAGGGAGCGCAGGCAGAGGGCGCCGACGACGCCCAGCAGCAGCGCCAGCCACAGGCCGCTCTGCAGCAGACGGGTGGCGCCGGCGGGGTCGCCGGCACCATGGCGAATGGCGACCAGGCTGCCCACCGCGGCCATCATGCCGACGCAGAACAGCGACAGCATGTAGTAGCAGGTAGCGCCCAGAGCGCCGCCGGCCAGCTGCTCGGGGCCGAGCTTGGCCATCATGATGGTGTCGGTGAACACCATCAGTACGTGGGCCAGCTGCGCGGTGATCAGTGGGCCGGCGAGGCGGAAGAGGGCGACCAGTTCGTCGCGGGTGGCGTGCGGCATGATGAGTAGGGCTCAGCGAGAGGCGCCGCCGGAAAGTTCCGGGCGGCGAGAAGATGGCGCTTATTCTCGGGATCGCGAGCGCCACGCACAAAAGGAAAAATGCGATGCTTGGCATGACTAATACTCATGGAAAGCCATCGCCATGGCGCGTCGCCTACCGCCCCTGTATGCCCTGCGTGCCTTCGAGGCTGCCGCCCGGCACGCTTCCTTCACCCGCGCTGCCGAGGAGCTGGCCATTACCCAGAGTGCGGTGAGCCGGCATATCCGTACCCTCGAAGAACACTTCGGCTGCAGCCTGTTCGAGCGTGCCGGCCGCCACCTGCGCCTGAGCGAGAGTGCGCGCATGCTACTCCCTGGTGTGCGCGATGGTTTCGATGCGCTGGAGCGCGCCTGCACGGCGCTCAGCACCGACGACACCACACTGCGCCTGAAGGCGCCCTCGACCCTGACCATGCGCTGGCTGCTGGCGCGACTGTCGCGCTTTCGGCTGCTCAACCCGGATATCGAGGTGCAACTGACCAGTGCCTGGATGGACGTGGACAAGGTCGACTTCCACCAGGAGCCGTTCGACTGCGCCGTGCTGCTGGCCGGCAACGCCGGCTTCCCGGGCGAATGGGAGAGCACCGAGCTGTTCGCCGAGTGGCTGATCCCGGTGTGCGCGCCGCAGGCCGCCGATACACCCTGGGACCTGCAGCGCCTGCAGGCTGCCGAGCTGCTGCACCCGACCCCGGACCGCCGCGACTGGCGCCGCTGGCTGCAGGCCATGGGCCTGGAGGAGCAGGTACCGCTGCGTGGTGGCCAGGTGTTCGACACCCTGGAGCTGGGCATCGTCGCCGCCGAGCGCGGCTATGGTGTGTCGATCGGCGACCTGGTGATGATCGCCGAGGATGCCGAACAGGGTCGCCTCGGCCTGCCCTGGCCCAGCGCCGTGGCCAGTGGCGACAGCTATTACCTGGTATGGCCGAAGGGCCGTCGCGGCGAGGAGCGCCTGCGCCGGCTGCGCGACTTCCTATTGGCCGAAGTGGCGCAGATGCACCTGCCAGCGGTGGCGCGCATCGGCCGCTGATGCATTCAGGATTTTGTACATGCTGCGTAAAAAATAATGGACTTTCTGGGCGGTCAATTCGCCGCCGCTCGTCTGCAGGCGCCATGATGCGGCCCTTGTGGCGCCTGGTTTTGCTCTGATTTTCAAACGCCATGCGCTTGAATTGTTTGACATATTTTACGGCTCAGGCAGACTGTGTTGGCGGTTCGTCTGTCCAAAGCGGCCGTCGCGGGAGGCTCGTTACCTTCCATTCCCATGCCTCCAGGCGAGGCCAGCTACGCCGCCGACAGACGGAAACCGTGCCAAACAGGTAGTGCGTCGATCTCCCGACCCACCTGCACAGCAACGGCAGACCCGATCTGCCCCAAGGTGACGTATGTCCAACAACAACAGTGCCAAGAACACTTCTGCCAAACGCAAACCCGTCGTGCTGATGACCATGGGCGCTCAAGAGCGCAAAGGGCACGACTATCAGGTGATGACCCACAAGTACATTACGCCGCTGGTGGAGATCGCCGGCTGTGTACCCGTGCTGGTGCCCACCTGCTGCGGTACCGATGACCTCGAGCAGTACCTCGACATGGCCGACGGCGTGTACCTGACCGGTGCCGGCTCGAACATCGATCCGACCCTCTACGGCCAGGAGAACCTGACCCCCGAGAAGGGCCAGGATCGCGACCGCGACCTGTTCGACCTGCCACTGATCAAGGCCGCTATCGCCCGCGGCCTGCCGATTTTCGGCATCTGCCGTGGCATGCAGGAAATCAACGTCGCCCTGGGCGGCGACATGTACCAGAAGCTCTACAGCGAGCCGGGCTTCAACGACCATCGCGAGAACCCGGAAGACCCGGTCGCCGTGCAGTACGGCGAGGCGCACAAGGTGCGCATCGAGGCCGGCAGCTGGCTGGCCAAAGTGCTGGGCACCGAGGAAATCGGCGTCAACTCGCTGCATGGTCAGGGCCTGAAGACCCTGGGCAAGGGCTTGGAGCCGCTGGCGCATGCTGAAGACGGCCTGGTCGAGGCCATTCATGCACCGAGCATCTCGCCGTTCCTGTTCGCCGTGCAGTGGCACCCGGAATGGCAAGCCGCGCTGAACCCCGATTCGGTGAAGATGTTCCAGGTCTTCGGCGAAGCCTGCCGCCAGCGTCAGGCTGGCGTGCCGCTCAACCTGGCCAGCTAAGACGCGGCCCCATGGCCGAAACACGATGCTGTTTCGGCCATGGGCTGACCGAAAAGTCACGCTGGTACGTTGTCTGATGACTTTTGATGGCGCAATGCCTTCAAATTCATAATCCATACTCTTCCGATCAGGTATTCTCGCCGCCCTTCAAGGGCTGGCGGTGATCCCGCGCCTTTGCGTGCATCCAAATACCGTCCGGAGAGACACAAAAATGTCCCAGCCCAGGTCTCGCATCGCCTGGCAACTCGCCGTTGCCCTCGCGATCCTCCTGATTCTGCTCATCAGCGGCAGTACCCTCTTCGCGCTTCGCTCTCTGGATCAGGCCAGCCTGACCACCCGTGAAGATCACCTGGCCAGCGAGGCGCGCCTGCTCGCCGACCAGCTCACCACCTTCCACGGCACCCTGCGCGAGAGCACCAGCCGCCTGGCCGGCCTGTTCGAACAGCGTTTCGCCAGCGGCCTGTCGGTGCATGCCGACGAGCGCGTGCCGGTCGCCGGGCTCACCCCGCCGGCGCTGTACCTCAACGGCCAGGCGCTGAACAACAACTTCACCCTGGTCGATGAATTCCGTCACCTCACCGCCGGCGTGGCCACGGTGTTCGTCCGCGATGGTGCCGACTTCGTGCGCATCACCACCTCGCTGACCAAGCAGGACGGCAACCGCGCCATCGGCACCGTGCTCGATCACGCCCACCCGGCCTACCAGAAGCTGCTCGCCGGCCAGGGCTACGTCGGCCGCGCGCTGCTGTTCGACCGCTTCTACATGACCCAGTACACCCCGGTGCGCGACAGCGCCGGCCAGGTCAGCGCCGTGCTGTTCGTCGGCTTCGACTACACCGACGCGCAGAACGCCCAGTTCGCCGATCTCGCGCGCTTCCGCATCGGCCGCAGCGGTTCGCTGGCGCTGCTCGACGAGCAGGGCAAGTGGCTGGTGCCGCCGGCCGGCGTGCAGCGCCCGGAATCGGTCGGCGACCGCCTGCAGGGGCTGCTGAGCAAGCCGGGCGAGGGGCACTTCTGGAATGACGGCGTGCAGGACTTCTTCAGCGTCGCCGCACCGTTCGCCGATGGCCCCTGGCAGGTACTGGCCAACATGCCGAAAGAGGAAATCCGCGAGGTGACCTGGAGTGTCGGTGGCCAGCTGGCCCTCGGCAGCTTGACGGCCATGGTCCTGGCAGTGGCGGCGGTGATCGTGCTGCTGCGTCGGCGCCTGCGCCCACTGGGCGAGCTGGTCGAGCAGGCCCAGGCCCTCGGCGCCGGCGACTTGCGGGCTCGTTCGCGCGCCAGCAGCGCCGACGAAATCGGCGAGCTGGCGCGTGGCTTCAACCAGATGGGCGAGGCGCTGGCGACCATGGTCGAGCATATCCGCAGCGCGGCGCAGCAGGTTGGCAGCCGCTCGCAGGTGCTCAGCGGCCTGTCCAGCGGCGCCTACGAGGGCATCGAGCAGCAGTCCGGCGAGATCAGCAGCATGGCCGGTGCGGTGGAGGAGTTCAGCGCCACCGCCCAGGACATCGCCGACAACATGCGCAACACCGAGCGCCTGGCCAACGACAACGCCCAGCAGACGCGCATCGGCCGCGCCTCGATGGACGAGGCCTCGGCGGCGCTGCAGCAGATCTCCGCCTCGCTCGATGCCACCGCCACAGTGGTCAACACCCTCGGCCAGCGCTCGCAGGAGATCGGTGGCATCGTCGGCGTGATCACCGGCATCGCCGACCAGACCAACCTGCTGGCGCTCAACGCCGCCATCGAGGCGGCGCGGGCCGGCGAGATGGGCCGTGGCTTCGCCGTGGTGGCGGACGAGGTGCGCAATCTGGCGGCGCGCACCCGCGAGGCGACCACCGAGATCTCCAGCATGATCGGCAGCATCCAGGAGGAA
>NZ_JPMY01000003.1 GCF_000761545.1 Pseudomonas sp. ML96 | reverse complement strand
GCAGCCACAGCGGGAACATCGTGTGCCGGGGTGTGGCTGGTGGGGCCGCCTCCAATCTATCTCCTTGAATTCTCTCTTCTTCGCAGCCCGTTGCATGGTATGCGGGGTATACGCTTGCCTGTCGTTTGCCGCTATCGAGCGTCATCCTGCGTGGCGGATGCAATTTACCCGGTGCTCCGCTAGGATTAGCCACTTCCGCTATCCCAGCCGCGACGGTTTTTCATGAGTTATCAGGTTCTTGCACGCAAATGGCGCCCGCGCAGCTTCCGCGAGATGGTCGGGCAGACCCATGTGCTCAAGGCCCTGATCAACGCGCTGGATAGCCAGCGCCTGCACCACGCCTACCTGTTCACCGGTACCCGGGGCGTGGGCAAGACCACCATCGCGCGGATCATCGCCAAGTGCCTGAACTGCGAAACCGGCATCAGCGCCAGCCCCTGTGGCCAGTGCTCGGTGTGCCGGGAGATCGACGAGGGCCGTTTCGTCGACCTGATCGAGGTGGACGCGGCGAGCCGCACCAAGGTCGAGGACACCCGCGAGCTGCTGGAGAACGTGCAGTACGCACCGACCCGCGGCCGTTACAAGGTCTACCTGATCGACGAAGTGCACATGCTCTCCACGCACTCGTTCAACGCGCTGCTCAAGACCCTCGAAGAGCCGCCGCCCCATGTCAAATTCCTGCTCGCCACCACCGACCCGCAGAAACTGCCGGTCACCATCCTCTCGCGCTGCCTGCAGTTCTCGCTGAAAAACATGCCGCCGGAGCGGGTGGTCGAGCACCTGACCCACGTACTGACTGCCGAAAGCATTCCGTTCGAGGAAGACGCCCTGTGGCTGCTCGGCCGCGCCGCCGATGGTTCGATGCGCGACGCCATGAGCCTGACCGACCAGGCCATCGCCTTCGGTGAGGGCAAGGTGCTGGCGACCGATGTGCGTTCGATGCTCGGTACGCTCGACCACGGCCAGGTCTACGGCGTGCTGCATGCGCTGCTGGAAGGCGATGCCCGTGCATTACTGGAAGCGGTGCGCCACCTGGCCGAGCAGGGCCCGGACTGGAGCGGCGTGCTCTCCGAAATGCTCAACGTGCTGCACCGCGTGGCCATCGCTCAGGCGCTGCCGGAAGCCGTGGACAACGGCCAGGGCGACCGTGACAAGGTCCTGGCTCTGGCCCAGGCGTTGCCGGCCGAGGATGTGCAGTTCTACTACCAGATGGGCCTGATCGGCCGTCGCGACCTGCCACTGGCGCCGGACCCGCGCGGCGGCTTCGAGATGGTGCTGCTGCGCATGCTGGCGTTCCGCCCGGCCGATGCCGATGGCGCGCCCAGGTCGCCGCTAAAGAATCTGGGGATCAGCAAGGCCACAGCTGATTCCGACAAGACCCCAGTGGCCGGCGCTGCCCCTGTTGGCGCGCCGGCCGCTATCGTTGCTCCGGTTGCTCCGGTTGCTCCGGTTGCTCCGGTTGTTGCACAACCTGCGCCTGCTCCCGAACCTGTCGCAGCTCCAGCTCCAGCTCCAGCTCCAGCTCCAGCTCCAGCTCCAGCTCCGGTGGTTACTGCTGCACCAGTCGAGCCTGCTCCTGTGCCTGTGGTCGTCGCGCCGTCCGCCGAGTCGGCCGCGATGGTCGAAGCAGTTGCCGAGCCGGCCGTAGCCGTCGATGTGCCGTGGGAAACCAGCGCGGCGGTTGCTCCGGTCGAAGAGCGTCTGCCAGCGGCTTCGGTGCCGGCCGAGGCGCAGGCCGTTATCGTCGAAAATCAGCCAGCCGCGCCTATGGCTCTGCCGCTGGGCGAATCGACGGCGCAGGTGGTCGACAGCGCGCCGACGGCCAGCGCCGAGGCGGATGATGACGACGAGCCGCCGCCCGGTGACTACGACTACTACGAGCCCGATGCCGACAGCCTCGACTACGACTTTGATGCTCCGGCGCAGCCGGAAGCCGTGGTGGCCGAGCCACTACCGGCCGCACAGCCGGCCACTGGCCTGGCTGCCGAATGGCTGGATCTATTCCCGCGCCTGGGCCTGTCCGGCATGACTGGCAGCATCGGCGCCAACTGCACCCTGATCGAAGCCAACGGCGACGACTGGCTCTTGCACCTGGACCCGGCACACAGCGCGCTGTTCAATGCCACCCAGCAGCGCCGCCTGAACGAGGCGCTGAACCAGCACCTGGGGCGTAATCTGCAGCTGCGCATCGAGCTGATTCGCCCCGAGCAGGAAACTCCGGCCCAGGCCGCCTCGCGCAAGCGTGCGGAGCGCCAGCGTCAGGCAGAGCAGTCGATCCATGACGACCCGCTGGTCCAGCAGATGATTCAACAGTTTGGCGCGTCGATCCGCGCCGACTCCATCGAACCCCTGACTCCCTGAGTCGCATAGCAGAGGAACATCACCATGATGAAAGGTGGCATGGCAGGCCTGATGAAGCAGGCGCAGCAGATGCAGGAAAAGATGCAGAAGATGCAGGAAGAGCTGGCCAACGCCGAAGTCACCGGCCAGTCCGGCGCCGGCCTGGTGAGCGTGGTGATGACCGGTCGCCACGACGTCAAGCGCATCACCCTGGACGACAGCCTGATGCAGGAAGACAAGGAAGTGCTGGAAGACCTGATCGCCGCCGCGGTGAACGATGCCGTGCGCAAGGTCGAGCAGAACAGCCAGGAGAAGATGTCCGGCATGACCGCCGGTATGCAGCTCCCCCCCGGCTTCAAAATGCCTTTCTGATAAACGTGCCGCCCAGCCACTGCACATAGCTGTGTTGCAAGCCGGCCCGGGCATCCTCATTTACGGCCAGTAAACTCCGGTGCCCGTGCCGTCTTGCGCCTTGCTCTGCACAGCGTCTGAACGGCACTTACACCGCAGTGGCTCCAGAAAAGCCAGCACCCGGTAGTCCCCATGAGCTTCAGCCCCCTGATCCGCCAACTGATCGATTCGCTGCGCCTTCTCCCCGGCGTGGGGCAAAAGACTGCGCAGCGCATGGCTCTGCAGTTGCTGGAGCGTGACCGCAGTGGCGGCATGCGTCTGTCGCAGGCGCTGGCGGCGGCGATGGAGGGAGTAGGGCATTGCAAGCGCTGCCGTACCCTGAGCGAGGACGAACTGTGCCCGCAGTGCAGCGATCCGCGCCGCGACAATGCGCTGCTGTGCGTGGTGGAAGGGCCGCTGGACGTGTTCGCCGTGGAGCAGACCGGCTACCGCGGGCGCTACTTCGTGCTCAAGGGCCATCTCTCGCCGCTCGACGGCCTGGGGCCGGAGGCTATTGGCATTCCCGAGCTGCTCGCGCATATCGGCGCCAGCCAGTACGGCGAAGTGATCCTCGCCACCAATCCGACGGTGGAAGGTGAGGCAACCGCCCACTACATCGCGCAGATGCTTGGCGACAAGGGCATCGTCCTGTCGCGCATCGCCCACGGCGTGCCGCTGGGTGGTGAGCTGGAGTTGGTAGACGGCGGCACCCTGGCGCATGCCCTAGCCGGGCGGCGGCCGATCGGCCACTGATTCGCTGCCTGGTTACGCGGCGCCGCTAATTTTGCTGGCAACTCAAACTTGAGAAGCATTACCATTCGCGCTCTTTCGGCGTGGATGACGGATGTTTCCCATGGCGGTCAGCGCGACCCCTCAACAGCAGGCGCTCCAGCAGCTCTATCAGGATCACCACGGTTGGTTGCACGGCTGGCTGCGGCAACGCATGGGCTGCGCGCAGAACGCCGCCGATCTGGCCCAGGACACCTTCCTGCGTCTGCTGAGCAAGGAACGCGACCTCAGCCCGCTGCGTGATCCGCGTGCTTACCTGTCGACCATCGCCCATTCCCTGCTGGTCAACCACTGGCGTCGTCTGGCTATCGAACGCGCCTACCTGGAATCCCTGGCTCTGCAGCCGGAGCATTACGCGCCGTCGCCGGAGGAGCGTGAGCTGATTATGGCTACCCTGCTGCAGATCGACGCCATGTTGCGCCGCCTGCCGAGCAAAGTGCGCGATGCCTTCCTCATGGCCCAGCTCGATGGCCTGACCTACGTGCAGATTGCCGCCAAGCTCGGCGTGTCCGAGCGCATGGTGAAGAAGTACATGGCCCAGGCCATGCTGCACTGCCTGACCCTGGCGCAGGACTGACGCATGAGCCAGAGCATCGATTTCAGTGCGCTGGAGCAGGCCGCCGAATGGTTTGCCCGGCTGCGTGACGAACGCGTCAGCGAGCAGGATCGCCTCGCCTGGCAGCTCTGGCTGGAGGCACAGCCGCAGCATCGTCAGGCCTGGCAGCGGGTAGAGATGATCAGCAGTCAGTTCGAACGTCTGCCACAGCGTCAGGCTGCGCGCTCGGCGCTGCAGGCGCGGGGCATGGATCGGCGCCAGGCGCTCAAGGTGCTATCCGTGATCAGTGGCGGTACCTTGCTGGCCTTCGCTGGTCGTGGTTTGCCCTGGCAACAGTGGCAGGCCAACCAGCGCACGGCGGTGGGCGAGGTGCAGGGCAGCCAGCTGGCCGATGGCAGCCGTCTGTGGTTGAACACCGATAGCGCCCTGGATGTGGACTTCAGCGCCAGCCTGCGCCGCCTGGCGCTGTACCGCGGCGAAGTGCTGGTGGATGTGGCCGAGGATGACCGGCCGCTGTGGCTGGAAACCGAGCATGCGCGGCTGCGTGTGCAGGGTGGGCGCTTCGCCGTACGCCAGCGCGACGACGGCTATCTGGTTTCGGCCGAACGTGGCGCGCTGGAGATCCTCGGTACCCGGCATCAGGCCCTGGCGGCAGGGCAACAGGTCTGCTTCGATGCGCTCAGGGTGGGTCAGCCGGCGCCGCTACGTCCGGGCCAGCAGGCCTGGGCCCATGGCATCCTGCAGGCTGACGACATGCCGCTGGGCGAGTTCATCGCCGAGCTGGGGCGCTACCAGCGCGGCCACCTGGGTTGCGACCCGCAAGTGGCCCATCTGCGCCTGGTCGGCGCCTTCCCCCTGGCCGAGCCGGAGCGCATCTACGCCGCGCTGGAAGCCAGTCTGCCGGTACGTGTGGTACGTCGCCTGCCGTGGTGGATCAGCATCGAGCCACGCGACTCAGCTGCGGTTTGAGTGCAGGCGAAAATATTTTTCATTTGCGGTTCCCCTTTTTCTATCTCGCCTGGCTCTAGGTGCAAAAGGGCGATTTCGCCCGCCATTTCATCAAGACCCAGGGGATTTCCATGTCTACCACTCATATCCAACGCCCGGCCCCTCAGGCCCTGCGCCGTGCCATCCGCGCCGCCGTGCTGGCCATGCCGCTGGCGGCCCTGCAGCCGGCGCTGGTTGGCGTGGCCCATGCCGCGGATACCGAGCAGAGCCTGCGCAGCTACAGCATCGCGGCCGGCCCGCTGTCGAGCGCCCTGAGCCAGTTCGCCAGCGAGTCGCAGATTCTCCTTGCCGTGGACGGCCAGCTCACTGCCGGCAAGCAGAGCACCGGCCTGCAGGGCCAGTATTCGGTGGATGAGGGCCTGGCCCAGCTGCTGCAAGGTAGCGGTCTGCAAGTGGTGCGGGACGCCAGCGGCGGCTACTCGCTGAGCCTGGCGGGCGAGGGCGCTAGCCTGTCGCTGGAAACCACCAACGTGGAAGGTTTTGCCCTGGGCAACGCGCTGGGCAGCATGGATGGCTACAACGCCACCCACAGCAGCGTGGCGACCAAGACCAGTCTGCCGCTACTGCAAACCTCTCAGTCGGTTTCCGTTGTGACCCGCGATCAGATGGACGATCAGGGTTCCCGGACCGTATCTGAGGCCATGCGCTATGCCCCTGGGGTGCTGATCAACCCCTACGGTGCGACTCACCGTTACGACTATGTTGCCATGCGCGGCTTCAATGACGGTTCAGTCGACAACATCATCGTCGATGGTCTGAAGTCCATGGGGGATGCTGGTACTTACAGCAGCCTACAAGTTGATCCGTATTTCATCGAGCGTATCGACATTCTCAAGGGGCCTTCCTCGGTACTTTACGGGCGAAGCAACCCAGGTGGTTTGGCTGCTCTGACTACTAAACGGGCGCAGTTCGATGCGCAGAACGAAGTTCAGCTATCTGCCGGTAGTCATGACTACAAGAGCATTGGCTTCGATTCCACTGGGCCACTGACCGAGAGTGTTGCCTACCGTCTGGTTGGCTTGGCCAAGGACAGCGATACCCAGTTCGATTACACCGAAGAGACCCGCTACACCCTGATGCCGAGCCTGGCCATCAACTTTAGCGAAGACACCGCACTTAATCTTTACGCCTATCTGCAAAGTGACCCGCAAGGTGGTTACCACGGAGGCTTGCCTGCTTCCGGAACGCTCTATCCGCACAGCAACGGCAAACGCATCGACGAGAACTTCTTTGAAGGAGAGTCCGGTTTCGATACTGCCTCGCGTGAGCAGCAAATGGTCGGCTACGAGCTGGAGCATCGTTTCAACGATGTTTGGAGTGCGCGGCAGAACTTCCGCTACCTCGACTCGACCATGACGGTTGATCAGATCTATGCCTATGGCTACGACATCTACACGCCAAATCCTAACGAGCTCTACCGTCTCTACACCGGCGCGGAAGAGGCGTTGCACTCGTGGATCGTGGACAACATGCTGCAGGCAGAGTTCGCCACTGGTCCGGCCACACATACCCTGGTCATGGGGCTGGACTACCAACGCATGAAGACAGTGGTGGATTGGACCAATGGTGCAGCCAGCAACCTTAATCCGTTCAATCCGGCCTACGGCAATGACACTGTTGCTTTTACCCCGCCGACCGATCTGTACAGCTATCTGCGCCGTAAAGAGCAGACAGGTGTCTACGTGCAGGATCTCATCGAGGCTGGTAATTGGAACATTTCGCTGGGCCTGCGCAATGACTGGTTTGATGTCTCAGAAGAGAACCGTATAGACGAGTTCGCTTGGGATACGAACATTCCTGGCTATGTGGTAGCTCGTCCAGGCGGCACTGAAAATTCCCTAGATGACCAAAAGCTGACCGGCCGTGCTGGCGTGCTGTACCGCTTCGATAATGGTCTGGCGCCCTACATCAGCTATTCCGAGTCGTTCAACCCGTCCACATACAGCGATGCCGCGGGCAGCCTGATCGATCCATCCGAGGGCAAGCAGTGGGAGGTAGGTCTGAAATACCAGCCCAACGGTAGCGATGATCTGTATTCCCTTTCCCTGTTCGACATTCGTCAGCAGAACGTAGCGACCAAGTTGGCCAATGAGTCCTTCTACCGCAATGTTGGCGAGGTTCAGTCTCGAGGCGTGGAGCTGGAGGGGCGGGTACAGCTAACGGATAACCTGCGCCTGCTGGGTAGCTATACCTACACCGACGTGGAGTACAGCAAGAGCTACTTCAGTGCCGATATCAGTCAGGTCGTCACTGATGTGAAGGGCAATACCCCGGCGCAGGCTCCGGAGCATATGGCCAGTCTGTGGGCCGACTATCGCTTCAATCAAGGTGCTCTCACTGGCGTGGGTGCTGGTCTCGGTGTGCGCTATGTCGGCAAAAGCTGGGCGGATGCAGAGAACACCGTACACGTGCCGTCTTACACCCTGTGGGACGCGTTGCTTAGCTACGACCTCGCTCAGGTCGGGTTGCACGGGGCCTCGGTACGCCTCAATGCCAATAACCTGCTCGACGAGCGTTATGTGGCTTCGTGCGGCAACCTCAACTACTGCTACTACGGCGAGGAGCGCAACGTAATGGCGACCATCACCCAAGAGTTCTGATGCCTTGATACGGCCGCCGCTTCGCGAGGAGCGGCGGCTTTCTACTGTCTGCGAAACGGAAAATCATGACGCGCAACATTCTGGTCCTGCTGCATCGCTACCTGGGGCTGGCCACGGCGGTATTCCTCGCACTGGCCGGCCTCACCGGCAGCGTGCTGGCCTTCCATCACGAGCTGGACGAATGGCTCAACCCACAGTTCTACCAGACCGACCATGCCGCCACGGTGCGTATGGATGGGCCGAGCCTGATCGAGCAGCTGGAGGCGCAATACCCGCAGCGCCTGGTCTGGTACCTGGAGCAGCCGGACGAGCCCGGGCACTCGGCGCTGCTGGCCACCATGCCGCGTACCGATCCGGCCACCGGCCAACCGTATCCGCTGGCGCCACGGGTGTTCTATCTCGACCCGGCAGACGGCAAGGTGCTGGGCGAGCGCGAGTGGGGCGCCTGCTGCTTCTCGAAGGAGAACCTGGTGCCGTTCACTCTCGAGTTCCACTACAACCTCAGCCTGCCGGGCAACTGGGGCATCTGGCTGATGGGCCTGGTCGCCATTGCCTGGACCCTCGATTGCCTGGTCTCGCTGTGGCTGACCCTGCCGCGCGGGCGGCCGTTCTGGCGCAAGTGGGGCAAGGCCTGGAAGATCAAGCGCCAGCGCCTCAACCACGACGTGCATCGCGCCGGCGGCCTGTGGCTGTGGTTGCTGCTGGCGCCGGTGGCAGTGAGCAGCGTGGCGATGAACCTGCCGGCGGAGGTATTCAAACCGGTAGTGTCGCTGTTCTCCGAGGTGCCGCTGAGCACCTACGAGGCGCGTGGGCGTCTGCCCAAGGAAGAGTTGGGCGAGTTGAGGCTGGATTATCGCCAGGCTTACCGGCTGGCGCGCGAGGAGGGCGATCGCCTTGGCCTGCACGCACCGATCACCGAGCTGTACTACAGCTTCGAGTACAACTTCTTCGGCGCCGGCTTCGGCGACCACGCTAGCGACGAAGGCAATGCCTGGGTCTTCGTGCATGGCCAGGATGGCAGCGTGATCGGCCGCGAGATTCCCGGTGTCGGCACTCTTGGCGAGCGCTTCTATCAGCTGCAGCTGCCGATCCACGGCGGGCGCATCCTCGGCTTCCCCGGGCGGGTGCTGATCGCCGTGCTGGGCCTGGCCATCGCCGTGCTCAGCGTCACCGGCATCGTCATCTGGTGGCGCAAACAGCGTGCACGGCGCTTTGCCGGGCGACGTGGCGAGGCTGCAGCGCTCACTTCAGTCCGGTGAAGGCAGGGGCGTTGGCGCGGTAGTAGGCGAGGGCGTCGACGAAGCGCTCGGCCTGCTGGCGCTCGGCAATGTGGAAGTCGCGCAGCGTGTCGCCACTCGGGCCGCTCAGGCGCACCAGGTAGCCCGTGCCGCTGCGGCGCAACTGGATGCCATCGAGCGAGCTGAAGTAGATGCGCTCGCGAATGTCCTGTGGCGTACCGGTGGCGTCGTCCGCGCTGTCGCGAAAGCCCAGGTAGCGACTGTCCAGATAGGTGGCGGCGGGCTGCTGTGCCGCTACCTCGGTGATCACCGCGTAGGCCTCGCGTTCGGAGATGGCCTGGGGCTGGTAGCTCAGCGTGGTGCAACCCACCAGCAGCAGGGCGATGCAGATGGCGCGCATTTTCTTTCTCCCAGGCAGCGAGTTCGGGATATTCCGGCCCCCGCGCCGGTCATAGCGTCGTCCGCCATCCGCTGCCATGATGGCGGCCCAGCGCTCCCCCCGAACTACTCCCTGGAAAATTCGTGATTCCTGCTTATCTTCGCCGCGCCGCGCTGCTCGCCATCCTGGGCGTGCCGCTCGGCGCCTCTGCTGCCTGCCCGGTGGGGCAGATGGAAATCTGCTTCACCAGTTGTATCTGCGTGCCCGATGTCGAGCAGGTTCGTACCCAGGTGCTCGGCTCGGCGTCGGTGACGCTCGAACGCTGGATCCTGCAATCGCGCGATACCGCCCTGATGGCCGGTACCCAGCCGATGCCACTGGAGATGCGTGCACAGCTGACGTCCTATTACGACAGCGCCTTGCTCGATACGGTTCGCTTCCGCGTCGGTGCGCTCGACGAGATGGACGTGGCCAGCGCCATGCTGCAGAACCCGGACATCCAGGCGGTGACCTTGGTCGATGTGGTGGTGTTCCGCAGCCAGGAGGCCGCCGAGCAGGACATCGCCCTGTGGGCCCACGAACTGTGGCACGCCAAGCAGTATCGCGAGTGGGGCTCGACCGTGTTTGCCCAGCGCTACACCCGCGACTTCGAGTCGGTGGAGAAGCCGGCCTACGACATGCAGATTCAGGTGATGCGGGCATTGCGTGCGGCAAAAACGCCATGACTTGAAAACCAAGCAAGCGCTCGGTTAGGGTGGCGAAAACAAAAACGGGAGCCACCCGCATGTCCGCCTTACAGGAATACTTCGACCAATCCCATCAACTGGTCCGTGACTCGGTGCGCCGCTTCATCGAGCGCGAGGTCCTGCCGCATGTGGCGGACTGGGAGGAGGCCGAGGAGTTTCCCTGCGAGCTGTACCGTAAGGCTGGCGCCGCCGGCATCCTCGGTATCGGCTATCCGGAGCAGTACGGCGGCAGCCACGAGGGCGACCTGTTCGCCAAGGTGGCGGCCAGCGAGGAACTGATGCGCTCCGGCTCCGGTGGTCTGGTGGCCGGCCTCGGTTCGCTGGATATCGGCCTGCCGCCGGTGCTCAAGTGGGCCAAGCCGGCGCTGCGTGAGCGTGTGGTACCCGCCGTGCTGGCCGGCGAGAAGATCATGGCCCTGGCGGTGACCGAGCCCTCCGGCGGCTCGGACGTGGCCAACCTCAAGACCCGCGCCGTGCGCGATGGCGATTTCTACCGCGTCAGTGGCAGCAAGACCTTCATCACCAGCGGCGTGCGCGCCGACTACTACACGGTGGCCGTGCGTACCGGCAGCGAGGGTTTTGGCGGCGTCAGCCTGCTGCTGATCGAGAAGGGTACGCCCGGCTTCAGTGTCGGCCGCTCGCTGAAGAAGATGGGCTGGTGGGCCTCGGACACCGCCGAGCTGTTCTTCGACGACTGCCAGGTGCCAGTGGAGAACCTGATCGGCGCCGAGAACATGGGCTTTGCCTGCATCATGGCTAACTTCCAGAGTGAACGCCTGAGCCTGGCGCTGATGGCCAACATGACCTCGCAGATGGCGCTGGAGGAAGCCATGGCCTGGGCCCGCGAGCGCGAGGCCTTCGGCAAGCCGATCGGCAAGTTCCAGGTGCTCAAGCACCGCCTGGCCGAGATGGCCACCCAGCTGGAAGTCTCGCGCGAGTTCACCTATCGCCAGGCCGCCAAAATGGCTGCCGGCAAGAGCGTGATCAAGGAAATCTCCATGGCCAAGAACTTCGCCACCGATGTGGCCGACCGCATCACCTACGACGCTGTGCAGCTCCTCGGCGGCATGGGCTACATGCGCGAATCGCTGGTGGAGCGCCTGTACCGCGACAACCGCATCCTCTCTATCGGCGGCGGTTCGCGGGAGATCATGAACGAGATCATCAGCAAGCAGATGGGACTGTGACGACTGCCCTCGACAGGTTGGGTGCCGCTCAGTAGCTTCGCCTGATCTTCTGGCTTCATTGGATAAGCCGAGTTGGGTTCTAAAAGGACGCTGAGTTAATGAGAGTCTGGGAGCGGTGCAAGGGAGTCTTGCTGCTGGCATTGCTATTCAATGTGGCTGCGTGCATGCCTGACGATGAACCTCAGTACAAGAGTGCCGCCGAGTTTGAGGCAGCCGTTGCATCTTGGAAGTTGACTGGCAAAACGGAGCAGGAGGCTATGCATTTGCTGAGTCAGCAAGGATATCTATGTAAACAAGACTATTGCTATCGGCAGGTTAGGGGCTTGGTGTGTAGTCAAAGGCTCCGGGTTCATTTCGAACTGGATGGACTGCGAGTGGCAGAGACGCGAGTTTGGAAGACCCCTGATGGCAATCTTCCTAGTGTCTGCTTGTGAGCCGCAGTGCCTGTGGCTAACCCTCAAATACCGGTTATGAGTCACCGTATGAGAAAGATTTTCTCGGCTTTTATCCTTCTTCTTGCCCCTTTGGCGTTCGCCGCAGGCGGCTCCGGCGAGTACGAGCTGGATTGGCCCGTCGCCGGCGAAACCCTGGCCTACCGCTCCTGTGGTTGCGGTGATGCCTGCTGGGTGGCCCAGGTGCGTGATGTGGCGAGCGGCGAGCCGAAGGCGACGCTGAGCTGTGACTGCGAGGCGCTGTTCTACGCCGCAGGTAGCGCGGAGAAGCAGTCGTTGAACGAGTCTTGCCAGGCGATCAATCAGGGCGAGGACAAGGCGGCCCTGATCCGATCCAGGTTGCAGCAGCTGCGCTAATCCGCAGCTGCCAGCTGTGGCGAGCGCAGATCAGCGCTCGTCGAGGGCGAAGGCGGTCAGGCAGAAGGTGGGGATGCCCATGTCCTGCAGCTTCTGCGAGCCGCCCAGTTCGGGCAGGTCGATAATGGCGGCGGCCTCGTGCACCTGGGCGCCGAGGCGTCTGACCAGGCGGGCGGCGGCCAGCAGGGTGCCGCCAGTGGCGATCAGGTCATCGAAGACCAGCACGCGGTCGCCTTCGCACAGGCTGTCCGCATGTACTTCCAGCAGCGCTTCGCCGTATTCGGTCTGGTAGCTCTCGGCGATGACGTCGGCCGGCAGCTTGCCTTGCTTGCGGAACAGGATCAGTGGCTTGTTCAGCTCATAGGCGATCACCGAGCCGATCAGGAAGCCGCGGGCGTCCATGGCGGCGACGTGGCTGAAATCGGCCTCGACATAGCGCTGGATGAAGCTGTCGGCGACCAGGCGCTGGGCGCGCGGCGACTGGAACAGCGGAGTGATGTCGCGGAACACCACGCCAGGCTTGGGGAAGTCCGGCACCGGGCGGATCAGCGATTTGATGTCGAATTCGTCGAAAATCATGGGGTACTGCCTCAGTCCGCCAGGTTGCCGCCGGCCAGCGAGCACAGCTCGATGGGGTCGAGAATTTGCACTTCCTTGCCTTCGGCATTGATCAGGCCGTTTTGCTGGAAGCGGGTGAACACCCGCGACACGGTTTCCACGGCCAGGCCCAGGTAGTTGCCCAGCTCGTTGCGCGACATGGACAGACGGAACTGCTGCGCCGAGAAACCACGGGCGCGGAAGCGTGCGGACAGGTTGACCAGGAAGGTGGCGATGCGCTCGTCGGCGGTCTTCTTGGAGAGCAGCAGCATCATCTGCTGGTCGTCGCGGATCTCGCGGCTCATCACCCGCATCAGTTGGCGGCGCAGCTGTGGCAGCTGTACGGACAGCTCGTCCAGGCGTTCGAAGGGAATCTCGCAAACCGAGGTGGTTTCCAGCGCCTGGGCCGACACCGGGTAAACCTCGGTATCGACGCCGGACAGGCCGACCAGCTCGCTGGGCAGGTGGAAGCCGGTGATCTGCTCCTCGCCCGCATCGCTCAGGGTGAAGGTCTTCAGGGCGCCGGCGCGCACGGCGAACACCGAGTCGAAGGCATCGCCCTGGCGGAACAGGAATTCGCCCTTCTTCAGCGGGCGGCCGCGTTTGACGATGCGATCCAGCGCGTCCATGTCCTCCAGGTTCAAGGACAGCGGCAGGCACAGGGGCGCCAGGCTGCAATCCTTGCAATGGGCTTGATGGGGGCTGTGTACCTTGATGGTTTCTGACATCGGAGTTCCCTGACTGCAGATCACACACAAAGACAAAGGGTAACCCATGGCCCCGCTCGTGGGCCAGGGTGACCATGGTGGTATAGGTCTGACTGATTGCTCAAGTTTTCCCGCAGCGGCCCGATATGCAGGCTAGAGACGCGCCGAGGGGAACTCCATGTTGAAAATAAACGTGAATAGCTTGAGCGAGCGCCTGGCCCTCGGCGTGCAGCGCCAAGCCGCTCGTGCCGAGGGCGAGGTGCCGAGCGAGCAGGAAGTGCGTGATGGCCTGCGGGTGAGCCTGTCCGAGCTGGGGAAGGTGCGCGCAGCGGCCAAGAACGACGATATCGACGAGGCCAACCTGCCGGACAACATCAAGGAAATCCTCAAGCTGATCCGCGCCCTGCGCCAGCAGATCGCCGAGAAGCAGGCCGAACTGCAGGCGCTGATGGCGGAATCAGGGGCGGACCCGCAACTGCAGCAGGCGAAGGCCGAGGCGCTACGCAGCGAGCTGGCCTCGCTGCAGGGCGCGCTGAGCACGGCGCAGGCCGGCCTGGTGCAGGCGCTCAAGGATCAGCGCCTGAGCGATGATCAGCGGATGCAAGCGGCCAGCCTGGCCATGGCCTGAGCCAGGACTGGCAGGCCCTCAGATCACCCGCGAGAAGCGCTGCTGGTTCTGCTGCTCCAGGTAGTGGTCGAACAGCATGCACAGCGAGCGCACCAGCAGGCGTCCTGCCGGTTTCACCTCGATGCCACGTTCATGCAGGTCGATCAGGCCGTCGCGGGCCAGTTGCTGTAGCTGTGGCCAGATGGCCGAGAAGTAGCTGCGGAAGTCGATGGCAAAACGCTGCTCGATGTCAGCGAAATCCAGCTGGAACTGGCAGATCAGTGCCTGAATCACGGCGCGGCGGACACGGTCGTCGTCGTTGCACTGCAGGCCGCGCTGGGTAGGCAACTGGTCGTTGCCCAGGCTTTGCTGGTAGTTGTTCAGGTCGCTGCTGTTCTGGCTGTAGAGATCACCGACCTGGCTGATGGCCGATACGCCCAGGCCGATCAGGTCGCAGTGGCCGTGGGTGGTGTAGCCCTGGAAGTTGCGCTGCAGGGTGCCGTCTTCCTGGGCCATGGCCAGCTCGTCGTCGGGCAGGGCGAAGTGGTCCATGCCGATGTAGCGGTAGCCTGCTCTGGTGAGCTGTTCGATGCTGCGCTGGAGCATTTCCAGCTTCTGCGCCGGGCTGGGTAGTTCGCTCTCGTTGATCCGTCGCTGCGGCATGAAACGCTCGGGCAGGTGGGCGTAGTTGAACACCGACAGGCGATCCGGCTGCAGCGCGATGACCTCGTCCACCGTGCGGGCGAAGCGTTCCGGGGTTTGCCGCGGCAAGCCGTAGATCAGGTCGATATTCACCGAGCGGAACTGCAGGGCATGCGCCGCGTCGACGATGGCGCGGGTCTGCTCCAGGGTCTGCAGGCGATTGATCGCGCGCTGTACCTCGGGGTCGAGGTCCTGCACGCCGAGGCTGACGCGGTTGAAACCGAGCTCGCGCAGCAGGCCCATGGTCGACCAGTCTGCCTCGCGCGGGTCGATCTCGATGCCGTAGTCGCCGCTATCGTCGTCCAGCAGGTGGAAGTGTTTGCGCAGGTGCTCCATCAGCCGACGCAGCTCGTCGTGGCTGAGGAAGGTCGGGGTGCCGCCGCCGAAGTGCAGTTGCTCGACCACCTGGCCCTTGTCGAGGTGGCAGGCGATCAGCTCGATTTCCTGCTCCAGGCGTTCCAGGTACGGCAGGGCGCGGCCGCGATCCTTGGTGATCACCTTGTTGCAGGCGCAGTAGTAGCAGATGTTGGCGCAGAACGGCACATGCACGTAGAGCGACAGCGGGCGCATGGCCTTGCGGCTGTCACGCAGCGCATGCAGCAGGTCGAAGGAGCCGACTTCGCCGTGGAACTGCACGGCGGTGGGGTAGGAGGTGTAGCGCGGGCCTGGCCGGTCGTGGCGGCGGATCAGGTCGGCGTCCCAGTGGATGGCGTCGAGCATTGGAGAATCCCTGGAATGGACAGTGCAGCCAGTCTAGGGAGTCGCGTCGTTGAGCCTTTTGATTTGTATCAATGGCCCATCAGCCAGTGCTGGTGCGGCCCGGGCAGGGTCCAGAGGCCGAACAGGATCACCAGCAGGCCACCGGCGATACGCACGCCACGCTTGCGCAGCAGGGCGGTGATGCGTTCGGCGGCCATGCCGGTGGCCAGCAGCACCGGCCAGGTGCCGAGACCGAAGGCCAGCATCAGCAGGCCGCTGTCGACCGGCGAGCCCTGGCTGGAGGCCCACAGCAGGGTGCTGTAGACCAGGCCGCAGGGTAGCCAGCCCCAGATCGCGCCGAGCAGCAGGGCACGTGGCAGGCTGCTGACCGGCATCAGGCGGCTGGCGATCGGCTGCAGATGGCGCCACAGATGGCGGCCGAGGCCCTCGATGCGGGTCAGGCCGCTCCACCAGCCGGCCAGGTACAGGCCCATGGTGATCAGCAACAGGCCGGCGATCACCCGCAGGAGCATGGCCGCAGGACTGCTGGCCACGGCCCAGCCGGCCAGGCCGATCAGCAGGCCGGCGGCGGCATAGCTGAGGATGCGGCCGAGGTTGTAGGCCAGCAGCAGGCGCAGACGGCGGTTGCGTTGCTCGGGCGGGATGGCCAGGGTCAGGGCGCCCATCAGCCCGCCGCACATGCCCAGGCAGTGACCGCCGCCGAGCAGGCCGAGGATCAGCGCGGAAAGCAGCTGGGGTGCCAGCTCAGGCACGCGGCTCGTCCTTGGCGTCGTCGCCGCTGTCTGCCTCGGCGATGCCGGCCTTGTGCTGCGGGTCTTCGTCGTCGAACAGGATGCTGTGGGCCGGGCCATCCAGGTCATCGTACTGGCCGCTGTCCACTGCCCAGAAGAAGACCCAGATGGCGACTCCGACCAGGGCCACGGCAATAGGGATGAGAATGTAGATGGCGGACATGGAGGCTCCGGGATTTACACGGCGCAGGTGAATGGCCGCATCAGGACTGCACGCGGGCCAGGCGCAGGGCGTTCAGCACCACCAGCAACGAGCTGACCGACATGCCGACCGCAGCCCACATCGGGGTGATCCAGCCGATGGCGGCGAACGGCAACACCAGGCCATTGTACAGAGTCGCCCAGGCCAGGTTCTCGACAATCACCCGGCGGGTGCGGCGGGCCAGGGCGAAGGCCTGCACCAGGCTGCTGAGGCGGTTGGACAGCAGCACGGCGTCGGCACTGGTCTTGGCGAGGTCAGTGGCGCTGCCCATGGCCACGCTGATATCGGCGCCGGCCAGCACCGGCACGTCGTTGACGCCATCGCCGAGCATCAGCACGCGGCGATCACTCTCATGCAGCTCCTTGAGTACGGCGAGCTTGGCGTCCGGGGTGAGGCCGCCGCGGGCATCCTCGATGCCTAGCTGGCGAGCGACTTCGCCGACCATGGGCGAACTGTCGCCTGACAGCAGCAGGATGTTCCAGCCCTGGGCGCGGCAGGCGGCGATCAGCTCGGGGGCGTCTTCGCGCAGACGGTCGTCGAGGACGAACCAGGCCAGCGGGCCGCGCTCGTCACCGAGCAGCAGCCACTGGCCGTGCTCGCCAGGAATCGCCGGTGTGTCACGCCCGGCCAGGGCGGCGACATAACCCGGCTGGCCGATGCGCAGGCGGCGCCCCTCGATCACGCCTTCAAGGCCTTGGCCTGGTGCGCTGACCAGCTGTTCGGCGCCACGGCTGCTGTGGCCGAAGGCGCGGGCGATGGGGTGTTCCGAGCCGTGCTCCAGCGCAGCTGCCAGGCCCAGGCAGGCGTCAGAGTCCAGCTCGCGCAGGGTCTCGATGCGGCTCAGGGTCAGACGGCCTTCGCTGAGGGTACCGGTCTTGTCGAAGATCACCGTGTCGATCTGCTTCAGGCCTTCCAGCACATGACCACGGGTCAGCAGCAGGCCGAGCTTGTGCAGGCTGCCGGTGGCGGTGGTGAGGGCGGTCGGCGTGGCCAGCGACAGCGCGCAGGGGCAGGTGGCGACCAGCAGGGCGAGGACGATCCAGAACGCGCGCTCGCTGTCGATCTGCCACCAGACCAGGCCGACCACGGCGGCAAAGGCCAGCACGATCAGCAGGAACCATTGCGCCACGCGGTCGGCCAGTTCGGCCATGCGCGGCTTGTCGGCCTGGGCGCGTTCGAGCAGGCGGACGATGGCGGACAGCCGGGTTTTCTCGCCCAGGGCCTGGACCTCGACGGTCAACGGGCCTTCGACGTTGAGCGTGCCGGCGGTGACGCAGTCGCCTTCGGCGCGCGGCAGCGGCAGGTATTCACCGGTGAGCAGCGACTCGTCGACGCTGGACTGGCCGGCGATGATGCGCCCGTCCGCCGGCAGCTGGGCGCCCGGCGGGACCAGTACATGGTCGCCAATCGCCAGCTCGCGCAGCAGTACGCGCTGGCTCTGCCCGCTGGAGTCCAGGCGCAGGCACGAGGGTGGCAGCAGGCTGACCAGTTGCGCGGTGGCCGCCGCGGTGCGTTCGCGGGCGCGCCGCTCCAAGTAGCGGCCGGCCAGCAGGAACAGGGCGAACATTCCGACGGCGTCGAAGTACAGCTCGCCGTCGCCGGTGATGGTCGACCAGATGCCGGCCAGGTAGGCGCCGCCGATGGCCAGGGATACCGAGACGTCCATGGTCAGGTGACGGGTGCGCAGGTCGCGCAGCGCGCCGCGGAAGAACTGGCCGCAGCAGTAGAAGACGATGGGCGTGGTGAGGAACAGGCTGGTCCAGCGCAGGATCATGTCCAGCTCCGGCGAGAGGTCGACATTGACCTCCGGCCAGGTGGCCATGGTCGCCATCATCACCTGCAGCCACAGCAGCCCGGCGACGCCGATCTGGCGCATCGAGCGGCGGTTCTCCTCGGCCAGGCGCGCGCTGGCTTCGTCGTCCTGCCAGGGGTGGCCGGCGTAGCCGATGCGACGCAGCTCGGCGAGTAGCTGGCTGAGCGGCAGCTGGCTGTCGGACCAGCGCACCAGCAGGCGCTGGTTGGACAGGTTGAGGCTGGCCTCGGCAATGCCTGGCAGGCTGCGCAGGTGTTTCTCGATCAGCCAGCCGCAGGCGGCGCAGCTGATGCCTTCGATCAGCAGTCGTGTCTCGCTCAGCTCGCCCTCGTGCTGCACGAAGCCCTGCTGCACCTCGTCGCGATCATATAGCTCCAGCTCGTCCGGCAGGGCCTTGGGCAGGGCCTGCGGGTTGATCGCGTTGTCGCTGCGGTGGCGGTAGTAACCGTCCAGGCCGCCAGCCACGATGGCTTCGGCCACGGCCTGGCAACCCGGGCAGCAGAAGGCCCGCGTCTCGTCGAGTACGCGGGCCTCGAAACGGCTGCCGGCAGGAACCGGCAGGCCGCAGTGATAGCAGGGAAGAGGGCTGCTCATGCGCGGGGAAACTTACTCGCCGAGCTGGATGGGTTGGCCGCTGGCCACCTGTTCTTCCTCGAACAGGCGCCAGTCCTTGCCGCCTTCCTGGCCGATCAGCTCGACGAAGCGACGACCCTCGACGGCGTCCAGCAGGTTGCCGGCGTAGCTGCCGTCGGCCTGGGTCTGCAGCACCACGCGGCGATCACGCTCCGGCTGGGTCGGCGAGATCAGGTTGAGCACCAGTTGCGGTGGGTTGCTGTAGCCCTGCAGCTGCAGGCTGACGGTGCCGCGCTCGTTGTCCAGGGTCAGCGCCGCCTTGAGCTTGAGACGCTCGGCCAGCTCCTCGCGTTCCAGCGAGGTGTTGATGCCCTTGCCGACGTCGTAGTAGTTGTCCGACAGCAGGCCCGGCGGATTCTTGGTGGCGATCACCAGCATGCTGGTACCCAGCACCACGGAGAGGCCGAGGATGCCGAGGATGAACCAGACCCAGACTTCTTTGTACCAGGGGTTGACCGGGGTTTGTTGCGACGACATTGGATAGCCTTGTTCAGCGCACGCTCGGGCCGATGAATCGGCTGTCGGCGTCGTTCTCGATGGATGGATCTTCCAGGGCTTTGACCCTGAAGCGGATTTCATTGGCGCTGGAAGGCAGCTTCTCCGGCTCGATGGACAGTTCCACCGGAATCGACAGCACTTCGCCGGCGATTGCCTTCACTTCGCGTTTGCCTTCGTACTCGAGGCCGTCGATGCCCTCGACGGAAATCAGGTAGGTCAGGTCGCGCTGGGCCTTGTTCATCAGTTTCACGGTGTAGACGTTCTCGACGTGGCCCTGTTCGTTCTCGCGGAACAGCACGCGGTCCTTGAGTACGTCGATCTCCACCAGCGAGCGGCTGGCGATGGCCCAGGCGAACATGGCCATCATCGCCACCAGCGCGACGGCGTAGCCTATCAGGCGCGGCCGCAGCAGATGGGTCTTCTGCCCGGAAAGATTGTGTTCGGTTGTGTAGCTGATCAGGCCCTTGGGGTAGCCCATCTTGTCCATGATGCTGTCGCAGGCGTCGATGCAGGCGGCGCAGCCGATGCACTCGATCTGCAGGCCGTCGCGGATGTCGATGCCGGTGGGGCAAACCTGGACGCACATGGTGCAGTCGATGCAGTCGCCGAGGCCCTCGGCCTTGTAGTCGACGTTCTTCTTGCGTGGGCCACGGTGCTCGCCGCGGCGCGGATCGTAGGAGACGATCAGGGTGTCAGCGTCGAACATCACGCTCTGGAAGCGCGCGTAGGGGCACATGTAGATGCACACCTGCTCGCGCAGCCAGCCGGCGTTGCCGTAGGTGGCGAGGGTGAAGAAGCCGACCCAGAAATAGGCCCAGCCATCGGCGTCGCCGGTGAGCAGCTCGGGGATCAGCTCGCGGATCGGCGCGAAGTAGCCGACGAAGGTCAGGCCGGTGGCCAGGCCGATGAGGATCCACAGGCTGTGCTTGGCGGCCTTGCGGGCGAACTTGTTGGCGCTCATCGGCGCCTTGTCCAGCTTCATGCGCTGGTTGCGGTCGCCCTCGGTGACCTTCTCGCACCACATGAAGATCCAGGTCCATACGCTCTGTGGGCAGGTATAGCCACACCAGACGCGGCCGGCGAACACGGTGATGAAGAACAGGCCGAAGGCGGCAATGATCAGCAGCGCCGAGAGCAGGATGAAGTCCTGCGGCCAGAAGGTGGCGCCGAAGATGAAGAATTTACGCTCCGGGAGGTTCCACCAGACGGCCTGACGGTCGTTCCAGCTCAGCCATACGGTGCCGAAGTAGAGAATGAAGAGGAAGGCTCCGCCGCTCAGTCGCAGGTTGCGGAACAGGCCGGTGAAGGCGCGGGTGTAGATCTTTTCGCGGCTGGCGTAGAGGTCGACGGTTTCGCCGCTCTTGGCCGGGGGAGGGGTGATGTTTCGGACTGGAATCTGTTCGCTCATCAGGGTCGTACCACGGCTTGGGTGAGTGCTCCTTCGATACTTGCCGAAGGAGTCAGAATTTCACGGCACTATGGTACGCCTGATCGAGCATTGCCCGGGTGCGACCGGCGGTCGCGTCCGGGCGGGTGAAGCCTTACTTCTCGACGGCTGCGTCGGTGTTGCCGTGCGACAGGCTGTACACGTAGGCGGCCAGCAGGTGCACCTTGTCTTCGCTACCCACGTACGGCAGCTGCGCCGGCATGTTGCCGCTGCGGCCGTAACGGATGGTCTGCTGCAGCTGGGCGTAGCTGCTGCCGTAGATGAAGGCGCTCGGGTTGGTCAGGTTCGGTGCACCCATGCTCGGGGTACCGGTGCCTTCCTTGGTGTGGCAGGCGAAGCAGACGCTTTCGAACACTTGCTTACCAGCGGCCACGTCGGCGGTGACGCCTTCCGGCAGCTTGCGGCCGCCCAGTTCGGTCAGCACGTAGGCGGCGACGTTACGTACGCCATCTTCGCCAATGGTCGGGCCCTGAGCCGGCATCATGCCGTGGCGACCACCGATGATGGTCTCCTTGATGGTTGCCGGAGCACCGCCCCAACGCCACTCGTTGTCGGTCAGGTTGGGGAAGCCGTAGGCACCCTTGGCGTCGGAACCGTGGCACACCGAGCAGTTGGAGGCGAACAGACGGCCACCCATTTTCAGGGCTTGCTCGTCCTTGGCCACTTCCTCGATCGGCATCTGGGCGTACTTGGCGTAGATCGGCGCGTACTGCTTGTCAGCGCGGAGCATTTCCTTCTCCCACTGGTGTACGCCGGTCCAGCCGGATTCGCCGTTGGCAAACGGACGACCGTCGCCGGCCTCGTTGTAGCCCGGCAGCAGGCCTTTCCAGGTGCCCAGGCCTGGGTACAGGACCAGGTAGCCGAGGGCGAAGACGACGGTGGCCACGAACAGCATGAACCACCACTTCGGCAGCGGGTTGTCGAACTCCTCGATGCCGTCGAAGGCATGGCCGACGGTGTCTTCGGTGGCGTCCGGGCGCTGGCCCTTACGAATACCGAAGAGCAGCGCGGTGAGAGCCACGATGGTGCCGAGGCTCAGTACGCTGATGTAGATACTCCAGAACAGAGTCATTCTTTATTGCTCCCAGAATCTTGCTCGTCACGCTTGGTGGCTGGGACGTCGTCGGCGAAGGGCAGGTTGGCCGCCTCGTCGAAGCTGCTCTTGCGCTTGCTGTTGTAAGCCCAGAGAACCACGCCGATGAAGGCGACGAAGACTATGACCGTACCGATGCCGCGAATCGTCCCGATATCCATCGTGCGTTACCGTTTGTTCTTGATAGAGGTGCCCAGGCCTTGCAGGAAGGCAACCAGGGCGTCCATCTCGGTCTTGCCTTTGACGGCTTCACGAGCACCGGCGATGTCTTCGGCGGTGTAGGGGACGCCCAGGGTACGCAGGGCTTCCATCTTGGCGGCAGTGTCTTTGCCGTCGAGCTTGTTCTCAACCAGCCACGGGTAGGCCGGCATCTTCGATTCCGGTACTACGTTGCGCGGGTTGTACAGGTGAGCGCGGTGCCAGTCGTCCGAGTAGCGGCCGCCGACGCGGGCCAGGTCCGGACCGGTACGCTTGGAGCCCCACAGGAACGGGTGATCCCAGACGCTCTCGCCAGCTACGGAGTAGTGGCCATAACGCTCGGTCTCGGCACGGAACGGACGGATCATCTGCGAGTGGCAGCCTACGCAACCTTCGCGGATGTAGATGTCACGGCCTTCCAGCTCCAGCGCGGTGCGCGGCTTCATGCCTTCCACCGGGGTGTTGGTGACGTCCTGGAAGAACAGCGGAACGATCTGGGTCAGACCACCGATGCTCACGGCCAGAACCATGCCGATGGCCAGCAGGCCGATGTTCTTCTCGAAAATCTCGTGTTTGCTACCGGCCATCAGTGCGCGACCTCTGCAGGAATCTGAGCGGCGACGTCGTACTTGCTCTTGTCAGCGGCACGCACGGTACGCCAGGTGTTGTAGGCCATCAGCAGCATACCGGTCACGAAGAACGCACCGCCGAGGGCGCGGACCATGTAACCCAGGTGGCTGGCTTCGAGGGCTTCAACGAACGAGTAGGTGAGGGTGCCGTCTTCGTTGACTGCACGCCACATCAGGCCCTGAGTGATGCCGTTGACCCACATGGAGGCGATGTACAGCACGGTACCGATGGTGGCGAGCCAGAAGTGCGCGTTGATCAGGCCGATGCTGTGCATCTGCTCGCGACCGAACACTTTCGGGATCAGGTGGTACAGCGAGCCGATGGAGATCATCGCTACCCAGCCGAGGGCGCCAGCGTGCACGTGGCCGATGGTCCAGTCGGTGTAGTGGGACAGGGCGTTGACGGTCTTGATGGCCATCATCGGGCCTTCGAAGGTGGACATGCCGTAGAAGGCCAGGGACACCACCAGGAAGCGCAGGATCGGGTCGGTGCGCAGCTTATGCCAGGCGCCGGACAGGCTCATCATGCCGTTGATCATGCCGCCCCAGCTCGGAGCCAGGAGGATGACGGACATGGCCATGCCGAGGGACTGGGTCCAGTCCGGCAGGGCGGTGTAGTGCAGGTGGTGCGGACCGGCCCAGATGTACAGGGTGATCAGCGCCCAGAAGTGCACGATGGACAGACGATAGGAGTAGATCGGACGCTCGGCCTGCTTCGGTACGAAGTAATACATCATGCCGAGGAAGCCGGTGGTCAGGAAGAAGCCTACGGCGTTGTGGCCGTACCACCACTGGATCATCGCGTCAGTGGCACCGGCATACACCGAGTACGACTTGAACAGGGTGACCGGCATTTCCATGCTGTTGACGATGTGCAGCATGGCGGTCACGACGATGAAGGCGCCGAAGAACCAGTTGCCCACATAGATGTGCTTGGTCTTGCGCTTGACGATGGTGCCGAAGAAGACCACCAGGTAGGTGATCCAGACGATCCCGAGGAGGATGTCGATCGGCCACTCCAGCTCGGCGTACTCCTTGGAGGAGGTGTAGCCCAGCGGCAGAGTGATGATGGCCAGCACGATCACGGCTTGCCAGCCCCAGAAAGTGAAAGCGGCCAGACTGTCGGAGATCAGGCGAGCCTGGCAGGTGCGCTGAACCACGTAGTAAGACGTGGCGAACAGGGCGCAGCCGCCGAAGGCGAAGATCACCGCGTTGGTGTGCAGCGGGCGCAGACGGCCGAAGCTGGTCCACGGCAGGTTCAGATTGAGCTCAGGCCACACAAGTTGCGCGGCGATGAACACTCCGAGACCCATCCCGATGACCCCCCAGATTACCGTCATAACGGCGAACTGGCGGACCACCTTGTAGTTATAAGCAGTCTGACTGATTGCTGTGCTCATGCTAGGGGTACCACGGTTAATGGAGTTTTTTTGGGGTAAAAAATCGGCGGCAAGTATGGAGAAATGAGGTACCCATTGCAACGCCGGATGCCTGTGCGATCAAGGTTTTAGCGGCCTTTTGCGGCGAGCGAAGGACTCTTCGCCGGGGCCTGCTGCGAACCGAGTAACCCTGCTCCAAGGGGGGAAATCCGTGGGGTTGTTACCAAGTGCGACTTTTGGGCAGCTTAGACCAAGTCCACAAACGCGGTGTGCAAGCGGTCAGGAGGGTGCGACATCGGGTCGCATTAGCGGAAGGTCGCGGGTGCCAGGGCGGCACCCGCGGAAGGGGTGGGTCATTCGCTAGCCAGGGTTTCCTCGGCGGTTGGCTGTTTCTGCGACAGGCTATAGACGTAGGCGGCGAGCAGGTGGACCTTGTCTTCGCTGCCGACATATTGCAGCTGCGCCGGCATGTGGCCGCTGCGGCCGTAGCGGATGGTCTGCTGCAGCTGGGCGAAGCTGCTGCCGTAGATGAACGCGCTCGGCTGGGTCAGGTTCGGTGCGCCCATGCTCGGGGTGCCCTTGCCGTCCGCGCCGTGGCAGGCGAAGCAGGTGCCGGCGAAGATCTTCTGGCCCGCGCCGATGTCGGCGGTCTCGCCTTCCGGCAGCTTGCGCCCGGCCAGCTCGGTGAGCACGTAGGCGGCCACGTTGACCACGCCTTCCTCGCCAATCATCGCGGCTTGCGGCGGCATCATGCCGCTGCGGCCACCGGCGATGGTCTGCTTGATCGAGTCAGGAGTGCCGCCCCAGCGCCATTCGTTGTCGGTCAGGTTGGGGAAGCCGTAGGCGCCCTTGGCGTCTGAGCCGTGGCACACCGAGCAGTTGGAGGCGAACAGGCGACCGCCCATTTTCAGCGCGCGCTCGTCCTTGGCGACTTCTTCGACCGGCATCTTGGCGTAGCCGGCGTAGATCGGGCCGAACTGCTGGTCCGCCTTGTCCATCTCGCGTTGCCATTGCTTGACCTGAGTCCAGCCGCCTTCGTAACCCGGCAGCTTGCCGGCGAAGTTGCCGAGACCTGGGTACAGCGCCAGGTAGCCCGCGCCGAAGACGATGGTGCCGACGAACAGCAGGAACCACCACTTGGGCAGCGGATTGTCGAACTCCTCGATGCCGTCGAAGGCATGGCCGAGGGTCTGGTCGGTCTGGCCAGGCTGTTGGCCGCCGCGGGTGGCGAAGATCAGCCACAGCAGGGCGACCAGGCTGCCCAGGGTGAGAATGGTGATGTACCAGCTCCAGAAAGTGGTCATGTCCGCTTACCTCTTGTTCTTCAGGCTGGTGCCGAGCACTTGCAGATAGGCCACCAGTGCCTCCATCTCGGTCTTGCCCTTGACCGCTTCGCTCGCGCCGGCGAGGTCTTCGTCGCTGTACGGCACGCCGAGGGTGCGCAGGGCGCCCATCTTGGCGGCGGTGTCCTTGCCGTCGAGGCTCTTCTCGACCAGCCAGGGGTAGGCCGGCATCTTCGACTCCGGCACCACGTTGCGCGGGTTGTACAGGTGCGCGCGGTGCCAGTCGTCCGAGTAGCGGCCGCCGACGCGGGCCAGGTCCGGGCCGGTACGCTTGGAGCCCCACAGGAACGGGTGGTCCCAGACGCTCTCGCCGGCCACGGAGTAGTGGCCATAACGCTCGGTCTCGGCGCGGAACGGACGGATCATCTGCGAGTGGCAGCCGACGCAGCCTTCCTTGATGTAGATGTCACGGCCTTCCAGCTGCAGCGCGGTGTAGGGCTTCATGCCCGTGACTGGCTCGTTGACCACGCTCTGGAAGAACAGCGGAACGATCTGGGTCAGACCGCCGATGCTCACCGCGAAGACCATCATCAGGGCCAGCAGGCCGACGTTCTTCTCGAGTATTTCGTGCTTGCTGCTCATCAGTGGGCAACCTCTGCAGGAATCAGGGCTTCGCTGTCGTACTCGGCCGGCTTGGCGGCGCGCACGGTCAGCCAGGTGTTCCAGGCCATCAGGAACATGCCGAGGAGGAAGATGGCGCCACCGGCGACACGGATGACGAAGCCTGGGTGGCTGGCCTCGAGTGCCTCGACGAAGGAGTAGGTGAGGGTGCCGTCGTCGTTCACTGCGCGCCACATCAGGCCCTGGGTGATGCCGTTGACCCACATGGAGGCGATGTACAGCACGGTGCCGATGGTGGCGAGCCAGAAGTGCGAGTTGATCAGGCTGACGCTGTGCATCTGCTCGCGACCGAAGACTTTCGGGATCAGGTGGTACAGCGAGCCGATGGAGATCATCGCTACCCAGCCCAGTGCACCGGCGTGTACGTGGCCGATGGTCCAGTCGGTGTAGTGCGACAGGGCGTTGACGGTCTTGATGGCCATCATCGGACCTTCGAAGGTCGACATGCCGTAGAACGCCAGGGAGACCACCAGGAAGCGCAGGATCGGGTCGGTGCGCAACTTATGCCAGGCACCCGAGAGGGTCATCATGCCGTTGATCATGCCGCCCCAGCTCGGCGCCAGCAGCACCAGGGACATGACCATGCCGAGGCTCTGCGCCCAGTCCGGCAGCGCGGTGTAGTGCAGGTGGTGCGGGCCGGCCCAGATGTACAGGGTGATCAGTGCCCAGAAGTGCACGATCGACAGGCGATAGGAGTACACCGGGCGCTCGGCCTGCTTGGGCACGAAGTAGTACATCATCCCCAGGAAGCCGGCGGTGAGGAAGAAGCCCACGGCGTTGTGGCCGTACCACCACTGGATCATGGCGTCGGTGGCGCCGGCGTACAGCGAGTAGGACTTGGTCAGGGTGACCGGGATTTCCAGGTTGTTGACGATGTGCAGGATCGCCACGGTGAGGATGAAACCACCGAAGAACCAGTTGCCCACGTAGATGTGCTTGGTCTTGCGCTTCATCAGCGTGCCGAAGAACACCAGCGCGTAGGCGACCCAGACGATGGTGATGAGGATGTCGATCGGCCATTCCAGTTCGGCGTATTCCTTGGAACTGGTCCAGCCCAGTGGCAGGCTGATGGCTGCGAGGACGATCACCAGCTGCCAGCCCCAGAAGGTGAAGGCGGCCAGCTTGTCGGAGATCAGCCGGGTCTGGCAGGTGCGCTGCAGCGAGTAGTAGCTGGTGGCGAACAGGGCGCAGCCACCGAAGGCGAAGATCACCGCATTGGTATGCAGGGGGCGTAGACGGCCGAAGCTGGTCCACGGCAAGTTGAAGTTCAGTTCCGGCCATGCCAGCTGAGCGGCGATGAACACGCCGAGCCCCATCCCGACTATGCCCCAAACCACCGTCATAATGGCGAACTGGCGGACCACCTTGTAGTTGTAGGCCGCGCTACTGGTTGTGTTCATGTGTTGGGCTTCCATCCACGGTTATAAAAAGCAGGGCAAGCATGGGTAATGGCAAGGCAGGGTTTATTGACGGGGATCAATGCCGCACGCGGGGCTGGCTATGGGATGGGGCGGACCGAATGTCGCAGGCCACCCTGATACTGGCTCACGGCGCTGGCGCACCGATGGACAGCGGCTTCATGCAGCGCATGGCCGAGCTGCTCGCGCAGCGCGGGGTGAACGTGCTGCGCTTCGAGTTTCCCTACATGGCGCAGAGGCGCCTGGATGGCGGCAAGCGTCCGCCGAACCCCCAGGCGCAGCTGCTGGAGTGCTGGCGCGAGGTCTATCGCGAGGTACGGGCGCAGGTAGACGGGCCGCTGGCCATCGGCGGCAAGTCCATGGGCGGGCGCATGGCCAGCCTGCTGGCGGACGAGCTGGGCGCCGATGCGCTGGTCTGCCTGGGCTATCCCTTCTATGCGGCGGGCAAGCCGGAGAAGCCGCGCGTGGCGCATCTGGCGCAGCTGCGCACGCGCAGTTTGATCGTACAGGGCGAGCGTGATGCTCTGGGCAATCGCGAGACGGTGAGCGGCTACAGCCTGGCGCCCAGCCTCGCCATCGAATGGCTGACGGCCGCCGATCATGATCTGAAGCCGCTGAAGTCCTCCGGTTTCAGCCACGAGCAGCATCTGCAGCAGGCGGCCGCGGTGGTGGCGACTTTCCTGCGCGGCTGATTCACGGGCAGAAAAAAGGCCGGCGATTGCCGGCCTTTTTCATGGGGTGCGCTTAGCGGTTGAAGCGCTCCACCAGGGAGTACTGGTCCTGCGCGGTGGCGGTCAGCTCCTTGCTCAGCTGCGCAGTGCTCTGCGCTTCGCCCGAGGTCTGGTCGGCCAGGTGGGCGATGGTGGTGATGTTCTGGTTGATCTCGTCGGCCACGGCGCTCTGTTCCTCGGCAGCGGCGGCGATCTGGTTGGCCATGTCGGTGATGTTGGCCACCGCATCGCTGATGCCCTGCAGGGCCTCGTCGGCCTTCTGCACGCGCTCCACACCTTCGTCGGCCTGCTTGCGACCGATCTCCATGGTCATCACCGCTTCTTCGGCGGTGCGCTGCAGCTTGGCGATCAGCGCGTGGATCTGTTCGGTCGATTCGGCGGTACGCTGGGCCAGCGAGCGGACCTCGTCGGCGACCACGGCGAAGCCGCGGCCCATTTCACCGGCGCGCGCGGCCTCGATGGCGGCGTTGAGCGCGAGCAGGTTGGTCTGGTCGGCGATGCCCTTGATCACGTCGACCACGCCGCCGATCTCGTTGCTGTCCTGAGCCAGGCGCGACACGGTCTCGCCGGTCTCGCCGACCGATACCGACAGGCGCTGGATGGCTTCGCGGGTTTCCGAGGCAACGTTGCGGCCTTCGCCGGTCAGGCGGTTGGCTTCCTGGGTGGCGATGGCGGCGCGGGCCACGTTGCTGGCGACTTCCAGGGTGGTGGCGGCCATCTCGTTGATGGCGGTGGCCACCTGTTCGGTTTCCACGCGCTGGCGCTCCAGGCCTTCGGAGCTGTTGTGGGCCAGTTGGTCGGCTTCGCGCGCCTGGCTGGTCAGGCGTTCGGCGGTGTCCTGCAGGCGGGTCAGGCAGGTTTTCAGGCGCGCTTCCTGGCTGAGCATGGCCATTTCCAGGCGCGCCTCGGCGCCGCGGCTGTCGGTGTACATCTGCGCGATCACCGGGTCCGAGGTGGTCTGCTCGGCGATGCGCAGCAGGCGCCGCACGCCGCGGTTCTGCCAGCCCAGGCCAACCAGGCCCAGCGGCACGGAGAGCAGGGCGGCGAGCAGGAAGCCCCAGGTCGAGCCCATCCAGTGGCCGATAAGGAAGCCGATCTGGCTGATCAGGATGAAGGGTACCCAGGCCTGCAGCACCGGTAGCCAGCGATCGGTAGCGGGAATGGCCGCCTTGCCGGAATTGATGCGCGTATAGAGCGCCTCGGCGCGGCGCACCTGCTCTGCGGTCGGCTTGGAGCGGACCGACTCGTATCCCACCACCTGGCCCTTGTCGAGCATCGGCGTGACGTAGGCGTTGACCCAGTAGTGGTCACCGTTCTTGCTGCGGTTCTTCACCACACCCATCCACGGGCGGCCCTTTTTCAGGGTCTGCCACATGTGATCGAACACCGCCGGCGGCACATCCGGGTGGCGCACCAGGTTGTGTGGCGCGCGCATCAGCTCGTCACGCGAGAAGCCACTGATCTCGATGAAGGCCTCGTTGCAGTAGGTGATCTGCCCCTTGAGGTCGGTGGTGGAGATCAGGCGCTGCTGGGCGGGGAATGTGCGCTCGCGCTGGGTGACGGGCTGGTTGTTTCTCATGCGGCTCGCTTCTTCGGCGTAGGACTTATGTCATAGAAGTCGGCAGCTTACCGGAAAGGTTGAGCGCGGAAGAAGGGTGAAAATTGACGGGTTGGATAGGAAGTTTCACCTATATGAAATTTCCTTTCGTCCGAAGAGCAAATATAAATATGAAACTTTATTAATTAAGTTGGGTCGCCGAAATATTTGGAAGTTGCGATGATGGCAGATTGCCTTAATTAAGTATTTGCCGCTCCGCTAACTATTTTTTGGCGTCATTAATTGGTCGCGCATGTTCGCCGTGCAGGAATAAATTCATCAATAGTTTGTGTTGAGCGTCAAAAACTAGGTGTCGCTTTCTAAAAGGTGCGCTGTAATCTGCCTCCTAGAGCGCTCCGTTCGCTGCAGTGGCGTAGTGATGGCCATCTTGCAAGTTGCACGGTTCGTCACTGATAACTAGATCACTGATTTCAAAAGTTTAACTTTCCTACTGCCGGTCGCGGAACTTTGTTGTTTCACGACGTATCTGTTTTGCTCGAGGTCGCTATAACTTCAACCATTTTGAAAGTTGAGGCGAAGCGCGGCCAAAGTAGTAAACAGAGACCAGAGGAAGTTGTTTGCCTGCTGTCCGGTCTCGCGAAGAAGTAGTTGGCAACCATGGGTTGCTGCATCGATCAACGCAAGGAGGAGATCGTCCAATGCGTATCAGCATTTTTGGGCTGGGCTATGTGGGTGCGGTGTGTGCAGGATGCCTTTCCGCGAGGGGGCATCAGATCGTCGGGGTGGACATCTCACCGCTGAAAATCGATCTGATCAACGACGGCAAGTCGCCGATCGTAGAGCCTGGGCTGGAAGAGCTGCTACAGAAGGGCGTCGCCAGCGGCAAGCTGCGCGGTACGCTGAATGTGCGGGAAGCCATACTGGAGACCGACATCTCCTTCCTGGCGCCGCCGACGCCGAGCAAACGCAACGGCGACCTCGATGTGTCCTACATCGAGGAAGTCTGCCAGCAGATTGGCAAGGTCCTACCGGAGAAAACCAGCCGCCACACCGTGGTGGTACGCAGCACCGTGCTGCCAGGCACTCTGCGCAACGTGGTGATCCCGACCCTGGAGCAATACTCCGGGCTCAAGGCCGGCAAAGATTTCGGCGTGGCGGTGAACCCCGAGTTCCTGCGCGAGAGCACGGCGATCAAGGACTACGACTTCCCGGCCATGACCGTGATCGGCGAACTGGATCAGACCTCCGGCGATCTGCTGGAAGAGATCTACAGCGAGCTGGACGCCCCGATCATCCGCAAGACCGTCGAGGTCGCCGAGATGATCAAGTACACCTGCAACGTCTGGCACGCGACCAAGATCACCTTCGCCAACGAGATCGGCAACATCGCCAAGGCGGTGGGCGTCGATGGCCGCGAGGTGATGGAGGTGATCTGCCAGGATCACAAACTCAACCTGTCCAAGTACTACATGCGTCCTGGCTTCGCCTTCGGCGGCTCCTGCCTGCCCAAGGACGTGCGTGCGCTGAACTACCGGGCTACCCAACTGGACGTCGACTCGCCGCTGATCAGCTCGCTGATGCCCAGCAACGAGGCCCAGGTGCGCAACGCCTACAACCTGATCGCCAGTCAGGACAAACGCAGCGTCGCGCTGCTCGGTCTGAGCTTCAAGGCCGGTACCGACGACCTGCGTGAGAGCCCGCTGGTGGAACTGGCCGAGATGCTGATCGGCAAGGGCTTCGACCTGAAGATCTTCGACCGCAACGTCGAGTACGCCCGCGTTCACGGCGCCAACCGTGAGTACATCGAGTCAAAAATCCCCCACGTTTCCTCGCTGCTGCGTTCCGACCTGAATCAGGTGGTGGCAGAGGCCGACGTCATTGTCCTCGGCAATGGCGACGAGCTGTTCGAGACCGTGGTTCAACAGCTGCCCCCGGGCAAGAAGCTCATCGACCTGGTCGGCTTCATGCGTCAGTGCAGCGACGAGGTCAAAGAGGGCCTCTGCTGGTAGCGACTGCTGCGACCAAAGGTGCACAGGGCGTTACAACAATAACAACAGCGCCCCCGTTGCAGAGCAGTAACTCAAACGGGGTTAGCAACAAATGGAAAGTATCCAGGGACGCTTGCGCAACGGCGCAGGCTGGTTGTTCTACATCTCGGTGCTGGGTGGTATGGCCTTGCTGCTGCCGCACAGCGTCTTCGATCCGGAGTCGACGGACTTCCTCCTGCTCCTCGGAGTGGTGGGTATCTGGCGCTACTCCATGGGCGCGATCCACTACGTCCGTGGCCTGATCTTCCTCTACCTGGTCTACCCGCATTACCGGCGCCGGGCGCTCAAGCTGGGAACAGCTGCCGACCCGTCGCACGTGTACCTGATGGTGACCAGTTTCCGCATCGATGCCCTGACCACCGCGGCCGTGTACCGCTCGGTGATCCAGGAGGCGATCGACTGCGGCTATCCCACCACCGTGGTCTGCTCCATCGTCGAGCTGTCGGACGAACTGCTGATCAAGAACCTGTGGAACCGGCTCGCGCCGCCCGGACGCGTGCGCCTGGACATCGTGCGGATTCCCGGCACCGGCAAGCGTGATGGCCTGGCCCAGGGCTTCCGCGCCATCTCCCGGCACCAGCCGGACAACCGGGCGGTGGTGGCGGTGATCGATGGCGACACCGTGCTGTCGCCAGGCGTGGTACGGCAGACCGCGCCGTACTTCACCCTGTTCGACAACCTCGGCGGCCTCACCACCAACGAGTTCTGCGAGGTGCGCGGCAGCTATGTGATGCAGGAATGGCACAAGCTGCGCTTCGCCCAGCGGCACATCAACATGTGCTCGATGGCCCTGTCCAAGCGTGTGCTGACCCTGACCGGGCGCATGTCGGTGTTCCGCGCCGAGGTGGTCGTCGATGCGAGCTTCATCGCCGACGTCGAGAACGATCACCTCGAGCACTGGCGCCTGGGCCGTTTCAAGTTCCTCACCGGCGACGACAAGTCCAGCTGGTACAGCCTGATGCGCCTGGGGTACGACACCTTCTACGTGCCGGATGCGGCCATCCACACCGTGGAGCACCCGCCGGAGAAGAGCTTCATCAAGGCCAGCCGCAAGCTGATGTTCCGCTGGTACGGCAACAACCTGCGGCAGAACTCGCGGGCGCTGCACCTCGGCATGCGTCGCCTGGGCGCCTTCACCAGCGTGGTGCTGCTGGATCAGCGGGTGTCCATGTGGACCAGCCTGCTGGGGCCCTCGGTGGCGATCATCGCCAGCATCAAATACGGCTTCGCCTACCTGCTGATTTACCTGCTGTGGATCGGCCTCACCCGGTTGGTGTTGACCCTGCTGTTGCTGGCCTCCGGGCACAGCATCGGGCCGGCCTACCCGTTGATTCTCTATTACAACCAGATCGTCGGCGCCCTCGTGAAGGTGTACGTGTTCTTCCGCCTGGATCAGCAGTCCTGGACGCGCCAGAAAACCAAGCTCAACCGCGACCTCGCCAGCTTCCAGCGCTGGTTCAACACCTGGTCGTCGCGGGCCATGACTTTCTCTGCCGGAAGTGTCTTCGTCGCCGCCCTGATGTGGGTGGTCTAGCGCCCATTGGGCCTCTTTCCAGACTTCAGAATTCATAAAGGAACGAAATATGAGCGCAGTGATCAGCCCCAGCATCAACAGCAACGTGGTTCACGAAGCCGAAGCCCAGCGCCAGTACGCGCGCCTCAAGCTGCCAGCGAAGATCCGCTACCAGACCAAGCAGGGCCAGGTGCAGGAGGCGCAGCTGCTGGACCTATCGGTCGGCGGCTTCTCCTTCCAGCCGGGCAGCAACGTGCTGCACGAAGGCCAGCACCATCGCGGCCGGTTGATGTTCGAGGTCGAAGGCATCGGCTTCGCCATGGACGTGGAGTTCCAGGTTCGCTCCCTGGCCGGCGGCAAACGTGCCGGCTGCGAATTCCACAATCTCAAGCCGCGCGAGATGTCGGCGCTGCGCTACGTGATCAGCTCCTTCCTCAGCGGTGAGCTGATCAACGTCGGCGACCTGATCAGCACCTTGCAGCGGGAAAACTTCACCAAAGCGCGCAAAGGCGGTGATGGCGCCCCGGTGGGCTTCTTCGGCCGCCTGCGTGCCACTGGCCTGAGCCTGGCGATCTTCCTGGTCGGGGTCGCCGCCTGCACCTACGTGCTGTACCAGCTGTACGACATCTACTTCATCACTCATGCCGACTCGGCCCAGGTCGCCGTACCGGGGCAGCAGGTCTCGCTACCGCGCGAGGGTGCCGTGCAGGCCCTGGTCAAGGTCGGCGATACCGTGGCCAAGGGCGCGCCGGTGGGCACCTTCTCCTCGAACATGATGGACGTGCTCAAGGGCGTGCTGCCGACCGAGGACCTGACCCCGGACAACCTGCAACGCCTGTTCGGCAAGACCTTCCAGGGCACCCTGACCAGCCCCTGCGATTGCCGAGTGACCGCCCAGCTGGTCGGTGACGGCCAGACCGCGGGCAAGGGCGCCCCGGTGTTCCTGCTGTCGCCGGTGGATGCGGTGGCCACGGTCGAGGCGCGCTTCCCTTATCGCTCGTTCGACGAGCTGCAGCCGGGCACCGTGGTCAGCTTCACCGTCGCCGGCGAAGACAGCGAGCGCAGCGGCCACATCAGCACTCTGGCCCTGCAGGAAGGCGGCCTAGCCTCGGACATCCGCGTGATTATCCAGCCGGACCAGCCGCTGGAAACCGAGCTGGCCAAGCGTCCGGTGGATGTGCGCATTCGTCCGCTCGGCGGCATCTTCGACAATCGCCTGGCCGCTGAGGGCGAAATGCTTGCCAGCAAGCTGCTGCCGGCCAGCGACGCGGCGGCCAGCAAATGAACGCCCGGCTGAGCGTAATCGCCCTGTGCGTGGCCGCTGCGGCCGGCTGCGCCCAGCTGCCTGACATGGAGCTGGCCAAGCAGGCCAGAACCGGCGGCGATCTGCAGACGGCGGAGAGTAATTTCCGCTCGCTGGCGGAGCTGGGCTACGAGGACGCCGAGGTCGGCCTGGCCGACGTGCTGGTGCAGAGCCCCGACCCGCAGCGCCAGGCCGAGGGCGAGGCCATCTACCGGCGCGCGGCGAATGACTCGCTGATCGCGCGGATCAAGCTGGGCAAGTGGCTGGCGGTGAAGGAGAACGCCAGCGAGGCCGAGCGTCAGGAGGCCAAGAGCCTGCTGCGTGCGGCCATCGACAGCGGCGACCAGAGCGTGCTGCTGGCCCTGGTGCGCCTGGAACTGGCCGAACCGCAGCCGGATATCGCCGCGGTCGAGAGTCAGCTCAAGGGCTGGCAGGCCCAGGGCATGCCGCAGGCCAAGCTCGGCTGGATCATTCTGTACCGCGCCCGTGGCGACTATGAGCAGCACCTGGATGAGGTGCGTCAGTCCTGCGAGACCTGGCTCAACGAAGTCGGCGATTGCTACGTGGAGCTGGCCACCGTGTACCGCATCCAGGGCGACGAGGACGCGCTCAAGGCGCTGCTCGCACGTCTCGACGGCGCCTATGCCAGCGAGCAGGTGCCGCCGGCCCAGGTCAAGTCGGTGGCCCGCGCACTGGCGGGCGAGGGCTCCGGCGAGCCACGCCCGGAGGAAGCCAAGCAGCTTTACGAAATGATCGCCCCGCAGTGGCCGGATGCCTGGGCCGGCCTGGCCGACCTGGTGCGCAATTACCCGCAACTGGGTGAGGGCGAGCAGGTGGTCGAGTACCTGGAGAAGGGCGTCGAAGCCGGCTCCAGCAAGGCTGCCGCCGGTCTCGGTCAGGTCTATCTGAACGGCCAACTGGTACCGGCGGAGCCGGACAAAGCCGAGAAGTACCTGCTGATGGCCGCGCCGCAGGAGCCCAAGGCGCGAATCATGCTGGCGCGCCTGTACCGCGAGGGAAAACTCGGCGCGGTCGAGCCGGACAAGGCCCGCGATCAACTGCTGATCGTCGCACGCAGCGGCAATCCCAGCGCCGACGTGGCCCTGGCCCAGCTGTTCGGCGAGGGCCGCGGCATCCGCATCAACCCCGTCTACGCGTACGGCTTCGCCACCTTGGCCAAGGAGCAGGGCATGCCCCAGGCCGATCAGTGGCTCGAGCGCATCGCGCCACGCCTGCAGCCCGGTGACATGGAGCGGGTGAGGGCGATGGTGGCCAAGGAAAAGGCGGCCAGGACCGGCGAACAGCTGAGTCTGGGCACCTCCAATAATCAAGTGCGGGAAACACTATGACCTTCAGAAGATCACTTCTCAGTGTCGTCATTGCGGCCAGTGGGACCTTGACCGTCAGTGGCGTGCGCGCCGAAGAAGCGTCGAGCTTCGATTACGGCATCAACTTCAAATTCACCGCCCAGTCCACCGAAGATCTGGACCTGGGCACCCAGGACGAAGGCGACTTCAACGGCGTCGGCCTCAGCGCCCGGCCCTGGGTCTATGGCACGCGTGGCGACTGGTCGGGCTATGTGCTCGGCGAGGCCTTCGTCGCCAGCGATGTACTGGAGTCGTCCCAGGTCAACGGCGACACCATCGATTCTTCCGACTCCCGCGAGCGCGACGAGAACTTCCTCGCGCTGCACGAATTCTGGGTCGACTACGGCGGCCTGACCTCCTACCCCGGCGAGTCGCTGCGCTTCGGTCGCCAGCGCATTCGCGCCAACGATGGCCTGTGGTGGGATACCAACATCGAAGCGCTGCGCTGGAACTTCGAGACCACGCTGCTCGACGCCCACATCGGCGTCGCTGAGCGCTTCAGCGACTATCGCACCGACCTCGACGACCTGGCGCCCCAGGACGAGGATCGCCAGCACTTCATGGCCGACGTTTCCACCCAGTGGCGTCCGGGCCACTGGGCCGGCCTCAAGCTGCACCACAGCCGCGACAACGGCAGCCTGCCCAAGCCCGGCGAGCGCATCGACGAGCTGAGCAAGACCTACACCGGCGACATCACCTGGCTGGGTGCCGAACTCAACGGCGATTTCTTCAATCCGCGTAGCACCGCGCCGGTCAACTACTGGGCCGCCGCCACCGTGATGCAAGGCGACGCCGAGCTGCTGCAGACCAGCAACGTCAGCGGCGAGCGCCTGGCGGTGGGCAGCCGCGATCAGGACGTCGATGGCTGGGCCGTCGACCTCGGCCTGCGCTGGAACATCGATGAGAGCTGGCGCGTCGGCGGCACCCTGTCGCGGGCCAGCGGCGGTGGCGACAGCGACGGCGATTCCGACCAGTTCATGCAGACTGACCTGCAGAGCAACCGCGCGCGCTTCACCGGCACCCGTTCCACCGTGCACCGCTTCGGCGAGGCCTACCGCGGCGAGCTGAACAACCTGCAGGCCGCGTCGCTGTTCGGCAGCTGGATCATGGACAAGCAGTATGACGCCAGCCTGGTCTACCACCGCTTCTGGCGCGTGGACGACGATGCGGACAGCGCCAGTGGCCTGAACGTGGCCCTGGAGCCGGGCGAGAAGGACCTCGGCCAGGAAGTCGACCTGGTGCTGACCCGCTACTTCGATCGCAGCGAGCTGGGCGTGGTCGAGGCCGACTCGGCCCTGGTACGCCTGCGCGGCGGCGTGTTCTTCCCTGGCGATGCCTTTGGCAGTGGCACCGATTCGAGCATGCACCGGGTCATGCTCGACGTGATCTGGCGTTATTGAGGAGGCGAGCATGAACCAGTGCAATCACAGCTGGCCGCGCGGCGTCGGGCTTGGCCTCTGCGCCTGGCTGGCGATGGCCGGCAGCGCCCAGGCGGTGAATACCGAGGCCTCGCCCGAGAACTATCGGGTGAGTAGTGCACCGGCCGAGCCGCTGCACATGGAGGCGCCCAAGCTGCCGGACCTGACGCCCTACACCCCCGAGGCGGTGCAGGCCAAGATCCAGCGCAAGCCCGCCGGCAGCATCGGCCTGCAACGCATGATCGGCATGGACCAGCTGAGCGAGTTCACCGGCGGTGACCAGCGCCTGCGCGAGTGGGTCAGCCGCCAGGGCGGCATGCCGCAGGCCATCGTCATCCAGGGTGGCTACGTCACCCCGGCCGACCTGGCCAAGGCGCTGCAGCCGCGTTATTTCGAGGAGACCGAACCGGGCATCTACACCTTGCGCCTGCCGCTGGTGGTGATGCCTGGCGCGACCCTGCACATCGACCAGGCGACCAAGGATTTCCGCCTGTCCAAGGACCGCGGCGCGTTCATCGTCAACGACGGAAAGCTGTTCGTCACCGACACCCGCGTCACCGCCTGGAACGAGGCGAAGAAGGAGCAGGACTGGTTCGCCAAGAAGGGCGAGTTCCGTCCCTTCATCAACTCCTGGGGGGGCACCGAGACCTACATCGTCGGCTCGACCATCTCCAGCCTCGGTTACACCAAGAGTAAGTCCTACGGCTTCTCGATCTCGCAGTACAGCCCGTCGATGCATCCGAAGATGAAGCGCGGCCATCCCACCGGCTGGCTGCTCAATTCGATGTGGGACGACATGTGGTACGGCTTCTACTGCTACGAGGCCGACGACGTGGTGATCCGTGGCAACACCTACCGCAACAACCTGGTCTACGGCATCGACCCGCACGACCGTTCGCGCCGCCTGATCATCGCCGAGAACACCGCCTACGGCACCAAGCAGAAGCACGGCATCATCATCTCGCGCGAGGTCAACGACAGCTGGATCTTCAACAACCGTTCCTACGACAACGAGCTGTCCGGCATCGTCATCGACCGTAGCAGCGTGAACAACGTACTGGCCTACAACGAGACGTACCGCAACAAGTCCGACGGCGTGACCATCTACGAGAGCGGCAACAACCTGTTGTGGGGCAACAAGGCCTACAACAACCAGCGCCACGGCATCCGCGTGCGCAACAGCATGAACGTCAAGCTGTACGAGAACCTGGTGGTGACCAACGGCAAGCTGGGCGTCTACGGCCACGTGAAGGACCTCAGCAACACCGACCGCGACATCCTCCTCGACCCCTTCGAGACCAACATCTCCATGCTCATCGTTGGCGGCAAGCTGGTGGCCAACGCCTCCGGGCCGATGGGGGTGGATTCGCCCCTGAGCCTCGAGCTCTACCGCGTGGAAATGCTCTCACCGACCAAGAGCGCCGGCATCACTCTGCCGGGCATCCTCGGCCCCTTCCAGGACAAGATCCTCGACCTGATGGTGCGCCAGGACAAACCGGTACTGATCGATTACCTCGGCAAGGACATGGAGGCCGCACGATGAGCCTGTTTCCAAGTGCTCGCGGCAGCATGGCGCTGGGCCTGCTGCTGTCCGCATCGACCGCCTTCGCGGCGGAGTTTCCCCAGTACGACATCGAACTGATCGACGGCCTGTGCCCGGCGGCGCACAACCCGGCCAACTACAACACCAAGGAACTCGACTTCCACAGCATGTTGATCGATGGGCAGAACGGCTGGCTGTTCCGCACCAAGAACGACCTGCGCACCGACATCGGCACCACGCCGCAGGGCTACGCCCAGCTCAAGCGCTTCCGCGACGCGCTGAAGGCGCGTGGCACCGAGCTGCTGATCGTGTTCCAGCCGACCAAGGGCCTGGTGGTACGCAACAAGCTGACGCCCGAGTGGTACTCCAAGTTCGACTACGAGACGGCGAAGGCAAACTACATCAAGACCATCGAGAACTTCCGCAAGGCGGGGATCTGGGCGGCCGACTACTCGCCGCTGTTCGATGAGCAGGGCAAGCAGACCGACTTCTTCTTCAAGGACGACCACCACTGGACCCCGCGCGGTGCCAAGGACACGGCCCGTTTGACGGCCGAGGTGCTGAAGCAGATTCCGGCCTACGCCGATATGCCGAAGAAGGAGTTCGTCACCAAGCGCGTCGGCATCCTCGGCAGTCCGGGCAGCTCCGGCGAAGCCGCAGGCAAGATCTGCAACAACAGCTACGACACCGAGTACGTCGACCGCTTCACCACCGAGCCGGCGGACGAAAGCTCCGGCGACAGCCTGTTCGGCGACGAGTCCAGCCCCGACGTGGTGCTGGTTGGTACCAGTAACAGCGGCGTTGCCTACAACTTCGCCGGTTACCTGGAGCAGTACAGCGGCGTGTCGGTGATGAACATGGCCGTTACCGGCGGCGGCTACGAGGCGGCCATGCTGCAGCTGCTAGCCAGCGAGGAATTCCAGAAGAACCCGCCCAAGGTGGTGGTCTGGGAGTTCGCTACCCACTACGACATGTCGCTACGCGACTTCTACCGCCAGGCGGTGCCGATGGTCGACAACGGCTGCGTCGGCCAGCCGGCGCTGATGACCGCCAAGGTCAAGATGCACCCGGGCAACAACCAGATCCTGCTCAACGGCACCAGTGGCCTGAAGGAGCTGCGCAGCGCCGACCACATGATCGACGTGCGCTTCAGCGACCCGGCCATCCACGAGGCGAAGAGCACCGTCTGGTACTTCAGCGGGCGCAAGGAGGGCTACAAGCTGGAGCAGAGCGAGCGCATCGATACCGGTGGCCGCTATCTGTTCGAGCTGCGTGACGAAAACGACTGGGCCGACCTGACCCTCATGGGCCTGGAAATGGAAGCGCCCGAAAACATGCCGGAAGGCCTCACCGTGGAGGCAACCGTGTGCAAGCGCCGCGACAGCGGCGGCCGTCAGCACGTCGCCAGCAACCCTTGATTCTGCCTTGTTCCGGCCCGGTCGCTGCGGCGGCCGGTGGCAAACCCATTCCCAGGAGAAGCTAGGATGGTTTTCTCGTCGAACGTGTTTCTGTTCCTGTTCCTGCCGATCTTCCTCGGCTTGTACTACCTGAGCGGTAATCGCTACCGCAACCTGCTGCTGTTGGTCGCCAGCTACATCTTCTATGCCTGGTGGCGGGTGGACTTCCTCGCGCTGTTCGCCGGCGTCACCGTGTTCAACTACTGGATCGGCCTGCGTATCGGCGCCGCTGGCGTGCGGACCAAGGCCGCGCAGCGCTGGCTGATCCTCGGTGTGGTGGTCGACCTCTGCGTGCTGGGCTACTTCAAGTACGCCAACTTCGGGGTCGAGAGCTTCAACATGGTGGTCAGCTCCTTCGGCATGGACCCCTTCGTGCTGACCCATATCCTGTTGCCGATCGGTATCTCGTTCTACGTGTTCGAGTCGATCAGCTACATCATCGACGTGTACCGCGGCGATACGCCGGCCACCCACAACCTGATCGACTTCGCGGCCTTCGTGGCGATCTTCCCGCACCTGATCGCCGGCCCGGTGCTGCGCTTCCGCGACCTGGTGGACCAGTTCAACCACCGTACCCACACGGTGGACAAGTTCGCCGAGGGCTGCACGCGCTTCATGCAGGGTTTCATCATGAAGGTGTTCATCGCCGACAGCGTGGCACCGATTGCCGACCACTGCTTCGCGCTGTCCGACCCGACCACCGGTGAGGCCTGGCTCGGCGCCGTGGCCTACACCGCGCAGCTGTACTTCGACTTCGCCGGCTATAGCAGCATGGCCATCGGCCTGGGCCTGATGATGGGTTTCCGCTTCATGGAGAACTTCAACCAGCCCTACATCAGCCAGTCGATCACCGAGTTCTGGCGGCGCTGGCACATCAGCCTGTCGACCTGGCTGCGTGACTACCTGTACATCAGCCTGGGCGGCAACCGCGGTACCACCTTCCAGACCTACCGCAACCTGTTCCTGACCATGCTGCTGGGCGGTCTGTGGCACGGCGCCAACTTCACCTACATCATCTGGGGCGCCTGGCATGGCATGTGGCTGGCCATCGAACGCGCCCTGGGCACGGACGCCGCGCCGCGCACCATCAACCCGCTGAAATGGGCCTTCACCTTCCTGCTGGTGGTGCTCGGCTGGGTGATCTTCCGCGCCGAGAACCTCGACGTGGCCTGGCGCATGTATTCGGCCATGTTCGAGTTCTCCGACTGGGGGCTGTCCGAGCTGACTGTCGCGCAGCTCACCAGCCTGCAGATCGCCACCCTGGTCCTGGCCTACGGCGTGATCGCTTTCTTCGGCATCCGCCAGTTCTACGCCAATCCGCTGACCAGCCGCGCACCCAAGGCCAAGGCCGGCGAGGAGGGCAGTGTCGCCCCGCTGGGCGGCGCCACTGCGGTAGCCGCCGGCGTGGCCCCGGCCTACGCGGTCGCGCTTGGCCGCCTGCTGGTCCTGCTGCTGTTTGTCGCCTCGGTACTGAAGCTGTCGGCGCAAAGCTTTTCACCCTTCCTGTACTTCCAGTTCTGAGGAGGAGCCGACATGCGCACCATCCACATTCTCTACAGCCTGACCTTCGTCGTGGTGCTCGCGGCGTTGTCGCTGGCTTCGCTGCCGAACCTGTTCCGCTTCTCGGCAGCTTCGGAAACCACCTTCCTCAACGGCAAGCTGACCCACGCCATCGAGAAGCACTATGACAAGGGCTTCCCGGTCAAGGAACTCGGCACCAATGCCTGGGCTGCCCTGGAGTACGGCCTGTTCGGCGAGGGCCGGCCGGGCGTGGTGATCGGCCGTAAGGGCTGGTTGTTCACCAGCGAAGAGTTCAAGCCGGCGATCAAGCCGAGTCAGGTCGAAGACAACTGGAAGCTGATCACCGGCGTGCGCGATGAGCTGCAACGTCGTGGCATCCAGCTGCAGGTCGTGCTGCTGCCGGCCAAGGCGCGGCTGTATCCGGAGTTCGTCGCCGAGCAGCGTCCGGTGGCCCAGCAACAGGCGTTGTACGAGCAGGCTCGGCAGCGCCTGCAGGGCCTAGGCCTGCAGGGCGCCGACCTGTTCAGCGTGCTCGATGCGGGCAAGAGCCAGGGCCTGGTGTTCCTGCGCACCGACACCCACTGGACGCCGCTGGGCGCCGACCTGGCCGCCCGCGCGGTGGCCGAGGACCTGCTGCAGCGCAACCTGTGGCAGAGCGGTGCGCTGAGCTACGAGACCCGTCGCGTCGGCAGCGAGACGCACAAGGGCGACCTGCTCAGCTACCTGCCGCTCGACCCGTACTTCGCCGCCATGCAACCGGCGAAGGAACCCCTGGAGAAACGCGTGACCGAACAGAGTGACGAGGGCGCTGGTGGCGACCTGTTCGGCGACAGCGCACCGCAGATCGCTCTGGTCGGTACCAGCTACAGCGCCAATCCGAAGTGGAACTTCCTCGGCGCGCTGCGCCAGGCGCTGGGCACCGACCTCTACAACTACGCCGAGGACGGCCACGGCCCGCTGGTGCCGATGCTGCGCCTGCTGGCCAAGGGCGAGGAGGAGACCCAGGGCCTCAAGCTGGTGCTGTGGGAGGTGCCGGAGCGCTACCTGACCCTGTCCAGCGACCTCAGCGAATTCGATCCGCAATGGCTGGCCCAGCTGGGCTCCGGCCACGCACCGGCCAACCAGTTGGCCGCGAAAGGCCCCGCCAAATCCCTGGCGGCCCAATAAGTACTCACGAAAGGAAGATGACCATGCAAACCACCCTTCGCAAGCTGGCCCTGGGACTGGGCTGCCTTAGCCTCGCGGCCGCCATGAACCTCGCCCATGCCGACGAGGGCGGCCTCTACGGCCCGACCGCACCGGCCGGCTCGGCCTTCGTTCGCGCCTACAACGCCGGCTCCTCGGAGCTCAACCTGAGCCTCGGCTCGGTCAACATCAAGGACGTGGCGCCGCGCGGCAGCAGCGACTTCTCCTTCCTCCCGGCCGGCAGCTACAGCGCCAGTGCCGCGGGCAAGAGCCTGCCGGTGGACCTCAAGGCCAACCAGTACTACACCCTGGTGCAGATGCCCGGCGGCAACCTGAACCTGGTCGAGGACCCGGCCTTCAAGAACCGCCAGAAGGCCCTGGTGCGCGTGCAGAACCTGTCCGATACCCCGGTGACCCTGAAGACCGCCGATGGTAAGACCGAGGTCGTTCCAGCCGTCGCCGGCAAGGGCCGTGGCGACCGCGAGATCAATCCGGTCAAGGTGCGCTTGGCGCTGTTCGCTGGCGACAAGAAGGTCAGCGACCTCAACCAGGTCGTGCTCGAGCGCGGTGAAGTGGCTGCCCTCTACGTCACCGGCAGCGGCTCCAGCCTGACCCCGGTGTGGGTACAGCGCCCGGCGGGCGCAGAGTGATGCGAGTGATGCCGGCGCGTCTGGGCCTGTCCGTCGCAGTGCTGAGCGCACTGCTGGCGGGCTGCTCGCCGAGCCACGAGGGTGGTTCGGCGAGTTCCGGGGCTCTGGTGGCGCCAACCGGCTACTACCGCGCAGCGCCCGAGGCGGAGGGCAAGCCGCGCGAGTGCGAGAAGCCGCCGCAGCCGTATACCGGCAGCCTCAATTTCCCCAGCAAGTACGAGGGCTCGGGCAAGGCCCGTGACCAGCTCAACCGCGGCGCCGAGCAGCGCTATCTCAAGCTCACCGGCGACATGCGCGAGATGGAAATGGGCGTCAATCGCATGGTCGGTCGTTACTTCAAGTACGGCCGCCCGCAGGAGGTCGATTGCGCCATGGACTGGCTGGAGAGCTGGGCCGATGCCGGCGCGCTGCTCAACGACGAGCACAACCATACCGGCATGTCGGTGCGCAAATGGACCCTGGGCAGCCTGGCGGGCGCCTACCTGCAGCTGAAGTTCTCCACTTCGCAGCCGCTGAAGGCCCACGCCGCGCAGAGCCAGAAGGTCGAGGCCTGGTTCGGCAAGCTGGCCGACAAGGTGGTGAGCGACTGGAATGCCTATCCCAAGGAGCGCAGCAACAACCACAACTACTGGGCGGCCTGGTCGGTGATGGCCAGCGCCGTGGCCCTCGATCGTCGCGATCTGTTCGACTGGTCGGTTGAACAATATCGCCGCGGCGTGGATCAGATAACCAATGACGGCTATCTACCCCGCGAGCTGGTGCGCGAGACCCGCGCGCTGTCCTACCACAACTACAGCATCGCGCCGCTGCTGATGGTTTCCGCCTTCGCCAAGGCCAATGGCCTCGACCTGCGTGGCGAGAACGATGGCGCCATGTTGCGCCTGGTCAAGAACGTGGAGAACGGCCTCCGCGACCCACAGAAATTCCAACAAAAAACCGGCCATGAGCAGGCAGATGTAGACCTGCAACAGAGCAGCCGGTTTGCCTGGCTGGAGCCTTACTGCGCGCTGTATCCGTGCTCGCAGAGCACCAATGCGTGGCGACGCTCGATCGAGCCACTGAGCACCTACCGGCTCGGTGGCGACCTGACCCAGCTGTTTTCCGGGCAACTGCCTTGAGTTCGGCCCTGATGTGCAACCCCGGGCTTGGCCCGGGAACGACAGAGATTTGAAAGGAGAAACACCATGATTCCGGTAATCCTCTCTGGCGGTAGCGGTTCACGCCTCTGGCCCCTGTCCCGCAAGATGTACCCCAAGCAGTTCCTCGCCCTTACCGGCGAGCAGTCGCTGTTTCAGCAGACGCTGAAGCGGCTGAGCTTCGACGGCATGCAGAAGCCCCTGGTGGTGTGCAACGTCGAACACCGCTTCATCGTCAACGAGCAGCTGACCAAGATCGGCATCACCACGCAGAGCATGGTGCTCGAACCCTTCGGCCGTAACACCGCACCGGCGGTGGCCATGGCTGCGCTGCAACTGCTCGCCGAGGGCCGTGACGAGCTGATGCTGGTACTGCCGGCCGATCACGTGATCGATGACGAACTGGGCCTGCGCAAGGCGCTGGAGCTGGCGCGCATCGCCGCCGACGAAGGCGAGATGGTGCTGTTCGGCATTCCAGCCAACAGCCCGGAAACCGGTTTCGGCTACATCAAAGCGGCGCGTCTGGAGGAGGGCGACGATCTGGTGCCGGGCGCCTATCGCGTCCAGCAATTCGTCGAGAAGCCCGATCACGAGCGCGCCAGCGAGTTCGTGCGTAGCGGTGGCTACTACTGGAACAGCGGCATGTTCCTGTTCCGCGCCAGCCGCTTCCTCGACGAACTGCGCAGCCACGAGCCGGACATCTACGACACCTGCGTGCTGGCCCTGGAGCGCAGCAAGGCGGTGGACGGGGTGGTCAACATCGACCCAGGTACCTTCGAGTGCTGCCCGGACAATTCCATCGACTACGCGGTGATGGAGAAAACCAGCCGCGCCTGCGTGGTACCGCTGGCCGCCGGCTGGAATGATGTGGGCAGCTGGTCCTCGCTGTGGGACGTGCACGAGAAGGACAGCGACGGCAACGTGCTCAAGGGCGACGTGGTGACCCATTCCAGCCACAACAGCTTCGTGCACGGCACCTCCAAGCTGGTGACCTTGATCGGCATGGACGACGTGGTGGTGGTCGAGACCAAGGATGCGGTGATGATCGCCCACAAGAACGCCGTGCAGGACGTGAAGAAGCTGGTCAACGTGCTGGACTCCCAGGGCCGCCAGGAAACCCAGAGCCATTGCGCCGTGTACCGCCCCTGGGGCAGCTACGACTCGGTGGACAACGGCAATCGCCACCAGGTCAAGCACATCACCGTGCGCCCCGGCGCGCAGCTGTCGCTGCAGATGCACCACCATCGCGCCGAGCACTGGATCGTGGTCTCCGGCACGGCTCAGGTGACCTGTGACGACAAGGTGTTCCTGCTCACCGAGAACCAGTCGACCTACATCCCGATCGCCTCGGTGCATCGCCTGTCCAACCCCGGCAAGATCCCGCTGGAGATCATCGAAGTACAGTCGGGCAGCTACCTGGGCGAGGACGATATCGAGCGCCTCGAGGACGTCTACGGGCGCACCCAGCTGCAGTCGGCTTCGGTTGGCTGAGTCAGCTGCGTGAATGAAAAAGGGCGGCCACTGGCCGCCCTTTTTCATCTCGCCGAAGGTTACTCCTTGAGCAGCTGGCGCAGCACGTAGTGCAGGATGCCGCCGGCCTTGAAGTACTCCACCTCGTTCTGTGTATCGATGCGGCAGAGCACCTCGACCTGCTGCCGTTTGCCGTCTTCTGCCTGGATATCCAGAGTCAGGGTCATGCGCGGGCGCAGCTCGGCGCCATCCAGGCCTTTGATGCTGATCCGCTCGTTGCCGGTCAGGCCCAGACTCTTGCGGTCCTGGCCGTTCTGGAACTGCAGCGGCAGCACGCCCATGCCGACCAGGTTGGAACGGTGGATGCGCTCGAAGCTCTCGGCGATCACCGCCTTTACCCCGAGCAGGTTGGTGCCCTTGGCCGCCCAGTCGCGCGATGAGCCGGTGCCGTACTCCTTGCCGGCAAAGATCACTAGCGGCACACCCTCGTCGCGATAGCGCATGGCTGCGTCGTAGATCGCCAGCTTGTCGCCGCTCGGAACATGGCGGGTGTTACCGCCTTCCTCGCCGCCGAGCATCTCGTTGCGGATGCGGATGTTGGCGAAGGTGCCGCGCATCATCACCTCGTGGTTGCCGCGCCGCGAGCCGTAGGAGTTGAAGTCCACCGGTGTCACGCCGTGCTCGCTGAGGTAGCGGCCAGCCGGGCTGTCCTTCTTGATGTTGCCGGCGGGGGAGATGTGGTCGGTGGTCACCGAGTCGCCAAGCAGGGCGAGCACCCGGGCATCCTTGATGTCGCCGATATGTGGTGGCTCGCCGGCGATGCCCTCGAAGAACGGTGGATGCTGGATGTAGGTGGAGTCCGCCTGCCATTCGTAGGTGGCGGCCTGGGGCACGGCGATGGCCTGCCACTGGGCGTCGCCGGCGAACACTTCGGCGTACTCGCGGCGGAACATGGCGGTATCGACCTTGGCCACGGCCTCGGCGATTTCCCGCTGGCTCGGCCAGATGTCCCGCAGGTACACCGGTTGGCCGTCCTTGCCGGTACCCAGTGGGTCTTCACCGAGGTTGACTCGCACGCTGCCGGCCAGGGCATAGGCCACTACCAGCGGCGGCGAGGCCAGCCAGTTGGTCTTCACCAGCGGGTGCACGCGGCCTTCGAAGTTGCGGTTGCCGGAGAGCACCGAGGCCACAGTCAGGTCGCTCTGCTGGATGGCCTTCTCGATCGGCTCGAGCAACGGGCCGGAGTTGCCGATGCAGGTGGTGCAGCCATAGCCGACCAGGTCGAAGCCGAGCTGGTCGAGGTAGGTGGTCAGGCCGGCGGCCTTGAAGTACTCGGTGACCACCTTGGAGCCGGGTGCCAGCGAGCTCTTCACCCAGGGTTTGCGCTGCAGGCCTTTCTCCACTGCCTTCTTCGCCAGCAGCCCGGCAGCCATCATCACGCTGGGGTTGGAGGTGTTGGTGCAGGAGGTGATGGCGGCGATGACCACAGCGCCATGCTTGAGCCGATGGGTAGCACCCTCGTAGTGGTAGTCGGATTCGCCGACCAGGGCGGCGTTGCCCACCGCGACACCGCCACCGCCTTCGCTGAGCAGGCGACCTTCCTCCTGGGGCGGCGACTTGAGCTGCAGGCCGACCAGCTCGTCGAAGGTGCGCGGCACGTTGGACAGCAGAACGCGGTCCTGCGGGCGCTTGGGCCCGGCCAGGCTGGCCTCGACCTCGCCGAGGTCCAGCTCCAGGCTGTCGGTGAACAGCGGCTCGTGGCCGGGCTCGCGCCACAGGCCCTGGGCCTTGGCGTAGGCCTCCACCAGTTGCACGCTGTCCTCCGGGCGGCCGGACAGGCGCAAATAGCCGAGGGTGATGTCGTCCACCGGGAAGAAACCGCAGGTGGCGCCGTATTCCGGGGCCATGTTGGCGATGGTGGCGCGGTCGGCCAGCGGCAGGTCGGCCAGGCCGTCGCCATAGAACTCGACGAATTTGCCCACCACGCCCTTCTTGCGCAGCATCTGCGTCACGGTCAGCACCAGGTCGGTGGCGGTGATGCCCTCGCGCAGCTTGCCGCTGAGGCGGAAGCCGATCACCTCGGGAATCAGCATCGACACCGGCTGGCCAAGCATGGCCGCCTCGGCCTCGATGCCGCCCACGCCCCAGCCGAGCACGCCGAGGCCGTTGACCATGGTGGTGTGCGAGTCGGTGCCGACCAGGGTGTCGGGGAAGGCGAAGGTGACGCCGTCCTCGTCCTTGGTCCACACGGTGCGCGCCAGGTATTCCAGGTTGACCTGGTGGCAGATGCCGGTGCCCGGCGGCACCACGCTGAAGTTGGCGAAGGCGCTTTGGCCCCAGCGCAGGAAGGCGTAGCGCTCGCCATTACGCTGCATCTCGATGTCGACGTTCTGCTCGAAGGCGGCGGCGGAGGCGTACTTGTCGACCATCACCGAGTGGTCGATGACCAGGTCCACCGGCGACAGCGGGTTGATCTTCTGCGGGTCGCCACCGGCGCCGGCCATGGCCGCGCGCATCGCGGCGAGGTCGACCACCGCCGGCACGCCGGTGAAGTCCTGCATCAGCACCCGCGCGGGGCGGTACTGGATCTCGTGGTCGCTGCGCCGCTCCTTGAGCCAGTCGATCATCGCCTTGATGTCGTAGGCGCTGACCGTGGCGTTGTCCTCGAAGCGCAGCAGGTTCTCCAGCAGCACCTTGAGCGACATGGGCAGTTGGTCCATGTTGCCGAGGCTCTTGGCGGCCTCCGGCAGGCTGAAGTAGTGGTAGGTCTTGTTGCCCACCTGCAATTCACGTCGGCTTTTCAGGCTATCCAGCGAGGGCATGGTTGCACTCCTGTTCGATTGAACTAGTGAAACTAGACCGTCAGGCCAGCTCCTGCCATTGGTCTGGACAGGTTGGGCGCGCCGGGGGTTCCCGACTTCGCTATCATGCGCGGCCTGAGGAGAGTCCCCCCATGAACGTTGTGTTGTTGCATTGCCGCCCCGGTTTCGAGGGTGAAGTCTGCGCCGAGATCAGCGACCAGGCCGCGCGCCTGGGCGTGGCCGGCTACGCCAAGGCCAAACCGAACAGCGCCCACGCCGAGTTCACCTGCATGGAGCCCGGCGGCGCCGAGCGCCTGATGCAGGGCGTGCAGTTCAAGCGCCTGATCTTCCCGCGTCAGTGGGCGCGGGGCAGCTATCTGCAACTGCCGGAGACGGATCGCATCAGCGTGGTGCAGCAGGCCCTGGCTGAATACCCGGTGTGCGGCGGCCTGTGGCTGGAAGTGTTCGACACCAACGAGGGCAAGGAGCTGTCGAACTTCTGCAAGAAGTTCGAGGGCCCGCTGCGCAAGGCGCTGGAGAAGTCCGGGCGGCTGGTCGAGGACGCGAGCAAGCCGCGCCTGCTGCTGACCTTCGTCAGCGGCCGCGAGGTGTTCCTCGGCCTCGCCGAGGCCAACAACCAGGCGCAATGGCCGATGGGCATCCCGCGCCTGAAGTTCCCCCGCGAGGCGCCGAGCCGCTCGACCCTCAAGTTGGAAGAGGCCTGGCACACCTTCATCCCGCGCGAGCAGTGGGAAACACGGCTGTCGGACGAGATGACCGGCGTCGACCTGGGCGCCGCTCCCGGCGGCTGGACCTACCAGCTGGTGCGCCGCGGCATGCTGGTCACCGCCATCGACAACGGCCCGATGGCCGAAAGCCTGATGGATACCGGCCTGGTTACCCACCTGATGGTCGACGGCTTCACCTGGAAGCCCAAGCAGCCGGTGGACTGGATGGTCTGCGACATCGTCGAGAAGCCGGCGCGTACCGCGGCGATGATCGAGGAGTGGATCGGCGGCGGACACTGCCGCGAGGCGGTGGTCAACCTCAAGCTGCCGATGAAGCAGCGCTACGCCGAGGTGTGCAAGCTGCTGCAGCGCATGGAGGATGCCTTCAGCGCGCGCAAGCTCAAGGTGTCCATCGCCTGCAAGCAGCTCTACCACGACCGCGAGGAAGTGACCTGCCATCTGCGCCGCCTGGGCTGAAGTAGGGCCGTTGTCGACTCGGGGGATTCGCGGCTAGAGTGCGACTTTCCGGCATGAGTCCGTCGCGATGAAGATCGTCGTTCTGCTGCTGTTCGTTGCCAGTGTGTGCCACGTTCATCTGCGCGGCCGGGTTCGTCACGGCATCGGTCGGCAGCTGAAGGACCACTCGACCTTCCTCGCGCCGATCAACTCGCTGCTCTATCTGAGCTCGCGGCTGCCGGGTCAGGCCTACTACTCGCCGCAGGATTTCCCCGAGCTGGGTGTGCTGCAGGAGAACTGGCAGAGCATCCGCCACGAAGCCCTGCAGCTGCGCGAGGCCGGGCGCATCCGCAAGGCCGACGGCTACAACGATGCCGGCTTCAACTCCTTCTTCAAGACCGGCTGGAAGCGCTTCTATCTCAAGTGGTACGGCGACAGTCACCCGTCTGCGGCGGAGCTGTGCCCGCAGACCACGGCGCTGGTCAAATCGATTCCGCAGATCAAGGCGGCGATGTTCGCCGAGCTGCCGCCCGGTGCGCGCCTGGTGCGCCATCGCGACCCTTACGCTGGCTCGCTGCGCTATCACCTGGGGCTGGTCACGCCGAACTCGGACGAGTGCTTCATCGAGGTCGATGGCGAGCGCTACTTCTGGCGCGACGGCGAGGCGGTGCTGTTCGACGAGACCTTCATCCACTACGCCGAGAACAAGACCGAGCAGGACCGGGTGATCCTGTTCTGCGACGTCGAGCGCCCGCTGCGCTACCGCTGGGCCGCGGCGCTGAATCGCTGGTTCAGTCGCAATGTGATGGCGGCGGCCAGCTCGCCGAACGACGAGCAGGACGCCACCGGCGGGATCAACCGCGCCTTCCAGCAGCTCTACCGCCTGCGCCTGCGCGCCAAGGCCCTGAAGAAACGCAATCGCAGCCTCTATTACGGCCTGCAGTGGCTGCTGCTGGCGGTGGTGATCGCGCTCTTTATCTGGATCTGATGCGGCGGGGCAGACCCGGCCGCCCGCTTGGGCGATAATGCCGGCTTGTTTTCGGAGTTAGATTCATGTCCCTGCAACCCGACGCCATCCTCGACGCCACCGGCCTGTTCTGTCCCGAGCCGGTGATGATGCTGCACAACAAGGTGCGCGACCTGCCGGCCGGTGGCCTGCTGCAGGTGCTGGCCACCGACCCCTCGACCAAGCGCGATATCCCCAAGTTCTGCATGTTCCTCGGCCACGAGCTGCTGGAGCAGGGCGAGGACGGCGGCACCTACCAGTACTGGATTCGCAAGAAGCTCGACTGAGCCAGCGTTAGCGCGCGGCGCGGATATGCCGACGTGCACTGCGTGCCAGGCGCACGGCGAGCAGCACGGCGGCGCAGGTCAGGCCCACCACCAGACCTTGCCATAGCCCGCTCGGCCCGGACGGCGTGCCGAACCAGTCGGACAGTCCCAGGGCATACCCCACCGGCAGGCCGATGCCCCAGTAGGCGACCAAAGTGATCAGCATGGTCGCGCGGGTGTCCTGATAACCGCGCAGGGCGCCGGCGGCGGTAACCTGGACCGCGTCGGAGAACTGGAACAGCGCCGAATACACCAACAGGGTGGCCGCCATGGCGATCACCGCCGGGTCCGGGCTGTAGATATTGGCGATCTGCTCGCGCAGCAGCAGAACCAGGCTCGCCGACAGGCAGGCGTAGCTCAGCGCCGTACCCATCGCTACACCCGCAGAGAAGCGCGCATCGCGCGGCGTGCCGCGGCCCAGCGACTGGCCGACCCGCACCGTGGCTGCCATGGCCAGCGAGTAGGGGATCATGAAGATCATCGAGCTGAAGTTCAGGGCGATCTGGTGCCCGGCCACCACCGTGGCGCCGAGGCCGCCAATCAGCAGGGCGATCACCGAGAAGATGCTCGATTCGGCGAAGATCGATATGCCAATCGGCGCGCCGATCGAGAGCAGGCGGCGGATCACCGGCCACTGCGGCCAGTCGAAGCGTTTGAACAGCTCGCTCGGCTTGTAATAGGGCGCATGGTTCACCCACCACAGCATGCCCAGCAGCATGCACCACATCACCGTGCCACTGGCCCAGCCGCAACCCACACCACCCATGGCCGGGAAGCCGAGGTGGCCGTAGATCAGGATGTAGTTGAGCGGGATGTTCAGCAGCAGGCCGCCGATGCCCAGCATCATGCTCGGCCGGGTATGGCCGAGGCCGTCGCTGCAGCAACGCAGCACGTGATACAGCGCCACCGCCGGGAAGCCGAAGGCGATGCCGCGCAGATAGCCCATGGACATGGCGGTGAGCTCGGCGTCCACGTCCATCAGATGCAGCAGCGGCTCGGCATTCCACAGCAGGGTGGCGCAGGCCAGGCCCACCGCCAGCGCCAGCCATAGGGCCTGGCGCACCAGCGGGCCGATCTCCTCCTGCTTGCCGGCACCATAGCGCTGCGCGACCTTGGCGGTGGTGGCCAGCAGGGTGCCATTCATCAGCAGGAACACCGGTATCCACAGCGAGTTGCCCAGGGCCACGGCGGCCAGGTCGCGCGCGCTGACGCGGCCGGCCATCACCGCATCGACGAAGCCCATGGAGGTGTGGGCCAGCTGGGCGATGATGATGGGGGTCGCCAGCGTCAACAGGGCGCGAATTTCGGCCAGGGTGCGGGCGGAGCGGGAGAGGGCGAGCATGGATAGTCCGGCAGGGCTGGAGCGAGAAGGCGCGCAAGTCTATACCTGCCCCGGCGGTCAGGAAAGCGCGGCTTACCGCGGATAGGGCTCTGCGCCTAGAATGTCGGCTCGTGAATGGAGCACCGCACATGCAGATTGTCGCCGACGAAAACATCCCACTGCTCGACGAGTTCTTCGCCAGTTTCGGCGCCATCAGCCGCCACCCCGGGCGCGCCATCGACCGCGCTGCCCTGGGTGATGCCGAGGTGCTGCTGGTGCGCTCGGTGACCCGCGTCGACCGCGCGCTACTGGAAGGCAGCAAGGTGCGCTTCGTCGGCACCTGCACCATTGGTACCGACCATCTCGACCTGGACTACTTCGCCGAGGCCGGCATCGCCTGGTCCAGCGCTCCCGGCTGCAATGCCCGCGGCGTAGTGGACTACGTGCTCGGTTGCCTGCTGGCCCTGGCGGAGACGACCGGGCGCAAACTGCCCGAGCTCACCTATGGCGTGGTCGGCGCTGGCCAGGTCGGTGGCCGTCTGGTCGAAGTCCTGCGCGGTCTGGGCTGGAATTTGCTGGTCTGCGATCCGCCACGCCAGGCTGCCGAGGGCGGCGACTTCGTCGACCTGGCGACCATCCTGCGCGAGTGCGATGCCATCAGTCTGCACACCCCGCTGGATGCCGGCACCCGCCACCTGCTCGGCGCCGAGCAACTGCGCCAGCTCAAGCCTGGGGCCTGGCTGATCAATGCGGCCCGTGGCCCGATAGTCGACAACGCGGCGCTCAAGGCGCATCTGCAAGGTGGCGCCGATCTGCAGGTGGCGCTGGATGTCTGGGAAGGCGAGCCGCTGGCAGATCCTGAGCTGGCCGCACTGTGCCGCCTGGCCACTCCGCACATCGCCGGCTACAGCCTGGACGGCAAGCTGCGCGGCACGGCGCAAATCTACCAGGCCTACTGCAAGGCCATGGGCCTGGACGAGCAGGTACAGCTGGATGACCTGCTGCCGCCGTCCTGGCTTGGTGAGCTGTTACTGCACGAAGACGCCGATATCGGCTGGGCGCTGGCCACCCTGTGCCGCGCGGTATACGACCCGCGCCGTGACGATGCCGATTTCCGCCGTTCGCTGGTTGGTGATGCCGCGCAGCGCAAGGCGGCTTTCGACGCCCTGCGCAAGCACTATCCCTATCGCCGCGAGATCGATGGCCTGCAGGTGCGTCTGGAGGGGGATGCGCCGCACCTGGCGGCGCTGTCGGCGGCGCTGGGCTGCCACCCACGCTGAGGCGGGCGTGTCAGTGCCAGTGGTGAGGTGTCTGCCAGGACTTGTCCAGGGCTTGGCAGGCTTGCTGGATCATCTGCTCGGTAATCGGCACTTCACGACCTTGGGCATCGATGATCGAGCCGCCTACCGGTTGCTGCGGGTTGCTCGGGTTGGAACGAGTTTGCGGGGACTGCTGTTGCGCTTTCATGGCCGTATCTCCTGGCTGTAAACACAGTCTAGGCAGGGCAGATGAAGGCGCCGTGACAGCCAGCGCGAGAGGTTTATTCGGGGCACCGAACGGTGCGCCGTGATTGGAGTGGTTATGAGTGTTTTCCATCTGGGCCTGATCATCAACCCGCTGGCCGGCCTCGGCGGACCAGCGGCGCTCAAGGGCAGCGATGGCGTGGCCGCCGAAGCCCTGGCCCGTGGCGCCGAGCCGCGCGCGGCGGAGCGCACACGTATCACCCTGGAATGCCTGCGCCCGGTGGCCGAGCGCCTGCAGTTCATCACCTTTCCCGGCGCCATGGGTGCAGATTTGCTGGCCGATCTGGGCTACGCCCACCGCGTGCTCGGCAGCCTGGAAGAGGGGCCGACCACTGCCGCCGATACCCAGGCCGCGGTGCGCGCCCTGCAGGACGCCGGTTGCGCGCTGATCCTGTTCGCCGGCGGCGACGGCACGGCCCGCGACGTGTGCGCGGCAGTGCGTGAGGAGCAGCCAGTGCTGGGCATCCCGGCCGGGGTGAAGATCCACTCCGCGGTCTACGCCATCAGCCCGCGCGCTGCCGGGCAGATGGCTCTGCGTCTGATCGAGGGCGGCCTGGTGCGGCTGTCCAGCGGCGAGGTGCGCGACATCGACGAGGCGGCCCTGCGCGATGGCAAGGTCGGTTCGCGGCATTACGGCGAGATGTGCGTGCCGGTGGAAGGCGAGTTCATGCAGCACGTCAAACAGGGCGGCATGGAGTCCGAGGAACTGGTGCTGGTGGACCTGGCTGACTGGCTGGCCGAGAGCTGGGAAGAGGGCGTGCGCTACGTGTTCGGCCCCGGCTCGACCCTGCACGGCCTGGCGCAGAACCTCAATCTCGACACCACGCTGCTGGGCGTCGACGTGATCGAGAACGGCGCGGTGATCGCCCGCGACGTCACCGAGGCGCAGCTGTTCGAGCTGATCGACGGCCAGCCGGCGCGCCTACTGGTCACCGCCATCGGCGGCCAGGGCCACATCATCGGCCGCGGCAACCAGCAGATCAGCCCGCGGGTGCTGCGCGCCATCGGCCTGGAGCATCTGCGGGTGATCGCTACCAAACGCAAGCTCGGCACCCTCGAGGGGCGCCCGCTGCTGGTGGACAGCGGCGACCCGGCGCTGGATGAAGCCTTCCCTGACGCGGTGCGGGTCTGGGCGGGCTACCGGGAAGAACTGCTCTATCCCCTGAAATGATTCCAAGGAGGACTCAAGGATGAAGCTCCTGCAAACCCTGGCCCTGTCGCTGGGCCTGTTGTTCAGCCTGGTCGCCGCTGCGGCCATCGACCCGCAACGTCTGGTGCTCGACGCCCGCAGCCAGGTCGGGGTGACCCTGAGCTACGACCCGGTCTACCGGCAGCTCGGCTACCCCGGCGGCGACGTGCCGCTGAGTACCGGCGTATGCACCGACGTGGTGATCCGCGCCCTGCGTGAACAGGGCCTGGACCTGCAGAAGAGCGTGCACGAGGACATGCGCGCGCACTTCGCTCGCTACCCGAAGAACTGGGGGCTGAAGCGCCCGGATCGTAATATCGATCATCGCCGGGTGCCCAACCTGATGACCTGGTTTCAGCGCCAGGGCATGGCCCTCAAGGTCAGCGACAAGCCGGTCGATTACCGCGCCGGCGACATCGTCACCTGGGACCTTGGCCGTGGCCTGACCCACATCGGCCTGGTCTCGGACCGCACCGATGCGGCCGGCACGCCGCTGATCCTGCACAACATCGGCCGTGGCACGCAGGAGGAGGACATCCTGTTCGCCTACCGCATCACCGGCCACTATCGCTTCGTTGACTGAGGCCACCGCCGTGCTCAATGAGTTAGCATCGGCGTAGGGTTTCCGGAGATTGCGATGGCATTACCACCCCATATCCAGGCCGGCGAGCGCGTGGTGCTGTTCGACGGCGTGTGCCGGCTGTGCAACGGCTGGGCGAAGTTCCTGATCCGCCATGACCACGAGCGGCGCTTCCGCCTCTGCTCGGTACAGTCCGCCGAGGGCCAGGCCATCCTCGCCTGGTTCGGCCTGCCGACCGACCATTTCGACACCATGGCCTATGTAGAAGGCGAGGCGCTGTTCGTGCGCAGCGACGCCGTGCTGCGCATCGTCGCGCAGCTGCCCGGAGCCTGGCGCTTGCTGGCCGGCCTGCGTGTGTTGCCGCGACCGCTGCGCGACTGGAGCTACGACCGTATCGCGCTGAATCGCTACCGCCTGTTCGGCCGCTACGACAGCTGCCTGTTGCCCGATCCCGATCATTCCCGCCGTTTCCTCGACACTGCCGAGCCTCGTTCATGAATCCGCTTTCTTCCAGCCGGCGCGAGGCATTGCGCCTGGCCTGGCGCTTCGTTGCGCCGTATCGCTGGCGCCTGGCCGGCGCCCTGGCGGCGCTGATGTTCACCGCCGCCATCACCCTGTCCATGGGTCAGGGTATTCGCCTGCTGGTGGACCAAGGCCTGGCGACCCAGTCGCAGACGGCGCTGAACCACTCCATCGCGCTGTTCTTCGTGCTGGTGCTAGCACTGGCCATCGGCACCTTCACCCGTTTCTACCTGGTTAGCTGGATCGGCGAGCGCTTCGTCGCCGATATCCGCCAGCGCGTGTTTGACCATCTGATCGGCCTGCATCCGGGCTTCTACGAGAGCAACCGCGCCTCGGAGATCCAGTCGCGGCTGACTGCCGACACCACGCTGCTGCAGACCGTGATCGGCTCCTCGCTGTCCATGGCCCTGCGCAACGGCATCATGTTGATCGGCGGGATCGTGCTGCTGTTCGTCACCAACGCCAAGCTCAGCGCCATCGTGCTCTGCTCGTTGCCGCTGGTGGTGGCGCCGATCCTGCTCTTCGGCCGCCGTGTGCGCGCGCTGTCCCGGCAGAGCCAGGACCGGGTGGCCGATGTCGGCAGCTATATCGGCGAGACCCTCGGCCAGATCAAGACGGTGCAGGCCTACAACCACCAGGCCCAGGACAAGGCACGCTTCGCCGGCACCGTGGAGGCGGCGTTCGCCACCGCCGGCAAGCGCATTCGCCAGCGCGCCTGGCTGATCACCACGGTCATCGTCCTGGTGCTTGGCGCGGTTGGCGTGATGCTCTGGGTCGGCGGCATGGATGTGATCGCCGGACGCATCAGCGGCGGCGACCTGGCCGCCTTCGTGTTCTACAGCCTGATCGTCGGCATGGCCTTCGGCTCCATCAGCGAGGTGATCGGCGAACTGCAGAGCGCCGCCGGCGCCGCCGAGCGCATTGCCGAGCTGCTGCGTACGCGCAACCTGATTGGCGCGCCGCAGCAGGATCAGTTACTGCACCTGCCCGAGCGCATCAGTGGTGCCGTCGAGCTGCGTGGCGTGCGCTTCAACTACCCGAGCCGCCCGGAACATCCGGCCATCGATGGTATCGACCTGGCCGTACGTGCCGGCGAGACCTTGGCCCTGGTCGGCCCGTCCGGTGCTGGCAAGTCGACCCTGTTCGACCTGCTGCTGCGCTTCTTCGACCCGCAGGAGGGCGAGGTGTTGGTCGAGGGCCTGCCGATCCAGCGTCTCGATCCGGCCGACCTGCGCCGCTGCTTCGCCCTGGTGTCGCAGAATCCGGCGCTGTTCTACGGCAGCGTGGCAGACAACCTGCGCTACGGCCGGCCCGACGCCAGCGATGCGGAGGTCGAGGCGGCGGCACGTGCGGCGCATGCCCACGAGTTCATCGAACGCCTGCCGCAGGGCTATCAGACCCACTTGGGCGAGGCCGGCCTGGGCCTGTCTGGCGGCCAGCGCCAGCGCTTGGCGATTGCCCGTGCGTTGCTCACCGACGCGCCAATCCTGCTGCTCGACGAAGCCACCAGCGCGCTGGACGCCGAGAGCGAGCACCTGATCCAGCAGGCGCTGCCGGGGCTGATGCGCGGGCGCACCACCCTGGTGATCGCCCACCGCCTGGCCACGGTCAAGCATGCCGATCGCATTGCGGTGATTGATCGCGGCCGCTTGCAGGCCATCGGTACCCATGGCGAGCTGGTGCTGAGCAACCCGCTGTACGCCCGCCTGGCCGAGCTGCAGTTCAATACCGAGCGCCGCGAGCGCGACTGAGGACAAAGTGTGGAAAAGGATTTCGGCGTTGTGGTGCTGGGTGGCTACGGCAACTTCGGCCAGGTGATAGTGCGGCGCCTGGCCGCGACTTCAAACATGCGCATCTGGGTGGCCGGGCGCGATCTGGCCAAGGCCGAGGCACTGGCTGCGCAGACCGGTGCCCAGGCGCTGCAGCTGGACATGAACGCTCCAGACCTGGTCGAGCGTTTGCGCGCCACTGGGGCGCAGATGCTTATTTCCACCGCCGGCCCGTTCCAGGGCCAGGATCATCGCGTAGCGCACGCCGCCATCGCCGCCGGCATGCACTACGCCGATCTGGCCGATGCGCGGGCCTTCGTCTGCTCCATCGGCGAGCTGGACCAGGCCGCGCGTGAGGCTGGCGTGCTGGTCTGCGCTGGCGCCAGCTCGGTGCCGGCCCTGGCCGCTGCGGTGATCGACAGCTTGCTGCCGCGCTTCTCGCGACTGGAGAGCATCTGGCACGGCATCAGCTCCTCGGAGAAGACACCCGGCGCCTCGACCCTGGCGGCGGTGCTGGGCTATTGCGGAAAGCCCTTCCAACAATGGCGCGATGGCGCCTGGCAGCAGGTGTTCGGCTGGTAGGACCTGGCCCGTCATGATTTCCCCGCGCCGCTCGGCCCGCGCTGGGTGGCCAACTGTGACATTCCCGATCTGCAGCTGTTTCCGGCGCGCTATCCGGGTGTGCGCAGTGTGCGCTTCTCGGCCGGCGTCGGCCTGCGCCTGACCCAGTTCGGTACCTGGGCGCTGTCCTGGTTGGTGCGCCTGAGTTTGCTGCGCAGCGCGGTGCCGCTGACCGATTTTCTGCATCGCCGCGCCGTCTCGGTGGAGCCCTTCGGCGATGGGCGCAGTGGCATGTTTGTGCGCCTGGACGGGCAGGGCGCCGATGGCCAGCCGCTGCAGCTGTGCTGGGAACTGCTGGCGCAGAACAACGACGGCCCGAACATCCCGTGCATGGCCGCCGTGGCCCTGGCGCGCAAGCTGGCCGCCGGCACGCTGCAGGCTCGTGGCGCCATGCCCTGCCTGGGGCTGCTGAGTGTCGAGGAGTATCTGGCGGAGCTGGAAGGGCTGGCGATCGTCAGCGCCCTGCGCGAGCGCTGATCGATTTTCAGTGGTTGCGCGGCTTGATGGTGGCCGCGGCGCCGGTCGAGGCGACGATGATCGCGCCTATCGCCAGCCACTGGGTGGCGCTGAGCATCTCGCTGAGGAAGATCAGGCCGGAGAGGGCGGCGATGGCCGGCTCCATGCTCATCAGCACGCTGAAGGTACGCGCCGGCATGCGCGTCAGGGCGAACATCTCCAGGCTGTAGGGCAGCGCCGAGGACAGCACGGCAACGCCCAGCGCCACCGGCAGCAGGTCGTGGGAGAACAGGTCGCCGCCGACCTTGGCCAGGCCGATCGGGAACACCAGCATGGCCGCCACCAGGGTGCCGAAGGCCACGGTCTGCGCGCCGTGCTCGGTGCCGGCCTTCTGCCCGAAGATGATGTACAGCGCCCAGCACACGCCCGCGCCGAGGGCCAGGGCCATGCCCATGGGGTCGAGATGGTCGCTGGCGCTGGTGTCCGGCAGCAGCAGCCAGAGGCCGAGCACGGCCAGGCCGATCCATACGAAGTCCAGCAGGCGCCGCGAGGAGACCAGGGCCAGGGCCAGCGGGCCGGTGAACTCCAGGGCAACTGCGATACCCAGCGGAATGGTCTTCAGCGACATGTAGAACAGCAGGTTCATCGCCCCCAGCGACAGGCCATAGCCCAGCAGCGAGCGCCACGCGGCGAAGTTCGGTCGGGTGCGCCAGGGGCGCATGACGATGCACAGGATCAGCGCGGCCAGGCTCAGGCGTAGGGCAGTGGTGCCCTCGGGGCCGATGAGCGGGAACAGGCTCTTGGCCAGGGAGGCGCCGCTCTGGATGGAGGTCATGGCGACCACTAGCAGGGCGATGGGCAGGAATAAGGAGGTCGAGCGCGACATGGCGGGTTTTTTATGACTTGTTGGTTTTCAAAGGCTAATAAAAAACCGGCCATTCGGCCGGTTTTTTCGGCGAGCTGCTATCAGCGATATTCGCAGAGGTAGGCGGTTTCGACCGCAACCTGCAGCTGGAACTTGCTGTTGCCCGGCACGGTGAACTGGCTACCGGCGGCGAACGTTTCCCAGTTGTCGCTGCCCGGCAGCTTGACGGTCAGGGCGCCGGCAACCACGTGCATCACTTCCAGTTGGGCGGTGCCGAACTCGTATTCGCCCGGGGCCATCACGCCGATGGTGGCCGGACCTTCAGCCATGCTGAAGCCGATGGATTTGACGGTGCCGTCGAAGTATTCGTTGACCTTGAACATGGCGGGCTCCTCGGATGGGTCAAAAAAGGCCCGCCAGTATGCCCAACCATCCCGTCTCAGTCAGCCCTCAGGGGGCAAATATCAGCGGCAACAGGCGCGCGGTGTTGCGCGCGTCTTCCAGGGCGCGATGCTGTTGCCCCTGGAACTGCAGCCCGGTCAGTTGCAGCGCCGAGTGCAGGCCCACCGCACGCTGTAGCTGGCGGCTTTCGGCGAAGCGCTGCTTGAGGTTGTGGTGGGGGATTTCGTCCAGGCAGCTGCGTAGGCCGTGGCGCTGCCATTCCAGTTGCAGCTGGCGGCGGTCGTAGTCGCCCCAGCTGCCCCAGCCGACCAGATGTGCCAGGTGCGATTCCAGCCAGCGCTCGAACTGCGGCCAGACCACGTCCAGCGTCTGTGCACCGTCGACCTGGGCCTGGCTGGTATGGGTCAGCTGGCGGCAGAAACTGGTCAGGCAGGGGCGCCGCAAGGGACGCACGAAGCGCTGGAAGTGCTCCAGTTCATGGCCATCGGCCGCCACCAGGCTGGCGCCGATCTCGATGATTTCCATGTCTTCTACCGGCCAGCCGCCTTCTTCGGTGGTGGCTTCCAGGTCGATGATCAGCCATTGGCGCATGCGTCCCTCCTTAGCTCGCTGCCAGTATGGGCGGCGCCCGCGCGACGTGCACAGTTTTGCCATTCAGCTGTGCTGGCCGGGGGAATTCGGTTCCGGGCTATGCTTGGGCCACAGTCAGTAAGGAGGTGGAGCATGGCAAAGGTGGCATTTATCGGCCTGGGAGTGATGGGTTTCCCCATGGCCGGACATCTGGCCTGCGAGGGGCACGAGGTCTGCGTCTACAACCGCACGCCTGGCAAGACGCAGCTGTGGGAGGACGAATTTGCCGGCGAGTCGGCCGCGACCCCGCGCGAGGCCGCCCAGGGCGCCGAATTCGTGATGACCTGCGTCGGCAATGACGACGATCTGCGCAGCGTGCTGCTCGGCCCGGACGGCGCCTTCGCCGGCATGGCGCCGGGTAGCGTGCTGGTCGACCACACCACCGCTTCGGCCAACGTCGCCCGCGAGCTGGCACTGATTGCCGCCGAGCGTGAGCTGGGCTTCCTCGATGCGCCGGTATCCGGCGGCCAGGCCGGCGCGGAGAATGGCATGCTGACGGTGATGGTCGGCGGCGAGGAGGCCTTCTACAAGCGCGCCGAACCGGTGATCGACGCCTACGCCAAGATGATCAAGCTGATGGGGCTGGTGGGCAGTGGCCAGCTGACCAAGATGGTCAACCAGATCTGCATCGGCGGCCTGGTCCAGGGCCTGGCTGAGGCGCTGCATTTCGCCCAGTGCGCCGGTCTCGACGGCCATGCGGCGATGGAGGTGATCAGCAAGGGCGCGGCGCAGTCCTGGCAGCTGGAAAATCGCCACCAGAGCATGCTGGCCGGTAAGTACGACTTCGGTTTTGCCGTGGACTGGATGCGCAAGGATCTGTCGATCCTGCTCGACGAGGCGCGCCGCAATGGCGCGCAGCTGCCGGTTACGGCGCTGGTCGACCAGTTCTACTCCGATGTACAGGCCATGGGTGGTGGCCGCTGGGATACTTCCAGCCTGATCGCCCGCCTCAAGCAGCGTCCTTGAGCCCTTGCGGCCCACTCGTACGCGGGTGGGCCGGATGGCGCCATTCGCCGCACTGGCAGACGCATTCGGACGTCGCCGGCCTTAGGCGCGGAAGATAAAGTACACCGCGCCGAGCAGGCACAACCCTGCCCACAGGTAATCCAGCTTCAGCGGCTGCTGCATCACGTAGACACTGAAGGGCACGAATATCGCCAGGGTGATCACCTCCTGCATGATTTTCAGCTGGCCCACCGATAGCTCGGTGTAACCGATGCGGTTGGCCGGCACCATGATCATGTATTCGAAGAAGGCGATGCCCCAGCTGATCAGCGCGGCAATGAACCATGGCTTGGCGTGCAGGGCCTTCAGGTGGCCATACCAGGCGAAGGTCATGAACACGTTGGACAGGGTCAGCAGGGCGGCGGTTTGCATCCAGACCGGCATGGCGAGATTCCCGTAGTGGAGTAGGGCAAGACTAAAAGAGCCTGGTGCAACCAGCCAGGTGAGCAGATCGATCATTCGAGCGGTGGGGGAAGGGCGTGGGCAAGTGGATTCGTGGTGCAGCGGTGCTGGGCGTGGCGGTGGTCGCGGCGGGGGCTGCGTGGAGTGGCTGGCAGGCCTGGCAGCAACGGGCCATCTGGGCCGATCTCGAGGTGGCGCCGGCACTCGGGGCGACGCGAATGTTCGAGCTGGGTGCCAATCAGCTGCAGTGGGGTGGCCAGCGCCTGCAGTTGCTGGCCGGGCAGCGCGTGCTCTGGGCCAGCGAGGGCGGTTTCCTGGCGGCCGGGCTTGGCCGTGAGGAGGTCGAGGAACATCGCGGCGCCATGTTCGTCGACGAGCAGCGCGAACTGCTCTGCCGCAAGCAGCGCCTGGAGAACATCGAGCAGCGCGGCGCGCGGGTAATTCTCAGCGGTAGCCTGGGCTGCGCCGATGGCAGCTCCACCGGCTATGTGCTGATTCTCGAGGACGACGGCGAACGCGGCGTACGCGTGGCCGTGGCCCTGGATGACGAACGCCTCAATCGCCTGTATCTGAGCTGGCAGCGTGAGCCGGATGAGCATTTCCACGGCTTTGGCGAGCAGTTCAGCGCCTTCGACCTGGCCGGCCGGCGCCTGCCGATCCTGGTGCAGGAGCAGGGCGTTGGTCGTGGCCTGGAGCCAATCACCACCGCCGCCAACCTGACTGCCCGCGCCGGCGGCGACTGGTGGACCAGCTATGCCCCCGTGCCGCATTACCTGAGCAGCAAGGGCCGCAGCTTCTTCAGCGAGTCCGCTGCCTACCAGGTGTTCGACCTGCGCGACGAGCACCGCGTGCAGCTGGAGGTGCATGAAGGGCGTTTGGCTGCGCGTATCTACACGGCCGCCAATGCGCCAGGGCAGATCGCCCAGCACACGGCGGTGGTCGGGCGTATGCCGCCGTTGCCGGACTGGACCCAGCGCGGCGCCATCGTCGGCCTGCAGGGCGGTAGCGAGCGAGTACGCGGCATCCTGCATCAGCTCGACGAGGCTGGCGTGCCGCTGGCGGGTGTCTGGCTGCAGGATTGGGTCGGCCAACGCACCACCAGTTTCGGCAAGCAGCTGTGGTGGAACTGGAGCCTGGACGAGCAGCACTATCCGCAGTGGGCCGAACTCAATGGCGAGCTCAAGGCGCGTGGTGTGCGCACGCTGGCCTATGTGAATCCCTTCCTGGTGGATATGGCGGAAAAGCCGGGTGCGGCGCGCAACCTGTATGCCGAGGCCCGCGAGCACGGCTATTTGCTGCGTGATGCCTCCGGCCAGCCACTGTCGTTGCTCAACACCAGCTTTAGTGCCGGCATGCTCGACCTGAGCAATCCCGCCGCGCGTGAATGGCTCAAGCAGGTGCTGCGCGAGGAAATGCTGGCCAAGGGCTTTTCCGGCTGGATGGCCGATTTCGGCGAGGCGCTGCCCTACGAGGCGCGCCTGGCCAGCGGCGAGTCGGCGGCACTGGCGCACAACCGCTATCCCGAGGAATGGGCGCGGCTCAATCGCGAGCTGCTGGAGGAATCGGGCGGGCAGGGCGAGCTGTTCTTCTTCATGCGCTCGGCCTTCAGTCGTAGTCCGGGTCTGACCACCAGCCTGTGGGCCGGCGATCAACTGGTCACCTGGGATGCCGATGACGGCCTGCACAGTGCGCTGCTGGGCATGCTGTCCGGCGGCCTGTCCGGGTTCAGCCTCAACCACAGCGATACCGGCGGATACACCACCATCACGCACCCGTTGAAGGACTATCATCGCGACGAGGAACTGCTGCTGCGCTGGATGGAGTTCTCCGCCTTCACCAGCCTGCTGCGTAGCCATGAGGGCAACCGCCCCGATGCCAACCAGCAGATCTACAGCTCGCCGCGGTTGCTGGCCCAGTTCGCCTATAGCGCCAAGCTTTTTGCCGCGCTGGCGCCTTATCGGCAGCAGTTGATGGCGGAGGCCGCACGCAGCGGCATGCCGCTGATGCGCCCGCTGTGGCTGCAGTATCCGGACGATCCGGCCGGGCAGCAGGCGCTGCCGCGCAGTTTCATGCTCGGCGACCAGCTGCTGGTGGCGCCGGTGCTGGAGCCGGGCGTCAGCGAGCTGGAGGTGCTGTTGCCGGCCGGCAACTGGGTGCACCTGTGGTCGGGCAAGGTATTCCAGGTGCGCGCCGGCGAGCCGGTGATGGTGCCTGCGCCGATCGGCCAGCCGGCGGTGTTCTATCCAGAAGGCGCCGCGATGGCTGCCAGTCTGGCGAAATTACGCGACATCAGGTGATGGAAGGCGTGGCGCACAGGCGTTAAGATCGCGCCCGCCCAGCGCGTGAGAAGCCTTCATGAAGTGTCGTGCCGGCTGCGGTGCCTGCTGCATCGCGCCTTCCATCAGCACCCCGATCCCCGGTATGCCTAACGGCAAGGCCGCGGGTGAGCGCTGCCTGCACCTCACCGCGGAGTTTCTCTGCGCGATTTTCGGCCGCCCGGAGCGGCCGCCGGTCTGTTCGGGATTCAGTGCAGACGTTGAGGTCTGCGGCTCGAGCCGCGAAGAGGCCATCCGCCTGATCGGCTGGCTGGAACAAGCGACTGCCTGAGCGGGTCGAATTCTCGGTCCGGCGGCGCCGCCGGCGGACCCTTTCCCAAGGAGCAACGATGATTGCATTGAGTCGAGTGGCCGCTGTCTGTGGCCTGAGTCTGCTGGCGAGTGGCCTGGCCCATGCCGAGGACTGGAAGCTGGCCAAGGACGAGGATGGCATCAAGATCTACCTGAGCGAGGTTCAGGGGTCCAAGTACAAGGCCTACCGCGGCGTGACCACGATCAAGAGCGATGTCGCCAGCCTGCGCGCCCTGCAGGAAGACGTGCAGGGCTCCTGCAAGTGGATTCACGCCTGTGCCGAGCAGAGCCTGCTCAAGCACGAGGGTGCCGAGAGCTGGGTCTACACCCGTTTCGAGATGCCCTGGCCGGTGACCGCGCGTGACTCGGTGCTGCATGTGGTGACCGTCGAGAACGCCGACGGCAGCCTGGTGCGCAAGCTCGATGGCCAGCCCGAGTACCGCCCGGCGGACAAGGATTTCGTGCGCGTAGCCAGTCTGGAAGGTGCCTGGACCTTCGTGCCCAAGGCCGATGGCATGGTCGAAGTGACCTACCAGGTGCACACCGAGCCGGGTGGCAGCGTGCCGTCCTGGCTGGCCAACAGTTTCGTGGTGGATGCGCCGTTCAATACCCTGAATGGCCTGCGCGCGCTGGCTGAGAAACGCTGATCGCTGACGCGGGGCCCGCTATGGCGGGTTCTGAGACGGTCTGGAAATAAAAAAGGCTGCCAATGGCAGCCTTTTTTATTACTGGGGCGCTTACTTGCGCTGGTCCAGGGCGACGTAGTCGCGCTTGTCGTAACCGGTGTACAGCTGGCGCGGACGGCCGATCTTGTACGGGCTGGACAGCATTTCTTTCCAGTGCGAGATCCAGCCGACGGTACGCGACAGGGCGAAGATCACGGTGAACATGCTGGTCGGGATGCCGATGGCCTTGAGGATGATGCCCGAGTAGAAGTCCACGTTCGGGTACAGGTTGCGTTCCTTGAAGTACGGATCGGTGAGGGCGATCTCTTCCAGGCGCATGGCCAGTTCCAGCTGCGGGTCGTTCTTGATGCCCAGCTCGGCCAGAACTTCGTCGCAGGTCTTCTTCATCACGGTGGCGCGCGGGTCGCGGTTCTTGTAAACGCGGTGACCGAAGCCCATCAGCTTGAACGGATCGTTCTTGTCCTTCGCCTTGGCGATGAACTTGTCGATGTTCTCGACGCTGCCGATCTCGTCCAGCATGCTCAGGACGGCTTCGTTGGCGCCGCCGTGTGCCGGGCCCCACAGCGCGGCGATGCCGGCGGCGATACAGGCGAACGGGTTGGCACCGGAAGAACCGGCCAGGCGGACGGTGGAGGTGGAGGCGTTCTGCTCATGGTCGGCGTGCAGGACGAAGATGCGGTCCATTGCCTTGGCCAGTACCGGGCTGATCGGTTTGATCTCGCACGGGGTGTTGAACATCATGTGCAGGAAGTTTTCCGCGTAATTCAGGTCGTTACGCGGGTACATCATGGGCTGGCCCATGGAGTACTTGTAAGTCATGGCAGCAATGGTCGGCATCTTGGCGATCAGGCGCATGGCCGAAACTTCGCGGTGATGCGGATTATTGATGTCCAGGGAGTCGTGGTAGAAGGCGGAGAGGGCGCCAACTACGCCGCACATGATGGCCATCGGGTGGGCATCGCGGCGGAAGCCGTTGAAGAAGCTCTTCAGCTGCTCGTGAACCATGGTGTGGTTCTTGATGGTGCTGACGAACTGGGACTTCTGCTCTGCAGTCGGCAGTTCGCCGTTCAGCAGCAGGTAGCAGGTTTCCAGGTAGTCGGATTTGTCGGCCAGTTGCTCGATGGGGTAGCCGCGGTGCAGTAGAACGCCTGCGTCGCCGTCGATATAGGTGATCTTCGACTCGCAAGAGGCGGTCGACATAAAGCCAGGATCAAAGGTGAAGCGACCCGTGGCGGTCAGGCCCCTCACGTCGACAACATCGGGACCTACGGTGCCGGTCAGTACGGGCAGCTCTACGGGGGCATTGCCCTCGATGATCAACTGCGCTTTTTTGTCAGCCATGTCGGCCTCCTGTTTATGCTTGGAATCATCAGAAGCCCCCCACGCAGGGCCCGGGACACTATAGAGACATAAATTTGAATGTCAATTTGCGAAAACCCAGACGGCAGAGGGGTTTCAGCCACTTTTCAGTGGCGCGCGCAAGGGCCTAATACGACATTTATATAGGGCGCGCAATCCGCTTTTCGGGGTGGGTATCTGCGTTGTCATTAGTTGCCTAACTGTCTATACTCTGCGCCCGGCCGCCGAAGCCTGAAAGCCTGTAATCAGGCGGCTGGCACTCCCTTTGGTGAGGGGTACCTGACCAGTGCACTTCCCGACAACTTGCCCTGTTTGTTAGGGGCCTCTAGTGTGAAAAAAGCCGTGAATAGCCAACGACCTGTAAACCTAGATCTCAGGACCATAAAACTCCCGATCACAGCTTATACGTCCATTCTGCACCGTATTTCCGGTGTCATCCTCTTCCTGGGAATCATCCTGATGCTGTTTGCTCTGGATAAATCCCTGGCCTCCGAGGAAGGCTTTGCAGAAGTTAAGGCGTGCCTGACCAGTCCGCTGGCCAAGCTGATCATCTGGGGTCTGCTGTCCGCCCTGCTGTATCACCTGGTGGCCGGTGTACGCCACCTGATCATGGACATGGGTGTCGGCGAGTCGCTGGAAGGCGGCAAGCTGGGCTCGAAGATTGTTCTCGCCGTCTCGGTGGTGATCATTGTTCTGGCGGGGGTCTGGGTATGGTAACCAACGTAACCAATTTCTCGCGCTCTGGCCTCTATGACTGGATGGCTCAGCGTGTATCGGCGGTCGTTCTCGCGGCTTATTTCCTGTTCCTGATCGGCTTCCTGGTGATCCATCCGGGCCTCACCTATGCCGACTGGCATGGCCTGTTCTCCCACACTGCGATGCGCATCTTCAGCCTGCTGGCTCTGGTTGCTCTCATCGTGCACGCCTGGGTCGGTATGTGGACCATTACCACCGACTACCTGACCCCCATGGCCATCGGCCGTTGGGCGACCGGTGTGCGTTTCCTCGTCCAGGCGGTTTGCGGCGTGCTCCAGTTCGTCGTGTTCGTCTGGGGTGTGCAGATCCTGTGGGGTTTCTGATCCATGTCTAGCATTCGTACTCTTTCCTATGACGCCATCATCGTTGGTGGTGGCGGTGCCGGCATGCGTGCCGCGCTGCAACTGGCTCAAGGTGGTCACAAGACCGCTGTTGTGACCAAGGTCTTCCCGACTCGTTCGCACACCGTTTCCGCCCAGGGTGGCATCACCTGCGCCATCGCTTCGGCCGACCCGAATGACGATTGGCGCTGGCACATGTACGACACCGTCAAGGGCTCCGACTACATCGGTGACCAGGACGCGATCGAATACATGTGTTCCGTAGGTCCGGAAGCCGTGTTCGAGCTCGAACACATGGGCCTGCCGTTCTCCCGTACCGAGCAAGGCCGCATCTATCAGCGCCCGTTCGGTGGCCAGTCCAAGGGTCCGGATAATCCGTCCGTTCAGGCTGCCCGTACCTGCGCCGCGGCTGACCGTACCGGTCACGCCCTGCTGCACACCCTGTATCAGGCCAACCTGAAGGCCGGCACCTCGTTCCTCAACGAGTGGTACGCCGTGGACCTGGTGAAGAACCAGGACGGCGCCATTGTCGGCATCATCGCCATCTGCATCGAGACTGGCGAAACCGTCTACATCCGCTCCAAAGCCGTGGTTCTGGCCACTGGCGGTGCCGGCCGTATCTACGCCTCCACCACCAACGCCCTGATCAACACCGGTGACGGTGTGGGCATGGCCCTGCGTGCTGGCGTGCCGGTGCAGGACATCGAAATGTGGCAGTTCCACCCGACCGGTATCGCCGGCGCCGGTGTACTGGTTACCGAAGGCTGCCGCGGTGAGGGTGGTTACCTGATCAACGCCCACGGCGAGCGTTTCATGGAGCGTTACGCTCCGAACGCCAAAGACCTGGCCGGCCGCGACGTAGTTGCGCGCTCCATGGTCAAGGAAGTGATCGCTGGCAACGGCTGTGGCCCGGACAAGGACCACGTGCTGCTGAAGCTCGACCACCTCGGCGAAGAAGTACTGCACAGCCGCCTGCCGGGCATCTGCGAGCTGTCCAAGACCTTCGCTCACGTCGACCCGGTTCTCGCTCCGGTTCCGGTGATTCCGACCTGCCACTACATGATGGGCGGCGTAGCCACCAACATTCATGGCCAGGCCATTACCCAGGACGCCAACGGCAACGACAAGATCATCGAAGGTCTGTTCGCCGTAGGTGAAGTGGCTTGTGTATCGGTGCACGGTGCCAACCGTCTGGGCGGCAACTCGCTGCTCGACCTGGTGGTATTCGGTCGTGCTGCTGGTCTGCACCTGGAAAAAGCGCTGAAAGAAGGCGTGGAAGTCCGTGGCGCCAGCGAAACCGACATCGAGGCTTCCCTGAAGCGTCTGTCCGGCGTCAACGAGCGCAGCAGCGGCGAAGACGTGGCTCCGCTGCGTAAAGAGCTGCAACAGTGCATGCAGAACTACTTCGGCGTATTCCGTACCGGCGAATACATGAAGAAGGGCATCACTCAGCTGGCCGATCTGCGCGAGCGCATCGCCAACGTCAAGATTGCCGACAAGAGCCAGGCCTTCAACACCGCGCGTATCGAAGCGCTGGAGCTGCAGAACCTGCTGGAAGTGGCCGAAGCCACTGCCATCGCCGCCGACACCCGTACCGAGTCCCGTGGCGCACATGCCCGCGAAGACTTCGAGGATCGCGACGACGAGAACTGGCTGTGCCACTCCCTGTACTTCCCGGGTGAGAAGCGCGTGTCCAAGCGCGCCGTCAACTTCGCGCCGAAGACCGTTCCGGCGTTCGAACCCAAAGTACGTACTTATTAAGGGTGGCCACCATGTCTCTTGGTAACACTTTGCAAGTCAGCGTTTATCGCTACAACCCGGAAAAAGACGCCGCGCCGTTCATGCAGGACTTCACCGTGCAGATCGACGGCAAGGACCTGATGGTTCTCGACGTACTGGCCCTGATCAAAGAGCAGGACGAAGGTTTCTCTTACCGTCGTTCCTGCCGTGAAGGCGTGTGCGGTTCTGACGGCATGAACATCAGCGGCAAGAATGGCCTGGCCTGCATCACCCCGATCTCTACCGTGGTGAAAGGCAACAAGCTGGTCATTCGCCCGCTGCCGGGTCTGCCGGTCATTCGTGACCTGGTCGTCGACATGAGCATCTTCTACAAGCAATACGAGAAGGTGCAGCCGTTCCTGCAGAACGATACTCCGGCTCCGGCCATCGAGCGTCTGCAGAGCCCGGAAGAGCGCGAGAAGCTGGACGGTCTGTACGAGTGCATCCTGTGCGCTTGCTGCTCCACCAGCTGCCCGTCCTTCTGGTGGAACCCGGACAAGTTCCTCGGTCCCGCTGCGCTGCTGCAGGCCTATCGCTTCCTGGCCGACAGCCGCGACACCAAGACCACCGAGCGTCTGGCGTCCCTGGATGACCCGTTCAGCGTGTTCCGCTGCCGCGGCATCATGAACTGCGTGAACGTTTGCCCGAAGGGTCTGAACCCGACCAAGGCAATCGGCCACGTACGTAACATGCTGCTGCAGAGCGGTACCTGATACACAGCTTCACGTTACACCTGCACCGGCGGAGTGATTCGCCGGTGCAGTAAAGCCAGAGCCCCAGCTCACAAAGCCAGGGTTCTTATTTTGAAAGAAAATGACGACCAGCAGGGGCATCCGGGCTGGTACCCGGACTATCTGCGGGATCCGTAGTGGCTTATCAGGTCGCTGCTTCAGGACTTCGAATGGCCAAGATACGGCTTCCACGCCGGTGGTGTCCCCTTACCGAGGGTGACCAAGCATGCAAGAAAGCGTGATGCAGCGCATGTGGGATAGCGCCCACCTATCAGGTGGTAACGCGGCCTACGTGGAAGAGCTCTATGAGCTCTACCTGCACGATCCCAACGCTGTGCCAGAAGAGTGGCGCACCTACTTCCAGAAGCTGCCGGCCGACGGGAATCCCGCGACCGACGTTTCGCACTCCACTGTCCGCGATCATTTCGTGCTGCTGGCGAAGAACCAGCGCCGCGCTCAACCGGTTTCCGCCGGGAGCGTCAGCAGCGAGCACGAGAAGAAGCAGGTGGAAGTTCTGCGCCTGATCCAGGCATACCGCATGCGTGGCCACCAGGCTTCGACGCTCGACCCGCTGGGTCTGTGGCAGCGTGTTGTACCGGCCGATCTGGCGGTCAACCACTATGGCCTGACCAACGCCGATCTCGATACCACCTTCCGTACCGGTGAGCTTTACATCGGCAAGGAGGAGGCGACTCTACGGGAAATCCACGAGGCGCTGCAGCAGACATATTGTCGCACCATCGGTGCCGAGTTCACCCACATCGTCGATTCCGAGCAACGCAAGTGGTTCCAGCAGCGTCTGGAAAGCGTGCGCGGCCGTCCGGCTTACTCCGCTGAGGTGCAGGGCCACCTGCTCGAGCGCCTGACCGCGGCCGAAGGCCTGGAAAAGTACCTGGGCACTAAGTACCCGGGCACCAAGCGTTTCGGCCTGGAAGGCGGCGAGAGCCTGATCCCGCTGCTGGACGAGATAATCCAGCGCTCCGGCTCCTACGGCACCCAGGAAATCGTCATCGGCATGGCCCACCGCGGCCGTCTGAACGTACTGGTCAACACCTTCGGCAAGAACCCGCGTGATCTGTTCGACGAGTTCGAAGGCAAGCAGGTCGAAGGCCTGTCCTCCGGCGACGTGAAGTACCACCAGGGTTTCTCCTCCAACGTCATGACCTCGGGCGGCGAAGTCCACCTGGCGCTGGCCTTTAACCCTTCGCACCTGGAGATCGTCTCTCCGGTGGTCGAAGGTTCGGTGCGCGCTCGCCAGGACCGTCGTCAAGACGCGACCGGCGACAAGGTGCTGCCGATTTCCATCCACGGTGATGCGGCGTTCGCCGGTCAGGGCGTGGTCATGGAAACCTTCCAGATGTCGCAGACCCGCGCCTACAAGACCGGTGGCACCATCCACCTGGTGATCAACAACCAGGTTGGCTTCACCACCAGCCGCGCCGACGACTCGCGCTCCACCGAGTACGCTACCGACGTGGCGAAGATGATCCAGGCGCCGATCCTGCACGTGAACGGCGACGATCCGGAAGCGGTGCTGTTCGTCACCCAGCTGGCCGTCGACTACCGCATGCAGTTCAAGCGTGACGTGGTCATCGATCTGGTCTGCTACCGCCGTCGTGGCCACAACGAGGCTGACGAGCCGAGCGGCACCCAGCCGCTGATGTACCAGCAGATCGCCAAGCAGCGCACCACCCGTGAGCTGTATGCCGAGAGCCTGGTGCAGTCCGGCCGTGTTGCCGAAGACGCGGTCAAGGCACGCATCGAGGAATACCGCAGCGCGCTGGACAACGGTCAGCACGTGGTCAAGAGCCTGGTCAAGGAGCCGAACAAAGAGCTGTTCGTCGACTGGAAACCCTATCTGGGCCACGCCTGGACCGCGCGTCACGACACCCGCTTCGAGCTGAAGACCCTGCAGGATCTGGCCGGTAAGCTGCTGGAAATCCCGGAAGGCTTCGTGCTCCAGCGTCAGGTCTCCAAGGTACTGGAAGACCGCGCCAAGATGACTGCCGGCGCCATGCCGATCAACTGGGGCTACGCCGAGAACCTGGCGTACGCGACCCTGCTGTTCGAAGGCCACCCGGTGCGCATGACCGGTCAGGACGTTGGCCGCGGCACCTTCTCGCACCGCCATGCGGCGCTGCACAACCAGAAGGACGCGACCACCTACCTGCCGCTGCAGAACCTGTACGAAGGTCAGCCGCGCTTCCAGCTGTACGACTCCTTCCTCTCGGAAGAAGCGGTGCTGGCGTTCGAATACGGCTACTCCACCACCATGCCGAACGCGCTGGTGATCTGGGAAGCCCAGTTCGGCGACTTCGCCAACGGCGCCCAAGTGGTGTTCGACCAGTTCATCTCCAGTGGCGAGCACAAGTGGGGCCGTCTCTGCGGCCTGACCATGCTGCTGCCGCACGGCTATGAAGGTCAGGGGCCGGAGCACAGCTCCGCGCGTCTGGAACGTTACCTGCAGCTGTGCGCCGAGCACAACATGCAGGTCTGCGTACCGACCACCCCGGCGCAGGTCTACCACATGCTGCGTCGCCAGGTGATCCGTCCGCTGCGCAAGCCGCTGGTCGTGCTGACGCCGAAGTCGCTGCTGCGCCATCCGCTGGCCATCTCGACTCTGGAAGAGCTGGCCGAAGGCTCGTTCCAGACCGTCATTCCCGAGATCGATCCGGTCGATCCGAAGAAGGTCGAGCGCGTCGTACTGTGCAGCGGCAAGGTGTACTACGACCTGCTGGCCAAGCGCCGTGCGGAAGGTCGCGAGGACATCGCCATCGTGCGTATCGAGCAGCTCTATCCGTTCCCGGAAGATGATCTGACCGAGGCTCTGGCTCCGTACAAGAACCTCAAGCACATCGTCTGGTGTCAGGAAGAGCCGATGAACCAGGGCGCCTGGTACTGCAGCCAGCACCACATGCGTCGTGTCGCTTCCGCGCACAAGAAGGAGCTGTTCCTTCAGTACGCCGGTCGTGATGCTTCGGCCGCTCCGGCCTGTGGTTACGCCTCGATGCACGCCGAACAGCAGGAAAAACTGCTGAACGACGCCTTTACTGTTTAACGCCTTCGCGCACGGAGGCGGCGGCACGGGTCGCCGCCTCTAAGAAGAAACCGAATTTAAGGAAACACACACAATGGCTATCGAGATCAAAGCCCCAACCTTCCCGGAATCGGTTGCCGACGGCACCGTGGCCACCTGGCACAAGAAGCCGGGCGATGCGGTCAAGCGCGATGAGCTGATCGTCGACATCGAAACCGACAAGGTGGTGATGGAAGTCCTCGCCGAAGCCGACGGCGTACTCGCCGAAATCGTCAAGAACGAGGGTGACACCGTCCTCTCCGGCGAGCTGCTGGGCAAACTGGGTGACGCCGGCGCTGCCGTTGCCGCCCCGGCTGCTGCTCCTGCCGCCGCCCCGGCCGCTGCTGCCGCTCCGGCTGCCGCCAGCGATGACGACGCCATCCTGTCGCCTGCTGCACGCAAGATCGCCGAAGAGGGCGGTATCGACCCGAACTCCATCGTCGGTACCGGCAAAGGTGGTCGCGTGACCAAGGAAGACGCCGTCGCTGCCGTCGCCGCCAAGAAGTCCGCTCCGGCCGCTGCTGCCAAGCCGGCCGCTCCGGCTGCTGAGGCTCCGGTGTTCGCTGCTGGTGACCGCGTCGAGAAGCGCGTACCGATGACCCGCCTGCGCGCCAAGGTTGCCGAGCGTCTGGTCGAAGCCCAGTCCACCATGGCCATGCTGACCACCTTCAACGAAGTCGACATGCATGAAGTCATGGCGCTGCGTTCGAAGTACAAGGACCTGTTCGAGAAGACCCACAACGGCGTGCGCCTGGGCTTCATGTCCTTCTTCGTCAAGGCCGCCGTCGAGGCGCTGAAGCGCTTCCCGGCCGTCAACGCCTCGATCGATGGCAACGACATCGTCTACCACGGCTACCAGGACATCGGCGTCGCCGTTTCCAGCGACCGCGGCCTGGTGGTTCCGGTACTGCGCAACGCCGAGCTGATGAGCCTGGCCGAAGTCGAGAACGGCATCGCCACCTTCGGCAAGAAGGCCCGTGACGGCAAGCTGTCGATCGAAGAAATGACCGGCGGCACCTTCACCATCACCAATGGTGGTACCTTCGGTTCGATGATGTCGACTCCGATCGTCAACCCGCCGCAAGCTGCCATCCTGGGCATGCACAACATCATCCAGCGTCCGGTGGCCATCAATGGCCAGGTCGTGATCCGCCCGATGATGTACCTGGCGCTGTCCTACGATCACCGCCTGATCGATGGCAAGGAAGCCGTGAGCTTCCTGGTGACCATCAAGAACCTGCTGGAAGACCCGGCTCGCCTGCTGCTGGATATCTGATTTCCGCTGCTGTGCAACGCGGTGGTTCCCACAAGGAGCCACCCGGTTTTATTCGAGAAGGAATGAGTTATGACCCAGAAATTCGACGTGGTAGTGATTGGCGCTGGCCCCGGGGGCTACGTGGCCGCCATCAAGGCCGCGCAACTCGGGCTGAAGACCGCCTGCATCGAGAAGTACCAGGACAAGGAAGGCAAGGTCGCCCTGGGCGGTACCTGCCTGAACGTCGGCTGCATTCCGTCGAAGGCGCTGCTGGACAGCTCCTACAAGTACCATGAGGCCCACGAAGGCTTCAAAGTTCACGGCATCGAGGCCAAGGGCGTCACCATCGACGTACCGCAAATGGTCGCGCGCAAGAACACCATCATCAAGAACCTGACTGGCGGCGTCGCCGGCCTGTTCAAGTCCAACGGTGTCACCCTGCTGGAAGGCCACGGCAAGCTGCTGGCCGGCAAGAAGGTTGAAGTCACCGGCCTGGACGGTAAGACCCAGATCGTCGAAGCCGAGAACGTGATTCTGGCTTCCGGCTCCCGTCCGGTCGACATCCCGCCGGCTCCGGTTGATCAGGACGTGATCGTCGACTCCACCGGCGCCCTGGAATTCCAGGCCGTGCCGAAGAAGCTGGGCGTGATCGGCGCCGGCGTCATCGGCCTGGAGCTGGGCTCGGTATGGGCCCGTCTGGGCGCTGAAGTGACCGTGCTGGAGGCCATGGACAAGTTCCTCGCCGCCGCCGACGAGCAGATCTCCAAGGAAGCCCTGAAGATCCTCGGCAAGCAGGGTCTGGATATCCGTCTGGGCGCCCGCGTCACCGGCAGCGAAGTGAAGAAGAAGCAGGTTACTGTGACCTTCACCGACGCCACCGGCGAGCAGAAGCTGACCTTCGACAAGCTGATCGTCGCCGTCGGCCGTCGCCCGGTGACCACCGACCTGCTGGCTGCCGACAGTGGCGTGACCCTGGACGAGCGTGGCTTCATCTTCGTCAATGATCAGTGCGAAACCAGCGTTCCGGGCGTCTACGCCATCGGTGACGTGGTACGTGGCGCGATGCTCGCGCACAAGGCCTCGGAAGAGGGCGTGATGGTTGCCGAGCGCATCAAGGGCCACAAGGCCCAGATGAACTACGACCTGATCCCGTCGGTCATCTACACCCACCCGGAAATCGCTTGGGTCGGCAAGACCGAGCAGCAGCTCAAGGCTGAAGGCGTCGAGATCAACGTCGGTACCTTCCCGTTCGCCGCCAGCGGCCGTGCCATGGCTGCCAACGACACCGCCGGTCTGGTCAAGGTCATCGCCGATGCCAAGACCGACCGCGTACTGGGTGTGCATGTGATCGGCCCGAGCGCTGCCGAGCTGGTTCAGCAAGGCGCCATCGGCATGGAATTCGGCACCAGTGCCGAAGACCTGGGCATGATGGTGTTCTCGCACCCGACCCTGTCTGAAGCGCTTCACGAAGCGGCCCTGGCAGTGAATGGCCACGCCATCCACATCGCCAATCGCAAGAAGCGTTGATGCGTGCAGGCGCCTCGTGGGGCGCCTAACCAGAAAAACCACGGCGGGCGGCCCGTGACGGTTCGCAAGGACCAGTCGCAGGAATGCCCGTCGGACTGCTAACCAGTGCAGTCACAGGTGGCGCGGCGCCTCGAGCGCAGCGCCGAAATGCGCAATACCTAAACGAAGAACGGTAGATAAGCATGAATCTTCACGAGTATCAGGGTAAGCAGCTGTTCGCTGAATACGGCCTGCCGGTTTCCACTGGCTACGCTGTTGACACCCCGGAAGAAGCGGCTGCGGCCTGCGAAAAGATCGGTGGCAGCGAGTGGGTTGTCAAAGCCCAGGTGCACGCCGGTGGCCGCGGTAAAGCGGGCGGCGTCAAGCTGGTCAAGAACAAGGAAGACGCCAAGGCGTTCGCCGCCAACTGGCTGGGCAAGCGTCTGGTGACCTACCAGACAGACGCCAACGGTCAGCCGGTCAGCAAGATCCTGGTTGAGTCCTGCACCGACATCGACAAGGAGCTTTACCTCGGCGCCGTTGTCGACCGTTCCAGCCGCCGTATCGTGTTCATGGCCTCCACCGAAGGTGGCGTGGACATCGAGAAAGTCGCTCACGAGACTCCCGAGAAGATCCTCAAGGCCACCATCGACCCGCTGGTCGGCGCTCAGCCGTACCAGGGCCGCGAGCTGGCTTTCCAGCTGGGCCTGCAAGGCGACCAGATCAAGCAGTTCACCCACATCTTCGTTGGCCTGGCCAAGCTGTTCCAGGACTACGACCTGGCTCTGCTGGAAGTGAACCCGCTGGTGATCAAGAAAGACGGCAACCTGCATTGCCTGGACGCCAAGATCAACATCGACGCCAACGCCATGTACCGTCAGCCCAAGCTGCGCGCCATGCACGACCCGTCCCAGGACGACGCTCGTGAAGCCCATGCGCAGAAGTGGGAACTGAACTACGTCGCGCTGGAAGGCAACATCGGTTGCATGGTCAACGGTGCTGGCCTGGCCATGGGCACCATGGACATCGTCAACCTGCACGGCGGCAAGCCGGCCAACTTCCTCGACGTCGGCGGCGGCGCTACCAAAGAGCGCGTGACCGAGGCCTTCAAGATCATCCTGTCCGACAGCAACGTCGCTGCCGTACTGGTGAACATCTTCGGCGGCATCGTGCGCTGCGACATGATCGCCGAAGGCATCATCGGCGCCGTGAAAGAAGTCGGCGTGAAGATCCCGGTCGTGGTTCGTCTGGAAGGTAACAATGCCGAGCTGGGCGCCAAGGTCCTGGCCGACAGCGGTCTGAACATCATCGCGGCTACCAGCCTCACCGACGCTGCCCAGCAGGTCGTCAAAGCCGCGGAGGGCAAGTAATGAGCGTCCTGATCAATAAAGACACCAAAGTCATCTGCCAGGGCTTCACCGGCTCGCAGGGTACTTTCCACTCTGAACAAGCCATCGCCTACGGCACCAAGATGGTTGGTGGCGTGACCCCGGGCAAAGGCGGCACCACCCACCTGGGCCTGCCGGTGTTCAACACCGTCAAGGAAGCCGTTGAAGCCACTGGCGCCGACGCTTCGGTGATCTACGTTCCGGCTCCGTTCTGCAAGGACTCGATCCTGGAAGCGGCCAACGGCGGCATCAAGCTGATCGTGTGCATCACCGAAGGCATCCCGACCCTCGACATGCTGGACGCCAAGGTCAAGTGTGACGAGCTGGGCGTACGCCTGATCGGCCCGAACTGCCCGGGCGTGATCACTCCCGGCGAGTGCAAGATCGGCATCATGCCGGGTCACATCCACCTGCCGGGCAAAGTAGGCATCGTGTCGCGTTCCGGCACCCTGACCTATGAAGCCGTGAAGCAGACCACCGACGCCGGCTTCGGCCAGTCCACCTGCGTGGGCATCGGTGGTGACCCGATCCCGGGCTCCAACTTCATCGATATCCTGAAGCTGTTCCAGGAAGATCCGAAGACCGAAGCGATCGTCATGATCGGTGAGATCGGCGGTTCCGCTGAAGAAGAAGCTGCTGCTTACATCAAGGCCAACGTCACCAAGCCTGTAGTTTCCTACATCGCTGGTGTGACCGCTCCGCCCGGCAAGCGCATGGGCCACGCTGGCGCCATCATCTCCGGTGGTAAAGGTACTGCGGACGAGAAGTTCGCTGCCCTGCAGGACGCTGGTGTGAAAACCGTGCGTTCCCTGGCTGACATCGGCAAGGCCCTGGCCGAGCTGACCGGCTGGGAAGTCAAGAAAGCCTAAGGCTGACTTGATCTGAAAGAGGCCACCTGCGGGTGGCCTTTTTCATTGCTGTCCGGGCGGCCAGGAAATTGCCGCCAGGCGACAGATTGTTATCGCTGCTCGACAGCCCGACCGCTGTCAGCCGCGGCCTGCGATAAAATTCGTTAGGCTTGCAACTATTTTCCCGCTCGCACCTCACAAGGGCGCGCAGCAGGAGCCTTTGGCGATCGGCCCGGACCGGGCAGAAAGCCGATTCCTAACCCAAGGGAACCCTCTGCTTTCCTTCTACTGCCAGTGGTACTTCCTCCTATGACTCGCTTGAAAGGCCCGGACCTGTTGGCTCTGGGTTTCATGACATTTGCCCTGTTCGTCGGGGCCGGCAACATCATCTTCCCGCCCATCGTCGGCCTGCAGGCCGGTCCGAGCGTGTGGCTCGCCGCGCTGGGCTTCCTGATCACCGCAGTCGGCCTGCCGGTGGTTACCGTGATCGCCCTGGCCAAAGTCGGCGGTGCCATGGACAGCCTGAGTAGCCCGATCGGCAAGACCGCGGGCACCATCCTGGCTGCCGTCTGCTACCTCGCCGTGGGCCCGCTGTTCGCCACCCCGCGTACCGCCACCGTGTCCTTCGAAGTTGGCCTGGCGCCGCTGACCGGCAATACGCCGCTGCCGCTGTTCCTCTACAGCCTGGTGTACTTCGTCGTGGTGCTGGCCGTATCGCTCTACCCGGGGCGCTTGCTGGACAGCGTCGGCCGCGTACTGGCGCCGTTGAAGATCATCGCTCTGGCGATTCTCGGCGTCGCCGCGTTCATGCTGCCGCTGGGTGAAATCGGTGAGGCGACCCCGGCCTACCAGGCCGCGCCGTTCTCCCAGGGCTTCATCAATGGCTACCTGACCATGGATACCCTCGGCGCGCTGGTGTTCGGCATCGTCATCGTCAACGCCATCCGCTCGCGCGGTGTCGAGTCGCCGCGGCTGATCACCCGCTACGCGATCATTGCCGGCCTGATCGCCGGCCTGGGCCTGGCGCTGGTCTACATCAGCCTGTTCCGCCTGGGCGCCGGCAGCCATGCCATCGCCGGCGACGCCACCAATGGCGCTGCGGTGCTGCACGCCTATGTGCAACACACCTTTGGCGATCTCGGTAGCACCTTCCTCGCTGCGCTGATCTCGCTGGCCTGCCTGGTCACCGCCGTGGGCCTGACCTGCGCCTGTGCCGAGTACTTCAGCCGCTTGCTGCCGCTGTCCTACCGCACCCTGGTGGTGATGCTGGCCGGCTTCTCGCTGCTGGTGTCCAACCTCGGTCTGTCGACCCTGATCCAGGTCTCGGTGCCGGTGCTGACCGCCATCTACCCGCCGTGCATCGTGCTGGTGGCGCTGAGCTTCTGCTGGAACCTGTGGAACTCGCCGGGCCGCGTGGTGGCACCGGTGATGCTGGTAGCGCTGCTGTTCGGCCTGGTCGACGCGGTGCATGCGGCCGGCTTCGGTACCCATCTGCCGATGCTGCTCAAGCACCTGCCGCTGACCGAGCAGGGTCTGGGCTGGCTGGTGCCGTCGGTGTTGACCCTGATCGCGGCGCTGATCTTCGATCGCCTGCGTGGTGAGCCGGCCACTCAGGCCGCCTGACCGATGATCCGGGGCCGCGCAATGCGGCTCCGGACTCTCTGCAATGCGCCTTTTGGCGCGCTGCACCTGCCTTTTGGCGCATCTGGCATCTTCTGCCGATTGCCGTCCCTCCGGGCGTGCCGGACAATCTCCGGGAATTCCTCCGCAGTCTGTCCGCCATGTCGCAAACCATCTTCTTCGCCCACGCCAACGGTTTTCCCTCGGCCACCTACGGCAAGCTGTTCTCCGCCTTGTCGCCCGACTACCAGGTGCAGCACCTGGAGCAGCATGGCCACGACCCGCGCTTCCCAGTGGACGACAACTGGAACAACCTGGTGGACGAGCTGATCCTGCACCTGGAGCAGGGCGTCGAGCCGGTATGGGGCGTCGGCCACTCCCTCGGTGGCGTGCTGCACTACCACGCCGCGCTGCGCCGACCTGAGCTGTACCGTGGCGTGGTGATGCTCGATTCGCCGCTGCTGACCGGCGTCGACCGCCTGGTGATTCGCGCAGCTAAGCGCTTCGGCTTCATCGACAAGATCACCCCGGCCGGGCGTACCGTCGGCCGCCGCGAGGCCTTCGGCAACTTCAACGAGGCCCGCGACTACTTCGCCGGCAAGACCCTGTTCCGCCGTTTCGATCCCGACTGCCTGGACGCCTACGTGCGTCACGGCCTGCGCGAGGAGGGCCAGGGCCTGCGTCTGCGCTTCGACCCGGCCACCGAGATCAACATCTACCGCAGCGTGCCACACACCGTGCCGGGCCGCCCGCAGCAGCTCGCCGTACCGTTGGCCGTGGTGCGTGGTCGACACAGCAAGGTGGTGCTGCCGCACCATGCGCGCCAGGTCAGCCGCATCCGCCAGGGCGAATACCTGAGCCTGCCCGGCGGCCACATGTTCCCGCTGGAGCGCCCGCAGGACACCGCACGCCTGCTGCGCGAGCTGTTTGGCCGCTGGCAGGGGCAGGGCATGGAGCGCTCCGCATGAGCATCAAGGTGGAAGAGACCCGCTTCAGCTTGCCGCACGTGGAGTTGGCCGCGCATCTGTTCGGCCCCGAGGACGGCATTCCGGTCATCGCCCTGCATGGCTGGCTGGACAATGCCATGACCTTCGCACGCCTGGCGCCGAAGCTCGAAGGGCTGCGCATCGTCGCCCTGGATTTCCCCGGCCACGGTCACTCCGGGCACTACGCCAGCAACTCCAGCTACAGCATGTGGGAGTACCTGGAAGACGTGCTGCTGGTGGCCGAACAGCTCGGCTGGGAGCGTTTCAATCTGCTGGGCCATTCCATGGGCGCGATCATTTCGACCCTGCTGGCGGCCGCGCTACCGGAGCGGGTCGAGCGCCTGGCGCTGATCGACGGCCTGGTGCCGTATACGGCCGAGGCCGATAGCGCGCCCAAGCGCCTGGGCGAAGCGCTGCGTTCGCGTCTGGCGGTGCGCGACAAGCAGAAGCCGGTCTATCCGAACCTGGACAAGGCCGTCGAGGCGCGCATGCGCGGCGTGGTCGCGGTCAGTCGCGAGGCCGCCGAGCTGCTGGCCCAGCGAGGCCTGGAACCGGTGCCGGGTGGCTACACCTGGAGCACCGATATCCGCCTGACCCTGCCGTCGGTGATGCGCCTGACCTTCGCCCATGTCGAGCAGTTCATCCACGCCGTGCAGTGCCCGGTCAGCCTGGTCCTCGCCGAGGGCGGGCAGATGAACGTAGAGCCGCGTCTGCAGGCGCTGGTGGCCGGCACCTCGTTCGAGGCTCATGTGCTGCCTGGCGGCCATCACCTGCATCTCAACGACGAGGCCGGTGCACAGCAGGTTGCAGACTGTTTCAATCCATTCTTCCGCCGCGCTTGACGCGGCCCCGGCAACTGCCGAGGCTGTGCAGGTCGTATCGGAGATTGCCATGATCGATCTGTACACCGCCGCCACGCCCAACGGGCACAAGATTTCCATCGCCCTCGAAGAGCTGGGCCTGCCTTACCAGGTGCATGCGTTGTCCTTCGACAAGAAGGAGCAGAAGACCCCCGAGTTCCTGCGCATCAACCCCAACGGACGGATTCCGGCCATCGTCGACGACGGTTTTGCCGTGTTCGAGTCCGGCGCCATCCTCATCTACCTGGCGGAGAAGACCGGCAAGCTGCTGCCGAGCGACGCCAAGGGCCGTTCTCTGGCCATCCAGTGGCTGATGTTTCAGATGGGCGGAGTAGGGCCCATGCAGGGGCAGGCCAACGTGTTCTTCCGCTATTTCCCGGAGAAGCTGCAGGGCGCCATCGACCGCTACCAGCACGAGACCCGCCGCCTGTACGAGGTGCTCGACAGTCGCCTGGGCGAGGCCGAGTACCTGGCTGGCGACTACAGCATTGCCGATATAGCCACCTATCCGTGGGTGCGTATCCACGATTGGGCGGGCGTGTCGGTGGAGGGGCTGGAGCACCTGCAGCGCTGGATGGATACACTCGCCGCCCGCCCGGCGGTGCAGCGTGGCCTGCAGGTGCCGGTGCGTCCGCAGGACGATGCCAAGCTGGTCAAAACCGCCCAAGGCATGCTGACACGCTGAGGAGTTGCATGCGTCACCACCTGATTTTCTGCCTGACTCTCTTTTGTACGCCGCTGCTGGCCGCCGATCTGCCGGGCAGCCAGGACCTGGACAGCCTGCCGCGCTTCCCGCACGCCGAGATCGTCGACTACCGCGATGCCGCGGCCGAGGAGAAACGCTATCCGCAGGATGGCCTGCGCCGTATCAGCGGCCAGTTGCGTGCGTCTGCCGAGGTGCTGGCCGAGGGCCGCGTGCGTGCGCTGACCTACCGCCTGCCGGACGAACATTCGCCACGTGAAGCACTGGATGCGGCGCGCCAGCACCTGCTGGAGCAGGGCGCGCAGCTGCTGTTCTGGTGCGAGGGGCGCGATTGCGGTTCCTCCAGCCTGTGGGCCAACCAGATCTTCGGCAACGCCAAGCTCTACGGCCCCGAGGAGCGGCAGAGCTACCTGCTGCTGCGCCTGGTCGAGCCACAGCAGGACAGCCTGGTCGCCCTGTATGGCATCACTCGCGGCAATCGCCGCTCCTATTTGCATGTGGAGCAGCTGGATGCCCGTACGCCGCTGGCGCAGCTGCTGCCCACCCCTGCGACCCTGTTGCGCCAGCTCAGGAGCAGTGGTGAGCTGAAGCTGCCAACCTTGGGCGAGCCGGACGAGCAGTGGGGCGACCTGTTGGCCCGCACCCTGAGCCTGGACAGCACCATGCGTCTGCGCCTCGATGGCGCCCACGCCGCAGCCTGGCAGGCCGAGTTGGAGCGTCGCGGCGTGCGCGGCGGGCGCCTGCAGCCGGGCTCTGCCGAGGGCGAAGGCCTGCGCCTGCAGCAACTACGCTGAAGTATCATGCGCACCGGGCCGCTTTCTGCCCGGTTCTGGGGATGTCGAACCATGCTCAACAATGACCGCCTGCTGGTGCAGATCCTGCTGCTGGCGCTGCTCGGCGCCTGCGCCTGGGTACTGGCACCGTTCTTCTCGGCGCTGTTCTGGGCCGCCGTGCTGGCCTTTGCCAGCTGGCCGCTGATGCGCCTGCTGACCCGCGCCCTGAACGGTCGGGAAAACACCGCCGCAGGCATACTCACCGCCGGCTGGATGGTGCTGGTGGCGGTGCCGCTGGTGTGGCTCGGCTTCAACCTGGCCGACCATATCCGCGACGCCACCGAACTGTTCAAGGACTTCCAGGTCGATGGCCTGCCCGATCCGCCCGCCTGGATCGCCGACCTGCCGCTGGTGGGCGAGCGCCTGGTGCACATCTGGACGCGGATCGACGAGGAGGGCGCGGCCCTGCTGGCGACGCTGCGGCCTTACCTGGGGCAGGTCGGCAACTGGCTGCTGGCGCGTAGCGCGCAGATCGGTGGCGGCATGCTGGAGCTGGCCCTGAGCCTGGTGCTGGTGTTCTTCTTCTACCGTGACGGCCCGCGCATGGCGGCCTTCGCCCACAGCCTGCTGGAGCGCCTGATCGGTGATCGCGCCGATCACTATCTGGACCTGGTGGCCGGCACCGTACAGCGCGTGGTCAACGGCGTGATCGGTACCGCTGCGGCCCAGGCCCTGTTGGCGTTGATCGGCTTCTACATTGCCGGCATTCCCGGCGCCCTGGTGCTGGGCATCATCACCTTCATCCTCAGCCTGATCCCCATGGGCCCGCCGCTGGTGTGGATTCCCGCCACCGCCTGGCTGGTCAGCCAGGAGCAGTACGGCATGGCGGTGTTCCTCGGCATCTGGGGCACCTTCGTCATCAGCGGCGTGGACAACGTGCTCAAGCCCTACCTGATCAGCCGTGGCGGCAACCTGCCGCTGGTGGTGGTGCTGCTCGGCGTGTTCGGCGGCATTCTGGCCTTCGGCTTCATGGGCCTGTTCCTCGGTCCGACCCTGCTGGCCGTGGCCTACAGCCTGCTCGGCGACTGGGTGTCGAGCACGCCACGGGTCGCCGCGGTAGAGGCCGAACGCCGGGACGGGGAGTAGTTGGCATCCCGCGCACAATCCCGCCTGCCGTTGTTGGTGGGCGGGATGGCGCGGTGGTAGCCTTGCCCGGCTTTCCGGCACTTGCCGCCGGAGCTGGGTGCAAGCCCCGCCTCAGGTCGCGATAACGAGCCCGCAGAGGCCACACGCGGTTCAGGGAAGAAAGACCAACACTAGAGAATGGACATAGCCCCCATGAAAAAATCTGCAGGTATCGCAGTAGGCGCTCTCGTGGCCGTAGCCGCCATCGGCACGGGCGGAGCCTGGTACACCGGCCAACAGCTGCCGGCGGTGCTGGACGCATCGATCAAGCAGGCCAACGCCGAGATGGCCAAGACCCTGCCGGCGCTGGGCCTCGACGCCTCCATCGAGCTGCTGTCGCTGGACCGCCAGTTCTTCAGCAGCAACGCCCGCTACCGCATCAAGTTCAACGGCTCGCTCGATGGCGAAGCTCCGCAGCAGCTGGAGTGGATCATCACCGACCGTATCGAGCACGGCCCGTTCCCGCTGTCGCGCCTCAAGGCACTGAAGCTGATGCCGGTCATGGCCACCAGCAACTACGCGCTGGAGTCCAACCCGGCGCTGGAGAAATGGTTCGCCGCCAGCAAGGGCGTATCGCCGGTGGAAGGCCAGGCCAGCCTGGGCTACGACCAGTCGGTGAGCGGCACTCTGCGCATCAATCCGCTGCAGTCGGCCCTGGATGAAGACACCTCGCTGGACTTCACCGGCCTGAACGTCGACTTCGACACCAGCGCCGGCGCCAAGGCCATCGAGGCCCAGGGCCTGATGGACAGCTTCAAGCTCAGCACCAAGCTGCCGGAAAGCGGCGAGGCCATGAGCATCGAGTTCAAGGGCATGACCCTGGACAGCCAGACCGCCAAGGGCAGCAGCGATTTCTACCTGGGCAAGAACGAGGTCAAGTTGCAGACCGTGCAGATCCAGGTCGGCGAGGGCGCTCCGGTGCAGCTCAACGGCTTCGTCCAGCGCGACGAGACCAGCGAGACCGACGGCAAGCTGTTCGCTCGCTACAGCTACGACATCGGCATGATCAACTATCAGGGCCACGACATCGGCGGCTCGCAGATGGTCTGGAGCATGAAGAACCTCGATGCCAGCGCCCTGCAGTCGCTGGTCGCGATCTACAGCCAGATCATCAAGGACAGCGGCCAGCTGCAACAGGCCAGCCTGGAGGCCGAGGACGATCTGCCGCAGCTGAGCGAAGAGCAGCAGGCGCAGCTGATGGCCGGCCTGGACAAGCTGCTGGCGGCCAAACCGGGCATCGCCCTGGAGAAGCTGGCGTTCAAGACCGCCAATGGCGAGAGCAGCCTGAGCCTGTCGGTCGATCTGAACAAGCCGGAATCCTTCGAGCTGCCGCCGCCGGAACTGGCCAAGCAACTGATCGCCCAGCTGGACGCCAAGGTATCGGTCTCCAAGGCCATGATCGGCGACGTGATCGGCCTGCAGGCCAGCCTGGGTGGCGAGACCGACAAGGAAGCCGTCGCGCAGCAGGCGTCGATGATGACCGAGATGGCCAGCGGCATGGCACTGTCCACCGAGCTGGCCAAGCTTGAGGGCGACAGCATCGTCTCCAGCCTGCATTACGCCGACGACAAGGTCGACTTCAACGGCAAGCAGATGACCGTCGAGGAGTTCGTCGCCATGGCCTTCGCCAGCGGTGCCGGCATGGGCGGTATGGGTGCCATGGGCGAGGAAGAGCAGTCCATGGAAGGCGTGGAGTTCGAAGAGCAGGGCGAAGAGACCCTGGTCGAATAACTTCAGCCGATAAAGAAAGAGGCCCGCATCTCGCCAGAGCTGCGGGCCTCTTCGTTTCAGGCCGAGATGCTCAGCTGGCTGCCGAGGCTCGACTGATAGCTGGCGCTGTCCTGATACTGCTTGAGCAGCTTGGCGATCAGGCCTGAGTAGTTCTCTTCCTCGCTGCTGCTGGTCTGCTGTTGCTGACCCATGGCATCGAGCAGGCTGCTCAGCTCGTCCTGGCTGATGCTGCCGCTGCTGTCGCTATCCAGCAGGCTGAACAGTTCTTCGCTGCTGCCGCTCTGCGCCTGGGCGGGCGGTGGAGGCGGCGGGGCGGCCATGGCCGACAGCTCGTCGAGGTTCAGGCTGCCGTCGCCATCGCTGTCCAGCTTGCTCAGCAGCTCGCTGCTGTCGTGGCCTTCCGGCGCGGGCAGGGCGGCCAACTCGTCGGCGTCGATGTTGCCATCACCGTTGGCGTCCAGCTGGGCGAACATCTCTTCGGGGTTGGGACCACCGGGGCCACCCGGGCCGCCGTGGGGTGGCGGTGGCGGCGCCAGGGCGGCGGTCTCCTCGCTGTCCAGGCTGCCGTCGCCGTTGGCATCGAGCTGGCTGAACAGCTCGTCGATATCGATGGTCAGGCTGCTGTCGGATTCCTTGGCCGCCGTCAGGGCGGTTTCCAGTTCTTCCTTGGCCACGCTGCCGCTGCCATCGCTGTCCAGCAGGCTGAACAGTTTTTCCTGCACTTGCGCCGGACCACCCGTGCAACCACCTCCGCCGGCGCTGCTACTGCTGCGCTGGACGGAGGTGTAGCTGCTGTAGCCCGAGTAACTGCTGACACCACTGATCATGGGAGTCACTCCTGTTGTTGGCCGGAGTGGGTTCTCCGGTGATGCCAGCATCAGAGTGCTCTGTGTCGCGGGTTTGTGGACTTTGTATCAGTGCCTCTACAACGGCGTTCAGCGTGGCAGGTGCAGGATGGCAGTCAGGCCGCCGCCTTCGGTCTCTGCCAGCTGGATATCGCCGCCCTGGCGCCTGGCGGCCTCGCGGGCAATGGTCAGGCCCAGGCCGACGCCGCCGGAGCTGCGATTGCGCGAGCCCTCGACACGGAAGAAGGCCTCGAACACTGCCTCGCGTTGTTCGATGGGGATCCCCGGCCCCTGGTCGATCACCCGTACCTCGATATGCTCGCGGCCGTCGTGCAGCTCGACTGAGGCATGCCCGGCGTAGCGCAGGGCGTTCTCCAGCAGGTTGCTGATGCACGAGCGCAGCGCCAGGGGCTGGGCGCGCAGCGGGGCGCAATGGCCGTGGAAGCTGACCTGGGCGCCGCGGTCCTGGGCATCCTCGACCATGGATTCGAGCAGCGCCTGCAGGTCCAGCCATTGCAGGGCCTCGGTGCTGCGCTGCTCGTGCAGGTAGCTGAGGGTGGCGTCGAGCATGCCGATCATTTCCCCCAGGTCCTGGCCCATGCGCGCCCGCAGGTGGGCGTTGGGGATCTGCTCGACGCGCAGCTTGAGGCGCGCCAGTGGCGTACGCAGGTCGTGGGAGACGGCCGCGAGCATGCGCGCGCGCTGCTGTACCTGCTCGCGGATGCGCTGCTGCATCAGGTTGAAGGCATGCGCCGCCTGACGCGCCTCCTTGGGGCCGCTCTCTTGCAGTGGCGGGCTGTCCAGGTCGTCGCTGAGGCGCTCCGCCGCGTCGGACAGGTGCTGGATCGGCCGGCTGAGCAGGCGTGCACCGTACCAGGCGGCGGCGATCAGGGTCAGCATCTGGAATGCCAGCGGCACCAGCGGGCCGCCGAAGAAGCCTCTCGGTCCGGGCGGTGGGCCCGGTGGCGGCATGTGGGGACCCATCTGGGCGAGATGTTCTGGCGGGGGGGGAGGCGGTGGCGGCGGGTGACCGTAGTAGTGGTACCAGGTAAAGGCCAGTACATGGGCGAGCACGATGGCGACGAGGAACACACCGAACAGGCGGGCGAACAGGCTGTCGGCGCGGCGCATCAGCGAATCTCGGCGGCGTCGAACAGGTAGCCCTCGCCGCGCACGGTCTTGATCAGCGCCGGGCTGCGCGGGTCGTCGCCGAGCTTCTGGCGCAGGCGCGAGACCAGCAGATCGATGCTGCGGTCGAAGGCTTCGATGGAGCGGCCGCGCGCCTCGTCCAGCAACTGCTCGCGGCTGAGCACCCGGCGTGGGCGCTCGAGGAACACCCAGAGCAGGCGGAACTCGGCGTTCGACAGCGGTACGACCAGGCCGTCCGGCGACTGCAGTTGACGCAGCACGCAGTGCAGGGTCCAGCCGTCGAAGCGCAGGTTGGCGCGTGGCTCTTCGCGTGGCGCGCTGCGATCGTCGCGCACGCGACGGAGGATGGTCTGGATACGCGCCACCAGTTCGCGCGGCTCGAAGGGCTTGGCCATGTAGTCGTCGGCGCCCAGTTCCAGGCCGATGATGCGGTCGGTGGGCTCGCAGCGCGCGGTCAGCATCAGGATCGGGATGTCGGAGCTGGCGCGCAGCTCGCGGCACAGCGCCAGGCCGTCTTCGCCGGGCAGCATGAGGTCGAGGATGATCACGTCGAAGTGGCTGTCGGCCAGCGCACGGCGCATCGCGCTGCCATCGCCGACGGCCTCGCTGTCGATGTTGAAACGGGTCAGATAGCCGCCCAGCAGCTCGCGCAGCTCCAGGTTGTCATCGACGATCAGGGCGCGGGTCGTGCGCGGGCGCGCTTCGCGGGCGGTCATTGCATGCACCGTAACGGGCTCCAAACTGCGGGCGGGGAGGAGGGCAGCACATTCTAACCGGCCGAAGGCCTCGGCTGGCGCCGCCCAGCGCCATGTTCGGCGGATCAGGTGTCGGTGGCGTGTCGGGCATGTATCAGCCGCGATACAAAGCTGCCGGCCGCATTCTTTACGCCTTCTTTATAACCCACGCCCGGTTGTGGAATCGCTCCTTTACGCCCATCGGGCGAAGAATCCTCCCAAGGCGGCGTAGCCCGCATTACGGAGCGATCACATGAGCATTCTCGACGGGGTGTCCCTGGGCCTGGCCCTGGGGCTGTTCATCTACCTGCTGGTGGCGCTGCTACGCGCCGAGCGCGGCTAGGAGGCCCCATGCAACTTCAAGACTATGGCCTGATCCTGGCCTTTTTCGTCCTGGTACTGGCGCCCGCGCCCTGGCTGGGACGTTACCTGTACCGCGCCATGGAAGGCGAGCGGACTCTGCTGACCCCGTTGTTGGGGCCGGTGGAGCGGCTCTGCTACAAGGTCGCCGGCGTCGACGCCAAGTCCGATCAGGACTGGAAGACCTATACCCTGGCGCTGCTGGCCTTCACCCTGGCCAGCCTGGTGCTGCTGTTCGCCATCCTCCTGCTGCAGGGTCTGCTGCCGCTCAATCCGCAGCAGCTGCCGGGCCTGGAGTGGACCCTGGCGTTCAACACCGCGGTGAGTTTCGTCGCCAACACCAACTGGCAGGCCTACAGCGGTGAAGCAGCGCTGAGCTATTTCAGCCAGATGGTCGGCCTGACCGTGCAGAACTTCGTCAGCCCGGCGGTGGGCCTGGCCATCCTGGTGGCCTTCGCCCGCGGCATCTCGCGCAAGTCCAGCGCTGGCATCGGCAACTTCTGGGTCGATCTGACCCGCGCCACCCTCTACGGCCTGCTGCCGTTCTGCGTGGTCCTGGCGCTGCTGCTGGTCTGGCAGGGCGTGCCGCAGACCTTCATGGACTACGCCCAGGCCAAGACCCTGATGGGCACCGACCAGACCATCCCGCTCGGTCCTGCGGCCAGCCAGATCGCCATCAAGCAGCTCGGCACCAACGGTGGCGGATTCTTCGGCGTGAACTCGGCGCACCCGTTCGAGAACCCCACGGCGCTGAGCAACCTGCTGGAACTGGCGGCGATCATCCTGATTCCGGTGGCACTGGTGTTCAGCTTCGGCCACTACGTCAAGGACCTGCGCCAGAGTCGCGCGATCCTCGCCAGCATGCTGATCCTGTTCCTCATCGGCCTGGGTATCACCCTGTGGGCCGAATACCAGCCGAACCCGGCGCTGGCGGCGTTGCCGATCGAGCAGGCCGGCTCGCTGGAAGGCAAGGAGAGCCGCTTCGGCGTCGCCGCCTCGGCGCTTTGGGCGGTGACCACCACGGCCGCATCCAACGGCTCGGTCAACGCCATGCACGACAGCTTCAGCGCCATCGGCGGCATGATCCCGATGTTCAACATGATGCTCGGCGAAGTGATCTTCGGCGGCGTCGGCGCCGGCCTCTACGGCATGCTGCTGTTCGTGTTGATCGCTGTGTTCCTCGCCGGCCTGATGATCGGCCGCACCCCCGAATATCTGGGCAAGAAGCTGGAGGCCCGCGAGGTGCGCCTGCTGGTGGCGACCCTGCTGGTGATGCCGGTTGGCGTACTGGTGTTCTGCGCCCTGGCTGTGAGCCTGCCGGGTCCTGCGGCCTCGATCAGCAACCCCGGCCCGCACGGTTTCAGCCAGGCGCTGTACGCCTACACCTCGGGCACCGCCAACAACGGCTCGGCCTTCGGCGGCTTCGGTGCCAATACGGCGTTCCACAACCTGCTGATCGGCCTGGCCATGCTGCTCGGGCGCTTCGGCTACATCCTGCCGATCCTCGCCATCGCCGGCAGCCTGGCGGCGAAGAAGCGCGCCCCACTGGGCGACAACAGCTTCCCCACCCACGGCCCGCTGTTCGTCACCCTGCTGACCCTGACCATCCTGCTGGTCGGCGGCCTGACCTTCCTGCCCGCGCTGGCCCTGGGCCCGCTGGCTGAACAACTGGCGTTCTAAGGGAGAACCATGATGAATGCCCCCACTCGCGTACCCAGTGCGCAAACCTCCAAGACCAGCTTCCAGGCGCTGTGGCAACCGGCGCTGAAGCAGGCCTTCGTCAAACTCGATCCGCGCCAGCTCAAGCGAGCGCCGGTGATGCTGGTGGTCGAGCTGACCGCCATCCTCACCACCGTGCTGTGCTTCATTCCCAACCCTGCGGTGAGCGTCGGCCTGGCCGTGCAGATCGCCCTGTGGCTGTGGTTCACCGTGCTCTTCGCCAACTTCGCCGAGGCCCTGGCCGAGGGCCGCGGCAAGGCCCGCGCCGACAGCCTCAAGGCCGGCAGTCAGGGCCTGACTGCGCGGCGCAAGGTCGGCGCGCAGTTCCAGGCAGTGGCCGCCAGCCAGCTGCGCCGTGGCGATATCGTGCGTGTCGAGGCTGGCGAGTTGATCCCCGGTGATGGCGAGGTGATCGAGGGCATCGCTGCGGTCAACGAGGCGGCGATCACCGGTGAGTCCGCGCCAGTGATCCGCGAGTCCGGCGGCGACCGCTCGGCGGTCACCGGCAACACCCGCGTGGTGTCGGACTGGCTGCTGGTGCAGATCACCGCCAACCCGGGCGAATCGACCCTGGACCGCATGATCGCCCTGGTCGAGGGCGCCAAGCGGCAGAAGACGCCGAACGAGGTGGCGCTGGACATCCTGCTGATCGGCCTGACCCTGATCTTCCTGCTGGTGGTGGCCACCCTGCAGCCGTTCGCCCGCTATGCCGGCGGCGACCTGCCGCTGGTGTACCTGGTGGCGCTGCTGGTGACGCTGATTCCGACCACCATCGGCGGCCTGCTTTCGGCCATCGGCATCGCCGGCATGGATCGACTGGTGCGTCTCAATGTGATCGCCAAGTCCGGTCGTGCGGTGGAAGCGGCGGGGGATGTGCACACCCTGCTGCTGGACAAGACCGGCACTATCACCTTCGGTAACCGCCGCTGCAGCGCGCTGGTCAAGGCGCCGGGCGTCAACGGTCGCGACCTGGCCGAGGCGGCGCTGCTGGCCTCGCTGGCCGACGACACGGCCGAGGGCAAGTCCATCGTCGAATACCTGCGCGGCCTCAGTCCGGTGGAAGCGCCGGAGCGTGGCTCGGTGCGTGGCATCGCCTTCAGCGCCGAGACGCGCCTGTCCGGCGCCGACTGGAACGGCCGCAGCTTCCGCAAGGGTGCGGTGGACGCCGTACTGCTGTACCTGGGTATGGGCCGTGAGGAGATGCCCGAGCATCTTGCGCGCGAAGTCGACAAGATCGCCCAGAGCGGCGGCACGCCGTTGCTGGTGGCCGGTGACAATCGCCTGCTCGGCGCCATCCACCTCAAGGACGTGGTCAAGCCGGGCATCCGCGAGCGCTTCGCCGAGCTGCGCCAGCTGGGCATCCGCACCGTGATGGTCACCGGTGACAACCCGCTGACCGCTGCGGCCATCGCCGCCGAGGCCGGTGTGGATGACGTGATCGCTGAGGCTACGCCAGAGAAGAAACTGCAGCGCATCCGCAGCGAGCAGGCCGACGGCAAGCTGGTGGCCATGTGTGGCGACGGCGCCAACGACGCCCCGGCACTGGCCCAGGCCGACGTCGGCCTGGCGATGAACGACGGCACCCAGGCCGCCCGCGAGGCCGCCAACCTGGTGGACCTGGACTCAGATCCGACCAAGCTGCTGGACGTAGTGCAGGTGGGCAAGGAGCTGCTGGTGACCCGTGGCGCGCTGACCACCTTCTCGGTGGCTAACGACGTGGCCAAGTACTTCGCCATCCTGCCGGCGCTGTTCGCCGGTATCTACCCGCAGCTAGGTGCACTCAACCTCATGCAGCTGCACAGCCCGCAGAGCGCCATCCTCTCGGCCATCGTGTTCAACGCGTTGATCATCATCGCGCTGATCCCCCTGGCCCTGCGCGGTGTGCGTGTAGAGGCGGCCGATGCGGCCAGCCTGCTGGGCCGAAACCTGTTGATCTACGGCCTGGGCGGCATCCTCGCGCCCTTCGTGGGCATCAAGCTGATCGACGTGCTGCTGACCAGCCTCGGTCTGGTCTGACCCCGAGCCGCCCCGGCTGCCGGGGCGGTCCCGAATTACTGGAGAAACGACATGTTCAAGCAACTCCGTCCGGCCCTCGGCATCCTTGGCCTGATGACCCTGATCACCGGCGTGGCCTATCCGCTGCTGGTCACCACCGTGGCCCAGGTGGCCTTCCCCGAGCAGGCCAACGGCAGCCTGCTGCGTGACGAGCAGGGCAAGCTGCTCGGCAGCGCGCTGCTGGCGCAGAACTTCGAAGGCGCGCAGTGGTTCCAGCCGCGTCCCTCGGCAGCCGGTTTCGCCACCGTGGCCAGCGGCGCCAGCAACCTGGCGCAGAGCAACCCGGCCCTGGCCGAGCGCGTCGCCAAGGATGCCCAACGTCTACTGGGCGAGGGCAGTGCTCCGGTGCCGCTGGAGCTGGTCACCACCTCGGCCAGTGGTCTCGACCCGCATCTGTCACCGGCCGCTGCGCGCTGGCAGGTGGCGCGCATCGCCGCTGCCCGGCATTTGCCAAGTGCCAGTCTTGAGCGGCTGATCGAGCAGCACATCGAGCGCTCGCTGGTCGGTCCCGACGTGGTCAACGTGCTGGCGCTGAACCTGGCACTGGCGGACAATCGCGCCTTCGCCGTGAACGAGAACAGCCCATGAGTGATGCGCTACGCGCCGATGCATTGCTGGCCGAGATGCCCCGTGAGGGCCGCGGCCGGCTGAAGGTCTTCCTCGGCGCGGCACCTGGCGTAGGCAAGACCTACGCCATGCTGCAGGCGGCGCAGGCGCAGTTGCGCCAGGGCGTCGACCTGCGCGTTGGCGTGGTCGAGACCCATGGCCGCGCGGAAACCGAGGCGATGCTCACCGGCCTGCCGCAACAGCCGCTCAAGCGCGTGGAATACCGCGAGCGGCCGCTGCAGGAAATGGACCTCGATGGCCTGCTGGCCAAGCCGCCGCAGTTGGTGCTGGTGGATGAGCTGGCCCACAGCAACGCCCCCGGCAGCCGCCACGCCAAGCGTTGGCAGGACGTGCAGGAACTGCTCACCGCTGGCATCGACGTGTACACCACGGTCAATGTGCAGCACCTCGAGGCGCTCAATGACCAGGTCCGCGACATCACTGGCGTGCAGGTGCGCGAGACTCTGCCCGACTGGGTGCTGCAGGAGGCCGACGAGATCCTGCTGATCGACCTGCCGCCGCGCGAGCTGCTCGAACGCCTGCGCGAGGGCAAGGTGTACGTGCCGGAGCAGGCGCGTGCGGCCATCGACGCGTTCTTCTCGCAGACCAACCTCACCGCATTGCGCGAGCTGGCGATGCACACCGCCGCCGCGCGGGTGGATGCCGACCTCAACCGCCGCTATCGCCAGCAGGGCCAGGAGGCGCCGAGCGTGCGCGGCCGCCTGCTGGTTGGCATCGACGGTGACGGCCAGGCCGAGCGCCTGGTGCGCCACGCCAGCCGGGTTGCCGAACGCCGCCATCTGCCCTGGTCGGTGGTGCACGTGGACACCGGTGGCCCGCGCGACGAGGAGCGCCTGGGCAACCTGCAGGCGGCCCAGCAGCTGGCCGAGCGCCTGGGCGGCGAGGTGGTCAACCTGCGCGCCGGCGAAGTGGCCAGCACCCTGATCGCGCATGCCCACGAGCGCCGCGCCAGCCTGATTCTGGTCGGCCGCAGCCGTCAGCGTCTGCGTCGGCGCTGGCGCTTCGGTCGCGGTCTGGCTGAGCGCCTGCTGGCCGCCGGCAAGGGCCTGGAGATCAGTGTGCTGGACACCGAGGCTGAGCTGGCGCCGGCGCGACCCCGGGCGCGCGCACCGCTGGCCTGGCGTGACTATTTGCTGGCGCCCCTGGCGACCGCCGTGGCCAGCAGCGCTGCTCTGGGCCTGGCGCAGCTGGTGCAGTTGCCGAACATCTCGCTGATCTTCCTCGCCGCCGTGCTGGTGGTGGCGGTACGCAGTTCCCTGGGCCCGGCGCTGCTCTGCGCCGGACTGTCGTTCCTGGCCTACAACCTGCTGTTCATCGAGCCGCTGTTGTCGCTGAAGATCGACCGCCAGCAGGACGTGCTGACTCTGCTGTTTTTCCTGCTGATGGCCGGTTTGACCGGCAATCTGGCCAGCCGCCAGCGCCGTCAGTTGCAAGCGCTGCGTCAGACCCAGGCGGAGACCACGGCGCTGCTCGACCTGTCGCGCAAGCTGACCGTGGCCACCGATCGCCAGGCGGTGTTCTCCGCTGCCACCCAGCAGTTCGGCCAATGGCAGGAGATCGAGATCAGCCTGCAGTCGCGCGGCCGCGATGGCGTGTGGAAGAACGAGGCTGGCGTGCAGCGCCTGCTCACCGAGCAGGAACGCGCCGCCGCCGATTGGTCTTGGCAGCACGCCCAGCCCGCCGGGCTCGGCACCGGTACCCTGCCGGGCGGGCGCTGGTGGTGGTGGCCTCTGGCCGGCGAGGAGGGGCCGCTGGCCCTGCTTGGCATAGCGCCGAAGGACGAGCGACCGCTGACCCCGGAGCAGCGCCGGCTGATTGCCGCCCTCGGCCAGCCGCTGGCCCAGGCCCTGGAGCGCGCCCAGCTGGCGGCGGACCTGGAGGCAGCGCGCCTGCATGGGCAGACCGAGGAGCTGCGCAGCGCGCTGCTGGCCTCGGTGTCCCACGACCTGCGTACGCCACTGACGGCCATGCGCGGCTCCATCGACAGCCTGCTGGCCCTGGGCGAGCAGATTCCCCTGGCCGACCGCCGCGAGTTGCTCGAAGGCACCCGCGACGAGGCCGAACGGCTGGACCGTTACATCCAGAACCTGCTCGATATGACTCGCCTCGGCCACGGCGGCCTCAAGCTGGCGCGCGACTGGGTGGCGCCGGCGGATATCGTCTCCAGCGCCGCACAGCGCCTGCGTCCGGTACTGGCGCCGCTGCAGGTCGAGTTGCAGGTACCGGCGCAGTTGCCGCTGCTCTACGTACATGCGGCGTTGATCGAGCAGGCGCTGGTCAATGTGCTGGAGAACGCCGCGCGCTTCTCGCCAGCGCATGGGCGCCTGCGGGTGGCGGTGGACTGTGATGCGGAGGAACTGCGCTTCTCGGTCAGCGACCAGGGCCCCGGCATTCCGGAGGCGGAGCGGGAGAGGATCTTCGATATGTTCTATACCGCAGCCAGGGGCGATCGCGGCGGCCAGGGCACCGGCCTGGGCCTGGCGATCTGCCAGGGCATGCTCGGCGCCCACGGCGGCCGGGTCACGGTGGGCGAGGGCCTGGATGGCCGCGGTGCAAGCTTGGTCCTGCACTTGCCGCTGCATCCGCAACCCCAGCTCGAGGAAGAGTAGGTATGGCCAGCAATGCCACGACCATCCTGGTGATCGACGACGAGGCGCAGATTCGCAAGTTCCTGCGCATCAGCCTCAACGCCCAGGGCTACCGCGTGCTGGAGGCGGGCAGCGGCAGCGACGGCCTGGCCCAGGCTGCGCTGGAGCGGCCGGACCTGGTGGTGCTCGATCTCGGCCTGCCGGACAAGGACGGCCAGCAGGTGCTCAGCGAGCTGCGTGAATGGTCGCAGGTGCCGGTACTGGTGCTCTCGGTGCGCGCCAGCGAGGGCGAGAAGGTCAAGGCGCTGGACAGCGGTGCCAACGACTATGTGACCAAGCCCTTCGGCATTCAGGAGTTCCTCGCCCGGGTACGTGCGCTGCTGCGCCAGGGTGCTGCGGGCGAGCCGCAGGAGGCAGCTGCGCAGAGCGGCTCGCTACAGGTGGACTTCGCCTATCGACGGGTGACGCTGGCGGGCGCCGAGGTGGCGTTGACGCGCAAGGAGTACGCGGTGCTGGCCATGCTCGCGCGGCATCTGGGGCGGGTGGTGACCCAGCAACAGCTGCTCAAGGACATCTGGGGCCCGACCCATGTCGAGGACAGCCACTACCTGCGCGTAGTGGTCGGCCATCTGCGGCAGAAGCTCGGTGACGACCCGGCGGCGCCGCGTTTCATCGTCACCGAAGCCGGTGTCGGTTACCGCCTGCTGGAGCTCTGAGAGCCTATACAGGTTCTGAACGCATAGCCTGGGCTACGCGTGCTCCTCCTCGTACTTGTCCAGGGTATCGGCGGCGATCTGCCGGCCGAGCTGGATCAGCTCCGGCGCTTTGTGGAACTCGAAGAAGCGGCACACGCGCTTGGGCACGTTGATCAGGATGTCCGGCGGGTAGCCGGCGATCTTGTACTGGGCCAGCGAGGTCTGCATGGTCTCGAAGCTCTGGTTGACCAACTCCAGCAGCGAGGCCGGGCCGACGTTGCCGATCACATGGGAATTGCTGGCCGACTTGGGCGAGGCCTCGGTGTCGACCTCGGCCTTGGCCACGCGGCTGTTGTCCAGCCAGGGGTTGGGCGCTTCGCTTTCCACCAGCAGCTCGCCTTCTTCCTCTTCGTCCGTTTCGCGGCGCAGGAACGACAGTTTGGTGCTTAGCGAGCCCATCAACTGGTCGATCTTGCCCTTGATCGCCGCAGGCCGCTCGATCACCGGCAGCTGGTAGTGCTTCTGGTTCAGCGAGTTGAGGTTGACCGCCACCACTAAGTCGCAATGGCTGGATACCACCGGCACGATCGGCAGCGGATTGAGCAGGCCGCCATCGACCAGCATGCGCGAGCCCTGCATGACCGGGGTGAATAGACTGGGGATGGCCGCCGAGGCGCGCATGGCCTTGTGCAGGCAGCCTTCCTGGAACCAGATTTCCTGCTGGTTGGTGAGGTCAGTGGCGACGGCGGTGTAGGGGATCGCCAGTTGCTCGATGTCGATCTCGCCGACGATCTCGTGGATCTTGCCGAACACCTTCTCGCCGCGGATGGCGCCGAGGCGGAAGCTGACGTCGAGCAGGCGCAGCACGTCCAGGTAGTCCAGGCTCTCCGTCCACTCGCGGTACTCGCGCAACTTGCCGGCGGCGTAGATGCCACCGATCACCGCGCCCATCGAACAACCGGCGATGCAGCCGATCTCGTAACCTCGCGCCTCCAGCTCTTCGATCACACCGATGTGCGCATAGCCGCGCGCACCACCCGAGCCCAATACCAGGGCCACTTTCTTGCTCATACCGATCTCCCCGAGAATGCCCCGAACATACCCGCCCAGAGCGGCCGAGCCAAGCGGGCTTTGCTAGAATCCACCGGCACTTTGCCGCTGCGTTGGCGTCCAAGCGAACTCAGTACCCTGGAGAATAATCATGAAAAAAGTCGTCCTTTTTGCCTCTGCATTGCTGGTCCTGACCGGTTGCGCCGCCAAGACAGCCTACCGTGACAGCTGTGCCAACCAACTGGACAGCGCCTGGCACGAGCTGGACCTGGCCAAGGCCGAAGGCTTCGCCGGTACTGTCAGCTATTCGAAGGCGGTGACCCTGCTGACCGGAGCCAAGACCTCGCAGCAGTTCGAGGGCTACGAGAGCTGCACCAAGAATGCCGAGAAGGCGCGCTTCTACATTCGCGAGTCGCGAGCCGGTCGCTGATATGCAATTGGACTTCACCACGCTGGCACCCCTGGAGGCCTATCGCTGGCTGGCCTCCAGCGTTACGCCCAGGCCCATCGCCTGGGTCTCGACCCGCTCGCGCGACGGCATCGACAATCTGGCGCCATTCAGCTTCTTCCAGGTGATCAGCGACGAGCCGCCGACCCTGATGGTCAACGTCGGCACCCGTGGCGACGGCAGTCTCAAGGACACCCTGCGCAATGCCGGGGACACGGGCGAGCTGGTGATCCAGCTGGTTGGCATGGCCCAGGCGGAAGCGATGAACGCCTCGGCCGCCAACCTGGCCTATGGCCAGAGTGAGTTCGCCCACTGCAGCATCGCCAGCCAACCCTCGCAGCGTGTCGCGCCGCTGCGGGTGGCGGGGGCGCCGATCGCCTTTGAGTGCAGGGTCGCGGAGATTCAGCCGTACCCGCGACAGGCGCCGAATTGCCACCTGATCTTCGCCGAGGTGCTGCTGGCACATATCGACGATGCGGTGCTCGATGCCGACGGTCGCATCGATCCGCTGCAACTGGACCTGATTGGCCGCCTCGGTGGCTCGGCCTATACCCGTACCCGCGATGTGTTCCGCATGCAGCGCCCCTGACTCGCCGCACAGTTTCGTGAGCAACTGTTTCTTGATGCTTTGCCCGCGCGGCGGCGGCCAGTAGCATCGCTGAATTGGAACAGGAGCGAGCGATGCGGACGAAACTGGATGCGGTACTGCACGAGGTCAATCAGGTACTGCTGGGCAAGGAGCCACAGGTACGCCTGGCGCTGACCTGCTTGCTGGCGCGCGGGCACTTGCTGATCGAGGATCTGCCCGGCATGGGCAAGACCACCCTCAGTCACGCCTTGGCGCGGGTGCTGGGGTTGAGCTTCCAGCGTATCCAGTTCACCTCCGACCTGCTGCCTGGTGACATCCTCGGCACTTCGGTGTTCGACAAGGACAGCGGGCAGTTCGTTTTCCATCCAGGGCCGATCTTCGCCGAGCTGGTACTGGCGGATGAGATCAACCGCGCTACGCCGAAGAGCCAGAGCGCTCTGCTGGAGGCCATGGAGGAGGGCCAGGTGACCATCGAAGGCGCGACCCGGCCGCTGCCCGAGCCGTTCTTCGTCATCGCCACGCAGAATCCGGTCAGCTCTGGCGGCACCTTCGCCTTGCCGGAATCGCAGCTGGACCGCTTCCTTATGCGGCTATCCCTTGGTTATCCAGCACGTGCTGCCGAGCGCGCGCTGCTGCTGGGCGAGGCGCGCCGGGAAATCCTGCCGCGTCTGGAGCCGATTCTCGACCATGCCGAGCTGGCGGCTATCCAGGCGCTGATTCCGCAGGTGCGCACCAGCGATGCGCTGGTCGACTATGTGCTGCGCCTGGTCGAGGCGACCCGTAGCGAGCCACAGTTCGCCTGGGGCCTGTCGCCACGCGCCAGCCTGGCTCTGCTGGCGGCGGCTCGCGCCTGGGCCTTCCTGGCCAATCGCGACTACGTGATCCCCGAGGACGTGCAGGCGGTGCTGCCATCGGTGGTCGGCCATCGTCTGCGCGAGCGCGCCGATCCGACCGGCCACGGTGGCGGCTCACTGGTGCAGTGGTTGCTGCGCGAAGTCGCGGCGGTGTGATGTTGCCCACTTCGCTCAAGGCGCGCTGGCGGCGCTGGGTGGTGCGGCGCATTCCCGCTGCCGCCCAGGTACAGCTCGACCAGAAGCGCATCTTCATCATGCCCGACTGGGTTGGCGCGGCCTTCACGGTGGTGTTGGTGCTGATGCTGCTGGCCGGCATCAACTACGAGAACAGCCTGGCCTACGGCCTGACCTTCCTGCTGGCGGCGGTATTCGTAGTCGCGATCCTGCATACCTACCGTAATTTCGCCGGACTCATTCTCAAGGCCGGGGCCAGTGGTGCGGTATTCGTCGGCGAGCAGGCCCGTTTTCGCGTGCGCCTGGAAAGTGCGGGGCGCGAGCACATGGCCATCGGCCTCGGCTGGCCGCCCCAGGCATTGCAGGTTGCGGATGTGCCGGCGGATGGCCTGCGTGAGTGCGAGCTGAGCCTGTCTGCCACGCGGCGTGGCTGGCTGCGCCCTGAGCGCATGCGCGTGGAGAGCCACTTCCCGCTAGGTATTCTGGTGGCCTGGAGCTGGGTCGATCTGGACCAGTCGGTGCTGGTCTATCCGCGACCACTGCAGGGTGATCTGCCCTTGGCGGCCGATGGTGCCGCCGACGAGGAAGACGAAGGCCGCCGCGCTACGGGGCAGGGGGCTGATGATTATCAGGGGCTGCGTAGCTACCAGCCCGGCGACTCCAAGCGGCGTCTGCACTGGAAGGCGTTCTCGCGGGGCCAGGGGCTGCTGGTCAAGGATTTCGCCGCGCTGGCCGGCCGCGATCTGTGGCTGGACTTCCAGGTGCTCGGCGGCAATGTCGAGGAGCGCCTGTCGCGCCTGTGCTACTGGGTGCTGCAACTGGATGACCGCCAGCAGCCCTACGGCTTGCGCTTGCCGGGGGTGGAGTTGGCTCCGGACTTCGGCCAGGGACACCGCGAGGCCTGCCTGCGCGCCCTAGCGCTGTACGGGGAGCGGCCATGAGCGCAGCGCAGCCGGCCGTAGGCCAGCCTATCCCGCGCATCGCTTTGACCTGGCTGCTGGTGGCTCAGGTGCTGGTGATCCTGCCGCATCTGCTGCACCTGCCGTTCTGGATCGCAGGCCTGTGGCTGCTCTGCGCAGGGTGGCGGGTGCAGGTGTTCCGTATGCGCGCACGATTCCCGACAAGGCTTGAGCGTATCGGGTTGTTGGTCGTCACCGGGGCTGCGGCATTTCTCTCGATTGGTAGCCTGATCGGTCTGGATGGTGGGGTTCTGCTACTGGTGGCGACCTTCATCCTCAAACTGGTGGAATTGCGTAGCCGGCGTGATGCATTGCTGTTGATCTTCCTGGGCTTCTTCGTGGTGGTAACCGGTTATCTCTTCGACGATGGCCTGTTGTCGGCGTTGTATAGTCTGCTCCCGGTTACCGCGCTGCTTGCCGCGCTGATCGGTATGCAGCAGAGCAGCATGGGTGAACGCCCGGCTGCGACGGTGAAGCTGGCGGCTTCGATGATGCTGCAGGCAGTGCCGTTGATGCTCCTGATGTTCCTGTTCTTCCCGCGCCTGGGGCCGCTCTGGAGCCTGCCCAATCCACAACAGGGTACGACTGGCATTTCCGACAGCATGGCGCCTGCAGATATCGCGGAACTGAGCCGTTCTCCTGCGCTGGCCTTCCGCGCCAGTTTCGATGGCGAAGTGCCCGAACGCAGCGAGCTGTACTGGCGGGCCCTGACGCTGGAGTACTTCGATGGCCGGCGCTGGTCACAGTCCCGAGGTGCTCAGCAGTGGGGCAAGCCAGTATGGTCGGGCCGTGGCGAGTCGCTGAGCTACAGCATTGTCATGCAGCCCAGTGGCAGGCCGTGGCTGTTTACCTTGGATGTGGGGCTGATCAACGAACCCAACATCGTGCAACGCAATGATTTTCGCCAGGAGTCGCGTCGACCGGTAACGCAGAGCCTGATGTATCGCGCGCAATCGTGGCCCCAGGCGATGCGAGAGCCGGAGCTGCCCGAAGCGATTCGCCAGCGCACGTTGCAACTGCCGGAGTTGGGTGACCCGCGCAGCAGGGAATGGGCGCAGCAGCTCAAGCGCGAGCACGCCAATCCCGCCGAGCTGGTTGGTGCGCTGCTGCAGCACTTCAACCGCGAGCCCTATGGCTACACCTTGAAGCCGCCACAGCTAGGGGCCGACAGCATCGACGATTTCCTCTTCCAGACCCGCCAGGGCTTCTGTGCCCACTACGCTGGGGCGATGGTCTTCGTGCTGCGTGCCGCCGGGATTCCCTCACGGGTCGTCGCCGGCTACCAGGGCGGAGAGCTGAATGCCGCGGGAAATTACCTGTCGGTTCGGCAGCTGGACGCACACGCTTGGGTTGAGTACTGGCAAGAGGGCAAGGGCTGGATCAGTGTCGATCCAACCTTCCAGGTCGCGCCCGAGCGTATCGATATGGGGGCTCAGGATGCGTTTGCCGCCGACGAGAGTTTTCTCGAGGACTCACCTTTCTCACCGCTGCGCTATCGCAATGTAGGTTGGATCAACGAGCTCCGTCTGGCCTGGGATAACATCAACTACAACTGGCAGCGCTGGGTATTGGGTTATCGCAGTGAGCAGCAATTGGGCTTGCTGCAGCGCTGGTTCGGCACCCTCGACTGGACTCGCCTGGCCCTGGCGATAGTTGGTGGCGGTGGTCTGCTGCTGGGCCTGCTGGCGCTATGGTTGTTCAAGCCCTGGCAGCGTGAGCGTGACCCGCAGCAGCGGCTGTTGCGTCGCTACGAGTCACTGTTGCTGCGCCACGGTTTGCGCCGAGACAGAGGCGAGGGCGTGCGTGCCTTCGCCGAGCGTGCGGCGGCGCTGATGCCGTTGCAGGCGCAGGCGATTGCGGCCTTTGCCCAGGCCTTCGAGGCCCAGCGCTATGCCGGGCAGGCCAGCTCACCGCAGCATTTGCGCCAGTTGCTGCGCCAGCTGCGACGTGAGCTACCGTGGCGCAGCACGCGTCGCTAAGAATCATAGGCTCTGCGACAGGCCCGTCGTAGAGCCGAATGATCGGCAATATCGCCGCTGAATTGGCAGCTCAGTCTCTCCCGCCCGCGCATGCTTTTCTCTAAGCTTCAGTCTGCATGAAAGGAGATTGCGCATGACCTTCGCTGAACTGATCCACGCGGTGCACACCCATCCGCAGCATGTTGTCGTTCCCGGCCTATGGGGCCAGGGGCGGGCCACCTTTGGCGGCCTGGTGGCGGCCATGATCTACGAGGCCATGCGTCTCAAGGTTCCGGCGGGGCGCCCGGTACGCTCGCTGTCCATCACCTTTGTCGGCCCCATGCTGATGGGCGAGGCGGTGGCGTTCGAGGTTGAGGTGCTGCGCGAAGGCAAGTCGGTGGTGCAGGTGGTCGGTCGTGCGGTGCAGAACGGCGCGGTGGTGGCCATGGTTCAGGGCAGCTTCGGTGCCTCCCGCGAGTCGTCGATCCGCGTCGCCGCCGAACCCGCCCCGGCGATGAAAGCCGTGGAGGAGTGCCAGGAGCTGCCCTATGTCGCTGGCGTCACGCCGGAGTTCACCCGCTTCCTGGCCATGCGCTGGGGCGAGGGAGGCATGCCGTTCTCCAACAACCCCTCGCGGCATATGGGGGGTTGGGTGCGCCTGCGCAGCGATGTCAGTCACGACAAGGTGACCGAGGCCCACCTGCTGGCCCTGGTCGATGCCTGGCCGCCGGCTGTACTGGCGCACCTGAGCAAGCCGGCGCCCGGCAGTTCGCTGACCTGGACCATCGAGTTCGTCCACCCGATCCCCGACCTGACCACCCACGACTGGTGCCTGTACCGCGCGGAGATCGAACACGCCCTCGATGGCTATGGCCACATCGCCGCGCGCCTGTGGACTCCGGATGGCCAGCTGCTGGCTCTGAGCCGGCAGACCACTACGGTATTCGACTAAAGCTGCGGCAGGTCGAAGAAGGTGCGGGCCGTGGCGGTGGTGTGGGCTGCCAGCGCTTCCTGACTCTCGCCACGGTGCAGCGCTACCTCACGCAGCACCTCAGTGAGGAAGGCCGGCTCGTTATGCCCGCTCTTCGGCTTCGGGCGCAGGCTGCGCGGCAGCAGGTAGGGCGCATCACTCTCCAGCATCAGGCGGCCCTTAGGAATGTCGTGCATCAGCGGGTGCAGGTGCGTGCCGCGGCGCTCGTCGCAGATCCAGCCGGTGATACCGACGTGCAGGTCGAGATCCAGGTAGCTGTATAGCGTGGCCTTCTCGCCGGTGAAGCAATGCACCACGGCAGCTGGCAGCTGGTCGCGGAACTGGCGGAGGATGGCGATGAGCCGCTCGCCGGCTTCGCGCTCATGGAGAAATACCGGCAGTTGCAACTCGACGGCCAGCGCCAGCTGTTCTTCCAGTGCCTTTTCCTGTTGTGGGCGTGGCGAAAAGTCACGGTTGAAGTCCAGTCCGCATTCGCCGACAGCGCGCACGGGGGCTTCCTGAAGCAGAGCGCGCAACTGGCGAGCACTGTCGGCGCTCCACTGGCTGGCGTAATGCGGATGCACACCCGCCGTGCTGAACAGCTGCTGCCCGCTCTCATCCAGCTCGCGGCAGAAAGTCAGGGCCTGCTCGCTTTCTTCGAGGCTGGTGCCGGTCAGCACCATCTGGCAGACCCCGGCCTGCCGAGCGCGGGCGAGTACCGCGTCACGCTCCCGAGCGAGGCTGGGGTGGGTCAGATTGACGCCGATGTCGATGAGTTGCATGGTGCTACCTCACAAGCCGAGCGGGGCAGCATAACAGAGCCTGGCTTTTCGTAATAAAGCAAGTAATTACAGGTGGTTATGTATGCTTGTTAATGTTTATTACCAGCTCGGGCTGGCAGATTGAAGGCCGCTGTGCCAACCTCCGCGCCCCTCGCGGTGGGACCATCCGTCGGCGGGGTGCTCTCAGATGACCGGGCCAATCCGTGACCCGGTCCCGCCCGGAGGCCCGATGACGCGAGCGCTGCTGTTCCTGCTCTGCCTGCTGGCGGTCATGCCGGCCCAGGCGCGCCTGAGCGCGCTGGGCGGTAACCTGCCGCATGCGGGGAGTCAGCGCGACCTGGCAGAAATCCGCAAGAGTGGCGAGCTGCGTGTGTTGGTCAACCAGAGCCGCAACAGCTCCGGTGAGATCAAGGGGCAGGCCATTGGCATCGAGTACCAGCGCCTGCGCGCCTTTGGCCAGTACCTCAATCGTAATGCTCGCGACGGCCGTGAGCTGCGCCTGAAAATCATCCCTCGTCCCAAGGACCAGCTGGTTGCCGCCTTGCAGAAAGGCGAGGGTGATCTGGTCGCGCCCGGTGAGTTGCTCGATGCCCATCCCGGCCTGGGCGTCAGCGCCAGCGCGGCGATCCGCAGCGACGTGCCGCTGGTGGTGGTGGGCAATCGTGGCAACCGCCATTACCGTCGCCTGGAAGACATGTCCGGACGCAGCCTGACCCTGCCGGTGGGCAGCGCCGTTGCCGATGCGCTGCGCGAGGTCAATCAGCGCCTGATACAGCAGAAGAAACCGCCGATCGTGGTGGAGTGGGCCGATCCCAGCTTGGCCGTGGAGGACGTGCTGGAGATGGTGCAGGCCGGCATCTATCCCTGGACCGCCGTGGAGCTGCCGATTGCCGAGCGTTGGCAGAAGGTCATGCCCAAGCTGCGCATCGAGCGCCACTTGGTTGTGGGAGAGAAAGGCGACATGAGCTGGTTCGTACGCCGCGATTCTCCGATGCTGCGGGCCAGCATCGACCGCTTCCTGGCCGGCTACAAACTGCCGAGCGACCAGGACTCCACGTTCCAGCGCATCTATCGGCGCTCTTACAAGGTGCGTAACCCCATGGCGCAGGTCGAGCGCCAGCGCCTGGAGAAGGTGCGCAGCGTGCTGCAGAAACATGGTGAGAAGCAGGATCTGGACTGGCTGCAACTGGCCGCCGTGGCCTACAAGGAATCCACCCTCAACCCCGCAGCGCGTGGCGCATCGGGCGCTACCGGACTGATGCAGATCACTCCAGCCGCGGCTCGCAGTGTCGGTGTCGGCAACATCCAGGCGCTGGATAACAATGTGCTGGCCGCGACCCGCTACATGGCGCGCATCCGCCGTGAGTTCTTCTCCAGCCGGCAGATCGCCGAGAGCGAGCGCATGGCATTCGTGCTGGCCGCCTACAACATGGGCCCGCAACGGGTGCAGAGCTTGCGCGCCGAGGCACGCCGCCGCGGCCTGAACCCCAACCAGTGGTTCTTCCAGGTGGAGCGGGTGGCCATGGAGCAGCTGGGCATGGGCGTGGTCAGCTACGTCAATGCGGTGAACAAGTACTACCTTGCCTATGACCGGGAGCGCTTCCTGCTGGAGCCGCAGAAGCAGAAACTAAGCGCCAACAAGTAATCGAATTTATCGATTTAAATAAGCGCATAATTGCGCTTTTAAGATCGTAAAATTCGAATAATATGTGCCTCACCAACCCAAACAACTCCTCCACAAGGAACTGGCACATGAACAACCTGATCACCAAACTGATGTCCTCCAACGCTGGCTACGGCATCACCCTGCTGCGCGTCGTTACCGGTCTGACCTTCGCCGCCCACGGCGCCCAGAAACTGTTCGGCTGGTTCGGTGGCTACGGCCTGGAAGGCGTCGGCCAGTGGATGGAAAGCATCGGCATCACGCCTGGCTACCTGATGGCCGCGCTGGCCGGCAGCGCCGAGTTCTTCGGTGGCCTGGCTCTGGTGGTCGGCCTGCTGGTTCGCCCGGCTGCAGCCTCCCTGTTGTTCGCCATGGTGATCGCCGCGGCGACCGTGCACTGGGCCAACGGTTTCTTCATCACCAATAACGGCTTCGAGTACGCCATGATCCTCGGCCTGATCAGCGCAGTGTTGCTCATCGAAGGCGCCGGCAAGCTGTCTGTGGATCGCGCCATCGCTCGCTGATCTACACCTCGCCAGCAAAAGGCCCGCAATAGCGGGCCTTTTGCATTTACAGCTTTTTCTCCTTCTCCCGGCTCTGTGCCAGCTGCTCCGCGGCGTCCAGGCGCAGGCGCTCGCGTTCGTCGAAGCGCTCCTCGGCCAGGCTGGCGATGGCAGCTTGCCGGTCCTCGTCGCTGAGCCCGCTGTTGGCGACGATGCGCGCCTTCTCGCGGCGGTAGTCGTCCAGGCGCGTCTGCCACTGCTGGCGCTTCTGATCCAGTGCCTCCAGGCGTGCCGTAGCTTCGGCGCCGACCAGCTGCAGGCGTAGTTGCTGGATCTGCGCGGCGCTGGCGCCCTGAGCCTGCAGGGCAGCGGTCTGCTGGCGCAGCTCGGCCTGCAGTTGCGGCACCACCATCTCCTGCATGTCTTCCGGCAGGCTGGCACGCAGATGGTCCATGGCCTCGGCTTTCTGCTGGTCGTTCAGGGTCTGATCGTGGCGGATCGCCAAGCGCTGCAGGGTGAACAGGTTGTAGGCCTCTTCCTGAGCGAAGAAGGCCTGATGCGCCTCGGCGCTGAAGATGCTGGCACGCAAGCCCTGCACGGCCTGCTCACGCTGGCGCATGGCATCCAGGTTGGCCATCTGCGGCAGGCTCTTCTCCAGCTCGATCAGCTGGCGCTTGTAGTCCAGGTACTGCTCCAGCAAGGCCAGGGCCTGGCCCTCGGCCGGCTCGTCGAGCTGGCTGCGGATATAGGCCTGCAGGCGCTCGATGCTGGACTTGATGCCCTCTTCGCCATAGGCGCTGAGGAAGTAATCGAAGATGCGCCGGATATCCATGCTGACGATCAGGTTACCGGCCTCGTCGAGGCGGAACTGGCCGTCAACCTCGGTGCCGGCGAACGAGCGCGGCAGGGCGGCGATGCCGTTATCCAGGGCAGGCGGCTGGTAGACGTGGTCTTCCGCTGGCGACTCCGCCTGGGGAGCATTGCTCTCGAGCGTAGCCTGGGCTGGCGCAGCGGGGCTGGGCTGAGGCTCCAGCGGGTTGAAATAGAGAGTTGTGGCGACGCCGGCTCCGATCAGCAGGGGCACAGCCAGAAACAGGGGTTTGTTCAAGGCGAGACTCTTCAGGAGGAAAGCATTGGGGCCCGATGGGCCCCAATCTTTGGGCTCAGAGGCCGGCCAGCTTGAGGCGGTTGGCCTGCTGGCGGTACACGGTGACCGGGTCGGTCTCGAACAGGCTGGTCAGGCCGAAGACCTGGTTGACCTCGTCGAGGTGGTTCATCCGGTAGTTGTCGCGGATCACCTTGCCCAGGTGCGAGCTGCAACGGCCGACCAGGCCATCGTTCTCTTCGTCGAAGGTCAGCGAGGCGGCGCCGGTGAGCAGGTCGCTGACATCCAGCACGTTGGTCAGGGGGCTGGTGCCACTCCAGGAGTAGTAGCTGACGCCATTCACCTTGTAGGCACCCTCGCCACAGGCGCTGGTCGGGATGCCCTGCGGATACTTGGCGTTGAACACCGCGGCGCCGGCGCTGTTGAGCGACTGGAGCGAGCCGAGAGAGTTCTGCGGTGCGTTGCTCGGGCTGCCGGAGAGGAAGTTGATCAGCGTGCCGAGACCGTTGACGATGCCCGCGAGCAGCGCCTCACCGGCCGAACCCGGAGGGATCTGACGCAGGAAGTCGGCGGTGTCCGAACCCTTGTGCGGCGCGCCGACGCTGGTGACCGAGGCGACCAGGTCCGGGCGAATGGCGGCGACATAACGCACGGTCGGCCCGCCATGGCTGTGGCCGATCAGGTTGACCTTGCCTTTGCCGCTGATGGCGGCGATTTCCTCGACCTGATCCAGCAGCTCTTCGCCGCGCAGTTCGGAGGTGTTCAGCTGGCTGACTTCGGTGATGTAGACACTGGCTCCGTCGGAGCGCAGCGAGGAGGGAATGCCGTACCAGTAGTCGACACCGAGGATGCTGTCGAAGCCGAGCATGCCGTGGGTGAGGACGATCGGGTACTTGGTCTTGGTGTAGCCGGTAGAGCCGAACAGGCCGGCATGGGCTTGGGCAGACAGCAGCAGGGTGCTGCCGACACACAGGGCGAGCAGGGTCTTCTTATTATTCATCTGGTGCTCTCGAACGGTGGATTGGCGAAGATTCCGTCCTTGCGTCAGCCACCCGTTTCCATCCTGGATGCGGTACTTCAGCCGAACAATCGCGGCATGATCTATGCCAATTCCGACGAATTTAGAACAGCGGCTCTAAACGGGCGTTTGCGGCGTAAGCCGCTTGGCGCAAGGGTTGCCGTTGCGCTAGCGAGTTGTTACCGAGGGAAACAGCACGGCGATTTCTGCTCGATGAATTCAGCCCAGTGGCCACTGCGCCAGTGGCAGATAGCGGCCCTGTTCGGACTGGTACAGCACCACTTCTTCGGCGCGCCAGCGAAAGCTGGCGGGCTGCTGTGTTTCAGGGAGGTGGCTCTCGCGAGCCAGGGTCAGGTGCGGGCGGTAGATTCGCTCCTCGCCAGGCATGCCTGCTGCACTCAATAGCCGTTTGAGCCCGTCGGCCAGGGCCAGCAGCTCAACCGGTGGCTGACTGGGTGCCAGGTGCAGCAGCCCACCAGTCCAGCAATCGAGCCGATCCAGCTGCAGATCGAAAGCCAGTTCGTGCAGCGGCAGCTGCTGCGGTAGTTGCCTGAGCGGAGCCAACTGGCTGTCTGGCAGATGACCGAGGAAGGCCAGCGTGACATGCAGGTTGGCGATAGGAATGAGCCGACCATCCAGGTCTAGTGGCTGGCGCCAGGCATCGATTTGCCTGGCGATCTCGGCGGGACAGGGCAGGGCGAAGAACAGTCGCAACATGGGCTTTCCTTGACAGCGCGAGGCAGCATTTTTAGGATCGCACCCCATAGCGCCGATTTAAGAGCAACTTGCGGGGCGCTGCCCGGTTGGGCGAATACCGCTAAAGCGCTGGCCGGTGTCGCCTCCCACCGCAGTCCGGCGGGACTATGAGGCAGAGACTGTATCCATGAGTTGCCCGCGTACCCATCTGCATTTTTCCCCTCTGCCGCGCGCCGCGGCGAATCGTCATCCGCACGTTCTACTGGTGGGTCGCCACCAACCCCGCTTGCTCAAGAGCCTCGAAGGCTGGCCGAAGAACTGGCCGGCGTCGCGCAATTTCCTGATTCGCTTTGCCTCCCCCAAGGTAGAGGATCTGGCCAGCCTGCCGGCGAATGCCTTCGACCTGGTGGTGGTCGGCGCCGAGGCCCAGCCGGTGAGCGACGAGCTGATCGGCCAGTTGGTTCGCGTCGCTCGCCAAGGGCTGATCAGCCTGCGCTGAAGTCCGGATAGTCGATGGCGGTGATATAAAACTCCTGTTCGCCGCCAGGCGTCTGCACCCGTACCTCGGCGTCCAGCGCCTTGCCTACCAGGGCGCGAGCCAGCGGAGAGTCGATGCTGATCAGCCCCAGCTTCAGGTCGAGCTCGTCGGGGCCGACGATGCGGTAGCGCGATTCGCTGCCATCTTCGTCCTCCAGGGTTACCCAGGCGCCGAAATAGACCTTGTTGGGATCACTTGGGCGAGTGTCCACCACCTTGAGGTTCTCCAGGCGTTTGGTGAGAAAACGCACCCGGCCATCGATCTCGCGCAGCATCTTCTTGCCGTAGATGTACTCGGCATTTTCCGAGCGATCACCAAGGGCTGCAGCCTCGCTGACAGCCTGGGTCACCTGTGGCCGCCGCACGTGCCACAGCTCATGCAGCTCGGCGCGCAGGCGCGCCTCTCCCTCAGGGGTGATCAGCGGGGTGCCGGCGGTACGGGGCGGACGATAACGGCTCATGGTGCTCGTGAAGTTCTGAGGTCGGGCGATTCTAACAAGCTCAGACTTCGCGCAGCACCGTCAAGGGCGAGGCATTGAGCGCCCGGCGCGTACCCCATACACCTGCCGCCCCGACCAGCAGCGCGCCGATCAGCGGTAACAGCAGCAGCCAGGGATGCGGCTGCCATTGCAGGTCCAGGGCGTAGCGATACAGCAGGAAGCTGGCCAGCTCGCAACCGACTGCCGCCAGCAGGCCGCTGCCGGCGCCCAGCAGGCCGAACTCGGCACGTCGCGCGCGCAGCAGCAGGCGGCGTTCGGCGCCAAGTGCACGCAACAGTGCGCCTTGGCGCAGACGCTCGTCGAGGGTCGCCTGCAGGCCGGCGAAGAGGACGGTGAGCCCTGCAGCGAGGACGAATAGCAGCACGTACTCAATCGCCACGCTGACCTGGGCCATGATGCTGCGCAGTTGCTCGAGCAGTGCGTCCACCTGCAGCAGGGTGACGGCCGGGAACTGCCGCGATAGCTCCACCAGGCGCTTCTCGCTGTGTGGCGGCAGGTAGAAGCTGGTCAGGTAGGTGGCGGGCAGGTCCTGCAGGGTGCCTGGCTCGAAGATCATGTAGAAGTTCGGCTGGAAGCTGTCCCACTTCACCTGGCGCAAGCTGCTGACTCGCGCCTTTCGCTCCATGCCGCCGACACTGAAGGTCAGCTCGTCGCCGAGCTTCAGCTCCAGGCTCTCGGCCAGCTCCGATTCCACGGAGACACCTGGCAGTTCGCCCTGCACCGGCTGCTGCCACCATTGACCGGATAGCAGCTGATTGCCTTCCGGCAGGTCTGCTGCCCAGGTCAGACTGAGGTCGCGCTGTATGGCTCGTTCGCCACGGCTGTCTTTGCTGACGATGTCCCTGACCGGCTCGCCGTTGATCATCGTCAGGCGGCCCGCGACGATCGGATAGAGCGGCGCCGGATGTGCCGACAGCTGGGCGAGACTGGCGGCGAAGGCTTCGCGTTCGTCGGGCAATACGTTGAGGGCAAAATGGTTGGGTGCATTCTCCGGCAACTGGTTCTGCCAGGTGTCCAGCAGCTCGCCACGCAGCAGGGCGATCAGTGCCATGGCCAGCAGGATCAGGCCGAACGCCAGCGACTGGCCAGCTGCAGCCAGGGGGTTACGCAGCAGTTGGCCAAGGCCTAGGCGCCAGGGCAGTGAGGCACGGGCCAGCATTCGACGCAGGGCATTCAGGCCGAACAGCAGCACGCCGCCGAGCAGCAGGGTAGCGAGCAGTCCGCCACCGAGCAGGCCCAGGGTCAGCTTCAGGTCCAGGCTCAGGCGCCACATGATCAGGCCGAGGGCCAGTAGTGCGGCGCCATAGACCAGCCAGGAGCTGGGTGGCACCGGCAACAGGTCGCGGCGTAGCACCCGCAATGGAGGCACACGACCGAGGGCAGCCAGCGGGGGCAGGGCGAAGCCGGCCAGTGCGACCAGACCCGTGGCCATACCGGCCAGCGCCGGTAGCAGGCCGCCCGGTGGCACACCGGCGGGCAGTAGCCCCTGAAGCAGCTTGAACAGTACCAGTTGGCCGAGCCAGCCGAGCAGGGCGCCGGCCAGGCTGGCGATCAGACCGAGCATGGCCAGCTGCAACGCGAACAGGACCAGGGCTTCGCTGCGCGACAGGCCAAGGCAGCGGAGCAGGGCGCTGGTGTCGAAGCGCCGTGCGGCGAAGCGGGCGGCGGACAGGGCTACGGCAACGCCGGCCAGCAGCACTGCGGCCAGGCTAGCGAGATTCAGATAGCGCTCGGCTCGCCCCAAGGCTCCGCCGATCTGGCGGTTGCCGTCGCGGGCATCCTCCAGTTGCTGGTGAGCGGCGAGGCCTTTTTCCATTTCCTGGCGATAGCGTGCGAGCGCCTCGCCATCGCCGCGCCACAGTTCGCGATAGCGCACGCGGCTGCCGGGTTGCACCACGCCGGTGGAGGCCAGGTCTTCCAGGTTGATCAGTACGCGCGGGGTGAGGCTGTAGAAGTCGCCGGCACGATCAGGTTCATAAGTCAGCACGCGAGTCAGGCGCAGCTGACGATTGCCGACCTCGATGTCCTGGCCGATCTTCAGGTCCAGAGCGGCGAACAGGCGGGACTCGGCCCAGGCTTCACCTGGCTGCGGGCCGCCGCCGGGTTGTTCGGCGGCATAGGGCTGCGCCGCGCTCTTCAACTCGCCGCGCAGGGGATAGTTGTCGCTAGCGGCCTTGATGCTGGCCAGTTGGATGCCCTGCTCGCCGCTGATCACGCTGGCAAACTCGACCACCTGCGCATGCTCAAGCCCACTATTGCGGCCTGCCGTGATCTGCTCGGGTGTGGCGGGTGCGCTGCCATTCAGTACCAGATCGGCGCCGAGGAATTCGGTGGCGCGCAGCAACATGGCGCCGTTGAGGCGGGCACCGAAATAGCCGATGGCGGTGCTGGCGGCGACGGCCACCAGCAAGGCGAAGAACAACACGCGCAGCTCACCGGCGCGGGCATCGCGCAGCAACTGGCGCCAGGCGAGGACGAACAGACGGGTGACCATCAGGGCTCCACGCTGTCGACCAGATGCCCGGCTTCCAGGCGGATCAGGCGACGGCAGCGATGTGCCAGGCGCTCGTCGTGGGTAACCAGTACCAGGGTGGTGCCGCGCTCCTGGTTCAGCTCGAAGAGCAGGTCGCTGATGCGCTCGCCGGTATGGCTGTCGAGGTTACCGGTGGGTTCGTCGGCGAACAGGATCGCCGGCTCGGCAGCGAAGGCGCGGGCAATAGCCACGCGTTGTTGCTCGCCGCCGGAGAGTTGCCGTGGGTAGTGGCTGAAGCGTTGCCCCAGGCCGACTCGTTCCAGCAGTGCGGCAGCACGTTGGCGCGCGTCGCTACGGCCCTCCAGCTCCAGCGGCAGCATGACGTTTTCCAGGGCGTTCAGGTTGTCCAGCAACTGGAAGGACTGGAAGACGAAGCCAACGTGTTCGGCGCGCACTCGTGCGCGGCGGTCTTCATCCAGCGCTTGCAGGGCGTTGCCTGCCAGTTCCACTTCGCCGCCGCTGGGCAGGTCCAGCCCGGCCAACAAGCCGAGGAGGGTGGATTTGCCGGAACCCGAGCTGCCGACGATGGCCAGGCTGTCACCCTTCGCCAGGTCCAGGGAGAGGTCGTGGAGGATGGCGAGCTCGCCTTCCGTGCTGGGAACCACTTTGCTAAGGTGCCGCGCAGAAAGAATGCTTGCGCTCATGGAGAGTCCGATGCGTGCGTTGTGGATTGGCGGTGCCCTGACACTGTTGCTGTGGGCCCAGGGCGCACTGGCCGGCACCGTCCTGGTGGTCGGGGATAGTATCAGCGCCGCTTTGGGACTGGATACCCGGCAGGGCTGGGTCGCACTGCTGCAGAAACGCCTGCAGGAGGGCGGTTTTGAGCATCAGGTTGTCAATGCATCGATCAGTGGCGATACCAGCTCAGGTGGCTTGGCGCGGCTGCCGGCGCTGCTTGCGCAGCATAAGCCGCAATTGGTGATCATCGAGTTGGGTGGCAACGATGGGCTACGTGGACAGCCTCCTGCGCAATTGCAACAGAATCTTGCTCGCATGGTCGACGCATCCAAGGCGTCGGGTGCCAGTGTGCTGTTGCTGGGCATGCGTCTGCCGCCCAATTATGGCCAGCGCTACACCCAGGCCTTCGCCCAGGTCTATGCCGATCTCGCTGCCGACAGGCAGGTGCCTTTGGTGCCTTTTCTGCTGGATGGCGTTGGTGGCGTGCCTGGGATGATGCAGCCCGATGGCATCCATCCAGCCGCTGCGGCTCAGTCAAAGATGCTGGATAACGTCTGGCCGCGCCTGGAGCCGTTGCTCTGAGCCTTCCCCGCCTGCTGGCTTTCGGCTATCGTGGCGACCCCGCCTCGGAGCCCTGAATGCCGCGCCCTGCCTGGTCCCTGTACGCTTATCAGCTGATCGTCCCCGACGAGCAGTTGGATCTGTTCGCGTGTCGTGAGGCGAGGGTGCATCTGGTCGCGCGTCAGCTGGAGCTGGGTGGTTTTGCCGATCGAACGCTATGCGGCGGTCTGGTTCCGGCCTTGCCGGCCATGCGTGATGTGGAGCGGCTGGACCTGCGCGATAGGCGGCTATGCTCGCATTGCCGCCAGGCGCTGGAGGCCGCGCGCCGCGGAGAAAGGCCCCTGTGGCCCGACGCCTGAGCCCTCCCGGCACGCTTGCCGCCGGTGTACAATCTCGAAACTTTCTATCAGCCATTCATGCCAAGGATTTACGGATGTTGTCGCTCGCCCGCTCCCTGAGCCTCGCCAGCCTGATCGTGGCCGGCCCAGTTGCCGCCCTCGAACTGCCTCTGCCGCCACCGGGCGAAGATATCGTCGGTCAGATCCAGGTGATCAAGGCCAAGTACGAAGATACCTTTGCCGACCTCGCCACGGCCAATGACCTGGGCTATCTGGAGATGGTGGCCGCCAACCCGGGCGTAGATGCTTGGTTGCCTGGCGAGGGTGCCGAGATCATCCTGCCGACCCGCTATATCCTGCCGCCGGGCCCGCGCGAAGGCATCGTGATCAACCTGGCCGAGTACCGCATGTACTACTTCCCGAAAGGGCAGAACGTCGTGCACACCTTCCCGCTGGGTATCGGTCGTGAAGGCTGGGGCTCGCCGATTGCGCACACCACCGTGACCGCCAAGACGCCGAACCCGGGCTGGTCCCCGCCCGCGTCCATCCGCGCCGAGCACGCTGCTGATGGCGACCCGCTGCCGGCTTACGTACCGCCAGGTCCGGATAACCCTCTGGGCCCGTTCAAGTTCACCCTGGGCACACCGGGCTACCTGATCCACGGTTCCAACAAGAAGTTCGGCATCGGCATGCGCGTCAGCCACGGCTGCTTCCGCATGCTCAACAACAACGTGCTGGAGCTGGCGAAGATGGCTCCGGTGGGCACTTCCGTGCGCATCATCAATGAGCCGTACAAGTTTGGCGTGAGTGGCGGCAAGGTCTACTTGGAGGCTCATGAGCCGTTGAGCGACAGTGGCGAGCCTTCCGTGGTGGACAAGCACACTGCGGTCATCAACGCCCTGCTGAAGAACGAACAGCTGGGCGGCAGCATGCGCTTGGACTGGGAAATGGTGCGTGAGGTGGTGGCGTCCGAGGATGGCATGCCGATCGAGATCGCTATTCCTCAGGATGCCGTGGCCAACCATGAGGCTGCGCCGCTGGAGATGTGATTCAGCGTTTCAGCAAAGCCCGCCTTCAGTGATGTCGGCGGGCTTTTTGTTGCCTGCAATAAATTGCGGGCATTAAAAAAGCCGACTCGGCGAACCGGGTCGGCTTCTTCAAAGCCTTGGCAAGAATTACTTGCGGCTGGCTTTTTCCAGCATACGCAGAGCGCGCTCGTTGGCTTCGTCAGCGGTCTGCTGAGCCTTCTGAGCAGCAGCCAGAGCCTCGTCGGCCTTGCGGTAGGCTTCGTCGGCACGAGCTTGAGCGCGGGCAGCGGCGTCTTCGGTAGCGGTCAGACGGGCTTCGGTTTCTTTGGATACGCTGCTGCAACCGGTGGCCAGAACGGCGGCCAGAGCCAGAGCAGAGAATTTCAGAACGTTGTTCATCGTGTTCCCCTTAAGGTGGACTTTCCATGAAAAGCAATTTCCCGATCGTGGGAAATTAGCCGGGCTACATACTACCCATTACTTTTAGTAAGTAAACCGAGCGGAAGCAAGGGATGCAAAAAAAATCACGATCCGCTTATGTTTTAATGTTTTTTGTTTAAAAAACATACAGTTCCCTGGGTTTTTGGGGTTGCCAAGGAAAACTCTGCTGATCTTTTTGTTGGTACGGCAGTGCATTTTTCTGGTGAGTGTTACTTATCGGCGTTCGATAAGAACTATGCGGCAGGAGATTCAGTTTCTGCAGGGTATTCAGTCTTGCGGATTACTTGGAGCGTCAATTGAACCCGATGAGCTTATCCGGGTCGATGATTGGCCCGTCATAAGGCGATGTTGGCTACGGGCTGAGAAGTGCTCGCCGTTGCTGACATACAGCTACAGTTGAATGCTGGAGTGGATGGCTATTTGCATCCTTTAACCACTCGCAAGGCGACTGAATTGTTTCTCTGGCGGGAAAAGATCGCTATGGTAGAGGCGTTTTGCAGCGCCCAATGAGGAGATGAAATGAGCGAAGGGTTGTCCATCCACCATGACCAGGCGGGTCATCAGTTCGAGGCCGTAATCGACGGCCACCGCGCCTATCTGGCCTATATGGATCTGGGCAAGCAGACGCTCGACATCTATCGCACCTTCGTGCCGAATCCACTGCGTGGGCGTGGTATCGCCGCGGCGCTGACCGAGCAGGCGCTGGAGTATGCCGAGTCCATGGGGTACACGGTGATTCCATCCTGTTCCTATGTGGAGCGTTATCTGGAGCGCCGTCAGCGCCAGCAGCTCAAACACTGAGTCGAGACGCAAAGAAAAACGCCGGGCAATGCCCGGCGTTTTCGTTTCTGCACAAGAATCAGCCGCGCTGGCGCTTGGGCAGAACGTCCTTCAGTTTCGCGTGCATGCTGCGCAAGGTCTTCTCGGTGGTATCCCAGTCGATGCAGGCGTCTGTGATGGATACGCCGTATTTGAGGTCGCACAGGTTCTTCGGGATCGACTGGCTGCCCCAGCCCAGATGGCTCTCCACCATCAGGCCGACGATCGAGTTGTTGCCCTCGAGGATCTGGTTGGCCACGTTCTCCATGACCAGCGGCTGCAGGGCCGGGTCCTTGTTGGAGTTGGCGTGGCTGCAGTCGACCATGATGTTCGGGCTGATCTTGGCCTTGGCCAGTTCCTGCTCGCAGATGGCGACGCTGACGGAGTCGTAGTTGGGCTTGCCATTGCCACCGCGCAGCACCACGTGACCATAGGCGTTGCCCTTGGTGGTGACGATGGACACGCCGCCTTCCTGGTTGATGCCGAGGAAACGGTGCGGGCTGGAGACCGACTGCAGCGCGTTGATTGCCACGGTCAGGCCGCCGTCGGTGCCGTTCTTGAAGCCGACGGCCGAGGACAGGCCGGAAGCCATCTCGCGGTGGGTCTGGGATTCTGTGGTACGAGCGCCGATGGCCGACCAGCTGATCAGGTCCTGCAGGTACTGCGGGGAAATCGGGTCGAGCGCCTCGGTGGCAGTCGGCAAGCCCATTTCGGCCAGGTCGCGCAGGAGCTGGCGGCCGATGTGCAGGCCGTCCTGGATCTTGAACGAGTCATCCAGGTACGGGTCGTTGATCAGGCCTTTCCAGCCGACCGTGGTGCGCGGCTTCTCGAAGTACACGCGCATGACCAGGAATAGGCTGTCGGACACCTCTGCAGCCAGCACCTTGAGGCGCTCGGCATATTCATGGGCGGCCTTGATGTCGTGGATGGAGCAGGGGCCGACCACCACGAACAGGCGGTGATCCTTGCCATCGAGGATATTGCGAACCACCTGGCGGCCATGCGCAACGGTGCGCTGGGCGGCTTCGGTGAGGGGGATCTCGCGCTTGAGCTGCGCCGGGGTGATCAGGGTTTCATTGGATGAAACGTTAAGATCGTCAATCGGTAAATCAGCCATCGTGGTACTCGTCAGGTCACGGGAGCCGAGCGCCTCTTCAGGCGGAATCATGGGGCGCAGCGGGGGAGAGGAACCTTAACGCGTTCAAGGCTGCCTAGACAATGGCGGGATCAGTGGATTTGCGTGCTGGGGAACTCGGCGGCGTGCAGCGCTATCCACTCGCGAGCGATCGTCTCGACCTCCAGTGACGTGCCCAGCTCCTGTTCGCGCTGGTGGCGGTAGTGCTCAATCTGACAGACTTGCTCGACCATCCGGGCGCGGAACAGGGTGTCTTCGTCGATGAAGGCAATGCCGACCAGATAGCTGTCTGCCTGCTGTTTGCGGCACCAGGCGACCACCCCCGGATAACAAGCCTGCTCCCCCAACAAAGGAATGCGCAGCTCTACGGCGGTGCCTTTGCGAAATCCCTTGCTGGAATTGCAAGCTACGCCGCCCAGGCTGATATTGTTCAGCCGCTGCCGTGGCAGGAAAGCATGCTTGCGCTGGACCAGTTCCACTGGCATGTCGCTTGGGTGACGCAAAAAACGACGCATTGTGACTACTCCGGATGCCATCCATTTGACATCACACGTGAACAGTATAGTGCCCAGCCTGGAGTTGACGGACTTCGATGCTGATCGCCAGCTGCTGGAGCTATCCGGTACCTCTCTGCTCATATTTACCAGCATAGGTTGTGCCAGCTGCCGCTGGGCGCGTCGTGAGCTGCCTGGTATGAGGCTTCCAGTTGATCGCTTGTGCTGGGTGGATGCCGGGAATAACGGCGGTTTGGTCGAGCGCTATGAGGTTTTTCACCTGCCAAGCCTGTTTCTGGTTCGCGATGGCCAGTTTTTTGGCAGTTTGCAATCTGCACTTCAGGAAAGCGGGCTTTCTGCAATGCTGCAGCAGGCGTTGGCGCGAGAGTCCGAAGAGCTGCCTTGATGTTCTCTGGAGTATCTGAGCTGCGGATACAGCGCTGCTAAGCTCTGTCATAGGCCCTAGCGGTAATTCAGGAGGCCCAATGCTGCGCTCGATTCTCTACGCCACCGATCTGGGTCTCTATGCCCCCTACGTGCTGCAGCACGCGTTGTCCCTTGCCAAGGCCTTTCGCGCTGAGCTGCATGTAGTTCACGCGGTAGAGCCGCTTGGCCTGTTTGCAGAATCGGTGCTGCAGACTTATCTGGACGAAAAAACGCTGCAGGAGCTTCGCAGCAAGGGGCTGACCACTGTGATGGCAAGCATCGAACAGCGTGTCATGGAGGGCTTCCGTGACGAGATGGGCGAGGCTCAGGACATGCGTATCGTACGCAGCGTGCGGGTGGCTCAGGGGGACCCCGCCCAGGTGATCCTTGAGGAGGCGCGGAAACTCGGGGTTGATCTGCTGGTCGTAGGCAGTCACAGCCATGGGGCGACGCAGGATATTCCTCTGGGCCGCACCGCTGCGAGGCTCCTGCAGCTGTCGGATACGCCGGTCTACCTGGTGCCAATGCTTCAGCATCGCTAGCGGCTCTTATCGCCAGTCGTTAGACGAACGGCATGCACAACTCAAAAAATCGTCTAGTTTTATCTTTAAACCGTTAATATGGTTATATCGCTGTGTCGGCAAATTCGGGCAGCGTCTATCTGCTTTGAGGGACATCTATGAAGCTGCAGCAACTGCGCTACATCTGGGAAGTGGCGCACCATGACCTCAACGTCTCTGCCACCGCGCAGAGCCTCTACACCTCGCAACCTGGTATCAGCAAGCAGATCCGCCTGCTGGAAGACGAACTGGGCGTCGAGGTCTTCGCCCGTAGCGGCAAGCACCTGACTCGGGTGACTCCGGCCGGCGAGCGCATCATCACCACCGCCGGCGAGATATTGCGCAAGGTCGAGAGCATCAAGCAGATCGCCCAGGAGTTCTCTAACGAGAAGAAGGGCACGCTGTCCATCGCTACCACTCATACCCAGGCGCGCTATGCACTGCCGCCGGTGATCAGTGGCTTCATCAAGCAGTATCCGGAAGTGGCCCTGCACATGCACCAGGGCTCGCCGACCCAGATCGCCGAGATGGCGGCCGACGGCACTGTTGACTTCGCCATCGCCACCGAGGGTCTGGAGTTGTTCAACGATCTGGTGATGATGCCGTGCTATCGCTGGAACCGCTGCGTGATCGTGCCCCAGGGGCACCCGCTGACCAAGCTGCCGAAGCTGACTCTGGAGGCTCTGGTCGAGCACCCCATCGTCACCTACGTGTTCGGCTTCACCGGTCGCTCCAAGCTGGATGAAGCTTTCAGCCATAAGGGGTTGTCGCCCAAGGTGGTGTTTACCGCGGCCGACGCCGACGTGATCAAGACCTATGTTCGTCTGGGCCTGGGTGTTGGCATCGTGGCGCGCATGGCAGTGGATACCAAACTCGACAATGACCTGGTGATCCTCGATGCCAGCGAGCTGTTCGAAGCCAGTATCACCAAGATCGGTTTCCGTCGCGGTACCTTCCTGCGTGGCTTCATGTGCGATTTCATCGAGAAGTTCGCCCCGCACCTGACTCGCGACGTGCTGGCCAAGGCCGTGCAGTGCCACACCAAGGCCGAGTTGGACGAGCTGTTCGACGGCGTCGAGCTGCCCGTGCATTGAGCCTTCCGGGCATGAAAAAGGGCGCCATCCGGCGCCCTTTTTCGTTCTACTGCATTAGTGGCTGAGGTGCAGACCGCACTCGCGGTTTTCCTCGCCCTTGGTCGGGTCCACGTAGTCGAAGTTGTTCGGCAGGCTGTGCTTGACCAGATACTCGTACAGCTCCTTGGAACTCCAGTGCAGCAGCGGCGCGACCTTGATCAGGCCGTCCGGGTTGATGCTCACCGGGTCCATCTGGGCGCGCACGGCGGTGTCGCTGGCGCGCAAGGCGGTGAACCATACCTGCGGAGCGGCCTCGCGCAGAGCGCGGGCAAAGGGCTCCAGCTTCACCTCCTCGGTGAAGGCAGCGTGGCGCGGATCGTCCAGCGCCGGCACCGGGCCGTCGATGGCTTCGCGATGGGCGCGCGAGCGCAGCGGCAGGTAGGTCTTCAGGTTGAGGTTGAGCTGCTTGGTAACCTCATCGGCGAACTTGTAGGTCGCCTCGGTGTTGTAACCGTTGTCCATCCAGATCACCTGGGTGTCCGGCTTGACGCTGGTCACCATGTGCAGGATCACCGCCTCGAAGGGGCGGAAGTTGGTGGTGCAGATCGCCGTCTTGCCCAGGCTCAGGGCCCATTCCACGAGTTTTTCGGCGTCTTTCCCGAGTTCGGCGTTGATTTGGGCCAGATCGAGGGTCATCTGAGCATTCCTGTGGGCAGTCAATTCGAGGGGCAAGATGTTACCAGCCTGAACCGGGCTCAACCACCAGCGCGCCCGGTTTACCAGCGCCTCGCCATGCTGCTAGAGTGCCGGCCCTCTCATCGTCTGTTAGGAGTCGCCCGTGGAAATCGCCTGCCTCGACCTCGAAGGTGTACTGGTTCCGGAAATCTGGATCGCCTTCGCCGAAAAAACCGGTATCGAAGCGCTCAAGGCCACCACTCGCGATATCCCAGACTACGACGTGCTGATGAAACAGCGTCTGCGCATCCTCGATGAGCACGGCCTGAAGCTGAAGGACATCCAGGAAGTGATCGCCACCCTCAAGCCTCTGGAGGGTGCGGTGGAGTTCGTCGATTGGCTGCGCGAGCGCTTCCAGGTGGTGATCCTCTCCGACACCTTCTACGAGTTCTCCCAGCCGCTGATGCGCCAACTGGGCTTCCCGGCCCTGCTGTGCCACAAGCTGATCACCGACGAGACCGATCGCGTGGTGGGTTACCAGCTGCGTCAGAAGGACCCCAAGCGTCAGTCCGTTATCGCCTTCAAGAGCCTCTACTATCGTGTGATCGCCGCCGGCGACTCGTACAACGACACCACCATGCTCAGCGAAGCCCATGCCGGCATCCTGTTCCATGCGCCGGACAACGTGATCCGCGAGTTCCCGCAGTTCCCGGCAGTACACACCTACGAAGACCTCAAGCGCGAGTTCCTCAAGGCGTCCAATCGCGAGCTGAGCCTGTAAGGCTTGCCGCAATGAAAAAGGCCCGCAGATGCGGGCCTTTTTTATGGGCGTTCAGAGCGTTTCCAGCGTCTGTAGCAGCACTTTCACCTTGGTGATGGATTCTGCGTATTCGGCCTGCCAGTCCGAGTCCGCCACTATGCCGCCACCGCCCCAGCAGCTGGCGGTGCCGCCCTTGATCAGCAGGCTGCGAATGGCGATGGAGCTGTCCAGCTCGCCGCGTACGTCCAGGTAGAGCAGGGAGCCGCAATAGAGCGCGCGGCGGGTTGGCTCGAGCTCGTCGATGATCTGCATGGCGCGGATCTTCGGGGCGCCAGTGATCGAGCCGCCGGGGAAGCTTCCGGCGATCAGGTCCAGCGCGTCGCTGTCGTCGTCCAGCTCGCCGGTGACGGCGCTGACCAGGTGGTGCACGTTGGGGTAGCTCTCCAGGGCGAACAGCTCCGGCACCTTCACCGAGCCTGTGCGGCAGCTGCGGCCGAGATCGTTGCGCAGCAGGTCGACGATCATCAGGTTCTCGGCGCGGTCCTTGGCGCTGGCCAGCAGCTCGGCGGCATTGGCCTGGTCTTCTGTCGTGTCGCTACCGCGTGGGCGGGTGCCCTTGATCGGTCGGGTCTCGACGTGGCCCTGGCTGACCTGAAGGAAGCGCTCCGGAGACAGGCTGAGGATCGCGTCGCCGTTGTCCAGTGCCTGGAAGCCGGCAAACGGCGTCGGGCACGCCGCGCGCAGGGCCAGGTAGGCGTTCCAGGCATCGCCCTGGCAGGGTGCCTGGAAGCGCTGGGCGAAGTTGACCTGGTAGCAGTCGCCGGCTTGGATATAGGCCTGAATGCGCTCGATGGCCTGGCGATATTCATCCTGCTTGAGATCGGCGCGAAATGGCTGCAGCAGGGAGAAGGGCGCGTAGGGCGCCGCGCTGCCGATCTCGAACAGCTGGATCAGGCGCTCGCGCTCGGTGGTCGCAAGTTTGGGGTGAAAGACCAGTTGGCTGGCCTGCAGCTGGTGGTCGCTGACCAGCGCCCAATCATACAGGCCGAAGCGGGCGTCAGGCAGTTGCAGGTCGTCGATGCACTGCGCGGGCAGCTGTTCCAGGCGGCGGCTAAAGTCGTAGGCCAGATAGCCGATCAGCCCGCCAGTAAAGGGTAGCGTCAGGCCTTCGGGGGCTTCGGCGTGGCCCAGGTCGGCCAGGCTTTGGCGTAGGCGCTGAAGGAAGGCATTGCCATCTTCATCTGGGGTGGGAGATGCGGTCTGCAGCGGCCAGGCGCTGAGCAGATCAAAACGCCCGCGCTCTGCCTGTGGGCGTCCGGCATCCAGCAGCACGGCTCCGGGCGCCTGGCGCACCAGGCCGAAGTAGGCGGCGGGGTCGGCCCGGTAGGGCAAAGGATGAACGAGGCAGGTGCTCATGCGGCAGATTCGGGAAGGCTTGGCTTGCGATTGTAAGAGCCGGACCGGGTAATGAAAAAGCCCGGTATTACCGGGCCTTGTCAGTACCGCTTGGCTCAGGCCTCTTTGGGCTTGATGTGGCCGAACAGCTGCTGGGAGAAGCGTACGCGGTCTTCCACGCTTTCCTTCTCATCGTTTTTCGCCAGCTCGGCGAGGCGAGCCTCTACCGCATGGGCGCGATGGGTCAGGCCACAGTCGTTGGCGATCTGGATGTTCAGGCCGGGGCGGGCATTGAGTTCGAGGATCAGCGGGCCCTTGTCCACGTCCAGTACCATGTCCACGCCGATGTAGCCGAGGCCGCACAGTTCGTAGCAGCCGGCCGCGAGCTTCATGAAGCCATCCCAGTTGGGCAGCTGCACGCCATCCACGGCATTGGTGGTGTCGGGGTGTTTGGTGATCTTGTTGTTCAGCCAGGTACCCTTGAGGGTGATGCCGGTAGCCAGGTCTACACCGACGCCGATGGCGCCCTGGTGCAGGTTGGCCTTGCCGTTGGATTGGCGGGTCGGCAGGCGCAGCATGGCCATCACCGGGTAGCCCATCAGCACGATGATGCGGATGTCCGGCACGCCTTCGTAGCTGATGCTCTTGAAGATCGGGTCCGGGGTCACGCGGTACTCGATCAGCGCACGGTCGCGGTGGCCGCCGAGGGAGTACAGGCCGGTGAGGATGCTGGAGAGCTGGTGCTCGATGTCTTCCTGGCTGACGATCTTGCCGGAGACGGTCTTGTAACGGCCCTCGAACTTGTCGGCGATCACCAGGATGCCGTCACCGCCGGCGCCTTGCGCCGGCTTGATGACGAAGTCGGTACGCTCACCGATGATCTCGGAGAACTTTTCGATCTCCTTTTCCGTGGAAATGATGCCGTACATCTCCGGCACATGAATGCCGGCGGCGATGGCTCGCTCCTTGGTGATGATCTTGTCGTCGACGATCGGGTACAGGTGCCGTTTGTTGTACTTCAGCACGTAGTCCGCGTTGCGTCGATTGATGCCCATGATGCCTTTGGCTTCAAGGGCTTTCCACGTCTTGATCAGGCCGAACATGGGCTCAATCCTTCAGAAAGGCTTTGAAGCGGAACAGCTCGGTCAGGCGGTAGCCGCGGTAGCGCCCCATCGCCAGCATGAAGCCCACCATGATCAGCAGCACCGCAGGGAAGGTGAAGATGAAGTAGGTCAGCTCCGGGATGGTCATCAGCAGGTGCGCCAGGGTTGCGGCGAACAGGGTGCCGACGGCCACCTTGAAGGCGTGGGCGCCGCCACGCTCTTCCCAAGTGATGGACAGGCGTTCGATGGTCATGGTCAGGATCACCATCGGGAACAGAGCAACCGACAGGCCGCGTTCCAGGCCGAGCTTGTGGCTGAACAGGCTGATGACGGCGATCAGCACCACCACGAAGGTCAGCACCACCGATAGTCGCGGCAGCATCTGTAGCTTCAGGTGCTCCAGATACGAGCGCAGCGACAGGCCGAGGGCGGTGATGATGGTGAACAGCACGATGCCGAAGCCCAGCTGGGTCTCGCGGAAGGCGAGGGCGATCAGTACCGGGGTGAAGGTGCCGAGGGTCTGCAGGCCGCCCAGGTTGCGCAGGATCAGGATCACCAGCACGCCGATCGGGATCATGATCATGATCTGATAGGTCTGCTGGGTCTGCAGCGGCAGGCCGTACAGCGAGTATTCGAGGAAGTCGACGTCGGTGTTCTCGTCGGTCAGCTTGGCCAGGCGGATGGCGTTCATCTCGCTGTTGTTCAGGGTGAAGCTGACTTGCGGCTTCTTGCCGCCTTCGATGCTCACCAGCGGCTCGTCACCGGTCCACCAGACCACGCGGTCGGTCGGTAGGCCTTGTTCGCCGCTTTCCGGGTTGAAGTACAGCCAGTTCTCGCCGTTGAAGCTGCGCAGCCACAGTTCCGGGGCCTGCTGCGCGTCCGCGATCAGGCGGATGGTGTGCACGCGCTCCATCGGCACGTGGGCGATGGACAGCAGCAGGTCGATGACCTTGGCCTTGTTGGCGGTGGACGCGTCGCCGCCGAGCAGTAGCTTGACGTTGTCGTCGCCAACATTGTTGACACGCTTGATGGTCTCGCTGATGAAGGTCTGCACATCGGCCGAGTGCTGGCGGATGGGGGCGAGCAGGGCTTCGGCTGCGATCTTCTCGGCGCCTTCTACCGCGATGCTGTCGCGGAAGATCGGGCCCTTGGCCTTGGCCGGCTCGCCGCTGTAGCGCTTGGTCAGCACCAGGCGGTAGTAGAGGGTCTGGTTGCCGTTGGCGCGACGAGCCGACCAGGTCAGCTTGCGGTTGCCGTCGATGCGGTTGACGCTCACGCCGTAGTTGTTGGAGATGAAGCTCTCGTTGAGGCTCACATAGTCCTGGTTCAGTGGCGGTACGAACATCTGCACCTTGACCGGCTCGCGAGGGCTGGCCTGGAACTCGACCTTGGCGTCGATATTCCACAGGTCATCGGTCTCGTCTTCGGTCACCGGGATGCCGAGGATGAATATCTGATAGGCCGTTACCAGAACGCCCACTGTCACCAGGAGGGTGATAAGGACTTTCAGATGCAGGGTAAGAGAGCGCATGTGAGTTACTCGGCAGAGTTTGCGTCAGGGGTGCAGCCGGGTTTGCCGGCAGCATATTTAAGACTGGGATCGACTACGGCATCCAGGCGCTTGAGCGCCTCGGAGCCAATCAGCAGCGGGTATTGGAATGCGCTGCGGTCGGTCAGGTTCACTTCGATGGTGTGCAAAGACTTGCCCATGCACACTTCAAGTTCGATCACCGGGCGAGCGGTGTAGGTCTTGCCTTCCTCGGGATCGAAGTCGCCGGAGCGGCGCTTGATCTTGCTGATGCGGGCCAGCGGGCGCTCGATTGCGTGCTCATGAGCATCGTCGATGGCCAGGTAGAAGCGCACCCAGGTTTCGCCGTCACGTTTGAAGCGTTCGATGTCGCGGGCGCTGAGCGAGGCCGTCTTGGCGCCGGTGTCGAGTTTGGCGGCGACTTCCAGCTTGAGGTCCGCGAGGCTGACGTATTCATTCAGGCCGTACACGGTCTTTTCGGAGGCGAGACTCATGCCGGGAAGCAGGCCGCAGCTGAGGAGGAGGGCGAAAGGCTTGAGTCGCATAAATCCTTTGATATTCGCGTCGTCGGGGCGGCGGCGGGGCGCGGCTGCCGGCGGGTGAAGTCTAGCAGGCATGACGGCGGCTCCGGGCCGGTGCATGCGGGCGGCATTCTAACATGGGGTTTTTCTGCTGCGACAGCCGCTTATGAGCGTTTCTGCAGGTTGATTGCACGATTGCGTAGCTTTTCTCTCGCCTGACGGATTGTCGACAATCATGATTTATGGCGTTGACAGCGATGCGCTTCAGGCATAGTTTTGCCGCAACAAAAGCACATTGTGTCGACAATAATGCTAGATGCTCTCGATATATCAGATAGCGATCAGGCCGACTCGGGGACCCTTGCCGAGAACGTGTTCCGCCGTATCCAGGCGGCCATCGTGCAGGGCGAGATTCCGCCTGGTAGCAAGATTTCCGAGCCCGAGCTGGCGCGCACCTACGGCATCAGTCGTGGCCCGCTGCGCGAGGCGATTCACCGCCTGGAGGGGCAGCGGCTGCTGGTGCGCGTACCGCATGTCGGCGCTCGCGTGGTGTCGCTCAGCCATGCCGAGCTGATCGAGCTGTACGAGATTCGGGAGTCGCTGGAGGGCATGGCCTGCCGGCTGGCCGCCGAACGCATGAGCCAGGCTGAAATCGATGAGCTGCGCCGCGTGCTGGAACTGCACGAGCAGGACGCCGCGTTCAAGGCCGGCGTCGGCTACTACCAGCAGGAAGGCGACTTCGACTTCCACTACCGAATCATCCAGGGCAGCGGCAACCGCACGCTGACACAGATGCTCTGCGGCGAGTTGTACCAGCTGGTGCGCATGTATCGCCTGCAGTTCTCCACGACGCCGAATCGCCCGCACCAGGCCTTTGCCGAACACCACCGCATTCTCGATGCCATCGCCGACCGTGACGGCGAACTGGCCGAACTGCTGATGCGCCGTCACATCGGTGCCTCCAAGCGCAATATCGAGCGCCACTACCAGGAAGCGCTCGCCAACCCGTCCAAAACACGAGGTGAGTCATGAGTGTAAGAACCCCCGGCCAGCGCTTTCGCGATGCCATCGCCGCCGAGCAACCGCTGCAGGTGATCGGCGCGATCAACGCCAACCACGCGCTGCTGGCCAAGCGTGCCGGCTTCCAGGCCATCTACCTGTCGGGTGGCGGTGTCGCTGCGGGCTCTCTGGGTCTGCCGGACCTGGGCATCAACACCCTGGATGACGTGCTCACCGACGTGCGCCGCATCACCGACGTCTGCGATCTGCCGCTGCTGGTGGATATCGACACCGGCTTCGGTCCCAGCGCCTTCAACATCGAACGCACCATCAAGAACCTGATCAAGGCCGGCGCCGCTGCCGCCCACATCGAGGATCAGGTTGGCGCCAAGCGTTGCGGTCATCGCCCGGGCAAGGAAATCGTCTCCTGCGAGGAGATGGTCGACCGCGTGCGCGCCGCCGCTGATGCCAAGACCGACCCGAACTTCTTCCTGATTGCCCGCACCGACGCCATCCAGGCCGAGGGCGTGGACGCCGCCATCGAGCGCTGCCAGCGCTACGTGGAGGCGGGTGCCGATGGCATCTTCGCCGAGGCCGCCTATGACCTGCCGACCTACAAGCGCTTCGTCGATGCGCTGAATGTGCCGGTGCTGGCCAACATCACCGAGTTCGGCGCGACCCCGCTGTTCACCCGTGACGAGCTGGCCTCGGTCGGTGTGGCCATTCAGCTCTACCCGCTGTCGGCCTTCCGCGCCGCCAACAAGGCTGCGGAAAGTGTCTACACCTCGATCCGCCAGAACGGCCACCAGAAGGATGTGATCGAGCTGATGCAGACCCGTGCCGAGCTGTACGACCGCATCGGCTACCACGCCTTCGAGCAGAAGCTCGACGCGCTGTTCGCTGCCGGCAAGAAGTAACCGTCAGCCCTGCCCGGCGAGTGACGTATCGCTGTCATACGCCGTTGGCGCCCTCGGCAGATGCTGTATCTGCCGACCGCATTCGAACCGAACGACAGGCCTCAAGGCCTGCGTAACAAGAACAAGCAACCGGATTTGATGAGGAGACACGCGATGAGCGCTACCGCAGAAACCACCACCGGCTTCAAACCGAAGAAGTCCGTGGCCCTGAGTGGCACCGCCGCCGGCAACACCGCCCTGTGCACTGTCGGCCGCACCGGCAACGACCTGCACTATCGTGGCTATGACGTTCTGGATTTCGCCAATCGCTGCGAATTCGAAGAGATCGCCCACCTGCTGGTCCACGGCAAGCTGCCCAACGTCGCCGAACTGGGCGGCTACAAGGCCAAACTGAAAGCCCTGCGCGGCCTGCCGGCTGGCGTGAAGGCCGCCCTGGAAACCCTGCCGCCGTCGGCCCACCCGATGGACGTGATGCGCACCGCCGTGTCCGTGCTCGGCTGCCTGTCGCCGGAGAAGGACGACCACAACCACCCGGGCGCCCGCGATATCGCCGACAAGCTGATGGCTTCGCTGGGCTCCGCGCTGCTGTACTGGTACCACTTCAGCCACAACGGCAAGCGCATCGATGTCGAGACCGACGACGACTCCATCGGTGGCCACTTCCTGCACCTGCTGCATGGCGAGAAGCCGCGTGAGTCCTGGGTGCGTGCCATGCACACCTCGCTCAACCTGTACGCCGAGCACGAATTCAACGCCTCGACCTTCACCTCCCGGGTGATCGCCGGTACCGGTTCGGACATCTTCAGCTGCATCGCCGGCGCCATTGGCGCGCTGCGCGGGCCGAAACATGGCGGCGCCAACGAGGTGGCCTTCGAGATCCAGAAACGCTACGACAACCCGGACGAGGCTGAGGCCGATATCCGTGCTCGTGTCGAGAAGAAGGAAGTGGTGATCGGCTTCGGTCATCCGGTCTACACCGTGGCCGACCCGCGCAACAAGGTGATCAAGGAAGTCGCTCTGCAACTGTCCAATGAGCAGTCCAACACCAAGATGTACGACATCGCCGAGCGCCTGGAAGCCATCATGTGGGATATCAAGAAGATGTTCCCCAACCTCGATTGGTTCAGCGCCGTGAGCTACCACATGATGGGCGTGCCCACCGCGATGTTCACCCCGCTGTTCGTCATCGCGCGCACCGCTGGCTGGTCCGCCCACGTCATCGAGCAGCGCATCGACGGCAAGATCATTCGCCCGAGCGCCAACTACACCGGTCCCGAGGACCTGAAGTTTGTGCCGCTCAAGGACCGTAAATAAAATGAACACCAACTACCGTGAACGCCTGGCCGGCACCGATCTGGACTACTTCAACGCCCCTGCGGCGGTTGAGGCGATCCAGGCCGGCGCCTGGGCCAAATTGCCCTACACCTCGCGCGTGCTGGCCGAGCAGCTGGTGCGCCGCTGCGAGCCAGAGCTGCTGACGCCCGCGCTGGAACAGCTGATCTACCGCAAGCGCGACCTGGACTTCCCCTGGTACCCGGCGCGCGTGGTTTGCCACGACATCCTCGGCCAGACCGCACTGGTTGACCTGGCCGGCTTGCGCGACGCCATCGCCGAGCAAGGCGGCGACCCGTCCAAGGTCAATCCGGTGGTGCCGACCCAGCTGATCGTCGACCACTCGCTGGCCGTGGAAGCTCCTGGCTTCGATCCGGATGCGTTCGAGAAGAACCGCGCCATCGAGGATCGCCGCAACGAGGATCGCTTCCACTTCATCGAGTGGACCAAGACCGCGTTCAAGAACGTCGATGTGATCCCGGCCGGCAACGGCATCATGCACCAGATCAACCTGGAGAAAATGAGCCCGGTGATCCAGGCGCGCGGCGGCATCGCGTTCCCCGACACCTGCGTCGGCACCGATTCGCACACCCCGCACGTGGACGCCTTGGGTGTGATCGCCATCGGCGTCGGCGGCCTGGAAGCCGAGACCGTGATGCTCGGCCACCCGTCGATGATGCGCCTGCCCGACATCGTCGGCGTGGAGCTGACCGGCAAGCGCAAACCCGGTATCACCGCCACCGACATCGTGCTGGCGATCACCGAGTTCCTGCGCAAGGAGCGTGTGGTCGGCGCCTACGTCGAGTTCTTCGGCGAAGGGGCGGACAGCCTGTCCATCGGCGACCGCGCGACCATCTCCAACATGTGCCCGGAATACGGCGCCACCGCCTCGATGTTCTACATTGACGGCCAGACCATCGACTACCTCAAGCTCACCGGTCGCGAGCCTGAGCAAGTGGCGCTGGTGGAAAACTACGCGAAGACCCTCGGTCTGTGGAGCGATGCGCTGAAGACCGCCGAATACGAGCGCGTGCTGAGCTTCGATCTGGGCAGCGTGGTGCGCAACATGGCCGGCCCGTCCAACCCGCACCGTCGCCTGCCGACCTCGGCGCTGGCCGAGCGTGGCATTGCCGACGAAGCCAAGCTGCAGTCCGGCAAGGCCGAGGAAGCCGAAGGCCTGATGCCCGATGGCGCAGTGATCATTGCCGCCATCACCAGCTGCACCAACACCTCCAACCCGCGTAACGTGGTCGCCGCCGGCCTGGTGGCGAAGAAGGCTAACGCCCTGGGCCTGCTGCGAAAGCCGTGGGTGAAGACTTCCTTCGCTCCGGGTTCGAAAGTCGCCAAGCTGTACCTGGAGGAGGCCGGCCTGCTGCCGGAACTGGAGAAGCTCGGCTTCGGCATCGTCGCTTACGCCTGCACCACCTGTAACGGCATGTCCGGCGCGCTGGACCCGGTGATCCAGAAAGAGATCATCGACCGCGACCTGTACGCCACCGCCGTACTTTCGGGTAACCGCAACTTCGACGGCCGCATCCACCCCTACGCCAAACAGGCCTTCCTGGCTTCGCCGCCGCTGGTAGTCGCCTACGCCATCGCCGGTACCGTGCGCTTCGATATCGAACAGGATGTGCTGGGCACCGACAAGAACGGCAACCCGGTTACGCTCAAGGACCTATGGCCGTCCGACGAGGAAATCGACGCCATCGTCGCCTCCAGCGTCAAGCCGGAGCAGTTCCGCCAGATCTACATCCCGATGTTCGATCTAGGCAGCGTTCAGGAAGCGGAAAGCCCGCTGTACGACTGGCGCCCGATGTCCACCTATATCCGCCGCCCGCCGTACTGGGAAGGCGCGTTGGCTGGCGAGCGCACGCTCAAGGGCATGTTGCCGCTGGCAATCCTGCCGGACAACATCACCACAGATCATCTGTCGCCATCCAACGCCATCCTGATGGACTCGGCGGCCGGCGAGTACCTGCACAAGATGGGCCTGCCGGAGGAGGACTTTAACTCCTACGCCACCCACCGCGGCGACCACCTGACTGCCCAGCGCGCAACCTTCGCCAACCCGCAGCTGGTCAACGAGATGGTCGTGGTCGATGGTGCGGTGAAGAAGGGTTCGCTGGCCCGCGTCGAGCCGCAAGGCCAGGTCATGCGCATGTGGGAGGCCATCGAAACCTACATGAACCGCAAACAGAACCTGATCATCGTCGCCGGTGCCGACTACGGCCAGGGCTCGTCCCGCGACTGGGCGGCCAAGGGCGTACGCTTGGCAGGCGTGGAAGTGATCGTTGCCGAAGGCTTCGAGCGCATCCATCGCACTAACCTGGTGGGCATGGGCGTGCTGCCGGTGGAGTTCAAGCCGGGCACCACCCGCCTGACCCTGGGTCTGGACGGCACCGAGACCTACGACATCAAGGGCGAAGTCTCGCCGCGCTGCGACCTGACCCTGGTGGTCAATCGCCGCAATGGCGAGGTGGTCGAAGTGCCGGTGACCTGCCGCCTCGACACCGCTGCCGACGTCAGTGTGTACAAGGCTGGTGGCGTGCTGCAGCGCTTCGCCAAAGACTTCCTGGAAGGCGCGGTAGCCTGATGTAACGACTCCGCTCCGCCAATGGCGGGGCGGACCTCTTCTCGCAGGGCCGGGTCAGCTCGACCCTGCATCGAATGGCCAGGACCTGACTCATGTCCCATGTACCTCAAGTGAAGATCCCCGCCACCTACATTCGCGGCGGTACCAGCAAGGGCGTGTTCTTCCGCCTGCAGGACCTGCCCGAGCGTTGCCAGGTACCCGGCGCGGCCCGCGACAAGCTGTTCATGCGCGTGATCGGCAGCCCCGATCCGTACGGCGCGCATATCGATGGCATGGGCGGCGCGACCTCGTCGACCTCCAAGTGCGTGATCCTGTCCAAGAGCAGTCAGCCCGATCACGACGTCGACTACCTCTACGGCCAGGTCTCGATCGACAAGGCCTTCGTCGACTGGAGTGGCAACTGCGGCAACCTGTCGACCGCCGCCGGCGCCTTCGCCCTGCATGCCGGTCTGGTCGATCCGGCGCGCATCGCGGACAACGGCACCTGCGTGGTGCGTATCTGGCAGGCCAACATCCAGAAAACCATCATCGCCCACGTGCCGGTCAGCAATGGCCAGGTCCAGGAAACCGGCGACTTCGAGCTAGACGGCGTGACCTTCCCGGCGGCAGAGATCGTGCTGGAGTTCCTCGATCCGTCCGACGACGGCGAGGAGGGCGGCTCGATGTTCCCCACCGGCAACCTGGTCGATGAGCTGGAAGTGCCGGGTGTCGGTACCTTCAAGGCGACCATGATCACCGCTGGCATTCCCACGGTGTTCGTCAATGCCGAGGACATCGGTTACCAGGGCACCGAGCTGCGCGAGGCGATCAATGGCGACCCGCAGCAACTGGCGCGCTTCGAGCAGATTCGCGTGGCCGGCGCCCTGCGCATGGGGCTGATCAAGACGGCAGAGGAGGCGGCCACCCGCCAGCACACGCCGAAGATCGCCTTCGTGTCCAAGCCCAAGAGCTACAAGGCGTCCAGTGGCAAGGAGGTGTCTGCTAGCGAGGTCGATCTGCTGGTCCGTGCGCTGTCCATGGGCAAGCTGCACCACGCCATGATGGGCACCTGCGCGGTGGCCATCGGCACGGCGGCGGCCATTCCCGGCACCCTGGTCAACCTGGCGGCCGGTGGCGGCGAGCGCGAAGCGGTGCGTTTCGGTCATCCGTCTGGCACCTTGCGCGTTGGCGCTCAGGCCAAGTTGGTCGACGGTCAATGGACCGTGACCAAGGCGATCATGAGTCGCAGCGCGCGGATTCTGATGGAAGGCTGGGTGCGGGTGCCTGGTGACAGCTTCTGACGCCAAAAACACAAGGCCCGCATTCAAGCGGGCCTTGTTGTAGCGCGGTTGAAGCTACTTGAGCCGGCGCTCGACGCCTTTCTCCACCAGGATCTTGGCCGAGATCTCTTCGACGGAGAAATGCGTGGAGTTGATGAAGTTGATGTTTTCGCGACGCAGCAGGTTTTCCACTTCGCGCACCTCGAATTCGCACTGGGCGTAGCTGGCATAGCGGCTGTTGGGCTTGCGCTCGTGGCGGATCGCGGTGAGGCGGTCGGGGTCGATGGTCAGTCCGAATAGCTTGTGCTTGTAGGGCTTGAGGGCGGCCGGCAGCTGCAGGCGCTCCATGTCTTCTTCGGTCAGCGGGTAGTTGGCGGCACGAATGCCGAACTGCATGGCCATGTACAGACAGGTGGGCGTCTTACCGCAGCGAGAAACACCGATCAGAATCAAATCGGCCTTGTCGTAATAGTGGGTGCGGGCACCGTCGTCGTTGTCCAGGGCGAAATTGACCGCCTCGATCCGCTCCATGTAGTTGGTGCTACTGGCGATGGAGTGGGATTTGCCGACCGAGTAGGACGAGTGTTCGCTGAGTTCTGCTTCGAGCGGGGCCAGAAAGGTGGAAAAAATGTCGATCATGAAACCGTCGGACTGAGCCAGAACGTCACGGATCTCATGGTTGACTACGGTGTCGAAGATGATCGGGCGAGCCCCGTCTTTCTCGGCAGCATGGTTGATTTGCTGTACCATGGCCCGCGCTTTCTCGACGCTGTCTATGTAGGGGCGGGTGAGCTTGGTGAAGCTGATGGCTTCGAATTGCGCCAACAGGCTTTGCCCCAGTGTTTCCGCGGTGATGCCAGTGCCGTCGGAAATGAAGAATGCGGTTCGTTTCATTGATGGCGGAGGCCTTAAGTCAGGAACGATTCTTGGCTATCATAGGCCCCCTTTGCCGGGCCCGTATTGGTCGGCATTGTGACTTATTTCCTTGAGGCAAAGCCAGGCTGCGGCGGCGCTGCACCGGCTCTGCCACGTACAGTGGAGAGTTCACCTTGGTAGAGTACGTCGTTTCCCTCGATAAGCTCGGCGTCCACGATGTGGAGCATGTAGGGGGCAAGAACGCATCCCTCGGCGAGATGATCAGCAACCTTGCCGGTGCTGGCGTCTCGGTTCCCGGCGGTTTCGCCACTACCGCCCAGGCCTACCGTGACTTCCTCGACCAGAGCGGTCTGAACGATCGCATCCACGCCGCCCTCGATGCCCTGGACGTGGACGACGTCAATGCCCTGGCCAAGACCGGCGCGCAGATCCGCCAGTGGGTGATGGACGCCGAGTTCCCGACCCGCCTCGATGCCGAGATCCGCAAGGCCTTCGCCGAGATGTCCGCCGGCAACGACAACATGGCCGTGGCCGTGCGTTCTTCCGCCACCGCCGAAGACCTGCCGGACGCCTCCTTCGCCGGCCAGCAGGAGACCTTCCTCAATATCCGCGGCGTGGACAACGTGATCCGCGCGGCCAAGGAAGTCTTCGCCTCCCTCTTCAACGACCGCGCCATCGCCTACCGCGTGCACCAGGGCTTCGACCACAAGCTGGTCGCCCTGTCCGCCGGCGTACAGCGCATGGTGCGTTCGGAAACCGGCACCGCCGGCGTGATGTTCACCCTGGATACCGAGTCCGGCTTCCGCGATGTGGTGTTCATCACCGGCGCCTACGGCCTCGGTGAGACCGTGGTGCAGGGCGCGGTGAACCCTGACGAGTTCTACGTGCACAAGCAGACCCTGGAAGCCGGTCGCCCGGCGATCCTGCGTCGCAACCTGGGCAGCAAGGCGATCAAGATGGTCTACGGCGAAGAAGCCAAGGCCGGTCGCTCGGTCAAGACCGTCGACGTCGACCGCGCCGAACGTGCCCGTTTCTGCATCACTGACGCCGAAGTCAGCGAACTGGCCAAGCAGGCGCTGATCATCGAGAAACACTACGGCCGCCCGATGGACATCGAGTGGGCCAAGGACGGTGACGACGGCAAGCTGTACATCGTGCAGGCCCGTCCGGAAACCGTGAAAAGTCGCGCCAGCGCTACCGTGATGGAGCGCTACCTGCTGAAAGAGAAGGGCAAGGTACTGGTGGAAGGCCGTGCCATCGGCCAGCGCATTGGCGCCGGCAAGGTGCGGGTGATCCACGACGTATCCGAGATGGACAAGGTACAGCCGGGCGACGTACTGGTTTCCGACATGACCGATCCGGACTGGGAGCCGGTGATGAAGCGCGCCAGCGCCATCGTCACCAACCGCGGCGGTCGTACCTGCCACGCGGCGATCATCGCTCGTGAGCTGGGCATTCCAGCTGTGGTCGGTTGCGGCAACGCCACCCAGGTGCTGCAGGACGGCCAGGGCGTGACCGTTTCCTGCGCCGAGGGCGATACCGGCTTCATCTTCGAGGGTGAACTGGGCTTCGACATCCGCAAGAACTCGGTCGATGCCATGCCCGACCTGCCGTTCAAGATCATGATGAACGTCGGCAACCCGGACCGCGCCTTCGACTTCGCCCAGCTGCCCAACGAGGGTGTGGGCCTGGCCCGCCTGGAATTCATCATCAACCGCATGATCGGCGTGCACCCGAAAGCCCTGCTGAACTTCGCCAGCCTGCCGGCGGAGATCAAGGACAGCGTCGAGAAGCGTATCGCCGGCTATGACGATCCGGTCGGCTTCTATGTCGAGAAGCTGGTCGAGGGCATCAGTACCCTGGCCGCTGCCTTCTGGCCGAAGAAGGTCATCGTGCGCCTGTCGGACTTCAAGTCCAACGAATACGCCAACCTGATCGGCGGCAAGCTGTACGAGCCGGAAGAAGAGAACCCGATGCTCGGCTTCCGTGGCGCCTCGCGCTACATCAGCGAGAGCTTCCGCGACTGCTTCGAGCTGGAATGCCGCGCGCTGAAGAAAGTGCGCAACGAGATGGGCCTGACCAACGTCGAGATCATGGTGCCGTTCGTACGCACCCTGGGCGAGGCGTCGCAGGTGGTCGAGCTGCTCGCCAGCAATGGTCTGGAGCGCGGCAAGGATGGCCTGAAGGTCATCATGATGTGCGAGCTGCCGTCCAACGCGCTGCTGGCCGATGAGTTCCTCGAGTTCTTCGACGGTTTCTCCATCGGCTCCAACGACCTGACCCAGCTGACCCTGGGCCTGGACCGTGACTCCGGGATCGTGGCGCATCTGTTCGACGAGCGTAATCCGGCGGTGAAGAAGCTGCTGGCCAACGCCATTGCCGCCTGCAACAAGGCCGGCAAGTACATCGGCATCTGTGGCCAAGGCCCGTCGGACCATCCGGACCTGGCCAAGTGGCTGATGGAGCAGGGTATCGAGAGCGTGTCGCTCAACCCAGACTCGGTACTGGATACCTGGTTCTTCCTCGCCGAGGGCCAGCCGCAGGGCTGATTGGTTGGAAATCCCAGAGAGGGCGGGAGCGATCCCGCCTTTTTTGTGAGCGGTGATCCATGCTGGAAGTCTTCGGGCTTCCGACAAACTTGTGTGCAAGAAGCAGTATGCAAAGCAGTAGTGAGCTATTTCCCGTTGCCCTGGCCAGCGCCGAGTTACGCGGCGATCTGAGCGAGGATGTTTATCGCCTGAAACCGGGCAACTCTCCGGACTTTTCCGTCGAGCTGGCGCTGACCCGCTTGGGCCTGGCCGATCAGGAAAACCGTGGCGTGCCGGTGATCCTGCTGCACGGCAGCTTCTCCAACCGGCGTTTCTGGTATTCGCCGCGCGGTATCGGCCTGGGCCCTTATCTTGCTCGCGCCGGCTTCGACGTGTGGATCGCCGAGATGCGCGGCCACGGTCTTTCGCCGCGCAACCAGGCGTACAAGTACAACAGCGTCGCCGACTACGCCCGCTACGACCTGCCGGCCATTGCCGCCTTTGTCCGTGAGCAGAGCGGCCAGACCCCGCACTGGGTGGGGCACTCGCTCGGCGGCACCACCCTGGCTGCAGCAGTAGGTGGCGGCTACCTGGAGGCTGACGATGCGGCATCGGTAGCCTTGTTCGGCACCCAGATCAGCCGTGTCTACTGGCCACTCAAAGTGCCGCCGGTGGAGTGGGGCAGCCGTCTGTTGCTCAAGGGCTTCCACCATATCTCCGGCGCCCGCTTCAAGCGTGGCCCCGAGGACGAGCCGATCGGCCTGGCCCTGGAAAGCCTGCGCTGGCATCGGCTGTTCGGCCGTTTCGGCGATTCCGAACGCGACTGGTGGGCCGGCATGGCCGATGTGCAGGTGCCACTGCTGGTGGTCAGCGCAGCTGGCGACCTGCAGGACCCGGCCTGGGCCTGCCGCAAGCTGTTCGATCAGTTCATTGCCGCGCCGCGCAGCTTCCTGCTGCTGGGCAAGGAGAAGGGCTATTCCAGTGACTTCGGCCATGTCGAGATGCTGGTCAGCAAGGAGGCGCAGACCGAGGTCTGGCCGCTGGTCCAGCACTGGCTGCAGGAACTGAGTCTGCCCGCGGAAAAGCAGCAGGATTGAGGTTACAAGCGCTCTGGCATGCGGCTAAGATGTGACGAATTTCGCCGGTCCGGTCACGGTTCGTCATGTTCGTAGCGCTGGAGCGTTTGATCAATCTGCAGGATGGTTACCGCCGCACCTTTCAGGTCGCAGGCCGTGATCTTTTGCTGCTGGTGGTCGAGCAACAGCCGCTGCTACTGGAAAATCGTTGCCCGCACCAAGGTGCACCGCTGCACAACGCCACGCTGGATGGTCATGTGCTGCGCTGTGCACGCCACGGCATAGCGTTCGACCTGCATAGCGGTCGGCCACTGAATGCCCAGTGTGCGGCATTGAGTCGGTTCAGCCTGGCTTACGACGGCGATCGTGTTGGTATCGATATCTGAGCGTTTCAACTTCAAAGGAGTCTTCCCATGCAATACGTCACCCCTGACCTGTGCGACGCCTACCCGGAACTGGTGCAAGTGGTCGAGCCGATGTTCGCCAACTTCGGTGGTCGCGACTCCTTCGGCGGCGAGATCGTTACCGTCAAGTGCCATGAGGACAACTCGCTGGTGAAATCCCAGGCCGACCGGCCGGGCCAGGGCAAGGTGCTGGTAGTGGATGGCGGCGGCTCCCTGCGCCGTGCGCTGCTGGGCGACATGATCGCCGAGAAAGCGGCGAAGAACGGCTGGGAAGGCATGGTGATCTATGGCTGCGTGCGCGACGTTGACGTGCTGGCGCAGACCGACCTGGGCGTGCAGGCGCTGGCCAGCCACCCAATGAAGACCGACAAGCGCAACATCGGCGACCTCAACGTGGTCGTAACCTTCGGCGGCGTGACCTTCAAGCCGGGCCACTATGTATATGCCGACAACAACGGCATCATCGTTTCCCCCGAGCCGCTGAAGATGCCTGAGTAAGGCCCGCAAGGCTCACGCAGGTGGGCCTGTCGGCAACAGTGGGAGCAGGGATGTACGAGAAAGACAATCTGCACTGGGGACTGGTGCACGCCTTCGTCCTCGATGGCCTTGGCGGCGCACGCAGCCTGGAGTGGGATCAGCTCGAAGGATTGAGCCTGGCCGAGCAGGAAAGCCTCTGGTTGCACTGGGATCGCGGTCATCCGCAGACCCATGCCTGGCTGCGCGAGCAGAGCGGCCTCAGTGAATTCAGCTGTGATCTGCTGCTGGAGGAGAACACCCGGCCACGTCTGCTGACGCTGCCGGAGCACGAGCTGCTGCTGTTCCTGCGCGGAGTCAATCTCAACCCCGGTGCCGAGCCCGAGGATATGGTCTCGGTACGCATCTTTGCCGATGCCCGTCGGGTCATCTCCCTGCGCCTGCGCCCGCTGCGCGCCACCGAGGAGCTCATCGCCCTGCTGGAAAAAGGCCAGGGCCCGCGTGACAGCGGCGAGTTGGTGCAGCAACTGGCGCTTTACATGACGGACCGGGTCGACGGGCTGATCGAGGACCTTTCGGTGCAGCTGGAAGGCCAGGAAGAGCGCCTCGATGGCGACAACCGTTTCATGCCCGATCATGATCTGGTGCTGCATGTGCGCCGCCGCTCTGCCGGTCTGCGCCGCTTTCTTGCGCCGCAGCGCGACATATTCGGCCAGCTCACGCGCAATGGTTTCGGCGACGCCAACCAGTGGAACGAGCTGAACAACCGCCTGACTCGTTACCTGGAAGAGCTGGAAATGGTTCGCGAGCGGGTAGGGCTGGTGCTGGAGTCCGAGCACCGGCGGATGAACGAGAAGATGAATCGGGCCATGTACCTGCTGGGTGTCACCACCGTGTTCTTCCTGCCCATGAGTTTTCTCACCGGCCTGCTCGGTATCAACGTCGGCGGCATTCCTGGTGCGGACAGTCAGTATGGCTTTCTACTGATCTGCCTGATTCTGGCCAGTGTCGGCGCGCTGCAGTGGTGGTTGTTCCGCCGTTGGCGCTGGCTGTAGATGTGACCTGCAGCAATATCGCCACGTCTAGGCAACAAATCCGTGCGAGGTACGCATGTACGATCCTTTTGAAGAGTCTCTGCGCGACCTGCTGAAGTCGTCGCCTGCAGAGCATGACGATGACGCGACCCTCGGCCGCGTACTCAAGACCGCGAACCGTCAGGTCGGCGTCGGCGATCTGTTCAGCCTCATGGGCCGTGGCCTCGAGGCGCTGATGATCGCGCTGAATAATGGATCCGCGCATGTAATGCCGGTTTCTCGGACCAACGCCCGAAATGCAGACAAGGCTGATTGATATATGGAACTCGATCCCTGGACCCAAGCTCTGGTTGCGGCCATGACCACTCTCTGGAGCAAGATCGCCGGCTTTATCCCGAACCTGTTCGTGGCGCTGATTCTCGGGCTGCTCGGTTTCGTGGTGGCCAAGCTGCTCGACACTCTGCTGTCCAAGCTGCTGGCCAAACTTGGCCTGGACCGTCTGATGACCGGCACGGGCCTGACCAAGCTGCTCGGCCGGGTAGGGATTCAGGTCCCGGTCTCGACACTGATCGGCAAAATCGTCTACTGGTTCGTGCTGCTGATTTTCCTGGTGTCCGCCGCCGAATCGTTGGGGCTGCCGCGTCTGTCGGCCACGCTCGACGTGCTGGCGCTATATCTGCCTAAGGTTTTCGGCGCTGCACTCGTGCTGCTGGTCGGCGTGCTGCTGGCGCAACTGGTGAGCAGCCTGGTACGTGGCGCTGCCGAAGGCGTCGGCCTGGACTACTCGGCAGGCCTTGGCCGTATCGCTCAGGGCCTGGTGATCATCATCAGCATCTCGGTTGCCATCGGCCAGCTTGAGGTCAAGACCGATCTGCTGAACAACGTCATCGCCATCGTGCTGATTTCGGTTGGTCTGGCTGTAGCCCTGGCGCTGGGCCTGGGGAGTCGGGAAATTGCCGGCCAGATCCTCGCCGGCATTTATGTGCGTGAGCTTTATCAGGTCGGGCAACAAGTCAGGATCGGTGAGGTCGAAGGGCAGATCGAGGAAATTGGCACCGTGAAAACCGTTCTCCTCACCGAGGATGGCGAGCTGGTGTCGGTGGCCAATCGAACCCTGCTCGAGCAGCGAGTCAGCAGCCGCTGATCCGCCAATCCCTGCTAATGTATGCGTCCAGCGCCACCCCTTTGTGCGCTGGCGCTGCCATCTGACCTGACTGTCGGCACGAGTCGTTTTGAACAACGCCCAATCGCTTTCTGCGCGCTATGACCCACGCGAGCTCTCGGATGAAGAGCTGGTGCAGCGCTCCCACGTCGAGCTGTTTCACGTCACCCGGGCGTACGAAGAACTGATGCGTCGCTACCAAAGGACTCTGTTCAATGTATGCGCCCGTTATCTCGGAAATGAACGCGACGCCGACGATGTTTGCCAAGAAGTGATGCTCAAAGTTCTCTATGGTCTGAAGAACTTCGAGGGAAAGTCCAAGTTCAAGACCTGGCTATATAGCATCACTTATAACGAGTGCATTACCCAGTATCGCAAGGAGCGGCGAAAACGCCGCCTGCTCGATGCTCTGAGTCTTGATCCTCTGGAAGAGGCCTCCGAAGAGAAGGCTCCGAAGGTTGAAGAGAAAGGCGGGCTCGATCGCTGGTTGGTACACGTCAATCCGATAGACCGGGAAATCCTGGTATTGCGTTTTGTTGCCGAGCTGGAGTTCCAGGAAATCGCCGACATCATGCACATGGGCCTGAGTGCTACCAAGATGCGTTACAAGCGCGCATTGGATCGACTCCGCGAAAAATTTGGCAATTCTGTTGAAACTTAATAAGCCAAGCGGCCTCTTACGCGCAGTGCGCGAGAAATCTCGCACACACTGCCGTGTGTAGATTTGTTACAATCGCTGCCAAGTTGTTCCTGGGCAGTTCTGCCAGGCAACTAAAATCGTCTTTAGATGGGGATTTACGGATGAAACTGAAAAACACTCTGGGTGCGGTCATCGGCTCGCTGGTCGCTGCCACTTCTCTGAACGTACTGGCTCAAGGCCAAGGCGCCGTAGAAGTTGAAGGCTTCGTTAAGAAGCAGTACTTCGACGAAGCTCGCGACTTCAAGAACGATGGCAACCTGTTCGGCGGCTCCATCGGTTACTTCCTGACCGACGACGTTGAACTGCGCCTGGGTTACGACGAAGTACACAACGCTCGCGCCGAAGACGGTCGCAACATCCGCGGTTCCAACACCGCTCTGGATGCTCTGTACCACTTCAACGCTCCTGGCGACACCATTCGCCCGTACGTTTCCGCTGGCTTCTCTGACCAGAGCATCGGCCAGAACGGCCGTAGCGGTCGTAACGGTTCCACCTTCGCCAACCTGGGCGGCGGTGCCAAGCTGTACTTCACCGAGAACTTCTACGCCCGCGCTGGCGTTGAAGCTCAGTACAACATCGACCAAGGCGACACCGAGTGGGCGCCGAGCATCGGTATCGGCCTGAACTTCGGTGGCGGCTCCAAGCCGGCCCCGGTTGTTGCCGAGCCAGTAGCTGAGCCGGTTGCCGAAGTTGCCCCGACTCCTGAGCCGGCTGAAACCGTACGCGTTGAGCTGGACGTGAAGTTCGACTTCGACAAGTCCAAGGTCAAAGAAGAAAGCTACGGTGACATCAAGAACCTGGCTGACTTCATGAACCAGTACCCGCAGACCAGCACCACCGTTGAAGGCCACACCGACTCCGTCGGCACCGACGCCTACAACCAGAAGCTGTCCGAGCGTCGTGCCAATGCCGTTCGTGAAGTACTGGTCAACCAGTACGGCGTAGGCGCTGACCGCGTTGGTTCCGTTGGCTACGGCGAATCCCGCCCGGTTGCCGACAACGCCACCGAAGCCGGCCGCGCGGTTAACCGTCGCGTTGAAGCTGAAGTGGAAGCCCAGGCCAAGTAATTGGTCCTGTGCTCTGCAGAAAACCCGGCTTAGGCCGGGTTTTTTGTGCCTGTCATTTTGCTAGTCGAGATCCGTCGAATAGCCATTGTAAGGCCGATGCCGCCTGATTAGACTGCGCGGCAATTCCGCCCCTTGCACTACCAAGGATTGTCATGATCAAGAAATGTCTGTTCCCGGCTGCTGGCTACGGCACCCGCTTCCTTCCGGCCACCAAGGCGATGCCCAAGGAGATGCTGCCGGTCGTCAACAAGCCGCTGATCCAGTATGGCGTCGAGGAAGCTCTCGAGGCCGGCCTGAGCGAGATCGCCATGGTTACCGGTCGCGGCAAGCGCGCCCTGGAAGACCATTTCGACATCAGCTACGAGCTGGAGCACCAGATCCAGGGCACCGACAAGGAAAAATACCTGGTCGGCATCCGTCGCCTGATCGATGAGTGCAGCTTCTCCTACACCCGCCAGGTCGAGATGAAGGGCCTCGGCCACGCCATCCTCAGTGGTCGCCCGCTGATCGGTGACGAGCCGTTCGCTGTGGTTCTTGCTGACGACCTGTGCTTCAACCTCGAAGGCGACGGCGTCCTGCAGCAGATGGTCAAGCTGTACAACCAGTTCCGCTGCTCCATCGTGGCCATCCAGGAAGTGCCGAAAGACGAGACTTCCAAGTACGGTGTGATCGCCGGCGAGATGATTCGCGACGACATCTACCGCGTGAACACCATGGTCGAGAAGCCGAAGCCGGAAGACGCACCGTCCAACCTGGCGATCATCGGCCGCTACATCCTGACTCCGGACATCTTCGATCTGATCGAGAAGACCGAGCCGGGCAAAGGTGGCGAGATCCAGATCACCGACGCGCTGATGAAGCAGGCCCAGGATGGCTGCGTGATTGCCTACAAGTTCAAGGGCAAGCGTTTCGACTGCGGCGGTGCCGAAGGCTACATCGACGCCACCAACTTCTGCTTCGAGAATTTGTACAAGACCGGCAAAGCCTACTGACAGGTACTCCGTTAAACAAAGCCACCTTCGGGTGGCTTTGTCGTTTCAGGCGGTTCGACTCAGGGGATGGGCATTGCTTCAGAGCCTGGCCCCAGTGGTTGGCCATAGCTGAACTCGACGTAGTTGCCGGCCGGATCGCGCAGGCCGCAGTAATAACCGACCGGATAAGGCTCGTCGCGTGATGCCCACACCAGACAACCGGCTGTTGCCGCACGTTGGGCGATCGCATCGACGGCTTCGCGGCTGTCCACGGCAAAGCCGAAATGGCTGTAGTCGTCAGCGGCCAGGTCGCGATCGGTGCCGCCGGGCATGATCACGAAGATGAACTGGTGCTCCTTGCCCGGTTCGGCCATCCAGACGATCTTCGAGCCCTTGCCGGCGCGTTCGTGAATCACCTGCATGCCGCAGAACTCCCGATAGAAATCCACACAGGGCTGCAGTTCCGGTACATGTAAGGCGATATGAGTAAGGGTAGGGCGCATGCGCTGCCTCCTGACGTCAGTCGAGCCTGTCTACCTTCAGCATACACGCAGGCTGCTGGGCTCTCCGGTATGCTGTAGGGCCTGCGAGGAGAGCATCCATGTCCTATGAATTCGACCTGTTCGTAATTGGCGCCGGCTCCGGTGGCGTGCGCGCCGCCCGCTTCGCCGCCGGCTTTGGTGCCAAGGTGGCTGTGGCCGAGAGCCGTTACCTGGGCGGCACCTGCGTTAACGTGGGCTGCGTGCCGAAGAAGTTTCTGGTGTATGGCGCCCACTTCGCTGAGGACTTCGAGCAGGCCTCCGGTTTCGGCTGGAGCTCGGGCGAGCCGACATTCGACTGGCCGACCTTGATCGCCAACAAGAATCGCGAGATTCAGCGCCTCAACGGCATCTACCGCAATCTGCTGGTGAATAGCGGCGTGACCTTGCTGGAGGGCCACGCCAAGCTGCTGGGCCCGCACGAGGTTGAGATCAACGGCCAACGCCACAGCGCCAAACACATCCTGATCGCCACCGGTGGCTGGCCGCAGGTGCCGGACATTCCCGGCAAGGAGCTGGCGATCACTTCCAACGAGGCGTTCTTCCTCGAACAATTGCCCAAGCGCGTGTTGGTGGTGGGCGGCGGCTACATCGCCGTCGAATTCGCCTCGATCTTCCATGGCCTGGGAGCGCAGACCTCGCTGCTCTACCGAAAGGACCTGTTCCTGCGCGGCTTCGATGGTGCGGTGCGTAAACACCTAAAGGAGGAGCTGGAGAAGAAGGGGCTGGACCTGCAGTTCAACACCGATATCGCCAGCATTGAGCGCCAGGCCGATGGCAGCTTGCTGGCAACGCTCAGGGATGGGCGCCAGTTGGAAACCGACTGCGTGTTCTACGCCACCGGCCGCCGGCCGATGCTGGATAACCTGGGCCTGGAAACCACCGGAGTGAAGCTCAACGACAAGGGCTTCATCGCGGTCAATGAGCAGTTCGAAACCAGCGAGCCATCGATCCTGGCGCTGGGTGATGTAATCGGCCGCGTCCAGCTCACGCCGGTGGCGCTGGCCGAAGGCATGGCGGTGGCGCGTCGCCTGTTCAAACCGGAGGAGTATCGCCCGCTGGACTACAACCTGATCCCCACCGCCGTGTTCAGTTTGCCGAATATCGCTACGGTAGGGCTGAGCGAGGAACAGGCGCGCGAGCAGGGGCATGACGTACAGGTGTTCGAGAGCCGTTTCCGGCCGATGAAACTGACCCTCACCGAGAGCCAGGAACGAACCCTCATGAAGCTGGTGGTGGACACCAAGACCGACAAGGTGCTGGGTTGCCACATGGTCGGGCCGGAGTCCGGGGAGATCGTCCAGGGCCTGGCCGTGGCGCTCAAGGCGGGCGCTACCAAGCGCATCTTCGACGAGACGCTGGGCATCCACCCGACGGCGGCCGAAGAGTTCGTCACCATGCGCACGCCTGTGAACAGCTGACACATCATGCAGCAGCTCTTCTACCTCGCCGACCTGTTCGGCGTCGCCGTTTTCGCCATCACCGGTGCACTGATGGCCGGGCGCAAGTCCATGGACCTGTTCGGCGTGCTGGTGATCGCCGTGATCACCGCCCTGGGCGGCGGGACGCTGCGCGACCTGATCCTCGACAACCATCCGGTCAGCTGGATTCGCAACGACACCTACATCCTGGTCGCGTCCATTGCCGCGGTCGGCACCGTGGCCTGGGTGCGCCTGACCCAGCCGATCCACGAACGCGGCCTGCTGATCGCCGACGCCTTCGGTCTGGCGGTATTCACGGTGATCGGTACCGAGGTCGCGCTGCAGCACAACGTGCCTTACAGCACGGCGGTGATCATGGGCGTGATGACCGGCGTGGCCGGCGGGGTGATGCGTGACGTGATCTGCAACGAGATCCCGTTGATCTTCCAGAAGGAAATCTATGCCACAGCCTGCATCTTCGGCGCGCTGGTATTCATCGTCCTGCGCGAGCTGCAGACGCCGCACTGGCTGGACACCGGGATCGCCATGCTCGCCGTGCTGCTGACCCGGCTGGCGGCGATCCGCTGGAGCCTGTCATTGCCGCGGTTCCACTTGCTGGACCGCAGCTGACAGGCCATCGGCACTCAGTGCTTGTGTTCGCCTTGCGGGGCTTCGGCCTCGATGGCGACTTCCACCTCGACCTTGCCGGCCTTCTCGAACTCCAGCGTCAGCGGGAAGCGTTCGCCGGCCATCAGGGGCTGGGTCAGACCGAACAGCATGACGTGGTTGCCGCTGGGCTCGAAGCGAGCTTCGCCACCTGCAGGAACGCCGACCGAGTCGACCTTCTGCATTTTCATCATCTCGCCCATATGCACATGGGTGTGCAGCTCAGCCTTGGCCGCGCGCGGGGTGCTGGCACCGAGCAGGCGGTCACCTGCGCTGCCCTTGTTGTGCACCACGAAGTAGGCGGCGCCGTTTGGCGAGGTGGGAGGCAGAGCGCGGGACCACGGATGGTCGATATGCAGGTCGCCAACGCTATATTCATGGGCGAAGGCCGAGTTGCTGAGCAGGGTGAGCAAGGCAAGCGAAGCCAGTTTCAGACGCATGCGAGAGTCTCTTGTGGGATGCTGCATGCACCCTAGCACGAAGTCGCACGCACGGCCCTGCGGCAAAGCTGCACAGAGTGGGTAATATCAACCTATGGGCCTGAGCGCGGCCAGTTGCGGAGAATGGAGTAGATGGAGCAAGCCGAGAAACTGACAGCCGGGAATCTGCCCCCGCTCAAGGATCTTATCGCCTGCCATGAGTGCGATCTGCTCATGCATCACCCGCATGTGGGCGAGGAGCAGAAGGCCTGTTGCCCGCGCTGCGGCTACGAGCTGGTGGTGCACCGCTCGCACATGCGCCGCCGCGCGCTGGCCTTGGTGCTGACGGCACTGCTGCTGTACGTGCCGGCCAACTTCCTGCCGATCATGAGCATGGATCTGCTCGGCCAGAACGCGGTGGATACGGTGTGGAGCGGGGTGATTGGCCTCTACCATTCGGGCATGCGGGGCGTCGCTGCAGTGGTGTTCCTCTGCAGCATGCTGGTACCGCTGCTCAAACTGCTCTGCCAGCTGTTCGTGCTGCTCGCCATGCCCTACGCCAGCCTGCGGCCGTTGGCCTGCCGGCTCTATCGCATCTATCACCACTTGCGTGAGTGGGGGATGCTCGAGGTCTACCTGTTCGGCATCCTGGTTTCCATCGTCAAGCTGATCGACCTGGCCGAGCTGCACCTGGGCGTGGGCATGGCCTGCTTCATTGCGCTGATGATGACGCAGGTCTGGCTGGAGGTGACCATGTCGCCGCACCAGGTGTGGGAAGCACTGAGCGAGGAGGGTGAAGATGCGCGCAATTGATGCCGGCATCCTGCTCTGCGGCGAATGCCACAAGCTGGAATACCTGCGTGAAGGCGAGGAGCAGCACTGCACAAGGTGCGGCGCACACCTGCATGAGCGCCGCCCCAACAGCATTGCGCGGACCTGGGCGCTGCTGATCACTGCGGCGATTCTCTACCTGCCGGCCAACATGCTGCCGATCATGACGGTCAGCATGCTCGGCAAGGGTACGCCCGCGACCATCATGGAAGGGGTCGTCGAGCTGATCCACGCCGATATGCTGCCCATCGCGCTGGTGGTGTTCGTCGCCAGTATTCTGGTGCCGACCTTCAAGCTGGTCGGGATCGCCCTGCTGCTGTACTCGGTGCAGCGCCGCCAGCCGATGTCGGCCAGGCAGCGCATTCTCATGTACCGCTTCATTGAGTGGATCGGGCGCTGGTCGATGCTGGATATCTTCGTCATCGCCATCCTGGTTGCGCTAGTCAACTTCGGCAATCTGGCGAGTATCGAGGCAGGCATGGGCGCTACGGCGTTCTGTACGGTGGTGATTCTCACCATGCTGGCCGCAGTGACCTTCGATCCCAGACTGATCTGGGACAACACCTTCGATGACGAGGAAGAGTCGGAGGGGAGTGAAGAGGCCGAGGCTCGCGGCTGAGCCCGGCAACGAGAGCGAAGCGGGCGCTTCGCCCTCGAACCGTCTGGCTCAGTTGCTGCGCGAGCCGTGGCTGTTCTGACCGCCTTTGCGCCCGGCTTCGGAGGCGCGTTGAGGGTCGTTTCTGAAGTTCCCACCACTCACATGGCCGCCTTTTTTGCCGGCTTCGGAGGCGCGCTGGGGGTCTTCCGCGAAGTTGCCTTTACCACCTCGATGTGTAGCCATTGTCCGATTCCTCTTCAGTATCTTCAGAATGAGCGCCCCATCAGGGGCTCCCTTACTCGGAGAGAATGCTGAAACAGGTGTTCAGTTTTTTTTTATTACTTCGAGGAATATCTATCGCGTCAGGTCTGCAATTTCGGGCGGAAATCCCCCAAACAGCAGGCTGTTTATGCGGTGTCGCTCGCGGAATTCACACCGCATGTCGAAAACGGCTGGATGGCCCTATTTAAAGCCGCCGAAGCGGTGTTAACGTCCCCAACACAACAAGGAGATGGTCAATAGACGAGCGCTGCTTTTATCGGCTGTCGGCGCTACGTTTTATCAAGGAGAACAGCCGCTATGCGAGCCAGACTCATAGTCCCGCTCATCGCTTGCTCGTTGCTGGCCTTTCTCGGCCTGCGTGAGCTTCCCGAGGCCGCGCCCCAGCAGGCCCGCTATATGTCGCCGTTCCAGGGCGGCGATCTACTCCCCACCGCGGCGCAGAGCTTGCCGAGCGCGGGGCCAGGCGACCCGCTCACTCTGGAGCTGCAACGCTTGCCCAGCGATGCCGAGCGCCTGCATTTCTAACCTGTGATGTCCGTTAGCACGCCGCTCCGAGGCCATTGCGCCTCGGAAGTTGACCGGCTGACCGCCCATCGGGGAAGTGGAACACCCATCGAAGCGGTCGGGTCGACCCCACAGGCGACGCGGACAACCTCTGTGCCTTTGTCGTCATCATCCAATCAATCTCCGGCAATGCCGGTATAGGAAGAAAACGATGAGCGATACCCTCAAAGACACCATCAAGGTTCTCAATAATCTGATCGAAACCAGCAAGGACGGCGAGGCTGGATTCCGTACCTGCGCCAAGGACGTCAAGGACGCCCAGCTGCAGTCGCTGTTCAACAATCGCTCGCGCGAATGCGCCGCTGCGGCCGGTGAGCTGCAGGGCCTGGTGCTGGAGCTGGGTGGCAAACCGGAAGACAGCACCAGCGTGGGTGGCGATATGCACCGCCGCTGGGTCGATCTCAAGGCGCTGGTCACCGGCAAGAGCGATGAGGCCATTCTCAACGAGTGCGAGCGTGGCGAGGACGTGGCCAAGAAGCACTACTCCGAGGCACTGAAGGAAACCAGCCTGCCGATCAAGGTCCGCGAGGTGGTGCAGCGTCAGTACGACGGCGTGCTGCGCAACCACGACCAGATCAAGGCACTGCGCAACATCGCCCGCGCCAGCTGATCGGGCAATCCCTATAGAGGCGGCCGGCATTAGCCGGCCGTTTTCGTTGGCGCCGACTTTTCCTGAGAGCAAAAAAATCCCCACGGCCAGGAGCAGCCGTGGGGAGCGCAATGGTCGACAAAGGGCAGGGTCGACCCAGGAGGGACTGTGTGGCCCGAGCAGACTCGGGCCGGATTCGATCAGGCGTTGGGCTGCCAACCTCCGCCGAGGGCCTTGTAGATGGCGACGATGCCGCGATACAGCTCGATCTCGGCCAGGGCCTGGGCGTCTTCGGCGGCCAGGCGCTCGCGTTCGGCGTCGAGCAGCACGAGGAAGTCTTCGGTGCCTTCGCGGTAGCGCACCGCGGCCTGGGCCGCCGCCGCGCGGCTGGCCTCGGACTGGCGTACCAGCGAGACCAGGCGCTGCTGGCGCTTGGCGTAGTCGCTGAAGGCGTTTTCCGACTCCTCCAGGGCCAGCAGCACCTGCTGCTCGTAGCTGGCCAGGGCAGCATCGGCGTCGGCTTCGGCGCCGCGCAGGCGAGCCCGCACGCTGCCTAGGTCGAACGCCGCCCAGCTGATGGTCGGCGCCACACCCCAGGCCCGCGCATCGGCGGCGCCGAGTTGCGAGCCACGCCCGGCGGTGAAGCCGAGGAAGCCGGACAGACTCACCCGCGGGAACAGGTCGGCGGTGGCCACGCCGACGTTGGCGGTAGCGGCGGCCAGCTGGCGTTCGGCCACGCGCACATCCGGACGGCGGCGCAACAACTCGGCCGGATCACCAATCGGCAGGGCCTTGGCGATCACCGGCAGCGGCTTGGCCGACAGGTCGACGGTCAACTGCTCCGGGCGCTGGCCTAGCAAGGTGGCGATGCGGTGACGGGCCCGCGCTTCCTCGGCCTGCAGTTGCGGCAGGCTGGCTTCGGTGGCGGCCAGGCGTGCGTCGCTGCGCAGCACGTCCAGCTCGCTGCCGACACCGGCGTCACGCAGCTGCTCGGTAAGGCCGCGCGACTCCTGCTGGTTCTTCAGGTTGTCACGGGCAATCCGCTCACGCAGCTGGGCGCCACGCAGGTTGCCATAGGCGTCCACCAGCTCGGCGATCAGGCTGACCTGCAGCTGATACAGCTCGGCCTCGGCGGCCTCGCTCTGCGCGTCGCTGGCCTCGATGGTGCGCTGGATGCGGCCGAACAGGTCGAGCTCCCAGGCCATGTCCAGGCCCAGGTCGTAGCGCTCCTGGCGGATGCGCTCCTCGCTGGTCGGTGGCTGCTGGGCCTTGCCGAACTCACCACTGGCGCGGCTGGTGATCACCGGCATCTGGTCGTTGCCGACGTCGTCGCGGATGGCGCGGGCGGCGCGCAGGCGGGCGAAGGCCACGCGCAGCTCGCGGTTTTCCTTGAGCGACTGCTGGACCAGCTGGCTCAGGGTCGGGTCGTCGAACTGATTCCACCAGGCCGATTCGAAATCGGTGCGGTCATAGTCGCCGGCCTCCAGCGCGGTGATCTGCGCTGGCTGGGTTTCTGGCGCCTTGTAGTCCGGGCCGACGGCACAGGCACTGACCGCCAGGGCGAGCAGGGCGGGAATCAACGGCTTCATGCATGCACCTCGTGAGCGATCTGGTTGGCCTTGCGTGCTTCACGTTTTTCCACGAAGGCGCGGATCAGCACGTAGAACACCGGGGTCAGCAACAGGCCGAAGAAGGTCACGCCGATCATCCCGCTGAACACCGCCACGCCCATGGCATGGCGCATTTCGGCACCGGCGCCGGACGACAGCACCAGGGGCACCACGCCCATGATGAAGGCGATGGAGGTCATCAGGATCGGGCGCAGACGCAGGCGGCAGGCTTCCAGCACCGCGGCGACGCGGTCCAGGCCTTCTTCCTGTTTCTCCTTGGCGAACTCGACGATGAGGATGGCGTTCTTGCACGCCAGGCCCACCAACACGATCAAGCCGATCTGGGTGAACACGTTGTTGTCACCGCCGGCCAGGATCACCCCGGTGATGGCGGAAAACAGCACGGTCGGCACGATCAGGATCACCGCCAGCGGCAGGCTCCAGCTTTCGTACTGGGCGGCCAGCACCAGGAAGGCCAGCAGCACGCAGAGCGGGAAGATGAAGATCGCGGTATTGCCGGCGAGGATCTGCTGATAGGTCAGCTCGGTCCACTCGTAGGTCATGCCGTTGGGCAGTTCTTCCTTGAGCAGCTTGGCGATCGCCGCCTCGGCCTGGCCGGAGCTGTAGCCGGGGGCTGCCGCACCGTTGATCTCGGCGGTGAGGAAGCCGTTGTAGTGCATCACCCGATCCGGACCGGCGCTGTTTTCCACCTTGACGAAGGTCGACAGCGGGATCATCTCGCCACGGTTGTTGCGCACCTTGAGCTGGCCGATCTGCTCGGGCTCCAGACGGAACTGCTGGTCGGCCTGGACGTTGACCTGGTAGGTCCGGCCGAAGCGGTTGAAGTCGTTGGCGTACAGCGAACCCAGGTACACCTGCATGGTGTCGAAGATGTCGCTGATGGCCACGCCGTGGGTCTTGGCCTTCTCGCGGTCGATGGCGGCATCCACCTGCGGCACGTTGACCTGATAGCTGGTGAACACCGACATCGGGTTCAGCTCCGGCAGCGCGCGCGCCTTGGCCAGGATGTTCTGGGTTTGCTTGTACAGTTCCTCGTAGCCGAGGCTGCCGCGGTCCTGGATCTGCAGACGGAAGCCACCGATGGTGCCGAGACCCTGCACGGGAGGCGGCGGGAAGATGGCGATGTAGGCATCCTGGATGTCGGCGAACTGGGCATTCAGCTCCGCGGCGATGGCGTTGGCGCTGAGCGAGGGATCCTTGCGCTCATCGAACGGCTTGAGCGGGGTGAACACGATGCCGCTGTTCGGGCTGTTGGTGAAGCCGTTGATCGACAGGCCCGGGAAGGCCACGGTGTTCTCCACGCCCGGGTGCTTGCCGGCGATTTCCGACATGCGCTTGATCACGTCCTCGGTACGATCGAGGGTGGCGGCGTCTGGCAGCTGGGCGAAAGCGACCAGGTACTGCTTATCCTGCTGCGGCACGAAGCCGGTCGGGGTGCTGGAGAAGCCCAGGTAGCCGAGCGCCAGCAGGCCTGCGTAGACGAACAGGGCGATGGAGCTGCCGCGCAGCACGCGCTTCACGGTACCAACGTAGCCATGGCTGGCGCGGTCGAAGAAGCGGTTGAACGGGTTGAACAGCCAGCCGCCGAACAGTTTGTCGAGCACGCGGGAGAAGCGGTCCTTCGGCGCGTGGTGGTCCTTCAGCAGCACGGCGGCCAGGGCCGGCGACAGGGTCAGCGAGTTGAACGCCGAGATCACGGTCGAGATGGCGATGGTCAACGCGAACTGCTGGTAGAACTGCCCGGTGAGGCCGGAGATGAACGCGGTCGGCACGAACACGGCGCACAGCACCAGAGCGGTGGCTACGATGGGACCGGTCACTTCCTTCATGGCTTGGCGGGTGGCCTCGATGGGTGATTTGCCTAGGCCGATGTTCCGTTCGACGTTCTCCACCACGACGATGGCGTCGTCCACCACGATGCCGATGGCCAGTACCAGGCCGAACAGCGACAGGGCGTTGAGCGAGAAGCCGAACAGGTGCATCACGGCGAAGGTACCGATCAGCGACACCGGCACGGCGGCCAGCGGGATGATCGAAGCGCGCCAGGTCTGCAGGAACAGGATCACCACTAGCACCACCAGCACGATGGCTTCGAGCAGGGTGTGTACCACTGCCTCGATGGAGCCGCGTACGAAGATGGTCGGGTCATAGACGATCTCGTAGTCCACGCCCTGGGGGAAACTCTTCTTCAGTTCGGCCATGCGCTCGCGCACCGAGTCGGAGATCTCGATGGCGTTGGAGCCGGGACGCTGGAACACCGGAATGGCCACGGCCGGCTGGTTGTTCAGCAGCGAGCGCAGGGCGTACTGGTTGGAACCCAGCTCGACACGGGCGATGTCCTTCAGGCGAGTGATTTCGCCATCGTCACCGGCGCGGATGATGATGTTCTCGAACTCTTCCTCGCTGACCAGACGGCCCTGGGTGTTGATCGACAGCTGGAAGCTGTTGCCAGCATCGGTGGGCGGCGCGCCGAGGGCACCGGCGGCGACCTGGCGGTTCTGTTCGCGAATGGCGTTGACCACGTCGGTGGCGGTCAGGTTGCGCGAGGCCACCTTGTTCGGGTCGAGCCACACGCGCAGCGAGTAGTTGCCCATGCCAAACAGCTGCACGTCGCCCACGCCGTCCAGGCGCGCCAGCTCGTCCTTGACGTTCAGCGCGGCGTAGTTGGACAGGTAGAGCATGTCGTAACGGTTATCCGGCGAAGTCAGGTGCACCACCATGGTCAGGTCCGGAGAGGCCTTGTCCACGGTCACGCCGAGCCGCTGCACTTCAGTGGGCAGGGTCGGCATGGTGCGGGTCACGCGGTTCTGTACCTGCACCTGGGCGTTGTCCAGGTCGGTACCCAGAGCGAAGGTGATGGTCAGGGTCAGCTTGCCGTCGTTGGTCGACTGCGAGGACATGTAGAGCATGCCTTCCACGCCGACGATGGCCTGTTCCAGCGGCGAGGCGACGGTTTCGCCGATCACCTTGGGGTTGGCGCCAGGGAAGTTGGCGCGCACCACCACGGTGGGCGGTACCACTTCCGGGTATTCGCTGATCGGCAGCTGGAACAGCGAGATCGCACCGGCGATCAGCACCAGCAGGGACAGCACGGCCGCAAAGATCGGCCGCTTGATGAAGAACTGGGAGAAGTTCATGAAGTTCTACCTCAGCCGCGCGGTGCGTTGCTGGATTTGACTTGTTTGTCGGCTACGCGCGGAGCATCGCGGCTATCGACGGCCTGACGCAGGTTGGCGAGCTGGGCGAGGGTGGCCTCGTCGGCCATCGGTACCGCTTGCGGCTCGACAGTGGCGCCGGGCATGGCGCGCTGCAGGCCGTTGACCACGATCTTCTCGCCCTTGGCCAGGCCGGTGCGGACGATGCGCAGGCCTTCCAGCTTCGGGCCGAGCTCGATGGCGCGGTAGTTCACGGTGTTGTTCTCGCCGAGGACCAGGACGAATTTCTTGCCCAGGTCGGTGCCGACCGCGTCGTCCTTGATCAGCGCAGCCGGGTAGGTGCTGCTGCCGACCAGTTTGAGGCGGGCGTAGAGGCCGGGGGTGAACTCGCCCTTGCTGTTGTCGAACACGGCGCGGCCACGGATGGTGCCGGTGCGCGGGTTGACCTGGTTGTCGAGGAAGTCCAGCTGCCCCTGATGCGGGTGACCGGCTTCGCTGGAGAGGCCGAGGTAGACCGGGCTGGCGCCACGGGCATCGCTACCGGCCTTGCGCGCCAGCTCGACGTATTTGAGGAACACGCGCTCGTCGGCGTCGAAGTAGGCGTAGACCTTGTCGGTGGAGACCACCGAGGTCAGCAGCGACTCGCCGGCGTTGACCAGGTTGCCGGAAGTGATCTCGGCACGACTGACGCGACCATCGATCGGTGCGGTGATGCGGGTGAAGCCGAGGTTGAGCTGGGCGTTGTCCAGTTGTGCCTGCACTGCCGCGACCTGCGCCTGGGCGGCCGTGGCGGCGCTGCTGCGGGCATCGGCCAGTTCCGCGGAGATGGCGTTGCTCTGACGCAGGCGATCACCGCGGCGAGCTTCGTTGGCGGTACGGGTGTAGTCGGCGCGGGCCTGTTGCAGTTGGGCCTGCAGGCGCTTGACCTCGGCCTCGAAGGGGCGCGGGTCGATCTGGAACAGCAGGTCGCCTTTCTTCACCAGGCTGCCTTCGTCGAAGGCAACTCGGTCGATGTAGCCGGAGACACGCGGGCGGATATCGACCGACTCGGGGGCTTCCAGGCGACCGGTGAACTCGTCCCACTCGTTGATCGGCTGTTCGATAACCTCGGCAACGCTGACCTTGGCGGCTGCTTGCTGTTGGCTGGCTTCGTCGCCCTTACCGCAGGCACTCAGCGCGAGGGCTGCGGTGATGGCCAGGGGCAGGCCCCAGAGGATGTTGCGTGACTGTTCCATGTTTGACTCCGCCAGTCGGATTTGTGAATGGGGCGGAGTCTGATTTGGCGGCTTTGATGAGACGAATCGAACGCTGCGAAGTTGAACATCATCCGTAATGATGATTCAGCCTCTTGCGTTAATAGTTTCTGCAGCCCCCGTGGCAGAGGGCTCGCGCAGGATCAGGCAAGGCTGTCCGGGTCGCCGCAGAACATCTGGATGCGCGAACGCAGCCAGCGTTCGGCGGGGTCGTTGTCCTGCGCGCCGCGCCAGCACATGTGCAGCTCGAAGGTGCGGGTTTCCAGCGGCAGGTTCTCGGCGCGCAAGCCGCCGGCGGCGGTAAGCGCGGCGGCGGTGTAGTCCGGTACGGTGGCCAGGATGTCGGTGCCGGACAGCAGCGTGCCCAGGCCGTTGAACTGTGGCACGGCGAGCACTACACGGCGTTTGCGGTCGAGCTTCTCCAGTTCCTCATCGATGAAACCGCTGAGGTCGCCGGCGAACGACACCAGCGCATGGGGCCGAGCGCAGAAGTCGTCGAGGGCGATATTTCCCGGCGCACTGTCGGCGCGCAGCAGGCGTGGCTTGCTGCGGCGCAATACCTTGCGTTTGGCGTTGGCCGGCAGCTCGTCGGTGTAGCTCACGCCCACCGAGATCTCGCCGGAGGCCAGCAGGTTGGGCATCAACAGATAGTTGGCGCGGCGAATCACCAGCACCACACCCGGAGCCTCGGCACGCAGGCGGCGGAGCAGGGGTGGCAGCAGGGCGAACTCGACGTCGTCGGACAGACCGATACGGAACACCGCCTTGCTGGTGGCCGGGTCGAAGTCGGTGGCGCGGCTGACGGCGGTGGAGATGGAGTCCAGCGCCGGCGAGAGCAGGCCGAAAATCTCGTTGGCTCGCGCGGTCGGCTCCATGCTGCGGCCGGTACGCACGAACAGCGGATCATCGAACAGGCTGCGCAGGCGGGCGAGAGCGGCGCTGATCGCCGGTTGGCCGAGGAAGAGTTTTTCCGCGGCACGGGTCACGCTGCGCTCGTGCATCAGCGTCTCGAACACGATCAGCAGGTTCAGGTCGACACGGCGCAGGTCGTTGCGATTCATGCTCAGCTTCCATTCGGGAACCTGTGAAAGGTGCGGCGGCGCAGAGCCGCCGTCAAGTCCGCGAGCATGCCGAAGCTGAACCTGCGTCGCTTATGGATCATCCATATTTATGGTGACTATCAATCTGTGCGGGTAGTTTTGCTGGAAAAGCCCGTATAGAGTCCGTGGCCATAGCAATATGAAGGCGAGGTGTTTGATGTCCCGCATGATCCGTTTCCACCAGTTCGGCGATGCCAGCGTGCTGCGCCTGGAGGATATGCCGACGCCCAAACCAGGCCCCGATGAGGTGCTGGTACGTACCCAGGCACTCGGCGTCGGCTGGCGCGATGTGCTGTGGCGGCAGAGCCTGTCTCCGGACGAAGCAGTCCAGCTGCCGGCCGGTGTCGGCTTCGAGCTGGCCGGTGTAGTCGAGGCCGTTGGCGCCGATGTCACGGACTTCGCTCCCGGCATGGCCGTGGCCAGTTTCCCGGCGTTCAGCCCCAACCAGTACCCGGCTTGGGGCGATCTGGTGCTGATGCCACGCAATGCGCTGACCCGTTATCCCGACGTGCTCAGCCCGAGCGAGGCGGCCGTGCACTACACGCCTTACATGCTGGCCTACTTTGCCCTGGTCGAGCTGGCCGAGGTGCAGCCCGGGCAGCGCGTGCTGATCACCGAGGCGGCCCACTGTCTGGCACCTCAGGCCGTGCAGATGGCCAAGGCCCTCGGCGCAGAAGTCATCGCCGCCACCAGCGAAGGCAGCACTCGTGCCTATCTGCGTGAGCTGGGCGCTGACAAGGTGATCGATACCGAGGAGCAGGACCTGGTCCTGGAAGTCGAGCGCTTCACCGACGGCAAGGGCGTGGAAGTAGTGCTGGACCAATGCGCCGGCCCGCAGATGAAACTGCTCGGCGACGTCGCAGCAACTCGCGGCAAGCTGATCATCTACGGCGTCAACGGCGGCAACGATGCAGCTTTCCCGGCCTGCGCGGCGTTCAAGAAGCACCTGCAGTTCTTCCGCCACTGCGTGCTGGACTTCACTGGGCAGCCGGAGCTGGGCCTGCAGCGTGACGAAGCGGCCGTGCAGCGAGCGCTGACGCGGATCAACCAGATGACCGCTGACCGCCTGCTCAAGCCGAGCATTTCCAGGAGTTTCAACTTCACGGATTTCGTCGCCGCCAACGAGTTCATGGAGACCTGTCCGTCCGGTGGCCGCGTGGTGATGACGCTGGATGCGTAAACCGCAGCTATAGTGGCTAAACGCCGCCTTCGGGCGGCGTTTTTATTTAATCGAGAAAAGATGATTGGCCAGCATTGAAATGATAAGAATTATCATTAAGATGCGCAGCAGACTGCAGCCGAGGATCGGGCGATGGGAATGCTGGGCAGTTGGGAGGACTTCGGCGGTGCGCCGCTAGTCGCGTCCCAAGACGTTAAGGACAATGGGCTGGAGAGCCTCTACACCGGCCACCGCCGTGTGCTGATCGATGCCGCCCAGGGTGTGCTCGGTTGCCGCGCGCGTGCCGAAGATGTGGTGCACGACGCCTTCCTCAAGCTGTGGGAGAGCGGCGACCGCCACGCCATCGAAGACCCGCTGCGCTACCTGTTCCGCATGGTGCGCAACCTGTCCATCGACCGCCTGCGCCGCCACGCGCTAGAAGGCCGCTATAGCGCCGACGATGAATTGCTCGACGAACTGCCCGCGCCGCAATCCGGCCCCGAGCAGCGCGCCATCGGCCAGCTCGAGTGGCAACGCCTGCAACTCGCTCTCGGTGAGTTGCCGGAGCGCACCCGCACCGTCTTCACCATGAGTCAGCTGGAAGGCTACAGCCAGCGCGAGGTGGCGACCCATCTCAGCGCCTCGCCGACCCTGGTGCATTTCCTTCTGCGTGACGCCCTCAGCCACTGCCGCAGCCGCCTCGAACCCGAGGCGGCCTGACTTCTGCCGTTCTGGACTCGCCATGAAACTGCTCAAACTGCTGTTCCGTGATAACCGCCTGCCGCTCTCCGGCATCGTCCTGCTCAGTTTGTGCAGCGCGGTGCTCAGCGTTGGCGTGATCGCCTTCATCAATCTGCGACTGATCCGTCTGGAAGGTGAGCTGGCAACCACGCTGCTCAGCTTCCTCGGCCTGCTGGCGCTGCTGATGGTCTGCGCCGGGGCAGGGCAGGTGGCGCTGCATACGCTCGGCCACCGCTTCGTCTATAAGCTGCGTCGCAGTCTGGTGCGGCGCGTGCTGGACACCGATATCGAGCGTCTGGAGCAGATCGGCGGTGCGCGCATCCTCGCCAGCCTGTCCAGCGACATCCGCAACATCACCATCGCCTTCGTCTATATGCCGGAGCTGACCTACGGCCTGATCCTCAGCATCGCCGCCTTCAGCTACCTGGCCTGGCTGTCGCCGGCGCTGTTCGGCATCACCGCGGCCTGGCTCGGCCTGACCCTGCTGGTGGGCTGGTTCTTCGTCGGCAAGGTCAACCTGCATATCCGCCTGCTGCGCGAGGCCGAGGATCGCCTCTATGAGGACTACCAGGCGATCATCGACGGCCGCAAGGAGCTGGCGCTCAACCGTGATCGCGCCCGCCTGCTCTACGACGAGGAGTTCGACCGCGACGCCCGTGCCTACCGCGACAACGTCACCCGCGCCGACATCTTCAACGGCCTGGCCGGCAACTGGGCCAACGCCATGGTGCTGGGCAGCATCGGCCTGGTGTTCTTCTGTGCCAGCGGACTGGGCTGGGCCTCTGGCGAGGTAGCCGCCACCTTCGCCCTGACCGTGCTGTTCTTGCGCGCACCGATGGTCGCAACCGTCGCCGCGTTGCCCAGCCTGCTGGCCGCGCGTATCTCCCTGGACAAGCTGGAAGCCTTGGAACTGGCGCCTGAAACCCCCGAGATCGCCATGCCGCAGGGCCTGGGCGACTGGCAGTGTCTGCAGCTGTCTAGCGTCGAATATCGCTACCCGGGCGAGGGCGACGAGGCCGGCTTCGATGTCGGCCCCATCGATCTCGAACTACGCCGTGGCGAGCTGGTGTTCCTGGTCGGCGGCAATGGCAGCGGCAAGTCGACCCTGGCCCGCCTGCTCACCGGCCTGCATCGCCCGGCCGGCGGTGAGATACGCCTCGACGGCCGCACCGTGCAAGCCCATGAATGGCAGGCCTACCGCCAGCTATTCGCCAGCGTGTACACCGACTTCCACCTGTTCGCCCGCCTGCTCGGCCCGGCTGGTGTCGAGGTGGAGGAGTCCCTGGTCGGACAATGGCTGGATCGTCTGCGCCTGCGCCACAAGGTCAAGTTCGCCGGTGGCCGCCTGGCTGGCACGCGTTTCTCCCAGGGCCAGCGCAAGCGTCTGGCGCTGATGCTGGCGATGCTCGAGGGGCGTGACATCCTGATCCTCGACGAATGGGCCGCTGACCAGGACCCGCTGTTCCGTCGCCTGTTCTACCGCGAGCTGTTGCCGCAACTGAAGGCCGCCGGCAAGACCGTACTGGCCATAACCCACGACGACCACTACTTCGACCAGGCCGACCGCTTGCTCAAGATGGATGGTGGCCGCCTGTTCGAACTCACCGGCGAAGCCCGCGAACGCGCCACCCAAGATGCGGTGCGCGAAATCGGCAGCTCGATTCCAGCCTGATTGCGACCGTCCAGCCCTCTGCAAAGGGGGCTGGGCACTGTCACGTCTGCGCAATCGAATTAAATGAAAATTATTCGCAGCTCTATGCGTCTTTAAAGCGTGCCACTTTTCCCGAGGGATACCCCATGAGCCTGGACAACCCGCAAACCACCTTCCTGGTCGTGGTCAACGACGAGCAACAGTACGCCATCTGGCCAGCCTACAAGGCCGTGCCGGCGGGCTGGCGCGAGGAGGGCGTGCGAGGTGACAAACCGACCTGCCTGGCGCATATCGCCAGCGTCTGGACCGACATGCGCCCGCGCAGCCTGCGCGAAGCCATGGACGCCTGATGCAGCTGTTCTGCCTGGCTCATGCCGGTGCCAGCGCCATGCCTTATGCACGCTGGCGCAAGCGCCTGCCGCGCTGGCTGGAAGTCTGCCCGCTGGAGCTGCCAGGCCGTGGCGCCCGCGAGGGCGAGCCGCAGTGCCAGCAGTTGCCGGCACTGCTGGCCGACCTCAAGCAGGCCTGGTTGCGCGAATGCAATGGCCCGTACCTGCTGTGGGGCCACAGCCTGGGCGCCATGCTGGCCTTCGAGCTGGCTCAAACGTTGATCGCCTCTGGCCACGAAGCACCGCTGGCGTTGTTCGCTTCCGCCTCACGTGCGCCATCTCGCCGCCTGCAGGCGCCGCGCATGACCTCGCGCAGCGATGGTGAGTTGTTTGCTGGCCTCGATGGTTTCGCGCGCCTGCCGCGCGAGTTGCTGGCCGACCCGCTGTTCCGCCGCGAGCTGCTGCCGGTATTGCGCAGTGACTTCGCCCTGGCCGAGAGCTACCGCTACCAGCGCCGCGCGCCCTTGCCCTGTGCGCTGCATGTGCTCGGCGCACGACGCGACTGCCTGAGCGAGGACGACCTGCGCGCCTGGCGCCGCGAGACCCGCGGCCCCTTCACCCTGGAATGGCTGGATGGCGATCACGCCTACCTGCGCCCCCAAGAAGATGAACTGCTGTCCCTGATCGAATTCCATGCTTCGCGCCTGTTGCGGCGCGAGGCGGCCGGCATGCCCCTGGGCGCCTAGGCCACTCTTTGCGAGGTACTGTGATGAACGCGCAAGTCCCGTCGAACCTTGCCCTGGAATGGGCGCCGCTGTCCTTTGCCCAGCAACGGCTGTGGTTCTTCAGTCGCCTGGAAAGCGGCAGCACCGCCTACAACATCGGCGGCGTGTTGCGTTTCGAAGGGCAACTGGACATGGACAGCCTGCGCCACGGCCTGGATCAGGTGTACTCCCGCCACGCCGCGCTGCGTACCGTGTTTCGTGAGCATGATGGTCTGGCCCAGCAAGCCGTGCTGCCGACGGGCTCGATGCCGCTGGAGATCATCGATCTCGAAGGTCGCGCCGAGCAGGTCGAATCCCAGGCCCGCGACTTCATCGAAGCCGACTACGACCTTACCCGTGGCCCACTGGTGCGCTGCGCCCTGTATCGCCTGGGCGGGAACAGCCACGCCTTGGCCGTGGGTATGCACCACATCATCTCCGACGCCTGGTCGGTACGGGTGATGGTGGAGGAGATGGCCGAGTTCTATCGAGCCCGCCTGCACAACCGTCAGCCGTTCATGACCCCACAGCCGGTGCAGTACAGCGAATATGCCGTCGGCCAACGCGAGTGGCTGGACAGCGAGGCGGGCATCCAGCAGATGGCGTTCTGGCGTGAACGCCTGGGTGGCGAGCAACCACCGCTGAGCCTGACTCCGGACTACCCGCACAATGCCCAGGCCGCGCGCCGCGCCGCTTATCGCACGCTACAGGTGGAACCGACCTTGGTGGCGCGCCTTAGCGACCTGGCCAAGGCCAATGGCGCAACCCTATTCACCGTGCTACTGGCGGCCCTGCAGCTGCAGCTGGCGCGCCTGTCTGGCCAGCGCGAAGTGCGTATCGGCGTGCCGGTAGCCGGCCGTGCCAAGGGTTTCGAGCGCCTGGTCGGTTTCTTCGTCAATACCGTGGTGCTCAAGGCTGAACCGCGTCCTGAACAGTCGGTAGCGGACTGGCTGAGCCAAGCCCGTGTCGGCCTGAAACAGGCCCAGTCCAACCAGGAAATGCCCTTCGAGCGCCTGGTGGAAGAGCTGGCGCCGAGCCGCAGTCTGGGCCAGCAGCCTCTGTTCCAGGTGGCTTTCAACTACCGCCGCCAGCACCCGCTGGCAGCCAACTGGCTGCCGGGTATCGAAACCAGCCTCGCTGAATTGCCATCCAGCCAGATTCCCTTCGACCTGGCCTTGGATGCTGTGCGCGACAAGGGCGACGAGCTGCTGATCAACTTCGCCTACGCAGCCGACCTGTTCGCCGAGAACAGCATCGAACGTCTGATCGCCGGCTTCCTCGAAGTGCTCGATGGTTTCGCCAGCGCACCGCAGGCGGCCCTGGGCGAAGTGGCGCTGGTGACTGCACCTGAACTGGCACAGTTGCGCGAGTGGAATACGCCGAGGCAGGACTTCGATGCTGCACGCCTGTTGCCGCAGCTGATCGCCGAGCAGGCACGCCTGCGTCCGGATGCCATCGCCTTGGTACATGGCAGCGAGCGGATTGCCTTCGCCGAGCTGGAGGCGCGCGCCAATCGCCTGGCCCATCTGCTGGTAGCCCGCGGCGTATGCCCGGAAGCCCGTGTCGGCGTATCCCTTGAGCGCGGCAACGCCATGATCGTCGCCATGCTGGCGGTGCTGAAATCCGGCGGTGCCTTTGTCCCACTCGACCCGGACTACCCGCGCGAGCGCCTCAGCTACATGGTTGAATACTCGGGGCTGCAGTGGCTGATTACTTCGTCCGATCTGGCCGAGCGTTTGCCGCTGGGCGAGGGCGTCGAGCCGCTGTATCTGGATCAGCTGGATCTTTCCGCTTTCGAGGTCTCGGTGCCTGCCGTGCAGCTGCATCCGCTGAACCTGGCCTACCTGATCTACACCTCGGGCTCCACCGGCCAGCCCAAAGGCGTGGCGGTGAACCACCTTGGCCTGAGCATGCATGTGCAGACCATTGGCCAGCGCTACGGTATGACGCCGAACGATGTGGAGCTTCACTTCGCTTCGATCAGTTTCGACGGTGCACTGGAACGCTGGACTGTGCCGCTGGCCTTCGGCAGCCGTCTGGTAATCCGCGATCAGGAACTGTGGAGCGCCGAGAAGACCTGCCAGGTGATCGCCGATGAAGGCGTGACCATCTCCTGCCTGCCGCCGAGCTACGCCCAGCAGCTGCTGGATTGGGTCGAGTCGCAGAACCTAAAGCTACCTGTCAGATCGTGGACCCTGGGTGGCGAAGCCTTTACCCGCGAGACCTACGAGCGCTTGCAGAAAGTCCTGCAGCCTCAACGCATCATCAACGGCTATGGCCCGACCGAGACGGTGGTCACCCCGCTGATCTGGGAAGCTTATCCGGGTGACTCGTTTGAAGCGGCCTATGCGCCCATCGGCAACCCGGTCGGCCCACGCAGCCTGTATGTGCTGGATGCCGAGCTGAACCTACTGCCCATTGGCGTCGCCGGCGAGCTGTATATTGGCGGCGAAGTCGGCCTGGCCCGCGGCTACTTCCAGCGCCCCGAGTTGACTGCCGAACGCTTCCTGCCTGATCCGTTTGGTGCGACCGGCGAGCGTATGTACCGCACTGGCGACCTGGTGCGCTGGCGCGAGGACGGCACCCTGGATTACCTGGGTCGCGTCGACCATCAGGTGAAGATCCGCGGCTTCCGTATCGAGCTGGGTGAGATCGAGAGCCAGTCGCTGACCCTGGAAGGGGTACAGGAAGCGGCGGTGATTGCCCGCGAAACGCCAAGCGGCAAGCAACTGGTGGGTTATGTGGTGGCCAAAGAGGGCACCGATACGGCGCAGCTCAAAGCCGAGCTGGCCAAGGTGCTGCCGGACTATATGGTGCCGGCACAGATCATCGCCCTGGCCAAGCTGCCGCTGACCCCGGCCGGCAAGCTGGATCGTGCCGCGCTGCCGGAGCCGGCCTGGCAGAGCCAGAGCTACGAGGCACCACAGACCGACAACGAACGCATCCTCGCTGCCATCTGGGCCGAGGTGCTGGGTGTGGGGCGGGTAGGGCGCCAGGATCACTTCTTCGAGCTGGGTGGCGACTCCATCGTTGCGCTGCAGGTGGTCAGCCGTGCTCGCCAGCAAGGCTTGGGCCTGACGCCCAAGGACCTGTTCCAGCAACAGACCCTTATGCAGCTGGCCGGCGTTGCCCGCAGCGTCGCCGCACCATTGGCCGACCAAGGCCCGGTAACTGGCGCAGCGCCGCTGCTGCCGATCCAGGCGCGTTTGCTGCAGCGCGAGGGCCTGGCGCCGTGCAACCAGTACCTGCTGCTCGAACTGGCCGAGCCGTTGCCAGCCACCCAGCTGGAGCAGGCCCTGCAAGCGCTGGTTCAGCACCACGACGCCCTGCGCCTGCGCTTCGAGCAGCACGATGGCCAGTGGCGGCAAGTACATGCTGCCGAAGCAGGCAGTCCTCTGCTGCACCGGGTCGAGCTGACCGCCGGTGAAGACCCGCAGCCGCACTATGACGCCATCCAGCGCAGCATCGACCCGGCCAGCGCCGCGCACCTGCGCGGTCTCTACCTCACCCAGCCGGGCCAGGCCGATCGCTTGCTGCTGTCGATCCACCACCTGGTGGTCGATGGCGTGTCCTGGCGCGTGTTGCTGGAAGACCTGCAGCGCGCCTGCCTGCAACTGGCCAGCGGCCTGGCGGTACAACTGCCGGCCAAGACCAGCGCCTTCAAGACCTGGGGCGAACGCCTGGCCGGCTGGGACGTCAACGCACAACTGCCGTACTGGCGGGCCCAGCAGGCCGCCGGTGGCGAACTGCCGCTGCTGAGCAGCGATTTCGGTAGCGAAGGCACTCGCCAGCGCCTGGAGCTGAGCCTGGACGCCGGTTTCACTCGCGATCTGCTGCAAGCCGGCCAGCAGGCCTATCGCCTACGTGCCGATGAGCTGCTGCTGACCGCCTTGAGCCGCGTGCTGTGCAGCTGGAGCGAGCAACCAACGCTGACCGTGCACCTGGAAAGCCATGGCCGCGCGCCGCTGTTCGACGATATCGACCTGTCGCGCAGCGTCGGCTGGTTCACCAGTCTCTACCCCGTGCGCCTGCAACCCGAAGCCGAGCTGGCCGCCAGCCTCAAGGCGATCAAGGAGCAACTGCGCGCCGTGCCCGATCTGGGCCTCGGCTATGGCCTGCTGCGCCAGCGCGAGCAACTGAACGAGCGAGCCCCGCAACTGCTGTTCAATTACCTCGGCCAGTTCGACGAGGGTGGCAATGGCCTGCGCCTGCGCGAAGGAGGCCTGTGGCGCGAAGCCAATGCGCCGCTGGACGCACCGCTGGTGATCAACGCCGAGCAACGTGGTGGCGCCCTGCATCTGCACTTGGACTTCAACCCGCAGCAACTGGCGCGACCGCCCCTGGAAGGCCTACTCACCCGCCTGCAGGACGAGCTGCGCGCCATCGCCCAGCACTGCCAGAAAACCCCAGCCAGCCTGACCCCCAGCGACGTGCCGCTGGCCGGCCTGAGCCAGGCCGAGCTGGATGCGCTGCCCGGCGTGGAAGATATCCACCCGCTGTCGCCACTGCAGCAGGGCCTGCTCTTCCACAGCCAGCTGGAAGGCGCCGGCAGCTATGTCAGCCAACTGCTGCTGCCGTTCACCGGTCTCGATCCGGCTCGCCTGCAGAACGCCTGGCGCCAGGTGCTGGCGCGTCATGGTGTGCTGCGTAGCCGCTTCCTGCTTGGCGAACGCCCGCTGCAACTGGTGCAGGCCGAGGTTGAACTGGACTGGCAGGATCTCGACTGGCGCGGTGTCGCTGATTTCGATGCGCAGCTGCAAGCCTTCTGCAGCGCCGAGCGCGAACGTGGCTTTGCCCTCGACCAGGCACCGCTGCTGCGCCTGGCGCTGATCCAGCGCGGCACCGGCGACTTCGTGCTTGCCTGGACCCTGCACCACCTACTGCTGGACGGCTGGAGCAACGGCCTGCTGTTCGCCGAAGTGCTCGCCCTGTACCACGGTGACCGCCTGCCGGCGCCGAGCAGCCAGTTCCGTGATTACATCAGCTGGCTCGACGGCCAGGATGCCGAGGCCGAACAGGCCTTCTGGCGCGAACAGCTGGCCCCGCTGGATGGCGTCACCCGCATCGCCGGCTGCCTGCCATGCCGCGCACCGGAGCAGGGCCATGCCCGTCATCCGCTGCCGCTGGACGCTACTACCGAACAACAGATTCGCGGCTTCGCCCAGCGTCACGGCCTGACCCTCAACACCCTGGTGCAAGCCGCCTGGGGCTTGCTGCTGGCGCGTCTGACCTGCAAGCGCAGCCTGTGCTTCGGCGCCACCGTGGCCGGTCGCCCGACCGAACTGGCCGGCAGCGAGCAGATGCTCGGCCTGTTTATCAACAGCTTGCCGGTGGCGATCCAGCTGCCGGCCGAGCAGCCATTGGGCGACTGGCTGGCCGAGCTGCAGGTGCAGAACCTGCAGCTGCGCGAGCATGAGCACAGCCCGCTGCACGATATCCAGCGCTGGGTCGGCAGTGCCGGCGAGGCGCTGTTCGACAGCCTGCTGGTATTCGAGAATTACCCGCTGGGCGATGCCCTCAAGCAGGCCGAGCGCGGCGAGCTGAGCCTGGGCCTGCCGCAGAGCCACGAGTTCACTCACTACCCGATGACCCTGGCCGTGCTGCCGGGCAGCCGCCTGGAGCTGCTGCTGGCCTACGACCGCGCGCACTTCGACGCCGATGGCATCGCCCAGGTCGAGGCGCTGCTGCGCCAGGCCCTGCAGCTGGTATGCAGCGACCCGGCCCAGCCGCTGGGCAGCCTGGAGCTGGTCAGCAGAACCGAGCAGTTCCTGCTGAGCGAATGGAACAAGCCACGCCAGGCTTTCGATGTTGCACGCCTGCTGCCCGGGCTGATCGCCGAGCAGGCGCGTCTGCGCCCCGAGGCCATCGCCCTGGTGCATGGTGCTGAACGGATAGCCTTCGCCGAGCTGGAGGTCCGCGCCAATCGCCTGGCCCAGCTGCTGGTCGCCCAGGGTGTGCGCCCGGAGTCCCGTGTCGGCGTCTCGCTGGAGCGCGGCAACGGGATGATTATCGCCATGCTGGCGGTGCTCAAATCCGGCGGTGCCTTTGTCCCACTCGACCCGGATTACCCGCGTGAGCGCCTGTCCTACATGATCGAGGACTCGGGCCTGCAGTGGCTGCTGACCAGCTCCAATCTGGCCGAGCGCCTGCCGCTGGGCGAGGGCGTCGAGCCGCTGTATCTGGATCAGCTCGATCTGTCCGCCTTTGATTCGTCAGTGCCTGCGGTACAGCTGCATCCGCTCAATCTGGCCTACCTGATCTACACCTCCGGTTCTACCGGCCAGCCCAAGGGCGTGGCGGTGAATCACCTCGGCCTGAGCATGCATGTGCAAACCATCGGCCAGCGCTACGGCATGACTCCGGACGATGTAGAGCTGCATTTCGCATCGATCAGCTTCGATGGCGCCCTGGAGCGCTGGACCGTGCCGCTGGCCTTCGGCAGCCGCCTGGTGATTCGCGACCAGGAACTGTGGAGCGCGGAGAAGACCTGCCAGGTAATCGCCGACGAAGGCGTGACCATTTCCTGCTTGCCGCCCAGCTATGCCCAGCAGCTGCTGGATTGGGTCGAATCACAGAACCTGAAACTGCCGGTGCGTTCCTGGACTCTGGGTGGCGAAGCCTTTACCCGCGAGACCTATGAGCGACTGCAGAAGGTGCTGCAGCCCCAGCGCATCATCAACGGCTACGGTCCGACCGAGACGGTGGTGACGCCGCTGATTTGGGAAGCCTTCCCCGGCGATAGCTTCGAAGCCGCATACGCGCCGATCGGTAACCCGGTCGGCCCGCGCAGCCTGTATGTGCTGGATGCCGAACTCAACCTGCTGCCCATCGGCGTGGCTGGCGAGCTGTATATCGGCGGTGAAGTCGGTCTGGCCCGCGGTTACTTCCAGCGCCCGGAACTGACGGCTGAGCGCTTCCTGCCCGATCCGTTCGGTGCTGCCGGCGAGCGCATGTACCGCACCGGCGACCTGGTGCGCTGGCGCGAAGACGGCACCCTGGATTACCTCGGTCGCGTCGACCATCAGGTGAAGATCCGCGGTTTCCGTATCGAACTGGGCGAGATTGAAAGCCAGTTGCTGGCCCTAGATGGCGTGCAGGAAGCGTCGGTGATCGCCCGCGAGACGCCGAGCGGCAAGCAGCTGGTGGGCTATGTGGTCGCGTGTGACAACATCGATGCCAATACCCTGCGCATCGAGCTGGCCAAGGTGCTGCCGGACTATATGGTCCCCGCGCAGATCATCGCTCTGGAAAAACTGCCACTGACCCCGGCCGGCAAACTGGATCGCGCCGCGCTGCCGGAACCGATCTGGCAGAGCCAGTCCTACGAGGCGCCACAGACTGATAACGAACGCATCCTCGCCGCGATCTGGGCCGAGGTACTGGGTGTCGAGCGGGTAGGGCGCCAGGATCATTTCTTCGAACTGGGCGGCGACTCCATCGTCGCACTCAAGGTGGTCAGCCGCATCCGCCAGCAGGGCCTGCAGCTGCCGCTCAAGGCGCTGTTCGAGCAGAGCCGCCTGGCCGATTGCGCCGTCGCCCTGCAGCGCAAAGCAGCCGATGCGCCGGTGCTGCGTGCCTTGCCGCGAGGTGTCGACCTGCCGCTGTCGCATGCCCAGCAGCGCCTGTGGTTCCTCAATCGCCTGGATCCGAGCAACGGCTCCTACCATATGCCGGCTGGCCTCGACCTGCAGGGCCGTTTGGATCGCCAGGCGTTGCAGGCCGCCTTCGACCAGTTGGAAGCACGCCACGAGGCGCTGCGTACCCGTTTTGTCGAGGTCAACGGCGAAGCACGCCAGCGCATCCTGCCGGCCCAGGGTCAGCGTATCGACTGGCTCGACCTGCGTGAGCTGGCTGCCAACGAACGTGAAGCCGAGGCCCGCGATTACGCACAGAAGCTGCTCAAGCGGCCGTTCAACCTGGCTAGCGAACCGTTGTTACGGATTGCCGTGCTGCGTTTGGGCGACCAGGAATATCGCCTGCTGCTGATCCAGCACCACATCGTCTCCGATGGCTGGTCGATGCAGCGCTTTATCGGCGAGTTCTCCGCCGCCTATGCAGCCTTCGCCGAGGGCCATACGGCGCAGTTCACCGCCTTGCCGCTGCAATACGCCGACTACGCCCAGTGGCAGTGCGACTGGCTGAAGTCCAGCGAAGCCACGCGCCAGCTGGATTACTGGAAGGCGCGCCTGGGCGAACACCAGCCGCTGCTGGAGCTGCCCACCGACCATCCGCGCCCGGCCCATGGTGCACGCCAGGGCATGCGCTGGCGTTTCGAGCTGAGCGACGCTCTCACCGCGCAACTGCGCGCCCTGGCCCAACGTGAAGGCAGCACGCTGTTCAGCCTGCTGCTGAGCGCCTGGCAGAGCCTGCTGCACCGCTACAGTGGCCAGGAGGATATCCGCGTCGGCGTACCGGTAGCCGGTCGTAGCCTGGCGGAAATGGATGGTGTGCTCGGCTGCTTTATCAACACCCTGGTGCTGCGCGGCGAGCCGAGCGGGCTCAAACCGTTCCGCCAGCTGCTCGGCGAACTGGCTGCAGCCAGCCGCGATGCTCTGGCTAATCAAGAGCTGCCGTTCGACCAACTGGTGGAAGCGCTGCAGCCGAGCCGCAGCCTGAGTCATCACCCGCTGTTCCAGGTGGCGTTCAACCACCAGCAGGTGGATTTCAGCGCCCTCGGCAGCCTGCCGGGCCTGCGCGTACAACCGCACGACCCGGGCGCCGCCGGCGCCCAGTTCGACCTGGCGCTGGATACCGAAGAAGCCGCCGACGGTAGCCTCAGCGGTTTCGTCAGCTACGCCGCCGAGCTGTTCGAGGCGCGCACCATCGCCCGCCTGGCGCGGCACTTCGTGCGTCTGCTGGATGGCATCTGCGCCGATCCCACGCAGCCCATCGGCCTGCTGCCATTGCTGGAAGAAGACGAGCAGGCCCAGCTCGCCGGCTGGAACGCCACAGCCAAGGACTACGGCCCGCTGGTCAACCTCAGCGAGTGCATCAGTCAGCAGGCGGCGCGCGCGCCGCAGGCGCCAGCCCTGGCATTTGGCGAGCAGACGCTGAACTACGCCGAACTGGAGCAGCGCATCAACCAACTGGCCAACCGCCTGCGCGGCCTCGGGGTGAACCGTGGCAGCCTGGTCGGCATCAGCCTGGAGCGCTCGCTGGAACTGGTGATCGGCCTGCACGCCATCGTCCGCGCCGGCGGTGCCTATGTGCCGCTCGATCCGGAATACCCGCTGGAGCGCCTGGCCTACCTGCTGGAGGATTCCGGCGTCGACCTGCTGCTGTCGCACAGCGCGCTGCTGGAGCGCCTGCCGTTGCCAGCCGGGCTGCAGGCGCTGAGCCTGGATCGCGAGGACTGTTCCGCCGAGAGCACCACACCGCCGGTCGTTACCCTGCAGGGCAACGACCTGGCCTACCTGATCTACACCTCCGGCTCCACCGGCAAACCCAAGGGCGCTGGCAACAGCCACGAGGCCCTGGCCAATCGCATCCTGTGGATGCAGGAGGCCTACCAGCTGGGTGCCGGCGACGTGGTGCTGCAGAAGACCCCGTTCAGCTTCGACGTCTCGGTATGGGAGTTCTTCTGGCCGCTGATTACCGGCGCCTGCCTGGCCGTGGCTGCTCCCGGCGATCACCGCGATCCGCAGAAACTGGTGGAGCTGATTCAGCGCCACAAGGTCAGCACGCTGCACTTCGTGCCGTCCATGCTGCAGGCCTTCCTGCTGCATCCGGATGTGGAGCAGTGCCAAAGCCTGACCCGCGTTATCTGCAGTGGTGAAGCGCTGCCGGCCGAGCTGCAGGTGCGTACTTTCCAGCGCCTGCCGGGTGCCGGCCTGTACAACCTGTACGGCCCGACCGAGGCGGCCATCGACGTCAGCCACTGGACGTGCCTGGAGGAGGGCCGCCATGCCGTGCCGATCGGCCGACCGATCGCCAACCTGCGCCTGCATATCCTCGATGCCCAGCTCAACCCGGTACCGCAAGGCGTGCCTGGCGAGCTGTATATCGCCGGCATCGGCCTGGCGCGCGGCTACCATCGCCGCCCCGAGCTGACCGCCGAGCGCTTCCTGCCCGATCCGTTCAGCACCGAGGGCGGACGCATGTACCGCACCGGCGACCTGGTGCGCTGGCGTGCCGACGGCGCCATCGACTACCTGGGGCGCATCGACCATCAGGTGAAGATCCGCGGCTTCCGCGTCGAACTGGGCGAGATCGAGGCCCAGCTCGGTGCCCAGCCGGGCGTCGCCGAGGCCGTGGTGGTGGCCCGCGACAGCCAGATCGGCAAACAGCTGGTCGGCTATGTGGTGGCCGAGCCGCTACCGGCCGACGAAGCCTCCTGGCTAGCCGGGATCAAGGCCGCGCTGAAGGTCGAGCTGCCCGAGCATATGGTGCCGTCGATTCTGATGCGCCTCGATCGCATGCCACTGTCGCCCAACGGCAAGCTGGAGCGTCGCGCGCTGCCTGAGCCGGTGTGGCAGGCCCGCAGCTACCGCGCGCCGCAAGGTGAGCGGGAGATCGCCCTGGCGAGCATCTGGCAGGAAGTGCTGGAAGTGCAGCAGGTCGGCCTCGACGACAACTTCTTCGAGCTCGGCGGCCACTCGCTGCTGGCTACCCAGGCCGTGGCGTTGTTGCGCCAGCGCCTGGGCCTGGAGTTGCCGCTGCGCGCCTTCTTCGAAGCGGAAAACCTGGCGGCCCTGGCCGCCACCCTCGACGGCCAGGCCCCGGCCGCCGCCGAGGAAGAAGACCAAGACCTGCGCGACATGGCCGCGCTGCTCGACGAACTGGAGGCCCTGTGACCGCGCCCATCGACAAGGCCGCCCTGGCGCGCCGTTTCCTCGCCCTCGGCGCCCCCGAGCAAAAGCGTTTTCTCGAACTGCTGGCCGGCAAGGGCATCCGCTTCGACCGCCTGCCGCTGGTACCGGCGCCGCGCGGCGAGCACCTGAGCGCCTCGCATGCCCAGCAGCGCCTGTGGCTGGTGGCGCAGATGGAGCCGGACAGCAGCGCCTACCATATGGTCGGCGCCTTCGCCCTGGAGGGTGAGCTGGATCGCGGCGCGCTGCTGGCCGCCCTGGAGCTGATAGTCGAGCGCCACGAGGCGCTGCGCACGCGTTTCTACGAACATGCTGGCCAGCTATGCCAGCGCATCGATCCGCCGGGCCCGCTGGCCTTGGAGGAGCGTGATCTGCGCGGCGAGCCGGAGCAGGTACAGGTTCTGGCCGATACCCATGCGGCGCGCGCCTTCGACCTCGCCTTGGGGCCGCTGCTGCGCGTGCAGCTGCTGCGCCTGGACGAGCAGCGCTGGCGCCTGCAGGTCGTCTGCCACCATATCGTCTCCGACGGCTGGTCGATTGGTGTGTTTGCCGAGGAACTGGGCCGTGCCTATGCCGCGCTGCGCCTGGGGCAGGCGCCGCAGCTGGCCGAGCTGCCGATCCAGTACGCCGACTATGCCCAATGGCAGCGCGCCTGGCTGGAGGCCGGCGAGCGCCAGCGCCAGCTCGGCTACTGGCGCGAGCGCCTGGGCAGCGAGCAGCCAGTGCTGGCCTTGCCCTACAAGCTGGATGCCACCGGCCAGCGGCATGCCGAGCGCCAAGCCATCGAAGTGCCGCCGGCTCTGGCCGAGCGCCTGCGCCAACTGGCCCAGGGCGAGGGCGCGACCCTGTTCATGCTGCTGCTGGCAGCCTTCCAGCTGCTGCTGGCCCGTTACAGCAACCAGCGCGATATCCGTGTCGGCGTGCCGGTGGCCAACCGCCAACGCGCCGAGACGGCGCCGCTGGTGGGCTTCTTCGTCAACACCCAGGTGCTGCGCGCCGAGTTCGACGCCGGTATGAGCTTCCGCCAGCTGCTCGCCGAGGTGCGCCGCCACGCCCTGGATGCCCAGGATCAGCAGGATCTGCCATTCGACCAGCTGGTGGAAGCCCTGGCGCCCGAGCGCAGCCTGGGCCAGACACCGCTGTTCCAGGTGCTGTTCAACCACCAGAAACGCGACCTCGGCGCCCTGCAGCTGCCCGGCCTGCGCCTGGAACCGCTGGCCCAGGGCGTGCCGCACGCACTGTTCGACCTGGCTCTGGACAGTCTGGAGGACAGTGCTGGCCAGCTGCGCCTGACCCTGACCTGGGCCCGCGAGCGCCTCGACAATGCGCAGATGCAGCAGATGACTGCCCATCTGCTGGGCCTGCTGGAGCAGGTCAGCGCCATGCCGGATCAGCCTCTGGTGCGTCTGCAACTGCTGGATGCCGGCGACCAGGCACGCCTGGCTGAGTGGAACACGCCACGACAGGGCTTCGATGCTGCGTGCCTGCTGCCCGAGCTGATCGCCGAGCAGGCGCGTCAGCGTCCGGATGCCATCGCCCTGGTGCATGGCGGAGAGCGTATTTCGTTCTCTGAACTGGAGGCCCACGCCAATCGCCTGGCCCATCTGCTGCTGGCCCGCGGCGTACGCCCGGAAGCCCGCGTCGGTGTATCCCTTGAGCGCGGCAACGGGATGATTATCGCCATGCTGGCGGTGCTCAAATCCGGCGGTGCCTTTGTGCCGCTGGATCCGGATTACCCGCGCGAGCGCCTGGCCTACATGGTCGAGGACTCGGGGCTTAAATGGCTGATCACTTCGTCCGACCTGGCCGAACGTCTGCCGCTGGGTGAGGGCGTCGAGCCGCTGTATCTGGATCAGCTCGATCTGAGCGCCTTCGATACTTCGGCTCTGGCGGTGCAGCTGCATCCGCTCAATCTGGCCTATCTGATCTACACCTCGGGCTCCACCGGCCAGCCGAAAGGCGTGGCGGTGAACCATCTCGGCCTGAGCATGCATGTGCAGACCATCGGCCAGCGCTACGGCATGACGGCCGGCGATGTGGAGCTGCACTTCGCCTCGATCAGTTTCGACGGTGCCCTGGAACGCTGGACAGTGCCGCTGGCCTTCGGCAGCCGCCTGGTCATCCGCGATCAGGAGCTGTGGAGCGCCGAGAAAACCTGCCAGGTGATCGCTGACGAAGGCGTGACCATTTCCTGCTTGCCACCCAGCTATGCCCAGCAATTGCTGGACTGGGTCGAGTCGCAGAATCTGAAACTGCCGGTCCGTTCCTGGACGCTGGGTGGCGAAGCCTTTACCCGCGAAACCTACGAGCGCCTGCAAAAGGTGCTGGAGCCCCAGCGCATCATCAATGGCTATGGCCCGACCGAGACGGTGGTGACGCCGCTGATCTGGGAAGCCTTCCCCGGTGACAGCTTCGAAGCGGCCTATGCGCCGATCGGTAACCCGGTCGGACCGCGCAGCCTCTATGTCCTCGATGCAGAACTGAACCTGCTGCCCATCGGTGTGGCTGGCGAGCTGTATATCGGCGGCGAAGTCGGCCTGGCCCGTGGCTACTTCCAACGCCCGGAACTGACTGCCGAACGCTTCCTGCCCGACCCATTCGGTACTGCAGGGGAGCGCATGTACCGCACTGGCGACCTGGTGCGCTGGCGCGAAGACGGCACCCTGGATTATCTCGGTCGTGTCGACCATCAGGTGAAGATCCGCGGTTTCCGTATCGAACTGGGCGAGATAGAGAGCCAGTTGCTGGCCCTCAACGGAGTGCAGGAAGCGGCGGTGATTGCCCGCGAGACGCCGACCGGCAAGCAGTTGGTCGGCTACGTTGTGGCCAAAGACAGCACCGACGCCAATCCCCTGCGCGCAGATCTGGCCAAGGTGCTACCGGACTATATGGTTCCGGCGCAGATCATCGCCCTGGAAAAACTACCGCTGACCCCGGCCGGCAAGCTGGATCGTACCGCGCTACCGGAGCCGACCTGGCAGAGCCAGGACTACGAGGCACCGCAAACCGACAACGAGCGCATCCTCGCCACCATCTGGGCCGAAGTGCTGGGCGTTGTGCGGGTAGGGCGCCAGGATCATTTCTTCGAACTGGGCGGCGACTCCATCGTCGCGCTGCAGGTGGTCAGCCGCATCCGTCAGCAAGGGTTGCAACTGGCGCCGCGCGAGCTGTTCCAGTTCCCGCGCCTGGCCGAACTAGCCAAGGTTGCGCGGCTGGCCGGAGCGGAGGAAGTGCAAGAGCCTGTAGCCGGCGAGTTGCCGCTGACGCCGATCCAGGCGCATTTCTTCGCCATGGGCCAGACCAACCCGGCGCACTGGAACCAGGCGCTGAACCTGGAGCTGCTGCGCTCGCTCGATCCTCAATTGCTGGAGCAGGCCCTGCAGGCCCTGGTCACCCATCACGACGGCCTGCGCCTTCGTTTCAGCCAAGAGCAGGGCGCTTGGCACCAGCGCTATGCCGATGTGGATGCCGAGCAGCCGCTGCTGTGGCTGCGCGAGGCCGGCAGTGATGCCGAGGCTGATCAGCTTTACCAGCAGGCCCAGCAGAGTCTCGACCTAGCCAACGGCCCACTGCTGCGCGCGCTCTACCTCAAGCAGGCTGGTCAACCCGAGCGACTGCTGCTGGCGGTACACCACTTGGTGGTGGACGGCGTGTCCTGGCGCATTCTGCTGGAAGACATTCTCGCTGCTTATCGCCAGCTGGAGGCCGGCCAGGCCGTGCGCCTGCCGGGCAAGAGCCAGTCCTACAAAGGCTGGAGCGAGGCCTTGCAGAGCTGGGCAGACAGCGAAGCGGCGCAGATCGAGCTGGACGCTTGGTGCAGCTGCCTGAGCGGCCCGGCGCTGGTCTTGCCACGTGAACTGGATGGCGCCACCGCTGCTCATGGCGACAAGCGCGAAGTGAGCCTGGCCCTGGATAGCAGCGAGACCAAGCGCCTGTTGCAAGCGCCGGCGCAGCTGGGCGTACGTATCGACGCCTTGCTGCTTACCGCGCTGACCCGCGCCCTGTGTCGCTGGAGCGGCCAGCCGGGCCTGCGGGTCAACCTCGAAGGCCATGGCCGCGAGGCGCTGACCGGCGAGCTGGATCTGTCGCGTACGGTTGGCTGGTTCACCAGCCTGTATCCGTTGCAGCTGCCGCAGCTCGACGCGGCAGCCGAGCAGCTGCAACAGGTTCAGCAACGTCTGCAGCAGGTCGAACATGGCGGTCAGGGTTACGGCGTGCTGCGCTGGCTGGGCTCGGCCGCGGCACAGGCGGCGCTGCGCGCGGTGCCGGATGCCGAAGTGATCTTCAACTACCTCGGCCAGTACCAGGCCGGTGCCGCGACGGACTGGTTCCGCCCGGCCGCCGGCGGTGGCGCGGCGGTAGCGGCGAGCAACCCGCTGGCCGCGCGCCTGGCGGTCAACGGCCAGGTGTTCGATGGCCAGCTGCAGCTGTCCTGGGAGTACGCAGCCAACCAGTATCGCCCCGAGACCGTCGAGGCCCTGGCTGCGGACTATCGTCGGGAGCTCCTCGGCCTGCTGGAGCTGGCCCGCGGCCAGGCCGTGCAGGGGCCGTCGCCGCTGCTGCGTCTGACTCGCCAGGATGCGCCGGCAGCGCCTGTGTTCTGTCCGCACCCGGTGACCGGCCGGGTCACCGGCTACCAGCCGCTGGCGGCGCGCCTGGACGGCGTGCGCGAAGTCTTCGGCCTGCAGTGCCGCAGCTTCCTTGATCCGAGCTGGCGCGATGCCTCACTGGGCGATATGGCCGATGCCTACCTGGCCGCACTGCTCAAGCAACAGCCGCAGGGGCCGTATCGGCTGGTCGGTTGGTCGCTGGGCGGTAGCCTGGCGCTGGAACTGGCGGCTCGTCTGGAGGCCCGCGGCGAAGAGGTGGCCTTCCTCGGTCTGCTCGACTGCTACGTACCGGGCATCGAGATTGCAGGCGATGACGCCCGCCATCCGCAGGCGCGGGCCAAGCTGGTCGAGCATCTGCAGTTGCTGGCCCCGGGGCTGCCAGCCAGGGCCTGGGACGGCCTGTTCGAGCAGCTGCTGCAGCTCGAACCGCTGGACTGGCCGCAGGCCTGCGGCAGCTGGTTCGCTGGCCAGCCGCTGGACGGCATGACCCGCCAGAGCCTGGAGGAACTGCTGTTCGCCTGGGCACTGGAGCAGCACATGCGCCGCCTATGCGCCGGCTATGCGCTGCCCAGGGTCAAGGTGCGTCCACATTGCTGGTGGGCGGCGCAACCGGGCGGGCGCGCTGCCTTGCTGGAGTCCGGCCTGGAACAGGTGCAGGGCAGGACGGCGGCTCATCGCCTGGTGGATACCGACCATCAGGGCATCGTGCGCCACCCGCAGGTACTCGCAGACCTGGCCGGCTTGCTGGCGCGCTGAGGACGATCGAGAAATGTCAGGGGAAGGTAAATTTTTCCAGAAGCGATTCGTCTAGTAGGTGCAAGAACAACAAATGCGAATCTTTCTAATTTGATTTAAGTGGGGAGTGTTGATGGAACAGCAAGCTAAGTACCAAGCCAAAGTACCGTTCGCGAGAGCCCGCCTACCACTGGCCATGGCCTTTGCGCTGAGCGCGTTCAGTGTAGGCCTGTACGCCGAGGAGGCGGTGAAGCTGGAGGCCACCAATATCAGTGGTGAGCTGGACAGCCCGGTTGGCGAGGACGACGGCTATGTGGCGAAGAACAGCCGCAGTGCTACAAAAATCAATACTCCACTGAGTGAAACCCCTCGCTCGGTGTCCGTTGTGACCCAGGCGCAGATGGATGATCGCAACGTCCAGACCATTAGCGAGGCGCTGCGCTACTCCGCGGGGGTGCAAGCCGGCTTCTATGGTGAGGACAACAAGCAAGACTGGTTCATCGTGCGGGGCTTCAAGCAAGCCAACAACGGTTTGTTCATGGACGGTTCGCGCATCTACTCCAGTTCCTTCTACAGCTGGCAAATCGACCCCTACATGCTCGAACGCATCGAAGTGCTCAAGGGCGCCGCTTCCGTGCTCTATGGACAGACTCCGCCGGGCGGTCTGATCAACCTGCAGAGCAAGCGCCCAACAGCCGATGCCAAGAGCGAGGTTGGCATCCAGTACGGCAGCTTCGACCGCAAGCAGGTCAACGCCGATGTGGGGGGCAAGCTGGATGAGGAGGGCAACGTGCTGTACCGCGTTGTCGCGCTGAGCCGTGATACTGGTACTCAGGTGGACGACGTAGATGCTGCCCGCATCCTGCTGGCCCCCTCGATGACGTTCAACTTCAACGAAGACACCTCGCTGACCCTGCTGGCCAGCATGCAGAAAGATCGCTCGGATCCGCAGCTACAGTTCCTGCCGCCCAGTGGCACCATACTTCCGAACCCCAATGGTGATATCGACACTGATACTGCAGTTGGCAATCCCAAGTACGAAACCTTCGAACGTGATCAATATACCCTTGGCTACGAGCTGAACTATCGCATCAGCGACAACTGGGACTTCCAGCAGAACCTGCGTTACGGCCATATGGATCTGGAACTGCGCCAACTGTTCTATTTCGGTAATGCCCCTGGCAGCAACCGGCTGATTGCCCGAGGGCTGACTTACAATGATGGTAAAGCCGACAATCTATCGGTAGATAACCGATTACTCGGTAACTGGTTCGGTGATCGCTGGGAAAACACACTGCTGCTTGGCTATGACTATCAGCAACTGAAGATCAATGATCGCAGCCCCAACGGCTACCCCACTGCACCAACCATCCCTCTGCTGGACATATACAACCCGAGCAACTCCACACCGTACTTTGGTTTCCCTGTGGGTAACAATGCTCCCATCGGTGCTTTTGCTCTGGAAGATAAAGACACTCGCGCCGATCAGAACGGCCTCTATATCCAAGAGCAGTTCAAATACGACAATTGGGTGTTCCTGTTGGGCGGCCGCTACGATCGTTCACGCACTGACTTCGACAATCAGACTACCAATGCCCGTCATAACGTGCGTGACGACAACTTCACCTGGAGCAGTGGTGTTGCTTATGTCATGGACAACGGTCTGACCCCCTATATCAGCTACTCCGAGTTCTTCTTGCCGGTCACCGACATCAATCGAGTCACTGGGGATCCGTTCGAGCCGCAAGAGGGCGATCAGAAGGAAGTTGGCATCAAGTATCAGCCGGAAGGTCTGGACGCGATGTTTACTGCGGCAGTATTCGAGCTGACACAGGAGAACGTCACCAAGACCCGTGCAGGAGTTCCAACTCAACTGGGTGAGGTCCGCAGCCGGGGTATCGAGCTTGAGGCTCAGGCCAATGTCACCGAAAACATCAGCCTGATCGCCAGCTATACCAAACTCGATCCAGAAACGACCAAGACCACAGTCGATGCTGAAAAAGACAAGGCTCCTGCCAACGTCGCTGACGAGATGGCTTCTCTGTGGGGCAAGTACCAGTTCATCGGTGGTGTCCTCGATGGCCTGGAGTTCGGTGCCGGCGTGCGTCACACCAGCTCCAGCTATGGCGACAACACCGAAACCCTGGAAGTACCGTCCTACACCCTGGTAGACGCCATGGTCGGGTATCGCATTCAGGACATCCGCCTGCAATTGAACGCCAGCAACCTGACCGATAAAGAGTACGTCACGGCCTGTGATTACTACTGCTGGTACGGCAACCGTCGCAACGTCATCGCCAGTGTGAGTTATGACTTCTAATCCATTGCAACAACTGTCGCTGCCCAACGGGCAGCGGCTGACCGCTCGTGACGACGGCGCCAGTCTGGCTCTGCATCTGGACGAACGCGCTCTGCTGCGCGTGCGTCGGCAGGACGAGGTCTTGGTGCCGCTGGAGCTGGCAGTTGAGGACCAGGCCAAGGCCCTGTGGGCACTGGCCTATTGGAGCTTTGCCAACAATCCCCAGCTGCAGGCCCTGCGTCTGCAGCTGGACTCGATCGATCCATCCCTGCTCACCAGCGGCCTGCTGGTGGGTGAGGGTGACAGCCTGCGCATCGAGCGTTCGCTGTTCTGGCAACTTCCTGCCAGTCTCCTGCGCAACGTTGGCAGTGCTGGTTACCCGCAGCAGATGGTCATGCATGCCCATGGCCGTCGTCACCCGCGCCGCGCGCCGAAACCGGTGGGCGAGGTCTATCGCCGTTTCGATGTCCATCTGGGTGCCTGGATTTCCTTGCGCACCCTAGACATCGACAGCGACCTCGAACGCTTCAATCGCTGGCAGAACAGTGCCCGTGTGGCCGCGTTCTGGCAGGAGGAGGGCGATCTCGAAAAACATCGCCGCTACCTGGAAGAGCTGGCCGCGGACCCGCGCGTGCTGACCCTGATCGGCTGCTTCGACGATGAGCCCTTCGCCTACTACGAGGCCTACTGGGCCAAGGAAGACCGCATCGCGCCGTTCTACGACGTGGCGGACTACGACCGCGGCATCCACATGCTGGTCGGCGAGGAGAGCCATCGCGGCCCGCACAAGGTGGCCAGTTGGCTGAGCGCGCTGACCCACTACCTGTTCCTCGATGATCCGCGTACCCAGCGGGTGGTCGCCGAACCTCGCGCCGACAATGCCAAGATGATCGGCCACATGCAGGCGCAGGGGTATCACAAGGCCAAGGAATTCGATTTCCCGCACAAGCGAGCCGCACTCATGGTGCAGTCCCGCGAAGTGTTCTTCGAACGCTGCCGTCTGGCATAGCAGTACGGCTCGCGGTTGCTGTTCGCGAGCCTAGAACAAAAGAGCCGCGCCCGAGCGCGGCCGTGAAACTGATGAGGTTGGGCGAGGCGAGTGCCTCCAGGGGCTGACTTGGCCTTCACACGAACCATCCGCAGAGGATCGGGGCCTGACATGAGCATAGAAACACTGGAATACGACGTGATCGGGCTGGGCTTCGGGCCCGCCAATCTGGCCATCGCGGTGGCCTTGGACGAAGACCGTCGCGTACGCGAGAACGGCCTGCGCTACTGCTTCCTGGAGAAGAAGCCGGCCTTCGAGTGGCACGGCGGCATGCTGCTGGACGACAGCCGCATGCAGATCTCCTTCCTCAAGGACCTGGCCACGCTGCGCAATCCGTCCAGCCGCTACACCTTCGTCAATTACCTGCACCAGAAGCGTCGCCTGGAAGCCTTCATCAACATCAGCACCTTCACGCCGTCGCGCCTGGAGTACAACGACTACCTGACCTGGGCTGCCGCGCAGTTCAGCGAGCGCGTGCACTACGGCGAGGAAGTCATCGCCGTCGAGCCGGTGCTGGATGGTGGCGACGTGACCCGGGTCAAGGTGATCTCGCGCCTGGCCGATGGCCGCACCCGCGCACGCATCACCCGCAACCTGGTGGTCAGTATCGGCGGCGAGCCGGTGGTGCCAGAGATGTTCCGCCCACTGCGCGGTGACAAGCGGGTGATCCATTCCTCCAGCTATCTGGAGCGCATCCAGGGCTGCGCCGAGCCCAAGCGCGTGGCGGTGATCGGCTCAGGACAGAGCGCAGCGGAAATCTTCAGCGACCTGTGCGGGCGCTTCCCGGCGGCTGAAGTCAGCATGGTGATGCGCAGCCAGGCCTTGCGTCCGGCCGATGACAGCCCGTTCATCAATGAAATCTTCGATCCGGCCTATACCGACGTGGTCTACGGCCAGGCTCCGGAGGAGCGCGAAGCCTTCATCCAGGCCAATGCGCAGACCAACTATTCGGTGGTCAACCTGGACCTGATCGAGAGCATCTACCACCGCCTGTACCTGCAGAAGGTCACCGGCCACGCGCCGCACAGCCTGCTCACGCAGCGCAGCATCGAGGCCGTGCAGGCTGGCGCCGAGGGCATTCGCCTGACCCTGAATGGTCCGGAGGGACGCGAGGATCGTCTGTTCGATGCGGTAGTGTTGGCCACCGGTTATCGCCGCGATGGCTACAAACGCCTGCTCGAAGGTCTGCAGGAGCATCTTGGCGAAGGCGTGGAGCGCGACTATCGTCTGAGCTGCCAGCCGCAGATGAGCGCGGGCATCTACCTGCAGGGTTGCTGCGAGGCCAGTCACGGCCTGAGCGACACGCTGCTCTCGGTGCTTGCCATTCGCTCGCAGGAAGTGGTCGACGCCTTGCTGGACAACAGCCATCGACGCCAAACGACAGGAGTCGCCAGCGCATGTGCTTGACCCAGGCGGGGGGCCGATGATCCCGGCCATTGCCCCGCTGTTCCAAGGGCCATTCGCCCACTACCGCGATGTACTCACCCTTGCGGATGACCCACGCCCGGCATTGCCCGGGCGTGAGTTTGTCAGCGCTGCGCGTCTGGAAGAGCAGATGCTGCGTTTCGGCCCCGAGCATGCTGAGGGTGATCGCCGCGCCTTGATGTCGCTCTGGTCGAAATACTATTTCCTGCGCCTGATTCCACCGGTACTGGCGGCAGGCCTGATCCTCAACTGGCGCCTGCCGCTGGATTTCGACGAGATCCAGGTGGTGGTGGGCGCCGACGGCCTGCCCGAGGCGTTCAAGCTGCCGCATGCCGGCGAGCGCTGGGCGGCGACTCCTGCCAATGGTTTCGAGCGGTTTTCCGGACTACTGGATGACAACTTGCCGGCCTTCATCGAGGCGCTGCGCAGCCACCGCAAGATCGCGGCGCGGGTGCTGTGGAGCAACGCCGGTAACTACTTCGAATGGTTCATGTCCACGCTCGGCGGCCTGCCATTCCCCAAGCCGATGCTGGCTCAGGGTTTCGAGGTGCTGGAGTCAAAGCTGCGACCAGATGGCACGCGCAATCCGTTGTTCGAACCGGTGAGTTATGTACCGCAAGGCGAGGGCTGCGCGCCTTGGCGCCAGCGCAAGCTGTGCTGCATTCGCAACGAACTGGGCATGGATATGTGCGACAACTGCCCGTTGCTGGAAGAGCCGCCGGCTGAAGGTACAGCCGTTCTGGATTGATTCGTTAGCCCACCGGCTTAGGGTGGGCTCAGAAATGCAGCGAACAGCCCACCATCAGCGCCGATACAGACACAGCATGAAGTAGGCGCCGCCCAGCAGCGAGGCCAGCAAGCCAGCGGGCAGCTGCGCCGGGAACAGCAGGGTGCGCCCCAGCCAATCTGCCGCGACCATCACCAGTGCGCCGAGCAATGCTGCACCGAACATCTGCGGCACCGCGCGCGCCAGGCCGAGCAAACGCGCCAGGTGCGGGGCCAACAGGCCGATAAAGCTAAGTGGCCCGACGATCAGGGTGGCGCCGGCAGTCAGCAGCGCTGCTAGTAAAAGCAGCACGAAGCGGCTGAGTCCTAGCGGCACGCCAAGAGCGCGGGGCGTGCCTTCGCCCAATGGCAGCAGTTCCAGCCAGCGGCCGAAGGGCAGGGCGGCAAGCAGCAGAACCAGACTGCATACCAGTACCCAGATTGCCATCTGCGGACCGACGAAATAGGTCGAGCCGGACATCCAGCTCAGCAGGTTTTGTCCACGCGGATCACCACCTGCCAGCAGTATTACCTGCAGTGCATCGAACAGCGCGGTAATGCTGATACCGATCAGCAACACCTTCTCCGGAGCGAAACCGGAACGACGTGACAGGCCGAGCAACAGCAGCAGGGTCAACCCCGCGCCCAAACCGCCCAGGGCCAACTGGGCGAGGGGGCCTGAATAGGGCAGCAGGAAGAGCAGAGCGATCAGCCCCAGCGCGGCGCCGGCACTGATGCCAAGTACTTCTGGGCTGGACATGGGATTGCCGGTCAGACGTTGGATCATGCATCCAGCCAAAGCGAGCATACAGCCCGCGGCCGCGGCAGCCATGACTCGTGGCCAACGCCAGTCGAGCAACGCGGCATCACCGAGACTCCATTGCCAATCATCCAGCCCACGGCCCAGGCCGAGCGCGATCAGCAGTGCTAGCGCCAGCAAAATCATCAACGGTGCCAAGCGTCGAGCGGGGAAGGGGTGGCGCTCGAAATGCTGGCTATCACCGCTCTGCGGTTGCCCGCCAGCCAGGCGCAGGCGTGGCAGCAGCCAGAGCAGCAACGGCGCCCCCAGCAGCGCAGTCGCCGCGCCAGTAGGCACCAGCTCGGCCAGGCTGCCCGCCAGACGCTGGATGCCCAAGTCTGTAACGCACAGCAGCAAACCACCGAGTAACGGTGCCCAGAGCAGGCGCTGAGCGAAAGTACGTGCACCAAGCAAACGCACCAGTGCCGGCGCTGCTAGACCGATGAAGCCGATGACCCCGACGGTACTGACCACACAGGCCGCCAGGTACACGGAGAGCGAAAGGGTGACGAAACGCAGGAATCGCAGCGGTACGCCGAGACTCTTCACGCCACTGTCGTCCAGCTCCAGCAACGCCAGCGGGCGCAGCAATGGCAGCAGGAGCAGCATGCCCAGCAGCAGGCGCGGGATGAGGAATTGCACGCCACCCCAGCTGTTCTGGCTGAGCGAGCCCGAGCCCCAAATGAACACTGCATTGAGGTCCTGCTGTTGCACCAGCATCAGCGTCACGTTCAATGCGCTGAGATAGAGGGTTACCACCAGGCCAGCGAGAATCAACGTCAACGGTGCCAGGCCACGGCGCCAAGCCAGGGCGAAGACGAGCAGGGCGGCGATACCACCACCGGCCAGCGCGACCCACTCTCGGCCATAGTCGAGCGCCCAGGGCGCCCATAGCGTAGCCACCAGCAGGCCGAGCTGGGCGCCACTGGATACTCCCAAGGTCGTCGGCGAGGCCAGCGGATTGCGCAACACCTGCTGCATCAGCGTGCCGGCCAGAGCGAGTACGGCGCCACAGAGCAAGGCCATGCACAGGCGCGGGAACCAGCTGAAGTGCAGGATCAACTGCTGCATATCGCCGTCGACAGGGCTGATCATGGCCTGAGCCCATTCGCCCAGCGGCAGGCGACGGCCGAGATCGCTCAGCGCCAGGCCCAGCGCCAGAATCAGCAGCACAGCGCACAACCAACCCGGGTGGCTGGAAAAACCACGACGCTCGCGAACCGGTAAAGGCCCCTGGGCCAGCAGCTCCGTCATTGCGCGGCCTCCGGCGCCAGACGCGCCTCCAGCAGGTGGGCGAAGCGCTCGGCGGCCATCAAACCGTTGAAGCTCCATACCGGTGGCAGGCCGTACAGACGCTGCTCACGCACGGCCGGTAGCTGCTGCCACAAGGCGCTGCGCGCCAGGCCATCGGCAGTGCCGGGCGGCATGGGTTCCAGGTAGAGCAGGGCAGCGCTAGGTTCTTCGGCCAGGCGCTCGATGCCTTGCTGACTGAAACCCCAGTAATTGGTCGGCCCGGTCCAGGCATTGCGTAACCCGGTGCGATCCAGCACGCCCTGGTAGATGCTCTGTTTGCCGAACAGCCTTACATGACGCTGGTCGAGGAAGGTCATCACATAGAAAGGTGGCAACTTCTGCGCGGCAAGGTGCTGCTTGACCCGCGCCATATTGGCGTCGATACGGGCGATCATGGCTTCGCCTTCGGCCTGGCGGCCGAGCAGCGCTGCCAGCTCGCGAGTCACGCGCTGGGCACCGACATAGGCCTCGGCCTCCGGCGTATAAATAGCCAACTCGTGGACCGGTGCGACACGTTCGAGCTGTGGGCGGCTGACGGCAAACTGCGGGGTGATCAGGATCATGTCCGGCTTGAGTTGGCTGAGCAGCTCGAGATTGGGCTCGATGCGCAGGCCGAGATCGACGACCTCGGCGGGCAACTCTGGTGCTTGAACCCAGCGCCGATAGCCTTCGGTCTGTGCCACGGCGATGGGCGTCACGCCCAGTCCCAACAGCGTCTCGGTCAGCCCCCAGTCGATGACCGCGATACGTGGCTGGTGCGCGTCGGCTTTGGCCAGTCCCGTCAGCAGTACTAGCATGCAGATCAGCCAACGCATCAGATCACCACGGCGATAGGTTGCTGGCCGTGGGGATGGCTGAGCACCTGCATGGGCAGGCCATAGATGGCCTCCAGATTGCTGTCGGTCATCAGCTCGGCTGGGCTGCCGTCCAGTAGCAGCCGGCCGCTGTGCAGCGCGATCAGGCGGTCGCAGTAGCGGCTAGCCATATTGATGTCGTGCAGTACCACGATCACGCTCAGTCCCAGTTGTTGGCTAAGGCGATGCACCAGGCCTAGCACCTCAACCTGGTGCGCTATATCGAGAGCCGAAGTGGGTTCGTCGAGCAGCAGATAGCGGCTGTTCTGTGCCAGCAACATGGCCAGCCAGACACGCTGGCGCTCGCCACCAGATAGGCTGTCGACCATGCGCTCGGCGAAGCGCTGCGTGTCGGTCAATTCCATGGCCTCGCGGACCTTGGCATGGTCTTCGGCCCCGAAACGGCCAAGCAGTCCGTGCCAGGGATAGCGACCAAACCCGATAAGTTCGCGCACCGTGAGGCTTTCCGCCGATGGCAGTTGCTGCGGTAGATAGGCCACTTGGCGAGCGAAGTCGCGATCCTTCCAGTCAGATACAGGTTTGTCGTCCAGCAGCACTCGACCGGTGCTTGCCGGCTGCTGGCGCGCCAGCATCTTCAACAGCGTGGATTTGCCGGAGCCGTTATGGCCAATCAGGCCAACCATTTGGCCCTGAGGAATATCGAGCGTGAGCGGATGCAGAAGCGTGCGCTCTGGCAGACTAAAGCTGACTGCATCGAGTCGGAACATGGTCGATCCTTGAATGCCGGCCTCTCGAAGGCGGGGACTTTAGCCAAAAACGATTATCTACTGCAAACAAGATTGAATCATAAAAAGGAAGGACAAATCCTCGGATTTAACGAAAGGCGCTGTATGCGAACTTACGAACAGGCCTAGAGATGTGCACTCATAAATTCGCATAATGTATATTATGTTAAATAATGTATAAAGAGACGGAACCCTTTAGCCCATCTCCGCATTACAACTGTGCTAATCATGCGTAGGCAGCCTCGGCTCTGTAGCCCCACCTCGAACAACCGAATCCGATATGTGTTCGACATTTCAGAATCCATAACAGACGCCGCTCACGAATCATAATCCCAGCTCTCGGAACAGCAGCACCCTGGCCGTCGCCTTTGTCTCTTTCTGGACGCTGAATCAAACATCCAGCAATGGTGACCGGCTTCAGCTTGTGCTGACGCACTGAACGACAACACCACCAGAGTCTCGCTGCGAAGTCTTTGCCCTCTCCTTCAGCGTGTCTGGTCGAACTGCTCGCGCAGGCGCCTGTTCTCGCGGTGCAGTTCGCGCAACTGGAAGGCATCGCGCACCTGATTGCGCAGATCCTCCGCCTCCCAAGGGCTGGTGACGAAGCGGTAGATCACGCCTTCGTTGAGTGCCTTGAGGATGCTGGTCACTGCATTGGCGCTGCCCAGCAGCATGCGTACTGCGTCCGGGTAGATGGTTCTGATCTTGCGCAGGAAGTCCACGCCGCTCATGTCCGCCAGCTCCAGGTCGGCCAACACCACGTCTACCGGGTGGGTAGCCATCAGGCTGAGTGCTTCCTGGGCATCAGCCGCGTTGAGGATGGTGTAGCTCTCCAGGCGCAGGGTGCGGCGCAGTTCATCCAGCTCCTGCTCCGCCGAGTCGATTACCAGTAGATAACGTGCGCTGCCATCGATGATGTTGGTCGGCAGGCTGAGCGGCGCGTTGCCTTGGAGGAACTGCATGCATGCTAGCGGCGGCAGCGGTGGTGAGTAGAAATATCCCTGCAGCTCGTCGCAGCCGGCGGCGCGCAGGAAGCTCATCTGCTCGGCCTGCTCTACCCCTTCGGCGATCACGCGGATGCCCAGGTTATGGCCGATGGAGATCATCGAGCGCGCCAGCGAGGCGCTGTCCGGCTCGGTGAGGATGTCGGTGATGAAGCTGCGGTCGATCTTCAGCTGGCGGAACGGGAAGCGCTTGAGATAGCCCAGCGAGGAATAGCCGGTGCCGAAGTCGTCGATCGAGAAGCGCACGCCCAGGTCGCACAGGCGCTGCATCTTCTTCTGCACCTCGCCAGCGTCGCTGGCGAGGATGGTTTCGGTCAGCTCGACCTTGATCCAGCGCGGCGGAATGGCCTGGGCCTTGAGCACGCCGAGGATGCGCTCGATGAAGTCGTCTTCGGCGAAACTGATGGCCGAGAAGTTGACCGCCACGCTGAGGTCCTGGCCGAAGAACTCGCGCCAGATCACCAGCTGCCGGCATACCACTTCGAACACATAGAAGTCGATGGAGGCGATCCAGCCGGTCTCCTCGGCCAGCGGAATGAACTCGGCCGGCGACACGATGCTGCCGTCGCGACTCCAGCGCACCAGCGCCTCGAAGCCGCACAGGCGGCCGCTCTGCAGGTCCAGCTGTGGCTGGTAGAAGACAATGAATTCCTGGTTCTGCAGGGCATGGCGGATCTGCCGTTCCAGGGCCAGGCGCGTCTGCACCTGCTCGTTCATCTCCGGCATGAAGGCACAGATACGGTTACGCCCCTGGTGCTTGGCCTGGTACATGGCGGTGTCGGCATTGCGCAGCAGGGTTTCCACGTCGCGGCCATCGGCGGGATAGCAGCAGAAGCCGATGCTGCAGCTGACCAGCACTTCCTGGTCGTCGAGCATTATCGGCGTGGCGATGCGGTTTTTCAGGCCTTCCAACCAGTTGATCTGCTCGCTGAGCTGCATGCCGTCGACCAGCACGATGACGAACTCGTCACCGCCCAGCCGCGCGATGGTGTCGATGTCGCGGATGCCGCCGCGCAGGCGCGAAGCAACCTCGACCAGCAACTGGTCGCCGATGCCGTGGCCGAGACTGTCGTTGACCACTTTGAAGTTGTCGATATCCATGAAGGCGACGGTGAACGGGCTGTTGTCGCGCCCGGCGAAGGCGATGGCCTGGCCGATACGGTCGTTGAGCAGGTTTCGATTGGGCAGGCCGGTGAGGCTGTCGTGGTTGGCCTGATGCTCCAGCTCCTCCTGGTAGCGCTTGCTCTCTGTCACATCGTGGAGGATGCCGACGAAATGGCTGACCTTGCCGCGATCGTTGATCACCGGCGCTACCCGCAGGTCATTCCAGAACTCCGAGCCATCCTTGCGGAAGTTGCGCAGCAGTGCCGCGCCCTCCTCCTGCGCCGCCAGCGCGCGGCGAATGTTGTCCAGCTCGGGCTGGTCGCGCTCCGCGCCCTGCAGGAAGCGGCAGTTGCGCCCCAGCACCTCCTGCACCGAATAACCGGTGATGCGCTCGAAGGCCGGGTTGGCGTAGACGATGGGGTGATCATCCTGCTCGGCGTCGGTGATGATCACCGCGTTGACGCTGGCCTCCACGGCCCGCGTGCGGGTACGGATCTCCAGATCGCGACGGCGCTGCTCGGTGATGTCCTGGATCACCACGATGGCGCCCTGGATCACCTGGTTGGCATCGAGGAACGGCACAGCCGAGTTGAGAATGGTCTTGCGCTGGCCCTTGAAGGTCTCGATGTCGATCACTTCGTTGCGCGAAATGCGCCCCTGCTTGACCGCGCGCATCATCGACCAGTCGCTCTCGGTGATGCGCTCGCCACTCTCAGCCCACCAGCCGCGGTAGTGGGCGTACCCCTCGGTGCCACCGGGGTGCGCACCGCCCCAGATCAGGCTGCTCTCCGGGTTACTCATGATCAGGCGGCCCTGCGGGTCGGTGACGAACACCCCCACCGGCAGGTTGTCGAGCACCTTGCGCAGCAATTGTTCGCTGGTGGTCAGAGCCTCAGTACGCTGCTCCACCAGCTGTTCCATGCTCTCGAACAGACGCACCCGCCCCAGAGCCATGGCCAGCTGACGGCCAATGGACGCCAGGGCGCTGAGCGAGTCGGCCGACCAGGGACGAGCGTCGCGTTGCACCACGTTGAGCATGCCGATGGTCTCGCCGCTCAACTGCAGCGGAATGCTGGCGTGGATACCCTCCCCTGGCTTGGCGCTGAGCGCCGGGCAGTTACTGATGTTGCTCGGCTGGCTCAGCTTGTCCTCATGCCAGGCGTGTCGGCACGGGCAGTTGAGTGCGCAGCTGTCCAGGTCGGCAGTGGCGTAGTTCGGGCCTCGCGCACAGGCGCCGGCCACCACCGCGGGCTCCTTGGGATCGCCGGAAGCGTCCAGCAGCAGCCAGGCGCCGACCGCGTCGGGGAACTCGAGGATGCGCCGCAGCGCGGCATCGATCACATGGCGCTCGCTCTTGGCGTCGGTCAGCCCACTGGTGAAGTGGAACAGGCAGTTGAGCAGCGAATTGGTGCGCGTCAGCTCGTCGTGCTTGTGCTGTAGCTCCTGATTTAGACGCACGCCCTGCTCGTAGGTGGAGATCAGCAGGTCGAGAATCTGCTGGCGGCCGGCGGTAATGAAGTGGCGCTCGCCCTCCAGCACCACTTCCACGCCCATCTGCACGCGCTCGTGGGTCCGCAGCTCGAGGTTGATCAGGAAGTAGCGGATGCGCGACATCAGGTACTTCTCGTCAAAGGGTTTGACGATGAAGTTGTCCGCCCCGGAAGCCAGGCCATGCACCACGTCGCGGGCATCGGCCAGCGAGGTCACCAGGATGATCGGGATCGCCTGGGTCTGCGCCGAGCTTTTGAGCTGGCGACACAGCTCGTAGCCGTCCATTTCCGGCATGACGATGTCGCTGATGACGATGGTCGGTTTGCGCACCGCCACCATCTCCAGCGCCTCGCGGCCATTGCGCGCGACGCGCACCTTGCAGCCGACGGCTTCGAGCATGTACTGCAGCTCTGTCGCCTGGGTGGGGCTGTCTTCCACCACCAGGATTTCGGCATCCGCGTACATGTCATTCCCTCCCATTGCTTCCGTTCACTACAGCCATGTGGGCGGCTATTGCATTGAGCAGCTCGGCGATGCCTTCGGGCGGCAGCACCTGGCGTGCAGCCTGCAGCTCGATGGCAGCTTTGGGCATCGAGTCGATCACCGCGCTGCTGGGGTCCTGCACCAGGGTCAGCGCGCCGGTGCTGTGCAGCTCGGCCAGGCCCTGGGCGCCATCGTGGCCCATGCCGGACATCTGGATACCGATCGCCTGCTTGCCGAAATGGCGGGCGACCGAGCGGAACATGTGGTTGGCGGCCGGACGCACGTGCTCGACCGGCGGACCATCGTCGAGCAGCACGCCGCGATTGGCGGCGAAACCCAGATGATGGTGATCCGGCGCCAGATAGAGCACATCCGGCAGCAGGCTCTGGCCGTTCTCGGCGACGCACACACGCATCGGCGTGAGGCTGGCCAGCCAGTCGCGAAAACTGGGCAGGAAGCCCGGCGCGATATGCTGCACCAGCACGATTGGCCAGGGTTGTGGTACCAGGCGCTGGAGCATGGCCTTGATGGCCAGCGGCCCGCCGGCCGAGGCGCCGATGGCCACCAGCTGCGGCGCGAGCGCCGCGGTTTGCGCCACCACGGGAGGAATGCCGGGCGTGATGCTGGTTTCGCTGCGCCGTTGGCGCCGGCTGATCTTTACCTGGGCCATATTGCGCAGTGTGCGCAGCAGCTCCTCGATGCGGTCGGCGAAGTCCCCGGCGGTCGGTGCGGTGGGTTTCTCCAGCACCGCCAGGGCGCCTGCCTCGAGTGCACGCATGGCGGTGGCCGAGGCGCGGTGATCGATGCTGGCCGAAAGGATCACCACCGGCAGCGGATAGCGTTCGAGGATGCGTTCGGTAGTCTCGTAGCCATTCATGCCAGGCATGTGCACGTCCATGGTGACGATGTCCGGGGTGAACCCGGCCAGTACCTGTAGCGCTTCGTCACCGCTGCCCGCCTCGCGCACCTCGAAGCCCTCGCCCTCGAGTACGGCGCGCAGCAGCATGCGGGTCACCGGTGAATCGTCCACTACCAATACGCGCATCGCATCTCCCTCAGAGCAGCCGGCGGATGGCTTCAAGCAGGCTGTCCTGCTCGAAGCCACTCTTGGCCAGGTAGGCATTGGCGCCCGATTCCAGACCGCGTGCGCGGTCCTCGGCGGAATGCAGGGCTGTCACCAGCACTACCGGCAACTCGGCCAACTCACGGTCGGCGCGGATGCGGCAGGTCAGGGTGAAGCCGTCCAGACGCGGCATTTCCACGTCGGACACCAGCAAATCGAACTGCCCCTGCTTCAAGGCATTCCAGGCCTCCAGGCCATCGTTGGCGGTGGTGACTCGGTAACCCGCCGCCTCGAGGATGGCCTTGAGCAGGCCACGCGAGGTGAACGAATCCTCGGCAATTAGCAAGCGCTTGAGCGTCTCACCGCGCTGCTCTCTTGGCTTCTGGCTGAGGCTGGAAGCCTCGCTGGCCAGTGCGCTGCGATACAGGTCGGCCGGATGCAGGATGGGCACCAGTTGGCCATCGCCCAACAAGGTGGCGCCCATCAGGTTGCGCACTCGCAGCAGTTGTTTGCCCAGGCTCTTGACGATGATTTCCTGGTCACCGAGAAGTTCCTCCACCAGCAGCACGAAGCGCTCGCCACGCACGCGAAGTAGCAGCAGGGTCAGGTCACCGCTGCCGAGCGCCGGCTGTGCCAGGCCGAGCACATCACCCAGTGGCCACAGCGGCAGCACCTGGCCCTCGAAGGCCAGAGTGGGACGGTTCTCCAGGGTGCGAATGGCACTCGGCGACACCCGCAGGCAGCGCTCCACCGCCAGCGCCGGCACGGCGAACACGCGCTCGGCATTGCGCACTATCACTGCGCGGAAGGTCGACAGGCTGAGCGGCAGATGCAGGTGGAAGCAGGTGCCCGCACCGGGCTGGGTCTCGGTCTCGATGCGTCCGCCGATGCGCTCCACTGTGTCCTGGATGATCGCCATGCCCAGGCCGCGCCCGGAGATGTCGGTCAGCATCGGGCTGGTGGACAGGCCGGAGACGAAGATCAGCGCCAGCGCCTCGCGCTCGCCCAGGTTCTCGGCTTGCTCGGGGCTGAGGCGCCCGGCGGACACGGCCTTGGCCTTCAGTCTACGCACATCGATGCCCTGCCCGTCGTCGCCGACACGCAGCTCGAAGCGGTCGGCGGATTCCTGTACCAGCTCCACCAGCAGCTTGCCCGCCGCGCTCTTGCCCTGCAGAGCCCGTTGCTCCGGGGTTTCCAGGCCATGGTCGATGGCGTTGCGCAGCAGGTGGGTGAGCACCACGCGCAGCTCGTCGAGAATGCGCTTGTCGATCTGCAGGCTGGCGCCACGCACTTCCAGTTCCGCGCGCTTGCCAGCCTGGCTGGCGAGGTCCTGGACCATAGCCGGCACGCCTTCGAACAGGCTGCTGCCGGAGAGCAACAAGGCGTCCTGCATCTCGGCGGTGAGCGATTCGGAGAGTTGGGTCAGGCCTTGGGCCAGCAGGCCACCGGCCTTGGCCAGACGGCTGGCGCCGAAGTGCAGACGGTCGAACTGGGACAGGCTCCAGTCGAGATAGTCGAGCACGCTCCTCAGCCCATCACGGGCGCCCTCGGGCATCTCGTTGAGACTTTCGCGCAGCTGGCGCAAGGCGCCGGAGCCGAACATTCGCTTGCTGCGTTGCGGCTCGAAGGCCGCAGCATGTTCCTGTAGCGCCCGAAAATGGGCCTGGGCCTCCAGCTTGTGCTGCAGCAGCACCTCGCTATGGAACAGCAAGGCATCCAGGCGCTGGGTCGAGACCCGTACCGTGGCCGGGTCCTGGGGGCTCACCTCCGCAGTGCCCACCTCCACTGCTGGCAGCGCCACCTCCTGGCCCATGGCGCTGTCGTTGAGGCTGTCGATCAGCTGGGCCAGCTCATGTTCTTCCACGGGCTGCTCGGCATGCAGGCGCTGCACCACCTTGAGCGTCAGCCGGCACAACTCGACCCGCTCGCGGCTCAGCTCCAGGTCGCCATGCCGCACTCCGCTGAGGAGGCTCTCCCAGGCATGGCACAGCTGTTCGATCTGGCTGACTCCGGCGGCGCGTGAGGCGCCCTTGATGCTGTGCACTTCGCGGAACAGCGATTCGACGTCGTCCTGGCTGGCCCCGCCCTCGCGCCAGTTGGCCAGGGCATCGGCCAGGATGGCCAGGCGCTCCGCCGCCTCGGCGCGGAAGCTGGCCAGCAGGCGTTGTCTGAGGGCATCACGATCCAGGGGCATGGCGGCTCAGCTCGCAGATCCGGCGCAGACCGAAGTCTGCCGTGGTCGTTGATGGCTAATCGGCATCCTGCCCTCCATGTGCCTAGTCGTCGTCACGAATCTGCAGATCGGGATCGGCCAGCAGGCGCGCGCCGTCCAGCACGGTCTTCTGATCCGGGGTCACGCCTAGCAGGTAGCGCGCGCGGATGCCGGTAAGGTTGGCCAGCTCGCTCTGCAGGCTGTCGCGGCGTAGCTGCTCGATGCCGCGGATACGGTCGGCCAGCAGGCCGAACTCCATCTCCGGGCTGCGCAGCACTACCAGGTAGTTCTTGTCGGAGAGACCCTCTATCGGTAGTTCGAAGAACACCCGCAGGTCCAGCACCGAGACGATATGCCCGCGCACCCCGACGATGCCCAGCACGAAGGGCGGCGTGCCCGGCAAGGGCGTGAACTGCGGCAGCGGCAGCGCCGCGACCACATGGCGGCTCTCCACCGCATAGACCTCCTCGCCCAGGGTGAAACAGAGCACTTCGATCAGGCTGTCCGGGCGCTCCTCCTGCAGGCTGCGCGCCCATTCGCGGGTGCGCGCCTGCAGGCGCTCTTCGCGTTGTTCTAGATCCGGGGCAAAGCCCTCGTCGATGCGCCGCTCGAACTCCGCCAGACGCTCGCGCAGTTGTTCCCAGCGCTGTTCGTCGTTCAGGAAGGTGGGCATGGCTCATCCCCCAGAAGTTGCTCGCACAACTGCTGCAGCTGGACACGGCCCAGCCCCTCGGCGAACTGCAACGGCTCGTGCACTTCGTCCTGCAGCAAACGGCAGCAGAGACGCAGCGCCTTGTCCCCAGCCTGGCGACGGCCCGTTTCACGCAACAACAGGCCCTGCTGGAAGTGCGCCATCGGGCATTCCGGCGCCAGGTACAGCAACTTGTGCAGTACCTGCAGCGCTGCCTGCACGTCCCCCTCGTGACGGGCCAGCATGGCCTGCAGCCAATACGGCTGCAGCGCTGCCGGGTCCAGAGCCTGCGCGCGCTGCAGCCACTCCTTGGCCTCGGCGCTGCGGTGTTGTTCGGCCCAGCTGCGGGCCTGCAACAGACAAGCCTCATAGCGTTGGTTCGGCGTCAGCCCTGGCTGATTCAGGTAGGTTTGAATCAGCTCCCACACGACTTCGTGGCGTCCCTGGTCCAGAGCTGCGATGGCGCGTTGCCAGAGCGGCTCCTGCGCTGGTTCTGCGGCTACCGCTGTGTCGGTGGGGGGCTGCGGCCTGGCGTGCATGGGCTGCGCTTCGCGGGTCGCTGACTGCGGGACGACCGTGGTCGACCGTGGCATTTGCCCGCCCGGCGCCAATGCATAGTTGCTACCAGCCCAGAAACCGCTGAGCCCGGCCTGGCTGGCCAGGCCCGCCTCCACCGCGCTGAGCAGCAGAATGCCGTCGGTACTCAGGCTCGCCAGCAGGCCGCGCAGCGTCGAGCCTGCATGTTCGGCGGAGAAGTACATCAGCACATTGCGGCAGAGGATCAGGTCGACGGCGAACAGACCGCTGCGAGGGTCCGGCAACGGACCAGCGCTCAGGTTGTGCTGCAGGAAACGGATGCGCCCACGCCACTGCGGACGCACTCGCCAGGCATTGCCCTCGGCCTGGAAATGGCGGCTGCGGAAGGCCTCTTCGTTACGGCGGAAGGCGTTTTGCCCGTAGCAACCCTGCTCGGCACGTGCCAGGAAGATGGAGTTGATGTCGCTGGCCAGCAATTCCACGGTCCAGCGCTCGCGCTCACCACCCAACAGCTCGTCGAGCATGAACAGCAGGCTGTAGGCCTCTTCGCCGGTGCAGCAGGCAGCACTCCACACGCGCAGCCGGTAGTTGCCAGCCTCGCGGCGGCGTTGCAGCACCGGGCGCAGGTGCTGGCGAGCCAGCCAGTCGAAGGCCTCGGGATCGCGACGGAAGTAGGTTTCGCCCACGGTGAACGCCGGAATCAGACGCTGAATCTGCGCGTCATCCCAGTCGTCGAAGGCCAGGTGCTCCAACCATACCGAGGACTCGCCGTCCTGCTCCTCGGCCAGCTGGCGCAGGCGACGCAGCAGGTCAGCGCGCCGGGAACTGGAGAAATCCAGGCCCAGATGCTGATGCACCTTGTTCGCCAATAGCTCCAGCAGGCGCGGCGAGCAGAGTGGATCAGCCTGGCGCATGGCCCGCTCCTCTGGCATCCAGCGCCTGCTGCAGTTCGTTTTCGTCGGCGTCCGAGAGTACCTGCTCGATGTCCTGGATCAGCAGCATGCCCTCCTCCGTGCGCAGCACGCCGCGCAGCAGCTCGCTGGGCACCTGCGGCTGGGCGGCGGGCACTAGGTCGTCAGGCTCGCATTGCGTCGCCGTTTCCACTTGCTCCACCGGAACCAGCAGCTCGCGAGCGCGACTACGCAGCCAGAGAAATGGCTGCCACAGGCCGAGCGGCGGCGTCTGCCAGGCGAAGCGCCGAGCCAGGTCGACCACGGGAACGATCTGCCCGCGCACATTGGCCAGGCCGATAACGGTTTGCGGGGCCCCAGGCAATGGCATGCACTGCAGGGCCGGGATCACCCGGATCACGCTGTCCAGAGGTACCGCCAGGTGCTGTCCTGCTAGCCGAAAGGGCAGCACAGATAATCTATCCATAGAGGCATCCAGTTGCCGCTAGCACTCATCTTTACCCTAGCCCAGCACTACGCAACGTCCAGCGAACCCGTCCCCGCAGTCAGGTAATCACTCCTATTCGTCTTCAGCCGCGGCAAGCCTCCATGGCCGAGTCTGGCACGCCGAACAGCGCGTCGAAGGCCCACTGGAAGACGAATGCATAGAAAAAGAAGAACAGCAGCAGGCCGAAATCGGCGACCAGCGCCTGCCACCAGGTGATATCCAGCCACCAGGCCATCAGCGGTACCAGGAGCAGTGCCAGCCCGCCTTCGAAGCCCAGCGAGTGCAGGATGCGCCGTCTCAGCGTGCGGCTGCGCTGGAGCTGACGTGCCTCCCAGTACTCGAACAGGCTGTTGAACACCATGTTCCAGCTCAGCGCCACCAGCGACAGCAGCAGCGCCAGGGTGCTGGAGTAGACCAGGCTCTCGTCGAAGCCCCAGGCGATCACCGGCGAGACGAACAGCGCGCCCACCAGCTCGTAGAGCAGCGCCTGTACGACCTTTCTCTTCGCCCCTTGCATAGCTCACCTCACCCTTTGCAGCTCGTTTCCATGGCGTGAAATCTATGCATGGAGCCACTCAGGGACAAATGACCTATAGTCCGCCAAGATGAATCCAACTCACCTGTTGTGGAGATAGGCATGTTCGCGCGAATTCCCCTCACCGCCTTGCGCACCTTCGAATCGGCGGCCCGCCTGGCCAGCTTTCGCGCCGCTGCGCTGGAGCTGAATGTCACGCCCACCGCCGTGTCGCACCAGATCCGAGGCCTGGAACAGTGGCTCGGCACCCTGCTGTTCGAACGCCTGGGTCGTGGCGTGCGCCTGACCGAAGGTGGCGAACGGCTGCGCCGCAGCCTGCATGGCGCCCTGCTGGAGATCGACCGCAGCCTGGAGGCCTTGCGCCCGCAGCCGCGCGAACACAGCCTGAGCCTCAACACCATGCCGGCCTTCGCCGCGCTCTGGTTGGTGCCGCGCCTCGGTCGCTTCTATCGACGCCATCCCGGCATCCGCGTGCGCATCGAGACCAGCAACGAGCTGGTCGACCTGGAGCGCGACTCCAGCCTCGACCTGGTGATTCGCTGCGGCCTGGGCGACTACCCGCAACTGCACCAACAACAGTTGATGGACGAGCACTTCGCGGCCTACGCCGCGCCACAGCTGCGGGAGGACATGCCACAACGGCGCCCGGACCTGATCGGTGTCGGCTGGGACGCGCCGATGTCCGGTCTGCCGGTCTGGGAGAGCTGGGCCGAACAGTCCGGCGAGGACTGGGTGCTCGCGGCTACCCGCCGCGACTATCCGGACGAGCACTACGCTCTGCAGGCGGCCATTGCCGGTCAGGGCCTGGTGCTGGCCAGCTCGGTGCTGGTGTCCGACAGCCTGGCCAGCGGCCTGCTGCGCCCTTACCGCGCCGACATCAGCCTGCCCGGTGCACCGTACTTGGCACTGTGCGTACCGGGCCGCGAGCGCCAGCCGGCGGTCAAGGCGCTGCTGGACTGGCTGGCCGAGGAAGTGCTGCAAGAAAACACGACGGCTGTCGATTGAGCCAGGCGCCATTCGACCAGTAGCAGACCCATCCCACGGAGACGCGCAACATGGCCCTGGAACTCTTCGCTCACCCCTTCTCTTCCTACTGCCAGAAGGTGCTGATCGCCCTCTACGAGAACGACACGCCCTTCGAGTACCGCCTGCTGGCGCCGGAGCAGCCGCAGAACATGCAACGCCTGGCCGAGCTGTGGCCGCTGCGGCGCTTTCCGCTGCTGCTGGACGATGGCCTGCCAGTGCTGGAGTCGAGCGTCATCATCGAGCATCTGCAGCTGCGCCACCCCGGACCGGTGCGGTTGATCCCCGCGGACCCGATCCTGGCTCTGGAAGTGCGCCTGATGGACCGGGTATTCGACAACTACATCTCCACGCCGCAGCAGAAGTGCGTGTTCGATGCCCTGCGCCAGGAGCACAACCGCGACGCCTACGGTGTGAACGAGGCGCGGCAGATGCTGGACACCGCCTACGCCTGGCTGGAGCGGCGTCTACAGGGTCGCACCTGGGCAGCCGGCGACAGCTTCAGCCTGGCCGACTGCGCGGCCGCGCCCTTCCTGTTCTACGCCGACTGGACCCAGCCGATCAACGAGGCCTTGCCTACCCTGCGCGCCTATCGCCAGCGCCTGCTGCAGCGGCCCTCCTTCGCCCGCGCCGTGGACGAGGCACGCCCCTACCGGGCGTTCTTCCCGCTGGGGGCGCCAGATCGGGACTGATCCGCTCTTTACAAAGACAGGGATTTATTTCGCAGGCGCGATGCCGCTAGCATCAGCAATCCGCTCTCACACGCTCAAGGAAGGTCGATGAAAAAGCTCGCGCTGTCCCTGCTCTGCCTGTTCGCCCCACTCGCCCACGCCGATTCGGCGCTGACCGAAGCCAGTATCCGCAGCCTGTACGACCAGGTGGCGGCCGACGCCTCGAAACGCGACATCGACGCCACCCTGTCGCACATGAGCGACGACGTGCGCATCCATATCAGCGCGCCCAACGGCAGCATCGAACTCGATGCCAGCAAATACCGCCAGCTGCTGCAGCAAGGCTGGGGCGGCCTGGAAAGCTACCGCATGGAAGTGGCCATCGAGTCGATCGAGATCGCCGCCGACGGCCAGAGCGCCACGGTCAAGGACACCACCAAGGAAACCCTGAGCATGCAGGGCCACGAGATGAGCACTGGCATGCAGGAAACCGCCAGCCTGCGCCTGATCGACGGCGAACCGAAAATCGTGCGCATCGAGGCGACCATCAAGCCTTGAGCCTACCTGGGATCTGCTGCGCGTCGATTGGACGGCAGCGAGATCGCAGCGTTATTCCTCGACTGGCAGTCCCTGCCAACCGCCGCCCAGGGCCGCGACCAGCTGCACGCTGGCGGTCAGGCGGCTGCCCTGCAGGGTCAGACGGGTGCGTTCGTTGGACAGCGCGGTGGTCTGCACGCTGACCACATCAGTGAACTCCACGGTACCGGCGCGGTACTGGTTGAGCATCAGCCGCAGCGATTCGCGGGCGGCGTCCAGCGCCTCCTGCTGCACCACCGCCTCGCGCTCCAGCACGGCCAGCTGCACCAGATAATCCTCCACTTCGCGGAAGCTGCGCAGCACCGTTTGCCGGTAGTCGGCCACGGTCTGGTCGTAGCTCGCCTCGGCCTGCTCGACGCGGGAGCGGATCAGGCCACCATCGAACAGGTTGAGGGCGAAGGCCGGACCGATGGACCAGAAGCGGTTGGGCGAGCTGATCCAGTTGTCCAGGCCACCGCTGCGATAGCCGCCCGAAGCGGACAGGCTCAGTTCCGGATAGTAGGCGGCCTCGGCCACGCCGATCTCGGCGTTGGCGGCCATCACCCGGCGTTCGGCGGCGGCCACGTCGGGGCGGCGCTCGAGCAGGGTTGATGGCAGGCTGACCGGCACGCTGGGCAGCGCCGGCACGTCATCGCGCACCGCCAGTTCGAATTCGGAAGGCGCCACGCCGACCAGTACGGCGATCGCGTGCTCCAACTGGGCGCGCTGGTATTCCAGATCCACCGCCTCGGCCTCGGTGCCCTTGAGCTGGGTCAGCGCCTGGGTCACGTCGGATTTCGGCACGATGCCGGCCTTGTACTGGTTCTCGGCGATGCGGAAGGCTTGCTTGTAGGCAGCCACCGTCTCGTCGAGCAGGCGCTTCTGCTGATCCAGCACGCGCAGTTGCAGGTAGTTCTGCACCAGCTCGGACTGCTGGCTCAGGCGCACGCCGGCCAGGTCGGCGCTGCTGGCATCGAGTCCCGCGTTTTCCGACTCCAGCTGGCGGCGCAGCTTGCCCCACAGGTCCAGCTCCCAGCTCACGCCAAGGCTTGCCTCGTAGCTCTTGGACACCTGCGACTGGCCGCCACCGCTGACGCTGATGCCGCCGGTGGTACCGATGGTGCTGTCACCACCGCCCTGGCCGGCGCGGGTCACGCCGGTGTTGAGGCCAATGGTCGGGAAGAAGCCGGCCCGCGCGCCACGCACCAAGGCCTGGGCCTGACGGTACTGGGCCGCAGACGAGGCCAGGCTCTGGTTGTTGGCGTCCAGGCGCTCGACCAGCGCGTCCAGCTCGGCGTCGCCGTAGAGCTTCCACCAGTCGCCCCGCAGCGCGGTATCGGCCGGTGCGGCGGACTTCCAGCCGGCGGCCTGCTTGAACTCGGCCGACGGCGCGCTATCCGGGCGCAGATAGTCCGGGCCGACGGCGCAGCCGGCCAGCAGCAAGGCAACCAGCAGAGGCGAAAAACGGGGCAGTACAGGCTTCATAGCGGCGTTTCCAGAGCAGCGTCACTGCGTACGCCGCGCCAGCGGTTGACCCGATGGCGCAGGCGGTCGAGATACAGGTAGACCACCGGAGTGGTGTAGAGGGTGAGCAACTGGCTGAGCACCAGGCCGCCGACGATGGCCAGGCCCAGCGGCTGGCGCATCTCGGCGCCTTCGGCCTGGCCGAGCAACAGCGGCAGTGCGCCGAGCATGGCGGCCAGGGTGGTCATCATGATCGGGCGGAAGCGCAGCAGGCAGGCGCGGCGGATCGATTCCTGCGGGCTCAGGTGCTCGTTGCGCTCCAGCTCCAGGGCCAGGTCGATCATCAGAATGGCGTTCTTCTTCACCACGCCGATCAGCAGGAACAGGCCGAGCAGCGAGATCATGCTGAACTCGCCACCGGTGAGCAGGATCGCAGCCAGCGCGCCGACACCCGCCGAGGGCAATGTGGAGAGAATGGTCAGCGGGTGGATATAGCTCTCGTAGAGGATGCCGAGCACGATGTACACCACCAGCAGGGCGATCAGCAGCATCACCGGCTGGCCCTGGGCTTCCTTCTCGAACTGGCCGCCGGTGCCACCGAGCTGGCCCTGCACTTCGGTGGGCAGGTTGAGCTCATCCACCGCCTTGCGAATCGCCGCGTTGGCCTGGTCCTGCGTCACGTCCGGCGCCAGACTGTAGCCGATGCTCTCGGCGGCGAACTGGCCCTGGTGGTTGACCCGGTCCTCCTCCAGGCTGCGCTCCCAGCGGGCGAAGCCGGACAGCGGTACGCGCGCGCCGTCGGCGGCGATCACCTGGATCTGGTCCAGCGCCTCCGGGTACTGGGCGTATTTCGGGTCAATCTCCATTACCACGCTGTACTGGTTGAGCGTCTCGTAGATGGTGGAAATCTGCCGCTGGCTGAAGGCGTTGTTCAACACGCTGGTGACCATCGCCATGTCCACGCCCAGGCGCTGCGCCGTGGTGCGGTCCACCACCAGGTTGATCTGCTGGGCGCCCTCGCCCTCGTTGGCGTCGATATCGGTCAGCTCGGGCAGCGCCGCCAGGGTGTCGCGCACCTTGGGCAGCCATTCCTTGAGCAGCTCCATCTCGCCGGCCAGCAGCACGTACTCGTTCTCCGAGCTGCGCCCCTGGCGGCCGCCGAACTGCAAATCCTGGTCGGCCATCAGCATCAGTCGCGCGCCGGGCACCTTGGGCAGGTTCTGGCGCAGGCGGTCCATCACCTGCCGCGAAGAGGCATCGCGCTCGGCGATGGGCTTCAGGCGCACCACCAAGAAGGCGTTGTTGATGCCGCTCTCGCCACCGATGAAACCGGCCACGCTGTGGATCGCCGGATCGGCCAGCAGGCCGCGACGGAATTCCTCCATCTTCGGCTGCATGACCTGGAACGACAGGCCGTCGTCGCCGCGGACGAAGCCGATCAGCTGGCCGGTGTCCTGCTCGGGAACCAGGCTCTTCGACACGGTGGCGAACAGGTAGAAGTTGCCGAAGATGGTCAGCAGCAGAACCGTCAGGGTCAGCCGCGAATGCGCCAGTGCCCATTCCAGGGTTCTCCCGTAGAAGGCCAGCACGCGCTCCTGCACCCGCGCACCGACCTGCTGCAGACGGCTGGGCTCGCGCTCCTCTTCCTCGGCCTTGAGCCAGCGCGCGCAGAGCATCGGCGTGAGGGTCAGCGACACGGCCAGGGAGATGAGGATGGCGGCGGTCAGGGTCACGGCGAACTCGCCGAACAGACTGCCAACGATGCCGCCCATGAACAGGATGGAGAGGAACACCGCGACCAGCGACAGGTTCATCGACAGCAGGGTGAAGCCCACCTCCTCCGCGCCCTTGAAAGCTGCGGCCATGGGCTTCTCGCCGGCCTCGATGTGCCGCGAGATGTTCTCCAGCACGACGATGGCATCGTCCACCACCAGGCCGGTGCAGATGATCAGCGCCATCAGCGACAGGTTGTTCAGCGAGAAGTCCAGCAGGTACATCACCGCGAAGGTGCCGACCAGCGACACCGGCACCGCCAGCGCCGGGATCAGCGAGGCGCGCCAGCGGCCGAGGAACAGGAACACCACCATGATCACCAGGCCCACCGCGATCAGCAGGGTGCGCTCGGCCTCGTGCAGGCTGGCGCGGATCACCGGCGAGCGGTCCATCGCCACCTCCAGCTTGGCGCTGGCCGGCATCACCGCCTCCAGTGCCGGCAGGTCGCGGCGAATGTCCTCGATGGTCTTGATGATGTTGGCCCCCGGCTGGCGGTTGACCACCAGCAGCACGGCCTTCTCGTCGTTGTAGAAGCCGGAGTTGTAGCGGTTCTCCACCGAGTCGCGGACCTTGGCCACATCACTGAGGCGCACCGGCGCGTTGTTCTCGTAGCGGATGATCAGGTCCTGGTACTCGGCCGCCTTGTGCATCTGGTCGTTGGCCTGGATCTGCCAGTGGCGGTCGCCGTCGGCCAGGTCGCCCTTGGGCCGGTCGCGGTTGGCCTCGGCGATGGCAGTGCGCACCTCGTCCAGTGCCACGCCGTACTGGTCGAGCAGACGCGGCTCCAGCTCCACCCGCACCGCCGGCAGCGAGCTGCCGCCGATCTCGATCTTGCCCACGCCCTGCACCTGCGACAGTTTCTGCGCGATCACCGTGGAGGCCAGGTCGTACAGCTGGCTCTTGTCCAGCTGCGGCGAGGTCAGCGACAGCACCATGATCGGCGCCTGCGACGGGTTGAATTTCTCGTAGGTCGGCATGGTGCGCATGCCGCTGGGCAGCAGGTTGCGCGAGGCGTTGATCGCCGCCTGCACCTCGCGGGCGGCGGCGTCCACGTTCCGGCCGATCTCGAAGAGGATGATGATCCGCGTATTACCCTGGGCGCTGCGACTGGTCATCTCGCTGATGCCGGCGATGCTGCCCAGCGCCCGTTCCAGCGGCGTGGCGACGCTGGAGGCCATGGTCTGCGGGCTGGCGCCTGGCAGGTTGGCGCTGATGACGATGGCCGGGAAGTCCATGTTCGGCAGCGGAGCCACCGACAGCAGGCGGAAGCTGACCAGCCCGGCGAGGATGATCGCCAGGCTCAGCAGCAGGGTCGCTACCGGCCGGCGAATGAACGGCGCGGAAAGGTTCATGGCGCCAGCGCCACTCCCGAGGCGCTACGGCCGAGCAGCCGCCGCGACATGCGATCGAAGGCCAGGTAGATCACCGGCGTGGTGAACAGCGTCAGCACCTGGGACAGCAACAGGCCGCCGACCATTACCAGGCCCAGCGGCTGGCGCAGCTCGGCGCCGGAGCCCGAGGCCAGCATCAGCGGGATGGCGCCGAACAGCGCAGCCAGAGTGGTCATCAGGATCGGCCGGAAGCGCAGCAGCGCAGCCTGGTAGATGGCCTCGTGCGGCGCCATGCCCTGGTGCCGTTCGGCCTCGAGAGCGAAGTCGATCATCATGATCGCGTTCTTCTTGACGATGCCGATCAGCAGGATGATGCCGATGATGGCGATCAGGCCCAGATCGTTGCCAGTCAGCAGCAGCGCCAGCAGCGCGCCGACACCGGCCGAAGGCAGCGTCGAGAGGATGGTGATCGGATGGATGTAGCTCTCGTAGAGCACGCCGAGCACGATGTACATGGTGACGATGGCCGCCAGGATCAGCAGCAGGGTCGACGACAGCGAGGCGCGGAACGCCTCCGAAGCACCCTGGAACTGGCTCTGGATGCCGGCCGGCATGCCAATCTGCTGCTCGACCCGTTCGATCACCTGCACCGCCTCGCCCAGCGACACATCCGGCGCCAGGTTGAACGACACGGTGACCGCCGGGAACTGGCCGATATGGTTGACCAGCAGACTGGCCGGGCGCTCTTCCACCCGCGCCAGCGAAGCCAGCGGCACCTGGCCGCCACTGGCGGTGGCCACATGGATGCGCTGCAGGGCCTGCGGGCCCAGCTCGCCGGCGCCCATGCTCTCCAGCACCACGCGATACTGGCTGGCCTGGGTGAAGATGGTGGAAATCTGCCGCTGGCCGAAGGCGTCGTACAGCGCGTCGTCGATATTGCCGACGGTCACGCCCAGGCGTGAGGCGGCGTCGCGGTCGATGTTGAGGAACACCTGCAGGCCCTGGTTCTGCAGGTCGCTGGCGATGTCGCGCAGCTCCGGCTGCTCGCTCAGGGCGCTGATCAGCTTGGGCGTCCACTCCTCCAGCAGCTTGCCGTCCGGTGACTCCAGGCTGAACTGGAACTGGGTACGGCTGACCCGATCCTCGATGGTCAGGTCCTGCACCGGCTGCAGGTAAAGGGCAATGCCCGGCACCTTGGCCAGCTCGGGGCGCAGGCGCTCGATCACTTCGCTGGCGGTGGCCTCGCGCTCGCGGTGCGGCTTGAGGTTGATCAGCAGGCGGCCGCTGTTCAGGGTCGGGTTATCGCCATCCACGCCTATATAGGAGGACAGGCTGGAGACATCCGGGTCCTGCAGGATCACTGCGGCCAAGCGCTGCTGGCGCTCGCTCATGGCCTTGAAGGAAATCGACTGCGGCGCCTCGGAGATGCCCTGGATCACCCCGGTGTCCTGCACCGGGAAGAAGCCCTTGGGCACGGCCAGATACAGCACCACAGTAAGCGCCAGGGTGCCGATGGCCACCAGCAGAGTCAGGCCCTGGTGACGCAGGGTCCAGGTCAGGCCCACGGCATAGCGTTCGATCAGACCGTCGATAAAGGCGCCGGCGCGCTTGTAGAAACGCCCCTGCTCCTCTTCCTTCTCGGCCTTGAGCAGACGCGCACACATCATCGGTGTCAGGGTCAGCGACACCACCAGGGAAATCAGGATGGCCACCGCCAGGGTGATGGCGAACTCGCGGAACAGCCTGCCCACGACATCAGCCATGAACAGCAGCGGAATCAGTACGGCGATCAGCGAGAAGGTCAGCGAGATCAGGGTGAAGCCGATCTGCTTGGCGCCCTTGAGCGCGGCGTTGAACGGTGTCTCGCCCTCTTCCAGATGGCGGGCGATGTTCTCCAGCATGACGATGGCGTCATCGACCACGAAGCCGGTGGCGATGGTCAGGGCCATCAGCGTCAGGTTGTTGATCGAGAAGCCGGCCAGGTACATCACGCCGAAGGTGCCGATCAGCGACAGCGGCACGGCGATGGACGGGATAACGGTGGCCGATACCTTGCGCAGGAACAGGAAAGTCACCAGCACCACCAGGCCGATGGCCAGGACCAACTCGAACTGCACGTCCTTGACTGCCGCGCGGATGGTCTGGGTGCGGTCGGTGAGCACCTGCACTTCCAGGCTGGCCGGCAGCGCCGCGGTGATCTGCGGCAGCAGGCGCTGGATGCGGTCGACCACCTCGATGACGTTGGCGCCGGGCTGGCGCTGGATGGTCAGCAACACCGTTTCGTTACGGTCGGCCCAGGCGGCCAGGCGCTCGTTCTCGGCGCCGTCGACGATCTTGGCCACGTCGCGCAGGCGCAGGGCCGCGCCGTTCTCGTACTTGAGGATCAGGTCCTGATATTCGGCGGCGGACTTCAGCTGGTCATTGGCGTCCAGCTGCGAGACGCGGGTCGGGCCGTCGAAGTTGCCCTTGGGCTGGTTGACGTTCTGCGCGGCGATCAGGGTGCGCACGTCGGCCAGGTTGAGGCCGTGGCTGGCCAGTGCCTCTGGATCGACCTTGATACGTACGGCCGGGCGCTGGCCGCCGGCCAGGCTGACCAGGCCGACGCCACTGATCTGGGCGATCTTCTGCGCCATGCGCGTATCGATCAGATCGTGCACCTGGGTCAGCGGCAAAGTATTGGAGCGGATTGCCAGGGTCAGTACCGGGGTGTCCGCCGGGTTGACCTTGTTGTACACCGGCGGCGCCGGCAGATCGTCAGGTAGCAGGTTGGTGGCGGCGTTGATGGCCGCCTGCACTTCCTGCTCGGCCACATCCAGATTGACGTCCAGGGTGAAGCGCAGGGTGATGACCGAGGCGCCGCCCGAGCTGGTCGAGGACATCTGCTTCAAGCCCGGCATCTGGCCGAACTGGCGCTCCAGCGGCGCGGTCACCGCGCTGGTCATCACCTGCGGGCTGGCGCCTGGGTAAAGGGTGAGCACGCGGATGGTCGGGTAGTCGACTTCCGGCAGCGCGGAAACCGGCAGCAGGCGGTAGGCGATCAGACCGGTAAGGAAGATCGCCACCATCAGCAGCGTGGTGGCGACCGGACGCAGGATGAACAGGCGTGAGGCGTTCATGCGCCCTGCTTCTGTGCGGCCTGGCCTTGCGGTTGCGCCAAGGCGCCCGGCTCATTGCCGATCACCTGTACCTGGCTGCCCTCCTTGAGCTTGTCGGTACCTTCCAGCACCAGACGCTCGCCGACCTTGACGCCCGAGTCGATCAGGCTGGTGGCGCCATCGCTGGCACCGACCTTGATGTCGCGCAGCTGCACCTTGTCGTCGGCACCGAGGACGAAGACGAAGGTGCCACGGGCGCCGAACTGCACGGCGGCGGACGGGATCAGCGTGGCCTGCTGGCGAGTCTCGACGCGCAGGCGCACGTTGACGAACTGGTTGGGGAACAGCTGCTCGCCGGCATTGCTGAAACGGCCCTTGAGCTTGACGGTGCCGGTGGCCACGTCGATCTGGTTGTCCAGGCTGTGCAGCTCACCCTCGGCCAGCAGTTGCTGCTCGCCACGATCCCAGGCCTGCACCAGCAGCTTCTGGTTATCGCGCACCTTGGCCAGCACCGGCGGCAGGTCCTTCTCCGGCAGAGTGAAGTTGACGGCGATCGGCTCGACCTGGGTGATCACCACCAGCGGCGTGGTGTCGCTGCTGCGCACCAGGTTGCCGAGGTCCACCTGGCGCAGGCCGAGGCGGCCGGTGATCGGCGCACGAATACGGGTGAAATCGAGATTGAGACGGGCGTCGGCGACGGCGGCCTGGTTGCTCTTCACCGTGCCCTTGTACTGGCCGACCAGCGCCTGCTGGGTGTCGAGGGTCTGCTTGGCGATGCTGTCCTCGGCGTACAGGCCCTGGTAGCGCGCCAGGTCGATCTCGGCGTTCTTCAGCTGCGCCTGGTTCTGCGCCAGGGTGCCCTCGGCCTGCTGCAGCGCTACCTGATACGGGCGCGGGTCGATCTGCGCCAGTAGGTCGCCGGCCTTGACCAGTTGCCCCTCTTCGAAGAACACCTTGACCAGCTCACCATCCACCCGCGAGCGCACGTTGACGGTGTTCAGCGCCGTGACGGTACCCAGCGCCTTGAGTTCGATATGGAAGTCGCCGCTACCTACTTCGGTCAGCCGCACCGGTACCGGACCGCCCCAGGGGCCGAAGTCGCCACCGGGCTTCTGCTCAGGCGCCTTCGGCCACAGCCACCAGGCAACCAGGGCGATGAGCAGAACGATCAGGGCAATCAGCCAGGAACGGGAAGGTCTGGAAATACTGCGGGATTCGGGCATGGCGCGGGGTCACTGTCCTTGGGAGGGTGAACGATAAGTACTCCCAGCGGCCAGGCAAAGGGTCTTTACCGCCTTTTTACCTAGATAGACGTAACAGGAAGTTGGAAATTTAGAAAAAACAACGGCCTGCAATGGCAGGCCGTTGTCGGTGAAGCGCTTTCGCTTACTTCAGGGCAGCGAGGGCTGCAGCGTAGTTCGGCTCATCGGCGATCTCGCCAACCAGCTCGCTGTGCAGCACCTTGTCGTTCTCGTCCAGCACCACCACGGCGCGGGCGGAAACGCCAACCAGCGGGCCGTTGGCGAAGGCTACGCCGTAGTCCTTGAGGAAGTTGGCGCCACGCATGGTCGACAGGTTGACCACGTTGTCCAGACCTTCGGCACCGCAGAAGCGCGCCTGGGCGAACGGCAGGTCGGCGGAGATGCACAGCACCACGGTGTTGGGCAGCGCGCTAGCCTCGGCGTTGAACTTGCGCACGGAGGTGGCGCAGGTCGGGGTGTCGATGCTCGGGAAGATGTTCAGCACCTTGCGCTTGCCGGCCAGGCTGGCCAGGGTCACGTCGGAGAGGTCCTTGGCCACCAGGCTGAACGCCGGAGCCTGCTGACCGGCCTGCGGCAGTTGGCCGTCGACCTGAATCGGGGTGCCCTTGAGGGTTACTTGAGCCATTGCGAGTTCCTTACTTAGTGTTGATGCCGGGGGTCACGGCACCCAGCGGGGAAATGGGCGCCAGTGTGACCGCCCGGTACTGACACGGCAATGGGCAGTTGCGTTCAACCGGTGGCTTGCCTGGCGGGCTGCGGGTTGGGATGGAAGAACACGTGCTCGCGGATCGGCCCCACCGCCACCTCGCCGATCTCCTCGTAGCCCTGGCGCTGGTAGAACTCCAGGTAATGCGGGTTGCCGGTATTCAGCACCACACCCTGGGAGCCGGCATCCTCGGCGCACCAGTCGTGCAGGGCTGAGAGCAACTGCTCGCCGAGCTTCTGCCCCTGGAACTGCGGGTGCACGCCAATCAGCGGCAGGACGTGGTACGGCCCTGGCGGCAGGCAGGCCAGCACCGCGTCGTGATATTCCAGATAGCGTTTGGTGCAGCGGAAGCCGGTGGTCATCAGCATGCGCAGACGCCAGCCCCAGCTCTCGGTGATATCCAGGCGACGGATCGGCGGCGCGATCAGGGCGATGCCGACCAGGCGCTCCTCGATCACCAGGCCAATGGCCGGCAGCTCCTCGGCGAAGTGCTGTTGCACCAGCTCGCGCACGGTGGCGCGCACGCGCTGGTCGAAGCCGGGGCGTTCACTCTCGAACAGGTAGGCGAAGGTCGGGTCGTGGCGGTAGGCGTGGTACAGCAGCGAGCGGGCCTCGCGGGCGTAGCCATGGTCGAGCATACGGACTTCGGCGGTGCGGTGTGGCATCAGGCTGACCTCGATTGTTATAGGTTTGGCGGGTCGAAGGCCAAGTTAGCACCGCATTTCGCCAGCTGCCAGACGCTGGCCGTCGCCGGAGTGCTGGGCTAGCATCGCTGTTTTCCCTGTCGGTAGCCCTCCCATGAAGATCGTTTCCTTCAATATCAACGGCCTGCGCGCCCGCCCCCATCAGCTGCAGGCGCTGATCGAGAAGCACCAGCCAGACGTGATCGGCCTGCAGGAAACCAAGGTCTCCGACGACCAGTTCCCGGAAGCCGAAATCCGCCAGCTCGGCTACCACGTGCACTACCACGGGCAGAAAGGTCACTACGGCGTCGCCCTGCTCTCGCGCCAGGCGCCGCTGGAACTGCACAAGGGCTTCCCCGATGACAACGAGGAGTCGCAGCGACGCTTCATCTATGGCACCTACGCCGACGAGCACGGCAACCCGGTGACCGTGATGAATGGCTACTTCCCCCAGGGCGAAAGCCGCGACCATCCCACCAAGTTCCCGGCCAAGCAGCGTTTCTACGCCGACCTGCAGAGCCTGCTGACCAGCCGTTTCCAGCCGAGCCAGCCGCTGGTGGTGATGGGCGACATCAATATCTCGCCGGAAGACTGCGACATCGGCATCGGCGAGCCCAATCGCCTGCGCTGGCTGAAGACCGGCAAGTGCAGCTTCCTGCCGGAAGAGCGCGAGTGGCTGGCCACGCTGAAGAGCTGGGGCCTGGTCGACACCTTCCGCCTGCACAACCCGGCGATCAACGACCGCTTCAGCTGGTTCGACTACCGCAGCCGCGGCTTCGAGGACGAGCCCAAGCGCGGCCTGCGCATCGACGTGATCCTCGCCAGCGCGCCGCTACAGGCGCGAATCAAGGACACCGGCATCGACTACGATTTACGCGGCATGGAAAAACCTTCGGACCACGCCCCCATCTGGCTGGAACTGAGCTGATCCAACAAGGGGCGCCACGGCGCCCCTTGTCACATCCGCGTAACCTTTCCGACTTAATCTCCGCGACGCCTTAACCCCTCTAGCACAAGGTGTCTGCTCCATGTCCCGCGCCAGTGATCGGCACACTCCCGGCCATGTCTATGCATGGTTGCTCCTCGGTTTCATCTGCTACGCCCTGCCCTGGTCGGTGTTCGCCGCCGACAGTTCCACGCTCCTGCGCATCCAGGGCTCCAACACCATCGGCGCCAAGCTCGGCCCGGCCCTGGTGGTCGGCCTGTTCGAGAGCCAGGGCTTCGGCAATGTGCGCGTCGAACCCGGCGCGGAGAACGAGCAGCACGTGCTGGCCGAAGACAAGCTGGGCCGCACCCTGCAGGTCAACGTCGCCGCCCACGGCTCCGGCACTGGTTTCGTCGCCCTGCAGGACGGTAGCGCCGACCTGGCCGCCTCGTCGCGGCCAATCAAGGATGCCGAGGCCGGCAGCCTGGAAGGTCTGGGCGACATGCGTGGCGCCAGCGCCGAGCAGGTCATCGCCATCGACGGCCTGGCCATCATCGTCAACCCGAACAACCCGCTGCAGGCGCTGACCACCGAGCAGATCGCCGCCGTGTTCGCCGGCGAGGTGAAGGACTGGTCGGCCCTGGGCGGCAAGCCCGGCGCCATCAGCGTGTATGCCCGCGATGACAAGTCCGGCACCTTCGATACCTTCAAGGAGCTGGTCCTGGCCGCCCATGGCAAGGCCCTGACCGCTGGGGCCAAGCGCTTCGAGTCCAGCGACAAGCTGTCCGATGGCGTCAGCCAGGACCCGGGCGGCATCGGCTTCATCGGCCTGCCCTACGTACGCAGCAGCAAGGCCCTGGCGATCGCTGACGGCCAGTCGCAGCCCATGCCACCGAGCGCCGCGACCATCGCCACCGAGGACTACCCGCTGTCGCGTCGCCTGTTCCTCTATAACCCGCCAGGCAGCACCAACGAATGGGTCAAGGCCCTGGTGCAGTTCGCCCACAGCCCGGCCGGGCAGGCCATCGTCGAAAAAAGCGGCTTCATCTCGCAGACGGTCAAGGCAGTCAAGGTTCAGGCCAGCGCGCACATGCCCGACGACTACCGCAAGCTGGCTGATGAGGCCCAGCGCCTGTCGGTGAACTTCCGCTTCCAGGAAGGCAGCGCGACCCTGGACAACAAGGCCCAGCGCGATATCGAGCGGGTCATGGATTACCTCAAGGGCAACGACAAGTTGCGCCAGAAGGTGGTGCTGGTCGGCTTCGGCGACCCCAAGAGCGACCCCGAGCGCGCCGCCCTGCTGTCCAAGCTGCGCGCCATGGCCGTGCGCCGCGACCTGTCCAAGGGCGGGGTGATCTTCAAGGAAATCTCCGGTCTCGGCGAACAGATGCCGGTGGCCGCCAACGATGCCGACGAAGGCCGTCTGAAGAACCGCCGCGTCGAGGTTTGGGTCTACTGAGTCGCCCCGCGCGGTTGCCGAACCCGCCGAGCCCACCTAGCCTTAACCACATGACCGGCCACAACGGCCGGTCCAAGTGACGCCGGGCCCCTCTGGCGGCGAGCCATCGCCGTGATGTCGGAGTCACTGTCTGTCAGACAGCGACGGAGGGGCTCATGGATCCGCTGATCGACTTTCTCACCTCGCCCGTACTCGGCACCGCCACCTGGCTGTGGCTGAGCTTCCTGGCCATCGTCATCGCCCTGCTGGTGTTCGACCTGGGCATCCTGCACCGCGACCAGCACGAAATCGAAATGCGCGAGAGCCTGCTGTTGTACAGCGGCTACTTCGGCGTCGGCGTGCTGTTCGGCCTGTGGGTCTGGTACGAACTGGGCAGCCAGCCGGCCCTGGAGTTCTACACCGGCTTCCTGGTCGAGCAGTCGCTGTCGATGGACAACGTGTTCGTCATGGCGATGATCTTCGGCTTCTTCGGCATTCCACGGCGCTACCAGCACCGGGTGCTGTTCTGGGGGATCATCGGCGTCATCGTGCTGCGCGCGATCATGATCGGCCTGGGCACGGCGCTGGTGCAGGAGTTCGAGTGGATTCTCTATGTGTTCGGCGCCTTCCTGCTGTTCACCGGGGTGAAGATGATGTTCAGCCGCGAGGAGCAGCACCCGGACCTGTCGCAGAATCCGCTGCTGCGCTTCCTGCGCAAGCATCTGCGGGTCACTGACGAGCTGCATGGCGGGCACTTCTTCATTCGCCATCGCCCGCCAGGCGCCGAGCACTCCCTGCTCTATGCCACGCCGCTGTTCCTCGCCCTGGTGCTGATCGAGCTGGCCGACCTGGTGTTTGCCGTGGACAGCGTACCGGCGGTGTTCTCCATCACCCAGGACCCGTTCATCGTCTACACCTCGAACATCTTCGCCATCCTCGGCCTGCGCTCGCTGTACTTCGCCCTGGCGGCTCTGATGCACCGTTTCGTCTACCTGAAGTACGCACTGGCGCTGGTGCTGATCTTCATCGGCGGCAAGATCTTCCTGCACGGTTTCATCGGCAAGATTCCCGCCCTGCTCTCGCTCGGGGTAACCTTCGGCCTGCTGGCTGGCGGCGTATTGCTGTCGCTGTTGAAGACCCGCGAGCAGAAGAGCGAGCCCTGATGCCGGATGTCCGTATCGAACGACGAGAGCACAACGGCCATGCGCTATGGCTGGTGAGCCTGGGCAAACGCACCCTGAGCTTTCATGAGGAGCTGGCGGCACGCACCTTCGCCGCCCAGTTGCACCAGCGTTTCAGCTGGCTGCGCCAGCAGCAGCGTGACGAGAGCAGCGAAGAACACTCCTGAACCGCCCAGCAACGAAAAGGCCCGCTTGCGCGGGCCTTTTGCATTGCAGCTGACAATCAGCGGCTGGCTTTCATCGCGTCACGCGGCACGTACTTGCCGATCTCGTACTTGCCGATGGCCGCGCGGTGCACTTCGTCCGGGCCGTCGGCCAGGCGCAGGGTGCGCTGCATGGCGTAGAAGTACGCCAGCGGCGTGTCGTTGGAGACACCGGCGCCGCCGTGGATCTGGATGGCGCGGTCGATCACGTTGAGCGCGACGTTCGGCGCTACCACCTTGATCTGGGCGATCTCGCTCTGGGCGATCTTGTTGCCCACGGTATCCATCATGTACGCGGCGTTCAGGGTCAGCAGGCGGGCCTGGTTGATCTCGATGCGCGAGTTGGCGATGTGGTCGATGTTGCCACCCAGGCGGGCCAGCGGCTTGCCAAAAGCGGTACGGCTGACGGCGCGTTTGCACATCAGTTCCAGCGCGCGCTCGGCCATGCCGATGGAGCGCATGCAGTGGTGGATACGGCCTGGGCCGAGGCGACCCTGGGCGATCTCGAAGCCGCGACCCTCGCCGAGCAGCACGTTCTCATAGGGCACACGCACGTTCTCGAACAGCACTTCGGCGTGGCCGTGCGGGGCGTCGTCGTAGCCGAATACCGGCAGCGGGCGGAGGATCTTCACCCCCGGGGTGTCGGTCGGCACCAGGATCATCGAGTGCTGCTGGTGGCGCGGCGCGTCCGGGTTGGTCAGGCCCATGAAGATCATGATCTTGCAGCGCGGATCGCAAGCGCCGGAGGTCCACCACTTGCGGCCGTTGATCACCCACTCGTCACCATCGCGCACGGCGTTGGCCTGCATGTTGGTGGCGTCCGAGGAAGCCACACCCGGCTCGGTCATGGCGAAGGCGGAGCGGATTTCGCCGGACAGCAGCGGCTCCAGCCACTGCTTCTTCTGCGCTTCGCTGGCGTAGCGCACCAGGGTCTCCATGTTGCCGGTGTCCGGTGCGGAGCAGTTGAACGGCTCGGAGCCCATCAGCGAGCGACCCATGATCTCGGCCAGCGGCGCGTATTCCATGTTGGTCAGGCCGGCGCCGTACTCGGATTCCGGCAGGAACAGGTTCCACAGGCCTTCGGCCTTCGCGCGGGCCTTGAGCTCTTCCATGATCGCGGTCGGCTGCCAGCGGTCACCTTCGTTGACCTGCTGCTCGAACACCGCTTCGTTCGGGTAGACGTGGGCTTCCATGAAGGCGGTGACGCGTTCACGCAGTTCCTGGACCTTGGGGGAGTAGGCGAAATCCATGGGCATACCTTGGTGGTTGGCTTCGATGTGGAATGATGCTAGAACAGCACCCTCGATTTATCTAAGCTATTTTCCTCCCTTATCAACATTCATAAGCAATATGCGATAAGGCTTGATGCACGGAGCGGGACATGAATTTGAACAAGGTCGATCTCAACCTCTTCATCGTCTTCGACGCCATCTATACCGAGGCCAATCTGACTCGCGCCGGGCAGATCGTCGGCATCACCCAGCCGGCCGTTTCCAACGCCCTGGCGCGCCTGCGCGAAACCTTCAACGACCCGCTGTTCGTGCGCACCGCCCAGGGCATGGTGCCCACGCCGATGGCGCAGAACATCATCGGCCCGGTGCGCAACGCCCTGCAGCTGCTGCGCGTGTCGGTGCAGGAGAGCCGCACCTTCAACGCCCTGCAGGCGAACAAGACCTACCGCATCAGCATGACCGACCTCTCCGAGCAGATCCTCCTGCCGACGCTGTTCCAGCGTCTGCGCCGGCTGGCGCCCTCGGTGCAGATCGAGAGCTTCCAGGCCAAGCGCCGCGAAACCACCAAGGAGCTGGCCGCCGGCCGCCTGGACTTCGCCGTGGATGCGCCGCTGAACACCGACCCGCAGGTACGCCACGTCAAGCTGATGGAAGATCGCTACGTCTGCGCCATGCGCCCGGCCCACCCGCTGGCCAAGGACAAGCTGAACCTCGACGAATACCTGTCGCTGACCCATATCCAGATCTCCAGCCGCCGCAGCGGCCTCGGCTACGTCGACCTGTCACTGGGCAAGATGGGCCTGCAACGCAAGGTGGCGCTGCGCTCGCAGCACTACCTGATGGCCTCCAGCGTGCTGCACAACACCGACATGGCGGTGACCGTGCCGGAGCGCTTCGCCCGTCGCCATGGCCTGCACTTCGTCGACCTGCCGGTCAACGACGTCCCGGCCCTGGAGACCCACCTGTACTGGCACGAGAGCACCGACCAGGACCCGGCCAACCGCTGGATGCGCGAGCAGTTGATCGAGCTGTCGCAGCAGGTCATCGCCCAGGAAAAGAAGGCCGCCGAATCGGCCTGACGATGCAACTCGCATGAAAAAGGGGCCTTTCGGCCCCTTTTTTCTTGTTCCCTACAGGCTGCGCGTGATCACCATACGCTGCACATCGCTGGTGCCCTCGTAGATCTGGCACACGCGCACATCGCGGTAGATGCGTTCCACCGGGAAATCCTTGAGGTAACCGTAGCCGCCCAGGGTCTGGATCGCCGCCGAGCAGACCTTCTCGGCCATCTCCGAAGCGAACAGCTTGGCCATCGAGGCCTCGGTCAGGCACGGCTGGCCGGCTTCGCGCAGGCTAGCTGCGTGATGCACCATCTGCCGCGCCACGGCGATCTGCGTAGCCATGTCGGCCAGGCGGAAGGCCACGGCCTGGTGCTCGATGATCGGCTTACCGAAGGTCTGCCTCTCATGGGCGTAGTCGCGCGCCGCCTCGAATGCGGCGCGGGCCATGCCCACTGACTGGCTGGCGATGCCGATGCGCCCGCCTTCCAGGTTGCTCAGGGCGATGCGGTAGCCCTCGCCCTCCTCACCCAGGCGCAATGATGCCGGGATGCGCACCTCGTCGAGCTGGATCTGGCAGGTGTCCGAGGCGTGCTGGCCAAGCTTGTCCTCCACCCGCACCACCGAATAGCCGGGCGTGTCGGTCGGCACGATGAAGGCGCTGATGCCCTTCTTGCCGGCTTGCGGGTCTGTCACGGCGAAGACGATCACCATCCCGGCGTGGCTGCCGGAAGTGATGAACTGCTTGGCGCCATTCAGTACATAGTGATCACCATCTCGCCGCGCGCGGGTGCGCAGGTCGCTGGCATCGGAACCGGCCTGTGGCTCGGTCAGGGCGAAGGCGCCAAGCATGGCGCCGCTGGCCAAGGGCTGGAGGAAGCGCTGTTTCTGCTCCTGGCTGCCGAACTTGAGGATGGGCATGCAGCCCACCGAGTTGTGCACGCTCATGATGGTCGAGCAGGCGCCGTCGCCGGCGGCGATCTCCTCCAGAGCCATGGCGTAGGCCAGATGGCCGGTGGCCGCACCGCCCCACTCTTCCGGCACCAGCATGCCGAGGAAGCCGAGGTCAGCCATTTCCCTCAAGGCCTCGGCGGGGAAGCGATGCTCGCGGTCCCAGTCGGCGGCGAAGGGTTTCAGCCGCTCCTGGGCGAACTGGCGGGCCATGTCGCGGATCAGGATGTCCTGTTCACTGGGCAGCATCGTTCACCTCACTTGGCGGCCATGCGCAGCGCGCCATCCAGGCGGATGGTCTCGCCGTTGAGCATGGCGTTCTCGACGATATGGCGGACCAGCGCGGCATACTCGGCCGGGCGGCCCAGGCGCGGCGGGAACGGCACGTTGGCGGCCAAGGAGTCCTGCACCTCCTGGGGCATGCCGGCCATCATCGGCGTCTCGAAGATGCCCGGCGCGATGCACATTACGCGGATGCCCGAGCGAGCCAGGTCGCGCGCCACCGGCAGGGTCATGGCGGCCACGCCGCCCTTGGACGCGGAGTACGCGGCCTGGCCCATTTGCCCGTCGAAGGCGGCCACCGAGGCGGTGTTGATGATCACGCCACGCTCGCCACCCTCGTTTGGTTCATTCCTGGCCATGGCCTCGGCGGCCAGGCGCAGCATGTTGAAGCTGCCGATCAGGTTGATCTCGATGGTGCGACGGAAGCTGTCCAGGCCGTGGGCGCCATTGCGGCCGATGACCTTCTCGGCCGGCGCGATACCGGCGCAGTTGACCAACCCATGCACGGCGCCGAAGGCCTGCAGGGCGTCTTCCACGGCAGCGCGGCCATCGGCCTCGCTGCTGATATCGGCACGCAGGAAACGCGCCCGCTCACCCAGCTCGGCGGCCGCCTTGGCGCCGGCCTCGGCATTGATGTCCAGCAACAGCACCTTGGCACCCTGGCCGACCAGCTCGCGAGCACTGGCCAGGCCGAGGCCGGAGCCGCCGCCGGTGATCAGGAATACGGAGTCTTCGATACGCATGAACAGTCCTCGAATCGATGAGGCGTCGGACCCTGCCGACATTGACAGGCAGATTTGCACAGGTTTACGTTAACGTAAAGGTAAACGAGAGCCGGCCATGTCCATCACCTACTCCATCTCCGATCTGGCCCGCGAGCTGGATGTCACCACCCGCGCCATTCGCTTCTACGAGGAGCAAGGCATGTTAGTGCCCGAGCGCCGCGGCCAGGAGCGCATCTACCGGCCCAAGGACCTGGTGACCCTCAAGCTGATCCTGCGCGGCAAGCGCATCGGCTTTTCCCTCGCCGAGTGCAAGGAGCTGATCGACCTCTACGACCCCAGCAGCGGCAATCGCAAGCAGCTGGAGACCTTCATGGCCAAGATCGCCGCCCGCCGCGCCCAGCTGGAGCAGCAATTGCTGGACATCGAACAGATGCAGCTGGAGCTCGACACGGCCGAAGAGCGCTGCCTGGCTGCACTGGCAGAAACTGTTTCAGATCAAAGCGTTACTTCCTGAACTTAATCCAACAATTACAGGTGGAACCATGAGCTACCCGACCCTCAACTTCGGTCTCGGCGAGACCATCGACATGCTGCGTGACTCGGTGCACCAGTTCGCCCAGGCCGAGCTGGCCCCGCGTGCGGCGCAGATCGACCGCGACAACGAGTTCCCCATGGACATGTGGCGCAAGTTCGGCGACATGGGCCTGCTCGGCATGACCGTGGAAGAGGAATACGGCGGCACCAACATGGGCTACCTGGCCCACGTGGTGGCCATGGAAGAGATCAGCCGCGCCAGCGCCTCGGTCGGCCTGTCCTACGGCGCGCACTCCAATCTGTGCCTGAACCAGATCCGCAAGAACGGCACACACGAGCAGAAGGCCAAGTACCTGCCCAAGCTGTGCTCCGGCGAGCACATCGGCGCCCTGGCCATGAGCGAACCCAATGCCGGTTCCGACGTGGTATCGATGAAGCTGCGCGCCGAGAAGCGCGGCGATCGCTACGTGCTCAACGGCAACAAGATGTGGATCACCAACGGCCCGGACGCAAACACCTACGTGATCTATGCCAAGACCGACATCAACGCCGGCTCGCGCGGCATGACCGCGTTCATCGTCGAGCGCGACCTCAAGGGTTTCTCCCGCCACCAGAAGCTGGACAAGCTGGGCATGCGCGGTTCCAACACCTGCGAACTGGTGTTCGAGGACGTGGAAGTACCGGAGGAAAACATCCTCGGCGGCGAAGGCCGTGGCGTGGCCGTGCTGATGAGCGGCCTGGACTACGAGCGCACCGTGCTCTCCGGCGGCCCGACCGGGATCATGAGCGCCTGCATGGACGTGGTGCTGCCCTACGTGCACGAGCGCCAGCAGTTCAAGCAGTCGATCGGCGAGTTCCAGTTGGTGCAGGGCAAGCTGGCCGACATGTTCGCCGGCATGAACGCCTCCAAGTCCTACCTGTACACCGTGGCCAAGGCCTGCGACCGCGGCGAAGAGTCGCGCAAGGACGCTGCGGCGGTGATCCTCTACACCGCCGAAATGGCCACCAAGATGGCTCTGGACACCATCCAGCTGCTCGGCGGCAACGGCTACACCAACGAGTACCCGGCCGGCCGCCTGCTGCGTGACGCCAAGCTGTACGAGATCGGCGCCGGCACCAGTGAGATCCGCCGCATGCTGATCGGCCGCGAGCTGTACAACGAGACCAAGTGATCACCGGGCGGCACGGGCGCCCTGCCCAGCCGCCGTCGACGGAGCGCGCCAGATGGCCATCCTGCATACCCAGATCAACACCCGCTCGCCGGAGTTCGCTGCCAACAGCGCGGCCATGCTCGCCCAGGTCAGCGATCTGCGCGCCCTGCTCGCCCGCGTCCACGAAGGCGGCGGCGCCAAGGCCCAGGAACGTCACACCTCGCGCGGCAAGCTGCTGCCACGCGAGCGCATCAACCGCCTGCTGGACCTCGGCTCGCCCTTCCTCGAAGTCGGCCAGTTGGCCGCCCACGAGGTGTACGGCGAAGAAGTGCCAGCCGCCGGCGTGGTCGCCGGCATCGGCCGCGTGGAAGGCGTCGAATGCATGATCATCGCCAACGACGCCACGGTGAAAGGCGGCAGCTACTACCCGCTGACCGTGAAGAAGCACCTGCGCGCGCAGACCATCGCCCAGCAGAACCGCCTACCGTGCATCTACCTGGTGGACTCCGGCGGCGCCAACCTGCCGCGCCAGGAAGAGGTGTTCCCGGATCGCGAACACTTCGGCCGGATCTTCTTCAACCAGGCCAACATGAGCGCCCAGGGCATTCCGCAGATCGCCGTGGTCATGGGTTCCTGCACCGCAGGCGGCGCCTATGTGCCGGCGATGAGCGACGAAACCATCATGGTGCGCAACCAAGCCACCATCTTCCTGGCCGGCCCGCCCCTGGTAAAAGCCGCCACCGGCGAGGTGGTGACCGCCGAGGAACTCGGCGGCGCCGATGTGCACTGCAAGACCTCCGGCGTAGCCGACCATTACGCCGAGAACGACGAGCACGCCCTGGCCCTGGCCCGGCGCTGCATCGCCAACCTCAACTGGCGCAAGCTCGGCCAGCTGCAGGCGCGCACACCTATCGCCCCGCAGCATGGCAGCGAGGAGCTGTACGGCGTGATCCCGGCCGACGCCAAGCAGCCCTTCGACGTGCGCGAAGTGATCGCGCGCATCGTCGACGGCAGCGAGCTGGATGAGTTCAAGGCGCTGTTCGGCACCACCCTGGTCTGCGGTTTCGCCCATATCCACGGCTACCCGGTGGCCATCCTGGCGAACAACGGCATTCTGTTTGCGGAAGCCGCGCAGAAAGGCGCGCACTTCATCGAGCTGGCCTGCCAGCGCGGCATCCCGCTGCTGTTCCTGCAGAACATCACCGGCTTCATGGTTGGCAAGAAGTACGAGGAAGGTGGCATCGCCAAGCACGGCGCCAAGCTGGTCACCGCCGTGGCCTGCGCCCGGGTGCCGAAGTTCACCGTGATCATCGGCGGCAGCTTCGGCGCCGGTAACTATGGCATGTGCGGCCGCGCCTACGACCCCCATTTCCTGTGGATGTGGCCCAACGCGCGGATCGGCGTGATGGGCGCCGAGCAGGCTGCCGGCGTGCTGGTACAGGTCAAGCGCGAGCAGGCCGCCCGCGCCGGCCAGCCGTTCAGCGACGAGGAAGAGACGCGCATCAAGCAGCCCATCGTCGCCCAGTACGAACAGCAGGCCCACGCCTACTACTCCAGCGCCCGTCTGTGGGACGACGGTGTGATCGACCCGGCGCAGACCCGCGACGTACTCGGTCTGGCACTGTCCGCCAGCCTCAATGCGCCCATCGAGCCGACTCAGTTCGGCGTGTTCCGGATGTAAGCCATGACCGACTTCACTACCGTACAGCTGGAAAAAGACCCGCGCGGTTTAGCCACCCTGTGGCTGAACCGCCCGGACAAGAACAACGCCTTCAACGCCGAGATGATTCGCGAGCTGATCCTCGCCATCGACGCCATCGCTGCCGACAAGAGCCTTCGTTTCCTGCTCCTGCGCGGCCGCGGCAAGCACTTCTCCGCCGGCGCTGACCTGGCCTGGATGCAGGCCTCGGCCAAGCTCGACTACAACGCCAACCTCAACGACGCCCGCGAGCTGGCCGAGCTGATGTACAACCTCAACGCTCTGAAGATCCCCACCCTGGCCGTGGTCCAGGGCGCGGCCTTCGGCGGTGCGGTGGGCCTGGTGAGCTGCTGCGATATGGCCATCGGCGCGGACGACGCGCTGTTCAGCCTGTCCGAAGTGCGCATCGGTTTGGCCCCGGCAGTGATCAGCCCCTTCGTTGTACAGGCCCTGGGCGAACGCGCCGCGCGCCGCTACGCGCTGACCGCAGAGCGCTTCTCCGGTAATCGCGCCCGTGAGCTGGGCCTGCTGGCCGAGGCCTACCCGGCCGGCGAGCTGGAGGCCCAGGTCGAGAGCTGGGTCAGCAACCTGCTACTCAACAGCCCGCAGGCCATGCAGGTGAGCAAGGACCTGCTGCGCGAAGTGGCCAGCGGCGTGCTCCACCCGCCGCTGCGCCGCTACACCGAGAACGCCATCGCCCGTATCCGCGTCAGCCCCGAAGGCCAGGAGGGGCTCAACGCCTTCCTGGAAAAACGCACGCCCGCCTGGCAGGAGCCGCAAGCATGAGCCGCAAGCACATCGACACCCTGCTGGTGGCCAACCGCGGCGAAATCGCCTGCCGGGTGATGCGCACCGCCAAGGCCCAGGGCCTGAAAACCGTGGCCGTGCACAGCGCCATCGACGTCCATGCGCGCCATGTGCGCGAAGCCGATCTGGCGGTGAACCTCGGCGGCGCCAAGCCGGCCGAGAGCTACCTGTTGGTCGACAAGATCATCGCCGCGGCCAAGGCCAGCGGCGCCCAGGCCATCCACCCGGGCTACGGCTTCCTCTCCGAGAACGCCGGCTTCGCCCGCGCCATCGAGGCCGCCGGCCTGGTCTTCCTCGGCCCGCCCGCCACGGCCATCGACGCCATGGGCAGCAAGTCGGCGGCCAAGGCGCTGATGGAAGACGCCGGCGTGCCGCTGGTGCCCGGCTACCACGGCGAAGCCCAGGACGTGGAAACCTTCCGCGTCGCCGCCGAGCGCATCGGCTACCCGGTACTGCTCAAGGCCGCCGCCGGTGGCGGCGGCAAGGGCATGAAGGTGGTCGAGCGCGAAGCCGAACTGGCCGAGACCCTGGAATCCGCCCAGCGTGAAGCCCAGTCCGCCTTCGGCGACTCGCGCATGCTGGTGGAGAAATACGTGCTGCAGCCGCGCCACGTGGAGATCCAGGTGTTCGCCGACAGCCACGGCAACTGCCTGTACCTCAACGAGCGCGACTGCTCAATCCAGCGTCGCCACCAGAAGGTGGTCGAGGAAGCCCCAGCCCCGGGTCTGTCGCCCGAACTGCGCCGCGCCATGGGCGAGGCGGCGGTCAAGGCTGCCCAGGCCATCGGCTATGTCGGCGCCGGCACCGTGGAATTCCTGCTCGATGCCCGCGGCCAGTTCTTCTTCATGGAGATGAACACCCGCCTGCAGGTGGAACACCCGGTTACCGAAGCCATTACCGGCCTCGACCTGGTGGCCTGGCAGATTCGCGTCGCCCGTGGCGAGGCGCTGCCGATCAGCCAGGAGCAGGTGCCGCTCAATGGCCACGCCATCGAAGTGCGCCTGTACGCCGAGGACACCGACAACGACTTCCTGCCCGCCTCCGGCGACCTCAAGCTGTATCGCGAGCCGGCCTCCGGTGAAGGCCGCCGGGTCGACAGCGGCGTAGCCGAAGGCGATACCGTCTCGCCGTTCTACGACCCCATGCTCGGTAAGCTAATCGCCTGGGGCGAGGACCGCGAGCAGGCCCGTCAGCGTCTGCTGGCCATGCTGGAGGAAACCGCCGTTGGCGGCTTCGCCAGCAACCTGCCCTTCCTGCGTCGCGTGCTGGCCCATCCGGCCTTCGCCGCTGCCGAGCTGGATACCGGCTTTATCCCCCGCCACCAGGCGCAGCTACTGCCGGACGTGGCCGAGCTGCCGAGCGAGTTCTGGCAACTGGCCGGCGAGGCCTGGCTGCAGAGCGAGGCACCGCGTCGCAGTCATGAGGACTATCACTCGCCGTGGAGCGGCAACCTCGGCTGGCGCGCCGGCCTGGCCAGCGAGACCGACCTGCAACTGAGCTGTGGCGAACAACGCCAGACCGTGCACCTGCGCGGCGCGCTGCAGTCGCAGCTGCTGGGCGAGCAACTGTGGCTCGAACAGGACGGCCTGCGCCGCGCCCACCGTGCCATCCGCCAGGGCGATGCGCTGTATCTGGAGTGGCAGGGGCGCCTGCACGAGGTGCGCAAGGCCGACCCGATCGCCGAGGTCGAGGCCAGCCACGCCCACCAAGGCGGGCTGACGGCGCCCATGAACGGCAGTATCGTGCGCGTGCTGGTCGCACCCGGCCAGGCCGTAGAAGCCGGCACCGCCCTGGTGGTGCTGGAAGCCATGAAGATGGAGCACAGCATCCGCGCGCCTCACGCCGGCACGGTCAAGGCGCTGTACTGCGCCGAGGGCGATATGGTCGGCGAAGGCGCCGCACTAGTTGAGCTGGAAGAGGCCTGAGGGCCACCCACGAAGCGAGAGAGAACAGATGAACCTGCCGCAACACGTCCGCCTGGTCGAAGTCGGCCCGCGCGACGGCCTGCAGAACGAGAAACAGCCGATCAGCGTGGCCGACAAGGTGCGCCTGACCGATGACCTGAGCGCCGCCGGCCTGAGCTATATCGAGGTGGGCAGCTTCGTCTCGCCCAAGTGGGTGCCACAGATGGCCGGCAGCGCCGAGGTGTTTGCCGGCATCCAGTACAACCCCGGTGTGGTCTACGGCGCCCTCACCCCCAACCTCAAGGGCTTCGAAGCCGCAGTCGAGGCCGGCGTGAAGGAAGTCGCGGTGTTCGCCGCCGCCAGCGAGGCCTTCTCGCAGAAGAACATCAACTGCTCCATCGCCGAGAGTCTGGAGCGCTTCGTGCCGGTGATGGAAGCGGCCAAGGCCCACGGCATCACGGTGCGCGGCTACGTCTCCTGCGTGCTCGGCTGCCCCTACGAGGGCGAAGTGGCGCCCGAGCAGGTCGCCGCCGTGGCGCGTGAGCTGTTCGCCATGGGCTGCTATGAGGTTTCGCTGGGCGACACCATCGGCACCGGCACCGCTGGCAAGACCCGCACCATGTTCGAGGTAGTCGGCCGCGATATCCCGCGCGACAAGCTGGCCGGGCACTTCCACGACACCTACGGCCAGGCCCTGGCCAATATCTACGCCAGCCTCCTGGAAGGCATCGCCGTGTTCGACAGCTCGGTCGCTGGCCTCGGCGGCTGCCCCTACGCCAAGGGCGCCACCGGCAACGTCGCCACCGAGGACGTGCTCTACCTGCTGCTGGGCCTGGGCATCCACACCGGCATCGACCTGGACAAGCTGATCGACGCCGGTGCACGCATCTGCCAGGTGCTCGGCAAGGACAACGGCTCGCGCGTCGCCCGCGCCCGCCTGGCGTCGCGCTGAACGCCGGCGCTGCGACCAAGGTCAGATTGCCCGACGGCCGAGCCCCGCTAAGCTCGGCCTCTTCCCCTGAGCGAGACTGCCGATGAAAGACGCCTCCACCCTGCGCGACTACCAGCACGTGCGCCTGCTGGCGATCCGCTCGCTGTTCGAGATCGTCGAGCAGTCCAGCGAGGGCACGGTGATCGTCGACAAGGACGCGCGCATCGTCTGGATGAACGAGCGCTACGCCCGTCGCTATGGTCTGGACGACGCCAGCCAGGCCATCGGCCAAGAGGTGGAAAAGGTCATCCCGTCCAGCCTGCTGCGCCAGGTGGTGGAGACCGGCGAGCCGATCCTGCTGGACATGCTCGACACCCCCGGCGGCCCGCTGGTGGTGATGCGCCTGCCGGTGCACGACGATGCCGGCGCGGTGATCGGCGCCATCGGCTTCGCCCTGTTCGACCAGCTGCGCAGCCTGGCGCCGCTGGTGACCCGCTTCATGCAGATCCAGGAAGAATTGGCCTCGACCCGCTCGCTGCTGCAGGCACGCCAGGCCAAGTACAGCTTCGCCCACTTCATCGGCACCAGCGCCGCCAGCCTGGAGGTCAAGCGCCGCGCCCGCCGCGGTGCGGCCAGCGAGTCACCGGTGCTGTTGCTCGGCGAAACCGGCACCGGCAAGGAGCTGCTGGCCCACGCCATCCACAGTTCCTCGCCACGGGCGCACAAGCCCTTCGTCAGCGTCAACTGCGCGGCGATTCCGGAAGCCCTGCTGGAGGCCGAGTTCTTCGGTACCGCGCCTGGCGCCTTCACCGGCGCCGACCGCAAGGGCCGCCCCGGCAAGCTGCAGATCGCCCAGGGCGGCACCCTGTTCCTCGACGAGATCGGCGACATGCCACTGGCCCTGCAGAGCAAGCTGCTGCGCGTGCTGCAGGAGAAGGAATTCGAGCCGGTCGGCTCCAACGAGGTGCGCCGCAGCGACGTGCGCCTGATCGCCGCCACCTCGCTGGATCTGGAAGCTGCGGTGCAGGAAGGCCGCTTCCGCGCCGACCTGTACTACCGCCTCAACGTCCTGCCGATCCAGCTGCCGCCGCTGCGCGAGCGCCTGGACGACCTGCCAGCGCTGTGCGAGGCGATCCTCGATGAACTACCCGGCCACCATGAGCTGGATAACGAGGCCCAAGCCCTGCTCGCTAGTCATGCCTGGCCAGGCAACATCCGTGAGCTGCGCAATGTGCTGGAGCGTGCGGCCCTGCTCGGCGACGAGGCGCGCCTGGGCGCGGCAGCGCTGCGCACCGCCATCGGCCGCTTCGTGCCGCTGCCTGCCACGCAGGCGACTGCGCCGCTCAGCAGCGTTTCGACCGCAGGCGGCTTCTACGCCGCCCGCGAAGCCTACGAACGCCAGCTGATCCAGCAGGCCCTGGCCGAGCACGCCGGCAGCGTGCCGGAAGCCGCCAAACGCCTGGGGCTGGGCCGTTCGACCCTGTACAAGAAGATGGTCGCCCTGGGGCTTTCGTCTTGATTTGGAGACAAGTCTCCAATCAGAGATTTTGCGCTGCAGCTGGGATTCACTGGGGCCTGGCTAGAAACCCGGCAGAGGTCGTCTCCAATAAGAGACAAACGTCGCTCAAGTCTCATCCCAAAAACACAATAAATCCTTATAAATCAATCTCCTACGTTATTGGCACAGAACTGGCTATAAGCCCTGCGCGGCCAGTCCGCAGCCCCAATAACAACAATACCGCTGCACGTAGTGCGAACTTCGCTCCAGGGACGATCCTGCACCGTCCTCGTTCGCCACGGCGCCGCGCCAGGAGATACTCCGTGAGCAAACTCTCGCTCAGCCATGCCGTTGCCCTCGCCGCCCTCGGCGGTACCTGCCTGCCCAGCCAGGCCGCCTTTCTCGAAGATGGCAAAGCCAGCCTGGAATTGCGCAACTTTTACTTCAACCGCGATTTCCGCCAGGACGGCGCCGCCCAGTCCAAGCAGGACGAATGGGCCCAGGGCTTCCTCCTGCGCTACGAATCCGGCTTCACCGAAGGCACCATCGGTGTCGGCGTGGACGCCCTCGGCATGCTTGGCGTCAAGCTCGACTCCAGCCCCGACCGCACCGGCTCCGGCCTGCTGCCACGCGACAAGGAGAAGGTCGACGGCGCCCAGGACGAATACGGCGAGCTGGGCCTGACCGCCAAGTTCAAGGCCGGCGCCAGCGTGCTCAAGGTCGGTACCCTGCTGCCCAAGCTGCCCACCGTGCTGGCCAACGACTCGCGCCTGCAGCCGCAGACCTTCCGCGGCGCGCACCTGAACTCCACCGACATCGCCGGCCTGACCCTCGATGCCGGCCAGCTGCGCCAGGTCAGCCAGCGCGACTCCTCCGACAGCGAGGACATGACCGTCACCAGTGGCAGCGCCCGTGGCATCGTCGCCAGCGGCGACAGCGACCGCTTCGACTTCGCCGGCGCCAGCTACAAGTGGAATGACCAGCTCACCACCGGCTACAGCTACGCCAAGCTCGACAAGCTCTACGACCAGCACATCGTCAACCTGACCCACCTGCTGCCGCTCGGTGAAGGTCAGTCGCTGAAGAGCGACCTGCGCTTCGCCCGCTCCGACGACGACGGCCACAGCAACGTCGACAACCGTGCGCTCGGCGCCATGTTCACCTACGGCCTCGGCGGCCATGCCTTCGGTCTCGGCTACCAGCGCATGAGCGGCGACACCGGCTTCGCCTACATCGGCGGCACCGACGCCTTCCTGGTCAACTTCGTGCAGATCGGCGACTTCGCCAACGCCGAGGAACGTTCCTGGCAGGCGCGCTACGACTACAACTTCGCCGCCGTCGGCATCCCCGGTTTGACCTTCATGACCCGCTACCTGTCCGGCGACAACATCGAGCTGGGCGCCGGCAAGTCGGAAGGCAAGGAGTGGGAGCGCAACACCGACATCGCCTACGTGTTCCAAGACGGCCCGCTGAAGAACTTCGGCATCAAATGGCGTAACGCCACGCTGCGTTCGAGCAACTTCGGCAATGACCTGGACGAGAACCGTCTGATCCTCAGCTACGTGCTGCCGCTCTGGTAAGCGAACCAACCACCGGCAACCTGGCTCACAACAACAATATCGCTGCGCGCGTCCGCCGCGCCGCAGCACAGGAGACAGCTCAATGAGCGTGATCATCGCCCTCGCGGCCCTAGCCCTGCTGATGCTGGCCGCGTACCGCGGCTACAGCGTCATCCTCTTCGCCCCCATCGCCGCCCTCGGCGCCGTGCTGTTCACCGACCCGTCCGCCGTGGCGCCTGCCTTCACCGGGGTGTTCATGGAGAAGATGGTCGGCTTTATCAAACTGTACTTCCCGGTGTTCCTGCTTGGCGCCGTGTTCGGCAAGCTGATCGAGCTGTCCGGCTTCTCGCGCTCCATCGTCGCCGCGGCCATCCGCCTGCTCGGCACCAACCAGGCCATGCTGGTGATCGTGCTGGTCTGCGCCCTGCTCACCTACGGCGGCGTGTCGCTGTTCGTGGTGGTGTTCGCCGTGTACCCGTTCGCCGCCGAGATGTTCCGCCAGAGCAACATCCCCAAGCGCCTGATCCCGGCCACCATCGCCCTCGGCGCGTTCAGCTTCACCATGGACGCCCTGCCCGGCACCCCGCAGATCCAGAACATCATCCCCACCACCTTCTTCGGCACCACCTCCTGGGCGGCGCCGTGGCTGGGCGTGATCGGCACCCTGTTCGTGTTCAGCGTCGGCATGCTCTATCTGCGCCGCCAGCTGAACAAGGCCAAGCGCAGCGGCGAGGGCTATGGCACCGAGCTGCGCAACGAGCCGGAAACGGCAGACGACCTTGCCCTGCCCAACCCCTGGCTGGCGCTGTCGCCGCTGGTGCTGGTGGGTCTGTCCAACCTGCTGTTCACCCGCTGGATTCCGGAAATCTACGGCAAGACCCACAGCCTGCAACTGGCCGGCATGGCGCAGCCGGTGACCAGCGAAGTGGCCAAGCTGACCGGCATCTGGGCCGTGCAGGCCGCGCTGCTGCTGGGCATCTTGCTGGTGCTGATCTGCGGCTTCCGCGCAATCAAGGCCAAACTGGCCGAAGGCACCAAGACCGCGGTCGGCGGCGCGCTGCTGGCATCGATGAACACCGCCTCGGAATACGGCTTCGGCGCGGTGATCGCCTCGCTGCCCGGCTTCCTGGTACTGGCCGATGCACTGAAAAGCATCCCCAACCCGCTGGTCAACGAAGCGGTCACCGTCACCCTGCTGGCCGGCATCACCGGTTCGGCCTCGGGCGGCATGAGCATCGCCCTGGCGGCCATGTCCGACACTTTCATCCAGGCTGCCAACGCCGCCAATATTCCGCTGGAAGTGCTGCACCGGGTCGCCTCGATGGCCTCCGGCGGCATGGACACCCTGCCGCACAACGGCGCGGTGATCACCCTGCTGGCAGTCACCGGCCTGACCCACCGCGAGGCGTACAAGGACATCTTCGGTATTACCCTGATCAAGACCCTGGCCGTGTTCGTCGTGATCGGCGTGTTCTACGCCACCGGCATCGTCTAACCGTAGGGCGGGTGTAGCCCGCGACCGGGCCGCCGAGGCGGCCCGTGCAACAGGAGAAGCACATGAATCTGCAAGGCAAGACCGCCCTGGTCACCGGTTCCACCAGCGGCATCGGCTTAGGGATAGCCCTCAAGCTGGCCGAAGCCGGCGCCAACCTGGTGCTCAACGGCTTCGGTGACGTGGAAGCAGCCGTTACGGCCGTCGCCGCCCACGGCGGCCAGGTACGCCACCACCCGGCGGACATGAGCAAGCCCGCGGAGATCGAAGCCCTAGTGCGCTTCGCCGAGGAACAGTTCGGCGGTGTCGACATCCTGGTCAACAACGCTGGCATCCAGCACGTGGCGCCAGTGGAGGCATTCCCGGTGGAGCGCTGGGATTCGATCATCGCCATCAACCTCAGCTCGGCCTTCCACACCACGCGCCTGGCGCTGCCGGGCATGCGCGCACGCAACTGGGGGCGGATCATCAACATCGCCTCGGCCCATGGCCTGGCGGCCTCGGCCGGCAAGAGCGCCTACGTGGCGGCCAAGCACGGCCTGGTCGGCCTGACCAAGAGCGTGGCGCTGGAGACCGCCACCACGGGCGTCACCTGCAACGCCATCTGCCCCGGCTGGGTGCTGACCCCGCTGGTGCAGAAACAGATCGACGCCCGCGCCGTGGATGGCGACGTCGCCCGCTCGCGTCACGACCTGCTGGCCGAGAAACAGCCGTCGCTGGATTTCGTCACCCCCGAACAACTCGGCGCTCTAGCTCTGTTCCTCTGCAGCGAGGCAGCCGAACAGGTACGTGGCGCCGCCTGGAACATGGACGGTGGCTGGCTCGCCCAGTAAGTCATTACCCTACAATCGATACACAACAAGAAGTTCAGGATTGCCGCATGAACCAACCACTTTGGGCCCCTTCCGCCGAACGCATCGCCGCTACCCGCATGGATGCCTTCCGCCTCTTCGTCAACCGCCGCCACGCCCTGCAACTAGCCGACTACCCGGCCCTGCATGCCTGGAGCGTGAGCGAGCGCGAGGCGTTCTGGCAGGCCATCGTCGACTTCTTCGAGGTGCGTTTCGCCGCCCAGCCCGAGGCCGTGCTGCGTGAAGGCCCGGCCATGCCCAGCGCGCACTGGTTCCCTGGCGCGACTCTGAACTTCGCCGAACACCTGCTGCGCCGCCGCGATGACCACCCGGCGCTGGTTGCCATTGGCGAGGACGGCTCACGTGAGCAGCTTAGCTATGCCGAGCTGGCCGCCCATGTCGCCGGCCTGCAGCGCAGCCTCAAGGCCGCCGGCGTCGGCATTGGCGATCGCGTCGCCGCCTTCATGCCCAACACCTGGCAGACCCTGGTCGGCATGCTCGCCACCGCCAGCCTCGGCGCCACCTGGTCGAGCTGCTCGCCGGATTTCGGCACCCAGGGCGTGATCGACCGCTTCGGCCAGATCGAACCCAAGGTACTGATCGCCGCCGCCGGCTACCGCTACGCCGGCAAGAACCTCGACCTGAGCGGCAAGCTCAACGAAATCCTCGAGCGCCTGCCCGGCCTGCAGCAACTCGTGGTGGTGCCCTACTCGCGCCCCGAGGCTAGACCTGCTGATTACAAGTCAGTTGCTCTAACTACGCTATGGTCGGACTTCTACCAGGCCGGCGGCGAGCCCGAGTTCACCCCAGTGCCGTTCGAGCAGCCGCTGTACATCCTCTACTCCAGCGGCACCACCGGCGTGCCCAAGTGCATCGTCCACGGCGTCGGCGGCACCCTGCTGCAGCACGTCAAGGAACTGGGCCTGCACACCGACCTGCATGCCGACGACACCCTGTTCTACTACACCACCTGCGGCTGGATGATGTGGAACTGGCTGGTCTCAGGCCTGGCCCTGGGCGCCACCCTGGTGCTGTTCGACGGCTCGCCCTTCCACCCGGGTGCCAAGCGCCTGATCGACCTGATCGACGCCGAGAACATCAGCATCTTCGGCACCAGCGCCAAGTTCATCGCCGCCCTGGAAAAGGCCGGCGCCAAGCCGCGCGAGACGCACAAGCTGAGCCGTCTGAAGGCCATCCTCTCGACCGGCTCGCCGCTGGCCCACGAGAGCTTCGAGTACGTCTACCGCGACATCAAAAGCGACGTCTGCCTGTCCTCCATCTCCGGCGGCACCGACATCGTCTCCTGCTTCGCCCTCGGCAACCCGGTGCTGCCGGTGCGCCGCGGCGAGCTGCAGTGCAAGGGCCTGGGCATGGACGTGCAGGTATGGGACGACGCAGGCAAGGCAGTGCTCGGCGAGAAAGGCGAGCTGGTCTGCGCCCAGCACTTCACCTCCATGCCAGTAGGCTTCTGGAACGATGCCGACGGCGCCAAGTTCCGCGCCGCCTATTTCGAGACCTTCCCCGGCGTGTGGGCCCACGGCGACTACGCCGAGGAAACTGCACACGGCGGGCTGGTGATCCACGGCCGCTCGGACGCGGTGCTCAACCCCGGCGGCGTGCGCATCGGCACCGCCGAGATCTACCGCCAGGTGGAGAAGGTCGAGGAAGTGCTGGAATCCATCGCCATCGGCCAGGACTGGGACGGCGACGTACGCGTGGTGCTGTTCGTACGCCTGCGCGAAGGCGTAGCGCTGAGCGACGAGCTCAAGCAGCGCATTTGCCAGGTCATCCGCGCCAACACCACGCCGCGCCATGTACCGGCAAAGGTCATCGCCGTGGCCGATATCCCGCGCACCATCAGCGGCAAGATCGTCGAACTGGCCGTGCGCAACGTGGTGCACGACAAACCGGTGAAGAACACCGACGCCCTGGCCAACCCGCAGGCGCTGGAGCTGTTCCGCGACCTCGAAGAGCTGCGTAGCTGACCAGGATCGGTATCTGCTCCAGGCTCAGGCCTGGCGACGGATACTGCTCGCCGGCTTTCCTATACTGACGGCTCCTCCTCTGGAAGCCTCGTCTTGCGCCTCTTTCTGAGCCTCCTGCTGCTCTGCCCTGCTCTTCTGCTCGCCGAGCCGAAGGACATCGATCTGTACATGCCCGACGCGCCGCCACTGGCCGCGCTCGGCAACGGCCAGCATGGCATCACTGGCGATATCGCCATCATGGCGCTGGAGCGCGCCGGCTATCGCGCCAGCCTGCGCTCCGAGCCCTGGCTGCGCGCACAGAAGCGGGCGCAGGAATCGCAACTAGCGCTGTTGGTCCCGTTATCGCGTACCCCGGAGCGAGAGGCGCGCTTCACCTGGGTCGCCAATATACTGCCGATGCCCCGTGCATTCTTCAGCCTGCAGCCACCGGTCAACAGCCTGGAGGAAGCACGCCAACGTTATCGCCTGGTCGCCGTCGGCCTGGGTACGGCGCAGGAGGAGATTCTGCGCGGTGCCGGTTTCTCCGATGCGCAACTGTATCCGCTGCGCCTCGGCGAGCGACCGGTACGCATGGTGCGCATGGGCCGGGTGGACGCCTGGTTCACCACCGAGGCCGAAGGCCGCTTCCAGTGGGATTCAGGGCCCGCATTGCACATGAGCCCGCCCATGGCCAACACCGATATGTACATCGCCTGCTCGCTGCAATGCGATCCCGTTCTGGCTCGGGCGGTCCATCTCGCTGTGGAACAGATGCGCCAGGACGGCACCCTGCAGCGCGTGATCGACCACTACCTGCCGCCAGCCACCAATCGCTGAAAGCCTTCGGCCTCCCCCGCGGGCAGGATGTAGCGCACATGGGTCTTGGCCGAGAAGGCGTAGGAGTGATTGACGCCGAAGAAACCGCTGTAACAGCGGGACAAATGCGCAGCATCGCTGAAGCCCGCCATCTTGATTGCCACTGAGCCGGGAACACCGGCCAGGGTATGCCTGACAAAATCGAGCAACCGGTACCAGAGCCGGTGCCGGCGCAGCGGTACCCCCACCTGCAGAGCAAACAACCGAATCAGCCCGGATTCGGAGAGCCCGACCTCGGCGGCCAACACACCGACCGAGATGTTCAGTGCTGAGCTGCTGCGCAGACGCTCGACCACCTGCGTCACCCGTGGATCGACCTGCGGCAGCGGATCGCCGGCGCCACGGTAGATCATCGTCTCGACACGCCGCTGGGCCTCGGCATGCCCCGGCGCCTCGTCACGCAAGCCGGTCAGCGTCTGCGCCAGGCAATGCTCCTGCCGGTGGTGGTAGTGAATGCCCTGGCAGGTAGCTGCCATCTGCCGGCGCAGCACGGCGAAGTCGGGCCTGCCCGCATCCAGATAACAGGCCGCCAGCACGGCGTCGCGGTTGTCGATGGCAATGCGGCTGCCCGCGGGAATCAGCACGCTGGCGCTGCTGAGCCACTGTTCATGGCCCGGTGTGCGGAACCTCACCTCGCCCTGCAGGCAAACGAGCATGGCCGCCGCGGCCGAGTGCAGGTCGCGGATGGGCAACTGGCCACGCCCCAGGTACAGGTACCGTCGGCTCGAGACATATACAAGTGCAGGAGATGAGTTTCGCTCGGCAGGCATTCGAGAGTGCTCTTTTAACGAGTAGAAACATGCGACCAGATATCACAAGGCAAGTTTGTTTTATTGCTGATAAGTGTCAATCAATTTTCAGAGCAATTAGCCACCAACACTTGCGGTGGAAATAAATGCAACCGAAAGAATGACAAAACAGCGCGCACTAATACCCAAGAGCTACATCTCCGCTCGACCCCGCATCACGCCGCGAAGCCAGAGCAGCCGAGCCATGGGCGAATGGATAGAACACTGCAAGGTCACTCCACAATCCTGCATTGCTTGTATGAACTGAGACGACTTGATCGTTGTTGCGCAACTTCCTCGTTGTTAGTTTCCAGCCGCGCTTGCAAATAAGCCGAAACCAACCGTCATGACGTAACAACAAAATCAACGAGGTAATGACATGGGAATCAAAGTAACCACTGCCAAAGCGATACTGATGTTCGCCACGCTATTGGCCAGCACTTATGCCTTTTCCGCCACCGGCCCGTCTGCGCCCTGCAGCAACTGCACCCGTGGCCCGGCACCGACGGTCACTGCGCTGAAGGCCTCGACCGGCCCCTTCACCACTGCCAAGTTCTCGGTATCCGGCTTCCTCAAGGGCTACGGCGACAGCACCGTGTATTACCCGACCAACACCACCGGCAAGATGGGCGCCATCGCGGTCATTCCCGGCTATCTCTCCTACGAGAGCAGCATCGACTGGTGGGGCCCGCGCCTGGCCTCGCACGGCTTCGTGGTGATGACCATGAACACCAAGACCATCTACGACCAGCCCGATAGCCGCGCCAGTCAGCTGAGCGAAGCACTGGACTACCTGATCGCGCAGAGCAAAAGCTCGTCCAGCCCGCTGTACAACAAGATCGACAGCACCCGCCTGGGCGCCATCGGCTGGTCCATGGGCGGCGGCGGCTCGCTCAAGCTGGCGACCCAGCGCTCGATCAACGCCATCATCCCGCAGGCACCGTGGTACCTGGGCTCCAGCGCCTTCAGTGGCATCAAGACGCCGACCCTGATCCTGGCCTGCAGCGCCGACACCGTGGCACCGGTGGCCCAGCATGCCTCGCCGTTCTACAACCAGATCCCCAATTCCACGCCCAAGGCGTTCCTGGAGATCTACGGCGGCTCGCACTTCTGCGCCAACTCCGGCTACCCGAACCAGGACATGCTGGGCATGTACGGCATCGCCTGGATGAAGCGCTTCATCGACTTCGACAGCCGCTACAGCCAGTTCCTCTGCGGCCCCAACCATGAGTCGGACTACGCGATTTCCGACTACCGCGAAAACTGCCCGTACTGATCGACGCGCACAAAAAAGGGCAGCCCAGGCTGCCCTTTTTGATTGCCGCGATCAGATGCCCGGCCGGCCCGGGTCCTCCGGCGGTGCTTCTTCCTCGATATCTTCCAGCGTCAGCTCCATCGCCCAGTTGGCGGGTGCTGCGGCAGGTGCAGCTGCCGGCTCCGGAGCAGACGTGGCGGCGGCCTGCGGAGCGGCCGGGTTGTCCTTGTACAGCTTGAGCTTGAGGCGCACGTTGTTGGCCGAGTCGGCGTTCTTCAGTGCCTCCTCTTCCTCGATGGCGCCCTCGTGGACCAGCTCGATCAGCGCCTGGTCGAAGGTCTGCATGCCGAGGTTCCTCGACTTCTCCATGATCTCCTTGAGCTCGGAGAACTCGTTGCGCTTGATCAGGTCGCGGATGGTCGGCGTACCCAGCATCACCTCGACGGCGGCGCGGCGCTTGCCATCGGTGGTCTTGACCAGGCGTTGAGAGACGAAGGCGCGCAGGTTATTGCCCAGGTCATTGAGCAACTGCGGGCGGCGTTCTTCGGGGAAGAAGTTGATGATGCGGTCCAGCGCCTGGTTGGCGTTGTTGGCGTGCAGGGTGGAGATCGCCAGGTGGCCGGTATCGGCGAAGGCCAGGGCATGCTCCATGGTCTCGCGGTCGCGGATCTCGCCGATCAGGATCACGTCCGGCGCCTGGCGCAGGGTGTTCTTCAGCGCAGCGTGGAAGCTGCGGGTGTCCACGCCGACCTCACGCTGGTTGATGATCGATTTCTTGTGCCGGTGCACGTACTCCACCGGGTCCTCGATGGTGATGATGTGCCCGCCACTGTTGCGGTTGCGGTAGTCGATCAGCGCCGCCAGCGAAGTGGACTTGCCCGAGCCGGTGCCGCCGACGAACAGCACCAGGCCGCGCTTCTCCATGATGGTCTTGAGCAGCACCTCGGGCAGCTTGAGGTCCTCGAACTTGGGGATTTCCATCTTGATGTTGCGCGCGACGATGGAAACTTCGTTGCGCTGCTTGAAGATGTTGATACGGAAGCGGCCGACGTTGGGCACGGAGATGGCCAGGTTCATCTCCAGCTCCTTGTCGAAGTCGGCGCGCTGCTCGGCATCCATGACGCTCGCCGCGATGGCCGCCACGTCACCCGGCTTGAGCGGCTCCTGACTGAGCGGCTTGAGCACGCCATTGAACTTGGCGCAGGGCGGCGCTCCGGTGGACAGGTAGAGATCGGAACCGTCCTGGCTGGCCAGGATCTTCAGCATCTGAGTGAGGTCCATCGTGCGCGCGTCCATCTGGGTGGAAGTATCAAAATAGGTCAGCTTTTTCAGGAGCATTAGCCTGAAAAATGACGCCATTCTGATGGCGCAAAGAATGCTGGCACAATAGCGCCCTCGCAAAATGAGGAACCCATCATGCCCAAGGCCATGGCCCGACACATTCTGGTGAAGACTGAGGCCGAAGCGGCCGCGCTGAAGAAGCGCATCGCCGCTGGCGAAGCCTTCGATGTATTGGCCAAGAAACACTCCACCTGCCCCTCCGGCAAGAAGGGTGGCGACCTGGGCGAAGTCCGCCCCGGGCAGATGGTCCGCGCCGTGGACCAGGTGATTTTCAAGAAGGCGCTACGCGAAGTACACGGGCCGGTGAAGACCCAGTTCGGCTACCACCTGATCCAGGTGTTCTACCGCGAGTGACCTCACCAGCCGAGGGTGAGCGCGGCCAGCACCAGATAGCGCGCGGTCTTGGCCAGGCTGACCAGCAGCAGGAAGCTCCACCAGGGCTCGCGCATCACCCCCGCCACCAGGGTCAGCGGGTCGCCGATCACCGGCACCCAGCTCAGCAGCAGCGACCAGCGGCCATAGCGCCGGTAACTGGCTTTGGCCTGTTCCAGCCGCGCTGGGCTCACCGGAAACCAGCGGCGCTCACGGTAGCGCTCCAGCCCTCGGCCCAGCGCCGCATTCAGCACCGAACCCAGCACATTGCCGACGCAGGCCACGGCTAGCAATGCGGCAGCCGGCTGCCCGCCGTTCAGCAACAGCCCGACCAGCACTGCCTCAGATTGCAGAGGCAACAGGCTGGCGGCGCCGAAGGCGGACAGGAACAGGCCGAGGTAAACCGAGAAATCGAGCAAGCGCGCCTCGCATGAAAGGATTCGGCAAGCCTTATAGCCGAACCCTTCACAGAAGCGAAACATTCGCAATTGGGTAACACCATGAAAAGAGCTGGGGTCATCTGTAACAGCCAGGAAAGACGCGGCCTCCAGGTACTTTTGGTACAGATGTGCCAGCTAGAGCAGTGACTAGTTGGTCACTCGGTGATGGCATGGATTCTGCGAACACCCGTTCGCTGAAGTTTCGGGCGATGGAGCGCCTGGATAGCGGCCAAGGACGATCCAACACCGCTTCGAGATCCCATAAATGAACAACAAGAAAACGCTTCTCGCCTTCTGCATCGGCAGTTCCCTGCTGCTGTCCGGCACCGCACAGGCCGGGCTGTTCGGCTCCACCGGCTATACCAAGACCAAATACCCCATCGTGCTGGCCCACGGCATGCTCGGCTGGGACAGCATGCTCGGCATCGACTACTGGTACGGCATCCCCTCGGCCCTGAGCTCGGATGGCGCCAGCGTCTACACCACCGAAGTCGTGCAGATGGGTACCTCAGAGGCACGTGGCGAGGACCTGATCAAGGAAGTCGAAGAAATCGTCGCCATCTCCGGCAAGCCCAAGGTCAATCTGATCGGCCACAGCCATGGCGGCCCGACCGTACGTTACGTGGCGGCGGTGCGTCCGGATCTGGTCGCCTCGGTCACCAGCGTCGGCGCCCCGCACAAGGGCTCGGCAGTGGCCGACCTGATCCGCCAGATCCCCGAGGGTTCGGCCGGTGAAACCATCGTTGCCGGGCTGGTCAACGCCATCGGCAGCGTCATCCACTTCATTTCCGGCAGCACCAGCCAGACCCCGCAGAATTCCCTCGGCGCACTGGTCTCGCTGAACAGCCAGGGCGCGGCGGTATTCAACAGCAAGTTCCCCCAGGGCATCCCCACCAGCGCCTGTGGCGAAGGCGCCTACAAGGTCAACGGCATCAACTACTACTCCTGGAGCGGCACCTCGCCGGTGACCAACGTCCTCGACCCGATGGACCTGATCACCACCATCGCTTCCCAGGCGTTCGCCAAGGGCGTGGCCAACGACGGCTTCGTCGAACGCTGCAGCTCGCACATGGGCATGGTCATCCGCGACAACTACAAGATGAACCACCTGGACGAGATCAATCAGTTCCTCGGCATGGGCCATCTGTTCGAAACCAGCCCGGTCACCGTCTACCGCCAGCAGGCCAACCGCCTGAAACTGGCCGGCCTCTGAGCCCGCCACCGGGGCCCACAAGGCCCCGGTTCGCCATCCTCTTCGCTAGCCCTTAAGCGCCAACTTCGCAATCCAAGCCGGCTTTTCAAGTGCATGATTTTCCACATATTTTGTGGATAAGTCTGTGGGGAATAGCCTGCGGCCCACGGCGTTCGCCGCCTCGCTTAAATTGCCTGATTTTTAGGCTGCTGCCTGGGACATGCCGTGGGCGAGCCTCAGCCAAGGCTGCAAACCAAGCTGGAAAGCCGCTCTGCGATTTCGGACCGCCGGAATGGCTTGGCCAGCACGTCAAATCCGTGCATCTGCTCCGGCGATAGATTCGAGTAGCCGGTGAGAACCAGGACCGGCAGGTTGGGCAGACGCTGGCGCAGCTCACGAGCGAGTTGGGTGCCGCTCTTGTCCGGCATGATGTGGTCGGTGACCAGCACATCGGGCCGCAGCCCCGCCTCAATCATCTGCAACGCAGCTGCTGCGGAGGCCGATTCTTGCACCTGGTAGCCGAGGTCCTGCAGCTGCAGTGCAGTGGTGCGGCGGACCAACTCCTCGTCGTCGACCAGCAGAACCAGCGCGGCCCTGGGCGCCAATGGCGCTTCGTCGAGTTCAGCGTCTTTGTTCGCCGCTGGGTCTTCGGTAATCGGCAGCCAGATATTCACCCGGGTGCCCTCGCCCTCTGCGGAGCTGATGCCTAGCCCGCCACCTGACTGCGCGGCCAAGCCTTGCACCATCGACAGGCCAAGCCCGGTTCCCTTGCCGACACCCTTGGTCGAGAAGAAAGGCTCGGTGCAACGCTGAAGCGTCTCCGCATTCATGCCGCAGCCGTTATCCAGCACCCTCAGACAGACATAGTTGCCGGCGGCCATACCCCTGACCGCGCCTGCCGCAACCCTGTCCATAACCGCATTGATCTCCAGCCTGCCGCCGTCAGCCATGGCATCTCGGGCATTGACGGCCAGGTTGAGCACCGCCAGCTCAAGCTGGTGCGGGTCGACCAGTACCGCCGGCAGATGGCTTGGTACATTCACCACGACCTCGATCGTCGGGCCGAGGGAGCGACTGATCAGATCGCGCATATCGGCGACCAGCGCCTCGAGCATCACGGCGCTGGGCTGCAAGGTTTGCCGGCGGGCAAATGTCAGCAAGCGGCCGACCAGCACACGGGCCTTGTCCGCTGCCTGCAACGCGGCATCGACCAGACCTATGGATCGATCGTCTTCCAGGCGCCGCCGGATCAGATCCAGGGTGATCATGATGGGCGTCAGCAGATTGTTGAAGTCGTGGGCAATCCCGCCGGTTAGTTGCCCGATGGTTTCCATCTTGCGCGTCTCGTGGTGTTCGGCCACTTCGCCCTCGCGCTGCGCGACCATGAGTGCCACGCGCTCTTCCAGGCTTTCATTCAGCTCACGCAGCTTCACCTCGGCACGCACGCGCTCGATATGCGCCCAACAGCGCTGGCTCACATCGCGAATCAGCGACTGCTCGTAGGCGGACCAGGCGCGCGGCACCTTGTCGTGAACCGCCATCAGCGCGGTCAGGCGGCCCTCCTTCACCAGCGGTATGCAGATCGTCGCGGTGATGCCGAGCGCCTGAAAAGCCGCGGACTCGTGGTCGGGCAGCTGCTTGAGGTTGTTGTCGATGACGAACGCCTGCCCCGCACTCAGCCGCTCCACGGCCAGTTGGCCAAAGTCCGCCAGGTGATAGTGGCCGAGCAGATGAGGCACGCCCTGCGCCGCCCAGTCTCCACGGATGGTGAAGCCGTCTTGGTCGGGGTCCATGTCCGCATAGGCGCAGCTGGAGAGTTTCATATGCTCACCCAGCATGCGGGTGATGGTGGCCATGATCGCATCGGGGTTGGTGACGTTGACCACCGAGCGCGCCAGCTCATCGAGGAATTCGAGGCGCTGGTTGGTGAGCACCGTGCTGGTGGTTTCCGCGACCGTGTCCAATATGCCGATGACCTGGCCATCGGCATCGCGAATCGGGCTGTAGCAGAAGGTGAAGTACGCCCACTCGGGCGAGTTGCCGCGCTCAATGAGCAGCGGGAAGTCCTCGATAAAGGTCGCCTGGCCGGCCAAGGCATTCTCGGCGATGGGCCGAATATCCTCCCAGACCTCGCTCCATACCTCCTTGAAGGGCTTGCCGAGCGCCGGCGGCTTGTTGCCCAGAATCAGACTGAAAGCGTCGTTGTGAAGGGTGATCAGATCGCTCCCCCACATCACTGCCTGGGGGAAGCGCGACTCGAGGCACAGCGCCACGGCTGTTCTCAATACGCTCGGCCAGGTCTCAATCGGCCCCAGCGAGGAAGAACTCCAGTCATAGTTGCGGATGCGCTCTGCCATCGCCCCACTACTGGAAAGCCAATTCGTCATTTGCCCATTCCTATCGGGACTTGTAGCCAGACACTGCGAGCCGCAGCCAACAGGGATATACCGAGCCTACACCAAGAAAGTTCCCTAAATATTCATAGACGGTTGTGCTTGAGGGGCGTAGAACCTGAAAAGGCAAACCGGCAATCGGCAATTCACGCCCACACTCCCCGCCCAGTCTCTAGATAGTTCAGCACGGCAAACAGAGCCGTTCCCGCTGAAGACCTGACTAAGGAACGTGGTTAATCCACCCGAGCAACCCAGGCCAAGGGCACTCGCGCTTAGAAAGGCTTATCGATGAATTCGCTCATTCGCGAGCGCTACGAGGTTGCTCTCGCAGCGCAGGAAGAGGTTATTTATCTAGAGGTGCTTGTTTCACCAGCGCAGGATTCTGCTGGTCAATGTGGTCATCAACGGGACGACCCAGGCCGTGTACTACCCATCGCCAGAGATCGACATGCCGCCCAGCGAGGCGGAACGAGCATGCCGAATGGCGCTCATGCACTTCACAACGCAGCTATACCGCGTCTACGGCCTGGACCGACGCAGCGTTCTGCGGCGCAAGGCGCTGATCCTGAATCCGCTAGGGCCGCTATACGACGGCGTTCTGCTCAAGCACCTGGACGGCGTCGCTAGCCCGCTTACAGCCAAAGCCACCCTGCGCACCACCGCCTGAGCAGAAGCCGCGTGACGCGGCTCGGTCAGGACTTGCTGCCCGTAAGCTCCGGCGCGTAGCGATGACAACCGCACCGGCTACAGCACTGGCATACAAGCACCTCACCACCTACTTCCATCGGCGTGCCGGCAGACCACATACAACCTCGAATCAGGCACATAAGAGTCATTTCAGCCTCCTCGCGGCAATTGGCCGCCGGATGTCCGTCATAACAATCGACCCTGCGGATTTGCCGAAGGTTTAGCCAAAAATTCATGGATCACCCCGGCCTGCGCGGCTGTCCATTGCTCATTGGCCCATGCGGGAGCAGTGCAATGGCGAAGAATTACCTCTTTCTGGTCAGCTACATCCTGGATAACCAGCCGCAGTCCACCACCCTGGATATCGATGCCGAGTCGCTGACCCCGGAGCAAGCGCTGTCTCACCTGCAGTCTCTGCACACCACCGCGTTGCCCGGGTTAATCACCGATGTGCAGATCAGCCGTATCGACCCACAGCGAACGGCCTTCTCGCCTGGCCACTATCGGCAGCCCTGAACCATGCACAATCTGGAAACGCCGACCTGCAAGCTGGCCCTGTACGGCGCCCACAGCAGCCTGGGCAATGCACTGCTGGCCGAAGCGCTGCACCGCCAGTACGAGGCCACGGCAATGCTCACCGAACTCAATTCGATCCGCGCCCGTCCGGGCCTGCGTACCAAGGGCGGCGAGCTGTTCGACCCGATTGGTGTAAGCCAGAGCGTGGCGGGTATGGACGCGGTGATTGCCCTGCTCGACAGCACGCAGGACTCCGAGGAGTTCTCCCAGCATTTCAACGCCCTGCTTGCGCTGCTCGACGGCCTGGAAACCGCCGGCGTGCAGCGCCTGCTGATCGTCGACGACTTCGCCTGGCTGGAGGCTGAACCCATGCCGAATGCCCCGGTCCATACTCTGGAAGCGCGTCTGCTGGCCAGCCCGCTGTGCTGGACGCTGGTGCAGGCGCCCGTTCAGCCGCCACGCCTGCTGGAGATCGACGATTTCCGCCAGCCCGACGCGACCGCCCTGCCCCTGCAACGCTTCGCCGCCGCCCTGCTCGACGAGATGCGCCTGGAGTTGCACCGGCATCAACTCATTCATATCGACCTGCACGGAGGGAAAGGCTGATGGAAGCCGAAAGCGTCATCCTCCTCGCCATCTCATCCTGGTTCCTGGTAGCCGCGGCCATGCTCTGGGGCATGCTGCGCGTGGTGCGTCGACATGCCCTGGATGCCCATGCCTACCAGGAGCCGAACCGGCCCCGCGAAGTGCCCGTGACAGCCCGGCGCAAACCGCGCCGACCCAAGCCGCAGCGGCCGATATTGTCGCCCGCCTGGCGCGCCGCACAGCACTTCGCGCATCGCTGAAAAATCTTTGGCACTCGGCACCACATGGCTGGTCGAAGCGGAAATCCACCACTTCCAAGGAGCAGCGCAATGATCAATCAACCACGTATAGAGCCGGCATTTCGCGAGGAGCTGCTGCATGCGCTGGTGGATTGCGTGGCGCAGCATTTCGAGGAAGCCGCCGACTACGCCCATGCCAACGGCCTGCAAGCCAGCATGCAGCTGCGCAACGAAACTCAGGCCGAACTCAAGCTGACCCTGCGCCGCCCCAGCGATGGCACGCCCTGCTGCTATCGCATTACCTCGGTGCCCGACAGCCACCTGGTGCTGCACGAGAAGAGCTACGGTCGCGATGTGCAGCGCCTGCAGGCTCCGCTGGACTCGATCAACCACACCCTGGTGGAAACCGAGCTGGCAGCTTTCTTCATCAAGGCGGCAGCCCTGCCGCTGGATTACATCGCCGAGCGTCACCAGCCGGGCTTTTTCTAGGCAGTGCCCGCGCCAGAGCGCCCCGCTGAAAGAACCGCCGCATGGCGGTTTTTTGCCGAATGGGCAAAAAGTCCGCGGCGCCCCCGCGCTACGCTGCTATGTTTGAGCGCTCGCGGCACTGCCATTGCATACGTCATGTCATTCGACACTGCTGCCAAGGAGCTAGTGTCACCCCTTCCCTACGCATGAAAGGAAATCAGCGATGTCCGCCGTCTCACAGCTTGCCGAGCTTCTCAAACAGAACGAAGAACCCCTGCTGGAAAAATGGATGGCCGCCCAGCGCGCCGCCGGCATCCGCATGGACCTGGTCGACGACCGAACGGTGCAGGACAACTCCCGCGAGCTGCTCAAGGCGGTGACCATCGCCCTGGCCCAAGGCTCCGACGACATCGATTCCGCCGCCTGGAAGCCGCTCAAGGGACAGCTCGAACGGCTCTCGGTGACCCAGGCCCGCCAGGGCTTCTCGCCCTCGGAAACGGCCACCTTCGTGTTCTCGCTCAAGGAGCCGCTGTTCGATCTGATCCAGCAGCAGGACAGCAACGCCATCGAGTTGGTGTGGCTGCTCAGCAAGCTGATCGACAAGCTCGGCCTGTTCAGCATCGAGTACTACATAACCGGTCGCGAGATGGTCATCCGCGAGCAGCAGGAAAGCCTGCTGGAGCTCTCCACCCCGGTAGTGCAGTTGTGGGACCAGGTGCTGGCCGTGCCGCTGATCGGCGCGCTGGACAGCAACCGCACGCAGATCGTCATGGAGGCTCTGCTGGAGAAGATCGTCGAGACGGAGTCCGATATCGCCATCATCGACATCACCGGCGTACCGACCGTGGACACCATGGTCGCCCAGCATCTGCTCAAGACCATCACCGCGGCCAAGCTGATGGGTGCCAAGTGCATCATCAGCGGCATTCGCCCGCAGATCGCCGCCACCATCGTCCATCTCGGCGTGGAACTGGGCGACGTGGTGACCAAAGCCTCCCTGGCCGACGCTTTCAAGATGGCCCTCAAGGAGCTGGATATCCGTCTGGTTCGCAGCGAAAAGGCGCGTTGAGGGGATCGCCATGGTAGATCGCATTCCAATTCTCAAGATGGGCAAGTACCTGCTGCTGAGCATTCAGGTCGACATGCATGACCAGCTGGCAATGGACCTGCAGGAGGACCTCACCGAACAGATCGTGCGGCACAGGGCCAAGGGCGTGCTGATCGACATTTCCTCGCTGGAGATCGTCGATTCCTTCATTGGCCGCATGCTGTCGCACATCGCCAATGTCTCGCGGATTCTCGACGCCAAGGTGATAGTCGTCGGCATGCAGCCGGCGGTGGCCATCACCCTGGTCGAGCTGGGGCTGTCGCTGGATGGCATCGCCACCGCACTGAACATCGAAAAGGGCATGCGCTGGCTGGAAAACAGCGTGAGCGAGGACGATATCGCCGGGGAGCAAGAGAGTGACGACGACACAGACGCTCCCGCTGAAACAGGAAACTGACATCGTCGTCATCCGCCAGAAAGTCCGCAAAGCCGCCGAAGAAGCCCGTCTGGGCCTGGTCTCGCAAACCAAGATCGTCACGGCAGCCAGTGAAATCGCGCGGAATGCACTGATCTACGGCGGTGGCGGCGAATGTCTGATCGAGGCGACCACCCGCGCTGGCCGAGCGGCACTGCGCCTGGTCATTTCCGACCAGGGGCCGGGCATCGCCGACATCGAGCGCGCGCTGGTCGACGGTTATACCTCGGGTAGCGGTCTGGGCCTGGGTCTCAGCGGCTCGCGCCGGCTGGTGGATGAGTTCGTGCTGCGCAGCCAGGTCGGCGCCGGCACCACCGTGGAGCTGTGGAAGTGGAAATGATCGGGCAAGTCGTGCAGTTCGCCCACAGCGTCACCCACGAAGCACACGCCGATGCCGTGCGCCGTCTGGTGATGCGCCACCTCGGCCAGTTGAGCAAGGACGAGTCGCTGACCGGGCGCATCACCGTGGTGGTGCAGGAGATGGCGCGCAACCTGGTGCTGCATGCCAAGGGCGGCGAGCTTCTCTACTACCAGGACAGCGAGCGCCTGGAACTGCTGGCGGTGGATCGCGGCCCAGGCATGAGCGATGTGGCGCGCTGCCTGGCCGACAGCTACTCGACCTCCGGCACCATGGGCGCCGGCCTGGGCGCCATCAGTCGCCTGTCCGACCATTTCGACATCTACTCGCAGGCCGGCCAGGGCACGGTGGTGTTCGCCCAGTTCCGCCTGCAGCCAGCGCAGTCCGGGCCGCTGGTCGCTGCCGGCATCTGCACGCCCTACCCCGGCGAAGAACTCACCGGCGACGCCTGGGCGATCAATGGTCACCGCATGCTGGTCTGCGATGGCCTGGGCCATGGCCATGCGGCGCACGCTGCCAGCAGCAAGGCGCGCGAGCTGTTTCTCGAATATGACCTGAACCTGCCGCTGGAAAACCTGCTCGAACGCCTGCACCGGGCATTGATGTCGACCCGTGGTGGCGCCGTAGCGCTGGCAGAGGTGTTGCCGGAGCAGGCGCAAGTGCGTTTCTGCGGCATGGGCAATGTCGCCGGCGTGCTGCACGACGGCCGCAGCCGCAGCATGGTGTCCGGCAACGGCACGGTGGGTTACCGCATCGGCCGTATCCAGAGCTTCAGCTATCCGTGGACGCCGAGCACGACGATGATCCTGGCCTCAGACGGCATCAGTACCCGTTACGACCTGGCTGCCTATCCGGGCCTGGCCGTGCGGCACCCGGCGGTGATCGCAGCGGTGATTCACCGCGATTTCAGGCGCCACAACGATGACGCGACGGTGGTAGTGATGAAACATGCATAGCGCTCGACGTATAGCCACCATCCACATCAATGCAGAAACCGATGTGGTCACCTGCCGGCAGAGCGCCAAGCGCATCGCCGGCTGGCTCGAGCTGTCCCAGCTGGAGCAGATTCGCTTCGCCACCGCCGTCTCGGAGCTGGCCCGCAACGTCTACCAGTACGCCGGCGAAGGCGCCTTCCATTTCGACCTGGCCCACAATGCAGCCGGACAACTCTGTGGCCTGAGCTTCGAGGCCATTGACAGCGGCCCTGGCATCGCCGCCATCGACCAGATCATGGACGGCAGCTACATCTCGCCGACTGGCATGGGCGTCGGCCTGCTCGGCGCGCAGCAGCTGATGGACGACTTCGATATCCGTACCTCGGCCAAGGGCACGCGCATCCGCGCACGCAAAGTGATCTACCCGCCCCGCCCGTTCCCCCAGCCCAAGCAGATCAACGCCATCCGCGACCAGCTGCAGGGCGAAGGCGCGGCCGACCCCTTCATCGAGCTGCGGGTTCGCGGCACCGAGCTGCTGCTGACCGCCGCCGAGCTGCAGAACAAGCAGGTCGAGCTGGAGGCCACCAACCAGGAGCTGGAGAACACCAACAAGGGCGTGGTGGCGCTGTACTCCGAGCTGGAGAAGGCTACCGAGGAAGTGCGCCAGGCCAGCGAGTCGAAAAGCCGCTTCTTCGCCAACATGACCCACGAGATCCGCACGCCGATCAATATCGTCGAGAACATCAGCAAGCTGCTACTCAAGGGCAGCGACGGCCAGCTCAATCCCGAGCAGCACAAGCAGGTGTCGTTCATCAGCGACGCCGCCGCCGAGCTGTCGGAGCTGGTCAACGAGCTGCTCGACATCTCCGAGGCCCATTCCGGGCGTGTCGAGATCGTCGCGGTGCGCTTCACCCTCGCCGACTTCATCGAGCAGCTGCGCCAGTTCGTCGGCGCCCTGTCCCAGCGCTTCCCGCAGCTGGACTGGGAGATCGTCGGCGCCGACCAGGAGGTGGAGCTGGAAACCGACCGCCACCGCCTGTTCCAGATCATGCGCAACCTGATCGGCAACGCCTTCAAGTACACCCCCAGTGGCAAGGTCTGCGTGCGCACCTACCTGCCGGACGAGCACAGCATCGAGTTCCTGGTCGAGGACACTGGTGTCGGCATCGCCCCGGAGAACCACGACAAGGTGTTCGAGGAGTTCCTGCGCGTGCGCAATCCCGAGCAGCAACAGGTGCAGGGCACCGGCCTGGGCCTGCCGCTGGCCAAGCGCCTGGCCAGCCTGCTGCACGGCGACATCACCCTGCACAGCGACGTGGGCAAGGGCAGCCGCTTCCTCCTGCGCGTCGATCGCCGCCACGGCAGCGCCAGTGCAGAGCAGCAGGAGCTCGACCTCAGCGGCATCAACGTGCTGCTGATCGACGACAGCGAAGCCGACCGCTACCTGCTGTCACGCCTGCTGCAGCCCTATCACCCGGTCATTACCGAGGCCGTCACCGCGGCGTCGAGCATCGACAAGCTGCACGCGGTGCGCCCGGACATCATCTTCCTCGACCTCGACCTGCCGGACATCGCCGGCGAGGACCTGCTCGAGAGCATGGACTGGAGCATGCACGCGCGGGTGCTGATCAACACCGCCAAGCCGCTCGACGACGCGGCCCTGGAGCGCCTGGGCCGGCAGTGCCGGGCGATCCTGCACAAATCTCACCCCGACTACGCTGAACAGGTTCTGCACCACGTACGCCGCCTGACGGAGGAGCAACGCGATGCGCACTAGACGAATCCTCATCGTCGATGACATGGAAGCCAACCGCTACGTATTGCGCAAAATCCTCGCCGGCGAGGCCAACTTCCAAGTAATCGAGGCCGCCACCGGGGCCGAGGGCCTGGCCCTGATGCTGGAGGGCGTGGACCTGGTGATCCTCGACATCAACCTGCCGGACATGACCGGCTTCGAGCTGATCCAGAAGGCCGAGCAGCGCCTGGGCCCCGCGCGGCTGCCGGCGATCATCAACATCTCGGCCACCTTCATCAGCGGCCAGGACAAGGCCACCGGCCTCAACACCGGCGCCCGCGCCTACCTGACGCACCCGATCAACCCGGAAGAAGTGCTGGCCACCATCACCAGCCTGATGAAGAGCAACACCCGCCTGGAGCGGGTCGAGCGCCAGCGCAACTGGGCCGAGGCGCGCAACGAACAGCTGAGCAAGGAAAAGATCATGCTCGAGCGCTTCATGCGCTCCTTCAGCCACGATCTACGCTCGCCGCTGGCCGCCGCCGTGATGGCCACCGGGCTGATGCAACGCAACCCGGAGCGCCGCACCGAGGAGCTGCTCAGCGTGCTGCAGGACAACCTGAAGCGCATCGACGAGATGGTCGGCAACCTGCTGGACATCTCCCACGTCAGCGTCGGCGGCGGCATCAAGCTGCTCAGCGAGAGCATCGACCTGGCCGCGCTGCTGCGCGACGCGGTGGCCAACCTGCGCCTGCAGGTCGACAACCCACTGGAGTTGCAGCTGGAAGAAGCCGGCCTGCAGGTGCTGTGGGACCGCATGGCGTTCCTGCGCATCTTCGACAACCTGATCGGCAACGCCGCCAAGCACGGCCGGCCGGGGCAGCCGATCCGCATCGAGCAGAGCCTGGAGGGCGACTGCGTCCGCCTGCTGGTGAGCAACCACGGCACCTTTCCCGGCGAGGTGCTGGCCAACCTGGCCACGCCCTACTTCATCTCCAGCCGCAGCGACACCAAGGGCTGGGGGCTTGGCCTGCCGATCGTCCAGGCCCTGGCCGAGAGCTTCGGCGGCCAGGTCAGCTTCGGCAACCAGGGCGAGCTGGCGCGCGTCGAGCTGCGCCTGCCGCTGGCCCTGTCCGGCTGACGCGCCTCAGCGCGGCAAGGCGCGCCAGATCTCCCCGGCGTATTCGCGAATGGTGCGATCCGAGGAGAACCAGCCCATCCGCGCGGTGTTGAGCACCGCCGCCCGCCACCAGCGCGCCGGGTCCTGCCACAGCGCATCGACCTTGCGCTGGGTATCCCAGTAGTCGTCGAAGTCGGCGCAGAGCATGAAACGGTCGTCGTAGACCAGCGCATCGATCAGTCCGGTGAAACGACCCGGATCATCCGGTGAGAACACCCCCGAGCGAATCGCCTCCAGGGCGCTGGTCAGGCGCTGCGAACCGGCGATCACCGAGCTCATGTTCAGATCGCCAGTGCGTTTGCGTGCCTCGACCTGCTGCGCGGTCATGCCGAAGATGAACATGTTGTCGCTGCCCACCTGCTCGCACATCTCCACGTTGGCACCGTCCAGGGTGCCGATGGTCAGCGCGCCGTTGAGGGCGAACTTCATGTTGCTGGTGCCGGAGGCTTCCAGGCCCGCGGTGGAAATCTGCTCGGACAGGTCCGCCGCCGGGATGATGGTCTCGGCCAGGCTGACGTTGTAGTTGGGGATGAACACCACCTTGAGCAGGCCGCGCACCGTGGGGTCGTCGTTGACCGTGCGGCTGATGTCGTTGGCCAGCTTGATGATCAGCTTGGCCTGGTGATAGCTGGCCGCGGCCTTGCCGGCGAAGATCTTCACCCGCGGTACCCAGTCGGTGGTCGGCTCGTTGCGGATCGCCTGGTACAGCGCCACGGTGTGCAGCAGGTTGAGCAACTGGCGCTTGTACTCGTGGATGCGTTTGACCTGCACGTCGAACATCGCACCGGTGTCCAGCACTATGCCCAGGCGTTCCTGCACCAGGGCGGCCAGGGCGGCCTTGTTGCGCTGGCGCAGGGCGGCATAGCGCTTGTGCATGGCCTTCTTCTCGGCATGGTTTTCCAGGCTGCGCAGCACCGTTTCCGGCGAATCCAGCACGCCCTCGCCGAGGGTATCGACCAGCAGCTCGGTGAGCGCCGGGTTGATCTGGAACAGCCAGCGGCGGAAGGTCACGCCATTGGTCTTGTTGTTGATCCGCGTTGGGTACAGGCCATGCAGGTCGCGAAACACCGTCTTGCGCATCAGCTCGGTGTGCAGCGCCGACACGCCGTTGACACTGTGCGCGCCGAGGAACGCCAGGTTGCCCATGCGTACGCGGCGGCCATGTTCCTCTTCGATCAGCGACACCGAGCGCAACAGGTCGAAGTCGTGGATGTCCTGCGCGCGCAGCGCATCGATATGGTAGGAGTTGATCAGGTAGACGATCTGCATGTGCCGCGGCAGCAGGCGCTCCATCAGCGACACCGGCCAGGACTCCAGGGCCTCGGGCAGCAGCGTGTGGTTGGTGTAGGACAGGGTCGCCACGGTCAGCTGCCAGGCGTCGTACCAGCTGAGCAGGTGCTCATCCACCAGCAGGCGCATCAGTTCGGCCACGGCGATGGCCGGGTGGGTATCGTTGAGCTGGATCGCCACCCGCTCCGGCAGCAGGCGGATGTCGCCGTGCTCGCGCATGTGGCGCTGCAGCAGGTCCTGCAGCGAGGCGGACACGAAGAAGAACTCCTGGCGCAGGCGCAGCTCCTGCCCTGCCTCTGTGCTGTCGGCCGGATACAGCACCTGCGAGATGCTTTCGGCGCGCACCACCTCGACCACCGCGCCGATATGGTCGCCGGCGTTGAAGCGATCCAGGTGCAGGTCTTCCTCGGCGCGAGCGCGCCACAGGCGCAGGGTGTTGACTGCCGAACGACGCCAGCCGATCACTGGCGTGTCGTAGGCGATGGCGCGCATGGTCTCGTGGGGCTGCCAGCTGTGTCGCGGCACCTCGCCGCCTTCAGTCTGGCTGAGTACCGCGCCACCGAAGCCGATGCTGTAGGCGACCTCCGGGCGCTCGAATTCCCAGGGGTTGCCGAAGTCCAGCCAGGTCTCGGTCTGTTCCTGTTGCCAGCCATCCGCCAGTGCCTGGCGGAACAGCCCGTGTTCGTAGCGGATGCCGTAGCCGTGGGCAGCCAGGCCGAGGGTGGCCATGCTCTCCATGAAGCACGCCGCCAGGCGGCCAAGGCCGCCATTGCCGAGCGCCGCGTCTGGTTCGATCTGGCGAATGCGCTCGAGATCGACACCCAGCTCGCCCAGCGCCTGCCGCGCCACCTCGAGCAGGCCGAGGTTGCTCAGGTTGTCGACCAGCAGGCGGCCGATCAGAAACTCCAGCGACAGGTAGTAGATGCGCTTCTGGTTGCGCCGGTCGAGCTGCGCCGAGGCCTCTTCCCAGCGGTCGACCACATGATCGCGCGCGGCCAGGGCGATGGCCTCGAACCAGTCGTGCTCGTAGGCGTTGCCGGGGTCCTTGCCCACCGCGTACTTGAGCTTGGCGAGGATGCTCTGCTTGAACTCGGCGACCTCGTTTTCCGCAGCCATGGCAACCTCCTTCAGGCGATGCGGCGCAGCGATTCCCGTGCCGCCTCGGCCAGTTGCACGAGCAAGGGCGTCACCGGCTCTTCGGCCTGTTCCGCGGCGCGCAGGCTGTCCAGCAGGTCATGCCCCGGCAGGGTCAGGCTACGGGCGATAAGCATCGGCTCGCCGTCCCAGGAGTGTTCCAGTTCGCACTCGACCAGACCGGCCTGATGCAGCAGGTGCAGGTGATATTTGACCGAATCCAGATCGTGCCCGGCCAAGGGAGCAGGCTCGTAGCAGTGGCCGTATTCGCGACCTTCGATCTCCAGCAGCAGTGCCCTGATCAGTTGCTTGTCTCTCTTCATCGTGATTTCCCTCCTCAGGCATCACCAGCTAAGGGTCCGTGCGGCCGCGCTTAGTTCAACCTTTCTCGCCGCAGAAAGGCTGAACTCGGCGGCAACGGATGGCTCACAACTTCAGGTTCCACAAACCACAAGGGAGGCTTCGGATGATCGCCAAAGCCACAGCACTGTTGATCGGCTGCCTGCTCGCCCCCCTGGCGCTGGCCGAGGGCTGCCACATCCTCACCCAATCCTCCAGCCCAGGCGTAGCAGCGGTGGAAACCGAGAGCTGCTACGAGTTCCAGGGCATGCCTGCCGGCACGATCAACTGGTCGTGCAGCAACGAGAGCCAGGAAACCCTGGGCACCCGCCAGGAAAAGGTCGCCAAGTGCGACGCCGGCTACGTGGCCAGCTGCCGTGCGGCCATCACCCAGGAGACCCTGGCCAACCACCGGTCCTCCAGCTCCAACCCGCCGGCCAACGAGCCGAACGTGCCGGACGACGCCAAGGTGGTCACCTACTACTACGACCTCGACGACCCGACCCAGGCCAAGAACGACTGCGAGAAAGGCGGCGGCACCTGGGAGCAGCGTTAAGCTCCCAGGCCGGCTGAAGCCCTACTCGACGGGCGAAAGCAGCAGTACGCCCAGCGGCGGCAGATCGAGATTCAGCGACTGCGGCTGGCCGTGGGCCGACTCCACCGAGCACTCCAGATCGCCACGGCTGCCGGCGCCGGAGCCGAGGAAGTGTTCGTCGTCGCTGTTGAGTAGCACCCGCCAGCGTCCACGACGCGGCACGCCGACGTGGTAACCGGCGCGCGGCATCGGGGTGCAGTTGAGCACCACCAGCAGCGGTGTCTCGCCATCGGCCTGACGCAGCCAGGCGAACACGCTGTTGCGCTGATCATCGCCGATCAACCAGCGAAAGCCCTCTGCCCGCCCGTCCAGGCGATGCAGCGCGGGATACTCGCGGTACAGCCGGTTGAGTTCGCGCACCAGACGCTGTACCCCGGCGTGCTCGGCGAAGCGCAGCAGGTACCAGTCCAGTTGCTGGTCGTGATCCCACTCGCGCCACTGGCCGAACTCGCAGCCCATGAACAGCAGCTTCTTGCCTGGGTGCATCCACATGTAGCTGAGGAACAGGCGCAGGTTGGCGAACTGCTGCCAGCGGTCGCCCGGCATCTTGCCCAGCAGCGAGCCTTTGCCGTGCACCACCTCGTCATGCGAGATGGGCAGGATGAACTGCTCGGAGAAGGCGTAGATCAGGCCGAAGGTCAGCTGGTGGTGATGGAAGCTGCGGTGCACCGGGTCCTGCTGGATGTAGGCCAGGCTGTCGTGCATCCAGCCCATGTTCCACTTGTAGGCGAAGCCCAGGCCGCCCTCGGCGCTGGGCCGGCTGACGCCTGGCCAGGCAGTGGACTCCTCGGCGATCACCAGCGCGCCGGGCGCCTCGCTCGCCACCACTTCGTTGAGATGACGGAGGAACTCGATGGCCTCCAGGTTCTCGCGGCCACCGTGGCGGTTGGGAATCCACTCGCCCTCCTTGCGCGAATAGTCGCGGTAGAGCATCGAGGCCACCGCGTCTACGCGCAGGCCGTCGATGTGGAAGGTACGCAGCCAATGCAGCGCCGAAGCCAGCATGAAACCGTGCACCTCGATGCGGCCGAGGTTGTAGATGAAGGTGTCCCAGTCCTGGTGGAAGCCCTCGAACGGGTGCTCGTACTCGTACAGCGCGGTGCCGTCGAAGCGCGCCAGGCCGTGCTCGTCGGTGGGGAAATGCGCCGGCACCCAGTCGAGGAGCACGCCGATGCCGGCCTGATGGCAGGCATCGACGAAGGCGGCGAAGTCGGCCGGCGAGCCGTAGCGTGCGGTCGGCGCGAACATCGACAGCGGCTGGTAGCCCCAGGAGCCACCGAACGGATGTTCCATCACCGGCAATAGCTCGATATGGGTGAAGCCCATGTCCAGCACGTAGGGAATCAGCCGCTCGGCCAGCTCGGCCCAGCTCGGCGGGCGTTCGTCGACATGCTGCCAGGAGCCGGCATGCAGCTCGTAGATGCTCAGCGGCCGGTCGTGGCCCTGGTGCTCACAGCGCTTGGCGAGCCATTCGTCGTCGTGCCAGTCGAACTGCAGCGGCGCCGCGACGCGCGAGCCGGTGGCTGGCGGAGCCTCGCCCTGCAGCGCCAGCGGGTCGGCCTTCAGCGGCAACACACCCTCGCTGCCGAGAATCTCGTACTTGTACACCTCGCCCACCGCCAGGCGCGGGATGAACAGCTCCCAAACACCGCTCGGGTAGCGCAGGCGCATCGGGTGGCGCCGGCCATCCCAGCCGTTGAAGCCACCAACCACCGAGACCCGCCGGGCATTCGGCGCCCACACGGCGAATCGCACGCCAGGCACGCCGTCGATCTCCATCGGCTGGCCACCCAGGCATTGCCCCAGCTGGCGATGATTGCCCTCGGCGAACAGGTACAGGTCGATCTCGCCAAGCAGCGCGCCGAAGGCATAGGGGTCCTCGACCTCCTGCTCGCCATCGGGCCAGTGGATGCGCAGGCGGTACGGCTGCGCCTGCGGCAGGGACAGGCTGAACAGCCCGGCCGCGTCGTCCAGCTGCATGGCGCCGAGCACCTCGCCGCTGTCCTTGGCGAGCAGCTCCACCGCCAGCGCGCCGGGTAACCAGGCCCGCACCAGTGGCCCGCGCTCATCGCGCTGCGGACCGAGGAAGGCAAACGGATCGCCGTGTTCGGCGCGGCGCAAGCGTTGCAGATCGTTCATCGACCATGTCCCTGCAGTTGGTGAAGCAACTCCAATAGTCCACTCAGCGGCACGCTCAGCCATTCCGGACGGTAGGCGGCCTCGTAGAGCACTTCGTAGGCCGCCTTCTCCAGGCTGAACAGCGCCAGCGCGGCGCCCTCGCCTTCGCGCGCATGCCATTCGTGTGGTAAGTCTGCGGCGGCCAGGCGATAGGCGTCGTAGAAGGCGGTGCGTGCTTCGCCGCGGTAGCGCGCGACCAGCTCCTGGCGGCGCTGCTGCGCCTCGGCCGAAGAGTCGGCGCCCGGCGCATTGCGCAGTGCCACGGCCGCGGCGTAATCGAAGGAGCGCAGCATGCCGGCAACATCCTTCATCGGGCTGTGGCGCTGGCGGCGCTGCTCCAGCGGCCGGCTCGGCTCGCCCTCGAAATCGATAAAATAGGCATCGCCCTGCACCACCAGCACCTGGCCCAGATGCAGGTCGCCGTGCACACGGATGCGCACGCCACCGGCGGCCAGGCTGGCCAGGTCGCGGATCAGGCGCTGCAGTTCCTCGCGCTGCTGCAGCAGGCCATCCAGTTCGCGCGCCTGGCTGTCGTCGAGCTTGTCGCGGCCCTGCTGCAGGGCATCCAGCGCCTGCTGCAGCTGGGTGGCGATGGACTCACTCCATAGCGCGCAGTCCTGCTCGTTGCTCGGGCGCACGCCGAAGTCCGGGTCGTCGCTGGGCTGGGCCAGCACCAGGTGCATCTCGCCCAGGCGCCGGCCCAGTACGCCGGCGAAGGTCCGCAGCTCGGTCAGCGCGTCGTACGAGCTATCGATCATGCTGCTGCCGCCACTCAACTCATCGCGCAGCACCCGCTCCAGATTGTTCAGGGTCCAGCTCCAGGCATCACCCTGGTTGCCCAGGTAGCCCTGCAGGATCATCAGGGTATGCGGTTGGCCCTGGGCATCCACCCGGCGCACCTCGCCGAGCATAGGCGCAACGTTGGCGTAGCCGTGCGCGGTGAGGAAGCCGCCCATCTCCGCTTCCGGATGCACGCCCGGGAACAGCCGACGCACCAGCTTGAGCACCATGCGTTCGCCGATGATCAGCGAGCTGTTCGACTGCTCGGACGAGATCACCTGCACCTCTTCGCCGGCCACTGCCTGGTAATCGGCAAAATTGACCGTAGCCAGGAAGTGGATCTCCTGCCCCTCGCCCTGCAGCACCTGGCGGCTGTGCAGATGGGCGAGCACCTCGTAGGTGAACTCCGGCAAGGCGAAGGCATCGGTCAGCAGGCCGACCTGGCGCCCGCGGCGCAGGCGCGCCAGGGCCAGCTGCTGCGGTAGCGGGTTGCCGCTCGGGCGCTCGTCGACATAGGCCAGCGGCAGCTGGTAGCGCTCGCCGTCCAGCGCCACCTCGGCCAGCGCGCCCAGGTCGCCGAAGGGCAAGGCGTAGACCAGGCTAGGCGCCGCGCCACTGTCGGCTGTAGCACTGAACCAGCGGCGCTTGCCCAGGTAGGCGGTCAGCACGTCGTGCTCCAGCACCTTGCGCGCGGGCGCCTGCACCAGCTCCTGCAGATCGCGTTTGATCACCAGGGTCGGCAGCTCCGGCATGCGCTCCACCGGCGCTTGGTGCCAGCTGGGCATCTGCGAGGCATCGGCCAGGTAGAACCAGTAGAAGCCATAGGGCGGCAGCGTCAGCAGGTAGGTCATCTCGCCGATCGGTGGGAACGAAGCGCCGCCGACCATCTCCACCGGCACGCGGCCGTCGTAGGCCGCCAGCTCCAGCTCCACCGCCTGGGCTGCACGCGACAGGTTGGCCACGCAGAGAATGCTCTCCTCGCGGCCATCGGCGCCGCGGAATTCGCGCAGGTAGGCGAGGATGCGCCGGTTGCTCGGCGCCAGCATCTTCAGGCTGCCGCGGCCGAAGGCCTTCTGCTGGCTGCGCACGGCGAGCATGCGGCGCATCCAGTTGAGCAGCGAGTGGGCGTCGCGCGCCTGCGCCTCGACGTTGATGGTCTGGTAGCCGTACAGCGGGTCCATGATCGGCGGCAGCACCAGGCTGGCCGGGTCGGCGCGGGAGAAACCGCCGTTGCGGTCCATCGACCACTGCATCGGCGTGCGCACGCCATCGCGGTCGCCGAGGTAGATGTTGTCGCCCATGCCGATCTCGTCGCCGTAATACAGCACCGGCGTACCCGGCATCGACAGCAGCAGGCTGTTGAGCAGCTCGACCCGACGGCGGTCACGCTCCAGCAGCGGCGCCAGACGCCGGCGAATACCCAGGTTGATCCGCGCGCGGTGGTCGGCGGCATAGTAGTTCCACAGGTAGTCGCGCTCGTCGTCGGTGACCATTTCCAGGGTCAGCTCATCGTGGTTGCGCAGGAATACCGCCCACTGGCAGTTTGCCGGGATGTCCGGGGTCTGCCGCAGGATGTCGGTGATCGGGAAGCGATCCTCCTGGGCGATGGCCATGTACATGCGCGGCATCAGCGGGAAATGGAAGGCCATGTGGCACTCGTCACCCTCCTCGCCTTCGCCCATGCCGCCGAAGTACGGGCGGGTGTCCTCCGGCCACTGGTTGGCCTCGGCCAGCAGCATGCGGTCGCTGTAGCGCTCGTCCAGGGCGGCGCGGATGCGCTTGAGCACCACGTGGGTCTCGGCCAGGTTCTCGTTGTTGGTGCCGTCGCGCTCGATCAGATAGGGAATCGCGTCCAGGCGCAGGCCGTCCACGCCCATGTCCAGCCAGTAGCGCATCACCCCGAGCACGGCGCTGAGCACGCGCGGGTTGTCGAAGTTGAGGTCCGGCTGGTGCGAATAGAAGCGGTGCCAGAAGTACTGGCCGGCGACCGGGTCCCAGGTCCAGTTGGACTTCTCGGTATCGAGGAAGATGATGCGCGTGCCGGGGTACTTGTCGTCGCTGTCCGACCAGACGTACCAGTCGCGGGCCTTGGAGCCCTTCTTGGCGCGACGCGCGCGCTGGAACCAGGGGTGCTGGTCAGAGGTGTGGTTGATGACCAGTTCGGTGATCACCCGCAGGCCGCGCTTGTGCGCCTCGGCGATGAAGCGGCGCGCATCGGCCAGGGTGCCGTAATCCGGGTGCACGCCCTTGTACAGGGCGATATCGTAGCCGTCGTCGCGCCGTGGCGAGGGGTAGAACGGCAGCAGCCAGAGGGTGTTCACCCCCAGCTCGGCGATGTAGTCGAGCTTGTCGATCAGCCCGGCGAAGTCGCCGATGCCGTCGTTGTTGCCGTCGAAGAACGACTTCACGTGCAGCTGGTAGATCACCGCATCCTTGTACCACTGCGGATCGTCGAGAAATGCTTTGGCTCGGGCCATGCGTAACTCCTCTCAGCGCACCGGGCGTACGCGCCAGATGCCGAATGGCAGGTGCCAGGGTTCTATGCGCATCCACTGCACCTTACCGTGCCAGGTCCAGCGATGGCCGTTCATCAGGTCTTCGCCCTCCAGCGCCGCGTCATCGGGCAGGCCGAACTCCCATAGCGGCAGTTCGAAGCTGGCCTCGTGGGCGTTGTGCGGGTCGAGATTGATGGCGACCAGGATGAAGTTGTCGCGTTCAGCAGTACGCTTGCCGAAGTACAGGATGTTGTCGTTCCAGGCGCTGTAGGCCTGGAAACCGAGATGGCTGTGCAGCGCGGGGTTGTCGCGGCGGATCTGGTTGAGCCGGCTGATCTCGCCGACGATGTTGCCCGGCGCGTGGTAGTCGCGCACACGCAGCTGGTACTTCTCCGAGTCCAGGTATTCCTCCTTGCCCGGCACCGGCGCCGCCTCGCACAGCTCGAAGCCGGAGTACATGCCCCACAGTCCCGAACCCATGGTGGCCAGCGCGGCGCGGATGAGGAAACCGGGGCGCCCGGAGCGCTGCAGGAAATACGGATTGATGTCCGGCGTGTTGACGAAGAAGTTCGGCCGATAGCACTCGCGCCAGGGCGACTGGTTGAGTTCGGTGAAGTACTCGGCCAGTTCCTGCTTGTTGTTGCGCCAGGTGAAGTAGGTGTAGCTCTGGGCGAAGCCGAGCTTGCCCAGGCGCGCCATCATCGCCGGGCGGGTGAAGGCCTCGGCGAGGAAGATCACCTGCGGATGCAGGTGCCGGGTCTCGGCGATCAGCCACTCCCAGAACGGCAGCGGCTTGGTGTGCGGATTGTCCACGCGAAACAGGGTGACGCCCTGCTCCACCCAGCCCAGCACCACCTCCAGCAGCGCCATCCACAGGTCGGGCACCGCAGCCTCGGCATAGAAGTCGACGTTGACGATGTCCTCGTACTTCTTCGGCGGGTTCTCGGCGTGGCGGATACTGCCGTCCGGACGCCAGCTGAACCAGCCCGGATGCGCCTTCAGCCAGGGATGGTCGGGCGAGCACTGGATGGCGAAGTCCAGCGCCACCTCCAGGCCATGTTGCCGGGCGGCGGCAACCAGCTCGCGGAAATCTTCCATGCTGCCCAGCTCAGGATGTACCGCATCATGCCCGCCGTCTTCGGCGCCAATCGCGTAGGGGCTGCCGGGATCTCCCTCAGCGGCCTTGAGGCTGTTGTTCGGCCCCTTGCGATGGGTACGGCCGATGGGATGGATGGGCGGAAAATACAGCACGTCGAAGCCCATCGCCGCGATGTCTGGCAGGCGCCGCTGCACGTCGCGGAAGGTGCCGTGACGCTGCTCATCGCCACTCTCCGAGCGCGGAAACAGCTCGTACCAACTGGCGAACTGGGCCAACTGGCGGTCCACATCCAGGCGGTAGACCGCGCTGCGCACCAGATGCGGGCGATGCTCGGCGCGCCGCAGCAGATCGCCGGTGGTCGGATCGAGCAATAATGCTACTCGCTGGTCAGCGCTCTGGCAGTCGGCCAGGCGTGCCAGCAATTCGACGAAGCGTTCGGCCAGCACCGCCGGCGCTTCCGCGCCGATGCTGCGGACCAGCTGCTCGCCTTCCTGCAGCTCCAGCACCACCGACACGCCTGCCGCGTACTTCTTCTTCAGCTCGTACTGGTAGCTGGCATAGATGTCCTGCCAGGACTCGATGATGAACTCGATCAGCCCGCAACGCTGCGGCACCAGCCAGCCTTGCCACTGGTCGTTGCCCAGTGCGCGCATCGGTTCGCGATGCCACTGCTGCTCACCCTGGGCACGCCAGAGCAGGGACGCTGCGAGCTGGTCATGGCCGTCGGTGAAGATCACCGCCTTCACTGCCTGCGCTGCATGCTCCAGGCACTTGGCGGCGAAGCGCCCGTTCTCTATCTGCGGCTGCACCGCCTCGATGGCGATACGCGCGGAGGCGGCGGCGCGGCTGGCACTGCCAAGGGCTTCTGCGTGGCGAATCGATTGCATCGCAACGAGGCTCCTCGAGTCTGGAAGGAAGATGACTGGGGCGAATGCCCTGGAGTTTCCGAGCCCGGCGCGCCGGCAAAAGTTCAGGCTGCGTTACAGCGGGACTCCATCGGCGTAGAGCACGCCGCGCTCCGGGTGGATGTCGAGAATGGCCTGCAGCATGCGCTCGGCGGCGCTTTCGGCCTCGCGCTCGCAGACGCAGTTGGGATCGAAGACCCAGAGCACCATGACCTGGCCGTCATAGCGCTTGGCCTGGTACTCGATCAGGCCGACGAAACCGGCGCCGCTGTACATGGAGTCGGTCCAGGCCGTGCAGTGTTCGAACTCGCGAAACATGGGGGGTCCTCAGTGCGGAGGCGTTTTCTTGTCGGAGGGTTCGATCAGCGGCAGGGTGTGCAACACGATCAGCGCGAACAGCACCCCCAGCAGCGCCGTGCCCTCGTAACCCAGGCCAACGGTGATGCCGACTGCGGTGCTGAACCACAGCGACGCCGAGGTGGTGAGGCCCTTGATCTGGCTGCTGCGATCACCCTTGAGGATGGTGCCGGCGCAGAGAAAGCCGATTCCGGCCGCGATACCTTGTACGACGCGACTCAGCGCGTCGTGTTCCGCACCATCTAGCTGCAGGGGCATGACGAACAGCGTCGCGCCCAGGGTGACCAGCATGTGCGTGCGCAGGCCGGCGGCCTTGCCCTTGGCCTCACGCTCGAAGCCAAGCAGGCCGCCGAGCAACGCGGCCATCATCAGACGCAGGGCGGCGCTGAGCATCTGCTGGGTCTGGCCGAAATCGGCGAACTCCTCGCGCAGCGCGGCAGCCAGGTAATCACTCAGCTCCATTGGCGCCCCGGCTGCGGACGCAGGCTGAACAGCACGGACTCATCGACTGGGTGACGAAAGCGTCGAGTGCCGCAGCGGCTGCAGCATTCGTGCAGCAAGGTGCGCCCACCCAAACGCCGGCCCTTGGCGCTGGCCCGCAGCCATTGGCAACCGGAGATCAGACATAACAGGGTCATGGCAGCTCACTCTCTAGACTCTCTAGAGAGTGACTGCGGCGCTCGGCCTAAGGTTTGGGAAAAATTCGAACTAACGCCAGGGCGGCGCTTCTCTACAGAACAGGCCGCATGTCGCGGCGCCAGTGGAGAACAGCCATGCCACGCGGAAGCAAAGCCAAGTACACCGAGAAACAGAAGCGCAAGGCGCAACACATCGAAGAGAGCTACGAAGCCAAGGGCGTGCCCGAGGCAGAGGCGGAAGCCCGGGCCTGGGCCACGGTGAACAAGCAATCGGGCGGCGGTGAACGCAAAGGCGGCTCGGGGCAAACCACCAGCGAGCCAGCCAAGCAGGCGGCGCGCAAATCCTCGGCGCGCCGCGCCGTGGCCACGCGCAAGGGTACCCCGCGTCCAGGTCACCGCCTGGAACTAATGAGCAAGCAGGAGTTGCTTGAGCTCGCCCGCAAGCGCGAGATTCGTGGCCGTTCGAGCATGCGCAAGGATGAACTGCTCGCCGCGCTGCGCTGATGGTCTCGCCAGCAGGCATGCCCCATCGACTACCAGACGATGGGGCTGCTGACCTCAGGCCGGAGTAGCTTCCTGCTCCAGCTCCTTGCTCACCAGAGCTAGCTGGCGCTCCTTGCGGGTCTTGTAGAAGTGCTCGAAGCAGAAATTGCTGGCCGCCAGGTAGCCCTCCGCTGAGCCACAGTCGAAGCGCTGCCCCTGGAACTTGTAGGCCAGCACGCAGCCCTGCTGTGCCTGCTTCATCAGCGCATCGGTGATCTGGATCTCGCCGCCCTTGCCCGGTGGCGTTTTCTCCAGCAGGTCGAAGATGTCCGGGGTCAGGATGTAGCGGCCGATGATCGCCAGGTTGGACGGCGCGTCCTCGGGCTTGGGCTTCTCCACCATCTTGTCGACACGGAAGATGTCATGGCGGATCGCCTCGCCGGAAATGATGCCGTACTTGCCGGTTTCTTCCGCCGGCACTTCTTCGATGGCGACAATCGAGCAGCGGAACTGGTTGTACAGCTTGACCATCTGCATCAGCACGCCGTCACCGCCCGGATTGAGGCAGAGATCGTCGGCCAGCACCACGGCGAAGGCCTCGTCACCGATCAACGGGCGGCCGGTGAGGATGGCGTGGCCGAGGCCCTTCATGGCGATCTGCCGGGTATAGGAGAAGGTGCAGTTGTCGATCAGCCGACGGATGCCACGCAGCGCGTGCTCCTTGTCGGTGTTGCTGATCTCGTGCTCCAGCTCGTAGCTGATGTCGAAGTGGTCCTCCAGCGAGCGCTTGCCGCGCCCGGTGACCATGGCGATCTGGTCGAGCCCGGCGTCGAACGCCTCCTCCACCCCATACTGGATCAGTGGCGTGTCGACCACTGGCAGCATCTCCTTGGGCATCGACTTGGTGGCGGGCAGAAAACGGGTACCGTAGCCAGCTGCGGGAAACAGGCATTTCTTGATCATCTTGGTCATCACCGAGTCGAGTCAATTACACATTGCTGACTCGCTGCGTTGCTCGGCGGTTCAAGTGATTTTTCCGCAAGCCCCGTCGCCCTACTCGCGCCAGCTACGAGTGACGGTGAGCACCACAGCGGCGATGCGCTCCACCGCCTCGTATCCAGGCTCGAGCAACTGCTCGCCGAACACGTCCGGGTCCATCTCGCGATAGCTCCACAGGAAGTCGCCTTCGGCCAGGGTGTTCTTGCAGTACTCCAGCAGCGGATCGCGCCCGGCGACCATCGCCACGCCGGTGTACAGCAGTAGGCAGCCGCCGGGGGCCAGCTGCGCCAGTGCCTCGTCGATGATCGCCAGCGCCAGCCCCGTACCCAGCTCCCCGCCACCGTCGCGGTACACCCTCCCTTGCGGGTCGAGCATGTAGGGCGGATTGCTGAGGATCAGGTCGAACTGACCGCCGATGGAGGCCAGCAGATCACTGCGCAGGGTACGCAGATTGCCGATGCCGGCCAGCCGCGCGTTGACCTCGGTGTATTCGAGGGCCAGCGGGTTGATATCCACGGCCAGCACCTCCGCTGCCGGGCACGCCCGCGCCACCACCAGCGCCCCCGGCCCGGCGCCGCAGCCGATATCCAGCACCCGATGCAACCGCTCGGGCTGATGCTGACGCAGGTGCTGCCCGATGGCCTGGGCGAAACGGTAGCTGTCGGGACCGAAGAACACCGCATCGGCCTGCAGCGTGGGATAGCACGAGTGCACGTAGAGCTCGTCATCCAGGCTGGACCAGCGCACCGTGCTGAGCCAACCGCCTTCCAGCTCACGCAGCACCCCGGCGCCTTCCATCAGGCCGAACAGCTCCTCGCCCACCGTGTCGCGCTGGAACGGCCGGCTCCAGCCGAATACCCCAGCCAGATCGGTTGCCCAGGCGCTCTGCGGCCGCGCGTTGACGCGTTGCTGGGTGAGTGGCGTGACGCTGGTGAAGCGGTAGGCCCGGGCGTGCAGCGCCTGGCCGAGGTGGAGCAACGGGCGATTGAGGCGGGTCATGGTCAGCAGTAGCTCGCAGAGAAAAGACGGGTGGCCAGTAGCCCGGCCGGGCTGTGGTGCAACGCCGGGGTCATCAGCTGGATCAGTTGCTGGGCGCGCTGTGCTGGCGCCAGCCCTTCCAGCTGCGCCAGCAGCGCACGCGCCTCGCTGGCCAGGTCGCCCAACGCTTCGGCCGGTTCGCTGGAGCGCTGCCGGCGTAACGACATCGCCGCTTCGGCGGGCCGCCAATCCCCGGCAATCCAGTCGTGCAGCAGTTGCCGCTCATAGGCGCTGAACACGCCGAACATGGCCGCGCGAGAGCCGTCGACCAGGCGCCAGAAGTGGCTGTCGCCCGGGTCCTGGTGGCGGCGTACCCAGCCGCGCGCCTGCAGCGCCGCAAGAAAGCCGGGCATGTTCCCCGGCACAGCCAGCCACTGGTTGATCGTGCGGCCTTCGAGCCGGCAATGGTCGGAATGCACCATGCCGGCGATCTGCCGTTTGCGTTCGAGCATCGCCACTAGCTCGCGCTGCAGGTCGAAATCCGCGATCACCCGCGTGCTGCCCAGGCCCAGCTGATTGAGCCGGTAGCCTTGGCTGACACGCTGCAGGAAGGCCTGGCGATCCCCCACCACCGGCAGGTTGTCCTGCAGCGCCTGCACCGCGCGCTGGGCATGGCCGCAGCTGGCATTGTCGATGGTCACGTGCAACTGGAAGTAATAGGGATCGATGCCCAGCTCGCGCAGCTCGTAGGTGCAGATCAGCAGGTGCAGCGGCAGCTGTTCGTAGCCCAGGTTGTAGCCGATCAGCTCGGGCAGGTAGCGCTCGGCCAGCTGCCCCAGGGCCAGCTGTTGGGCGCCCTGGATATAGTGCGCATCGCTCAGCCCGCCGAGTTCCTCGCAACCGTTCTCGGCCAGCAGCTGGCGATACAGCAGCACATGGTTTTGCGCCGGCACGCCGTTACCCAGCTCCTCCAGATAGGTCTGGATCAGCGGCTGCAGGCGCGTCTCCTGCCAGTGCGGCAACAGCCCGTGCAGCCAGGCGCCGTCCACCAGTTTGGTCGGCGCCACGGCGCGCAGAAAATACAGGGCATGGGACAGATTGCCGAAGTAGCGGCGCGGCGCACCCTGCTTGCGTTCCTCCAGGTAACTCGCGTACGCCTCGGTAGTGCGCCGCGCCTCCACGCGTACCCAGCTGAGCATTTGCCAGGGCTCCGCCGGCAGGTCGCAGGGCAACATCTCGGCCAGCGCTAGCTGGGTGTCGAGAAAGTCTGCAGCGCGCGCCAAGGCGGCCGTGTCGGGCTGCGCCTGCAACAGCGCCTCATAGGTATCGCGTACCGGGCGGCAAGCCACCGCGGCCAGTGTGCTGGTCGGGCTCATCATGCTCCTGGCTTCCTGGCTGTTATCACTGGGAGTGCCCTGGCCGCACAAAGATTCCGCCTGCGAGATGAACTCCAGGCTGGCGCCGTCCGTCCCTTGAACAGGAGGACGCCATGCCACAACACGCCCTGAGCTTCGGTATCGAGGAAGAGTTCCTGCTGGTCGACCTGGCCAGCCGCGACGTCGTCCGCCAGCCACCCGCCGCCCTGCTGCCAGCCTGCCGCGAGGAATTCGGCCTGTGCCTGGCCGAGGAAATGTTCCAGAGCCAGTTCGAGCTGGTCAGCCCCATCCTGGAGAGCCTGGATGAAGGGCGGGCCTGGCTGCAGAACTCGCGGCAACGCCTGAACTCGCTGACCCGCCGCCACGGCATCGGCCTGCTGGGCGCCGCCAGCCACCCCTTCGCCGACTGGCGCGAACAGTTGCCCAGTGATTCGCCGCACTACCGCAAGCTGTTCGCCGACCATGGTGATATCGCCCAACGCAGCCTGGTGTCCGGCCTACATGTGCATGTCGGGGTGCCCAACGAGTACGACCGGCTGCGGGTGATGAATCGCCTGCTCGGCTGGCTGCCGCTGCTGCTGGCGCTGAGTTGCTCGTCGCCGTTCTGGGGTGGCCGCGACACCGCTATGGCCAGCTATCGTCGCTGCCTCTGCGGCGAGTGGCCGCGCATGTGCCTGCCTGAACCGCTGCCCGATCAGCAATCCTTCGATGCCTACGTCGGCCTGCTGTTGGCCGCCGGCGCGCTGCAGAGGCGCGGTGATATCTGGTGGTTCATCCGCCCCTCGGCACGCTTCGCCACCCTGGAGCTGCGCATCGCCGACGCCTGCCCGCTGGTGGAAGACGCGCTGTGCATCGCTGGCCTGTTCCGCGCCCTGGTGGCCTGGGCGCTGGATGCCGAGGATGACGCGCTGGGCGGCCTGCAGCGCTTGCTGTTGGAGGAAAACTACTGGCGGGCCAGGCGCCTGGGCTGCAGCGCCCGCTTTCTCGATGCGCAAGGCCACGGCGAGGTGAGCGCCAGCGAGTGGCTGGCACAGCTCGAACGCCTGGTCGGCACGCAAGCAGCGCCCGAAAGCTTCCGCCAGGCTGAACGAATACTGCGTGAGGGCGGCAGCGCCCAACGCCAACGCCAGGTGCTACGAACGGCGCAGGCAGCCGGGCTGGGCGAGCGGCAGGCTCAGCAGGCAGTGGTCGACAGCCTGCTCGAGGAAACGGCTCGTGTGCAGACCGCCGCGCCCCGCTCGCCCCAGGAGGTTCTCGCCTCCGCTACGCCGCTTGGCGGCTGAGGGTCTGCTTCAAGCTGCGCCGACGCTCTTCCATCTGCGCGCCGAGCTCTTCCAGCTTCTGCTTGCCCAGCAGTTCGGCGGCCCTGGGGAACATGTCGCTCTCCTCCTCTTCCAGGTGGTGATCGAGCAGTTCCTTGAGCACCTTGGCGCGGCCGGAGAAGGACACCGACGACGGCGCGGTCTTGAACAGGTCCGGCAATACCAGCGCATCGACGGTGCGGTGCTCTTCCTTGGCCTCGGCGAACATCACCGCCTCTTCCTTGCCCCCGGCCTTCTGGATGGCCGGGTAGAAGATGGTCTCCTCGATGTCGGTATGCACGCTCAGTTCGAGTTGCAGGCGGGCGATCAGGTCGCGGCGCGTCTTCACCGCGCGCTCGGTGGTGGCGGTGAGTTTTTCCAGCAGTTGGCGGAACAGTTGGTGATCCTGCTTGAGTAGCTCTACGGCATTCATGGTGTTCTCCAGGCTATACGGTCATGGGGTCCGCAGGCGGACATAAGCAGTGACTGCAAGGGCCGCGATCGAGTTCGCCTCGCATGCGCTCGGGCCATTTTTCTGAACCCATTTCCCTGAACTATGCCGCGCCAGCGGCCTTCTATGGGAGGGACACGGACAGAAGGAGCCGCCCATGTTCAGCCACGCCTCACCCCCAACAGCCAAGCGCAGCAACGGCCTGAGGCACTAGGCGTGGCAGGTGGTCTACTGCTGCTGGCTCGTGCTCTCGGCCTGCTGCTGACCCTCAGCGGTATCGCCCTGATCGCTGCGGCCCTGCGCCATGCCGAGATGCAGCCGGCACTGCTGCCGCTCTACTGCGGCCTGGCCCTGCTACTCGGCGGAGTTCCACTGTTGCTGCGCCGCAGTGAAGCCCTGCTGTTCTACGCCCTGCTGATCGTGCTGGCCGGGCTGTGGGCGCTGATCGAGCCGGGCATCAATGGGTGGCAGCTGTTGCCGGGGCTGGTGCTCTGGTTCGCCCTCGGGCTGCTCCTGCTGCCGATCAACCAACTGCTCGCCCGGCTAGCGGAGGACAAACCATGATCGACGCCTGGCTGGACCTGCTGCCCTGGCCGGAGGCCCGCACCCTGCTGGTGGCGCTGCTGGTCGCGCTCATCGCCAGCCTGGTGATGCACTGGGCGCTACGCCTGCTGGTGCGACTGGCCCAGTCATTGCCGTTCGCCGCCGAAATGCTGCAACGCGCACGTGACCCGCTGCGCCTGCTGATCCCCCTGTTCGGCGTGCAGATGGTGGTGAGCAGCGCGCCGGATGACCTGCTGCTGATCGACGGTGCCAGGCGCCTGGTATCGCTGGCGATGATCGCCGCCTTCACCTGGCTGGGGCTGCGCGCCGCCGATGCCATCCAGCGGGTGATAGTCGCGCGCCATCCGGTAGACGTGATCGACAACCTGCAGGCACGGCGCATCCACACCCAGACCCGCGTGCTGGTGCGCACCCTCAGCGTGTTCGTGGTGATCTTCGGCGCCGCCTGCATGCTCATGACCTTCCCCGCCGCACGCCAGTTCGGCACCAGCCTGCTCGCCTCCGCCGGCCTGGCCGGACTGGCGGTGGGTTTTGCCGCCAAGCCGGTGCTGGGCAACCTGATAGCCGGCTTGCAGATCGCCCTGACCCAGCCGATCCGCCTGGACGACGTGGTCATAGTCGAGAACGAATGGGGGCGCATCGAAGAGATCACCGGCACCTACGTGGTGGTGCGCGTCTGGGACGACCGCCGCCTGGTGGTGCCCTTGCAGTGGTTCATCGAGCACCCGTTCCAGAACTGGACGCGGCGCACCTCATCGCTGACCGGCGCGGTGGTGTTCTGGGTCGACTATTCGACGCCGCTGGAGCCGCTGCGCAAGGAGCTCGAGCGCCTGTGCGGCGAGGCCCGGCATCTGTGGGATGGAAGGGTCAGCGTGCTGCAGGTGGTGGACGCCGGCGAGCGCGCCATCCAGTTGCGCGTACTGGTCAGCTCGCTGGACTCGTCGCGCAACTGGGACCTGCGCTGCTACCTGCGCGAGAACCTGGTCAATTTCATCTGCGCCCAGTACCCCGGCTGCCTGCCGCAGTTGCGCGCCTCGGTGGGCAGCGCCTCGGGCATCGACCTGGTGGAGCAGCAGCCGGAGGGCAATGTGGTGGAGGCCGAGCGCCAGCCGCCCGTCTAGAGAATGCGCAGCCGCTCGTAGTAATACGGCAGCTGCAACAGCGCATAGCGCGCGGCGGCATAACGCACCTCGTTGCGTTCGCCCTCGAACTTCAACGTCTCGCTGATCACGCCCTCGTGATCGTTGACGCGCATGGCGCAGGCGAAACACTGCACGCCATCCATGGACCCATCGGCCTCCGCCAGTCCGGTGTTGGCCAGGGCGATATCGGCATGACCCATCTTCAAGGCGCCGAGGGCCATCTCGCGCGCCACTTCCTCGCTGGTCAGGCCGAAGCGCTCGATGGTCATCTGGTTGACGCCCAGGCATATCTGCTTGGCCTCCGGCGAATAGACCACGAAACCGCTGTCGAGCACCCCGCCGCTGCCGGGAATCTCCGCCATCAGCGAAGCCATCAGACCGCCGGTGCAGGACTCGGCGGTGCTCAGGGTCAGGTGGTATTTCTCCAGAAAACTCACGACCTGTACGACGCTTTGCATCTGCTCGACCTCTCTGCGACGGGCTCTGTTCTTGCCCTAAGGGGGAGGCTCCCGCGCGCGCAAAGTTCAAGTTTCCCGCCCCGCGGGCCAGACGGCTCCCAGCACAAAAAAAGTCGAAACTTTCGGCCAAGCCCGCCACTCAGGGAAAGAGTATGGGGTTGTCGGTTCACCAGCAGGCGACGCCAGTCGGCCATCTCGCCGGCGTGGCCAGCTTGCCTTGCTCACAACCCCATGCGCTGCGGCGACTGCCGCCTCATCTCACAGGGAGAACGCCATGGGAAACGCTGCAGTGACCGCCCGCATCGACTCACACGCCATGAATCAAGCTCCGCGACATCCCCAACTGCACGTCGAGAGCCTGCGTGAACAGAAGAAGCGCATCCTCTTCGTCAGCTCCGAGTTCGCCGACCTGATCAAGGTCGGCGGCCTGGGTGACGTATCCGCGGCACTGCCCCGGGCCCTGCAGGCCTACCACGACGTGCGTGTGCTGATCCCCGGCTACCGCCAGGTACTCGAGAGCGGCCAGCAGATTCGCATCGTCGGCGAAGTGAGCGGCATGGCTGCCCTGCCGCCGTGCAAGATCGGGCGCATGGACCTGGCCGACGGCCTGATCGTCTACGTGCTGATCAATCCCGAGCTGTACGAGCGCGACGGCACTCCCTACGGCGACACCCAGGGCCGCGACTGGCCGGACAACCACATCCGTTTCGCCAGCCTGGGCCTGGCCGCCGCCGAGATCGCCAGCGGTACCGCCTGCATCCGCTGGTGCCCGGAGCTGGTCCACGCTAACGACTGGCCAGCCGCCCTGGCGCCGGCCTACATGGCCTGGCGCCAGGTCAACAGCCCGACCGTGCTGACCATCCACAACCTGGCCTATCAAGGCCTGTGCGAGATCACCAGCAATGCCGAGCTGGGCATTCCCGCCGACGCCTGCGGCAGCGACGGCATGGAGTTCTACGGCAAGCTGTCGTTCCTCAAGGCCGGCATCGTCTACGCCAACCACGTGACCACGGTGAGCCACACCTACGCCGAGGAGATCACCACCCCCGACTTCGGCTGCGGCCTGGACGGCATGCTGCGCGCCAAGGTCGATGCCGGCCAGCTCAGCGGCATCATCAACGGCATCGACGAGAGCTGGGAGCCGCGCAGCGACTCGCATCTGGTGCAGGGCTTCGGCATGCGCCAGTGGCAGGGCAAGCGCGCCAATGCCGAGTACGTCGAGCGCATGTTCGGCCTGGATGCCGACGACGGCCCGCTGTTCGCCGTGGTTTCGCGCCTGGTCCAGCAGAAAGGCATCGACCTGACCCGCAGCGTTGCCGAGGAAATCGTTGCCCAGGGTGGCCGTCTGGCGGTGATCGGGCGCGGCGAGCCGGAACTGGAAGCCGCCATGGCCGAGCTGGGCCGTCACCATCCGGGGCGCATCGGCGTGCATATCGGCTTCAACGAGACGGACGCACGACGCATCTTCGCCGCCAGCGACTTCCTGCTCATGCCCTCGCGCTTCGAACCCTGCGGCCTCAGCCAGATGTACGCCCAGCGCTTCGGTTCGCTACCCATCGCGCGCCGCACCGGCGGCCTAGCCGACACCATCGAGGATGGCGTCACCGGCTTCCTGTTCCGCGAGCCGACCGAGGAGAGCTATCTGGAGGCCGTGCAGCGCGCGCTCAACGTCTATCGCCACCCCGAACTGCTCGATGCCATGCGCTGCCGGGCCATGGCGGCGCCGCTGTGCTGGCAGGATTCGGTGGAGCCCTACGATCGCCTCTACCAGCAACTGCTGGGCGCCACCCAGGCGATGGCGGCGGACCCGCTGTGATGTATCGCCACGGCGCCCAGCGCCTGCAGGAGCGCACGCTGTTCCGCCTGTGGGCACCCGACTGCCGCGAGGTGCAGCTGGAGGCCCAGGACGGCTCGCTGTACCCGCTGCAGGCACAGGCCGATGGCTGGTTCGAGTTGGAGCTGGCCTGCCCGGCGGATAGCACCTACCGCTTCGTCATTGATGGCGAGCAGCGCGTGCCGGACCCGGCGTCGCGCCGTCAGTTCGGCGATGTACATGGCTTCAGCCGCGTGGTCGAGCACCAGGCCTATGAGTGGCGCTACCCGAGCTGGCAGGGCCGGCCCTGGCACGAAACCGTGCTCTATGAACTGCACGCAGGTCTGTGCGGCGGCTTCCAGGGCATCGAGACGCTGCTGCCGCACCTGACGCAACTGGGCGTCACCGCCATCGAGCTGATGCCGCTGGGTGAGTTTCCCGGCCGGCGCAACTGGGGCTACGACGGCGCACTGCCCTTCGCCCCGGACGGCAGCTACGGCAGCCCCGAGGACCTCAAACACCTGATCGACAGCGCCCACGGCCAGGGCCTGATGGTTTTCATCGACGTGGTCTACAACCACTTCGGTCCCGAGGGTAACTACCTCGGCCATTACGCCAGCAGCTTCTTCCGCGAAGATCGGCAGACGCCCTGGGGCGCGGCCATCGACTTCCGCCGCCGCGAAGTGCGCGACTTCTTCATCGAGAACGCGTTGATGTGGCTGCTCGACTACCGCGCCGACGGCCTGCGCCTGGACGCGGTGCACGCCATCGATGACGACGGTTTCCTGATCGAGTTGGCCGAGCGCGTGCGCGGTGCCGTGGCACCGGGCCGCCACGTGCACCTGGTGCTGGAGAACGAGCACAACCGCGCCGAGTTGCTGCGCCGCGGCTTCGATGCGCAATGGAACGACGACGGCCACAACGCCCTGCACGTGCTGCTGACCGGCGAGCGTGAGGGCTACTACGCCGATTTCGCCAGCGACCCAACCGCCCAGCTCGCCACCTGCCTGAGCCAGGGCTTCGTCTACCAGGGCCAGGCCAACCGCCACGGCACGCCGCGTGGCGAGCCCAGCGGTGACCTGCCGCCGAGCGCCTTCGTGCTGTTCCTGCAGAACCATGACCAGGTCGGCAACCGCGCCTTCGGCGAGCGCCTGGCGGCCATGGCCGATGAGGACGCGCTCAAGGCGGCCACCGTGCTGCAGCTGCTCGCGCCGATGGTGCCGCTGCTGTTCATCGGCCAGGAATGGGGCTCGATCCAGCCCTTCCTGTTCTTCACCGACTACCACGATCAGTTGGCCGAAGCCGTGCGCGACGGCCGCCGCAGCGAGTTCGCCGAGTTCTCGCGCTTCGCCGATCCCGCCCAGCTGCAGCGCATTCCCGACCCCAACGCCGTCGCCAGCTTCGAGCGCTCGCGCCCCGACCTCGATCCTGTGGCCCAGCCCCGCCAGCGCGAATGGCTGAGCTTCCACCGACGCCTGCTGCGCCTGCGCCAGATTCACGTGGCTCCAGGGCTACCCGGCGCTCGTTCGATCGGCGTGGAGGTACTGGCCCCTGGCGCGCTGATCGCCAGCTGGCGCCTGGGCAATGGCCAGGTGCTGCGCATCGACCTCAACCTGGGCGACAGCGCAATAGAGACCGGCGCCCGCTCCCAGGCCGCCGAGCCGCTGTGCGCCTACCGCATCAATGACGAGGAATACCGCCGCGGCCTGCTGCCCGCGCGCAGCGCGCTGGTCACCCTGGAGGTGACGCCATGAGCGATGCTCTGCTGGCCGAACTGGCCAACGCCGCGGGCATCGACATCGACTGGGTGGATGCCAACGGCCGAGCGCAACGGGTCAGCCCGGAGGCGCAGCGACGTCTGCTGGAGTCACTCGGCCATCCGGCGCAGAGCGAGCAGCAGATCCGCGACAGCCTGGAAGCCCTGCAGCAGCGCGAGCACGCCGCCCTGATGCCAACGCTGCTGACCATGGAACTGGGCGGCCAGCTGCGCTTGCCAGGGCACGGGGCGAATACCGCCTACAGCCTGACGCGCGAGGACGGTCAGGTATTCAGCGGCCACCTCGACGGCCAGGCCGACCTGCCCTCGCCCGAACACCCTGGCTACTACCGGCTGGAGATCGGCGCCGCGCAACTGACCCTGGCGGTGGCCCCCACGGCCTGCCGCAGCGTGCAGGAACTGTGCGGCAAGCCACGGGCCTGGGGACTGAGCGCGCAGCTGTACGGCCTGCGCCGGCATGGCGACGGCGGCCTGGGCGACACCCGCGCCCTGGAGAATCTGGCACGCCACGCCGCCAATCTCGGCGCCGATGCACTGGCGATCAGCCCGGTGCACGCGATGTTCGCCGCGGCGCACGACCACTACAGCCCCTATTCACCATCCAGCCGGCTGTTCTTCAACGTGCTGCACGCAGCGCCCGCCCAGTTGCTGGGGAGCGAGGCGGTGAGCCGCGCCATCGCCAGCTGCGGCCTGCAGGATGAAATGACGCGCCTGGAACGCCTCGAACTGATCGACTGGCCGGCAGTGAGCGAAGCGCGGCACCGCCTGCTCAGTCAGCTCTACCGCGACTTCCGCATTCTCGACGGCGCCCTGCTCGGTGACTTCGTCGCCTTCTGCGACGCCGGCGGCGACGCCCTGCTGCAACACTGCCGCTTCGAGGCCCTGCACGGGCACATGCTGCGCTGTGGCGAATCCGGTGACTGGCGCCAGTGGCCCCAGGCGCTGCGCGATCCGCATGGTTCGGCGGTGCGCTCCTTTGCCGTCGACTATGCCGACGAAGTCGGCCTGCACGCCTTCGGCCAATGGCTGATCGCCCACGGTCTGGAAAGCGCGCAGACCGTGGCCGGCGGCGCCGGCATGGGCATCGGCCTGATCGCCGACCTGGCGGTGGGCGCCGACGCGGCCGGCAGCCAGGCCTGGACGCGCCAGACCGAGTTGCTCAGCGACGTCACCGTGGGCGCGCCGCCGGACATCCTCAACCGCAACGGGCAGAACTGGGGCGTCGCCGCATTCTCCCCCGAGGGCCTGCGCCGCCATGGCTTCCGCGCCTTCATCGAGATGCTGCAGGCCAACCTGGCGCATGCCGGCGGCATCCGCATCGACCATGTGATGGGCCTGCAGCGCCTGTGGGTGATTCCACGGGGCGGGCAGCCGCAGGACGGCGCCTACCTGCGTTACCCGCTGCAGGACCTGCTGCGCCTGCTGGCCCTGGAGTCGCATCGCCACCGCGCGCTGGTCATCGGCGAAGACCTCGGCACGGTGCCCGCCGGCCTGCGCGAAGAGCTGGCGCGGCGCAACATCCTCGGCATGCGCGTGCTGCTGTTCGAACAGCACGACGGCCGTTTCATCGCGCCGCAGCACTGGCCACGCGATGCCCTGGCCACCAGCACCACCCACGACCTGCCGAGCCTGGGCGGCTGGTTCGTCGGGCGCGATATCGACTGGCGCCTGCGCGCCGGCCATAGCCAGCCGGAGCGCGAGGCCGACGACCGCGCCGAGCGCCAGCGCGAAACCGCAGCCCTGCAGCAGGCCCTGAGCGAACGCGGCGGGCAGCACGCCGCCGATAACCCGCAAGAGCGCCTGAACGCCTGCATCGACTACCTGGCCAGCACCCCGGCGCCGTTGGTATTGCTGCCGCTGGAGGATGCCACCGCCCAGGACGAGCAGCCCAACTTGCCTGGCCCCGGCGACATCCACCCCAACTGGCGCCGGCGCTATGCCCTGCCCGCCCGTGAACTGCTGGAGCAGCCGGATACCCATCAGCGCCTGAGCCGCCTCGATGCGGCGCGTCGGGAGACCGGCAATGGCTGATCTGCGCGCCACCCTGCGCTTGCAATTTCACCAGGGTTTCACCCTGCACGACGCGGTGCCGCTGGTGCCCTATTTCTCGCGCCTGGGCATCAGCCATATCTACGCCTCGCCGCTGCTCACCGCGCGGCCGGGCTCGATGCACGGCTACGACGTGGTCGACCCGACCCGGATCAACCCCGACCTGGGTGGCGAACCGGGGCTGATCCGCCTGGCCGAGGCCCTGCATAGCCGCGACATGGGCCTGATCCTCGACATCGTGCCCAACCACATGGCCGTCGGCGGCGACGCCAATCCCTGGTGGCTGGACCTGCTGGAATGGGGGCAGAACAGCCCCTTCGCCAAGTTCTTCGATATCCAGTGGAATTCGCCCGACCCGCTGCTGACCGGTCAGCTGCTGGTGCCCTTCCTGCGCTGCGACTACGGCGAGGCATTGAGTAACGGCGACATCGCCCTGCATTTCGACCGCGAGCGCGGCAGCTTCTACGCCCAGCACTTCGAGCACCGCCTGCCGATCACCCCGCCCAGTTATGGTGAAATCCTGCGCGGCGCCGATGACCCGACGCTGAGCGCCCTGGCCAAGCGCTTCGATGCCCTGCAGGGCGATGCCCAGGCCTGGCGCAAGGCCCCGCAGCTGTGCGCGGAACTGGCCGAGCTGGGCCGCCCGGAAGTCGGCGGCGCGGCGATTCCCCGCGCGCTGGAGCGCTACAGCGGCGATGACGACGCGGACCTGCAGCGCCTGCACCTGCTGCTCGAACGCCAGCATTACCGGGTCGCCAGCTGGCGCACCGCGGCCGACGACATCAACTGGCGGCGCTTCTTCGACATCAACGAGCTGGGCGGTCTGCGCGTCGAACGCCCGGAGGTGTTCGAGCTGACCCACGGCAAGATCTTCCAGCTGATCGAACAGGGCCTGGTCGACGGCCTGCGCATCGACCATGTCGACGGCCTGGCCAATCCACACGCCTACTGCCGGGCCCTGCGCCGGCGCGTCGAGCACCTGCTGCAGAAGCGTCCGCAACCCATGAACGGCGGGCAATTTCCGATCTACGTGGAAAAGATCCTCGGTAGCAACGAGCAGCTGCCGCGCACCTGGGGCGTGGACGGCAGCACCGGCTACGACTTCATGAACCAGCTGTCGCTGCTGCAGCATGATCCGCGTGGCGAGCAGCCGCTGCGCGAGCTGTGGGCGCAGCTGAGCGGACGCCCGGCGGACTTCGCCGAGGAAGTGCTGGAGGCCCGCCGCCTGGTGCTGACCGGCTCGCTGGCCGGCGATCTGGAGGAAGTTACCCAGGGCCTGCTGCAGGTGGCGCGCAACGATATCGCCACCCGCGATCTGACCCTGGGCTCGATCCGCCGTGCGCTGCTGGAGCTGATCGTGCACTTCCCGGTCTATCGCACCTATGTCGGTGGCGCCGGCCGCTCCGCGCAGGACCAGCGGGTCTTCGAGCAGGCCCTGGAGGGCGCGCGCCAGACCCTGGCCGAGGCCGACTGGCCGCTGCTGGAGCACCTCGACCGCTGGCTCGGTGGCCAGCCGCTGCACGAGTTGCCACCGGGGCGCCCACGACGACTGCGTGCCCGAGTACTGGCGCGTTTTCAGCAACTGACCTCGCCGGTGGCGGCCAAGGCCGTGGAAGACACCGCCTTCTACCGCAGCGGCCTGCTGCTGTCGCGCTACGACGTGGGCTTCGATGCCGAGAACTTCAGCCGCCCGGTCGAACACTTCCACCAGCTCTGCCAGGAGCGCGCGCAGCAGTTTCCCGACGCCCTGCTGGCCAGCGCCACTCACGACCACAAACGTGGCGAAGACAGCCGCGCACGCCTGGCCGTGCTCAGCGAACACGCCGCCTGGTACACCGAGCGTGTGCGCCACTGGCAGCAACTGGCAGAGCCCTTGCGCCGCGATGACGCGCCCAGCGCCGGCGAAGCGCTGGTGCTGTACCAGACCCTGCTCGGCAGCTGGCCGCTGGAGCTGGCAGCGGACGACCACCCCGGCCTGCAGAGCTACCTGCAACGCCTGCTCGAGTGGCAGCGCAAGGCGCTGCGCGAGGCCAAACTGAATAGCAGCTGGAGCGCGCCGAACGACGCCCACGAAGCGGCCTGCGCGCAGTTCCTCGAACGCCTGCTGACCGCTCCCGAAGGGCACGAGCTGCGCCAGGAGCTGGCCTTGGAAGCCAACGCCATCGCCCCGGCCGGCGCGCTCAACGCCCTTGCCCAGTGCCTGCTGCGCCTGACCGCCCCCGGTGTTCCGGACCTGTATCAGGGCGCCGAGTACTGGGACTTCAGCCTGGTCGACCCCGACAACCGCCGGCCGCCGGACTTCGCCGCGCGCATGCACTCGCTCAGCGGCCTGGAAGAGCCCGCCGAGCTGCTGCGCCACTGGCGCGATGGGCGCATCAAACAGTGGCTGCTGGCCAGCGTGCTGGCCATCCGCCACGGCCGCCCGCAGCTGTTCGCCCGT
>NZ_JPMY01000002.1 GCF_000761545.1 Pseudomonas sp. ML96 | reverse complement strand
CCCCATGTGAGAGTAGGTCATCGTCAAGCTCCTATCCCCAAACCCCCATCCGAGCAATCGGATGGGGGTTTGGCTTTTGCGCGTAAGAAAATCCTAAACAGGAAATCACCCGCAGGCGCGGTGCTGTCCTATGCGTTAGGCTTGCGCCTGCTGTTGATAAACTAGCTTGATAGACGGCGTTGTCTTGCGGCCATCGCAAGGGCGCCTGTGGCCTGCTCAGAGGAATGGAGCCTTCCTGCATGACCGAGCTGAATACAGCGAAGACCCGCCGTACTACCAACTGGTCCGCCATCTGGGTGTTGCCGCTGATAGCCCTGCTGATCGGTGGCTGGCTGGCCTACCGGGCCTATAACCAGGCCGGCATCGAGATCGAGATATTCTTCCCCTCGGGCGACGGTATTCAGGTCAGCAAGACCGAGGTCATCTACAAGGGCATGTCGATCGGCAAGGTGGTCGGTATGGAGCTGGATGACAAAGGTGAAAACCGTGGCGTCAGGGTCACGGTCGAGATGGACAAACGGGTAGAGCAGCACCTGCGGTCTAATACCCGTTTCTGGCTGGTGAAGCCCAGCGTCTCGCTGGCTGGTATCACAGGTCTGGAAACCCTGGTCTCGGGCAACTACATCACGGCGAGTCCCGGTGATGGTGAGCCAACCCGCAAGTTCGTTGCCCTGACCGAGCAGCCGCCCATGGCTGACACGGTTCCTGGGCTGCACCTGACGCTGAAAGCCGATCGCCTGGCCTCAATCAATCGTGACAGCCCGGTGTTCTACAAGCAGATTCAGGTCGGACGGGTGAAGAGCTATCGCCTGGCCGAGGATCAAACCACCGTCGAGGTTCAGGTATTCATCCAGCCTGAGTTCGCCAGCCTGGTGCGCAAACATACGCGCTTCTGGAATGCCAGCGGCGTGACCATCAATGCGGGGCTCTCCGGGGTCAAGGTGCGCACCGAGTCGCTCGCCAGCATCGTCGCTGGTGGTATCGCCTTCGCCACTCCCGAACATCGCAAGGACAGCCCGCCTACCGATCCTTCGATTCCTTTCCGTCTGTATGACGACTTCGATGCCGCCCAGGCGGGAATCAAGGTCACTCTGAAGCTGCAGGACTTCGAAGGTATCGAGGCTGGGCGTACGCCGGTGATCTACAAAGGCATCCAGGTCGGCAGCGTGAAGACCATCAAGGTCGATGACGGGCTGATGTCGGCATCGGTCGATCTGACCCTCGACCCCAAGGCCGAGGACTACCTGACCGAGGGAGCCGAGTTCTGGATGGTCAAGCCGTCCATCTCGCTGGCCGGGATCACGGGCCTGGAGGCCCTGGTCAAGGGTAACTACATCGCGATCAAGCCGGGAGAGAAGGGCAAGACGCCGGTGCGTGACTTCACGGCGCGACTCAAGGCGCCGCCGCTGGATATCGATGCTCCGGGCCTGCATCTGGTGCTGTTCGCCGATACCCTGGGCTCGCTGGAGGTCGGTAGCCCGATTCTCTACCGTCAGGTCAAGGTCGGTACCATCCAGAGCTTCCAGTTCTCCCGTGATCGCAAGCGTGTCGTACTGGGCGCGCATATAGAGCCCAGCTATGCCAACCTGGTGAACAGCTCCACGCGCTTCTGGAACTCCAGCGGCATCACCCTGAAAGGCGGTATTTCCTCCGGTATCGAGGTCAAGAGCGAGTCGCTGCAGACCCTGCTGGCTGGTGGCGTGACCTTCGAGACGCCGGACATGAATGCCCCGGTCAATCGCAAGATCCAGCGCTTCAGCCTGCATGCCGACCGTGATGAGGCGATGCAGGAGGGGGTGGCCATCCAGATCAAGGTGCCGAGTGGTGATGGCATCAATCCGGGCACGGCGATTCGCTTCAAGGGTATCGACGTCGGCAAGGTCGAGAGTGTCGAGCTCACCGATGACCTCAAGGCGGTACTGCTCAATGCCCGTATCACCAAGGCCACCGGACGCATCGCCAGCGCGGGTAGCGAGTTCTGGGTGGTCAAGCCGGAGCTGGGCCTGGTGCGTACCGCCAACCTGGATACTCTGGTCAGCGGCCAGTACGTCGAGGTGCTGCCCGCTGCCAAGGCGGGTAAGGCGCAGAGCTATTTCGAGGCGCGTAAACAGGCGCCGACTTCCGAGGTGCGCGAGGGTGGCTTGCGTCTGGTGCTCAGCGCCGCGCGCCGTGGTTCGATCAAGCCTGGCGTGGTGGTCAGCTATCGCGAGATTCCGGTGGGCAAGGTCACCGACTTCGAGCTGGGCCCGACTTCCGATCGCGTGCTGATCCATGTACTGATCGAGCCGCGCTATGCCCCTCTGGTGCGCAGCGGCACGCGCTTCTGGAATGCCAGTGGCATCGGCGTGGACGCCGGACTGTTCAAGGGCGTGAAGGTGCGTACCGAGTCGCTGGAGGCACTGCTTGAAGGCGGTATCGCCTTCGCTACGCCAGACAACGCGGTCATGGGTGGTCCGGCTCAGCCCGGGCAGACCTTCGCCCTGAATGACGAGGTGAATGAAGAGTGGCTGAAGTGGGCGCCGAAGATTCGCCTGGAGAATTAAGCGGATTCAGCTTGGCTTAAGTCGGCTTGGCTATCTTGATTCCCGTCGAAACCAATTACTCCCGACGGAGAAACACTATGAACAAGCTGACTGCCCTTTTCGCCATCACCACCCTCGCCGCCACTGCCGGTATCGCCCAGGCCCGTGACCTCGGCCCGGACGAAGCGCTCAAGCTGCGCGATGCCGGCACCATCCAGAGCTTTGACAAGCTCAATGCCGCCGCCCTGGCCAAGCACCCCGGCGGCCAGGTCACCGAGACCGAGCTGGAAGAGGAATACGGCCGCTACATCTACCAGGTAGAAGTGCGTGACGCCCAGGGCGTGAAGTGGGACCTGGAGCTGGACGCCACCAATGGCCAGATCCTCAAGGATCACCAAGACGACTGATCCATCCCCAAGAAAAAGGGCCGCATGAGCGGCCCTTTTCGTTTACGCGGAGGAATCAGGCCGGCTCGGCCTGTTCCTCGGTCGCCTTGGCGGTTTCGCGACGCTTGATGAACTTCCAGTCGGCTTCGTCGATGTAGATGCCGTTGGGTCCGCTGCCGCCTTCCAGGTCGATGGCCACGTGGGCCGAAACCTGCGGCTTCACCGACGCGAGAATCGGCACGAAGCCCAGCTGCAGGCTGGTCTCGATCAGTGCCTGCTGGTTGCGCTCGTCGATGTCCGCGGCCTCGTCGAGGTAGTAGGGCAGACGTACCTTGCCGGCCTGCTCGCGATCCATCAGGTGCAGCAACAGGTACATGTTGGTCAGCGCCTTGATGGTCATGGTGGTGCCGTTGGAGGCGGCACCATCGATGTCGGTATGCATCACCGGCTGACCGCCGACCTTGGTGATCTCGAAGGCCAGCTCGAACAGGTCCTTGAGGCCCAGCTGGTTGCCGTTGGCGGCCACCAGGCGCGACAGGTAGTCCTTGGCCTCTTCGTTCTTCGCATCCTGCTCGGCGCTCTGCGAGAGATCGAACACCGACAGGGTTTCGCCTTCCTCGTACTGGCCGGCGCTGTGGATGATCTGGTCGATGTGCTTGAGCGCGTCGCGGTTGGGCGCCAGGACGATGCGGAAGCTCTCCAGGTTGGATACCTGGCGCTTGTTGATCTCGCGGTTGAACAGCGCCAGCTGGTGTTCCAGGTTGTCGTAGTCGCTGCGGATATTGCGCAGGGTACGGGCGATATCGGTGACTGCGGCGCGGCGCGCCTTGGCCAGGGTGAGGGCCTCGTCCTGGCGGTGCGCATAGGCGTTGACCAGCAGTTGCAGGCGACGCTCCGGATCGTCCTCGCTGTCGAACTTGGCCACGCCCTTGAGGCGTACCTGGGCGTACAGTGCGTCGATCTGGCCGTCGATGCGCTGCAGCGCCTGCCAGCTGTCCTGATAGTCGTTGAGCAGTGGCAGCAGGTTCTCCAGGCTGTCGTCGACCGGCTCCATGAACGGCGTGCCGAAGGGCAGGTCGGCCGGCAGCAGCTGGCGACGACGCAGGGCGTCCTCCAGGGTGCGCTCCTTGGCTTCCAGATCAGCCAGTTGGCGGCCGACCAGTTGCAGCTTGGCGGACAGCTGCTGCACGCGCTCGGTGAAGGCGTCCGATGCGCGCTTGAGTTCGTCCTGGGCGGCCTCGGCCTCGGCCAGCTGCTCCAGCTTGGTTGGCTCCTCGGCGGCCAGGGTCTGGCTCTTGCGGAAGTCTTCCAGGGCCTTCTGCGCATCCAGCACGGCCTGGTACAGCTGCTCGGCCTGGGCCTTGCTCGCCGCACGGTCGTTGGCTACCGCCTGTTGGGTCTTCAGCTGCTTGAGCTCGCGCTCCAGGCGGTCCTTCTGATCGCGCAGGGCCGCGCGGTCGGCCAGGGCCTGCAGGGCTGGCGGCTCGATGTGCGAGAGGTCGATGGACAGGCCCGGCACGGCGAAGGTGTCGCCCTTGAAGCGATCCAGTACTGCCTCGACCGCCTTGACCCAGTCCTCGCCCTCGGCCTGGATGCCTTTCTCACCCAGCGGCAGGCTGAACAGCTGGCCATTGAACAGGCGCATCAGGCGATCGACGTCGGCCTGGCTGAACTCCTCGCGCAGGCGCGAGTAGCTGTTGTTGTCGGCGTGGTCGAGCTGCTGCTTGACCGACTTCAGGCGTTTCTCCAGGTCGCGCAGGCGCTCGTCCAGGTCCTCGGCGGAGAACTGCCGCGACTGCGCCAGGGCGCCGGCCAGCTCGTCGTGGGCGTCCTTGGCGGCGAGCAGCTGCTCTTCCAGCACCTTGGCGCTGTCGACCAGGGCGAAGCGGTTCTTCAGCACGGACAGCTCACCCAGCCAGCGCTGGATCTCGCTGATCTCGCGCTCCAGGCGCATCAGTTCGGCGGTGCCGCCGCGCTGCTCGTTCTGCAGGCCGTCCTGCTCGCGGCGGTAGTGCTCGGCCTGGATCACCAGCTCTTCCTTGCGCGCGCCGGAGTAGTCCTGCCAGGCGCCGAGCAGGTTATCCAGCAGCGGCGACAGGCGATGCAGCTTGCCGCGCAGTAGTTCGCGCTGGGCCACGCCGCCGGACAGGGCCTCGACCAAGGGACCTGCGGCGACCAGCGCCTGGTAGTCCTGCTCCATGCGGCGCACGTCGCGGAACGCCTCTTCGGTGGCGGCGATGTAGTCGACGCTGCCCGAACGCAGGCTGTGCTCGAAGGCATCAAGGAACAGCTGCTTCAATTTCGCGGCGGTAATCTCGCGCATGTGCAGCAGGTTGATGAACAGCGCGCGGAAGGTCTTCAGACTCTGCTCGCTGGTGGAGCGCAGCGGGATCAGGGTCAGGTCCAGCGGGATGCTGGTGTGGCCGCCAACCAGTAGGCGGCGCAGTTCCTCGGGTTTCAGCTCGTAGGCGACGATGCCGGCCTGACCGAGGTTCTTGAACAGCTCGCGCTGGCGCAGGCAGGTGCCGTCCTGCTGGTAGTGGGCCAGGTCCAGCTCGCCCTGGTAGGCGAAGAACTGGTGGCCGAAGCCGCCGCCCGGGCCGCGGCCGGCCACGCCGATCACATGCGGGCCGTGGGGCAGGGCGACCTCGACCAGGATGTAGCTGGTGTCGCTGGCGAAGTAGAACTTGCGCGACTGCTCCAGGCTGTACTTGCCGAAGCTCATGTCCGACATGCGCGCGAGGATCGGGAACTGCAGCGCGTTGATCGACGCCGACTTACCCAGGTTGTTGGCGCCGTAGACCGACAGCGGGTTCTCCAGCGGGAAGATGCCGAGGCTGTAGCCGGCGGTGTTCAGCAGGGCGAAGCGGCGGATGCCGTAGCGTTCCTGGCTCATGCGTCGATCTCCTGGGCGTCACGTTCCTCGGCCATGGCGCGGGCCAGGGCCTCTTCCTCGGATTCTTCCGATTCCTCGGTGGCTGCGGGCAGCGGCTCGATGCGCACGATGTCTTCTTCGGCGTCGTCGATCACCAGCTCCGGTGTCGGCAGCGGCAGGTTGCTGTGCAGGCTGGCCGCCAGGTCGCGGTCCTGCTGCACCGACAGGCACACGTCGAGGAAACGGTGCATCGGCGCGAGGAAACGGTACACGCCGTTCTCCTCGCTGGCGAAGCCGAGCTGGGTCATGCGGCGCATGATCTTCTCTTCCAGCTCGTCCTGGGTGGTGACCTCGGCCTGCAGGAACAGGTCCTTGTACTTCTCCAGTAGCGGCGGCAGTTCGTCGCGCCCGAGGCTGCCGCCGTCGAGCACGGCCAGCGGGTCACGGCCCTGGTCGGCCAGGTGCTCGACCAGGATGAAGGTGAACAGCGCCAGGCGCTGGGCGGTCTTGTTGACCTGGGCGCCCATCTGCTCCGGTACGAAGTAGTAGAAGCCGCGGCTGTCGCAGACCAGCTCGTAACCCAGCGACTTGAACAGCGCGCGGTAGGCGTCCTGCTGGTTGGAGAGCTGGGTGTACAGCTCGGGAGCGGCGCGACTGATGTGGTAGCCCTTGAACAGCTCGCGGAAGATCGGCGCGAGCTGGGTGAGTTCTTTCAGATCGATATTCATGCGGAGGTCCCGGCCGGCTTGATCAGGGCATAGGAGCTCAGGCTGACCTGATGCTCGCGGGTGAGGTAGTCGCGGCGCTCGAGGCGTTCGCGCTGGAAGCGGCCGTCACGCGACAGCCGCGAGAACCAGTAGAGGAGCTCGTCGGTGGCGCCTTCCGGCTCCTGCTCCAGCAGCCAGACCATCAGGTCCGGCAGCGGCAGGGCCTGCTCGCAGCGCTCGATCATCTCGCGGGCGGTGCGTGGCGCCTTGGGCGGTGCGCCCTTGCGCGAGCCACTGGCGCGTGGGAACTGGTTGGGCTTGGGCTGGAAGCGGGCCAGGGCGTAGACGTAGCTTTCGACCTGGCTGGCGGTGCCGAGGAAGGTGCTTTGCGGCCGGGTGAACAGCGGCATCGAGGCCTGCGGCAGGGCGTCCAGGCCCTTCTTGCGGATCACCGACAGGGCCAGCGCGGCGCCACGGGTCACGGCGTTGTGCCGGCGCGCTTCCTCGCGCAGCGGCAGCAGCAGCTCGCGGGCCTTGCGCAGGGTCAGCTGGGCGACGGTCTGCATCTCCAGGATGCGTGCATGGGTGCGCAGCAGCAGGTCGTCGTCGACCAACTGGCCGAGGCGTTGCTGCTCGCCGAGCAGGCGCAGCAGCACCTGTTCGACGCGGCGCACGCCCTGCTCGAAGGCGCCGTCGGCGGAGACCAGCTGGATCATTGGCTCGACATATTCGTCCCAGGTCGCCAGCACTTCGGCGTAGCGCTGGCGCAGCGGAATCTGCCGGTCGCTGGTCTTGGCCCGCTCGGCGACGCCGACCAGCGCCTGCTCGTCGTTGGCCAGCTTCTTCAGGACGTCGCGCACACGCATGTCGAGCAGGCGCAGCTGGCGTGCCAGGTCGTTGCCGTCGCGCACTTCGAAAGCGTCCTGGATATAGCCGGCTAGGCGCTCCAGATGGCGCAGGTAGGCCTCGATCTCCAGACACAAACCCAAACGGTGTTCACGCCGCAGGTAGGCGAGGAAGTCGTGGATCTGCGCGTTCAGCTCGAAGCGGTTGGGGCTCTTGGCCACCGGCACCAGGATGTCCAGGCGGATCCACTGGTCGAGCAGGGCGGTGATGTCGGCGGGGCTGCCCTCGGGCAGCTGCGTGCCGAGCTGGTTGCGCAGCTCGACCAGGCTCAGGGTGCCGGTATCGAAGCGCTCGCACAGCGGTTCGAGCAGCGTCCAGTGCTCGGCGAGGGCGCGCAGTACGCGCTTGGGATCGATCATCGCGGGCCCGGTTATCCATTGATTGAAAGCGGCGGATTGTAGCGTATCGAGTCTCCGGCGATACCCGCGTCCGTCATGTCGTCGTCACGCCCTGTCGGCATGCTCGAATGCGTCGCCATTGATCGAAATTCAGCCATCGCTCTTTCGATATGCGCCGGTTGTCGGCACAATTCGCGTCCATTTTTTCGGGGGGCCTCCGTCCCTCCATCGACCGGGGCTACGAGATGATCAATACGCCGTACTACCTCATCGACAAGCAGAAGCTGATGGCCAACCTGGAGAAGATCGCCTACGTGCGCGAACACTCCGGCGCCAAGGCTCTGCTGGCGCTCAAGTGCTTCGCCACCTGGTCGGTGTTCGACCTGATGCAGCAGTACATGGACGGCACCACGTCCTCTTCCTTATATGAGCTCAAGCTCGGCCGCCAGAAGTTCGCCGGCGAGACCCATGCCTACAGCGTGGGCTGGGCCGATGACGAAATCGAAGAGATGGTCGCCAACTGCGACAAGATCATCTTCAACTCGATCAGCCAGCTGGAGCGTTTCGAGACTGCCACCGAGGGCACCATCCGCGGCCTGCGCGTCAATCCGCAGGTGAGCAGCTCCGACTACCTGTTGGCGGACCCAGCGCGGCCGTTCAGCCGCCTGGGCGAGTGGGACGCCGAGAAGATCGCCCCGGTGATGGGCAAGATCAGCGGCTTCATGTTCCACAACAACTGCGAGAACGGCAGCTTCGAGCTGTTCGACAAGATGCTGACCACCATCGAGGAGCGCTTCGGCCACCTGATTGCCCAGGTCGAGTGGGTCAGCCTCGGCGGCGGTATCCACTTCACCGGCGAAGGCTATCCGCTGGACGCCTTCTGCGCGCGGCTCAAGGCCTTCTCCGACAAGTACGGCGTGCAGGTCTACCTGGAGCCGGGCGAAGCGGCGATCACCATGAGTGCGTCGCTCGAAGTCACCGTGCTCGACACCCTGTACAACGGCAAGAACCTCGCGGTGGTCGACAGCTCGATCGAGGCGCACATGCTCGATCTGCTGATCTACCGCCTCAACGCCAAGATGGCGCCCAACGACGGCGAGCACACCTGGATGGTGTGCGGTAAGTCCTGTCTGGCCGGCGACATCTTCGGCGAATACCAATTCGATCGTCCGCTGGCCATCGGCGATCGTCTGTCGTTCATCGATGCGGCGGGTTACACCATGGTCAAGAAGAACTGGTTCAACGGCCTGAAAATGCCGGCCATTGTGGTGAAACAGCTCGACGGCAGCGTCGAGGTGGTTCGCGAATTTACCTTTGACGATTACCTCTCCAGCCTCTCCTGAGGCTGGTCCGGGTAAAGGAGAGATAACGAATTGAAGAAGAACGTTCTTATCATTGGTGCAGGAGGTGTTGCCAAGGTGGTGGCCCATAAGTGCGCGCAACACAATGACGAGTTAGGTCGCATTGCTATTGCGTCGCGCAACATCTCCAAATGCCAGGCCATCATCGACAGCGTGCAGGCTAAAGACAGCCTGAAGCAGCCCGCGGATATCCGCGCCTACGCGCTGAATGCCCTGGACGTGGAAGCGACCAAGGCACTGATCCGCGAAACCGAATCGCAGATCGTCATCAACGTCGGCTCCGCCTTCCTCAACATGTCCGTGTTGCGTGCCTGCATCGACACCGGTGTCGCCTACCTGGACACCGCGATCCACGAGGATCCGAGCAAAATCTGCGAAACCCCGCCGTGGTATGGCAACTACGAGTGGAAGCACCTGGACGAGTGCCAGGAGAAGGGCATCACCGCGATTCTCGGCGTCGGCTTCGACCCGGGCGTGGTCAACGCCTACGCCGCACTGGCGCAACAGCAGTACTTCGACAAGATCGAGTCGATCGACATCCTCGACGTCAACGCCGGTTCCCACGGCAAGTACTTCGCCACCAATTTCGACCCGGAAATCAACTTCCGCGAATTCACCGGTCAGGTCTGGAGCTGGCAGAACAGCCAGTGGACCAGCAACAGCATGTTCGAAGTCAAACGCACCGACGATCTGCCGGTGGTTGGCGTGCAGAACCTGTACCTGACCGGCCACGATGAAGTGCACTCGCTGTCCAAGCATCTGAACGTGCCGAACGTGCGCTTCTGGATGAGCTTTGGCGACCACTACATCAACGTCTTCACCGTGCTGAAGAACCTCGGCCTGCTCTCCGAGCAGCCGGTCACCACCGCCGAAGGGCAACAGGTGATCCCGCTCAAGCTGGTCAAGGCCGTACTGCCGGATCCTTCCTCGCTGGCACCGGGCTACAGCGGCAAGACCTGCATCGGCGACCTGGTCAAAGGCAGCAAGGATGGTGAGCCGCGCGAGCTGTTCATCTACAACGTGGCCGACCACGCCGAAGCCTTCGCCGAGACCGACAGCCAGGGCATCTCCTACACCGCCGGCGTACCGCCGGTCGCCGCCGCCCTGCTGGTTGCGCGTGGCGAGTGGGATGCACTGCGCATGGTCAACGTCGAGGAACTGCCGGCTGAGCCGTTTCTCAAGCTCCTCGATGGGATGGGCCTGCCCACCCGCATCAAGGACGAGCACGGCGACCGTCCCTGGGATCAGGCTCTCTGATCCCCCTCACAAGGCCCGCCAATCGGCGGGCCTTGTGCATTCTGGATATCCATTCTCGCGGCCGGCTTTACGCAGGGCGGCTTTCCGCTTGCGGCGTTTCACGCGACAATGCCCGGCCATGCGTTCCCGTGAAAGGCCAGCGCCCTTGAGCCGCATCCACTCCATCGATTTCCCGCAGGTGCGTTCGTGATCGCCGAATTGCGTCGCCGCGCCTATCTGAGTGCCATGCAGGTGGCCAGCTGGCTGCCGCGCGTGGAGCTGCCATTCGCCGCGCCCTCGCGTCCCGAGCTGCTGCAGCCGCAGGCGGAACCTGAGGCCGAGCCGCAGAGCGCGGCTGTCGAGGTCGCAGCGGCTGCGCCTGTCGTGGCGCCGGAGCCGGTGCCGCAAGCTGTGGCTCGGCCGGCTATCGAAGTGCCGCGCCCCAGCGCTGCTTCCAAGGTCTTCGCCAAGCCCGAGACCAAGGCCGAGCCGGAAGAGGCGCCGGTGGTGGAGGCCAAGCCGGTCACGCCGCCACCGCGCTTCGCCCTGCAACTGCTACGCGCCGGCGATTGCGCCTTGCTGGTCGAGCTGGCCACCGGCGAGCCGTTCCAGAGTCGCGATCCTTCCTACCTGCTGCTCAAGGACCTGCTACGTGCAGCCGGCCTGCCGGATGCGCCGCAACAGGTCGGTGATGGTTCACCGATCCGCTGGCCGCTGCTCACCCGCGGCAACATGGATCAGGGCCCTGACGCCGCTCGCGACTATGTGCAGGGCGTGCTGGCCGGTCAGCTGGAGGCCGAGCCCTGCCGCTGCCTGTGGCTGGTCGGCCTGCCAGCGGTGCGTTTCGCCGGCGAGGCGGACGAGGATGCCTATAACCGCGAGCTGCAGGTCGAGGGGCTGGGCGCTGCCTGGGCGCTGCCGAGCCTGGAGCTGCTGATGGACGAGCCGCAGCGCAAGGCCGAACTGTGGCGCGCCATGCGCCGCATCATGCCGCGCTGGAAGGCGAGCGCATGAGCGACTCCATCAGCTTCCGCCCGATGACCGAGGCGGATCTCGACCGCGTGGTGCAGATCGAGAGCGCCGCGTTCAGCCATCCGTGGAACCGCAACCTGTTCGCCGACGGCCTCAAGTCCTACGACTGCTGGCTGATGTTCGATGGCGAGGAACAGATCGGCCACGGCATCATCCAGGTGATCCTCGACGAGGCGCACCTGCTCAACATCACCGTGCGCCCGCAGAGCCAGGGCAAGGGCCTGGGCCTCAAGCTGCTGGAGCACCTGATGGCGCGCGCCATGCAGCTCAAGGCGGGCGAGTGCTTCCTCGAGGTGCGTGCCAGCAACCAGGGCGCCTACCGCCTGTACGAGCGCTACGGCTTCAACGAGATCGGCCGGCGCCGCGACTACTATCCGGCCCCTGGCGGGCGCGAAGATGCGCTGGTGATGGCTTGCACCCTCATCGAATGAGCCATCGCTTCTGCGAGATCTATGCTTGAGCGCCATCCATCTTCAAAGGCCGTGCGGATGAGTCGTGCGGCGTTGCTGGCCTGGGCCGGGCTGGCTCTGGCCAGCCTGTTCTGGGCCGGTAACTCGCTGGTGGCGCGGGCCTTCACCGGAGCCATCCCGCCGATCTCGCTGGCCTTCTGGCGCTGGGCGACGGCCCTGATGATTCTGCTGCCCCTGGTCGGGCCCTCGCTCTGGCAGCACCGGCAGACCCTGCGTCGCGCCGGCTGGCGCCTCTGGGTACTCGCGGGACTGGCCATCGCCAGTTACAACTACCTGCTCTACACCGCTGCGCTGAGTACCGCGGCGATCAACCTCAGCCTGGTCAGCACCTGCCTGCCGCTGGCTACCTTCATTGGTGCGGGGCTGCTGTTGGGCGAGTGGCCGGCGCGGCGCGCCTGGCTCGGTCTGCTGCTGGCGCTGTGCGGACTGCTGTGGCTGATCGCTCAGGGCGATTGGCGGGCGCTGGCCAGCCTGTCGTTTGCCCAGGGCGACCTGCTGATGGTCGTGGCAACTCTCGACTGGGCGTTGTACTCGCTGCTGCTGCGCCGCTGGAGTGCGCACTTCCAGCTACCGCCCTTCACCTTGCTCGGCGCCCTGGTGCTACTGGGGCTGCTGATGCTCTCGCCGCTCTATGCCTGGGAGCTATGGCAGGGCGCGCGCTTCGAACTCAGCCTGCCCAACCTGGCAGCTATCGGCTACACCGCACTATTCGCCTCGGTGGTGGCCTACCAGCTATGGAACATCGGCCTGCGCGAACTAGGCCCCGCGCGCACGGCGATGAGCAACTACCTGATGCCGGTGTTCACCGCGATTCTCGGCTGGCTGCTGCTGGGCGAGGGGTTGCAGGAGCATCACTGGGTGGGCGGGGCGCTGATCGTCAGCGGCCTGGTGCTGGCTGCCCGCGCGCAGAAGTCCTAGCCCCTCATGGCGTGGTGATCTGCAGTCCGCTCAGCGCCAGCTTGGCAAATGCCCACCAGCCGACTGCAGCCAACAGACCGAGCGCCAGATAGCCAGTCACGATACCTAGGGCAATCTGCTTCCACAGACCGGAGTAGTGATGGCTGGAGGAGTTTGCGCGCTGCAGCGGCGCATCGCGCTCGGCGCGAATGCTTTCGAAATCGTCTCTCATGGCGGCTCCTAATGAGTGCTTGGAACTGTTTTGGATGCCCAGAAACGACAAAGGGCTAGCTTTCGCTAACCCTTTGTTTTGTATGGTGGCTACACCGGGACTTGAACCTGGGACATCAGCATTATGAATGCTGCGCTCTAACCGACTGAGCTATGTAGCCGAGTGGCGCGCATTATTCTCTTGTCGGTCTGGGCTGTCAACCCCGTCTGGCGGATAAATTGATTCTTTATCAAGCGCTTAGGCGAGACCGAGGGAGAAAGACAAAGCCCCGCGATTGCGGGGCTCTGGTGGGGCTTAGACGTTGAAGCGGAAGTGCATCACGTCGCCATCCTTGACGATGTATTCCTTGCCTTCCAGGCGCCATTTACCGGCTTCCTTGGCGCCGCTTTCGCCCTTGAAGGCGATGAAGTCGTCGTAGGCCACCACTTCGGCGCGGATGAAGCCTTTCTCGAAGTCGGTGTGGATCACTGCAGCGGCTTGCGGGGCGGTGGCGCCGATGCGTACGGTCCAGGCGCGGACTTCCTTCACGCCAGCGGTGAAGTAGGTCTGCAGGTTGAGCAGGTCGTAGCCGGCGCGGATCACGCGGTTGAGGCCCGGCTCTTCCATGCCCATGGACTCGAGGAACATCTGCTTCTCTTCGTCTTCGTCCAGTTCGGCGATTTCGGCCTCGATCTTGTTGCACACTGGTACCACGACGGCGCCTTCCTCTTCGGCGATGGCGCGGACCACATCGAGGTGCGGGTTGTTGTCGAAGCCATCTTCGGCGACGTTGGCGATGTACATCACCGGCTTGCTGGTGAGCAGGTGGAAGCCGCGGATGACCAGCTTCTCGTCGGTGCTCATGTTCTTCATCAGGCTGCGTGCGGGCTTGCCTTCGGTGAAGTGGGGAATGAGTTTCTCGAGGATGGCCTTCTGCGCCAGGGCTTCCTTGTCACCGCCCTTGGCGTTGCGGGTGACCTTCTGCAGTTGTTTCTCGCAACTGTCGAGGTCGGCGAAGATCAGTTCGAGGTCGATGATCTCGATATCGCGCTTAGGGTCGACGCTGTTGGCGACGTGGATGACGTTCTCGTCTTCGAAGCAGCGCACCACGTGGGCGATGGCGTCGGTCTCGCGGATGTTGGCGAGGAACTTGTTGCCCAGGCCTTCACCCTTGGAGGCGCCCGCTACCAGGCCGGCGATGTCGACGAACTCCATGGTGGTGGGGATCACGCGCTCGGGTTTGACGATGGCGGCCAGGGCGTCGAGGCGGCTGTCCGGCATCGGCACGATGCCGCTGTTCGGCTCGATGGTGCAGAAGGGGAAGTTCTCCGCGGCGATGCCGGATTTGGTGAGGGCGTTGAACAGGGTGGACTTGCCGACGTTGGGTAGGCCGACGATGCCGCAGTTGAATCCCATGGTGTATCCCTCGCGGAGATGAAGTCGTGAAAAGGGTTAGGCTTTCTGGCTGTGCAGCTTCTGCATGGCCTTGGTCCAGTCGCCGGCGAGCATTTCGGGCAGCACGCCGAGGGCGTTGTCGATGCTCTTGTCCAACAGCTCCTGCTCGCTGCGCGGGGCGCGGCCGAGGACGAAGCCGGAGACCAGGCTGGCGTGGCCAGGATGGCCGATGCCGAGGCGCAGGCGGTGGAAGCCGTTCTGATTGCCGCACTGGGCGATGATGTCGCGCAGGCCGTTGTGGCCGCCGTGGCCGCCGCCAGTCTTGAGCTTGGCGACGCCGGGAGGCATGTCGAGTTCGTCGTGAGCCACCAGCATGGCGTCTACCGGCACGCGGAAGAAATTCGCCAGCGCCGCCACGGCCTGGCCGCTGCGGTTCATGAAGGTGGTGGGGATGAGCAGACGAACGTCGCGGCCCTGATGGCTGAATTTACCCACCAGGCCGAAATACTTTTTGTCGAGGGCGAGGCTGACGCGTTGGCTGTCGGCCAGGCGCTCAACGAAAAGGGCCCCTGCGTTATGCCGGGTCTGGTCGTATTCGGGGCCTGGATTACCCAGGCCGACGATCAGTTGAATGGCAGTCACGTCAGGGGCCCTTTTACCGGAAGGGGCGGGCGAGTATTACTCGGCGCCTTCTTCCTTCACGCGGGAAGCGTGGATGTTGGCAACTGCCAGGTCGTTGCCGTGGGCCAGGGCCACCAGCTCGACGCCTTTCGGCAGTTTGATGTCGGACAGGTGAACGATCTGACCGACTTCCACTTTAGCCAGGTCGACTTCGATGAATTCCGGCAGGTCTTGCGGCTGGCAGGAAACTTCGACTTCGGAGATGGTGTGGGACACTTCGCCGCCTTGCTGCTTCACGCCAACGGAGCTGGCTTCGTTGATGAAGTGCAGGGGAACGTGAGCGCTCAGCTTCTGGCCGGCAACGACGCGAACGAAGTCAGCGTGCATCACGTAGCCTTTGGCCGGGTGACGTTGCAGGGCTTTGATCACGACGTTCTCGGTAGCGCCGGCAACGCTCAGGGCCAGAACGTGGCTGAAGGCAGCCTCGTTTTCCAGCAGCTTGGCCAGCTCTTTGGCAACCAGGCTGATGGATTGAGCTGGCTTCTCGCCACCGTAGATCACGGCAGGAACCAGGCTTTCGTTACGACGCAGGCGGCGGCTCGCACCTTTCCCCAGGTCGGAACGCACTTCGGCATTCAGGGCAAAATCAGTCATTACATTTCTCCAAAATAACCAAACCGTCCGAAGCGCTTGCGACCAGCGTGTGGACGGTTGGGCAAAAAGCCCCGCACGCGGCGGGGCACTTGTCGTCAGGGAGATTCCGCTTAGCGGAACATCGCGCTGATCGATTCTTCGTTGCTGATGCGGCGAACCGCTTCGGCGATAACCGGGGCCATGTCCAGCTGACGAATGCGGGAGCAGGCCTGGGCGGCGGCGGACAGCGGGATGGTGTTGGTCACCACCAGTGCGTCCAGCACGGAATTTTCCAGGTTCTCGATGGCGCGGCCCGACAGCACCGGGTGGGTGGCGTAGGCGTAGACCTTCGAGGCGCCGTGCTCTTTCAGTGCCTTGGCGGCGTGGCAGAGGGTGCCGGCAGTATCGACCATGTCGTCGACCAGCACGCAGGTGCGGCCTTCGACATCGCCAATGATGTGCATGACTTCGGAAACGTTGGCCTTCTCACGACGCTTGTCGATGATTGCCAGGTCAACGCCCAGGCTCTTGGCCACGGCGCGGGCGCGAACCACGCCACCGATGTCCGGAGAGACGATCATCAGGTTCTCGAAGCGCTGATCCTGGATGTCATCGGTCAGTACCGGCGAGCCGTAGATGTTGTCCACCGGGACATCGAAGAAGCCCTGGATCTGGTCGGCGTGCAGGTCGACGGTGAGAACACGGTCGATGCCGACCACGGTCAGCATGTCGGCCACTACCTTGGCGCTGATCGCCACGCGAGCGGAGCGCGGACGGCGATCCTGGCGGGCATAGCCGAAGTAGGGGATGACGGCGGTGATACGAGTGGCCGAGGAGCGGCGGAAGGCATCAGCCATCACCACCAGTTCCATCAGGTTGTCGTTGGTCGGCGCGCAGGTCGGCTGGATGATGAAGACATCCTTGCCGCGTACGTTCTCGTTGATCTCGGCGCTGATTTCGCCGTCGGAGAACTTGCCTACGGAAGCATCGCCCAGAGGGATATGCAGCTGACGCACGATGCGACGAGCCAGATCGGGGTTGGAGTTCCCCGTGAAGACCATCATCTTGGACACGCGCAGTACCTGCCTGGTGTGGTTCCGATGAACAAAAAGCTGTTCAGAAAGCGGGCTTCCTGAACAGCTCTCGAGTGTATGGCAGGGGCGGCTGGATTCGAACCAACGCATGGCAGGATCAAAACCTGCTGCCTTACCGCTTGGCGACGCCCCTAAGTATTAGTCGAATGCTGGGAGATTATGGCAGGGGCGGCTGGATTCGAACCAACGCATGGCAGGATCAAAACCTGCTGCCTTACCGCTTGGCGACGCCCCTGTATCTGGTCCCGCATTCACTTCCGAGTTGCCGTTTCTAGCTTGCGGTGCAAAGGAGACCTGTTGCAGCCGCGAGCGATGAAGCTCGGCAGGGTGGCCGGAAGTTGGCGCGAGACTTTATCAGCATCGGCCTGGTTTGGGAAGCTCCCAAACACACAAGCTCCGGTTCCGGTCATCTTTGCTGCAACAAATTTGTTGAGCGTTATCAGAGCGTTACGCACTTCGGGGTAGCGCTTCTCGACAACCGGTTGGCAGTCATTACGACCGCCCCCCTCGGGAAGGCTGCGAACTGTAATGGCGGGGGTATCACGTGTCAACTCGGGGTCGGCAAAAACTTCTGCGGTGCTGATGCTGACTTGCGGGATCACCACCAGAAACCAGGGCTCGGCAAGCTCCACCGGCTGCAGTTGCTCGCCCACGCCCTCGGCGAAGGCGGCGCGACCACGGACGAACACCGGTACATCGGCGCCCAGCGCCAGGCCTAGTGCGGCCAGGCGTTCTTCACCCAGATTGGTTTGCCAGAGGTGATCCAAACCGACCAGGGTAGTCGCCGCATCCGAGCTGCCGCCGCCGATGCCGCCGCCCATGGGCAGGCGCTTGTCCAGCCAGATATCGGCACCGAGGCTGGTGCCCGACTCCTGCTGCAGGCGGCGCGCGGCACGCACGATCAGATTGCTGTCGTGGGGGACGCCGGCTACCTCGGTGTGCAGGCGAATCTCGCCGTCCTGGCGTAGGGCGAAGCCCAGCTCGTCGCCGTGGTCGAGGAACTGGAACAGGGTCTGCAACTGGTGATAGCCGTCGGCACGGCGGCCGAGGATATGCAGCATCAGGTTGAGCTTGGCCGGGGCGGGCAGCACCAGTTCGGCGCTGGCGGGAATCGAGGTGGCGGTCATGGCGAGCGTCTTGCCGGCGACGCCTGCAGCGCCGCCTCGAGGAAGTGGGATTACTGGCCGAGCTGGCGTGGCTGCCAGTCCTTGATCACCAGGGTGATGTCGAGGTCGGTGCCGTGCAGCTTGATGCGCTCGGGCAGGCGGTAGCCGTTCTGCTCGACATAACTCAGGTACTGCAGCTGCCAGCCGTCCTGCTCCAGGCGCGCCAGGTGGCTGTCGCTATCCAGGGTGACGCGGCTCTTGCTGTCGGGAGCGGGAAGGCCGCGTACCCACCAGAACAGGTGCGAGACCGGCAGGCGCCAGCCCAGTTGCTCTTCGAGCAGGGCCTCGGGCGACTCGGCCTGGTAGCGGCCCTGGTTGGCCACTTCCAGCAGCACGTCGCCCTCGCGCCCGGTCAGGCGCGCGGCGCCACGGCCGAGCGGGCCGGACAGGCGGATGTCGTAGTAGCCCTGGCGCTGCAGCCAGAACAGGGTGCCGCTGCCGGAGTCCTTGGGCGCGCGGATGCCGACCTTGCCGCTGATCTGCCAGCCGTCCAGGGCGCTGACCTTGGCCTTGTGCGCCTGCCATTGCTGCGCATCGCCCTGGCCTTCGACGGCTTCACGGCTGCTGAGGCCGGCGCAGCCGGCGAGAAGGGCGACAAGGCTGAAAACGATAGCGTGGCGAAACATGGGTCAGAGCTTCTCGGAACCGGTCAGGCGCTGCAGGGTGGAGCGCAGGATGGGGCTGTCGGGGGCGGCTTCGAGCGCGCCGGCCCAGACCTTGCGCGCTTCGCGCTGCTTGCCTTGGGCCCACAGCACTTCGCCCAGGTGGGCGGCGACCTCGTGGTCGGGATACTTGGCCAGGGCCGCGCGCAGATAGCGCTCTGCATCCTCCAGGTTGCCCAGGCGGTAGTTGACCCAGCCCAGGCTGTCGAGGGTGGCGGCGTCGTCCGGGTTGAGCTGGTAGGCGCGCTCGATCAGCGCCTTGGCCTCGTCATAGCGCGTGGTGCGGTCGGCCAGGGTGTAGCCGAGGGCGTTCAGCGCGGTGGCGTTGTCCGGCTCGCGTTCGATGATGGTGCGCAGGTCCTTTTCCAGGCCGGGCAGGTCGTCGCGTTTCTCGGCGAGCATGGCGCGGGTGTAGAGCAGGTTGGTGTCGCCCGGGAACTGTTCGAGCGCCTTGCTGATGACCTGCCAGGCTTCGTCGTGGCGCTGGCGGTTAGCCAGGGCCTCGGACTCGATCAGATACAGCTGGATCGCATAGTCCGGCTGGCTCTCGCGGCTGCGGGCCAGGCGGCTGCCGGCTTCGGCGGCGCGGTCCTGCTCGAAGAGGATCTCGGTCTGGCGCACCTGCGCGGGCAGGAAGTCGTCGCCTGGGCCGACCAGGGCGTATTCGATCAGCGCGCTTTCCTGGTCGCCGCGCTGCTCGTAGATGCGCCCCAGGTTGAAGTGGGCGGCATCGGCGTGGGCGTTGCGCGCCACCAGTTCTTCCAGGTAGACGGAGGCCTCGTCCCAGGCCTGGGCTTCCAGGCACACCAGGGCCAGCGAGTAGCGCAGATCATCGTCCTCGGGGAAGCGCTGGACCAGGCCGGCGAACTCGCTCTTGGCTTCGTCCAGGCGCTTGAGCTCGACCAACTGGCGCGCATAGGCCAGGCGCAGGCGCTTGTCTTCTGGGTGCTTCTCGATGCCTTTTTCCAGCAACGGCAAGGCTTCTTTGCCACGGTTCAGGCCTTGCAGCAGGCGGGCGCGCAACAGCAGCGGCGGAATCTCTTCCTGGCTGGCGTCGTGCGCTTCGAGCAGCTCCAGAGCCTCTTCGGCGCGGCCGTCCTGATGCAGCAGCAGGGCCTTGCCGAACAGCAGCTGGCCGTTCTCCGGGTATTTCTGCAGCAGGCGATCGAAGCTCTGCAGCAGGCCGGAGCGGGTGTCGGGATCGGTCTCGGCGGCAGACAGGGCAAGGAAGTCGAAGTGGGTATCGCCCTGGCCCTGCAGGACCTTCTCCATATATTCCATGGATTCGTCGTAGCGGCCGGCGCGGGCCAGCTGCACGGCGGCGGCGCGCTGGGCGTCGACACTGTCCGGGGCGTTCTTCGACCAGATCAGCGCGGTATCCAGGGCAGCCTGTTCGGCGCCCAGGTACTCGGCGATGCGGAAGGCGCGCTCGGCCACGGCCGGGTCCTGGGTCGCGTTGGCCTGCTGCACGTAGTTGCCGAGGGCGATGTCGAAGCGATTGCGCTGGCCGGCCAGTTCGGCGGCGAGCAGCGAATACAGGGTCTCCTCGCTGAACGAGGCGTACTGCTTGGGTTCGACTGGAGCCTTGCTGGCCGCAGCATCCTCCACCGGCGGGGTGCCGTCCGGCGTGGGTGCCAGGCTCTGGCAGCCGGCGAGCAGGAGGGAGGCGGTCAGCAACGCGAGGGATTTATTCATAAGTAAAGCTGCGGTCCGTGGCGTGGCTGCATCATGACACAAGCGGCGGGCGCAAGCCCACCGCGCTGCCGGGCTTTTGCGGGGCGGCTTGCGGCCGGTGTTTGTCTATCGGGTCAATTTGTCGCAACAGTTGTTCTCCCTCGGGTGACGTAGGACAATCGCCCGCTATCTCGAATTCCCCTAGCGACCCTGCATGGCCTTTCTCGCCCTCGGCATCAACCACAAGACCGCCTCGGTGGACGTCCGCGAACGCGTGGCTTTCACCCCCGAGCAGTTGGTCGAGGCCTTGCAGCAGCTGTGTCGTGTCACGCCGAGCCGCGAGGCGGCGATCCTCTCCACCTGCAATCGTAGCGAGCTGTACCTGGAACAGGACCAGCTGTCCGCCGACGAAGTGCTGCGCTGGCTGGCCGATTACCACCGCCTGAGTCTCGATGACCTGCGTGCCTGCGCCTACGTGCACCAGGACAACGACGCGGTACGCCACATGATGCGCGTCGCCTCCGGGCTGGACTCGATGATCCTCGGTGAGCCGCAGATTCTCGGCCAGATGAAGTCGGCCTACGCCGTGGCGCGCGAGGCCGGCACCGTCGGCCCGCTGCTCGGTCGCCTGTTCCAGGCCACCTTCAGCACCGCCAAGACCGTGCGTACCGACACCGCCATCGGCGAGAACCCGGTATCGGTGGCTTTCGCCGCCGTCAGCCTGGCCAAGCAGATCTTCGCCGACCTGCACCGTAGCCAGGCGCTGCTGATCGGCGCTGGCGAGACCATTAGCCTGGTCGCCCGCCACCTGCATGACCAAGGTGTGAAGCGCATTGTGGTCGCCAACCGTACCCTGGAACGTGCCAGCCAGTTGGCCGAGCAGTTCGGTGCACACGCCGTCTTGCTGGCCGATATTCCTCAGGAGCTGGCGCACAGCGATATCGTCATCAGTTCCACTGCCAGCCAGTTGCCGATCCTCGGCAAGGGGGCGGTGGAGCGTGCGCTCAAGCAGCGCAAGCACAAGCCCATGTTCATGGTCGATATCGCCGTGCCGCGCGACATCGAGCCGGAAGTGGGCGAGCTGGATGACGTCTATCTCTATACCGTCGACGACCTGCACGAGGTCATCGAGGAAAACCTCAAGAGCCGCCAGGGCGCGGCCCAGGCTGCCGAGGAGCTGGTCTCCAGTGGCGCCGATGAGTTCATGCAGCGCCTGCGCGAGCTGGCCGCGGTGGACGTGCTGCGTGCCTATCGCCAGCAGGCCGAGCGCCTGCGTGACGAGGAACTGGCCAAGGCTCAGCGCATGCTCGCCAACGGCAGCAGCGCCGAGGACGTGCTGGCCCAGCTGGCCCGCGGCCTGACCAATAAGCTGTTGCACGCGCCCAGCGTGCAGCTGAAGAAAATCTCCGCCGACGGTCGCTACGAAGCGCTGGCCGTGGCTCAGGAACTGTTTGCCCTCGACGAGGGCCCGAGCAAGACATGAAAGCCTCCCTGCTGAAGAAACTCGACATCCTCCACGACCGTTTCGAGGAGCTCACCGCGCTGCTCGGCGATGCCGAGGTGATCAGCGACCAGACGCGCTTCCGCGCCTATTCCAAGGAATACGCCGAGGTCGAGCCGGTGATTGGTGCCTACCGCGAGTTCCGCAAGACCCAGGATGACCTCGAGGGCGCCCAGGCGTTGCTCAAGGACGGCGATCCTGAGATGCGCGAGATGGCCGAGGAAGAAGTAGCCCAGGCCAAGGAAGCGCTGGTCGAGCTGGAAGATCGCCTGCAGCGCATGCTGCTGCCCAAGGACCCCAACGACGGGCGCAACGTGTTCCTGGAAATCCGTGCCGGTACCGGCGGCGACGAGGCGGCGATCTTCTCCGGCGACCTGTTCCGCATGTACTCGCGCTACGCCGAACGCCAGGGCTGGCGAGTCGAGATCCTCTCCGAGAACATCGGCGAGCACGGTGGCTATAAAGAAGTCATCAGCCGCGTGGAAGGCGACAACGTCTACGCCAAGCTCAAGTTCGAGTCCGGCGCCCACCGCGTGCAGCGCGTGCCGGAGACCGAGTCGCAGGGGCGCATCCACACCTCCGCCTGCACCGTCGCCGTACTGCCGGAGCCGGATGAACAGCAGGCCATCGAGATCAACCCGGCCGACCTGCGCGTGGATACCTACCGCGCCTCGGGCGCCGGCGGCCAGCACGTGAACAAGACCGACTCGGCCATCCGCATCACCCACATTCCCACCGGCATGGTGGTCGAGTGTCAGGAAGAGCGCTCGCAGCACAAGAACCGCGCCAAGGCCATGGCCTGGCTGGCGGCCAAGCTGCAGGACCAGCAGGACGCCGCCGCGCACAAGGAAATCTCCGACACACGCAAGCTGCTGGTGGGCTCCGGCGACCGTTCCGAGCGCATCCGCACCTACAACTTCCCGCAGGGTCGGGTGACCGACCACCGCATCAACCTGACCCTGTATTCGCTGACCGAAGTGATCGGCGGCGCGGTGGAGCAGGTGATCGAGCCGCTGCTGCAGGAATACCAGGCCGACCAGCTGGCCGCCCTGGGCGACTGACCCATGCCGAGCCTCGCCGAGCTGCTGGACCAGGCCACGCTGCCGGATTCGCCGACGGCGCGCCTGGATGCCGAGCTGCTGCTGGCTGCCGCGCTGGGCAAGCCGCGCAGCTACCTGCGCACCTGGCCCGAGCGCGAGCCGAGTGCCGAGCAGCTGGCCGCCTTCGCCGCCTTGCTCGAACGCCGCCGTAGCGGCGAGCCGGTGGCCTATATTCTCGGCCACCAGGGCTTCTGGAGCCTGGACCTGGAGGTCGCGCCGCACACTCTGATTCCCCGCCCCGATACCGAGCTGCTGGTGGAGGTCGCTCTGCAACTGGCACCGGCCACACCGCAGCGGGTGCTCGACCTGGGCACCGGCACCGGCGCCATCGCCCTGGCCCTGGCCAGCGAGCGCGGTGGCTGGAAAGTGACTGGGGTGGATCGCATCACTGAGGCGGTTGAGCTGGCAGAACGCAATCGCCAGCGTCTCAAATTGAACAATGCCGAGTTTCGCCAGAGCAGCTGGTTCGACGCCCTGGCCGGCGAGCGCTTCGGCCTGATCCTCAGCAACCCGCCTTATATCGCCGCCGATGACCGCCACCTGGGCGAGGGTGATGTGCGCTTCGAGCCGATGAGCGCGCTGGTGGCTGGCGCCGATGGCCTGGACGACATTCGCCAGATCGTCGTGCAGGCGCCGCAGCATCTCGACGCCGGCGGCTGGCTGCTGCTGGAACATGGTTATGATCAGGCCGAGGCCGTGCGTGCGCTGCTTAGCGCCACTGGCTTCGCCGCCGTGGAGAGCCGCCGCGACCTGGGCGGCCATGAGCGTATTTCCTTGGGACAGTTGACAGCATGACGGTTGAACTGAGCGACGACGAACTCCTGCGCTACAGCCGGCAGATCCTGCTGCCGCAGATCGATGTCGCCGGGCAATTGCAGCTCAAGCAGAGCCGCGTGTTGATCATCGGTCTCGGTGGCCTCGGCTCGCCGGTGGCCCTGTACCTGGCCGCCGCCGGCGTCGGCGAACTGCACCTGGCCGACTTCGATACGGTCGACCTGACCAATCTGCAGCGGCAGATCATGCATGACGCCACCCAGGTCGGCGTGACCAAGGTCGACTCGGCCATGACGCGGCTGTCCGCGATCAATGCGCAGATCGCCCTGGTGCCACACCGCACGGCGCTGGACGAGGATTCTCTGGCCGCCGCCGTGGCCGCCGTAGACCTGGTGCTCGATTGCAGCGACAACTTCACCACCCGCGAGGCGGTCAACGCCGCCTGCGTGGCCGCCGGCAAGCCGCTGGTGTCCGGCGCGGCGATTCGTTTGGAGGGCCAGCTCGCGGTGTTCGACCCGCGCAACGCGGCTAGCCCCTGTTATCACTGCCTGTATGGCCACGGCAGCGAGGCTGAGCTGACCTGCAGCGAGGCCGGCGTGGTCGGCCCGCTGGTGGGCCTGGTCGGCAGCCTGCAGGCGCTGGAGGCGCTCAAGCTGCTGGCCGGTTTCGGCGAGCCGCTGGTGGGTCGCCTGCTGCTGGTCGATGCGCTCGGCTCGCGTTTCCGTGAGCTGCGGGTCAAGCGCGATCCGGGCTGCAGCGTCTGTGGAGGGCGGCCTTGAGCCAGGCGCCGATCGGCGTATTCGACTCCGGCGTCGGCGGCCTCTCGGTGCTGCGCGAGATTCGCGCGCGCCTGCCCGAGGAGTCGCTGCTCTATGTCGCCGATAGTGGCTACGTTCCGTACGGCGAGAAGAGCGCCGAGTTCATCTGCGAGCGCAGCCGGCGCATCGCCGAGTTCCTTCGCGAGCAGGGCGCCAAGGCGCTGGTGCTGGCCTGCAACACGGCGACCGCGGCGGCCGTCGCCGACCTGCGCGCACGCTACCCGGAGCTGCCCATCGTCGGCATGGAGCCGGCGGTGAAACCGGCTGCGGCCGCCACCCGCAGTGGTGTGGTCGGTGTGCTGGCCACCACCGGCACGCTGAAAAGTGCCAAGTTCGCCGCCCTGCTGGACCGTTTTGCCAACGACATTCGCGTGGTGACCCAGCCCTGCCCGGGGTTGGTTGAGCAGGTCGAGGCCGGCGAGCTGGACAGCCCGCATACTCGCGAGCTGCTGCGCGGCTGGGTGACGCCGCTGCTGGAGGAGGGCTGTGACACGCTGATCCTCGGCTGCACCCACTACCCGTTCATCAAGCCGCTGCTGCGCGAGCTGGTGCCGGAAACGGTGCGCCTGGTGGATACCGGCGCGGCGGTGGCGAAGCAGCTGCAAGCGCTGCTCGACCAGCACGGCCTGCGCGCCGCCGGGCCGGCGCAGGACACTCGCTACTGGTCCAGCGGCGACCCGCAGGCGATGGAGCGGGTGCTGCCGAAATTATTGTCTGAACTCGCCCGAGTGCAGCCGCTCTTTGTTTGAACCGCAGCGGCTATTTCATTGCGGTTACATGTTTCTCTAATAAGAATTTTTTCTATACTGCAACGCGATAAGCGTTCATCCCACTCGGTAACAGGAAGGTTACATGAAGAAGATAATTGCTCAGGCGACCGTACTTGCTCTCGGCCTGGCGAGCCTCTCCGCTCAAGCCGTTGATTTCACCGCCGCCGTTGGCCAAAGCGGCGACTCCACCATGGTCTACCGCCTCGGCGCCCAATGGGATTGGGACCAGAGCTGGTGGCAGAGCAGCGTCGGTCGCCTGACCGGCTACTGGGATGCCGGCTACACCTACTGGGATGGTGACGAGACTGCCAGCAACCACAGCGTTTCCTTCTCCCCGGTATTCGTCTACGAGTTCGCCGGCGAGAGCGTGCAGCCCTACATCGAGGCTGGCATCGGCGTGGCCCTGTTTGCCGACACCGATCTGGAAGACAACGACCTGGGCTCGTCCTTCCAGTTCGAAGACCGCATCGGCGCCGGTGTGCGTTTCTCCGGTCAGGAGATCGGCATCCGCGCGGTGCACTACTCCAACGCCGGGATCAAGGATCCCAACGACGGCGTCGAGGCCTACACCCTGCATTACCGCACCAGCTTCTAAGAGGCTGGCGCACAAAAAAGCCGGACCTGGTGTCCGGCTTTTTGCTGTCCGCGATTTGGCTGCTGGTGCTCAGCGGTAGATCGCGCCCATGCCGCGGCGCTCGTCCTGGCACTCCGCCGAGCGCATCTCGAATTCCCGGCAGATCAGCGGGCGCTGCTCGTAGATGCTGCACAGCATGCTGTCGCGGTCGAGGGCGGCGCACCAGCCATCGTCGAGGCGCTTCATCACTTCACCGCCCCAGCTATCGGTTTCGATGAAGCGTTGCGGCACGCCGGTATCGGTGATCAGCATCACCTCCAGCTGGCAGCAGCAGGCGGCGCAGTTGGAGCAGCTGATGGCCGACTCTGCGGGCACCTGGACGTGGGGGATATGGGAGGAGAGGTTCGACATGGGCGCGCAGTGTACGGGAGATGGCCGGGGAGCGGGGCGCGGGCTGACCGGTAGCCGTCCTGGCTGATGCGGCCACGCCCGTGGTTCAGATGCGCGTACCGATGTTGAGCATGGCGCCGGCGTTGCCGAAGAACACCGCCTCGGTGCTGACCGGACCCATCTGCAGGCCCAGGGAAGGAATGATCGCCGGGGCCACGCCGTAGCGGTTGAGCGGGATCTTGTCGCGGTATTCGCCGCGATAGCCCTGGATCGCACCGACCGAGACCTTCAGGTAGACCGGCAGGCTGTCGGCATCGAAGCGCTTGCCGACATAGGCGTACTGCGTGCGCTGGCGGTAGGAGTTGCGGAAGGTGGCGATGCCGGCGAATTCGCCGTCGGCCTTGTGCCGCTCCACACCGATCAGGTCCTGGTTGTTATTGTGAATCGGGTCATGCGACCAGTGCGTGGTGTACACACTGGTCTGCAGGTACCAATGGTCGCCGTCGTCCGCCAGGGCGGAGCCGCAAACCAGCAGCGCCGCGGCAAGCCAGAGGGTCTTCATGAGCTTGTCCTCCTCAGAGCACCACGCGGCTGCTGCCGTTTACCGTGGTGATGCGGACGCGGTCACCGACGCGGAACTGCTGGGCCGGGTCGACCTCCTGTACGTAGGCACGCATGCCGCCGTTGTCCTCGCGCACGGTGATCTCGACACCCTGGCTGCGGGTGATGCCTTCCTCGACCGCCGCACCGGCCATGCCGCCGGCGACGCCGCCGAGCACGGTGGCGATGGTGCTGCCACGACCGCCGCCGATACCGCTGCCGGCGACACCACCGACCACGGTGCCGGCGAGGGCGCCGATCGGCGTGCGAGTGCCTTCGATCTGTACCGGGCGCAGGGACTCGATGGTGCCCATGCGGACCGTCTGTACGGCACGGGCGTCGGCCCGCGAGTAGGTGCTGCCGTTAAGGTTGGAGGCGCAGCCGGTGAGCAGCAGGGTCGAGCTCAGGGCGGCACTCAGCAGCAGGGTCGGGAAGCGTTTCATGGTCTGTTCCTCAGCGGAAGTCTCGATGGACACAGACTAAGCAGCGGGCGCTGAACGCCTCCTGAACCCTGGCTGAACCGCAGCTGAACGAGGTTCAGTTGGCCATCAGGCGCTGACACAGGGGCAGCACGCCGGCCCACAGCGTGGCGAGCAGCAACCAGCTGAAGGGCATGCCCAGAGGCAGGCCGACGCCGGCCAATGTGGCGCCGGCGATATAGGCCGGTGGCGCGGCCAGGGCGCCGAGCAGGGCGGCGCGCCAGATCGGGCGAGCACTCCAGGCCAGGCTATGGCGCAGGGTACAGGCCAGCAGGGCCCAGAGCAGGATCAGCCAGGGCGGCGGCAGGCTGAAGTCGAACAGGCCGCTGGCGCCGAGCAGGGCATCCAGCGTGCTACCGCACAGGGTGACCAGCAGCACGCCGCGCCACTCGCCGGGGCGCGCCAGCCAGCACAGGTGAGCGGCCAGGATCAGCAGGGCGAACGCCAGCAGCCAGGGATGCTCGGGGCTCAGCACGCAGGCCCACCAGCCGAGCTGGAACAGCCCGGCGTTGAGCAGCAGGCGGCCGTTCAGGCGCGCAGGCGCCCGAGCAGCGGCGCCGGGCGTGCGGCGGCCTTGGCCAGCAGCAGCTGCGCCGTGCCGATGCCGCGTTCGAGGAAGCCGCCCTCGCAGTAGCACAGGTAGAACTCCCACAGGCGGTAGAAGTCGTCGTCGTAGCCCAGCTGCTCCAGCTCGTGACGGGCACCGCGCAGGTTGTCGTGCCACAGGCGCAGGGTGCGTGCGTAGTGCAGGCCGAAGTCCTCCATGTGGTGCAGGTTGAAGTCGGTCTCGGCGGTGACCACCTGGAGCATCTTCTGCACCGAGGGCAGAGCGCCGCCGGGGAAGATGTAGCGCTGGATGAAGTCCACCGAGCGGCACGCCTGCGCGTAGCGTTGATCGCGAATGGTGATGGCCTGCAGCAGCATCAGCCCGTCGTCCTTGAGCAGCGCGGCGCACTGGCGGAAGTACTGGGGCAGGAAACGGTGGCCGACGGCCTCGATCATCTCGATCGACACCAGCTTGTCGTAGCGCCCGTCGAGGTCGCGGTAGTCCTGCAGCAGCAGGGTGATGCGGTCCTGCAGGCCCTGCTCGGCGATGCGCCGGCTGGCGTAGTCGTACTGCTGCTGCGACAGGGTCGTGGTGGTCACCCGGCAGCCGTAATGGGTGGCGGCGTACAGCGCCATGCTGCCCCAGCCGGTGCCGATCTCCAGCAGGTGGTCGCTGGGCTTGAGTTCGAGCTTCTGGCAGATGCGTTCGAGCTTGTGCAGCTGGGCCTGCTCCAGGCTGCTGTCGGCGCTCTCGAACATGGCCGCCGAATACATCATGGTCGGGTCGAGCAGGCGCTCGAACAGCGCGTTACCCAGGTCATAGTGGGCGGCGATATTGCGCCGCGAGCCGCTGCGCGTGTTGCGGTTTAGCCAGTGCAGCACCTGCATCAGCGGGCGGCCGAAGAGCTGGGCGAAGCCACGCTCCATGGCATCAAGAGTGTCGAGATTGGCGACGAACACGCGGATCACCGCAGTCAGGTCGGGACTGCGCCAGTAGCCGTGCACGTAGGCCTCGCCGGAGCCGATCGAACCGTTGCTGGCCACCAGCGACCACACCGCCGCATCGAGTACCTCGATCTCGCCATGCGGCGTGGCGCCCGGTTCGCCGAACTCCAGGCGCTCGCCGTTTTCCAGCAGTGTCAGCCGGCCATGGCGCAGGCCGGCCAGCTGGCGCAGCACCAGGCCGCGCAGCAGCCCGGCGCCCAGGCCGTTGCTGGCGCGTACGTCGGTCTTGGTCGAACTCAGATCAGGACTCTTCATGGCGGGGCTCCAGTTGGCCGCTGCGTTGTGCGCCGTCGGCGGGGCGATGGTCGAAGATCGGCAGGCGTTTGAGCAGCAGGCGCAGGGCCTGCCAGTGGATGCCGAGCAGGGTGCTGGCGGTCATCCAGGGAAAGGCCAGCAGGTGGCGCAGCAGGCTGCTGGTGCTCAGCTCGACGCGGCGCAGGCCGAGGCTGGCGTCGAACAGCTTGTCCGTGCCCTGCCAGTTCTCGATATGCAGGTGCAGGCGCTCATCCGGCGGGCTGTAGCGCATGTGGTATTCCAGTTCGCGCGGCAGAAACGGCGAGACGTGGAAGCTCTTGGCCACGCGCTGGCGCGACTCGCCCTCGGCGTGGGTCGGCAGCACGTAGCGGTAGCGCTCGCGCCAGGGCGTGTTGCTCACCTCGCAGAGGATCGCCGCCAGCCGCTCCTGCTCGTCGAAGCAGTAGAAGAAGCTCGCCGGGTTGAACGCCAGGCCCCAGCTGCGCGGCTGGCACAGCAGGCAGATGCGCCCCTGCGGCGCTTGGCCCAGGGCTTCGCCGACGCACTGGCGCACGGCGTCGATCAGGCGCATGCCGTGGCCGGTGAATTGCGGCAGGAAGTCGCTCTCGCGAAACGCCAGCGGCGCCCAGCGCGAGCGCCCGCAGAGCGGCGACAGATCGAGCACGGCGTCCTGCTCGGCCAGGTCCAGGTAGAGCAGGCCGATGCGGTAGCGGAAGGCATGCCCACGCGGCAGCAGGCGGCGATGCTGCACCCAGCCCTGGTAAAGCGCGCTGTTCACAGGCGCTCCCCGAAGGCTTCGGCCACGCGCAGCGCGCTGACCACGCCGTCCTCATGGAAGCCGTTGGCCCAATAGGCGCCGCAGAAGTAGCTGTGCTGCTGGCCGTGCAGTTCGGCCCAGCGTGCCTGGGCGGCCAGGCCGGCGAGGCTGTACTGCGGGTGGGCGTAACGGTAGCGGCCGAGCACGCGGGCCGGATCGATGGTCTCGCTCTGGTTGAGGCTGACGCAGAAGGTGCTGGCGCTGCGGATGCCCTGCAGGATGTTCATGTTGTAGGTGACGGACGCCGGCTGTTCGGCCGGGCCGCCCAGGCGGTAGTTCCAGCTGGCCCAGGCCAGGCGGCGTGTGGGCAACAGGCGCGTGTCGGTGTGCAGCACCACCTCGTTCTCGGCGTAGCGCAGGTCGCCGAGGATCGCCCGCTCGACCAGGCTGGGGCGGGCCAGCTGCGCCAGGGCCTGGTCGCTGTGGCAGGCGAAGATGACCTTGTCGAAACGCTCCTGGCCGGCGCTGCTGTACAGACTGACGCCCTCGGCATCGCGCTCGACCTTGTACACCGGGCAGTTCAGGCGGATGCGCTCGGCGAAGCCGGCGGTCAGCGGCGCCACATAGCTGCGCGAGCCACCGGCGACCACACGCCACTGCGGGCGGTCGTTGACCGAGAGCAGGCCGTGGTTCTTGAAGAAGCGCAGGAAGAACTGCAGCGGGAAGTCGAGCATCTGCTCTGGCGCCATCGACCAGATCGCCGCGCCCATCGGCACGATGTAGTGCTCGACGAAGCGCCGGCCGTAGCCGCAGCGCTGCAGGTAGGTGCCGAGGGTCAGCTCGCTGCTGATGCGTTGCTCGGCGAGATCGAACTGCGCCTCGCGGTTGAAGCGCAGGATGTCGCGCAGCATGCCGAGGAAGGCCGGCGACAGCAGGTTGCGGCGCTGGGCGAACAGGCTGTTGAGGTTGTTGCCGTTGTACTCCAGGCCGCTCGCCGGGTCGCACACCGAGAAGCTCATCTCGGTGGCGCGCGAGGCCACGCCGAGGCGCTGCAGCAGGCGGATGAAGTTGGGGTAGGTCCAGTCGTTGAAGACGATGAAACCGGTGTCTATGGCGTGGCGTTCGCCATCCACCTCGACATCCACCGTGTGGGTATGGCCGCCGACCCAGCTGCCGGCCTCGAACACTGTCAGCTCGTGGCGCGGGTGCAGCAGGTGGGCGCAGGTCAGGCCGGAAATACCGCTGCCGACGATGGCGATTTTCATGGACGTGGCTCCGCGCGGGCGAGGCGTTTGCCCAGCGCCAGCTGCAGGCCTTTGGGCAGCAGGCCGAGCAGGCGCAGGGCGGCAATGAAGGGCATCGGGAAGGCGATCTCATGGGGCCGCGCGGGCAGCCTGGCGGCGATATGCCGGGCGGCCTTGTCCACCGGCCAGCGCAACGGCATGGGGAAATCATTCTTCTGCGTCAGCGGGGTATCGACGAAGCCGGGGCTGACCAGGGTGACGGCAATACCGGCGCTGGCCAGGTCGACACGCAGCGACTCGAACAGGTAGCGCATCGCCGCCTTGGACGCGCCGTAGGCCTCGGCGCGCGGCAGCGGCCACAGGGTCACCGCGCTGCACACCGCCACCAGGTGCGGCTGGCGCCCGGCGCGTAGCAGCGGCAGGGCGACTTCGACGCAATAGGCGGCGGACAGCAGGTTGCTGCGCATCACCCGCTCGACCATGGCCGCCTGGAAGTGCTCGACCTCGACATATTCACAGGTACCGGCATTGAGGATGGCCTGATCCAGCGCGCCCCACTGCTCGGCGATGCGCGCGCCGATCGCGCGTACCTGCGCGGCGTCGGTGAGGTCGCCGGGGGCCAGCAGCACCTGTTCGGGAAAACGTGTGGCCAGTGCCTGCAGGGCGGCCGCATTGCGTGCGCTGACGGCCAGGCGGTGGCCCTGGCGCAGCAGCACCTCGGCCAGCGCGGCGCCGATGCCGCTGCTGGCGCCGGTCAGCCAGATGCGCCGGCTCACGCCAGCCTCCGCTTGAGCCAGGTGATCACCCCGCCCATCAGTGGCAGGTGTTCGTAGAGCAGGGCGCCGGCGTCGAAGTAGTCGCGATGCTGGTAGACCTTGTCCCGCCACAGCAGGTGCGAGCAGCCGTCGACGCGGATCAGCGCGCCGCCGCGCAGGCGCGGGTGGCGGTAGCTCATGGTCCAGCGCAGGTAGCCCTCGCCGTCGCCGACCTGGTCATGGCCATGGATATCGAACTGCACCTCGCGCACGTTGGCGTACAGCTCGGCGAAGTAGTCGTGCAGCGCCGGCAGGCCGTGGATCTCGTGCAGCGGGTCGCGGAAACGGATGTCCTCGGCGTACAGCGCGCCGAGCCGGTGCAGGTTGTTGGCATCGAGTGTGGCGAAGTCGGCGGCGAAGCGGCGCAGGAAGTCAGACATGCTCGATCTCCCGCTTGGGCAGGTTCTTGAACGCCTGCAGGGCGCGCTCGCGCGAGGCTGACAGGTCGACCATCGGCGGTGGGTAGTCCGCTGCCGCGAACAGCCCGCCAAGCGCTGCCGGGTTGTGGATATCGCGGTCGTCCAGGTGCGCCAGCTCTGGCAGCCAGGTGCGGATGAAGCGGCCGTCCGCATCGAACTTCTGCGACTGGCTGATCGGGTTGAAGATGCGGAAGTAGGGCGCCGCGTCGGTGCCGGTGGAGGCGCTCCATTGCCAGCCGCCGTTGTTGGCGGCCAGGTCGCCGTCGATCAGGTGGCGCATGAACCAGCGTTCGCCCTCGCGCCAGTCGATCAGCAGGTTCTTGGTCAGGAACATCGCCACCACCATGCGCAGGCGGTTGTGCATCCAGCCGGTGGCCAGCAGCTGGCGCATGGCCGCGTCGACCAGCGGGATGCCGGTGCGGCCCTGCTGCCAGGCGGCCAGCTCGTCCTGGGCCTGGCGCCAGGGCAGGGCCTCGGTGTCCAGGCGGAAGGCGCGATGGCGCGAGACGCGCGGGTAGCCGACCAGGATGTGCTTGTAGAACTCGCGCCAGAGCAGTTCGTTGATCCAGGTGACGGCGCCGGGGTTGCCGCTCTCGAACTCGCCGTAGTTGTTGCGCAGCGCGGCGTGCAGGCACTGGCGTGGCGACAGCACGCCGGCGGCGAGATAGGCCGAGAGGCTGCTGGTGCCGTCCACGCCCGGCAGGTCGCGGCGCTGCTGGTACCAGCCCATACGCTCGTCGACGAAGTCGGCCAGGCGCTGGCTGGCAGCGTCCTCGCCAGCCGGCCACAGCTCGCGCAGGCTCTGCGGCGGCGTGGCGAAACCGGGTACGGCACTCGGCAGCGGATCGCTCGATACCGGCAGCGGCGCCTGCGCGGCGGGCATGCCGAGCATCGGCGGCAGGGTGCTGTGCAGGCGCTGGTAGCAGAGCTTGCGGAACTGGCTGAATACCTGGAAGTAGCCGCCGGACTTGGTCAGCAGGCTGCCGGGGCGGAACAGCAGCTGGTCGAGATGGCCGTGGCAGGCGATGTCCGCATCGGCCAGGGCCTGGCTCACGGCGCGGTCGCGTGCTTGCTCGTTGAGGCCGTATTCGTCGTTGTAGTGCACGGCGCCGATCTGCTGCTGGTGGCACAGCTCGAGCAGCACCTTGGGTGCATCGCGCCAGCGCGGCGCGCTGCGGATCAGCAGCGGCACGTTGAGGTGGGCTAGTTGCTGCTGTAGCTCGGCCAGGTTGCGCAGCCAGAAGTCGACCTTGCATGGCGCATCGTCGTGCTCGCGCCACTGCTCGGGGCTGAGCAGGTACACGGCGAGGGTCGGGCCGGCGGCCATGGCCGTATGCAGGGCGCTGTTGTCGGCGCAGCGCAGGTCGCTGCGCAGCCAGATCAGCTGGCGCATGACGCATCCTCCAGCAAGCCCAGCTCGCGCAGGTGCTGTTCGGCCAGCAGTGGGTCGGCGGCCAGGTGCAGGCCCTGCACCTGGCTCAGCTCCTCGGCGTGGATGCTGGCGGCCGGGCCGGCCAGCAGCAGCGGAACGGCGCAGGCGTCGAGCAGGCGCGCCAGCTGATGGCGCAGCGGCGCCACCAGGGCCTGGCTGGAATACAGCAACAGGGCGCGCGGGGCGATGTGGTCCACCGCCTGCACCAGCTCGTTGAGCGGCACCGCCCAGTCCAGCACCTGTACCTGGCAGCCGGCGCTGTTGAATAGCCAGGCGCACAGCCACAGGCCGGGCTCCAGCTCCAGCTCCGACTGGCTGACCAGCAGCAGCGGCGCACCGGCCTGCTGGCGGTTGTCGTGGTACAGGCGGGCGCCGAGCTTGCTGCGCAGCCAGGAGTGGAAGAACACCTGCTCCAGGCGCGCGCCGAACGGCAGCTCGCGCCAGCGTCGGTCCAGTTCTGCCAGCAGCGGCAGCAGCAGTTGCGCGCACAGCACGCTCGGCGGGTAGAGCGCCTGGGCGCGATTGAAGGCCTCGTCCAGGCTGCGCTCGGCCTGGCGTGCCACGCTGTGCAGCATGGCCTGGCGCAGCTCGTCCCACACGCCGCTGACCACCGTTTCCGGCGCCACGTTCTGCTCCAGCAGCTCGCGCACCTGGCCGACTGCCACGCCGCGGTTGAGCCAGGTCAGCACCTGCTGGATGCGCTCGATCTGCTCCGGGGCATACAGGCGGTGGCCCTTGGCGGTGCGGTGCGGGACCACCAGGCCGTAGCGGCGCTCCCAGGCGCGCAGGGTCACCGGGTTGACCCCGGTGCTGCGCGCCACCTCGCGGATGGGCAGGTAGCCCAGGGCCAGGGCGCTCTGGTAGTCGAGTGGGGTGTCGCTCAAATCGCATTCCTCAGGCTGAGTGCATCCGGGTAGGGGCGCAGGTAGTCCTGGCGCGCCACATAGGCATCCGGATGACGGTTGAAGTGGTGGCGCAGCAGGGTCAGCGGCACGATCAGCGGAATGACCCCGGCGCGGTACTGTTCGATCAGTTGCTGCAACTCGGCGCGCTCGGCATCGCCGATGCGCTGGCGCAGGTAGCCGCTCAGGTGCAGCAGCACGTTGCAGTGGTTGCCACGGCTGGCGTGGCGGGCGAGAGCCAGCATCAGCTGGCTGAAATAGCGCGGGCCGAGCTCGGTCAGGTCCTGGCGGCTGAGGTCGCCGAGCAGGCGGCCGAGCAGCTTCTGCTGCTGCGGATGGGTGGCCATCAGCAGGTACTTGTGGCGGGCGTGGAAGTCGAGCAGCCCCTGGCGGGTCAGGCCGCTGGCCAGCAGGCGCTGCCAGCGGCCGTAGACGAACACGCGGTTGAGGAAGTTCTCGCGCAGCACCGGGTCGTGCAGGCGGCCTTCTTCCTCCAGGGGCAGGTCGGGGAAGCGCGTGTGCAGAGCGGCGGCGAACAGGCCGCGACCGCCCTGGCCGCTGAGATGACCGTTGTCGTCATACAGCTTGACCCGGTGCAGGCCGCAGGAGGGCGACTTCTGCATCAGCACATAGCCGCAGAGGTCGCTCGCCACCTGGCTGGCCTGACCGCGCAGGGCGTCGCTGAGGTCGCGCTGCTGCTCCTGCGGCATCAGCGCGCGTGGTGCCTGCACGTTGCCGACCAGGCGCAGCGACGGCCGCGGGCTGCCCAGGCCGATGGCCATTTCTGGGCACAGCGGCACCAGCTCGAAGTGCTCGGCGAGTACCTCGGTGCACAGCGAGGAGCGCTTGTGTCCGCCGTTGAAGCGCACCCGCTCGCCCAGCAGGCAGGAGCTGATGCCGAGCCTGAGACGATCCGCCATGTGCACCTCCCGCCATTTACTTGTACAAGATTGATGTCTTGTACAAGTAAATACGCTGAGGCGTAGTTGTACAAGTCCTATTTCTTGTACAAGTTATTGCGAGGCGAGCGGGAAGAACCAGGGCACCAGCAGTACGCTGACCAGCATCACCAGCACGGTGAAGGGCACGCCGATGCGCACGAAGTCGCCGAAGCGGTAGCGTCCTGGCGTCATCACCAGGGTGTTGACCGGCGAGGACACCGGCGTCATGAAGGCCGCCGACGCCGCCAGGGCGACGATCATGGCGAATGGCTGAGGCGCCATGCTCAGGCTCTGCGCGGTGGCGATGGCTACTGGCGCCATGAGCACGGCGGTGGCGGTGTTGGAGACGAACAGGCCGATCACCGCGGTAAGGCTGAACAGGCAGGCGAGGATGGCGTAGGGCCCGGCACCGCCGAGCAGGCCGACCAGGCCGCGCACCGCCAGGTCGACGCCGCCAGTCTGCTGCAGGGCCTGGGCGAAGGGCAGCATGCCGGCGATGAGGATCAGCGTCGGCCAGTGGATGGCGCGGTAGGCGCTGTCCAGGTCGATGCAGCGGAAGGCGCCCATCAGCAGGCAGCCGATCAGCGCGGCCAGCACGTTGGGCACCGCGCCGCTGACCATCAGGCCGATCATCACGGCCAGGCTGAGCAGGGCGTAGGGCGCCTTGCTGATCGCCGGCGCCACCTCGTCCACCTCCACCGGCAGGCCGAGCACGACGAAATTGCGCGTCTGCTGCTGCAATCGATGGATGTACTTCCACTCACCGGCTACCAGCAGGCTGTCGGCGGCGCGCAGCTTCTCGTCCACCAGCACGCCTTCCACCGCCTTGCCCTGGCGGCGCAGGCCGACCAGGTTGAGGCGATGGCGGCTGCGCAGGGCGATCTCCTGCACCGTCTTGCCCGCCAGTTGCGACTCCGGCGGCAGTATCACCTCGGCCAGGCCCAACTGGTGCGAGTGGCGACCATAGTAGGAGGCGGGCAGTGGTGCGGGTTCCAGGCCGAGTGCCTGGTAGGTGCCGAGCAGGCCGATGGCCGGGCTGGCCAGGTCGACCAGTAGGAAGTCGCCGGCGTGCAGCTGGGTGCTACCGGTAGCCATCAGCAGCAGAGTGCGGAACTGCCGCTCGCGCTCCACCGCGATCACGTTGATGCCGTGTTCCTGGCGTAGCGTCAGCTCGTCGAGCACCTGGCCGACCAGGGGCGAGTCGGCACGTACGCGCAGACGTCGCTCGCGCTCGCTCAGGCGGTAATCGCGAGCCAGTTCGGCCAGGGTTGGGCGCGCCGGGCGGCTGTCGTCGCGGGCGTCGTCGCGCAGCAGCCAGCGGCGGGCCAGCAGCATGTAGCCGATGCCCAGGGCGAGGATGGGCAGGCCGATCAGGGTCGGGGCGAAGAAGCCGAAGCCTTCCAGGCCGTGGCGGCGCAGTTCGGCGTGGACCACCAGGTTGGGCGGCGTGGCCACCAGGGTGAGCATGCCGCTGATCAGGCCGGCGAAGGCCAGCGGCATCATCAGCCGGGTCGGTGACAGGTGCAGGCGCGCGGCCACGCTGAGCACCACCGGGATGAAGATGGCGACCACGCCGGTGGAGCTCATCACCGAGCCGAGCCCGGCTACCGCCAGCATCAGCAGCACGATCAGGCGCGTCTCGCTGTTGCCGGCGCGGGCCGCCAGCCAGTCACCCAGGCGATAGGCGATGCCGGTGCGTACCAGGCCCTCGCCGATGACGAACAGCGCGGCGATCAGCACCAGGTTGGGGTCGCTGAAACCGTCCAGCGTTTGCCGGATGTCGAGCACGCCGGTCAGCGGCAGGGCGACCAGGGCGAGCAGGGCGACGGCGTCCATGCGCGGCTTGTTGAGCGCGAACAGCAATACCGCGCCGGCCAACAGCCCCAGGACCCAGAGCAATTGCGGATTCATGCCGCCTCCCCCTTAGCAGCTCCGGGCAATTGTTTCAGGGATAGCCTAGCAGCGCCTTGATCTGCGCCAGATGGCCGGCGACCCAGGCGCGGTCGATCGGGCCCCACTCGCGGATCACATAGTGGCCGGCGTTGTTGCGCTCACCGTCGTGCTGCACGAAGTCGCAGAGGATATCCAGTTCGCCGAGTGCGGCCAGGGTGTCCTGGGCGGTGCGGCGGGGCATGCCGGTGGCTTCCATGAGTGCCGGCACGCTGGCGGCAGTGCCGCTGTCGATCAGCCAGGCCACGTAGAGGCGGCGGTAGAAACTGGTCTTGGTCTTGCTGACTTCCATGGAAGACTCCTCAGCTGTGCGCACGGCGGCGCAGGGTGCGGTGGCGGCTATTGAACAGCAGGCGCAGGAACAGACGCACCAGTGGCGCCGGCAGCAGTGGGTCGACCGTCAGTTGATCGACCAGCCTAACGCCGCCCGCGACCGGCTCCAGGCTGCGCGCGTGGCGCCACAGGCGCATGCCGGTCATCGGCGACTGTTCAACGAAGCCCTGGGTGGGCGTGAGCGAGATCAGTGTCAGGCGCGAGGTGCCGAGTGGCAGTACGCCGAACAGCCACAGCCAGCTGGTGAACAGCGGCCGGCCCGGTTCCACAGTCACGTCCTGCAGGTTGTGGATATGTCGCGGCACGCTCATCCACAGCCAGGGGCGCATCTCCTGGCGCAGGCCACGCACCTCGGTGACCCAGCGCCAGGCGGTGTCCGGGGTGGTCGGTAGGGTCGACTCGAAGCGCAATTCGATCATCGGCTGTCCTTGGCCAGCAAAGAAAAAGGCCCGCATGAGCGGGCCTTTTTCTTATCACAGGTTGGCGATCTTCTCGCGCTGCTCGACCAGTTTGGCCAGCGCCTGTTCGGCCTCGGCCAGCTTGGCGCGCTCCTTGTCGAGCACTTCGGCCGGCGCCTTGGCGACGAAGCCTTCGTTGCTCAGCTTGCCGCCGACGCGCTGGACTTCGCCTTGCAGGCGCTGGATTTCCTTGTCCAGGCGCGCCAGTTCGGCGTCCTTGTCGATCAGGCCGGCCATCGGTACCAGCACCTGCATCTCACCGACCAGGGCGGTGGCGGACATCGGCGCTTCTTCACCGGCGGCCAGCACGCGGACCGATTCCAGCTTGGCCAGCTTGTTCAGCAGCGGCTCGAAGTCGGCCAGGCGGCGCAGGTCTTCGGCATTGGCGTTCTGCACGATGATGTCGATGCGCTTGGCCATGGAGATCTTCATCTCACCACGGATCTGGCGGACGCCGAGCATCAGCTGCTTGACCCACTCGATGTCGCCTTCGGCGGCAGCGTCGATGCGGCTTTCGTTGGCCACTGGCCAGGCCTGCAGCATGATGGTTTCGCCGCTGATGCCAGCCTGGCCCTTGATGCGCTGCCAGATTTCTTCGGTGATGAAGGGCATGAACGGGTGGGCCAGGCGCAGGATCACTTCCAGCACGCGCACCAGGGTGCGGCGGGTGCCGCGTTGGCGCTCTGCTGGCGCGTTTTCGTCCCACAGCACCGGCTTGACCAGTTCCAGGTACCAGGCGCAGTACTCGTCCCAGATGAACTCGTACAGCGCTTGCGCGGCCATGTCGAAGCGGAAGGCGTCGAGGTGGCGGGTCACGTCCTGCTCGCAGCGCTGCAGGGCGGAGATGATCCAGCGATCCACCGGCGACAGGTCGACCGCTTCGCCATTCACGCCGGTGTCCTGGTTATCGGTGTTCTCGATAACGAAGTTGGCGGCGTTCCACAGCTTGTTGCAGAAGTTGCGGTAACCCTCGACGCGGCCCATGTCGAACTTGATGTCACGACCGGTGGAGGCCAGCGCCAGGTTGGTGAAGCGCAGGGCGTCGGTGCCGTAGGCGGCGATGCCTTCGGGGAACTCGGCGCGGGTCTGCTTGGCGATCTTCTCGGCCAGTTTGGGCTGCATCATGCCGCTGGTGCGTTTTTCCAGCAGGGCGTCCAGTTCGATGCCGTCGACAATATCCAGTGGGTCGAGGACGTTGCCCTTGGACTTGGACATCTTCTGGCCCTGGCCGTCGCGCACCAGACCGTGCACGTACACGGTCTTGAACGGGATCTGCCCGGTCAGGTGGGTGGACAGCATGATCATCCGGGCGACCCAGAAGAAGATGATGTCGAAACCGGTGACCAGCACGTCGGTGGGGTGGAAGGTCTTGAGGAAGTCGGTCTGCTGCGGCCAGCCGAGGGTGGAGAAAGTCCACAGGCCGGAGCTGAACCAGGTGTCCAGCACGTCTTCGTCCTGGCGCAGGTTGGCGTCGCCGAGGTTGTGCTTGGCGCGTACTTCTGCCTCGTCACGGCCGACGTAGACGTTGCCGGCGTCGTCATACCAGGCCGGGATGCGGTGGCCCCACCAGAGCTGACGGCTGATGCACCAGTCCTGGATGTCGCGCATCCAGCTGAAGTACATGTTCTCGTACTGCTTGGGCACGAACTGGATCTCGCCGCTCTCGACCACGGCGATGGCTTTCTCGGCCAGCGGCTTGGTGGAGACGTACCACTGGTCGGTCAGCCACGGCTCGATGACGGTGCCGGAGCGGTCGCCCTTCGGCACTTTCAGGGCGTGGTCGTCGATGCTCTGCAGCAGGCCGGCGGCCTCGAAGGCGGCAACGATCTGCTTGCGTGCGACGAAGCGGTCGAGGCCGGCGAATTCGGCTGGCAGGCTGCCGTCGAGCTCGGTGTTGACGCTGCCGTCGATGTTGAACACCTGGGCCTTGGCCAGCACGGCGGCGTTCTTGTCGAAGATGTTGAGCAGCGGCAGGTTGTGGCGCTTGCCGACTTCATAGTCGTTGAAGTCGTGGGCCGGGGTGATCTTCACGCAGCCGGTGCCGAACTCGGGGTCGCAGTAGTCGTCGGCGATGATCGGGATACGGCGGCCAACCAGCGGCAGCTCGACGAAGGTGCCGATCAGGGCTTTATAGCGCTCGTCTTCCGGGTGCACGGCCACGGCGCTGTCGCCGAGCATGGTTTCCGGGCGGGTAGTGGCGACGATCAGGTAATCCTTGCCGTCGGCGGTCTTGTTGCCGTCGGCCAGCGGATAACGCAGGTTCCACAGGTGGCCTTTCTCGTCGTGGTTCTCCACTTCGAGGTCGGAAATGGCGGTGTGGAACTTGGTGTCCCAGTTGACCAGGCGCTTGCCGCGGTAGATCAGGCCATCCTGGTGCAGGCGTACGAAGGCTTCTTTAACCGCTTCGGACAGGCCTTCGTCCATGGTGAAGCGCTCGCGCGACCAGTCCACCGAGGAGCCCAGGCGGCGGATCTGCCGGGTGATGGTGCCACCGGACTGTTCCTTCCACTCCCAGACCTTCTCCAGGAACTTCTCGCGGCCCAGGTCGTGGCGGCCGATGCCGTCGGCAGCCAGCTGGCGCTCGACCACCATCTGCGTGGCGATGCCCGCGTGGTCGGTGCCCGGCTGCCACAGGGTGTTGCGGCCCTGCATGCGGCGGAAGCGGATCAGGCAGTCCATGATCGAGTTGTTGAAGCCATGGCCCATGTGCAGGCTGCCGGTGACGTTCGGCGGCGGGATCATGATGGTGTAGGGCTCGCCGGAACCTTGCGGGGCGAAGTAGTTGTTCGCCTCCCAGTTCTCGTACAGGGCGGTTTCGATGGCGTGGGGCTGGTAGGTCTTGTCCATGGGTGCGGCGGGACCGTATTGGCAACTGATCGGGAAAGCCGGCAAGTATAACGGCTGGCACCCGCCATGGGCCACTGGCCGCCGGCTGGCGTGCGGATCAGGCTTTCGGCTTGAGCAGGCGGTCCAGGCGGGCGTCGAGGCGGCGTTTGAGCTCGGCTTCGATCTGCGGCACGAAGTCGTCGATCACGTCCTGCAGGATCAGCTGGGCGGCGGCACGCAGTTCGGCGTCCAGCTTGCTCTGGCTGGCGGCCAGGCTGTGCTGCACGGCGCTGCTGATGCTCGGCGCGCTGGGCGCGGCCGGCCTGGGCTGAGGCGCTGGTGCCGGTGCTGCAGCAGGCGCGGGGGCGACAGCTGGTTGTACCGGGTAGGACAGCGGCACGCTGGTGACTGCGGGGGCTGCTGGCGTCGGAGCGGGCTGTGCGGGCGTTGCCGGGCTGCTTGCGGCGGGTGTTGCGGCGCCGTGCTCGATGATGTCCGAGAGCAGCGGGATTTGCAGGTCGTCGTCCAGTGTTTCGGTCAGCAGCGGCGGCTCCAGCTGATCTTTTTCCAGCAGCTGGCGGATGGCTTCCAGATCGTCCAGGAGGAGATCGGACTTGGGTGGTTTGGAGCTATCCATGGGCATTGCGGACTGACGAGGTGGACGGGGCGGCGAATTCTACGCCTAAGGGCGTGGCATTTCGACCGCGCTGATGTTCAGAGTTCCACGCGCTGCGGGTCATGCCCGAGCTGGCGGTACTGGCGGAAGCTCTCGCGGCACTGGGCGAGCAGGGCCGGTTCCTGGTTGACGATCTCGATCACCCGGTTGAAGCGGGCCAGGTGCGGCGACAGCTGCGGATGCAGGTTGAGCAGCACGCCGCCAGCCTGCGCCGGTTCCTGGTCGAGGCCGATCACCACCGGGGCCTGCGGGTCCGTCTCATGCAGGTCGTGGGGGATGAAGGATTCCGGGCGGGCGCTCCACAACAACTGGTCCAGCGCCTCGCACTGTGCCTGGTCAGCGCCGCGCAGGAATACCGGAAGTCCGGCCTTCCAGGCCTTGCCGGCCAACTGGCAGGCCGCGCGCAGGCGGCCTTCCGGTGTGGCGGAGGAGAGTACGTAGAACTCGACTCTCACTTGACCCGGTCCAGCAGGTACTGGGTCAGCAGCGGTACCGGGCGGCCAGTGGCACCCTTGTCCTTGCCGCCGCTGATCCAGGCGGTGCCGGCGATATCCAGGTGCGCCCAGTGGTAGCTCTTGGCGAAGCGCGACAGGAAGCAGCCGGCAGTGATGGTGCCGGCCTTAGGCCCGCCGATGTTGGCGATGTCGGCGAACGGGCTGTCCAGCTGCTCCTGGTACTCGTCGAACAGCGGCAGCTGCCAGGCGCGGTCGTCGGCATGCTCGCCGGCCTTGAGAATCTGCTTCACCAGGGTGTCGTTATTGCCCATCAGGCCGGAGGCATTGCTGCCCAGGGCGACGATGCAGGCGCCGGTGAGGGTGGCGATGTCGATCACCGCCTGCGGCTTGAAGCGCTCGGCGTAGGTGAGCGTGTCGCACAGCACCAGACGGCCTTCGGCGTCGGTGTTGAGGATCTCCACGGTCTGCCCGCTCATGGTGGTGACGATGTCACCCGGTCGGGTAGCGCGGCCACTCGGCATGTTTTCGGCGCAGGCCAGCAGGCACACCAGGTTGATCGGCAGCTGCAGCTCCAGTACGGCGCGCAGGGTGCCGAGCACGCTGGCGGCGCCGCACATGTCGTACTTCATCTCGTCCATGCCGGCGGCCGGCTTGATGCTGATGCCGCCGGTGTCGAAGGTGATGCCCTTGCCGACCAGGGCGAAGGGCTGCTCGTCCTTCTTGCCGCCCTGGTAGTTGAGCACGATCATCCGCGGCGGCTGCTCGCTGCCCTGGGCCACGGCGAGGAAGGCGCCGGCGCCCAGCTCCTTGAGCTTCTTCTCGTCGAGGATGTCGACCTTGAGGTTCTTGTGTGCCTTGGCCAGGGCCTTGGCCTCTTCGGCCAGGTAGCTCGGGTGGCACAGGTTCGGCGGCAGGTTGCCGAGATCCTTGGTGAAGGCCATGCCGGTGGCGATGGCCTGGGCGTGCAGGCTGCCGCGCTCGACTTCGGCCTGCTCGGCCTTGTCGGCGATCAGGGTGATCTTCTTCAGCGCCTTGGGTTCGGCCTTCTTGCTCTTGAACTGGTCGAACACGTAGCCGCCGTCGGCCAGGGTCTCCACCAGCAAGCGGGTCTTGGCGTAGGCGTCGCGGCCCTTGACCTTGAGCTCGCCGAGGGCCAGCACGGCATCGCCGCCGCCGAGGTTCTTCAGCACGCCATGGGCGGCTGCAACCAATTTGCGGAACTGGCGGTCAGACAGCTCGCCTTTGCCGCTACCGACCAGCAATACGCGCTCGGCCTTGAGGCCTGGCAGGCTGTGCAGCAGCAGGGTCTGGCCCTGCTTGCCGGCGATGTCGCCGCGCTTGAGCAGGGTGCTAATGGCGCCGCCGCTGGCGTCGTCCACGGCCTTGGCCGCAACGCCGAGCTTGCGGCCTTCACCGAGCGCGACCACCAGGGTCGCGGTCTTCAGGGTTTCCGGGCGGGTGCTTTTGACGAGGAATTCCATGTGCTGTCCCCAAGACAAAGAAGCGGGTTTGACGGATAATGCCGGTCATTTTTTCGAGGTCCGCCATGGCGGGCCGTGCTACCGAGTGCGGCTAGTGTGAGCGTGCCTGCCTGCGCCTGACAACCCTGGAGCGTCCGGTTTGATCGTCTTCCGTTATCTGTCCCGCGAAGTGCTGATGACCCTCGGTGCGGTGAGTGCCGTGCTGCTGGTGATCATCATGAGCGGGCGCTTCATCAAGTACCTGGCCCAGGCTGCGCAAGGCGTGCTGGACCCGGGCGTGCTGTTCCTGATTATGGGCTATCGCATGCCCGGCTTCCTCCAGCTGATCCTGCCGTTGGGCCTGTTCCTCGGCATCCTGCTGGCCTACGGTCGCCTGTATCTGGACAGCGAGATGACCGTGCTCTCAGCCACCGGCATGAGCAACCGCCGCCTGCTGGCCTACAGCATGGCGCCGGCCACCGTTGTCGCCCTGATGGTCGCCTGGCTGAGCCTGGGCCTGGCGCCCCAGGGCGTCAGCGAGGTGGCGCGCATCTTCAACCAGCAGGACGCCCTGACCGAGTTCGATACCCTGGTGCCCGGGCGCTTCCAGGCGATGAAGGACGGCTCGCGGGTCACCTACACCGAGGGCCTGTCCGAGGATCGCGGCCAGCTCAGCGGCGTGTTCATCACCGAGAAGCGCATGACCGCTCCGGCCAATGGCGAGAAGCCGAAGGAGAGCGGCATCACCGTGCTGGTCGCCGAGAAGGGCCGCCAGGAAATCCAGGCCGATGGCAGCCGCTATCTGATCCTGGAAAACGGTTACCGCTACGACGGCAACCCGGGCCAGGCCGATTACCGTGCCACCCAATACCAGACCCACGGCGTGCTGCTGCCCAAGCCCAGCGTCAGCGGCGAGATCGGCGAGCGCGAGGCGATCCCGACCCGCGAGCTGTTCGGCAGCGACAATCCGCGCTACCAGGCCGAGCTGCAGTGGCGCCTGTCGATTCCGCTGCTGGTGTTCATCGTCACCCTATTGGCGGTGCCACTGTCCAAGGTCAATCCGCGCCAGGGCCGCTTCCTCAAGCTGCTGCCGGCGATCCTCCTGTACATGGCCTACCTGGCCCTGCTGATCGCCGCCCGCGGCCAGCTGGACAAGGGCAAGATTCCCATGGAACTGGGCCTGTGGTGGGTGCACGTGCTGTTCCTGCTGATCGGCGCCGCCCTGTTCCTCTGGCAACCGATGATGCTCAAGCGGGCCAGCCGTCGCGCCGCCAAGGAGATGGCCCATGCGTAAGCTCGATCGCTACATCGGCACCAGTGTGTTCTTCGCCATCCTCTCGGTGCTCGGCATCATCGTCGGCCTGGCGCTGCTGTTCGCCTTTATCGACGAGCTGGGCGACCTCAGCGAGGGCTACGGCACTGTCGAGGCGCTGGTCTACGTGCTGCTGACCCTGCCGCGGCGGGCCTACGAGATGCTGCCGATGGCGGCGCTGATCGGTTGCCTGATCGGCCTCGGCAGCCTGGCCAGCAACAGCGAGCTGACCATCATGCGCGCCGCCGGCGTATCGGTCGGGCGCATCGTTTGGGCGGTGATGAAGCCCATGCTGGTGCTGATGCTGGTTGGCGTGCTGGTCGGTGAGTACCTGGCGCCGTGGAGCGAGAACCAGGCCCAGGCCTACCGCTCGCTGGCCCAGGGTGGCGGCGAGGCGCAGAGCTCCAAGCATGGTCTGTGGCACCGCCAGGGGCAGGAGTACGTGCACATCAACGCCGTGCAGCCCAACGGCCGCCTGGTTGGCGTGACCCGCTACCAGTTCGACGACCAGCGCAAGCTGGAGTCCGCCAGCTTCGCCCGCCGTGCCCAGTACCAGGGCGACCACTGGCTGCTGGAGGACGTGAAGACCACGCGCTTCCACGACAAGAACACCGAGGTACAGCAGGCCGACAGCGAGCGTTGGGACATCGAGCTCAATCCGCAGCTGCTCGGCACCGTGGTGCTGGCGCCGGATGCGCTGTCGGTGACCGGCCTGTGGCGCTACATCCATTACTTGGCCGAACAGGGTCTGAGCAACGGCAGCTACTGGCTGGCGTTCTGGACCAAAGTGCTGCAGCCGCTGGTGACCGCCGCGCTGGTATTGATGGCAATCTCCTTCATCTTCGGCCCGCTGCGTTCGGTGACCCTCGGCCAGCGCGTGTTCACCGGCGTGCTGGTGGGCTTCGTGTTCCGCATCGCCCAGGACCTGCTCGGTCCGTCCAGCCTGGTGTTCGGCTTCTCGCCGCTGCTGGCGGTGGTGGTGCCGGCGACCATCTGCGCCGTGGCCGGGATATTCCTGCTCAGACGCGCGGCCTGATTCAGGCAGACAAAGAAAAGGCCGGGCATTTGCCCGGCCTTTTTCGTTTCACTGCTGGCCTTGTGGTTCCAGCTGCTGCAGGCGTTGCTGGCTCTGCGCGTTGACCTGTTCGATCTGCTGCTTGAGCTGCTCCATCTGCTTCTGCGCCTGTTGCGCCTGATCGGCCTGCAGCTTGGCGCTGGTGGCGGTGGCCACACCACCGTCACAGGCGGCGAGGGTGAACAGGCTGAGCAGTAGCAGGCAGGTGCGCATGGCGATCTCCAGAGAATGAGTGCTCACCTTAGCGCTTTGCCGGTCGCCGTGCAGCGACCGCCATCACCAGTGGTCTAGCCGTAACGACGCGCGGCTTCGATGGCCAGACCGCTACCGATGCTGCCGAAGCTGTTGCCCTCGGTGGCGCGGGCATTCGGCAGCAAAGCGGCGACGCTCTGGCGCAGGGCCGGCACGCTGCTGGAACCGCCGGTGAAGAAGATGGTGTCGACTGCCGCGTGGGCGACGCCGGCACGCGCCAGCAACTCATCGACGCTGGCGCGGATGCGCTGCAGCAGGCCGTCGATGGCCTGGTCGAACAGTGGGCGATCGAGCATGGCGCTGAGGCCGCTTTCGATGCGCGCCAGATCGATCAGGTGCTCGTCGCGCTCGGTCAGGCTGATCTTGGCTTCTTCCACCTGCATGGCCAGCCAGTGGCCGGCACGCTGTTCGGTGAGGCGCAGCAGACGGTCGATGCCGGTCGGGTCGACGATGTCGTAGCGCATGTTCTTCAGCGCCAGCTGGGCCTTCTGCGCGTATGCCGCGTTGATGGTGTGCCAGGTGGCCAGGTTGAGGTGGTGGCTGGTGGGCATCAGCGCATCGCTCTTCATCCGGCTGCCATAGCCGAACAGTGGCATGACGCCGTCCAGGCTGAGCTGCTTGTCGAAGTCGGTACCGCCGATGTGCACACCGCCGGTGGCCAGGATGTCGTCCTGGCGCTCGTTCAGCTCGCGACGCTCGGGTGCCAGGCGCACCAGGGAGAAGTCCGAGGTACCGCCGCCGATGTCGACGATCAGCACCAGTTCCTCGCGCTCGATGCTGCGCTCGTAGTCGAAGGCCGCGGCGATCGGTTCGAACTGGAACGACACATCCTTGAAGCCGAGCTTGTGCGCCACCGCCAGCAGGGTGTTGGCTGCCTCGGCATCGGCCTGCGGGTCTTCGTCGACGAAGTACACCGGGCGGCCCAGCACCACCTGTTCGAATTCACGGCCGGCCTGGGCCTCGGCACGGCGTTTCAGTTCGCCGATAAAGAAGCCGAGCAGGTCACGGAACGGCAGGGCGCTGCCCAGCACGGTGGTCTCGCTCTTCAGCAGCTTGGAGCCGAGCAGGCTCTTCAGCGCGCGCATCAGGCGGCCTTCGTAGCCATCCAGGTATTCGGCGAGCGCCTGGCGGCCATAGACCGGGCGGCGTTCCTCGGTGTTGAAGAAGATCACCGAGGGCAGGGTGATCTTGCCGTCTTCCAGCTCCAGCAGCGGTTCCATGCCCGGCCGCCACCAGCCGACGGTGGAGTTGGAGGTGCCAAAGTCGATGCCCAGGGCATTGGCGGGACGGGAGGGATTCATGCTGTGCTCCGGAAAAACGGCCGCGCATTCTATGCGAGCAAAGCGTTTCGTGCATGCCGCAGGTCGGTTCGGCAGGTGCGCGCCTCGCCGGGCGGCGTTCAACCAGCAATGCGGGCGTCTATTTCGAGCCTTGCGTGGCAACTGACCTGCGGCCAAGTGTCACCGGGAGGCTGATTCCGCCGTCAGCATGAGCTAGGCTCACGGGCGGGGTGGAGTAGTCGAATGCGTTTGCGGTGGTTTCTCTGGTTGGTGCTGGGCCTGCTGCCGAGTTGGGCGGCAGGCGAGCTGCGCCTGCTCACCGAGGAGGCGCCGCCGACCAGCTTCCTGCATGACGGCAAGCCCGACGGCTACGCAGTGGAAGTGGTGCGTGAGCTGATCCGGCGCACCGACAGCGCCGCGACCATCGAGCTGCTGCCCTGGACCCGCGCCTACCACCTGGCCAAGACCGAGAGCGATGTCGCGCTGTTCTCGGTGGTGCGCACGGTCGACCGCGAGCCTTCGTTCCAGTGGGTCGGCCCGATCCTGCGTGGTTCCACGCGCTTCTATTCGTTGAAGTCGAGCCAGCTGCAGATTGACAGCCTGGAACAGGCCGCGCATGCCGGCACCCTGGCGCTGCCCAAGCAGTGGTACACCTACGAGACGCTCGAGCGCATGGGCTTCACCAATCTCTACGGCGTGCCCAGCGCCAAGCACATGGTGACCATGCTCAAGCACGGGCGGGTCAAGCTGATCGCCACCGAGGACCTGACCCTGCGCGAGGAACTGGCCAGCGGTGGCCTCACCCCGGACGAGGTGCAGAGCCATCTGGCCTTCATGCGTTCCGACTACTACATCGCCTTCTCGCCGAACACCGACGCCGCGCAGGTGCGCCGTTGGCAGCGTGCGCTCGACGGCATGGGCGAGGACGGCAGCCTGCGCCGCATTCGCGAGCGCTGGTTGCCGACGGTCGAGCGGCCCTGAGGCTTACTCCTTGTGTTCGCTGCCGACGAAGGTCAGCGAGCTGAAGAAGCCGAGCTCATCGATATCGGCATCGCCTTTTACCGACACGTACACCGAGGCGGCGATCACGTTGAGGCCGGCGTTGCGCACGGTCAGCGTGGCGTAGCCGTCGGCGTCGCTACTGGCGCTGACTTCGTCCGGCATGCCGCGATAGTCGCCGATCAGCTTCACGTCCTTGGCCGGCTTGCCATCGACCAGCACCCGCACGCGTAGCGGCTTGCCCGGGCCGACCGCCAGCGGATCACTCTGCGGCACGATGGCCAGGCGCAACTTGCTCAGGTCCGGCAGTTTGGCGCCAGCTTGCTGGATCGCCAGGCTGTACTTGTAGGTGTGCAGCGAGTGGGTCGAGTTCGGCACCTGGCTGCGGCCCTGGTTGATCCACTGTTTGTCTGGCGTCTGCGACCAGGCGCCGTTGTCCAGAGCCACGGCCAGCACCGCCGGCGTACGTAACGGCTGCAGGCGGGCGTGGTCGTCCAGGCGTTGCACGCTGACCGGGATCATCTTTCCGCTGCCGTCATAGGCCCAGGCGGCGCTGATCTTGGCGGCCTTGAAGGCATCGTCTTCGGCGCCGTGGCCGTAGACCACTTCATGATTGCCGCGGCGCTGTTCGGTCCACAGACCATGAGCGGCCGCCTGACCGCAGACGAACAGGCCGGCGAGCAGCAGGGGGAGGGTGGTACGCATCGGATATTTCCTTGTGATCAGAGGTTGAGGCTCAGGCTGAAACTGAGGTTGCGGGGCTCGCCGGGCAGCACCCAAACGCTGTTGTAGGCGCGCTCGTAGTACTTGCGGTCGAAGACGTTGTTGAGGTTCACGCCCAGGGTCAGGTCCTCGCTGACCTTGTAGTGGCCGAGCAGGTCGAGCGTCTCGTAGGCCGCCAGGCGGAAGTCGCTGCCGGCCTGGCCGGAGCGTTCGCCGACATAGGTGACGGCCGCGCCGATATCCGAGCCGTGCAGGGCGCCGCCCTGGAACTCGTACACCGCCAGCAGGCTGCCGCTGTGCTGCGGAATGCCGAGCAGATCACTGCCGGTGGGAATGGCGGCGTCGCCCTTGGTCACCTCGGCATCGATGTAGGCGTAGGCGCCGATCAGCCGCACGGCGTCGCTGAGCTGGCCGCTGAACTGCATATCCAGACCTTGGCTGCGCGCCTTGCCGGCGGCCACGCTGTCGCCCAGGGCGTCGGTGGTGACGACGTTCTCCTTGTCGATGTGGAACAGCGCGATGGTGCCGCCCAGGCGGCCGTCGAACAGGTCCAGCTTGAGGCCGCTTTCGTAGCCCAGGCCCTTCTCCGGCTTGTACACCTGGCCCTGGCTGCCGATGGTGTTGGGCTTGAACGAGGTGCCGGCGTTGGCGAACACGCCGACTTCCGGGGTGAGCTGGTAGAGCAGGCCAACTCGCGGCGTGGCGACGTCCTTCTCCTGCTCATTGCTGACGCGGGTGGTGCGGTTCAGCGAGGTCTGCTCGACGCGCTCCAGGCGCACGCCGACCAGGCCGCGCAGGCGTTCGCTGAAGGCGATCTGGTCCTGCAGGTTGAGCGCGTAGCTCTCGGTGTGTTCGTGGAAGTCGTTGGGTTTGGTGAGCGCCGGCTTGGGCTTGCCGTACACCGGGTTGTAGATGTTCAGGCCGTAGCTGGCCAGGGTCTCGCTCTGCGGGTACTTCTGGCTGTTGCGGTAGTTCTCGTACTCCAGGCCGATCAGGCTCTGGTGCTGCCAGCCGCCGAGCTCGAAGCTGCCATGCAACTCGGCCTGGGTGATGTTGTCGTTCCACTCGAAGTCGCGCTGGCGGTAGAAGCGGGTGATGGTCTCGCCGACCAGTTTCTGCGGCTCCGAGCTGTCGCCGCGCAGGGTGCCCTGGGTGTAGTGGTTGGCCAGGCGCAGCTTCCAGTCATCGTTGAGGTAGCGCTCCAGCGCCAGATCGAGGGTCTGGTTGTCGTTGCGGATCTCGCCGTCGTTCGGCTCGCCAAAGAAGGCGGAGCGCTTCACCGCCCCCATCTCGCCGTTCACCGCCGGAATGCCGCGATCGAACACCGATTCGGTGCGCGAGAACTCGGCATCGAGCATCAGCAGGGTGTCTTCATCCAGCTGCCAGCTGAGCGAGGGCGTGACCACCTGGCGGCTGTTGCCGACGTAATCGCGGAAGCTGCCGTTGTCCTCTACGGCCAGGTTGATGCGCGACAGCAGGGTGCCGTCTTCGTTGAGCGGGGTGTTGGCGTCCAGGCTGGTGCGATAGCGGTCCCAGCTGCCGGCGCTGAGGTTGAGCTTGCTGAACGCCTCCGCCTGCGGGCGCTTGCTGACGATGTTGACCAGACCGCCCGGGTCGCCACGGCCGTAGAGGCTGGCCGAGGGGCCTTTCAGTACTTCGATGCGCTCGATGCCCGAGGCGTCCGGCGAGCTGTAGCTGCCACGGTTGATGGCGAAGCCGTTGCGATATAGCTCGCCGGTGGTGAAGCCGCGCACGCTGTAGTTGAGGAAGGTCAGGCCGCCGAAGTTGTTCTGCCGCGATACGCCGCCGGCGAAGTCCAGGGCGCGATCGATGCGCGTGGTGTTGAGGTCTTCCAACACCTGAGTCGGTACCACTTCGATGCTCTGCGGCGTGTCGCGGATATCCACATCGCTGCGCGTGGCGGTGCTGGAGCGGGTGGCACGGTAGCCCTCGACCGGCCCGGTGACGCTCTCCAGCTGGCTGTCGCTGATCGATAGGCTTTCCAGCTGCAGGGGTTCTTCGGCCCAGGCGCTGCCTTGCAGCAGCAACGAAGATATTCCGATTGCTCGGATGTATTGCGGGTTTTTCATGTCATTTCCTTATATAGATGAAATAACATAACAAAATAAAATGAGAAGAATCCAGCATCGAGACGATCGGGCTAGTCTTGCCGTGAGGAGAGATGGCGCTGAAAGCGGGGCGCAAGGAGCGGCTGCGAAGCTTTGCGGCGCGAATGCCTGGCTGGTTTTGTAGTTTTACTACATAATCGGTCGTCCCAAGAGACCAAGAATTAGCCGTAGCGCCTACCATGCAAATAGCCTCGCATCACGATCTTCGCGTGCAGTTCCGTGCACTGCTCAACTCGAACGCCTGCTATCACACGGCTTCGGTGTTCGATCCCATGTCCGCGCGCATCGCCGCCGACCTCGGTTTCGAGGTGGGCATCCTGGGCGGCTCTGTAGCTTCACTACAAGTTTTGGCCGCGCCGGATTTTGCCCTGATCACCCTCAGCGAGTTCGCCGAGCAGGCCACTCGCATCGGCCGCGTGGCGCGCCTGCCGTTCATCGCCGACGCCGACCACGGCTACGGCAACGCGCTCAACGTGATGCGCACCGTGGTCGAACTGGAGCGTGCCGGCGTGGCGGCGCTGACCATCGAGGACACCCTGCTGCCGGCCCAGTTCGGCCGCAAGTCCACCGACCTGATCAGCGTCGACGAAGGCGTCGGCAAGATTCGTGCGGCGCTGGAAGCGCGCTTCGATCCGGAGCTGGCGATCATCGCCCGCACCAATGCCGGAGTGCTCGACGTCGAGGAAGTGATCCGCCGCACCGTGGCCTACCAGGAGGCCGGTGCCGATGGCATCTGCATGGTCGGCGTGCGTGACTTCGAGCACCTGGAGCTGATTGCCGAGCATCTGCACGTGCCGCTTATGCTGGTCAGCTACGGCAACCCGTCGCTGCGTGACGACGCGCGCCTGGCCAGCCTCGGCGTGCGCATCGTGGTCGACGGCCACGCCGCCTACTTTGCCGCGATCAAGGCCACCTACGATTGCCTGCGCGAGCAGCGTGGCATCGCCGCCAGCGACCTCAACGCCACCGAGCTGACGCACAAGTACACCCAGCCCGAGGACTACATCGTCTGGGCGCGCGAGTACATGAACGTCAAGGAGTAGCGACCGCCTGCTCGATCAGGCGCTGCAGCGAGCCGTCCTGGCGCATGTCGCGCAACGTCTGGTCGAAGCGTTGCAGCAGCTCATGCTGCGCGGCCTGCTTGGCGAAGACCAGGAAGGTCGGATTGATGCTCAGTGGCCGGGGCAGCGCCTGCAACTGCTCCATGCCCGGCTGGCCGAGTAGACGCTGGCCGGCCAGTTCGATGGCGATCACCGCGTCCAGGCGACCGGACGCCAGCTTGCGCAGGTTGGCGTCGTCCGAGCTGCCTTCCTCGGCCTTTATCTGCCCGCTGCGCACGGCCTGGTCGAACTCCTCCGTATAGCTCCAGCCGCGGATCACGCCGATGCGTTTGCCGTACAGGTCCTGGGTTCTTTCGAAGTGCAGCGGGTGTTCGCGTTGCACATAGAGCAGCAGGCGCTCCTCGAAGATCGGCGCCGAATAGTCGAAGCGCTGCAGACGCTCGGGGTTCTTGTAGATGCCGGCGATGCCCAGCTCGCCCGTAGCGCCTTTGAGCAGGGCGCGCTTCCACGGCATCGGATGAATTTCCAGAGGCTCGCCGAGGCGGGCGAACACCGTCTGCAGGATCAGCGGGTACAGGCCCATGGGCTGCCCGCCCTGCTGGTACATGAAGGGCGGATTGGCATTGTCGATGGCGACCAGGGTTTCCGCCCGGGTCACCAGGGAACAGCAGCCAAGCACGAGTGCCGCCAGCAGGCGAGGGCAAGACATGGACAGATTTCCTCCGCGACTTGCCCAAGCATAGTTCGGTGCTGCGCTTGCATTCGCTCAGGGCCGGGCGCATATCTGCAGTGAACACCTATCTCGTGGAGGTGCCCCATGGCCGGTGGCTGGACCAACGATAGCGCCGTGCAGGAGCAGATCGACAGCAGCATCGAAGATGCCGTCGCCCGTGCGCGCAGCCAGTTGCCGCGCGGCGAGAGCCTGAGCCGCTGCGAGGAGTGCGACGCCGTCATTCCCGAGGCGCGCCGGCAGGCCGTGCCCGGTGTGCGCCTGTGCGTGAACTGCCAGGAGCAGCATGACCGCGAGCAGGAGGCCTTCAGCGGATACAACCGCCGCGGCAGCAAGGACAGCCAGCTGCGCTGATCAGGGGCTGACCGAGTAACCGCGAGCGCTCATGCAGTTCAGGTAGGCCTGGCTGGAAGTGCCCTGGGCCGCCTGATCGGCGCGGCGGTCCTGGCGCCGCTCACGGCGTTGCCGCGAGGCGCCTACCACCGCGCCGGCCGCCGCGGTCTCGCGGGCCTGGTTCTGCCGGTATTGCTGTTTCACATCGTCATCGACCCGGTCGTAGAGCTCATCGTGCTGGTTACCCCGCACTTGCGCGGCGGTGGCGCCAGCTGCGGCGCCCACGGCCGCGCCACGCAGGCGCCCGCCGACATGGCTGTCGTTGGTGCCGCTGGAGGTACTGGCGCTCTGGCTCTGGCAGCTGGCCATGTCGCTCTGGATCTGTTGCTGGCTCTGGCCGTTGAGCGGGATCAGGGTCTCGGCCCGGGCCGTGGCGGCAAATACGAGCATGCAGGCCATGATGTGGATGGGGTGAAGATTGAACATGGCGACCTCCGCGAGTGGATGGTGTCTTCACTCTAGTGCTGCCCGGCGTTGGTGCTCGTTGGCGAGACGGCCGGCGCTGGCTGCCAGGGACGGGCTTTGGCAGAATTGTTAGTCGGCTCATTATTAGGTTGTTGTGAAATTGCCTCCGCACTCGCGCCCCGGTCTGGGCATTCTGCTGATCCTCGCCGCCGGCCTGCTGCTGTCCACCCAGGACGCCCTGGCCAAGACCCTGACCAGCGCCTATCCGCTGTTGCTGGTGGTGTGGTTCCGCTACCTGGCGCAGAACCTGATGATGACCGCGCTGTTCGCCCCGCGCATGGGCTGGCGCCTGGTACGCACGCAGCGGCCGCTGCTGCAGCTGGCCCGCGGCCTGAGCCTGGTGGGTGTGACCCTGCTGTTCTACGGTGGCTTGCGCTATATCCCGCTGGGCGAGGCGACGGCGGTGATCTTCCTCGCGCCGTTGGTGGTCGTTGTGCTGTCGGTGCTGTGGCTGAAGGAGTCGGTGGGGCGCGGCGTATGGCTGTCGATCGGCGGCAGCATGCTCGGCGTACTGCTGATCGTGCGGCCAGGTGGTGCGCTGTTCACCCCGGCTATCCTGTTGCCGCTGGCCGCCGCCTGCTGCTTTGGCCTCTATCAGCTGCTGACCCGGCGCCTCAGCGCCACCGACGATCCAGCCACCAGCAATTACCTCACCGCGCTGATCGGCACCCTGGTCTCCGGGCTGCTGTTGCCCTGGACCTGGCAGCTTCCGCAGCTGCACGACCTGCTGCTGATGGCGGCACTCGGCGCCCTGGCCATGAGCGGGCATATGCTGCTGACCCACGCCCTGCGCTTCGCCAGTGCGGCCAGCCTGGCGCCGTTCACCTATATCCAGATTCTCACCGCCGCGCTGATCGGCGCCCTGGCCTTCGACCACCTGCCGGATGCCGGGGCGATGCTCGGCATGGCGGTGATCATCCTTAGCGGTGCGGCGTTGGCCTGGAGTCAGCGTCGCCCGCGGGAGTCTTGAGAGCGGCGCGTTCCGGGCGCGCCAGCGGCCACATGTGTGGGCCGAGCAGGCCGCTGGCCCAGTAGATGTCCAGCTCGTGCAGGCAGATCTGCAGACCATGCAGGATCGGCTGTGCATCGACCAGCGGCGCGCCACCGAACAGGCGTCGCCACCAGGGCCGGTCCTGGCGGAACCAGTGCTCCTCGGCCGAGGTGCCGGCATGTGCGCGCCCCGCGTCCTCGGTCCAGCCGGCGGCCATCTCGTGGCCGGAAATGTTGCGCCCGTCGATGACCAGGCCCTGCCGTGGGCAGGTGCCGTAGTTGAGGATGAAACGCGGGCGGCGGTACTTGTCCCACTGCACTTCGAGAATCTGCAGCTGCTCGCCGACCTCGCGCCGATAGGTCCAGAACAGGGCGTTCTGCGGCTGGTCGGCAACGAAGCCGCGGGTTTCCAGCCAGGGCAGCAGGTGCTGCCGGAGTTGCTCGCGCAGGGCGTTGGACATGCTCGACTTCCAATACTGAATGCCGGCAGTCAACCGTACACACGCCCTGGCGGCAAGCGCCGAGTGCTCAGAACAGGAAGTAGCGTTGCGCCATTGGCAACACCTCGGCCGGTTCGCACCAGAGCAACTGGCCGTCGGCCTTGACCTGGTAGTTCTGCGGGTCGACTTCGATGTCCGGCAGGTAGTCGTTGTGGATCAGGTCTGCCTTGGTCACTTCGCGGCAACCTTTGACCACGCCGATCTGCTTCTGCAAACCGAGCTGCTGCGGCACACCCGCTTCCATGGCCGCCTGGCTGATGAAGGTCAGGCTGGTGGCGTGGAGCATGCCGGCGTAGCTGCCGAACATCGGGCGGTAGTGCACCGGTTGCGGGGTTGGGATCGAGGCGTTGGCGTCGCCCATCAGGCTGGCGGCGATGGCGCCACCCTTGAGGATCAGCGTCGGTTTCACGCCGAAGAACGCCGGGCGCCACAGCACCAGGTCGGCGAACTTGCCCACTTCGATGGAACCGACTTCGTGGCTGATGCCGTGGGTGATCGCCGGGTTGATGGTGTACTTGGCGATGTAGCGCTTCACGCGGAAGTTGTCGTTGCCCGGACCGTCGCCCGGCAGGGCGCCGCGCTGCTGCTTCATCTTGTCGGCGGTTTGCCAGCAGCGGGTGATCACCTCGCCGACGCGGCCCATGGCCTGGCTGTCGGAGCTGATCATGGAGAAGGCACCGAGGTCGTGCAGGATGTCTTCGGCGGCGATGGTTTCGCGGCGGATGCGTGATTCGGCGAAGGCCACGTCCTCGGCGATGCTCGGGTCGAGGTGGTGGCAGACCATCAGCATGTCCAGGTGTTCGTCGATGGTGTTGCGGGTGAACGGCCGGGTCGGGTTGGTCGAGCTGGGCAGCACGTTGGGGAAGCCGCAGGCCTTGATGATGTCCGGCGCGTGGCCGCCACCGGCACCCTCGGTGTGGTAGGTGTGGATGGTGCGGTTCTTGAACGCACCGAGGGTGGTTTCGACGAAGCCAGATTCGTTGAGGGTGTCGGTGTGGATCGCCACCTGGATGTCGTACTGGTCGGCCACGCTCAGGCAGTTGTCGATGGCCGCCGGCGTGGTGCCCCAGTCCTCATGCAGCTTCAGGCCGATGGCGCCGGCCTTGACCTGCTCGATCAGCGGCTCGGGCAGCGAGACGTTGCCCTTGCCGGTGAAGCCGATGTTCATCGGGAAGGCGTCGGCGGCCTTGAGCATCATCGCCATGTGCCACGGCCCCGGGGTGACGGTGGTGGCGAAGGTACCGGTGGCCGGGCCTGTGCCGCCGCCGATCATGGTGGTGGTGCCGCTCATCAGGGCTTCTTCGATCTGCTGCGGGCAGATGAAGTGGATGTGGGTGTCGATGCCGCCGGCGGTGAGGATCATGCCCTCGCCGGCGATCACTTCGGTGGCGCCGCCGATGGCGATGGTCACGTCGGGCTGGATGTCCGGGTTGCCGGCTTTGCCGATGGCGGCGATGCGCCCGCCCTTGAGGCCGACGTCGGCCTTGACGATGCCCCAGTGGTCGATGATCAGCGCGTTGGTGATCACCGTATCGACCACGTCTGCGGCACACAGCTGGCTCTGGCCCATGCCGTCACGGATCACCTTGCCGCCGCCGAACTTCACTTCGTCGCCGTAGGTGGTGAAGTCCTTCTCCACCTCGACCCACAGGTTGGTATCGGCCAGGCGCACCTTGTCGCCGACGGTGGGGCCGAACATGTCGGCGTAGGCTTGGCGGGAAATCTTCATCGGCACTTCCTGTATTCGTTGATCGTTCCCAGGCTCGGCGTGGGAATGCAGTTGGCGACGCGCTGCGGCGCTATCAAAGCTTGCCCATCACCCGCCCGGCGAAGCCGTAGACGCTGCGCCCACCGGCCAGCTCGACCAGCTCGACCTCGCGCGACTGGCCCGGCTCGAAGCGCACCGCGGTGCCAGCCGGAATATTCAGGCGCATACCCCGCGTGGCCGCACGGTCGAAGCTCAGCGCGTCGTTGGTCTCGAAGAAGTGGAAGTGCGAGCCGACCTGGATCGGCCGGTCGCCGCTGTTGGCCACGGTCACGCTGAGGGTGCGGCGGCCGACATTGAGTTCGATCTCGCCATCCTGAATCTGGTATTCGCCGGGGATCATGGTGCGCTGCGCTCCGGGGTGAGGATCAGTTGCATGAAGGTCAGGTCCAGCCAACGGCCGAACTTGCGGCCCACCTGCGGCATCTGCCCGGTGGTGACGAAGCCGAGGCGTTCGTGCAGGCGGATCGATGCGGCGTTGCCACTCTCGATGGCGGCGACCATCACGTGCTTACTGCAGGCCTTGGCGCGTTCGATCAGCGCCGCCATCAGCTGTGGGCCGAGGCCATTGCCGCGCTGGTCGGCGCGTACGTAGACCGAGTGTTCGACGGTGTTGCAGAAGCCGTCGAAGGGTCGCCAGTCGCCGAATGAGGCGTAGCCGACCACCTCACCGGCGGCGTTCTCGGCTACCAGGATCGGGTAGCCCTGTTGGGCGCGGGCGGCGAACCAGGCCTGGCGGTTGGCCAGGTCGACCACGTTGTCCATCCAGATCGCAGTGGTGTTGAGCACCGCGTCGTTGAAGATGTCGCGCAGGGCGGGCAGGTCAGCCTCGGCTGCGTCGCGAATGATCATTCTTCTTCAGTCTCCAGGAAGTCGTTCAAGGTCGTAGCGAGCGCAGCTCAGGCAAGGCGCAAGTCGGCGAGGATGCGCAGTTGACGTCTGTCAATGAGCAATCCGAGCCGGCTTGCAACGCAGCATGGGCAAGCGCAGTAGACATTGGACGATTTCCTCAGGCAATCGGTTGGTGGACGGTTACAAGCTTGGTGCCGTCGGGGAAGGTGGCTTCGATCTGGATCTCCGGGATCATCTCCGGCACGCCTTCCATCACCTGTTCGCGGCTCAGCAGGGTGGTGCCGAAATGCATCAGCTCGGCCACGGTCTGGCCGTCGCGCGCGCCTTCGAGCAAGGCGGCGGAGATCAGCGCCATGGCTTCCGGGTAGTTGAGCTTGACCCCACGGGCCAGGCGGCGCTCGGCGACCAGGCCGGCGGTGAAGATCAGCAGTTTGTCCTTCTCGCGAGGCGACAAATCCATCTCAGGTACTCCAGATTCTCGGGGGCACGGCCTCGCGGCCGAGCAGGGCAGGGCGCAACAGGCGCCAGAGTTCGATCAGCCAGGCGCGGGCGTGCAGCGCCTCGCCGGCCAGGCAGCGGGCCACGACCAGGCCCGGCAGTTGAGTCAGATCGCCGCGTACCGTCGAGGGCAATTCGCGGCAGCGTTCCAGCAGTTCGGCATCGATCTCGCCGCTGATCAGCAGGGTGGCGAACACCGGCTGGCCGGCCAGGCCGATGGGCGAGTCGAGCAGGCCGTCGCCGCCGCCGATGCGCTGGCGTTCGTGCCACAGCGGGCGGCCGTCGCGGCGGATATCCAGGCGCGCCTGGAAATGGCCTTCGGCGAAGCGTTCGCCTGCGGCGGGGCGGCCGAGGGCGACGATGTCCCAGTAGAACAGGCGTGCGTCGCCGTGCAGGTCGATGCTGGTGCTCAGCTCGGCGCGGGCGCCGGAGTAGACGATGGTTTCCTGTGGCAGCCATTCCAGGGTCGCGCCGGGCTGCACCTGCAGCGCCAGGGTCTGTTTGGCACTGCTGGCGGCGCGGTACCACTTGGCTGCGCCGGGGCTGGTCAGCTGGGCCCAGGCCTGTTCGCCGACGTCGACACTGATGTCCAGGGTATCGCCGCCGGCGATGCCGGCCGGCGGGTGCACGATGATGTGCTGGCAGACCTGCGGGCCCTCGGCGTGCAGGTGCTTCTGCACTCGCAGCGGCCCCAGGTGGCGGCGCAGCACCGGGCGTGTCCAGTCCTGCTGGCGGGCGTAGGCCAGTTGCAGTTCGGCGTGCCAGGCGGGAGTGAATATCGCGGGTTGAGCGGCAGTCATCCAAGAATTCCGGCGGGGGCGCATGGGGCGCCAGTGTAGCGTGCGAGCATGGGTTCAGGCCGTACTCATCTGTAGCCATTGCCTCGGGCTGGTATCGAACCAGCGGCGGAAGGCGCGGGAGAAGGCGCTGGTCTCGGAATAGCCGAGCAGCGGCGCCAGTTCGCTGACCGGCAGGCGCCGGCGCAGGTAGTGCAGGGCCAGTTCGCGGCGCACCTGGTCGATCAGTGCAGAAAAACACAGGTTCTGTTCACGCAGGCGGCGCTGGAATGCTGCCGGGGTCAGGCCGAGGTGCGCGGCGATCTGCTCCAGCGCCGGCTCGCCCAGGGGCAGGGCGTCGCGCACCAGGCCGCGGGCCTGGTCGACCAGGCACTGCTGGTGCTGCTGGCCGCCGAGGCGGGCGATGGCGTCCTGCACCAGCATCAGCAGCACCGGGTCGCGCTCGGGCATCAGCCGGCCGACGATGTCGCGCTTGGGAATCAGCAGGGCGTTGCACGGCTGGCCGAACAGTATCGGCGCATCGAACACCGCCTGGTGCTCGCGCCAGCCTTCCGGCTTGCCGTGCTCGAACAGCACCGCGCGCGGTGCCCAGGTCGGGCCCAGTACATGGCGCACCAGGTTCAGCGCCATGCCCATGGTCAGCTCGGCGTCCTGGCGCTTGTCGAGGATCGCCGGGTGGCGCACCTGATAGTCGAAGCGGTAGCACTCGCCGATATCCACCAGGCGGATCAGCGTGTCGTGCTGGTGATAGGGGAAGGCGCGGGCGAAGTTCTGCAGGGCCTGCTCCAGGCTGTCCGAACACAGCCCGACATAGCCGAGCAGGCCGAGGGCGCGCGGCTGGAACTGCTGGCCGTAGCGCAGGCCGAAGTTGTCGCAGCCCGATTGCGTGGCGGCTTCCTCCAGCACCTTGCAGTAGTTGCTCAGGCTCAGGCTCAGGGTCGGGTGCAGCAGCAGGTCGGGGTCGATGCCGGCCACGCCGAAGACCCGTTCGGCGTCGCCACCTTGCAGCCCGATGAAGCGATCCAGTCCGCTGGCGGCGGCCGACAGCACGCCGAGATTGCTCGGGGCGTCGGTCATGGCCAGCGGATGGGGGATGTTCAGCGACATGGGCGGCGCGCATCAGAGAGATGGGTAACGTTTAGCAATACTCATGCCCCCTCGGCGAAGGCTCTAGATGAGCAAGTTGATCGCCTGATCAGAATGGTTGTGCATTGCCTTGGGGCGGGCGCTCGACGAAATGCACTCATGTGGCGCAAAAGCCCGCCGCAGAGCGCTCTGCAGGCCTTGTGGCGACTTGACTCTGCAGCTGCGCGCGGACTTTGCAAGGTCAAGTCTCGGCCGGGGTTGGCTGGATATCCTCGCCAAGCGATCGACGTCTGACGTGGCTCTCACATCGAGGAATTGGCAATGACAACAACGAAACTGAAACCGACGCTCGGCACCCTGCACCTGTGGGGCATCGCCGTGGGTCTGGTGATTTCCGGGGAATATTTTGGCTGGAGTTATGGCTGGGGCGCGGCGGGGACGCTGGGCTTCCTGGTCACCACGCTGATGGTGGCGGCGATGTACAGCTGCTTCATCTTCAGCTTCACCGAGCTGACTACTGCAATACCGCACGCCGGTGGGCCCTTCGCCTACAGCCGCCGTGCCTTCGGCCCCACCGGCGGGATGATCGCCGGCATGGCCACCCTGATCGAATTCGTCTTCGCTCCGCCGGCCATCGCCATGGCCATCGGCGCCTACCTCAACGTGCAGTTCCCCGGGCTCGACCCGAAACTGGCGGCGGTCGGTGCCTACATCATCTTCATGACCCTCAACATCCTCGGCGTCAGCATCGCCGCCACCTTCGAACTGGTGGTCACCGTGCTGGCGGTCGCCGAGCTGCTGGTGTTCATGGGTGTGGTCGCACCGGGCTTCAGCTTCAGCAACTTCGTGCTCAACGGCTGGGCCGGTAGCGACGTGTTCGGCATGCCTGCCATCGCCGGCATATTCGCCGCAATTCCGTTCGCCATCTGGTTCTTCCTCGCCATCGAGGGCGCGGCCATGGCCGCCGAAGAAGCCAAGGACCCGAAACGCACCATCCCGCGTGCCTATATCGCCGGCATCCTGACCCTGGTGTTCCTGGCGCTGGGCGTGATGGTGATGGCCGGTGGCGTGGGCGACTGGAAGGCCCTGTCCGGCATCAACGACCCGCTGCCGCAGGCGATGAAAACCGTGGTCGGCGAGAACTCCGGCTGGCTGCACATGCTGGTGTGGATTGGCCTGTTCGGCCTGGTCGCCAGCTTCCACGGCATCATTCTCGGCTACTCCCGCCAGTTCTTCGCCTTGGCTCGCGCAGGCTACCTGCCGCCGGCCCTGGCCAAGCTGTCGCGCTTCCACACTCCGCACCGCGCCATCATTGCCGGTGGCCTGGTCGGTATCGCGGCGATCTACAGCGACGGCCTGATCGCCCTGCAGGGCATGAGCCTGACCGCGGCGATGATCACCATGAGCGTGTTCGGCGCCATCGTCATGTACATCATGAGCATGCTCAGCCTGTTCAAGCTGCGTAAGAGCGAGCCGCACCTGGAACGTACCTTCAAGGCGCCGGGTTACCCGGTGGTACCGGGCATCGCCCTGGCCCTGGCCCTGGTGTGCCTGGCCGCGATGATCTGGTTCAACGGCACCATCGCCCTGCTGTTCCTCGGCCTGATGAGCATCGGTATGGTGTACTTCATGCTGACCGGCGCCCAGCGCGACGCCGTGCCGGCCGACGCTCTGCTGCAACCGTAATAGATCCACGCCCGCCGGCAACGGCGGGCGCTTGTTTCAGGAGTACTTCATGGCCACATTCGCCCATACCGTCGGCCATCACACCTGGCGCTTCGACAGCCTGCGCGAGGTCATGGCCAAGGCCAGCCCGGCGCGCTCCGGTGACTACCTGGCCGGCGTGGCCGCCAGCAGCGATGCCGAGCGCGTCGCCGCACAGATGGCGTTGGCCAATATCCCGCTCAAGCACTTCCTGAGCGAGGCACTGATTCCCTACGAAGACGACGAGATCACCCGGCTGATCATCGACACTCATGACGCGGCGGCCTTCGCCCCGGTCGCCCACCTCACAGTCGGCGGCTTCCGCGACTGGCTGCTCGGCGAACGCGCCGACGAGGCCAGCCTGCGCGCCCTGGCGCCGGGGCTGACGCCGGAGATGGTGGCGGCGGTGTCGAAGATCATGCGCGTGCAGGACCTGATCCTGGTGGCGCAGAAGATTCGCGTGGTCACTCGTTTTCGCAACACCATGGGCCTGCGCGGACGCATGTCGACGCGCCTGCAGCCCAATCACCCGACCGACGATCCATCCGGCATCGCCGCCAGCATTCTCGACGGCCTGCTGTACGGTAACGGCGACGCCATGTTCGGCATCAACCCGGCCACTGACAGCCTGGGCGCGCTGACCGATCTGCTGAAGATGCTCGACGCGATCATCCAGCGCTACGAGATCCCCACCCAGGCCTGCGTGCTGACCCACGTCACCAGCTCCATCGCCGCCATCGAGCGCGGCGCGCCGGTGGACCTGGTGTTCCAGTCCATCGCCGGCACCGAGGCGGCCAATGCCGGCTTCGGCATCACCCTGCAGGTGCTGCAGGAGGGCTACGAGGCGGGGCTGTCGCAGAAGCGTGGGACGCTGGGTGACAACCTGATGTACTTCGAGACCGGCCAGGGCAGCGCGCTGTCGGCCAACGCCCACCATGGCGTCGACCAGCAGACCTGCGAGGTGCGCGCCTACGCGGTGGCGCGCCACTACAAGCCGTTCCTGGTGAACACCGTGGTCGGCTTCATCGGTCCCGAATATCTGTACAACGGCAAGCAGATCATCCGCGCCGGCCTGGAAGACCACTTCTGCGGCAAGCTGCTCGGCGTGCCGATGGGCTGCGACATCTGCTACACCAACCACGCCGAAGCCGACCAGGACGACATGGACACCCTGCTGACCCTGCTCGGTGCGGCCGGCATCAACTTCATCATGGGCATCCCCGGCTCCGACGACGTGATGCTCAACTACCAGACCACCTCGTTCCACGACGCGCTGTACGCCCGCCAGCTGCTCGGCCTGCGCCCGGCGCCGGAGTTCGAGGCGTGGCTGGAGCGCATGAACATCCTGCACCAGCAGGGCGGCCGCCTGCGTCTCGGCGACCCGGTGCCGCCGGCTTTCCGCAATGCCCTGGCGCAGCTCGCCTAGTTTTCCTCGCAGGTCCGCATGAGCGATTTCGACGACACCCCCGCCAGCAATCCCTGGGCCGCGCTACGCCGCCTGACTCCGGCGCGCATCGCCCTCGGTCGCGCCGGCACCAGCCTGCCCACCGGTGCGCAGCTGGACTTCCAGTTCGCCCACGCCCAGGCGCGCGATGCCGTGCATCTGCCGCTGGATGCCGACGAGTTGGCCACAGGTCTCACCGAGCGCGGCCACCAGGTGCTGCAGCTGCACAGCGCGGCGGCGGACCGGCATACCTACCTGCAACGCCCCGATCTCGGCCGGCGCCTGGACGCCGCCTCGGTGCAGACCCTGCGCGATTATCCTCACGCCCATCCGGGTGGCTACGACCTGGCGGTGGTGATCGCCGACGGCCTCTCGGCCCTGGCCGTGCAGCGCCACAGTCTGGCCTTCCTCGACCGCTGGCAGCAGCAGGCCAGCGAGGATGGCTGGACCCTGGCGCCGATCTGTCTGGTGCGCCAGGGGCGGGTGGCGGTGGCCGATGAGGTGGCCGAGCTGCTCGGCGCGAAGATGGTGGTGATCCTGATCGGCGAGCGTCCGGGGCTGAGCTCGCCGGACAGCCTCGGCCTGTACTTCACCTATGCGCCGAAGGTCGGCCTGACCGATGCCTTCCGCAACTGCATTTCCAACGTGCGCCTAGAAGGCCTCAGCTATGGCCTGGCCGCGCACAAGCTGCTGTACCTGATGCGCGAGGCCGGGCGGCGCAAGCTGTCGGGCGTCAGCCTGAAGGACGAGGCGGAAGTGCTCAGCCTGGAAGGCGAAGCGCCTGCCGCCATCGGCAATTTCCTGGTCGACGATTAAACAGGCTGAGGCCGTCGTCTATCAGTTGTCGCGGTCGACGGCGAAGGAAGACCAGGCCTGACGCGACGGCATGATCTCCAGGCGGTTGATGTTGATGTGCGCCGGCAGGGTGGCGACGTAGAAGATCTGCTCGGCGATGTCCTCGGCGCTCAGCGGCGTGGTGGTCGCGTACATCGCGTCGGAGGCGGCCTGGTTGCCCTTGGTACGCACCAGGGTGAACTCGGTCTCGGCCATGCCCGGGGCGATGTCGGTGACGCGTACGCCGGTGGACACCAGGTCGCAGCGCAGGTTGAAGCTGAACTGTTTGACGAAGGCCTTGCTCGCGCCATACACGTGGCCGCCCGGGTAGGGCCATTCGCCGGCCACCGAGCCGATGTTGATGATGCTGGTGCCCTTGCCGATCTCCACCAGGGTCGGCAGCAGCGCGTGGGTGACATTGACCAGGCCGGTGATGTTGGTGTCGATCATGGTGTGCCAGTCCTCCAGCGCCACCTTCTGCGCCGGCTCGGGCGCCAGCGCCAGGCCGGCGTTGTTGACCAGCACGGTGACACGGCGGAAGGCCTGCGGCAGCTCGGCGACCACCTGCTGCACGGCAGCGGCATCACGCACGTCGAGGGTGGCGATATGCACCGGCACCTTGGCGCCCAGTTCGGCCTGCAGCTCTTGCAGGCGCTCGAGGCGGCGGCCGGAGAGCACCAGCGACCAGCCGGCCTCGGCGAAACGGCGGGCGGTAGCGCGGCCGAAGCCGGAGGTAGCGCCGGTGATGAAAACCACATTGCTCATGAGTCGATCCCCTGATGGTCATGGCACTGCGCATGGGGCGCAGGAAGCGGGCGTCGCAGGCGACGAACCCGTCTGGAATGGGCGCGCGCGGCATGGCCGGCGCCTGAGCGCGCAATGGTAAGGGCGTGGTCGGACTATGCCTACCCGCGCGTGGGGCGACCTTGGTCTAGATCGCCACCAGACCGCGTACGCCGTCGGCCTCCATGGTCTCGCCACGGCCCTGCTGGACGATCTCGCCACGGCTCATCACCAGGTACTGGTCGGCCAGCTCGGCGGCGAAGTCGTAGAACTGCTCGACCAGCAGGATGGCCATGTCGCCGCGCTCGGCGAGTTTGCGGATGACCACGCCGATCTCCTTGATCACCGAGGGCTGGATGCCTTCGGTGGGCTCGTCGAGGATCAGCAGGCGCGGCTTGCTGGCCAGCGCGCGGCCGATGGCCAGTTGTTGCTGCTGGCCGCCAGAGAGGTCACCGCCGCGGCGCTGCTTCATCTCGCGCAGCACCGGGAACAACTCGTAGATGAACTCGGGGACGGTCTTGGCTTCGCTGGCGCCGAATCGGGACAGGCCCATCAGCAGGTTCTCTTCCACGGTCAGGCGCGGGAAGATTTCGCGACCCTGCGGCACGTAGGCGATGCCGGCGTGTACGCGCTGGTGCGGCTTGTGGCCGTTGATGGTCTGGCCTTCCCAGTTGATGCTGCCTTCCTTGGCCGGGATCAGGCCCATCAGGCATTTCAGCAAGGTGGTCTTGCCCACGCCGTTACGCCCGAGCAGGCAGGTGACTTCGCCGATCTTCGCCTCGAAGCTCAGGCCGCGCAGGATGTGGCTGCCGCCGTAGTACTGGTGGAGTTTGTCGACTTGCAGCATGGTTCAGCGCCCCAGATAGACTTCGATAACGCGTTCGTTGGCCTGCACGTCTTCCAATGAGCCTTCGGCCAGCACGCTGCCCTGGTGCAGCACGGTGACGTGGTCGGCGATGCTGCCGACGAAGCCCATGTCGTGTTCCACCACCATCAGCGAGTGCTTGCCAGCGAGGCTCTTGAACAGCTCGGCGGTGAACTCGGTCTCGGCGTCGGTCATGCCCGCCACCGGCTCGTCGAGCAGCAGCAGTTGCGGGTCCTGGACCAGCAGCATGCCGATCTCGAGGAACTGCTTCTGGCCGTGCGACAGCAGCCCGGCCGGACGATGGCGTGAGCCGTCCAGGCGGATGGTGCTGAGCACTTCCTCGATACGGTCTTTCTGCGCGCCGGAGAGCTTGGCGCGCAGGCTGGCCCACACCGACTTGTCGGTCTTCAGCGCCAGCTCCAGGTTCTCGAACACGGACAGCGCCTCGAACACCGTGGGCTTCTGGAACTTGCGACCGATGCCGGCCTGGGCGATCTGCACCTCGCTCATCTGGGTCAGGTCGAGCGTCTCGCCGAAGTAGGCGTGGCCGTTGTCCGGACGGGTCTTGCCGGTGATCACGTCCATCATGGTGGTCTTGCCGGCGCCGTTGGGGCCGATGATGCAGCGCAGTTCGCCGACGCCGATGTACAGGTTGAGGTCGGTGATGGCGCGGAAGCCGTCGAAGCTGACGTTGATGCCTTCCAGGGTGAGGATGGTGCCGTGGCGCACATCCAGGCCCTTGGCCGCGGCGCTGCCGAGGCCAACCGCGTCGCGGCCACTGCCGGCCGGGTCGAAGGCGGGTTCGAGCATGAATTCAGGCATGGGCGTGGCTCTCATTGGTCCTTCTCCTTCTTGATCAGGCCGATCACGCCTTTCGGCAGGAACAGGGTGATGACGATGAACAGTGCGCCCAGGGCGAACAGCCAGTATTCGGGGAAGGCCACGGTGAACCAGCTCTTCATGCCGTTGACCAGGCCGGCGCCAAGCAGCGGGCCGATCAGCGTGCCGCGGCCGCCGAGGGCGACCCAGATGGCGGCTTCGATGGAGTTGGTCGGCGACATCTCGCTGGGGTTGATGATGCCCACCTGCGGCACGTACAGCGCGCCGGCCAGGCCGCACAGAACGGCCGAGAGCACCCAGATAAACAGCTTGTAGCCGCGCGGGTCGTAGCCGCAGAACATCAGGCGGTTCTCCGCGTCGCGCAGGGCGGTGAGTACCCGGCCGAACTTGCTGCGTGCCAGGGCGAAGCCCAGCGCCAGGCTGCTGACCAGCAGCAGCACGGTGCAGAAGAACAGGAAGGCGCGGGTGTCCGGTGCTGTGATGTCGAAGCCGAGAATCGTGCGGAAGTTGGTGAAGCCGTTGTTGCCGCCGAAGCCGGTCTCGTTGCGGAAGAACAGCAGCATGCCGGCGAAGGTCAGCGCCTGGGTCATGATCGAGAAGTACACGCCCTTGATCCGCGAACGGAAAGCGAAGAAGCCGAACACCAGGGCCAGCAAACCGGGCGCCAGCACCACCAGGCACAGGGCCCAGAGGAAGTTGCTGGTGCCGTACCAGTACCAGGGCAACTCGCTCCAGGCGAGGAAGCTCATGAAGGCGGGCAGGCCGTCACCGGCCGACTGGCGCATCAGGTACATGCCCATGGCGTAGCCGCCGAGGGCGAAGAACAGGCCGTGGCCGAGCGACAGCAGGCCGGCGTAGCCCCAGACCAGATCCAGCGCCAGGGCGACGATGGCATAGCAGAGGATCTTGCCGACCAGGGTCAGGCCATAGGCGGAGACGTGCAGGGCATGGTCCGCCGGCAGCAGGTGCAGCAGCGGCATGGCCAGCAGGGCGAGCAGGATCAGGCCGAGTACGGCCAGCGAGGCCTTTGGCCCCAGGGCATTACCGGCGCGGGCCAGCAGGCTCTTGTTAACAGACATGGGATTGAGTGGCATGGTCATCAGTCGATCACCCGTCCTTTCAGTGCGAAGAGGCCTTGCGGACGTTTCTGGATAAACAGAATGATCAACGCGAGGATCAGGATCTTGCCGAGCACGGCGCCGATCTGCGGCTCCAGCAGCTTGTTGGCGATGCCGAGTCCGAAGGCGGCCAGCACGCTACCGGCCAGTTGGCCGACGCCGCCGAGCACCACCACCAGGAAGGAATCGATGATGTAGCTCTGGCCCAGGTCCGGGCCGACGTTGCCGATCTGCGACAGCGCCACGCCGCCAAGGCCGGCAATACCGGAGCCGAGACCAAAGGCCATCATGTCCACCCGGCCGGTCGGTACGCCGCAGCAGGCGGCCATGTTGCGGTTCTGGGTGACGGCGCGGACGTTGAGGCCGAGGCGGGTCTTGTTCAGCAGCAGCCAGGTCAGCGCCACCACGAACAGGGCGAAGCCGATGATCACCATACGGCTGTAGGGCAGTACCAGGTTCGGCAGCACCTGCACGCCGCCGGACAGCCAGCCGGGGTTGGCGACTTCGACGTTCTGCGCGCCGAAGATCACCCGCACGGCCTGGATCAGCATCAGGCTGATGCCCCAGGTGGCCAGCAGGGTTTCCAGCGGGCGGCCGTACAGATGGCGGATCACCGTGCGCTCCAGCGCCATGCCGATGGCGGCGGTGACGAAGAAGGCCACTGGCAGGGCGGCCAGCGGGTAGAGGGCGAGGTAGCCGGGGGCGAATTTCTGGAAGGCGATCTGCACCATGTAGGTGGTGTAGGCGCCGAGCATCAGCATCTCGCCGTGGGCCATATTGATCACCCCGAGCAGGCCGAAGGTGATGGCCAGGCCGAGGGCGGCGAGCAGCAGGATGCTTCCGAGGCTCAAGCCGCTAAAGGCCTGGCCGAGCAGCTCGCCGACCAGCAGGCGGCGCTTGACCTGGGCCAGGCTGGTCTCGGCGGCGGTGCGTACCGCAGCGTCGGCTTCCACGCCTTCGGCCAGCAGGCCTTCCAGGCGGGTACGGGCCAGCGGGTCGCCACTCTCGCCGAGCAGGCGCACGGCGCTCAGGCGTACGGCCGGATCGGGATCGACCAGTTGCAGGTTGGCCAGGGCCAGCGCCAGGGCGGTGCGTACGCCGTCATCCTGTTCGCCAGCGACGCGGGCGTTGAGCAGTTCCAGCTGCGCCGGCTTGGCGCTCTTCTGCAGCTGCTGGGCGGCGGCCAGGCGCGTGGCCGGCTCTGCGGCGAGCAGTTGCTGGCTGGCCTGCACGTTGGCCAGCAGGCCGCGCAGGCGGTTGTTCAGGCGCAGCTTCTTCGGCGTGCCTTCGGCAGTAGCGGCGGCTTCGGCGGCCTGCCAGCTGCCGTCGACTTCATAGAAGGCGGCCTTGCTCGCATCGACGCCGACGCGGCCCTGTTGCAGGGCATCGAGCAGCGGCTGGCGAGCGGCATCGGGGTGGGCGGCCCAGCTCTCGAGGAGCTTGGCCTGCTTGGCCGGATTGGCGGCGACGAAATCATTGGCGTCGCCCGCCTGGGTAGTCAGCGGCACGATCAGCAGTGCCAGTGACAGCAGAAAGGGAATCAGGGCAGTGGGCATTCCAGGGTCCTTGGTGTGCGCAGGACGAAACCTTCCCGTGGGATGGGTAAGGGTGGAGGGACGGACGAATCCGCCCCTCCGTCCCCGTCATCGAACGATGGCGGGGCAGGCTGCTCAGGCGCGCCGGAAAGCGGTCTCGGTGCGCCTCAGGCCTGTCAGTTGCTCTTCACCGCGTAGTCCGGCTTCTTGTCGTTGCCGGGGATGAAGGGGCTCCACGGTTGGGCGCGCAGAGGGCCTTCGGTCTGCCAGACGATGGAGAACTGACCGTCTTCCTGGACTTCGCCGATCATCACCGGCTTGTGCAGGTGGTGGTTGGTCTTGTCCATGGTCAGGGTGTAGCCGCTCGGCGCGGCGAAGGTCTGGCCGGCCAGGGCTTCGCGGACCTTGTCGACGTCGGTGGTGCCGGCTTTCTCGACGGCCTGGGCCCACATGTTGATGCCGACGTAGGTGGCTTCCATCGGGTCGTTGGTCACTGCGGTCTGGTAGTTCGGCAGGTTCTTGGCCTTGGCGTAGGCCTTCCACTTGTCGACGAAGGCGGTGTTGACCGGGTTGTCTACCGACTGGAAGTAGTTCCAGGCGGCCAGCTGGCCTACCAGCGGCTTGGTGTCGATGCCGCGCAGTTCTTCCTCGCCGACCGAGAAGGCCACTACCGGGATGTCGGTAGCTTCGATGCCCTGGTTGGCCAGTTCCTTGTAGAACGGCACGTTGGAGTCGCCGTTGACGGTGGAGATCACCGCAGTCTTGCCGCCGGCGGAGAACTTCTTGATGTTGGCGACGATGGTTTGATAGTCGCTATGACCGAAGGGGGTGTAGACCTCTTCGATGTCCTTGTCGGCCACGCCTTTGCTGTGCAGGAAGCTGCGCAGGATCTTGTTGGTGGTGCGCGGGTAGACGTAGTCGGTGCCCAGCAGGAAGTAGCGCTTGGCGCCGCCGCCGTCTTCGCTCATCAGGTATTCCACGGCCGGGATGGCCTGCTGGTTTGGCGCGGCGCCGGTGTAGAACACGTTCGGCGACATCTCTTCGCCTTCGTACTGCACCGGGTAGAACAGCAGGCCGTTGAGCTCCTCGAACACCGGCAGCACGGATTTGCGCGACACCGAGGTCCAGCAGCCGAACACCACGTCGACCTTGTCCTGGGTCAGCAGCTGGCGCGCCTTCTCGGCGAACAGCGGCCAATTGGAGGCCGGGTCGACCACCACCGGCTCGAGCTTCTTGCCATTCACACCGCCCTTGGCGTTGATCTCGTCGATGGTCATCAGCGCCATGTCTTTCAGCGAGGTCTCGGAGATCGCCATGGTGCCGGACAGCGAGTGCAGGATGCCGACCTTGATGGTCTCGGCGGCTTGCACGGTCCAGGTCATGCCCATGGCGGCGATGGATGCGGAAAGGGTGAAGGCCTTGATCAGGCTGCGACGTTGCATAGTGCGATCTCCATTCACTAAACGAGTGTTGAACTGCTGTTTGTAGTTATCCGTTCTGGCAGTAGAACCAAGGCCGTTGCCTCAGCCCTGCGTCGCCTGCGCCTTCTGTCGAGCGCTGTGCAACATGTGCAGGGTGATCTTGCGCACTTCCGCCTTGCTCTCCTCGATATGAGCCTTGAGCAATAGCTGTGCCTCTTCGCTGTGGCGCGTGAGAATTGCGCCAAGAATCCGTCCATGTTCGTCGTAGGTGGCGGTAATCCGTGGCGTCTGGGTGAAGTCCAGGCGCCTTAGAATGCGGATCTTCTCGGTGACCTCCTGGTGCACGCGGGCCATCTCGCGATTGCCGCCGGCCTCGACCAGCAGGCAGTGAAACTGTTCGTCGAGCAGGGAAACTGCCCTGCCATCCGCCAGGCGTTGCTCGGGTTGCACCATCCAGGTGCGCTCGAGCTGCTGCAGTGCGGGGTTTGGCTCGACTTCGGGGCGTTGGCACAGACGGCGTACCGCCTCCAGTTCGAGCAGGATGCGCAGGTCATAGAGTTCCTCGAACTGTTCCAGGTCCAGCGGGCAGACCTGCCAGCCGCTGCGGAAGTGCACCTGCACGTGCCCTTCACGCTGCAGGCGATACAGCGCCTGGCGCACCGGCGTGCGGCTGACCGCCATGCGCTCGGCCACCTCGCCCTCGGAAAAGCGGTCACCCGGCAGCAGGCGGAATTCGAAGATGTCCTCCTTGAGCTGCCGGTGGATGCCATCGGCCAGGCTGGGCGGTGCGACGCGTGGTGGCATCGGCTCAGCCTTGCTGACTGGCGATGAAGGCGCGCCAGCCGCCGAAGCTGGTGATGTCGCGGGCACCGTCGAGCGCGTAGGGCTCGCAGATGAAGCCCTTGACCCAGCGGCCGTCGGCCAGCTGCAGATTGCCGATGCCCAGCGGCGGCGGGATCTCGGCGACGAACTCGCCGAAGCGCGCCTGCGGCACGTCCCACAGCTCGACGATGATTTCTGCACCATCCTCGGCAACCCGCGCCAGGCCAGGTTTGGGCGGCACGGTGCCGGGCAGGGCGTAGAGCCGGTAGTTGGCCGAGCTGGTGGTCTGCTCGACCAGCACCGCGTCGCGAGTGGCCAGCTGGAAGTTCAGCGGCATGCCGGTGAGGTGCGCGCCGACCACCGCCACGCGGATGCAGCCTGGCGCCTGGGCTGGCGCGGCCTGGGGCGGCAGCGCACGGCCGGTGGCGCCCAGTGGCAGGGCGAGGAACTCCTGCCAGCGCCGGCCGAAGGCAGCCAGGGCCTGGTCGTGCCAGGCCGGGGCGATCAGAGTGATGCCGGCCGGCAGGCCGTCGCCGCGCAGGCCGGCGGGCAGGGCCAGGGCAGAGAGGTCGGCGAGATTGGTGAAGTTGGTGTAGGTGCCGAACTGGCTGTTGAACAGCACCGGCTCAGCTTCCATTTCAGCCAGGGTACGAATGGTCGGCGAGGTTGGCACCACCAGGGCGTCGAAGCCGGCCAGGGCGTCGTTGATCGTGCGGCTCAGCTCGGCGCGGATGTACTCGGCCTTGTAGGCGTCGCAGGCGCTGTACTTGTAGCCGTTCTCGACGATGCCGCGCACCACCGGGTTGATGTGCGCCGACTCGACGTCTTCCACCGCCACCGTGCGCTCGGCGACCCAGGAGCCGTAGTAGAGCTGTTCGGCCAGGTGCTGGAAGGGCGTGAAGTCGATCTCCACCAGTTCGGCGCCCAGCTCGCGCAGCTTGCCCAGCGCCTGCTCGAACACCTGCTGGTTGCCGGCGTCACCGAAGAACTCGAGGCTGGCCGGCACGGCCAGGCGCGGCTTGGCCGGCATGCCGACCTTGGCGCTGAGCGGATTCTTGCGGCTGTAGGCATCGCTGGCGTCATAGCCGCCGGCGATGTTGGCCACGGCCTGGGCATCGGCCACGGTCAGGGCGAACACCGAGATGCAGTCCAGGGTGCGGCAGGCCGGCACCAGGCCGGTGGTGGACAGCCAGCCCTTGGTCGGCTTGAGACCGACGATATTGTTGAAGCCGGCCGGCACGCGGCCGGAGCCGGCGGTGTCGGTGCCCAGGGCGAACACCGTCAGGCCACGCGCGACCACGCTGGCCGAGCCGGAGCTGGAGCCGCCACTGACGTAGGCTGGATCGAAGCTGTTGGGTACCGCGCCGTAGGGCGAGCGGGTGCCGACCAGGCCGGTGGCGAACTGGTCGAGGTTGGTCTTGCCGATCAGGATGGCGCCTGCGGCGCGCAGGCGGGCGACCACCGTGGCGTCGCTCTCGGCCGTGTAGGCGAACTCGGGGCAGGCGGCGGTGGTGGTCCAGCCGGCGGCGTCGATGTTGTCCTTGATGGCGAAGGGCACGCCATACAGCGGCAGCTTGCTCAGGTCACCTGCGGAGGCGGCCAGGCGCTCGGCCAGCTGCTCGAGCTGGCCCTGCAGCTGGGCCGGCGTGGCCAGGCTGATCCAGGCCGGATCATCGGCGCTCAGTTCAGCGAGGAGCTCGGCGAGCACCTCGGGTTGCAGGTTGTCGGTGCGATAGGCGCTCTGCCATTCGCTCAGGGTCCAGCCGAATCCGCGATGGGACATCTTCCTAGATTCCTTCTTGTATCCAAGTTGATGTCCATAAAGCGAAAGCTGTGCCAGATACCTAACTGGCTGATGTGTATGAAGTTATCGAGTTCTTGCAGGTGATTATGCGCGGGCGCTCGCCCCGTTTGGGGGCCGTGCGCCCGGCGCTGGTGCATCAGGACGCGAGGTAGCCCTTGACCCCGGTGAAGATGATCTGCGCGGCCAGGGCGCAGACGAACAGGCCCATCAGGCGGCTGAGGATCTGCAGGCCCTGCTGGCCGAGCAGGCGTTCGACCTTGTCGGATAGGTAGAGCACGATGCCGACCGTGGCGCTGGCGATGGCGATGGCAAGGATGGCCGCCACCTTGTCATCCCATTCCGGCTGGCTGATGCCCATCACCAGCAGCGCACCGATGGTGCCGGGGCCGACGGTGAGCGGGATGGTCAGCGGCACGATGGTGACGTCCTGCTGCACGTTGTCCGCCTGTACCGCCGACTTGCCCTGGGCCATGCCCAGCGCCGAGATGAACAGCACCGAGCCAGCGCCGATGCGGAAGGCGTCGGCGGTGATGCCGAAGATCTCGAAGATGGCCTTGCCGAACAGGTACAGCAGCACGCTGGCGATCAGGGTGCCGAGGGCCACCTTCCAGGCCAGCTTCTTGCGTTCCTTGACGCTGTAGCCCGGCGTCAGGCCGATAAAGCACGACAGCACGAAGAACGGGCTGTAGAGGACCAGCATCTTCAGGTAGACGGTGAACAGCAGCGACAGCATGGACAGGGCTCTTCAGGGGCAGACGGGCACAGCATAGAAGGCGATGGCCAGCCACCGCCACCGTATCAGGAGGGCAGGGCGTCGCGCTGGCGGCGTTCGCGCTCGGACACCCAGTGGGCGATCAGCTCGCGCAGCTGCGACATCTCCACCGGCTTGGACATGTGCCCGTCCATGCCGACCTGGCGCGCGCGCTCCTTGTGTTCGGCGAGGATGTGCGCGGTCAGCGCCACCACCGGCGTGCGGCTGCGGCTCTCGCGCTGTTCCCACTCGCGCAGGCGTTCGGTGGCGGAGAAGCCATCGAGCACCGGCATCTCGCAGTCCATCAGTACCAGGTCGTACTGCTGTTCCTGCATTGCGCGCAGGGCTTCCTCGCCGTTGCTGGCGGTGTCCGGGCGCAGGTTGAGCTTGTTGAGCATGCCGCGGATGACCTTGGTCGAGATGCTGTTGTCCTCGGCCACCAGGATGCGGAAGTCTTCTGGCACCTGCAGGCTGCTGGTGTCGACGTGGGGTAGCTGTGGCACGCCGGCCTGACGCTGGGCCAGCTCGTCGGCCAGGGTGGTCTTCAGCGTGTAGCCGGCCACCGGCTTGGCCAGGATGCGCTTGATCCCGGCATTGCGCGCGATGATCTTGCTCGGCGCGTTGCTGATGCCGGTGAGCATGATCAGCAGGATGTCGTGGTTGAGGTTGGGGTCTTCCTTGATCTTGGCGGCCAGTTGCATGCCGGTCATGCCGGGCATTTCCTGGTCCAGCAGGACCGCGTCGAAGAACTCGCGCAGATGCGCCTTGGTGCGCAGCAGGGCCAGGGCCTCCTTGCCGGAGGGCACCACGCTGACCTGCAGGCCCCAGGCGGTGCATTGCTGCTGCAGTACCTTGCGGCAGGTCTCGTTGTCGTCCACCACCAGCAGGCGTGCGCCCTGCAGCGGGCCGTCGAGGTCGGCGGTGGGCTGCTCCAGGCGTTGCGGGTCGAGCGGCAGGGTCAGCCACAGGGTGCTGCCGGAACTGCTACCGCTCTGCACGCCGAACTCGCCTTCCATCAGGCACACCAGCTGGCGCGCGATGATCAGGCCCAGGCGCCCGCCGAGCTTGCTGGCGCTGAGGAAGTCGCTGCTGTGCAACTGGGTGTTGAGCAGGGCATCGCGCTCGCTGGCTTCCAGCGGCCGGCCACTGTCCTGCACGGCGATGCGCAGGCGCGGCTCCTTGCCTTCGGTGTCCAGCGCCGCGACCAGGAGGATTTCGCCCTCGTCGGTCTGGCGGAAGGCGTTGTCCAGCAGGCTCATGAGAATCTGCCGCAGGCGCGTCGGGTCGCCGCTGATCACTCGCGGTACCTGCGGCTGGGTGAAGCTGATCAGCTCGACCTGCTGCTGCTCGGCCTTGGCGCGGAAGATATCCAGGCAGTCGTCGATCAGCGCGTTGAGGTCGAACTGCACGTCGTCCAGCTCGATCTGCCCCGACTCCAGCTTGGAGATGTCGAGAATCTCGTTGATCAGGGTCAGCAGCTCGTTGCCCGAGCTGTGGATGGTCTGCACGTAGTCGCGCTGCTTGGCCGACAGCGGCGTGCCGAGCAGCAGCTCGGTCATGCCCAGCACGCCGTTCATGGGCGTGCGGATCTCGTGGCTGATCTTGGCCAGGAACTCGGCCTTGGTCTTCAGCTCGGCGCTGGTGGCTGCCTCGCTGGTGCGTTGCGACAGGGTCTCGTCCTGGATCTGTCGCTGGCGCTCGGCCAGGGCGATGCTGAGGATCAGGCCGGAAACCATGGCCACGCTGAACAGGCTGAGCACCAGCCAGCCGGGGTTGAGCTGGTCGAAGCCGAACAGCACCGGGCCGAGGATGGCGAAGCCCAGGCAGAACACCGCCAGGCCGGCGAAGATCAGGCGTGCCGGTTGGTAGCCGGCGCGCCAGTGAACGAAGGCGACGGCTGGCACGGTGACGATGGCCAGCACCATCAGGCCGTACACCAGCCAGCTCTGCCAGAACAGGCCGGTGAAGGCGATCATCGCCGCCGCTGCGGCGATCAGGGCGAACTCGGCATGCAGGATGTGGCGCAGCGGACTGCGTTCGGCGGCGGTGCCGTTGAAGAAGGAACGGGTGTAGCCGAGCAGGCACAAGGCGGCGCCGAAGGCCGAGAGATCGGCGACCAGCGACTGGTTGTAGTTCTGCTCCGGCAGCAGCAGGGCGAGCAGGCCGATGTTGGCCGTGGCGCACAGGGCCAGGGACAGGTGCATGCCGGCCAGCCACAGGTTGCTGGTGGCGGGCGAGTAGGCGGTGCGCAGCAGGTTGAACAGGGCCAGCAGAAGCAGGCCGCCGAGCAGGGCGCCGAATAGGTAGGCGGGCTTTTCCTGGGCCACCAGTTCCGATTCGCCCATCACCTTGAACCACATCATCAGCGCGTGGTTGGAGGTCATGCGCAGGTAGGCGGTGCGCGGCTGGTTGTCGTTGGGCAGGTTGAACAGATAGGCCCGCGACGGCAGCGGACGCGAGCTCAGGGTCAGCGCTTCGCCGGTGCGCTGCTGCTGTTCGAGCACTCCATTCTTGACCAGGTAGAAGTCCAAGTACTGCACGCGCGGGGCGAACAGCCACAGCCAGTGTGGCGAGGAGAGCGCGCGGGTATCGACTTTCAGCCAGATGGCCTGGGGCGAAGCGGGAAGGGTGAAGGCGAGGCGGTCGAGGGGCTGGAAGCGCGAGTTCTGCGCCTGCACGTCGTTGAAGGTCAGCTGCGCCGACTTGTCCAGCAGGATGGACCAGCTCTCGTCGGTGGTTTCCTGCGGTGCAGCCGAGACCGCCAGAGCCATGAACAGGCTGACGATGAGTCCTGTGGCGATCCAGAGCCGGCGCACGGTGGAGTCCCTTCTTCGATAGATTCCCGGATTATAGCTACGGGCCGTAGACAAAAGGCACCCATGGCTGCCTCGTGAACGGGGGCTTTACCGCATATTTACTCGGCGTTGCGTCACGAATCGGCGCAAGCTGGCGCTAGACCTTTCGCCGGCAGCGGCTGCAGTGCCGATTTCCCCCGGAATTTCAAGCCTATCAGACTAAAGTCTAATTTCGCTCCTGAAGGCCGCGTCTAGCCTTGCTTGTAGAACAATCACAAGAAAGACGTCCGCAAGAGGGCGATTCCGCCTTTGTCGACGGATGTCAGGAGGCGGCACCCATGAGTGTGGCAACTGCAGACTCCGGCCATGCACCGGCTGGTCCCATGACCTCGGAGGAGCGGAAAGTCATTTTCGCCTCCTCCCTCGGCACCGTGTTCGAATGGTACGACTTCTACTTGTACGGTTCGCTCTCGGCCATCATCGCAGCGCAGTTCTTCTCGGGGGTTAACCCGACCGCAGCCTTCATCTTCGCCCTCATGGCCTTCGCCGCCGGCTTCGCCGTGCGTCCGTTCGGCGCCATCGTGTTCGGTCGCCTGGGCGATCTGGTCGGGCGCAAGTACACCTTCCTCATCACCATCCTGATCATGGGCCTGTCGACCTTCATCGTCGGCATCCTGCCGTCCTATGCCTCGTGGGGCATCGCGGCGCCGGTGATCCTCATCGTGTTACGGCTGTTCCAGGGCCTGGCGCTGGGCGGCGAGTACGGCGGTGCGGCGACCTACGTGGCCGAGCATGCTCCACACGGCCGCCGCGGCTTCTACACCTCGTGGATCCAGACCACCGCGACCCTGGGCCTGTTCCTCTCGCTGCTGGTGATCCTCGGCACCCGTACCTGGCTCGGCGAGGAAGAGTTCGCCGCCTGGGGCTGGCGCATTCCCTTCCTGCTCTCCATCGTCCTGCTCGGCATCTCGGTGTGGATTCGCCTGACCCTCAGCGAGAGCCCGGCGTTCAAGAAGATGAAGGAAGAGGGCAAGACCTCCAAGGCGCCGCTGACCGAAGCCTTCGGTCGTTGGGAAAACGCCAAGATGGCGCTGATCGCCCTGTTCGGCGGCACCGCCGGCCAGGCGGTGGTGTGGTACACCGGCCAGTTCTACGCGCTGTTCTTCCTGACCCAGACGCTCAAGGTCGAGGCCGCCACGGCGAACATCCTGATCGCCCTGTCGCTGCTGATCGGTACGCCGTTCTTCATCGTCTTCGGCTGGCTGTCGGACAAGATCGGGCGTAAGCCGATCATCCTCGGCGGCTGTCTGATCGCCGCGCTGACCTACTTCCCGCTGTTCGGCCTGATCACCCACTACGCCAACCCGGCGCTGGAGCAGGCGCAGACTTCGGCCCCGGTCACCGTGGTGGCCGACCCGAACGAGTGCTCGTTCCAGTTCAACCCGGTGGGCACCGCGAAGTTCGTCAGCTCCTGCGATATTGCCAAGGGCTTCCTCGCCCGTAACTCGGTGAACTATGCCAACGAGGAGGCGCCGGCCGGCACTCCGGCGAGCATCCGCATCGGTGAGCAGACCATCGCCTCGTTCTCCGGCGCCGGTATGCCGGCCGATCAGTTCAAGGCCGAGTCCGATGCCTTTAACCTGAAGATGACCGAGGTGATCCGCAGCCACGGCTACCCGGCCAAGGCCGATCCGGCGCAGATCAACACGCCGATGCTGGTGCTGCTGCTGACCATCCTGGTGCTGTTCGTGACCATGGTTTACGGGCCCATCGCGGCGCTGCTGGTCGAGCTGTTCCCGACACGCATCCGCTACACCGCGATGTCGCTGCCGTACCACATCGGCAACGGCTGGTTCGGTGGCTTCCTGCCGACCACCGCCTTCGCCATGGTCGCCGCCACCGGCAACATCTACTACGGGCTGTGGTACCCGATTGTGGTGGCGGTGATGACCTTCATCATCGGCCTGTTCCTGATGCCGGAGACCAAGGACCGCGATCTGCGCGACTGGCACTGATCACGATGCAGAAATGAAAAGGCCCCGCAGTGCGGGGCCTTTTTCTATCGGCTGAAAATCAGCCTTCGCCGTTTTCGCGGGCAATGGCGCGGTAGCCGATGTCCTTGCGGTAGAAGCTGCCGTTCCAGCGGATCTGCTCGGCCAGGCGGTAGGCCTGCTGCTGGGCGTCGGACACGCTCTTGCCGATGGCGGTGGCGCACAGCACACGGCCGCCGGCGGTAACGATCTCACCGGCTGCGTTCAGCGCGGTACCGGCGTGGAACACCTTGCCGTCGATCTTGGCAGCGGCGTCCAGACCTTCGATCACGTCACCCTTGGCGTAGTCGGCCGGGTAGCCGCCAGCGGCGATCACCACACCCACGGTCGGACGCGGGTCCCAGGTCGCTTCGACCTTGTCCAGCGCCTTGGCCAGGGCAGCCTCGACCAGCAGCACCAGCGAGGACTCCAGGCGCACCATGATCGGTTGCGTTTCCGGGTCGCCGAAGCGGCAGTTGAATTCGATGACTTTCGGCTTGCCGGCCTTGTCGATCATCAGACCTGCGTAGAGGAAGCCGGTGTAGACGTTGCCTTCAGCGGCCATGCCACGCACGGTCGGGTAGATCACTTCGTCCATCACGCGCTTGTGTACGTCGGCGGTGACCACTGGGGCCGGCGAGTAGGCGCCCATGCCGCCGGTGTTCGGACCGGTGTCGGCATCGCCAACCCGCTTGTGGTCCTGGCTGGTGGCCATCGGCAGCACGTTCTCGCCGTCGACCATAACGATGAAGCTGGCTTCTTCGCCGTCGAGGAATTCCTCGATCACCACGCGCGCGCCGGCATCGCCGAAGGCGTTGCCCGACAGCATGTCGCGCACGGCTTCTTCGGCTTCGGCCAGGGTCATGGCGACGATCACGCCTTTACCGGCGGCCAGGCCGTCGGCCTTGACCACGATCGGCGCGCCTTTCTCGCGCAGGTAGGCCAGCGCCGGCTCGACTTCAGTGAAGTTCTGGTAGTCGGCGGTGGGGATGTTGTGGCGCGCCAGGAAGTCCTTGGTGAAGGCCTTGGAGCCTTCCAGCTGGGCGGCGGCGGCGGTGGGGCCGAAGATGTCCAGCTTGCGGGTGCGGAACAGGTCGACCACGCCCTTCACCAGCGGCGCTTCCGGGCCAACGATGGTCAGCTGCACGTTTTTCTCGGCGAAGTCGGCCAGCTGCTCGATGGCCAGCACGTCGATGCTCACGTTTTCGCACTTAGCTTCGGTGGCGGTGCCGGCGTTGCCCGGGGCGACGAAGACCTTCTCGACGCGCTTGTCCTGCGCCACTTTCCAGGCCAGGGCGTGTTCACGACCGCCGCTGCCGATGATCAATACATTCATGTTTCTCTCCCAGTGGAGGCGGGCCTTGGGCCCGTTTGGTGGATAAACAGAACGTTATCCACCCTACGAAAATCTTGCTTCTAACAATCCATCGGGCCGTGATGAAACCTCTGGCTGCTAGGCGGAGGTCGGTTCGACGAGCGCAGTTGCCTGGTGGCAATGAGCATCGGCGAATCGGCCTCCAACAACGCAGACGGGCGCTTCAGCGCGGCCGTGCCACGGTTAGTGGCGGAAGTGGCGCATGCCGGTGAATACCATGGCGATGCCGGCTTCGTCGGCCGCAGCGATGACTTCCGCATCGCGCATCGAACCGCCCGGCTGGATCACCGCGGTGATGCCGACCTTGGCCGCATTCTCCAGGCCGTCGCGGAACGGGAAGAAGGCGTCGGAGGCCATCACCGAACCGGCGACCTGCAGGCCGGCGTGCTCGGCCTTGATCGCGGCGATGCGTGCGGAGTTGACGCGGCTCATCTGGCCGGCGCCGACGCCGATGGTCTGGCGGCCCTTGGCGTAGACGATGGCGTTGGATTTGACGAACTTGGCCACTTTCCAGGCGAAGATCAGGTCATGGATTTCCTGCTCGCTCGGCGCGCGCTTGGTCACGATCTTCAGGTCTTCGGCCTTGATCATGCCGATGTCGCGGCTCTGTACCAGCAGGCCACCGTTGACGCGCTTGAAGTCCCAACCAGCGCTGCGCTCGGCCGGCCATTCGCCGCACTCGAGCAGGCGTACGTTGGTTTTGGCGGCAACCACGTCGCGGGCGGCCTGGGAGATTTTCGGGGCGATGATCACTTCGACGAACTGGCGGTCGACGATGGCCTTGGCAGTTTCGCCGTCCAGCTCGCGGTTGAAGGCGATGATGCCGCCGAAGGCCGATTCGGTGTCGGTGGCGTAGGCCAGGTCGTAGGCCTTGCGGATGCCGCCTTCGGCGTCGGTGGCTACGGCCACGCCGCACGGGTTGGCGTGCTTGACGATGACGCAGGCCGGTTTGACGAAGCTCTTCACGCACTCCAGCGCGGCGTCGGTGTCGGCCACGTTGTTGAACGACAGTTCCTTGCCCTGCAGCTGGATGGCGGTGGCGACGCTGGCCTCGCCTTTCTGGGCTTCCACGTAGAACGCCGCGCTCTGGTGCGGGTTCTCGCCGTAGCGCATTTCCTGGGCCTTGATGAACTGGCTGTTGAAGGTGCGCGGGAAGGAACCGCGCTCTTCGGTGCTCAGGGTGTCGCGGCTCTGGTCGATGGTGCCCAGGTAGTTGGCGATCATGCCGTCGTAGGCAGCGGTGTGCTCGAAGGCTTTCAGTGCCAGGTCGAAGCGCTGGGCGTAGCTCAGGCCACCGGCCTTCAGCGACTCGACAATGCCGGCGTAGTCGCTGGCGTTGACCACGATGGCCACGTCTTTGTGGTTCTTCGCCGCGGAGCGGACCATGGTCGGGCCGCCGATGTCGATGTTCTCGATGGCGTCGGCCAGGTCACAGCCCGGCTTGGCCACGGTGGCGGCGAAGGGGTAGAGGTTGACCGCGACCAGGTCGATCGGCTTGATGCCGTGCTGCTCCATCACGTCGCCGTCCAGCGCGCGACGGCCGAGGATGCCGCCGTGGATCTTCGGGTGCAGGGTCTTCACCCGGCCGTCCATCATTTCCGGGAAGCCGGTGTAATCGGCGACTTCCACGGCCGCGACGCCGTTGTCCTTGAGCAGCTTGTAGGTGCCGCCGGTGGAGAGGATTTCCACGCCCAGGCTGACGAGTTCACGGGCGAACTCGAGGATGCCGGTCTTGTCGGAGACGCTGATCAGGGCGCGGCGAACGGGGAGGCGGGTGGTCTGGTCGGTCATTGCAAAGTCCATCGGAGCTGGAGATTCAGTAAAAAAGGGCGAGCCCTTTTTTGTATTGGGGGCCGCCCTTTTCCATGTATTCGAGGCTTACAGCAGATCGTATTGCTTGAGTTTCTTGCGCAGAGTGCCGCGGTTCAGGCCGAGCAGCTCGGAGGCCTTGGTCTGGTTGCCCTTGACGTAGTTCATCACGGTCTCCAGCAGCGGCGCCTCGACCTCGGTGAGGACCAGGTTGTAGACGTCGGTGACGTCGGCCCCCTCGAGATGGGCGAAGTAGTTGTGCAGAGCCTTCTCCACGCTGTCGCGCAGGGTTTGGCCCTGCTCGAACGGAGTGTTCAGGTGCTGCTTCAGGTTGGCGTTGTCGCTCACGGGTACTGCCCCATCAAAAACTGATTGCTCAAAAAAAGGCTCGGTCATCCTCGTCATGCGGCCACCCCTTCTCCTTTGTTGTTCTGCTCGGCGAAAAACTGCCGAGCGGCGGTGCACTGTGCGTCCGTACTTTCCAGACGATTGAACTCGGCGCGAAACTCGCGGGCGCCGGGTAGAGTTGCCAGGTACCAGCCGACATGCTTGCGGGCGATGCGTACGCCCATCAGGTCGCCATAGAAGGCGTGCAAGGCGGCCAGGTGCTCCAGCAGGATCCGTTCTACTTCGTATAGTGTTGGTGCCGGCAGCTCCGTGCCGGTCGCCAGGTAATGAGCGATTTCGCGGAAGATCCACGGTCGCCCTTGCGCCGCACGGCCGATCAGCAGCGCATCGACGCCGGTAGCGTCGAGCACGGCCTTGGCCTTGTGCGGTGAATCGATGTCGCCATTGGCGAACACCGGAATGGAGATCGCCTGCTTGATCGCGGCGATGGTGTCGTACTCGGCTTCACCGGTGTACAGGTCGGCGCGGGTGCGGCCGTGTACGGCGAGGGCGCTGATGCCGGCCTGTTCGGCGATCTTGGCCACGGTGATGCCGTTCTTGTTGCTGCGGTCCCAGCCGGTGCGGATCTTCAGGGTCACCGGCACGTCGACCGCCTTGACCACCGCATCGAGGATCGCCGTCACCAGCTCTTCATCCTTCATCAGCGCCGAGCCGGCGGCCTTGTTGCAGACTTTCTTGGCCGGGCAGCCCATGTTGATGTCGATGATCTGCGCGCCCAGTTCGACATTGCGACGGGCGGCTTCGGCCAGCATCTCGGGGTCCCCACCGGCGATCTGCACCGAGCGTGGCTCGGGATCGCCCTCGTGGATCAGGCGCAGGCGCGACTTGCGGCTGTTCCACAGGCGCACGTCACTGGTGACCATCTCGGAGACCACCATCCCGGCGCCCAGGCGCCGGCACAGCTGCCGGAACGGCTGATCGGTGACGCCCGCCATGGGGGCGAGGATCAGCTGATTGGGCAGTGTGTAAGGGCCGATGTGTACCACCGACATGGTCATCCCTGTTGTCTCGAGGGTCGTTTCCGGCAATGGCGTAGCCTGCCAAAGTGCGGAACGGCGATCGGGGGAGTGCGAAAAAGGGAGGGCATGATACCCGCTCTCGGTGACCGGATAAAGGCTGTTTTGAACAAATTATGAGCAGCCATCGGGTTATTGCCGTTGGCTAGGTGACAGCCTGCAAGTGCCGGAAATCCGGCGCTTGCAGGCTATTCCGGGGAGTAGAAGCTGAGGCTGTAGTTGACCGCTCTGGCGCCCGGGTCCTTGATCTCCAGGGAGATGTGGATCGGGGTCTGCGGCGGCATTTCGTCCTGGCCGGCCAGCTCGCCGCTGAGGTATTCGCTGGGGCGGAAACGGCTGCTGGCGATCAGCTGGCCGTTGAGGTCGGCGAAGCGCAGTTCCAGTAGCGGGAAGGGCTGGGCGAACTGGGCGCGGTTGTAGAGGATGGCGTCGACCATCAGCGCGTCCATGTACTGCGGATGGCTGCGCACCACCAGGTTGGTGCTGCGCACTTGCGCGATATCGACCTTGGACGGCAGGGTGCAGCCGATCTCCGGACAGATGGTCTCGAACCAGGGGCGGTACTGGTCCTGGCGCGCCAGTTCCTCGAAGTGGTAGGCCACGTACTGGGTGGCCAGGGCGCCGGCGGCGATCAGGTTCAGCAGGCCCCAGCCGATCCAGCGGCCCCAGGGTTTCTTCGGCTGCTGCCAGTCCAGCTGCAGCGGATCGTCATTCAGGTCGAGCAGGCCATTGTCGCGCAGAGCTGGCTCGCTGCGCGCGGGCTTGCTGGGCACCACCACGGGCTCGGCCGCGACGCGGTAGTCGCCGTCGCCGATTTCCTCGCTCTCATCCTCGTCGTCGGCGCGCAGGTCGCCGATGGCCGGCTCGTCGCGTTCGCGCGGTGGCTCGGTGACGGGCTTGGTGACGGGCGCAGGTACTGCTTCTGCTGGCTCGGTTCGGGCGGCAAAAATCGGCTCGACCGGCGCCTCCACGGGCGGGCGGGCAACGCTGAGCGGCGCCGGCTTGCGTGGCGGCTCGTCCTTGATCAGCGATTCGGCCCAGCTTTCGTCGTGGCGATTGTCTTCTTCGTCCTGGTGCGGCAGGTGCTCGGCGGGCTTGGCCGAGCTGTCCATCGCCAGGAATTCGCGGGACAGCTGCAGCTCTTGCTCTTCGAGCTTGGCCAGCTCCTCGTCCAGGTCGAGGCTGTCGAGGTCCAGGTCGTCGTGAATCCACAGGGTGTCGACGGACTTCTTCTCAGGCGCCGGGCTCGGTGTGGCCACGGGTGCCGGAGCTACGGGGGCTGGCGGCGTCGGTGCGCTGGGCTGCATCGGGGCGACAGGCGCCGCTGCAACGGGCGCGGCCGGCTTGGCCGGAGCAGGAGCGGGCGGCGGCGTTGGCGTTGGTGTGGCCGGCTTGCTGGCGCGGTTCTGGTCCACCAGCAATTGCTGGGCGGCGTTGAACACGCGCATGCAGGCGCCACAGCGGACCGCGCCATGGGCTGCGCCCAGCTGCGCACGACTGATGCGGAAGCTGGTACGGCAGTGGGGGCATTGGGTGACGAAGCTGTCGGTCATGCGGCGGTCCGTGCGAAACAGGGCGCTAGTTTACCCAAGCAGGGGCCTGGGAATACAAGCGCTGCTAGCGCTTCACCCCGCTGATACGCACCCAGCCGTCCTTGATCGCGGTCGGATCGAGGTCGAAGGCGCCCTCATAGGCGGCGCGTACTTCCTCGGCCTGCTCGGCGAGGATGCCGGACAGCGCCAGGCGGCCGCCGGCTTTGACCAGTGCAGTGATCTGCGGCGCCAGCGACACCAGCGGGCCGGCCAGAATGTTGGCTACCACCACCTCGGCCGGTTGTTGCGGCATGTCGGCGGGCAGGTAGACCGGGAAGCGCGCCGGATCGATACCGTTGCGCCCGGCGTTGTCGCGCGAGGCCTCCAGGGCCTGCGGGTCGATATCGGTGCCAATGGCCTGCGGTGCGCCGAGCAGCAGGGCGGCGATGGCGAGGATGCCTGAGCCGCAGCCGAAGTCGATCACCGTGCAGTCATTCAGCTCCTGGCCGTCGAGCCATTCCAGGCACAGCGCGGTGGTCGGATGGGTGCCGGTACCGAAGGCCAGGCCCGGGTCGAGCAGCAGGTTGACCGCTTCCGGCTCCGGCGCGGCGTGCCAGCTCGGCACGATCCACAGGCGCCGGCCGAAACGCATGGGCTGGAAGTTGTCCATCCAGCTGCGTTCCCAGTCTTGATCGGCGATGTGCTCGATCTCGTGGGCCGGCAGCTCGCCACCGGTGAGCAACTGCAGGTGCGCGACCAGGTTGGCCGGGTCGGTGTCGGCCTCGAACAGGGCCAGCAGGTGGGTGTTGGACCACAGCGGGGTAGTGCCCAGGTCCGGCTCGAAGATCGGCTGATCCTCGGCATCCATGAAGGTCACCGACACGGCGCCGACGCCGAGCAGGGCATCCTCGTAGGTCTCCGCCTGTTCCGGGGTGATGGCGAGACGGACTTGTAACCAGGGCATGGCGAACCTCGTGTGCGGTGTAGCGTGGGCGCGCAGCTTACTTGAGGGGGCGGCGGCCCGCCAGTTCAGGCGCCGAAACGACAGGGGCCGCCCGAAGGCGGCCCCTGTGTGTGGCAGGACGGCTTAGTGCTTGTCCATGCCCAGCTTCTTCTCGAGGTAGTGAATGTTCACTCCCCCTTTGAGGAAGCCCTTGTCGCGGGTCAGGTCGCGGTGCAGCGGGATGTTGGTCTTGATCCCGTCGACCACGATCTCTTCCAGGGCGTTGCGCATGCGCGCCATGGCTTCGTCGCGGGTACGGCCGTAGCTGATCAGCTTGCCGATCAGCGAGTCGTAGTTCGGCGGAACCGAGTAGCCGCTGTACAGGTGCGAGTCGACACGGATGCCGTTGCCGCCCGGGGCGTGGTAGTGCTTCACCTTGCCGGGGCAGGGCATGAAGTTGTCCGGGTCTTCCGCGTTGATCCGGCACTCCAGGGCGTGACCGATGATCTTCACGTCTTCCTGCTTGATCGACAGCTTGTTGCCGGCGGCGATGCTGAGCATCTCCTTGACGATGTCGATGCCGGTGACCATTTCGGTGACCGGATGCTCCACCTGCACGCGGGTGTTCATCTCGATGAAGTAGAAACGACCGTCTTCATAGAGGAACTCGAAGGTGCCGGCGCCGCGGTAGCCGATCTCGACGCAGGCATCGACGCAGCGCTTGAGCACTTCGGCGCGGGCCTTCTCGTCGATCAGCGGGGCTGGAGCTTCTTCCAGGACCTTCTGGTGACGGCGCTGCAGCGAGCAGTCGCGGTCGTACAGGTGGATGGCATTGCCCTGGCCGTCGGACAGTACCTGGACTTCCACGTGGCGCGGATTGCCGAGGAATTTCTCCAGGTAGACCATCGGGTTGCCGAACGCGGCACCGGCCTCGGTGCGGGTCAGCTTGGCCGACTTGATCAGATCTTCTTCCTTGTGCACCACGCGCATGCCGCGACCACCGCCGCCGCCAGCGGCCTTGATGATCACCGGGTAGCCCACTTCACGGGCGATGCGCAGCGCTTCTTCTTCGTCTTCCGGCAGCGGGCCGTCGGAGCCGGGTACCACCGGTACGCCGGACTTGATCATGGCGTCCTTGGCGGAAACCTTGTCGCCCATCAGGTGGATCACGTCGGCGGTTGGACCGATGAAGGCGAAGCCGGATTTCTCCACCTGTTCGGCGAAGTCGGCGTTCTCGGCGAGGAAGCCGTAGCCCGGGTGGATCGCAGTGGCGCCGGTGACTTCGGCGGCGCTGATGATCGCCGGGATGCTCAAGTAGGACTGCGCGCCCGGCGCCGGGCCGATGCACACGGTCTCGTCGGCCAGCCCCAGGTGCATCAGGTCGCGGTCGGCGGTGGAGTAGACCGCGACCGTCTTGATGCCCATTTCCTTACAGGCGCGCAGGATGCGCAGGGCGATTTCGCCACGGTTGGCGATCAGGACTTTTTCCAGCTTCTGCATTACGGGCTCCCCGTCATCAGACGATGGTGAACAGGGGCTGGTCGTACTCAACCGGCTGGCCGTTCTCGACGAGGATCGATTCGATCACGCCGCTGGCCTCGGCCTCGATGTGGTTCATCATCTTCATGGCTTCGACGATGCACAGGATGTCGCCTTTCTTCACGGTCTGACCGACTTCGGCGAAGTTCGCCGAGGTCGGCGAAGCAGCGCGGTAGAAGGTGCCGACCATCGGCGAGCGGACCACGTGGCCGTTCAGCTTGGCGGCGGCCGGGGCGCCGGCTTCGGCCGGAGCGGCAGCTGCAACAGGTGCGGCGGCCGGAGCCGGAGCGGCGGCGTATACCGGCTGCGGGGCGTAGGCCGGCTGCTTGCTGTGGCGGCTGATGCGCACGGACTCTTCGCCCTCGCGGATCTCCAGCTCGTCGATACCGGACTCTTCCAGCAGCTCGATCAGTTTTTTGACTTTACGGATATCCATAGTTTTGCAACTCCCAAGGGTGAGGTCAGGGGCGTTCTAATTGTTCCAGGGCGGCCTCCAGGGCCAGTCGGTAACCGCTGGCGCCAAGGCCGCAGATCACTCCCACCGCTACGTCGGAGAAGTAGGAGTGATGGCGGAAAGGTTCGCGTTTGTGCACGTTGGACAGGTGCACTTCGATGAATGGGATGCTCACTGCCAGCAATGCGTCACGTAATGCGACGCTGGTATGGGTAAAAGCCGCCGGATTGATCAGGATGAAGTCGACTCCTTCACCTTTCGCCGCATGAATCCGGTCGATCAGTTCGTACTCGGCGTTGCTCTGCAGGTACATCAGGTGATGGCCGGCGGCGCGGGCGCGCTGCTCGAGGTCCTGATTGATCTCGGCCAGGGTCGTGGCGCCGTATTTGTCGGGCTCGCGGGTGCCCAGCAGATTGAGGTTGGGGCCGTGCAGCACCAGGAGAGTGGCCATGGGCGCTTCCTTGTTGTTCTGACCTTGGAATGGCCGGGACTATGCCGAAAGCGCTGCGGGCTGTCCAGTTGCCGGGAGTAGCCGGCAAGATGGACGAAATTTACGGCAGAAATATGACGAGGTCAGTTCTGGCGGGCGGCGGCGCGGGTCAGGCGTTCGGCGAAGTCGGCGGCGCTGATTTCACCTACGACACGCAAATCCGACCATTCGTCACCCTTTTTGCCGAAGAACAGAATCGCCGGCGGGCCGAACAACTGGTAGCGGTCGAGCAGGGTGCGCTGCTCTGGGTTGCTCTCGGTGATGTCGAAGCGGATCAGCCGATAGCCGCCCAGCTGCGCGGTCACGCTCGGCGCTGTCAGTACTTCGCGCTCGATCACCTTGCAGCTGATGCACCAGTCGGCGTACCAGTCCAGCAGCAGCGGCTGGCCGGCGCTCTTCGCCTCGGTGAGGGCGGCGTCCAGCTCGGCCGGGGTAGTAATGGTCTGCCATTCGCTGTGCGCGACGCTGGTTTGTACGCTGGCGGCGGCCTCGGCATGGCCCAGGGGGCGCAGCGGGTCGCTCGCGCCCTGTAGGGCGCCGACCCAGGCGACTACTGCGTAGACCAGCAGCGGCAGGCCGAACAGCTGGGCCAGTTTCTGGTGGTGGGTCTTGGGCGTCAGTTCCAGCACGCCGAGCCACAGGGCGATGCCAGCGGCCCACAGTCCCCACAGCGCCAGGCTGACCTGGCCGGGCACGACGCGTTCCAGCAGCCAGATGGCCACGGCCAACAGCAGGGCGCCGAACAGGTTGCGCACGCCGATCATCCAGTTGCCGGACTTCGGCAGCAGGGCGCCGCCACCGACGGCGAACAGCACCAGTGGCGCGCCCATGCCCAGGCCCAGGGCGAGCAGCTTGAGGCCGCCGCCGAGGGCATCACCGCTGGCGCTGATATAGAGCAGGGCGCCGGCCAGTGGCGCCGACACGCAGGGCGAGACCAGCAGGCTGGAGAGCACGCCAAGGGCGGCGGCGCTGAACACGGTGCCGCCGTTCAGGCGCTGGCTCAGGCGTTGCAGCGGGCCGTCGATGGCGGCTGGCAGGCGCAGTTCGAGGAAGCCTAGGCTGGCCGCGCCGAACAGAGCGAAGAAGATGGCGAAGGGCACCAGCACCCAGGGCGACTGCAGGCGTGCCTGCAGGTTGAGTTCGGCGCCGAACAGGCCCATCAGCGCGCCGAGGATGGCGAAACTGAGCGCCATCGGCAGCACGTAGGCCAGCGACAGCACCAGGCTGCGCGCGCCACCCGGGCGGCCACGCAGGACCACGCCGGTGAGGATCGGTAGCATCGGCAGCACGCAGGGGGTGAAGGTCAGGGCCAGGCCACCGAGGAAGAACAGTGCCAGCTCCTTCCAGGTCCAGCCGGCGGGTGTGGCGGCTGGAGCAGGGGCCGTGGCCGCGCTGTTGGCCGGTGCAGCCCCCTTGCCGTCGACCTCGATGCGCTCGTTCTCCGGCGGATAGCACAGGCCCTTGTCGGCGCAGCCCTGGTAGCTGACATGCACGGTGAAGGGCAGGTCGATGGGGTTGTCGATTGGCAGTTCGACATCGGTGATGCCGTAGTACACCTCGACATCGCCGAAGTATTCATCGTGCTTGGGCTCGCCGGCCGGCAGCACGGCTTCGCCCTTGGCCAGGTCGCTGGGCTCGATGCGGAACTGGAAGCGGTGGCGGTAGAGGTAGTAGCCCTCGGCGTTGACGAAGCGCAGCTTCACCGACTTGGCGTCGCTGCTCACCAGGCTCAGGCGGAACGCATCGCGCACCGGCAGGAAGTCGCCGCTGTTGTTCAGCGGCGCGTCGTCGATCACGCCGCGCGGCTTGGGATCATCGAACAGACCGGCCATGGCCGGCAGGGTGAACAGCAGCAGGAGCAGGGGCAGCAGACGGCGCATGGCGGGCTCGCACGAGAGACGTGGCGGCATCATACCCAAGTCGGGCGAGCGACCCTAGGCGACGCAACGGCGCAGTGCATGAGCGGATATTGCCGATGACGGACGGCCGCGCCCGGCCTACACGCGGAAGGCCTGCACCGCCGTGTGCAGGCGGCCGCCCAGTTGCAGCAGCTGTTCGCCCTGGACGCGGCCCTCGCCGATGCGGGTCAGGTTGTCGCCGCCGAGGTGATGGATGCGTTCGCTGCGGTCGCGAATCTCGCTGGCGGCGCCGCCCTGCTGGGCAGTGGCTTCGGCGATGCGTTCGGCCATGCTGGCGATGGTGCGGATGGCGCCGACCACTTCGTCGAGGGCACCGTCGGCCTGTTCGGCCTGGCCGGCGGTAGCTTCGGCATGCTCGACCTGGGCGCGCATCGCCGAGACCGATTGCTGGGCGGCCTGCTGCAGGCGGGCGATCAGTTGCTGGATTTCCTCGGTGGCGCCGCTGGTGCGCTGCGCCAGCGAGCGCACTTCGTCGGCCACCACGGCGAAGCCACGCCCGGCTTCACCGGCGCGCGCGGCCTCGATGGCAGCGTTGAGCGCCAGCAGGTTGGTCTGCTCGGCCACGCCGCGGATCACCGTCAGCACCGAGCCGATGGTGGCGGTCTCGGCGGCCAGCTGTTCGATGGACTGGGCGTTGCCCTGCACCTCGCCGACCAGCGCATGCAGGCCGGTGAGGCTCTGCTCGATCACCCGTTGACCCTGTTCCACTGCCTGGCTGGCCGCGCGGCTGGCCTCGGCGGCTTGGCTGGCGTCGTCGGCGACCTGGGCGATGGTGCCTTCCAGCTCGCCCAGGGCATCGCGAATCTGCGCGGTGTCGGTCAACTGGCGCTCGGCGCCGCCATGCAGACCCTGGCTCAGTTCGGCCAGGGTGCGGCTGCTGCCGGCCACCTCGCCGGCGTGCTGGTGGATAGTGCCGACCAGCTCGACCAGGTAGCGGCGCAGGTGATTGAGTGATTCCTCGATATCGCGCAGCTCGCGGGTATTCGAGTCCAGGCGCACCTCGCCGGAGAAGTCGCCAGCGGCCCAGGTGGAGAGTTCCGGGGCCAGGCGCCCGAGCAGATTGCTCAGGCGCCGCTGGATGCGGTCCAGGCCCAGGGCGATAAGCAGGATCAGGCCGATCACCAGGCCCTGGACCAGGCGCACTTCGCCCTGGATGCGTCCGTGTTCGGCGCGCACCTGCGGCTCCAGCGCGGCCAGTGCCTGCTGCAGATCATCGATGCGCGCGCTGCTGGCACTGGCCAGTTCCGCGCGCTGGCGGATCAGCGCCTGGGTGCGCTGCAGCTCGGCCGGGTAGCGTTTGATCAGGCTGCTCAGCTCGCGCTTGAGGGCGATGCCCTTGTCCTCGGCCTGCTCCTGTTCGCCATCGCTGGCCAGGCCGAGCATGGCGGCGAAGCTGTTGTTGGAGTCGCTGCTGTCGGCCACGCCGAGCAACGGCAGGCTGTCCAGTTCGCTGGCGTTCTGGGTCAGTGCAGCCAGCTCGCGCTCGACATCGGCGGCCAGCTCCTCGCGGCCGCTGGTGACCAGCTTGCCGCGAGCATGGCTGAGGCGCACCAGGTGCTGGGCGGCCTGGAACAGAGGCTTGGAGTACAGCGCGGCCTGGACGTTGCCGCTGTCCGCCGCATACTTGTGCAACTGGTCGAGGGCGCCGTCGATCTCGCGTTCGGCCTGCAGCAGCAGGCCCTGGGGATCGCCAGCCAGCTTGCCGGCGGCCAGCAGGTCGCCGGCGACGAACTGGTTCAGCTCGCCCAGGCTCGGGCGCAGCTTGTCGGCCAACTCCGGCGGCAGTTCGGCGAGCTGGCCTTCCAGTTGCTCGATGGCTTGCTGGGCCTGCTTGTGGCGCAGGGCGTCGCCGCTGCCGAGGTAGGCCTGGACGTTGTCCGCGACTTGCTGCTGGAACTGCTGGGACAGACCCAGATAACGCTGCATCAGCAGGTAGGGGCGCTCCAGGGCGCCCTCCGACCACCAGAGCGTGGCGCCGAGGGCGACGCAGGCGGCTACCAGGAGCGCGGTGGAGAGGTTAGTGAGCTGCTTGAGACGCATGTTCGGGCACCAGAAAACGACTGAGGTGGTGCCCGAAAGGTTATTGCGGTTTGGTTACAGCCTGATGACTGCGTGAAGCGCGTCACGCTTCCTCGCGGTACACCTCGACCTTGTTACGCCCGCCGCGCTTGGCGACGTAGAGCGCTTCGTCGGCCTGCTTGGACAGGCTGTTGCTGTCCATGCCCTCGGTCATTTCGGCGATGCCACAGCTGAAGGTGCAGGACAGATCATGCGGTTGCGCCGGGTAGTGGATCTCGGCGAAGCGCCGGCGAATCTCGTCGAGCACCTTGGCCGCGGTGGCGGCGTCGGTGTCCGGCAGAACCACGGCGAATTCCTCGCCACCGTAGCGGCCGATGTGGTCGGTCTTGCGCAGACGCTGCTTGAGGAACAGCGCCAGGCTCTTGATCACCCGGTCGCCCATGGGGTGGCCGTAGGTGTCGTTGACCTTCTTGAAGTGGTCGATGTCGAGCATGGCGAAGGTCAGCGGCTGGCCGTCGCGACGGGCGCGGAAGCGCGCATCTTCCAGCAGCTGCAGGGTATGGGTGTGGTTGAACAGCCCGGTGAGGCTGTCGCGCACCATGCGCGCCTTGAGGTTGCGCGCTCGCGCCGCGCGGTTGCGCACGGTAGCGATCAGGTGGCGCGGCTTGATCGGCTTGGTCAGGAAGTCGTCGCCGCCCTCGCTCATGGCGTCGAGCTGCTTGTCCAGGTCGTCCTCGGCGGACAGGTAGATGATCGGCACGCTGACGTAGCGGTCGTTGTGGCGAATCACCTTGGCCAGCTCGGTGCCGCTGCAGTCAGGCATGTACATGTCGAGGATGATCAGTTCCGGCTGAAACTCGGCCAGCTCGGCCATGGCCTGGATCGGCTCGGTCAGGGTGCGGGTGACGATGCCGGCGCTGTTCAGCACGCGCTCGGTATGCGTGGCCTGGGCCCGCGAGTCGTCGACGATCAGCACCTTGTAGGGTTCGTAGTGGACCACGTTGGTCAGCACTTCGATGCGTTCGATCAGTCCGGAGGCGTCCAGGGTGCCGGTGAAGAACTCCTGGCCGCCGGCGCGTACGGCGGCCAGGCGGGTTGGGGTGTCGACATCTTCATGGCTGAAGAACAGCAACGGCAGCTTCTGTTCCAGGCCCTGCTGCGCCTCGCTGGCCAGGACCAGACCTTGGCCGGGGCCGGCGAAGTCGACCTCCATCAGGATGGCCGAGGGGTGGCGCTCGGCCATGGCCGCGCGGAAGGCGGCGGCGTTGTCCAGTTGTTGGGCGCTGAGGCCGAAGAACTCCAGCTGCTGGGCCAGGCGTTCGGCGCGATCATGATCCTGCAGGGCCAGGTAGACCGGTTTGCGCAGTGGCGGCAGGTAGGTCTGCTCGTACTGGTCGCCATGCCGCAGGCCGGTGCGCGACAGGCGCTGCATCAGCTGGTTGAGCTCGGTGATCAGGGCGCTGGTCAGGCGGCCGCGGTTGGCTTCCACCCCCTCCAGGCAATGGCCGATGGAGCGGGCCAGCTGGATGTGCAGGTCCTGTTCGAAACGTTCGGCATAGCGCAGCAGGCCGAGGTTGGCCTCGACCAGTTCGGCCATCACGCTGGTGCCCCATTCTTCCTGCTGCAGGCGCTGCCACACTTCCAGCACCTGGCGCGCTTGGTAAATAACGCGCTTGGCGAAGTGTTGCTTGAGCCGGTCGCGGCTGGGGTCTTCTTGCTCGTTCATGACTGACATCGGATCGTTATGCAGCCTTGCGGGCTGAATGATGGCTTGATGCTACCACTGGTAATAACCCTGAATACAACCATCGGTCATTTGACGCCAATTTTCCAGCTTTTGGCCGAATCGGCATCATGCGAGCCATTCTGTGACTGCCTCGCTTCTGCGCTTCACTTATAGTGCAGGTCAACGATCCGCCGCGGATGAGGTCGGATCAAGCGAACACGCAAGCAAGGACCATGATCATGTTGGACTGGAAGAATCGCGCGGGCGACCTGCGCGGCAATGCCGAGGACTCGATGGATGGCGTGCGCAGCTACTTCGGTGGCGGCTGGGTCGGCAAGACCCTGGGCACCCTGCTGGGTCTGTATCTGCTGGGCGCCATGCTGGTGGGCTGGTACTGGAGCCAGGAACCGGAGCTGTTCCCCGTGCAACAGCGTGCCCAGGCCGCGGCCGAGCAGGCGCAGCGCAAGCTGGTCAGCGGCTACACCACGGTGGAGACCCTCAAGCAGGTGTCCGAGACCCTGCTGAACAAGCCCGGTGGCTACCTGTCGAACGACGTCGCCCCGCCCGGCCTGTGGCTGGACAACATGCCGAGCTGGGAATACGGCGTGCTGGTGCAGGTGCGCGACCTGTCGCGTGCGCTGCGCAAGGACTTCGCCCGCTCGCAGTCGCAGTCCACCGAGGACCCGGACCTGGCCAAGGCCGAGCCGCGTTTCAACTTCGACAACAAGAGCTGGGCTCTGCCGGCGTCCGAGTCGGAGTATGCCGAAGGCATCAAGTCGCTGGATCGCTACCTGGCCAACCTGAGTAACCCCAGCCAGCAGCGCACCCAGTTCTATGCGCGGGCCGACAACCTCAACAACTGGCTGGGCGACGTCGCCACGCGCCTGGGTTCGCTGTCCCAGCGCCTGTCCGCCAGCGTCGGCCGGGTACGCCTGAACACCGATGCCGAGCCCAACCAGCCGGTGCCGGAAGGCCAGATCGTGCCGGTGCGTGAGGAGGAGGTGAAGACCCCCTGGCTGCAGATCGACAACGTGTTCTACGAGGCCCGTGGCCAGGCTTGGGCGCTGTCGCACATCCTGCGCGCCATCGAGGTGGACTTCGCCGATGTGCTGGCGAAGAAGAATGCCACCGTCAGCGTGCGCCAGATCATCCGTGAGCTGGAAGCGGCCCAGGAAACTCTGTGGAGCCCGATGGTGCTCAACGGCAGTGGCTACGGCGTGTTGGCCAATCACTCGCTGGTGATGGCCAACTACATCTCCCGCGCCAACGCCGCGATCATCGACCTGCGTACTCTGCTGAGCCAGGGCTGATGGCCATCTCCGAGCGCGAGGCGGTGCATCGCGCCGCCTCCGACGCCGAGCGCGTGGCCTGGGTCGACGAGCAGGACCAACTGCTCGGCGGCCTGGTGCGGGCCGAGTTGCGCGAGCGCGGCCTGATCGGCCGCGGCACCTTCATCCTGCTGTTCAACTCGCGTGGCGAGCTGTGCGTACATCGCCGCACTCTGAGCAAGGCCATCTACCCTGGCTACTGGGACGTGGCGGCCGGCGGCATGGTTGGCGAGGGCGAGAGCTACTCCGAGTCCGCCGCGCGCGAGCTGCAGGAAGAGCTGGGCATCGCCGGTGTGGCGTTGCGCGAGCATGGCCGCTTCTACTTCGACCAGCCTGGCAATCGCCTGTGGGGCGCGGTGTTTTCCGCCGTCTCCGATGCACCGCTGCTGTTGCAGCCGGAGGAGGTCATGGAGGCGCGTTTCATGACAGCCGAGCAGGCGTTGGCCGCCGCTGCCGAGCAGGACTTCTGCCCGGACTCGCTACAGGCCTTGCGCCTGTATCTGGCACAACGCTAGCGAGCGCCCAGGCCGCGCCGGGCGTGGTTTTGTGCAGTATTTCCGGTCGCGCTGTGCATGATGCCAAACGAGGTCGCCAATCCGTCGATCAATGGCGCAATTTCGCACTTAGCAACCCGGCCTTTTGCCCTTACACTGCGCCACCTTCAAAGCCAGGCGGCATGCCTGGCTGCGCTGCCCCTGCCTGAGTGGGGCTTCGCGGTCGGCACCCCGCCGGCCAGTCGCTATCCTGACCCCTATGAGGAAAAGCCGGTGGTCAAGAAAGCTTCGTCGTTCTCCGCCTTGAGCGGTCTCGTCTATTCCACCGATGCCGGTCGGCACTGTCCCGACTGTGGCCAGCCCGTGGCCGCCTGCATCTGCAAGCAGAGCCAGATTCCTGAAGGCGATGGCATCGCCCGCGTGCGCCGCGAGACCAAGGGCCGTGGCGGCAAGACCGTCACCACCGTCACCGGTGTGCCCCTGGCCGAGGCCGAGCTGAAAGAGCTGGCCAGCGCGCTGAAGAAGCGCTGCGGCTGCGGCGGTGGGCTCAAGGACGGGGTCATCGAGATCCAGGGCGACATGGTCGAGTTGCTCCTCGAAGAGTTGAGCAAGCGCGGCTTCAAGGCCAAGAAGTCCGGCGGCTGACGCGGCACTTCCTAAACTTCCATGCAGGAGGGGGAGTCCACTCTCCTGCAACCTTCATATTCGTACCGTACAAGAGCTGCCGGGCGGCAGCCCTTTTTCTTGCCTACAGGAGATCTCGATGGCCGCACGACGCACCCGCAAAGACGATGGCAGCCAATGGACAGTCGCGGACAGCCGCAGCGTATATGGCATTCGCCACTGGGGCGCCGGCTTCTTCTCGATCAATGACGCCGGCCGGGTGGAAGTCCGCCCGAACGGCCCGGACAGCGCGCCCATCGACCTCTACGCCCAGCTCGACGGCCTGCGTGGCAGCGGCCTGTCGCTGCCGCTGCTGGTACGCTTCCCGGACATCCTGCAGTACCGCGTACGCCAGCTGACCGGCGCCTTCGACGCCGCCATCGAGCGCCTCGAATACGGCAGCCGCTACACCGCCCTGTACCCGATCAAGGTCAACCAGCAGGAAGCGGTGGTGGAGAACATCATCGCCACCCAGGACGTCTCCATCGGCCTGGAGGCCGGCTCCAAGCCCGAGCTGATGGCCGTGCTGGCGCTGGCGCCGAAGGGCGGCACCATCGTCTGCAACGGCTACAAGGACCGCGAGTTCATCCGCCTGGCGCTGATGGGGCAGAAGCTCGGTCACAACGTGTTCATCGTGATCGAGAAGGAATCCGAGGTGCAGTTCGTCATCGAGGAGGCGGCCAAGCTCAAGGTCACTCCGCAGGTGGGCCTGCGCGTGCGCCTGTCCTCGCTGGCGTCTTCCAAGTGGGCCGATACCGGCGGCGAGAAATCCAAGTTCGGCCTGTCCGCCGCGCAGATCCTCTCGGTGGTCGAGCGCTTCAAGGCGGCCAAGCTGGAGCAGGGCATCCGCCTGCTGCACTTCCACATGGGCTCGCAGATCGCCAACATCGCCGACTACCGCAAGGGCTTCCGCGAGGCCATCCGCTACTACGGCGAGCTGCGCGGCCTGGGCCTGCCGGTTGATCATATCGACGTCGGCGGCGGCCTCGGCGTGGACTACGACGGCACCCACTCGCGCAACGCCAGCTCGATCAACTACGACATGGAGGACTATGCCTCCACCGTGGTCGACATGCTCAAGGAGTTCTGCGACCGCCAGGACATCCCGCACCCGCATATCTTCTCCGAGAGCGGCCGGGCCATGACCGCGCACCACGCCGTGCTGGTGGTGCAGGTGACTGACGTCGAGCGTCACAACGACGACGTGCCGGAGATCGATGCGGCCGTCGAGCAGCCGGAAGTGCTGCAGAACCTCATCGAACTGCTGGCCGACAGCGACCCGGAAATGGTCGCCGAGACCTACTGGCGCGCCACCCACTACATCGAGGAAGTGGCCGCGCAGTACTCCGCCGGCAAGCTCAACCTGACCGAGAAGGCCCTGGCCGAGCAGTGCTACTTCGCCATCTGCCGCCGCCTGCACAACCAGCTCAAGGCCCGTCAGCGCTCGCACCGCGCGGTGCTCGACGAGCTCAACGACAAGCTGGCGGACAAGTACATCTGCAACTTCTCGGTGTTCCAGAGCCTGCCGGACACCTGGGCCATCGGCCAGATCCTGCCGATCCTGCCGCTGACCCGCCTGGAAGAAGAGCCGCTGCGCCGCGCCGTGCTGCAGGACCTGACCTGCGACTCCGACGGCAAGATCCGCCAGTACGTCGACGAGCAGTCGATCGAGACCAGCTTGCCGGTGCACGAAGTGCGCGAGGGTGAGGACTACGTGCTCGGCGTGTTCCTGGTCGGCGCCTATCAAGAGATCCTCGGTGACATGCACAACCTGTTCGGCGACACCGACTCGGTGAACATCTACCAGCGCCCGGACGGCAGCGTGGCCCACACCGGCATCGAGACCCACGACACCATCGAGGACATGCTGCGCTACGTGCACCTGTCGCCCGAGGAGCTGATGACCTACTACCGCGACAAGGTGGCCGGCGCCAAGCTCACCGCCAACGAGCGCGCGCAGTACCTCGACGCACTGCGTCTGGGCCTGACCCGCTCGTCCTACCTCGCGACCTGATTGGTCAGCGCATAAAAAAGCCCGGCCAGTGCCGGGCTTTTTCATTTAGAGCTGCTGCAACCTGAAGCGATTTACCAGGCCACCACGAAGTCGGTCACGGCGCCGGTTTTCCACAGGTTGATGGCCTCATCACGCGACACGCACTCGGTCGCCTGGGCACCGTTGAAGCCGCAGACCACTTCAGCCCAGTCGGGAGAGCCGGTCGTGTTGTAGCCATAGTCGCCATTGGCTTCGGGTGTTACCGGGGCGATGTTGACCCAGCCGGAGCCCGTGCCGTTGATCTCTCCGAGCTTCAGCCAGACGACGGTGCTGCTCGGTAGCTCGCACTCGGCGCCATCCCAGCGGAAGCTGCCGTTGACGGTCGGCTCGCCCATCAGGCTGTCCAGCTGCCATTTCACATCGACGTTATTGGCGACGCAGTCGCCAATCTCTACTCCCGACTTGGACATGCTGCCTTCCCCTGGGCCTTGGGCGAAGGCCGGAGCAGCTACTGCGAGTGCGGCAATCAGGCTGAGTAACTGTACTTTTTTCATGCGATATCCCGGGGTCTAAGTAATAGAAAGATGATTGCTTGCTTGTAGCTCTACCGGCTCGCAGAGCCGCTGCAAGGAGGCCAGCGGGGTTCATGGAGGTCAGGAGTCGCCAATGTATGGCTAGGTGCCATTATTTGTGGGCGAGGCAGGCTCTGTCTAGCTGAGGAAGAAGCCCGTACCACGCGCCATCAGGCTGGCGAGGAAGGGCAGGCAGACCAGGATCAGCAGCTCCAGGCGGATGACCATGATAGTGCGGCGCGCCTGGGCCGGGGAGATGCTCGGCGCCTTGCCGGCCAGCAGTTCGTTGCGCCAGTTGAAGAAGGTCAGGGTCGGCAGGATCGACAGCAGACCGACCAGGATGAACAGGCTGACCTTGGCGTGGAAAATCCAGTTATGCAGGTAGTAATCCAGGCCCTTGCCGTACCAGACCACCCGCACCGCGCCGGTGACCAGTACCAGGCCGGCGGCCATGCCGTAGGCCATGTCGATGCGCAGCAGGCGCCGCGCCGTGGCATGGTCGATGTCGCTGCGGAACAGCATGTGCTCGCAGGTGAGCAGGGCGAACAGTACGAAGATCGACAGGTAGTGCAGGCTGGCGGCAATGGCGTCGGCCATGGTGGTTTCCTCGATCGGGCGATGCAGGTCGGCTGCCTGCTTGTAGGGTGTGGCTGCGGTCGCTGATCCCGTCCTGGCGCGCCGCAGCTGCCAGGCACTGTAGCCCAGCCTGGAGCGCTTGCTAGTCGCGCAAGCCGTTTTGCCGGACCAGCCTGCGATGTGCGTGGCGAATTGCGCAGACGTGTGCCCGCGGCGCTCGTGTGTAGGCATGACCGTCCATCGCTTTGCATCGCGCGGGCTTCATTACTGGCGGGCGCAGGCCGATGAACAGGAGAAGGCGCCTGCCCGGCAGTGCGCCAGTTGTGTGCAGTGGTGTGTGATTTTGTGACTTATTTGTTTCTGTTTTGGTCGCAATCTCCGCTTGGATTTGCCGCGGTGCCTCTAGGGCGGGGCTCTTTCGTGGTGGCGTGATCCTTGCTCAATATCGCTCCGGTCGCATTCCGGGCCGTATCCAACAAGCGGCGTCCACGTCGCGAATCGTGAGGGTGAAGCATGCAGTTCTGGCAACGCAGTATCGGCCGGCAGTTGATTCTGAGCATGGGGGCGGCGCTGCTGGTCAGCGTGCTGGTGGTGATTTTCATCTACTCCGGCGTGGCCAACCGCCAGGTCGAGCGTTACCTGGTCAACGGCGAGTTGCCGGCGCGGGTGGAGGCGGTACGTAACGATCTGGAACGCGTGCTCGCCACGCCGCTGGAGCAGGCCCGCGCCATCGCCGGCAACAGCCTGGTGGCGGACTGGATGGCCGGCGGCGAAGACCCGGCCCAGCTCGACGCCATGCAGCGCTACCTGCAGCAGGAGAAGATCGCCGGCAAGACGCTGACCACCTTCCTCGTCGCCCTGGAAACCGGCCACTACCTGACCGACCAGGGCCTCGACCGCACGCTGACGCGTTCGCCTGAGAACGCCTGGTTCTACAGCTTCATCGATGGCGGCAAGCAGCGCGCGCTGGATATCGACATCGATACCACCACCAAGGTGCCCACCCTGTTCATTAACCAGCGCATCGCTGCCAACGGCAAGACGCTCGGTGTCGGCGGCCTGGGCCTGGGGCTGAGCGCCATGTCCGACCTGGTGCGCGGCTTCCGCCTCGGCGAGGCTGGGCGCATCTACCTGGTGGATGCCGCTGGCAAGGTCAAGATTCACCCCGACGCGGCGCTCAGCGATCAGGCCAGCCTGACGCAGCTGCTCGGTAACGACGCAGCGGGCCAGCTGACGGCGCAGTCCGGCAAGGTGGTGTCGTTCGAGCGTGAGGGCGAGCAGTTCTTCGCCATGGCCCTGCCGCTGCAGTCGGTCGACTGGCAGCTGGTGGCCGAGATTCCCGAGGAGCAGGTCTATGGCGAGGCGCGGCGTGCCCTGCTCACCAGCGCCCTGACCGGCCTGCTGGTAGTGGTGCTGAGCCTGGGCCTGGTGGTCCTGCTGGCGCGTGGCCTGGTGCGGCCGATCCAGCGCGTAACCGAGGCGCTGGTGGAGATCGGTGGCGGTGGCGGCGATCTGACCCGGCGCCTGGATGAGTCGCGCCGCGACGAGCTGGGCGACCTGGCGCGCGGCTTCAACCGCTTCCTCGAGGGGCAGCGCCAGCTGATCGGCGAGGTGCTGGAAACCAGCGAACGCCTGCGCGGCTCGGTGGGGCAGGTGGCCAAGGTGGTGGACAACACTGCGCAGCGCTCCGACCGCCAGCAGGAGATGACCAACATGGTCGCTACGGCGGTGCACGAGATGGGCCTGACCGTGCAGGAGATCGCGCGTAACGCCGGCTCGGCGGCCGAGGTTTCGCAGAATGCACGCAGCCAGGCGACCGCCGCGCGGCGCGAGGTCAGCGGCTCCATCGCGCATATCCAGAGCATGTCCGGCGAGATTGGCGAGGCCGCCGGCGCGGTCGGCGAACTGGCCGCCGAGGTGGCCTCCATCGATCAGGTGCTGGCGGTGATCCGTGGTATCGCCGAGCAGACCAACCTGCTCGCGCTCAACGCCGCGATCGAGGCGGCGCGGGCTGGCGAGATGGGCCGTGGTTTCGCCGTGGTCGCCGACGAGGTGCGCACCCTGGCCAGCCGCACGCAGAATTCGACGGCGGAAATCCAGCAGATGATCCTGCGCCTCAAGCAGGGCGCCGACACCGCGGTCAGCTCGATGCAAGCAGGCCAGCAGGCCACCGGCATCGGCGTGCAGGCCAGCGAGAGCACCGGGCGGGCGCTGGAGGAGATCGCCGAGCAGGTCGAGCGCCTCAGCGACATGAACCATCAGGTCGCCGCCGCCACCGAGGAGCAGAGCTCGGTGACCGAGGAGATCAACCGCAACGTGCAGGGCATCGCCGACCTGGCGCTGCAGACCGCCAGTGAGGTGCAGAGCTGCAACGAGGATTGCCGCACTCTGCACCGCCTGGCCGAGGACCTCAGCCGGCAGATGGGGCGTTTCCGCCTGTAAGCCGCTAGCGGCGCGCCGACGATGGTCTAGAAGGCGTCGTCGGTGTGCACCGCGTGGTTGTGCCCCAGCTGCTTGGCGCGGTACAGCGCACGCGAGGCGCGTTCCAGCACCTGGGCTTGGGTTTCGCCAGGTAGCAGCAGGGCGCTGCCGAGGCTGAGGCTCAGGTCCAGCGGTTGGCCGGCGGCGGTCACCGGGGTGTCGGCAATGGTCTTGCGCATGCGTTCGGTGACCTGGCCGAGCTCGCCGGCATCGTGCACCGCCAGCACAGTGACGAACTCTTCTCCGCCCAGGCGCACCAGCAGGTCATCCGGCCGCAGTGTCGCGCTCAGGCGCCGCGAGCATTCCCACAGGGCCTGGTCGGCGCCAGCGGTGCTGCTGCGATTCTTGACCGTGTCGAAATGATCGAGCTCGGCGTAGATCACCCCCAGCTTGAGGCCGGCATCGCGCGCGCCGTTCTGTTCGCGGGCGAAGAACTGCAGCAGTGCAGAGCGGTTCCACAGCTGGGTCAGCGGGTCGATCAGCGCCTTGCGTTGCTCGCGGTCCACCGCTTCGCGCAGTTTGTGGGTCTCGCGGCTCATGCTGCGCAGCTGCAGGTAGCCCTCGACCAGCGTGCCGAGGTCGCGCAGGCGCAGGCGCTCCTGCTGGCTCAGACCGCGTGGTTCGGGGTGCAGCAGGCACAGGGTGCCGATCGGCTGGTCGCTGTGGAACAGCGGTTGCCCAGCATAGAAGCGGATGAAGGGCGGCCCGGTGACCACCGGGTTGTCGGAGAAGCGCGGGTCCTGCTGCGCGTCTTCCACGATCAGCGGGCTGCGCGCGGCGACGGCATGGCCGCAGAAGGAAATATCGCGCGGCGTCTCGGCCACGTCGAGGCCGATGCGTGCCTTGAACCACTGGCGGTCGCGATCCACCAGGCTGATCAGCACCGTCTCCACCTCGAACAGTTCGCGGGTCAGGCGCACCAGGGTGTCGAGGTACAGCTCGGCGGGGGTGTCGAGCAGCTCGAGGCTGTCCAGCGCCCGCTGGCGCTGGGGCTCGTCGATGGGACAGGGGGCAGGCAGCATGGTCATCTCCCTCAATGGCCGGCGCTGAGCCAGGCGTCTCTAAGTTGCAACTGGCGGGCCTGGATGGCCAGGCACAGGCCGCGCATCAACATGAAGCATAGAAAGGCCAGCCACAGGCCGTGGTTGCCTAGGCCGCGCAACAGCCAGCCAACCAGCAGGCCCAGGGCCACGCTGAGCAGCATGGCGTTGCGCATTTCCCGCGCCCGGGTGGCGCCGATGAACAGGCCGTCGAGCAGGTAGCTCCACACCGCGATCAACGGCAACAGCGCCAGGTACGGTAGATAAGGGTAGGCGGCGTTGCGCACTTCGGCGATGTCGCTCTGCAGGTCGACGAACAGCTGGCCGCCGAGCAGGAACAACAGGGCGAACAGCAGGCTGCCGCACAGCGACCAGCCGCCGGCGACCACCAGCGAGCGACGCAGGGCGAGGCGATCGCCGGCGCCGATGGCATGCCCGCACAGGGCCTCCACCGCGTGGGCCAGGCCGTCTAGGGCGAAGGCGGCGAGCAGCAGGCCGTTGAGCAGCAGGGCGTTGGCCGCCACGGTGGCGTCGCCCAGGCGCGTGCCCTGCACGGTGATGAGGAAGAACACCAGGTGCAGCGCCAGGGTGCGGATGAGTATGTCGCGGTTCACCGCCAGCAGCGCACTCCAGCTGCGCCATTGGCGCAGGGCTGCCGTGTCGATCTGTCCGGGATGGCGGCCGAGGGTGCGCCAGGCCAGCAGCAGGCCGAGCAGGGCGCCGCACCACTCGGCGACCACCGAGGCGCGCGCCGAGCCGAGCACGCCCCAGTCCAGGCCGAGGACGAACCACAGGTTGAGCGCGACGTTGAGCAGGTTGGTGGTCAACATCACCGCCAGGGCGCCGCGGGCATTCTGCGTGCCCAGCAGCCAGCCGACCAGCGCGGCGCCGGCGAGGGTTGCCGGCAGGCCGAACAGGCGGGCGTGGAAGAATTCGCGGGTCAGCGCGTCGAGCTGCGCCGAGGGCTGCATCAGCTGCAGGGCCAGGCCGCTCAGTGGCAACGCCAGCAGGCCGACCAGCAGGGCAATCAGCCCGGCCAGCGCCAGGCTCTGCAGCAACACCTGGCGCAGTGCGCCGCCATCACCACGGCCCGTAGCCTGGGCGGCGAAGCCGGTGGCGCTCATGCGCAGGATGCCGAACACACCCACCAGCATGGCGTACAGGCTGCTACCGACCACCACCGCGCCGAGCTGCTGGGTGTGCGGCAGGTGGCCGATCACCGCGGCGTCAACCAGCGCCACCAGCGGCACCGAAAGGTTGGAGAGGATCATTGGCGCGGCCAGCGCCCAGACCCGGCGATGGGTCGGCGCGTGTCGCCAGGCGTCGAGCAGTGCGGACATGAGGGCTCCCGGAAAAGGCCGCAGTATAGGCCGGCAGCGCACCGTCACGGTGGCTGCGGCAGCACTCAGGGAGTGGCCAGTACCAGGCGGTCGCGGCCCTCGGCCTTGGCCCGGTAGAGGGCGTCGTCGACCCGCTTGAAGAAGGCCTCGGCGCTCTCGTTATGTTCTGTATCCAGGCAGCCGACGCCCAGGCTGCTGGTCAGCGGCAGGGTCTGTCCGGGCAGGGAGAAACCTTGTTCGGCCAGTTGCTGGCGGAAGTGCTCGGCCAGCTCGCGTGCCTGTTCCAGCGGGGTATTGGGCATCAGCACGCCGAACTCCTCGCCGCCCAGGCGCAGCAGGGCATCGCTGTCGCGGCGGAACACCTGGCGCATGCGCTCGGCAAAGGCACTGAGGCAGGTGTCGCCGCTGGCGTGGCCGTGCTCGTCGTTGATCCGTTTGAAGAAGTCGATGTCCAGCAGCACCAGCGACAGCGGGGTGCGCATGCGGCGGGCCTCGGCGACCATGGCCGGGAACAGGTTGTTGAACTGCAGGCGATTGCCCAGCTGGGTCAGGCTGTCGGTGCGGCTGAGCTGGTCGTAGCGCTCGCGCTGGTCGACCAGTTGCTGCTCCATGACCAGGGTGCCGTGGTACTCGCGGTGGCTGCGGTTGAGGGCGAGCAGCAGATAGCTGAGGTAGAACGCCAGGGTCACCGCCAGCGCCTCCTGTGCCGGCCAGTGCCAGCCCAGTACGGCCAGGCCCGGCAGGTAGAGCAGGAGAATGGCGCTGACGCAGCGCCGTTTGCGCATGGGGAAGTTGAATGCCATGGCGGTGCTGAAGGCCACGGTGCTGAGGGTGGCGATCAGCCGCGAGGGCTCGAACTCCGGGCGCAGCAGTGCCCAGGCATGGGCCAGGCCCCAGCCCAGGCTGGTGCCGAGGATCAGCAGCCAGTGGCGGTCGATCCAGCGATGCAGCGCTGCATCGCCTTCTTCGCTGGGCAGGCGATGCAGCCAGCGCAGCAGCATCATGGCGGCGAAGAACAGGGTGGCGACGGTGCCCAGCACCGGCATGGAGCCAGGTGCTGCGGAGAAGCCCCAGGTCAGCAGCCAGGCGAGCAGGTAATAGATGCCGCCCAGGCGGGTGCGGACGTGGGTGTCCTGGCTTTCCCGGAGCAGAGTAAAGGTGGTGTTGGGAGAGAACTGCGGGTCGGTGGCCATGTGCTGATGTGATCACAAATGCGGCGTATCAACATCATAGGCTTGCCACCGAGCCGTGCAAGGCAAAGTGCCAGTATTTCGTCGTCAACCGCGACGAATCATCCAGATCCCGCCGACGATCAGCAGCAGCCCGGCGATCTTGCCAGCGGTGATCGGTGCTTCGCGAAAGCCCGCCCAGCCGTTGTGGTCGAGCAGTACGGCCATGCCCAATTGCCCGGCCAGCACCAGGACCATGAACAGCAGGGCGCCGATGCGCGGACCGGCGAAGGCGGCGACGCCGATGAAGAAGGCGCCGAGCAGGCCACCGCTCCAGTGCCACCAGCTCAGCTCGCGTAGCGCGGCCATGCTTGGTACGCCGCGATTGAGCAGCACCAGGGCGAGCAAGGCGACGCTGCCGACCAGGAAGGAAATCAACGCGGCGGTGAGGGTGTTTGGCAGGTGCCGGGCCAGTTGGCCATTGATGCCGGCCTGCAGCGGCAGCATGGCGCCCGCGACCAGGGCCATGGCGAGGAGCCACCAGTTGGTCATGAGGTTCTCCAGGGAAGAGGGCCGGGCATTATGCGTTTTTTTGACCAGGCAGTCAGCTTGGCTGGTCTTCTTCCCGTCGGGAGGGCGGCGCGGGGGTAGGCCACGCGCGCCTGGCATTCACTGTGGCGGGTACTGCGCCAGCACCTTGCTCACCGTCTCGCGGATCGCCGCCTCGCGCTCGCTCGGGCTGGGCGGCGACTGGCGCATGATCTGCTCGGCGCTGCCGCGCCAGACCAGCTTGCCGTCCTTGCCGTCGAACAGGTCGACCTGGATGGTGGCGACCTTGTAGTCCACGGTGCGGGTCTCGGTGTACATCGGCCCGCCCCAGTAGCCTCCCCAATAACCGCCCCAGTAGCCGCCGCCGTAGTTGGTGCTGACCTGGTCCTGACGCTCGTCGACGATCAGCCAGACCTGCGCCTTGAGGTCGCCCGTGCTGCCCGGCTGTGCCGGGCGCAGGCCGCGCTGGTCGAGTTGCTGGCCGATGGCGCTGCGGATGCGCTGCTCGGTGAGGTCGCTCTTGATCCGCGGGTCGTCCGGGCTGTACTGCAGGGCCGGCTCCTGCCAGCTCCAGCTGCGGTAGCTGGCGAAGTCGCGGCTGGCGTCGAAATCGCGTTCGACGCGGGGACTCTGGCAGGCCGCCAGGAACAGCAGGGCCGGGACCAGCAACAGGCGGGACAGCATGATCGAAACCTCCGTGGCAGAGCCTTTATCCAACTCCAGTTCGTGACGTTCGGCAAGCGCCGGATCAGTTCGGCGGGTAGGCCGCCAGGGCGTCTTCCACGGCGCGGCGCAGGGCGTCGCTGCGCTCGCTCTGGCTGCCCTGGTTGCGCGCCTCGGCGCTGCCGCTCCACACCGGCTGGCCGCTGGCGCCGTCGTACAGCTCGATCTGCACCACCGCGACTTCCACCTCGTAGGTGCGCACCAGCGGCACGCTGCCATACATGCCGTAGTGGTCGCCCCAGGGGCCGTTGCCGTAGTAGCCGCCGTAGTCGTCGCGCACCTGGTACTGGCGGCGCTCCAGGTTCACCGCGGCGCTCACCTGCAGGTCGGCGGCCTTGCCGCCATGGGCCGGGCGCAGGCCACGCTGATCCAGGCCACCGCCGACGGTTTCGGCGACCAGCGCACCATCGGCCCAGGCGCTGCCAGCCGGTTGCTCGCGCCAGGACCAGTCGCGATAGCGGGCGAAGTCGCGCGGCGTGGCCGGGTAGGCGCTGCGGTCGAAATGATTGGCGGCGTTGGCCGGCGCCGGCGGCAGCGGCTTGCCGTCGGCGAGATAGGGGTTGCTGCTTTGGCAGGCGCTCAGCAGGAGCAGGGCGGGCAGGAGCGAAAGGCGTTTCATGACAGTCCGTGGAATGCGTTCGGCATTCACCTCAGCGTAGCTCGAATAGGCAGTTTAGAGCGGCCGACAGACCCAGTGCAGATAGCGACCGAGACCGGCGAAGCTCGGGTGGCGGCGGTGCGCCAGCTCCATTTCCAGCAGGTCGGCCAGCTCGGCCTTGGCCTGGAACTCGCTCGGCATGTAGTCGTGGAACACGCGCACGCCGCTCTGGCTTTCGACCCGCCAGTGGCCGTCGAGTTGCGCCGCCAGCTCGCGCGGGTCGAGCGGTTTCTGCGGGGTCAGGCTCTGCCCCTCGCCGGCGAAACGCTCCTTGCGCAGCTTGCGGAAATGGCCCTTGAGCAGGTTGCGGTAGACCAGCGCGTCCTTGTTGTAGAAAGCCAGCGACAACCAGCCGCCGGGCGCGACCAGCTGGTGCAGCACGGGCAGGATGGCGTGCGGCTCGGCCAGCCATTCCAGCACCGCGTGGCACAGCACCAGGTCGTAGGGTTCGGTGAGCTGGCCGAGCAGGTCTTGCCACGGCGCCTGGATGAACTGCGCGGCCACGCCGGCTTCGGCGAAGCGCTGGCGCGCGCCTTCGAGCATCGGTTCGGCCGGCTCGGCCAAGGTTACGCTGTGGCCGCGCTGGGCCAGCCACAGGCTCATGTGACCGAGGCCGGCGCCGACGTCGAGCACGCGCAGTGGTCGTTCCGGCAGCGCTTCCTTGAGGTCGGCCTGCAGTACGGCCAGGCGGATCGCGCCCTTGGCGCCGCCGTAGATCTTCTCGGCGAAGCGGGTCGCCAGTTCGTCGAAGTGGCGGTCGCTCATGTGAAGCGCCTCTCGCTGTCGGCCAGCTTGGCGCGTACCGCCTGTTCCATGTCGATGCCGGCCTCGGCGCACAGCAGCAGGAGGTAGAGCACGATGTCGCCGACCTCCTGGCCAGCGTGCTCGCGTTGTTCAGCGGAGAGGCGGTGCGACTCGTCTTCGCTCAGCCACTGGAAGATTTCCACCAGCTCGGCCATCTCCACGCTGGCGGCCATGGCCAGGTTCTTCGGGCTGTGGAAACGGCGCCAGTCGTTGTGGTCGCGAATGGCGTGCAGGCGGCGGGTGAGTTCGGCGATATCCATGGGCTCTCCTTCAGGCCGCATAGCTTCGGCCCGAAGCGTGCGCCCCGCAAGCCCGTTACTCGACGGGCGCGCCTTCCTGCTCCAGCAGCGCACGCTTGCGCGGCACTCCCCAGCGGTAGCCGGTGAGTGCGCCGCTGGCGCCGATCACCCGGTGGCAGGGCACCAGCAGGCCCAGCGGATTGCTGGCGCAGGCACGGGCCACGGCGCGGGCGTGGCTGCCAAGCTGGGCGGCCAGCTCGCCATAACGCCGTGTCTGCCCTGGCGGGATTTCGCGCAGGGCCTGCCACACCTGTTGCTGGAAGGCGGTGCCGCGTAGGTCCAATGGCAGGCTGGCGGCGCGGCTCGGCTCGCGCACCTGGGTCAGAACCTCGCGCAGCCAGTCGCGCAGACCGCGCTGGTCGCGGCGCAGCTCGGCGGCGGCGAAGCGTTGCTGCAGCTCGCATTCCAGTTCGCTCTCGTCGTCGCCGAAGAGCAGGGCGCAGACGCCGCGCTCGCTGGCGGCGAGCAGCAGCAGGCCCAGAGAACAGTCGCTGATGGCGTAGCGCAGAACTTCGCCGGCGCCTTGCTGGCGGCGGCGTGCCGGGCTCAGTGCGGAGGGCTCTTCATAGAGAGCGCGGGTGCCGGAGTAGCCGGCATCCAGTGCCGCCTGCAGCACCGATTCTGCTTGTGGCAGAGCGGCCTCCAGACGCTGCCGGCGTTGCACATCGAACCAGGCGCGCGGAGTCATGCCGGTGCGCGCCTTGAAGGCCCGCGCCAGGTGCGAGGCGGAAATACCGATGCGCGCCGCCAGTTGCTCCAGGGTCGGCGCCTTGTCGCTGCCTTCCAGCAGGCGGCAGGCGGCTACCACCAGTGCGTCCAGCTGCTCGGCCGGGCTCTGGCCCTGCGGTGTGCAGCGTCGGCATGGGCGAAAGCCGGCCGCCTCGGCGCTGGCTGGGTCATCATGGAAGCTGACGTTGTCACGCCGCGGCCGCCGCGCCGGGCAACTCGGCCGGCAGTAGATGCCGGTGCTGCGCACGGCGAACACGAAACGCCCGTCATGCGCCGCGTCGCGGTCGCACAAGGCCTGCCAGCACTGGTTCTGATCGAGCATGACGATCTCCCGAATATCTCTGTGGCGATTGTCGATCCGCCGGCCCTGGCTGCCAATCCGTATCTGACTTTCAAAGCCTATGCTGATGATGCCCCCGCTCCGCTAGGAAGCCGCCATGCCGCGTCTGTGCTGCCTGTTCCTGCTCTGCCTGCTGCCGTTGAGCGCGCCTGCCGCGCTGCAGCTGGAGCAATCCGAACGCGCCTGGCTGAGTGAGCATCCGGTGCTGCGCGTAGGTGTCGAGCGCAACGGCTGGCCGCCCTTCGATGTGATCGACCCGCAGGGCCGACATACCGGCCTCAGCGGCGACTACTTGCAGCTGCTGGCGCAGCGCCTAGGCCTGCGCGTGGAAACCGTGCTGCTGGACGACTGGAGCGCCGCATTGCAGGCCTTGCGCGAGAAGCGCGTCGACCTGCTGCCGTCGGTGGCGCAAACCGCCGAGCGCGAGGCCTACATGGCCTTCTCGCGCAGCTATCTGGTCAGCAGCAGCCTGATCTTCACCCGCGGCGATCAGGGCGTGCAGCGGGTCACCGACCTCGACGGCAAGCTGGTGGCCATCGAGAAGGGCTATGTGTTGCAGCAGGCCTTGCGCGAGAAGGTGCCCGGTGTGCAGCTGCTGGAGGTGGCCGACACCGAGGATGCGCTGCGCGCGGTGTCGTCCGGGCGCGCCGATGCCTATGTCGGCGACATGATCGTCGCCAGCTATCTGACCCGCGAGCTGAACCTGACCAACCTCGAACTGCGCGGCGAAACCGGCCTGTCCAGCAGCGAGTTCCGCTTCGCCACCCAGCGCGACAATGCGCAGCTGGTGGCCCTGCTGGACAAGGCGCTGGCCAGCCTGAGCAACCAGGAGGAAGAGGCGATCAAGGCGCGCTGGCTGCCGCCGCTGACCGCTTTCAACTGGCGGCGTCTGCTGCAGGTGGGCTGGCCCTATCTGCTGGGGATGCTGGCGCTGATCGCCTTCGTCCTGGTGTGGAACCGTCGCCTGTCGATCCAGATCATCGAGCGTCAGCGCGCCGAGGCCGAGGCCGAGCGTCAGCGCAGCACCCTGGAGGCGCTGATCAACGCGATTCCCGACCCGATCTGGTTCAAGGACACCGAGGGCCGCTATGTCGGGGTCAACCAGGCCTGCGCCGAGCTGTTCGGCCGCCCGCGCGGCGACATGCGCGGCCTGCGCGACGAGGACCTGTTGCATCCGGACTGGGCGGCGACCCGCACCGAGCACGACCTGACCGCGCTGAACTGGCCTGGCCCCTACGAGAGCGAGGGCTGGTCACTGTACCCGGATGGCCGGCGTGCGGTATTCGACACCCTGCGCACCACCTTCCACGACGACCAGGGTCGGCTGCTCGGCCTGGTCGGGGTGAGCCGCGACATCACCGTGCGCAAGCAGACCGAGGCCGAGCTGGCCAAGGCCAAGGAGCTGGCCGAGGAGGCGGCGCGGCTGAAGTCGGACTTCCTGGCCAACATGAGCCATGAGATTCGCACGCCGATGAACGCCATCATCGGCATGTCGCACCTGGCCATGAAGACCGACCTCGACCCGCGCCAGCGCGACTACCTGAACAAGATCCAGCATGCCGGCCAGCACCTGCTGGGGATCATCAACGACATCCTCGACTTCTCCAAGATCGAGGCCGGCAAGCTGACCATCGAGCACATCGAATTCGACCTGCAGCAGGTGCTGGAGAACGTCGCCGGGCTGATCGGCGACAAGGTTGGCGGCAAGGGCCTGGAGCTGGTGTTCAACCTCGACCCCGAGCTGCCGCAGCACTTGCTCGGCGACCCGCTGCGCCTGGGGCAGATCCTGATCAACTACGCCAACAACGCGGTGAAGTTCACCGAGCGCGGCGAAATCGAGGTGATCCTGCGCGGCGAGGGCCACGGCCCGCAGGGCCTGCAGCTGTACATGGGGGTGCGCGACACCGGCATCGGCCTGACCCACGAACAGCAGGCGCGGCTGTTCGAATCGTTCCAGCAGGCGGACAGCTCGACCACCCGCAAGTACGGCGGCACCGGCCTCGGCCTGGCCATCTGCAAGAGCTTGGCGGAGGCCATGGGCGGCACCGTCGGGGTCGACAGCGAGGCGGGGCGCGGCAGCCTGTTCTGGTGCCGGCTGCCGCTCGGCGTAGCCGTCGAGCAGGGCCCGCATCTGCTGGCCCAGGCCGATCTGCGCGGGCGCCGTGTGCTGGTGGTGGACGACAACGCCAGCGCGCGCCAGGTGCTGCGCGGCATGCTGGAGAGCATGAGCTTTCGCTGCGAGGCGGTGGAGTCCGGCCAGGCCGCGCTGCAACGGCTGCAGGAGGCGGCGCTGCGGCGCGAGCCTTTCGAGCTGGTGGTGCTGGACTGGCAGATGCCGGTGATGGATGGCCTGGAGTGCGCCCAGCGCATTCGCGCGCAGGGATTCGACCCACAGCCGCACCTGCTGATGGCCACCGCCTACGGTCGCGAGGAAGTGCTGCTGGGCGCCGAGCGGGCAGGTATCGAGGAAGTGCTGCTCAAGCCGCTCAACCCTTCGCTGCTGTTCGATGCGGTGATCCGCAGCCTGGGCGGCCAGGCCAGCGCGCAGGGCTTCGCCCGCCTGCCGGTGGGTGAAGTGGTGCCAAATTTCTCCGGTCAGCGCGTGCTACTGGTGGAAGACAATGAGCTGAACCGCGAGGTGGCCTGTGGTCTGCTGCAGGAGAGCGGCCTGCTGATCGACGAGGCGGCGCACGGGCAGATCGCCATCGATCTGCTGCAGGACAACCCCGACGGCCATTACGCCCTGGTACTGATGGACATGCAGATGCCGGTGCTCGATGGCATCGCCACTACCGAGGCGCTGCGCCGCGAGCTGCGCTTCGCCAGTCTGCCCATCGTGGCGATGACCGCCAACGCCATGCCGGCCGATCGCGAACGCTGCCTGGCTGCGGGGATGAACGATCACCTGGGCAAGCCGATCGAGCCGGGCGAGCTGTGGGTCACGTTGGGCCGTTGGTTGCGCGAGAGCGGCGAAGCAGCCGCAGCTGAGGATCGTCCGGCCTTGCCACAGTGGGCGCTGCCCGGCGTGGACCTGGCCAGCGGCCTGCGCCGGGTGCTGGGCAAACCGGAGCTGTACCGGCGCCTGCTGGACAAGTTCGCCGCCAGCCAGGCCGACTTCGCCGCGCGTGCGCGTGCGGCCCTGGCCGCCGGCGAGCAGGAGGGCGCCGAGCGCGAGGCGCACAGCCTCAAGGGTCTGGCTGGCAACCTCGGTGCGGTCGATCTGGCGACCCAGGCCGCGGCCGTGGAAAGCGCGATCAAGGACGCTCGCCACGACGAGCTGGAGGCGCTGCTGGTCGAGCTGGAAGGCAGCCTCGCCGGCCTGATCGGAGCGATTACCGCACTCGAACCACTGGTCGCGCCGGTGGCCGTCGATCAGGCGCAGCTGCAGCCGTTGTGCCGGCAGTTGCTGCAGCTATTCGGCGATGACGATCCGCGCGCCGGAAAGATTTTCGAGGAGCAGGCCGACCTGCTGCGCAGCGCCTTTAATGATGAGTACGTCGCGCTGGCAGCGGCGGTGCAAGGCTTCGACTTCGAACGGGCCCAGGCGCTGCTGCGTCAGGCCGCAACCCAACACGGAATTGTGTTCTGAGCGGGAGAAGGATGATGGCGGATATGCTCGACCGGCCCGACCAGCCGCTGGTGCTGCTGGTGGACGACACACCGGAGAACCTCACGCTGATGAGCGAGCTGCTGGCCGACAGCTACCGGATCAAGGTCGCCAACAACGGCGCCAAGGCCCTGCGTATCGCTGCCGGCGAGGCGCAGCCGGACCTGATCCTGCTCGACATCATGATGCCGGAGATGGATGGCTACGAGGTCTGCCGCCGGCTCAAGGCCGACCCGGCCACCGCCGAGATTCCGGTGATCTTCCTCACCGCCAAGACGGAGATCGCCGACGAGCAGCAGGGCTTCGACCTGGGCGCGGTGGACTACATCACCAAGCCGATCAGCCCGCCCATCGTCCTGGCGCGGGTGCGGGCGCAGCTGCAGCTCAAGGCCAGCGCGGATTTTCTGCGCGACAAGAGCGAATACCTGGAGTGGGAGGTGCGCCGCCGCACCCGCGATATCCAGCAGCTGCAGGAGGTGACCATCGAGGCCATGGCCAACCTCGCCGCCATGCGCGACAACCCTTGCGGCAAGCACCTGGCGCGGATCGAGCGCTACATGCTGGCACTGAGTAGCACGCTGGCACGCCAGCAGCCGCTGCTGGCTGGCGAGCTGAGTAGTGAACGCATCGCCCAGCTGGGCAAGTCGGCGCTGCTGCATGGCATCGGCAAGCTGGTGCTGCCCGATCGCATCCTGCTCAGCCCGGTGCCGTTGCAGGGCGATGACCTCAAGCTGCTGCACAGTCATGCCCTGGCCGGGCGCGACGCACTGCTGGCGGCCGAGGCCAAGCTGGGCAACGTGCCGGACTTCCTGCGCGATGCCCGTGACATCGTCTACAGCCAGCACGAGCAGTGGGATGGCGGCGGCTATCCACAGGGCCTGCGTGGCGAGCAGTCGCCGCTGGCCGCGCGGCTGATGGCGGTGGTCGGCTGCTACGAGGAGCTGACCAGCCGCCACACCTATCGCCAGTCGCTGGAGCATGCCGAGGCGCTGGCGCAGATCAGCGCCGCCAGCGGCACGCGCTTCGATCCCTCGGTGGTACTGGCGTTGATCGAGGCTGCCGAGCGTTTCGCCCAGATCGCTCGCGAGCAGGCCGACGACGCGGCCGCCGTGCAGTACGAGTTGCAGCGCCTGGAAGAGTCGCTGGGCGAAACCATCGAGCTGACCCTGCCGCCGAGCTGAAGGCTCAGGCCGGCGGGCGGTTGCTGCGCCAGTTCTCCAGGTCGGCAGCCGGCATTGGTCGGCCGAAGTGGTAGCCCTGGGCGATGTCGCAGCCCTGGCGGGTCAGCGCGGCGGCGGTGTCTTCGTCCTCCACCCCTTCGGCGACCACCTGCATGGCGAAGTTGTGCGCCAGGGCCAGGGTCGATTGCACGATCACCGCATCGGAGGCGTTCTCGGTCATGGCCGAGACGAAGGTGCGGTCGATCTTCAGCACCTGCACCGGCAGGCGCTTGAGGTAGGCCAGCGAGGAATAGCCGGTGCCGAAGTCGTCGATCGACAGGTTCACTCCCAGCTCGCGGATGGCCTGCAGGCTGCGCAGGGCAAGCTCCGGGTCTTCCATCAGGGTGCCCTCGGTCACTTCCAGTTCGAGCAGCTCGGCGGCCACGCGATGCTGGGCTAGCAGTTCGGCCAACTCGGGCAGGAAGTGCGGATTGAGCAGGTTGTGGGTGCTGATGTTGACCGCCAGGCAGGTGCCCAGCCCCTGGTCCTGCCACTGCCTGAGCTGGCGCAGGGCCTCGTTCAGCACCCAGCGGGTCAGCGGGTGGATCAGCTCGGTACTTTCGGCCAGGGGGATGAAATCGTTCGGCGGGATCATGCCCTTTTCCGGGTGCTGCCAGCGTAGCAGCGCCTCGAAGCCGACCACCTGACGGTCGCTCAGGCGGATCTTCGGCTGGTAGTAGAGCTGCAGGCCGCCCTCGCGGATCGCCCGGCCCAGTTGGGTATGCAGGGCCAGGCGCTCGGGCGTGTAGTTGTCGGTGCTGCGGTGGTACAGGGCGTACTCGCGGCGTTCGCGCTTGGCCTGGTACATGGCGATGTCGGCACAGCGCAGCAGGTCGCTGGCGCTGCTGCCGTGCTCGGGGAACATGGCGATGCCGATGCTGGCGGTCAACTCCAGCTGGATGCCGTCGACCAGCAGCGGCCGGGCGATGACCTGGGCGACCCCGCTGCACAGGCTGTGCAGCGCCGCCTGGTCGATCAGATGCGCGGAGACGATGGCCATCTCGTCGCCACCCAGGCGCGCCACGCTGGCGTTCTGTTCGGCCAGCCACTCCTGCAGGCGCTCGCCCACCTCGGTCAGCACGCGGTCGCCGTGCTGGTGGCCAAGGGTGTCGTTGACCTCCTTGAAGCGGTTCATGTCGAGCAGCAACACGGCGAAGCGCTGCTCGCCGCCCGCCGCGGCGCGCTCGTCGATATGGCGCACTAGCCAGTAGCGGTTGGGCAGTTGGGTGAGGCTGTCGTGAGTGGCGAGGAATTCCTGCTCGGCCAGGTAGCGCTTGCGCTCGGTGATGTCGTGCAGCACGCCGAGCAGCAGCGCCTCGTCGCGCCAGTGGAACAGCGAGACGCGCAGCTCGCAGTCGAAATGGCCTCTGTCGTCCTGGCGCAGGAAGCGCCACTCGAACTGCTGGTCCTCGCCCTCCAGCGCGGCATTGCGCATCAGGTTGGCGGCGACCACCGACAGGCGTCCGTCCAGTTGCCGCTCCGGCGCCATCAGTGCCGGCTTGCGGCCGCGCAGCTGGGTGGGTTTTTCCAGGCCGAACAGGCGGGCGGCGACCGGATTGGCGGTGAGGATGGTGCCCTCGCGGTCGACCAGCAGCAGGCCGTCGTTCACGTCGGTGAACAGGCGCCGGTAGAACTCCTCGTCCTGGCTGACCTGGCCGATCAGGCGACGCAACTGCACGGCGGCCAGGCTCAGCAACAGCAGGCTGGCGGCCAGCAGCACCAGGGTCAGCCCTGAGCGGCGCAGCCAGGGGCCGTGGAAGCTGCTGCGGCTCTCGCCGATCACCGCGTATAGCGGAAAGCGCGGCGAGGGGGTGAGGACGTAGTAGGTGGGCACTTTGTCCAGGCTGTCGGCCTCGACGAAGCTCGCCGTCGAGCGGGTGCCCAGCTGGCGCAATGGCGAGTCTTCCGGCAGCTCGCGGTTGGTGTAGCTGTCCGGCTGCGGCGTGCGGTAGAGGATGGTGCCCCAGGCCGAGAGCAGGCCGCCGTTCATCTCCTGCTCCAGGCCCAGGCGCTCGAGCAGGTAGCCGAAGCGCTCGGTGGGCACCAGGGCGCCCAGCTGCAACGGCCGGCCTACTCCGGTCTGCGGCGAGATCATCAGTGGCAGCAGGAAACCGTTGCGGTCGGGGTTGCGCAGCGGCGGGTAGAGCGGCTCTTCATGTCGGCTCTCGTTCAGTGCTTCGAGCTGGCGGCTCAGCGTGGGGTTGTGCAGTGGCCGGCCGGCGGCATCGACGATGAAGGTCTGCCCGTCGATACGAGCGAACAGGTGGCTGGAGACCGGGTCGTAGCGCATGGCGTCCTGCAGCACCTGATAGATGCGCGCACGTTCCTGGCTGGTCACCCGGGGCTCGTTGAGCTCCTCGAAGGAGACTCGCACGCTCTCGTAGCTCTGTTGCAGCAGGGCGCTGCTGTAGCCTTCCAGCGCCCGCGACAGCGCCATCATGTTATGCCGGTGCTGGTCCGTGCTGGCCTGGTAATCGCGCAGGATGCTCCAGCCGCTGAAGCCCACGGCGAGCAGCAGCGCCAGGGCCATGCTGATGAAGAAACTCAGGCCGATGCGCCGCCGGCGCAGGCCATGCTGAGGATGCAACTGCAGCTGGAAACTGTTCGGCATGGCGATACTGCGGCCGGGTGGGGAGACTGCAGCATAGGCGATGGCATCCTGCTATCGCCAGAGAAATGAACACAGATTCAGCGCCAGTCCAGCTGCAAGGCCTCCTGCCAGGCGAAACGCTCGAAGTGGCTGGCCATCACGCCTTGCAGCTTATCCAGATCGGCGGCGTTGCCGCTCTCCACGCGCAGGGTCAGGCCCTGGGCTTCGGCCTGCAGCAGGCCGAGGCCGAAGGCGAATTCGATGCGCCCCTGCTGCTCGTCGAAGCTGACCGGGATCTTGTGCGCGAAGTGCTTGCACAGGCGGCTGATGTAGCGCGCCGGGGTGTCGGTGGTGACGTGGGCGGATGCGGTGAAAGTGCTCATGCAATCTCCTGGGGAAAATGGCGCCCCGGTTGCGGGGCGCGGCTGCTCAGTAGGCAACGGTGAAGCGCTGGCGGATGTGTTGCGGCTGCTCGGTCTCGTCGAGCAGGGCCACGGCCAGGTCGGCCACCGAGATATGGCCGGGCGCATCGCCACTCATCAGCAGCTGTTCAGCGCCGATGCGGAACTGGCCGGTGCGCGGGCCGGGTTGCAGCAGGGCGGCGGGGGAGAGGAAGGTCCAGTCGAGGTCCTGCTCGTCGCGCAGCTGGTTGAGGGCCTGACGTGCGCCTTCGGCGCCCTCCTTGTACTCGGCGGGGAAGTCCGGGGTGTCGATCAGTTGCAGCCCCGGCGCCACGTACAGGCTGCCGGCGCCGCCGACCACCAGCAGGCGCTTGACCCCGGCGGCCTTGCTCGCCGCATTGATCGCGCTGGAGCCGGCGATGAACTGTGCGCGGATATCGGCCTCACCCCAGCCCGGGTTGAAGGCGCTGAGTACGGCATCATGGCCGCGCAGTTGCTCGCTCAGGGCGGCGACGTCGCGTACATCGGCGCGCAGGGCCGTGAGGCGCTCGTGGGGCGGCAGTTTCTCCGGGTGGCGGACCAGAGCAGTGACCTGATGGCCGCGGTTGAGGGCTTCTTCCAGCAGGGCGGCGCCGACATAGCCTGTGGCGCCGATCAGGGCGAGTTTCATGGGGTGTCCTCGGTGTGTTTGTGTGGGACACATAATCGCTGCTGGATAAATCTCAGAAAAAGACGCCTAATCCGCTTTAACAATTAAGTAGAGCTTAATAATGGAGCAGCTCAAGCGCATGGCCCTGTTCGCCACCGTGGTGGAGAAGGGCTCCATGGTCGCCGCCGCCGAGGCGCTGGGCATGACCGCCTCGGCCGTCAGCCAGCAGATTCGCAAGCTGGAGGAGAGCACCCAGGTCAGCCTGCTGCACCGCACCACGCGCAAGCTGACCCTGACCGAGGCGGGTGCGCAGCTGTATCAGAGCTGCCGGCAGATCGTGCAGCTGGCCGAGCATGCCGAGCAGCGCCTGGCCGAGCTGCGCGATGCGCCGGTGGGCGAGTTGCGTATCGCCGCGCCCGTGGGCTTCTCCGGGCACCTGGTGACCAACGCCCTGGCGCCGTTGCTGCGCGCGCACCCGCAATTGAGTCTGCGCCTGTTCTTCCAGGACGAGCAGATCGACCTGGTCGAGCAACGCATCGACCTGGCCATTCGGGTCGGCAGCCAAGAGGACTCCAGCCTGGTGGCGCGCTATATCGGCGACTGGCCGATGCTGCTGTGCGCAGCGCCGGCCTACCTGGCGCGCTGCGGCGCCATCGAAGGGCCGGAACAGCTGAGCAGCCTGGACTGGCTGAGCCTGGGCCACGAGCGCGGCAGCCAGCTGACCCTGCGCGGGCCGGATGGCGCAGAGCAGCGCCTGCGCGTGGAGGGGCGGGTGGTGTGCAACAACATCCTCTCGGTGCGCCAGTTCACCCTGGCCGGCATGGGCCTGTCGCTGCAGCCGGAGCCGGAGATCCGCGAGCTGCTGGCGCGGGGCGAGCTGCTCGCGGTGCTGCCGCAGTGGCAGCCGGCGGCCATCGGCCTGTACCTGGTCACCCCGCGGCGCGACGCCCAGCCGGCCAAGGTGCGCTACGCCATCGACGCGTTGCGTCGCGCCCTGCTGGCGGGCTAGCCGCGGATTACGTATAACGCCAGCAGAACCACCCCATCGGAGCCCCCTCGTACACGATGAAAACCCCGAAACGCCTGGAACCCCTGCTCGAAGACGGTCTGATCGACGAGGTAGTGCGCCCGCTGATGAGCGGCAAGGAAGCTTCTGTCTATGTGGTGCGCTGCGCTGGCGAGCTGCGCTGTGCCAAGGTCTATAAGGAGGCCAACAAGCGTGGCTTCCGCCAGGCGGCCGAGTACCAGGAGGGGCGCAAGACACGTAATAGCCGCGACGCTCGCGCCATGGCCAAGGGCAGCAAGTACGGACGCAAGGAACAGGAAGACGCCTGGCAGAATGCCGAAGTAGCCGCGCTGTTCCGCCTCGCCGCCGCTGGTGTGCGGGTGCCCAAGCCCTACGACTTCCTCGACGGCGTGCTGCTGATGGAAATGGTCGACGACGGCTACGGCGATGCCGCGCCGCGCCTCAACGACGTCGACCTGCTGCCCGAGGATGCCCGCGAGTTCCACGCCTTCATGATCGGCGAGATCGTCAAGATGCTCTGCGCTGGCCTGGTGCATGGCGACCTCTCGGAATTCAACGTGCTGCTCGATCCCTACGGCCCGGTGATCATCGACCTGCCGCAGGCGGTGGACGCCGCGGCCAACAACCACGCCTTCAGCATGCTCGAGCGCGACGTGCGCAACATGGCCGAGTACTTCGGCCAGTTCGCCCCGGAGCTGCTGGAGACCCGCTACGCCAAGGAAATGTGGGCGCTGTTCGAGGAAGGCAAACTGACTCCCGAGACCCAGCTCAGCGGCCGCTTCGCCGAGCCGGAAGAGCAGGCCGACGTCGGCGCGGTAATGCGCGAAATCAAGGCAGCTCTGGCCGAACAGGCCCGCCGCGAAGCGATGCGCAACGCCGAGGATGCGCCCAGCGACGAGCCACCGCCGCCGCCCTGGGCGCAGTGACGGCGCAATGAAAAACGCCCGCAGCAGCGGGCGCTTTTGCATCTGCTCGGGACAGGCTATCCCGCATTATTCTGCCGAGCGGGCGATCATCGACCTGCTGGTTGCTGTTCGGCGACGTAGGGCCGTATCAGTCCGGCTAACCAGTCCATGAATACCTGCACTCGTTTCGACAGGTTGCGGCGGTGCGGATACAGCAGAAATACCGACATCGGCGCCGCACGGTATTCGGGTAGCACTTCTACCAAGCGCCCGTCGGCCAGATAGGGCAGCACCCCTACGCGGGGTACCTGAATCAGGCCGAGTCCGGCCAGGCAGGCCTGGCTATAGGCATCGGTGCTGTTCACCGTCAGCGCGCCGGGCATGTCCAGGCTACGGTTTTCGCCATCCTGCTGGTACTCCCAACCATCGGCCCTGGCTCCCAGGCTCGGCACGTAGTGCACCAGGCGATGTGCGGCCAGATCGTCCAGGCTGCGCGGCGTGCCGAAGCGTTGTAGATAGGCGGGGCTGGCGCAGTTGATCTGCTCCATATGCCCCAGTGAGCGGGCGATCAGCCCTGGCTCGACCTGGCCACCGACGCGCACCACGCAATCAAAGCCTTCGCGGATCAGGTCGACGCGGTGGTCGGTGCAGCTCAGTTCCAGTTCCAGCTTTGGGTGGGCGTGGAGGAAGTCGGCCAGATGCGGCAACACCAGATCGCGGGCCACCGCCTGGTTCATGTCTACCCGCAGGCGGCCACGCAATTGACTGGCCTCCTGCTGGAACATCGCCTCGATCTCCTCGGCGTCGGCCAGCAGATCCTTGCAGCGCTCGTAGCAGGCCTGGCCGTCCTGGGTCAGGCTCACCCGGCGTGTGGTGCGATGCAGCAGGCGGGCGCCGAGTTGGTTTTCCAGCTGCTGCACCAGCAATGAGACGCTGGCCTTGGGCTGCCCCAGGCTATCGGCGGCGCGGGTGAAGCTGGCCAGCTCGGCGACGCGGACAAAGGCGCGCATGGCGTGGAAGCGGTCCATGGCAACTCACTGTTATTGATTTGTGGATAGTCTAAACAGGAATGGCTGATTTATCTGGTGTTGGACGAGTAATAGCCTTGCCATCGTCAATCACCCACCCGACGAGGTAATGCCATGAACCAGTCCCTGACTCTGATCACCGGTGCCAGCCGCGGCCTTGGCAAGAACGCCGCTCTGCATTTGGCCCGCAAAGGCCATGATCTGATCCTCACCTACAACAGTGGCCAGGCCGAAGCCGAGGCACTGGTCGAGGAGATTTGCGCTCTCGGCCGTAAGGCCGTGGCCCTGCAACTGGATGTCAGCCGTGCTGCCAGCTTCGACGATTTCGCCAGCCGGGTGAGCTCGGCCCTGGCGGCCACTTTCCAGCGCGACAGCTTCGATGCCCTGGTCAACAACGCCGGTATCGGTATCCACGTGCCCTTTGCCGAAACCAGCGAGGAGCAGTTCGACCAGCTGGTGAATATCCATCTCAAGGCTACCTTCTTCCTCACCCAGAAACTGCTGCCGCTAATGGCCGATGATGGTCGAATCCTCAACGTCTCCAGCGGTCTGGCACGTTTCTCCCTGCCGGGCTATGCCGCCTATGCCGCAATGAAGGGCGGGATCGAGGTGCTGACCCGCTATATGGCCAAGGAACTGGGGCCGCGCGGCATCCGTGCCAACGTGATCGCGCCCGGCGCCATCGAGACCGACTTCGGTGGTGGTGCGGTGCGTGACAACGCCGAGCTCAATGCAGCCATTGCTGCCCAGACCGCGCTGGGCCGGGTCGGCGTGCCGGACGACATCGGCACGGCCATCGCGATGTTGTTGTCGAGCGAGACGGGCTGGGTCAATGCGCAACGCGTGGAGGTATCGGGCGGCATGCTCATCTGAGTGGCGCCTACGATCTCTGCTTGGCAGTCGAGTAGCATTTAACGGGAGAAACTCTCTAGGTAACTGGCCCTGACGGAAGAGATCACAACCGCTTCTGCATCGCGCAAACAGGCCCCGATTCGGCTCGAATCGGGGCCTGTTTGCGACGCCGATTCGGAGTCATTTTCATTATCCTTAAAATTGCCTGGAGCCCAGTAAGTACGCGGCTTTGCGTTAATGCGAATCGCTCCGTTAGCTGTGGTGTTTTATGGCTTGACCAATGCGCAAAGAGGGTCGAAGCTCCCCACTTGAAAGCTGTTTTTATCAGGGAAACGAGTCATGAAAGGCGCGACCGAAGTCGTCGATTATCTGAAGGATTTGCTGCGTGGTGAGCTGGCCGCGCGCGACCAATATTTCCTGCATTCGCGGATGTACCAGGACTGGGGCTTCGAGAAGCTCTACGAACGGATCAACCACGAGATGGAGGAAGAGACTCAGCACGCCGACGCCCTGCTGCAGCGTATCCTGTTCCTCGAAGGCTCGCCGAACATGACGGCGAAGAAGATCCACCCCGGCGCCACCGTGCCGGAGATGCTGAAGAGCGATCTCAAGCTGGAGTACGAGGTGCGTGCGGCCCTGGCCAAGGGCATCGAGCTGTGCGAGAAGCACGGCGACTACAAGAGCCGCGACATTCTGGTACTGCAGCTCAACGACACCGAGGAAGACCATGCCTATTGGCTGGAGCAGCAACTCGGTCTGATCGAGCGCATCGGCCTGCAGAACTACCTGCAATCGCAAGCCTGAGTCGGTCGTTGCAAACAAAAAGGGAGCCTGGGGCTCCCTTTTTTCATGCCCGTCTTTTCCCTCCGGTGACTAAGCAGAGCTGCCCTGTGTGGGGGAGGTTCGGCAAATTTTTGGCGTCGTAAGGTTAACTGCAAAAATATTTCAAATAGACTTGATTCTCAAATAGCTTCCTTACAAAATTTACAGAGCATCTGCTAATGATTCTCACAAATACTATAATTCCTAGGAAGCATCACCATGTCCCATGCTGTGACCCCGCGTCGCCAAGACGCCTCTGCGTGCGCGCCATTGGCCCTCCGTCCGCTGGCGATGGCCGTGCACCTGTTCGCCGCCGGCATCGCTCTTGCGTCCCCTTTCGCCATGGCCGAGCAGGCTGACGCCGAGAATGCGGTCACTCTGGATGCCACCTCCATTAGCGACTCTGCCGAGGTCGAAGATGATGCGGTCACCGAGGGCTCTCAGTCCTACACCACCCGTTCAGCCAAGACCGCTACTCCGCTGAAGATGTCGCTGCGCGAAACCCCACAGTCGGTCACCGTAGTAACCCAGCAGCGCATACAGGATCAGGATCTGCAGACCATTGCCGATGTGGTCAATAACACCACTGGCGTTTCATTGAATCGTTACGAAACCGGCCGTGGTCAGATCAACGCCCGTGGTTTCGAACTCAACTCTCTGATGATCGACGGTGTACCGACCATCTACGAACAGCCTTGGAGCTCGGGTGAGATCTTCGGCAGCCTGGCCATGTATGACCGCGTCGAAGTGGTGCGTGGTGCCAACGGCCTGATGACCGGCGTGGGTGATCCCTCCGCGTCGCTGAACATGGTGCGCAAACGTGCCAGCAGCAAAGAGCTGAAAGGCTCGGTGGAAGTGAAGGCGGGCACCTGGGATACCTACGGCACTCTTGGCGATCTATCCCTGGCCTTGAACGAGGCGGGCACCGTGCGTGCACGTCTGGTTGGTGAACTCAATGATGCCGACAGCTGGATCGATCATCACAGCAACAAACGTGAAACCTTCTACGGCACCATGGATATAGACCTGACTGACGATACCACTCTGTGGTTCGGTGCCAGCCGTCAGGAGAACAATTCAGATTCGCCGGCCTGGGGTGGCCTGCCAGTGTGGTATTCGGACGGCAGCGAGACCGATTGGAGCCGCTCCAAGTCCATGTCTACCGACTGGAGCAAGTGGGATACCACTTACGAAAGTTATTTCGTCAACCTGGAACACACCTTTGCCAATGATTGGCATGCCAAGCTCGGCTACACCCGTGGCGAGCGCGATGGCGATTCCTACCTTATGTATCCGAACGGATTCCCGAATCCGTCTACAGGCCTGTTGGAACCTGGTAGCGTCTGGAGTTACGGTGCCGGTTCTTACAAAACCAATACCGTTCAAGATGACTATTACCTGCAGGTCGACGGTCCGGTCGAGCTTTTTGGTCGTAGTCACGACGTAGCGTTTGGCTATACGCATAGCGACCAGGACTTTGATGCCGACACCCGCGGTTATCTCCCGCTTGGTAACTTCGACTACAACGATTTCTATCACAGCATTCCTGAGCCGAATTGGCTGCCGCTGTCTGACTCCGATGCCAGCGAGACCACGCAAAAAGCACTCTATGCCGCGACTCGCATCAACCTGGCGGACGACCTGAAAGTCATCCTCGGCGTGCGCAGCACCGACTACGAGAAAGAGCAGGGTGGCTCGAAGATCGATGTCGATGACGAGATCACGCCATACGCTGGTGTTGTGTATGACCTGACGGAAAATCTGTCGGCCTACGCTAGCTACACGGATATTTTCCTGCCGCAGTCGCAGCACGACATCAACGACAATCAGCTGAATCCGATCGTTGGTGAGAGTTACGAGACGGGGCTCAAGGCAGAGTTCTTCGATGGTCGCCTGAACGCCTCGGCTGCAGTTTTCCGGATCAAGCAGGACAACCTGGCTGAGAACACTGGTAGCTACATCCCCGGCAAAAACCCGCCTACCTTCGCTTATGAGGAAGGTGATGGCGCAACCAGCGATGGTTTCGAGCTGGAGATCAATGGCGAACTCACTCCGGGCTGGAACCTGATGGCTGGTTACACTCAGTTCGATATCGAAGATGCCGATGGAGATGATGTGAATACACACTATCCGACCAAGCTGATTCGAACCTTCACCACCTACCGCGTGCCGGGTTTCCTGGGCGACAAACTGACCATCGGTGGCGGCGTGAACTGGCAGGAGTCCATCTATGCCTACGCCACCAACCCTGCGGGTGTGGCTGAGAAGGTCGAGCAGGATGCCTATGCTCTGGTCAACCTGATGGCGCGCTACGAGATCACCGAGAACCTCTCGGCTCAGTTGAACGCCAACAACGTGACCGACGAGAAGTACTTCGACTTCTTCGAGGCTTATGGTGCGATCACCTACGGCGCTCCACGTAGCCTCACCGCTTCCGCGAAGTACAGCTTCTAAAGCAACGCCGTGCGAGGTGGCAGGCCCAGCCTGTTGCTTCGCTCAACACAACGCCGGCCCGTGCCGGCGTTGTGCTTTCTGCCTTCAGGGTTTGGCTGTGCAGCCGCTGTGGCAATCGTGGTTGCCCGACTCCAGGTCTCGCAGGATCGGGCAATCCGGTCGGTGGTCGCCTTGGCAGTGCTGCACCAGCTCGCCGAGGGTATCGCGCAGGGTGGTCAGCTCGGCGATCTTGCGGTTCAGCTCTTCGACGTGGGCCAGGGCCAGGGCTTTGACGTCGGCGCTGGCGCGTTCGCGGTCCTGCCAGAGGGCCAGCAGCCTGCCCACTTCTTCCAGCGAGAAACCCAGATCGCGCGAGCGCTTGATGAAGGCCAGCACGTGCAGGTCATTGCCCGAATAGGTGCGATAGCCGCTGTCGCTGCGCCCGGCCAGTTGCAGCAGGCCGATGGACTCGTAGTAGCGGATCATCTTGGCGCTGAGTCCGCTCTGTTTGGCTGCTTGGCCGATGTTCATAGGTCCTCCGGTTTCCAGGTGTTGAGCAGCAGGGCGTTGCTCACCACGCTGACGCTGGACAGGGCCATGGCGGCGCCGGCGAGCATGGGGTTGAGCAGACCGAAGGCGGCCAGCGGGATGCCCACTGCGTTGTAGACGAAGGCCCAGAACAGGTTTTGCTGGATCTTGCTCCAGGTGCGCCGGCTGATGGCCAGGGCCGCCGGAACCAGGCGCGGGTCGCCGCGCATCAGGGTGATGCCGGCGGCGTGCATGGCCACGTCGGTGCCGCCGCCCATGGCGATACCTACGTCGGCGGCGGCCAGGGCAGGGGCGTCGTTGATGCCGTCGCCGACCATGGCCACGGTGGCGCCGCCGCTCTTCAGTTCGGCGACATGGGCTGCCTTGTCCTCCGGCAGCACCTGGGCGTGGATGTGGTTGATGCCAAGTGCCTTGCCGACCGCGCCGGCGCTGCCAGCGTTGTCGCCGCTGATCAGGTGGCTCTCGATGCTGCGTTCGCGCAGAGCGGCGATGACTGCGGCGGCGCCTTCCTTGAGGCTATCGCCGAAGGCCAGCAGGCCGAGCACGCGTGCTGGTTGGCTGCGTTCGATCAGCCAGGACAGGGTGCGACCTTCGACCTCCCAGGCATGCGCCTGTGTCTGCAGATCGCTGCTCAGGCCCAGTTCGTCGAACAGACGTTGGTTGCCCAGGGCTAGGTCGCGGCCTTCGACGATTCCCTGGATGCCGCGTCCGGCCAGGGCCTGGCTGGCACTCAGCGTGGGCAGGGCGATGTCGTGTTCGCTGGTTGCATCGAGCACGGCGCGGGCCAGCGGGTGCTCGCTGCCCTGCTGCAGGGCGCCGGCCAGGCGCAGCAGCTCGGTCTCGTCGATGTCCTGCGTGGCCAGGTGCACGATGCGTGGCTGGCCAGAGGTGAGCGTGCCGGTCTTGTCGAAGGCCACCACTGAGACCTTGTGCGCCAGCTCCAGGGCTTCAGCGTCCTTGATCAGGATGCCGTGCCGCGCGGCCACGCCGGTGCCAGCCATGATCGCTGCCGGGGTGGCCAGGCCGAGGGCGCAGGGGCAGGCGATCACCAGTACCGCCACCGCGTTGATCAATGCCTGCTCCACGCCGGCTCCGGCCAGCAGCCAACCACCGAGGGTGGCGAGGGCGATCAGCAGTACGACGGGGACGAACACCGCGCTGACCCGGTCCACCAGTTTCTGGATCGGCGCCTTGGCTGCCTGGGCGTCCTCGACCAGGCGGATGATGCGGGCCAGCACCGTCTCGCCGCCCAACGCGGTGGTACGCACGAGCAGACGGCCCTCGCCGTTGATGGCACCGCCAGTGACCTTGTCGCCTGGCGCTTTGGCCACTGGCAAGCTCTCGCCGCTGATCAGCGCCTCGTCGGCCTGGCTGTGGCCCTCCAGCACTTCGCCGTCGACCGGGAAGCGTTCGCCGGGGCGTACTACGATGCGATCGTCCAGGCGTAGTTCTGCGATCGCCACCTCTTCCTCGCGGCCGTCCAGCTGGCGGGTGGCACGCTCCGGGCGCAGCGCCTCGAGGGCGCGGATGGCGGCGCTGGTCTGGCGTTTGGCGCGGCTCTCCAGATACTTGCCGAGCAGCACCAGGGCGATGACTACGCTCGAAGCCTCGAAGTACAGGTGTGGCGTGTGGTGCCCGGCGGTGGCCCAGAGGTAGAGGCTCAGACCATAGGCGGCGCTGGTACCCAGGGTGACCAGCAGGTCCATGTTGCCCGTGCCGGCGCGCAGCGCCTTCCAGGCCGCTTTGTAGAAGCGCGCGCCGAGGATGAACTGCACCGGTGTGGCCAGCAGGAACTGCACCCAGGCCGGAGGCATCCAGTGCAGTCCGACCCATTCGCCGAACATCGGCAGCACCAGGGGCAGGGCCAGCAGCAGGGCAGCGATCACGGCCAGACGCTCGCGGCGCAGGGCGCTCTGTGGATCGGCCTTCGTGGCGTCCTGCAGCAGGTGGGCTCCATAACCGGCGCGTTCGACTGCGGCGATCAGCTCGGCCGCCGCGGTGCCTTCCAGCAGCTCTACATGGGCGCGCTCGCTGGCCAGGTTGACGCTTACGCTGCGCACGCCGGAAACCTTGCCCAGCGCACGCTCGATGCGCCCGGCGCAGCTGGCGCAGGTCATGCCGGTGATGGCGAGATCGAGACTGCTCAGCGGTACTGCGTAGCCGGCCTGTTGCACGGCATCGATCAGCGCGCCCAGTTGCTCGGTGTCGCTCTCGACGTGGGCGCGCTCGCTGGCCAGGTTGACGCTGACTGCATGGGTGCCCGGCACCTTGTTCAGGGCGCGCTCGATACGGCCGGCGCAGCTGGCGCAGGTCATGCCGCGAATAGGAAGGTCGAAGGTCTGGATGCTGCTCATGGGGGCTTCTCCATCGGATTCGCCCCTAGGATCAACCTTGACACTGGGTCAAGGTCAAGCGGTGGGTTGTCGCACTGCTTGAGCACGCATCAATAGTTGAGCGGTGCCGGAATCAGCTGCAGGCCGAGCGAGTCCATGGCAATGCGGAACTTGGCCACCTCGCCAGCGGTGATACGCAGCGTCTGGCTGCGTAGCTGTTCGTAGTGCGGCTGGCAGCCATTGCCGCCAATCTGGCCGAGGCGCACCAGCACTTCGCCCGGAGGCAGGTTGAGGGTAATGGACTGGCCCTGGTACAGGCGCGCGGTCAGGTTGCCCTGCAGGTACAGGCCGATCTCGCAGGGCGTCGAGACTTCCAGGCGCTCGCGCGACACCATCAGCACGCCATAGTCGATCGGCGTGGGCAGGGTCATGGGCGCTAGCGGCACTGACGCGGGTTGCGGCGCTGGTGCCGGCGCGGGCATCTCGGTGGCTGGGGTGGACGAAGGCTCGGGCACCGACTCGTCGGCCAGGGCCGGCAGGCAGAGCAGGGCGAGCAGGGCGACGGGCAGGCGCATGGTGATCACCTCGGAGCTTTTCCTGCAGCTTGGGTCAGGTCGGCCGCGACGACAAGTGATTAGGGTCTGTTGGCGTTTCGGTGCAAGCCGCGTTGCTGCGAAAAATCTCGCCAGGCTAGGCGTGGGACGCAGGCAATGGTCATTCCCTTGGCAAGTCCCATAACAACGCATGGCGAAATTTTTCGCGCAACCCGTAGGGACGGGCCAGTTTTTGGGCGGAACATCGTTGCTCGACGGCTCATTTGGATCACCAAACTACGCGTCTCGCGCCTAGCTCCGCGCAAAAACTGGATCCGTCGCGGCCGCGCCGAAACGTCAACAGACCCTAAGTCTTGACCTTGCCACGATGGCAAGCTCGACACTGAGCCCAACGCCATTCGAAGAAGGAGAGTTGCCATGCAAGTCCTGAAGGTTTCCGGCATGAGCTGTGGGCACTGCGTACGCGCCATCACCAATGCCGTGCAGGCCGGTGATCCGGCGGCCGAGGTGCAGGTCGATCTGGGCGCCGGTGAGGTGCGGGTGGCCAGTCGCCTGAGTCTGGAACAGCTGCTGACGGCGATCCGCGAGGAGGGCTACGCCGCCGAGGCGGCCTGATTCACTGAGCGGGTGGAACCCAGGCCGGCGGGTTCCACTCGCGCAGCAGGCCGCGCAACTGGGCGTCGATCAGCGCGGCGGTGTCGTGCTGCGGGTCGAACAGCTGCTGGTCGCGGGTCCAGTCGGTGAACAGGCCGATGATCTGCGCATGTACCGCACGCGCCGCCAGGCGCGGGGTGATCCCCGGTAGCAGCCGGCTCTGGCAGGCAGGGCGGGCGAACAGGTTTTCCACCAGGCCGATGAACTGGTTGATGAAGGCGTTGTGCCGTTCTTCCGCCTCGCGCAGCTCGTCGGTGAACTCGCAGCGGTGCAGCAGGATGGTGAAGATGCGCCGGCGCTGCTCGTCCACCGCGAGGCTGGCGATCGCCTCGATGGACAGGTCGCGCAGCGACAGGATCGGATCGACCTCGCCGCAGCCGCACAGGCGCTCGGTCATCTGCTCCGGCGGCAAGCGAACCTGGCTGAGCATTTCATGGAACAGATGGGCCTTGTTCTCGAAGTGCCAGTACACCGCCCCGCGCGTTACCCCGGCTGCGCGCGCGATCTGATCCAGGGTGCTGTGCGCCACCCCTTTCTCGAGAAACAACTGTTCGGCTGCAGCCAGGATATCGGCGCGGGTCTGCTCGGCTTGTTCTTTGGTTCTGCGCATGGCGGGCTAGAGGAATCGGGCTAGGCTCTGTTTGGGGACCTCAGTGTAACGATTTCTGAGCTGTAACTTCATGTTTACAGACAATCTTGTATGTAAATGCCGTAGCTCTCATTCCGGGCTTTGCCCAATTCAAGACGTCATGGAGACGACCATGCTTTCTCGCCCGCTCCCATTCGTACTGCATACGCTGGCTTTTGGCGTGCTGTTCAGTCCGTTGCTGCACGCCGCCGACCCGGCCCAGCAGCAGATGCCGCCACCCGAGGTGGTGGTGGAGCAGGTCACCGTCGGCTCGCTGCCGCTGCAGTTCGAGTATCCGGCGCGTACCGCCGGCTTCCGTGAGGTGCAGGTGCGCGCCCAGGTCAGCGGCATCCTGCAGGAGCGCACCTACCAGGAGGGCAGCCAGGTCAAGCAGGGCCAGGTGCTGTTCCGCATCGACCCGCGTCCTTATCAGGCCGCCTTGTCGCGGGCCAAGGGCACCCTGGCCCAGGAGCAGGCGCGCTACCGGCAGACCGAGCGTGACCTCAAGCGTATCCGCGAGCTGCAGAAGAAAGGCTTCGCCAGCGAGAGCGAACTGGACAACGCCGTTTCCAACTTCGAGCAGAGCAAGGCCAACATCGAGGCGGCCAAGGCCGAGGTGCAGTCCAAGCAGATCGACCTCGACTACACCACGGTAGAGGCGCCGATCTCCGGCATCACCAGCAAGGAGACGGTGTCTGAGGGCAGCCTGATGGTAGCCGGCGACCCCAATGCCAGCCTGCTGACCCAGATCACTCAGCTCGACCCGATTTACGTCAACTTCGCCGCCCCTGACCGTGAGGTGTCCAACGTGCGCAGCGGCCTGCAGAGCGGCAGCCTGGTGCGCGAGGGCGGCCAGCGCATGAGCGTGGAGATCAAGTTCGGCGACGGCACCAGCTACCCGCTGGAAGGCAAGGTGGACTTCACCGACAGCACCATCGACCGCAGCACCGGCACCGTCAGTGCGCGCGCCGTGGTACCCAACCCGAACCAGGCGCTGATGCCCGGGCAGTTCGTGCGCGTGGTGGTCAAGGGCATCAACAAGCCCAACGCGATCACCGTGCCGGAGCGCGCGTTGTCGCAGGGGCCGAACGGCACCTTCGTCTACGTGGTGGATGAGCAGGGCATGGCGCGCATCCGCCCGGTCGGCACCGGGCAGACTGCCGGCGGGCGCTGGGTGGTGGAGAGCGGCATCGCCGCCGGTGACAAGGTGATAGTCGAGGGCCTGCCCAAGGTTCACCCCAATGCGCCGGTCAAGGTGGTCGACGCCGCCCCTGCCAAGCAGTAAGGAGCAAGGCCCGTGATCTCCAAGTTCTTTATCGACCGACCGATCTTCGCTGCCGTCATCTCCATCGTCATCATCCTCGCCGGCCTTGCGGCCATGCGCTCGCTACCTGTCGCCCAGTACCCCGAGATCCTGCCGCCGCAGGTGGCGGTGACGGCGGCCTACCCGGGCGCCAGCTCGCAGGTCATCGCCGAGACCGTGGCCGCGCCGCTGGAGCAGGAGATCAACGGCGTCGAGGGCATGATCTACCAGCTATCCAACTCCGACAGTAATGGCGCGATGAGCCTGACCGTGTACTTCGAGGTCGGCACCGACCCCGATCAGGCCACCATCGACGTCAACAACCGGGTACAGGCCGCGCTGGCCAAGCTGCCCGAGGAAGTGCGCCGGCAGGGCGTGAAGGTGGAGAAGAAATCCTCCGACATCCTGCAGGTGGTGACCCTGTTCTCGCCGGATGGCTCGCGTGACCCGATCTTCATCAGCAACTACGCGCTGATCAACGTCATCGACGAACTCAAGCGTATCCACGGCGTGGGCGACGCCAGCCAGTTCGGCTCCAAGGACTACTCCATGCGCATCTGGCTGCGCCCGGACAAGCTGGCGCAGTACGACATGACGCCGAGCGACGTGGTCAGCGCCATCCAGGAGCAGAACTCGCAATTCGCCGCCGGTAACTTCGGCAAGGAGCCGCTGTCGTCGCCGCAGGACTTCACCTACACGGTGAGTACCAAGGGCCGCTTCACCACGCCTGAGGAGTTCGAGCAGGTGATCCTGCGTACCGACGCGACCGGTGCCAGCCTGCTGCTCAAGGACGTGGCACGGATCGAACTGGGCGCCCAGGACTACTCGCTGGTCACCAGCCTCAACGGCAAGAAGAACGCCGCCTTCGGTATCTACCTGCAACCCGGCGCCAACGCCCTGGATACTGCGGACGCGGTGCAAAAAACCATGGAGCGGCTGTCCAAGCGTTTCCCCGAGGGCATCGCCTACAAGATCCCCTACGACACCACCAAGTTCGTCAAGGTCTCCATCGAGGAGGTGATCCACACCTTCATCGAGGCTCTCGTACTGGTGATGCTGGTGGTCTACATCTTCCTGCAGAACTGGCGTGCCACGCTGATCCCGGTGTTGGCGATCCCGGTATCGCTGATCGGCACCTTCGCCGGCATGTACATGCTCGGCTTCTCGATCAACCTGCTGACCCTGTTCGGCATGGTGCTGGCCATCGGCATCGTGGTGGACGACGCCATCGTGGTGCTGGAGAACGTCGAACGGGTGATGCGCACCGAGAAGCTCAGCCCGCGCGAGGCGGCGATCAAGGCCATGGAGGAGGTGACCGGGCCGATCGTCGCCATCGTCCTGGTGCTGTGCGCGGTGTTCATCCCGGTGGGCTTCCTCGGCGGCCTGGCGGGGCAGATGTACAAGCAGTTCGCGATCACCATCGCGGTGTCGGTGGTGATCTCCGGCATCGTCGCTTTGACCCTGTCGCCGGCGCTCTGTGCCCTGATTCTCAAGCCCGAGCACAAGGAGCCGGCGGCTCCGTTCCGCTGGTTCAACAATGGCTTCGAGCGCTTCACCAGTGGCTATACCGCCGGCGTGCGTTTCTTCCTCAAGCGCTCGCTGATCGGCGTGGCGCTGTTCGGCGGGATGATCGCCATCATGGTCGTGCTGTTCGGCCGGGTGCCGGGCTCGCTGGTGCCGGACGAGGACCAGGGCTATGTGATCAACGCCTACTTCCTGCCACCGGCGGCCTCGCTGAGCCGTACCGATCAGGTCACCAGCGCAGTCACCGAGGAGCTGATGAAGCACCCGGCGGTGGAGGATGTGGTGACCTTCGCCGGCTTCGACGTGCTGACCTTCGGCACGCGCAGCAACGCCGGGGTGTCGTTCGTTCCGCTGAAGGACTGGAAGGAGCGCACCACCGAGGAGCTGGATGCGCGGAACCTGCCGCGGCAGTTCATGGGCATGGGCGCCAAGCAGAAGGATGCCCTGGTGATGACCTTCAACCCGCCGCCGATCAGCGGCATGAGTACCACCGGTGGCTTCGAGGCCTATATCCAGGATCGCAGCGGCGGCTCCATCGACGATCTCAGCGCGGTGGTGCAGAAGTTCGTCGCTGCCGCCTCCAAGCGCCCGGAGCTGGCGGGGGTCAACAGCACCTTCCACGCCGATGTGCCGCAGTACTTCATCGATCTGGATCGGACCAAGGCGCGTGCTCTGGGGGTGGCGATCAACGATGTGTTCACCGCCATGCAGGCGACCTTCGGCAGCTACTACGTCAACGACTTCAACCTGTACGGCCGCACCTGGCAGGTCAGCCTGCAGTCGGAAGCCAACTTCCGCCGTAGCCCGGAAGACCTGACCCAGGTCTACGTGCGCTCCAGCAGTGGCGACCTGATTCCGCTGACCTCGCTGGTGCGTGTGCAGCGCATCCTCGGGCCGGACTCCTACGCGCGCTTCAACGTCTACCCGGCGGCCAAGCTGCTCGGCGGCCCGGCGCCGGGCTACAGCTCCGGCCAGGCGCTGCAGGCCATGCAGGAAGTAGCTGACGAGGTGCTTGGCGAGCAGTACAACCTGGCCTGGATCGGCTCGGCCTTCCAAGAGCTGGCGACCCAGGGTTCGGGTAGCACCGCGTTCATCTTCGGCCTGATCCTGGTGTTCCTGATCCTGGCCGCGCAGTACGAGCGCTGGACCCTGCCGATGGCCGTGGTCACGGCGGTGCCCTTCGCCGTGTTCGGCGCGATCCTGGCGATCTGGATGCGTGGCCTGGCCAACGACGTGTACTTCCAGGTCGGCCTGGTGACCCTGATCGGCCTGGCAGCGAAGAACGCCATTCTGATCATCGAGTTCGCCGTGCTGTGTCGCGAGGAGCAGAAGATGGGTATCTTCGAGGCGGCGATGGAGGCGGCCAAGCTGCGCTTCCGACCGATCGTGATGACCTCGCTGGCCTTCATCCTCGGCTGCGTGCCGCTGGCCATCAGCAGCGGCGCCGGTTCGGCCAGCCGCCACTCGATCGGCACCGGGGTCATCGGTGGCATGCTCGCCGCCACCCTGCTGGCGACCTTCATGATTCCGATGTTCTACCTGCTGGTAGAATCGCTGGCCGACAAACTGGACAAACGCAAGGCCAAGCACGATACGGCCGAGCAGCACTGACCGCACTGCGCGGGAGTATGATCTCCCGCCAGCAGACACTCAGGGCGCCCATGGGCGCCCTTGTTTTTCCGGGGGTGACCCCGCAGTGGATAACTCATGAATTTTCGTATTCTGCTCATCCTCGGCACCCTGAGCGCCTTCGGCCCTATGGCCATCGACTTCTATCTGCCGAGCTTCCCGGCGCTGGCGCAGTACTTCGCCACCGACGTCGAGCACATCCAGATGTCGCTGGCCTCCTACTTCGCCGGCGTCGCCTTCGGTCAGCTGCTGTATGGCCCGCTGGCCGACCGTTACGGCCGGCGCGTGCCGCTGCTGATCGGCGTGGTGCTGTTCACCCTGGCCTCGCTGGCCTGTGCGCTGGCGCCGAGCCTCGAGTGGCTGATCGGTGCGCGCTTCGTCCAGGCCCTGGGTGGCAGCGCCGGCATGGTCATCTCGCGCGCGGTGGTGCGTGACCTGTGCGACCCGCTGACCTCGGCCAAGGTGTTCTCCAAGCTGATGCTGGTGATGGGCGTGGCGCCGATTCTTGCGCCGCTGGGCGGCGGCTTGCTGCTGCAGCTGTTCGGCTGGCAGTCGATCTTCTTCGGCCTGATGCTGTTCAGCGCGCTGTGCCTGCTCGCGGTGCTGCTGTGGCTGCCGGAAACCCGCCCGGTCGAGTTCGCGCCGCAGCCATTGAGTGGCGCGCTGAGCCGCTACCTGGTGCTGTTGCGTGACCGCATCCTGGTCGGCTTCGGGCTCACTGGCGGCGTGGCTATGGCCGGCATGTTCGCCTACATCTCCGGTTCGCCCTTCATCTTCATCGAACTGTACGGCGTGCCGGCCGAGCACTATGGCTGGCTGTTCGGTGCCAATGCCGCCGGCTTCATCCTCACCGCCCAGTTCAACGGCTGGCTGCTGCGCCACCACGGCCCGGGTTACTGGCTCAAGCGCACGGTGTGGGTGTATGGCGCCTCGACCCTGGCGCTGCTGGCGGTGGCCATGGCCCAGCCGGAGCAGCTGTGGCCGCTGCTGATTCCGCTGTTCATCAGCACCGCCAGCCTGTCCTGCGTGCTGCCTAATGCCACCGCCTGCGCCATGGCCGGGCAGGGCGCCCTGGCCGGCAGTGCCTCGGCGCTGATGGGCTCGCTGCAGTTCTGCGTGGCGGCGGCGACTTCCTCTTTGGTCGGCATGCTGCATGACGGCACCGCACGGCCGATGGCCGCGGTAATCGCCTTGTGCGGTGCGATCACCGTGGTGCTGGCCGTAGCCAGCACCCGGCATGCGCGCTCACGCAACCTGGAATTCTAACGAGGCTCAGCTGGCGCTACGCACCTGTGCGGCGCCGCGCCACGGCAGCGGGTGAGGCGCTTGCAGGCGTGCGCGCAGCACATTGACGAAGCTGCGGGCCTCCGCCTCGCTACGGAAACTGACCCCGTGCTGGTCCATGCACACCTGCCAGCGCGGCAGCCCAGTGGCAGTCTTCACCTGTTGGATGCTGATGTTCATCGCGATCCTCCTGAAAAGGGTGAAGCTGCAGTGTAGACCTGCGCCTGTGGCCTTCCATGACCTGGGTCAACCGACCGACTGCTGGTCGTTATGCAGCCAGTGGGCCAGTTGCACGGCGCTCAGCGGGCGGCTGAACAGGTAGCCCTGGCACTGCTCGCAGCCCAGCTGGCGCAAGGCCTGCAGCTGCTCCAGGGTCTCCACACCCTCGGCCAGCACGCAGAGCTTGAGGTTGCGCGCCAGGCCGACGATGGTGGCGACGATTTCCAGGTTGGCCTGGTCCTCCGGCACGCCGCGCATGAAGCTCTGGTCGATCTTCAGCTTGTCCAGCGGGAAGCGGCGCAGGTAGGCCAGCGACGAATAGCCGGTGCCGAAATCGTCGATGGCCAGCTTCAGGCCCAGCTCCTTGAGCGCGGCCAGGGTGGCCTGGGCCTGTTCGACATTCTCGATCAGCGCGCCCTCGGTGATCTCCAGTTCCAGGTGCTCGGCCGGCAGGCCGGTATCGTGCAGGGCCTCGCGCACCTGCTGCACCAGGTCGGCCTGGCGGAACTGGCGGGGCGACAGGTTCACCGCCAGGGTGTGCAGGTCCATGCCCTGCTGGCGCCAGAACTGCATCTGCCGGCAGGCCTCGCGCAGCACCCAGTTGCCAATGGGCACGATCAGCCCGGTCTCCTCGGCCAGGGGAATGAACTGCGCCGGCGAGACCATGCCTTCGTTGCTGTTCCAGCGCAGCAGGGCCTCCACGCCGATGGCATGGCCGTCGCTGCCGCGCAGCAGGGGCTGGTAGTGGAGGACGAATTCGTTGCGTTTGAGTGCCTGGCGCAGCTGGCCTTCCAGGGTCAGGCGGGTGTGCGCCTGGTGGGTCAGGCCCTGGGTGTAGAAGCGGAAGGTGTTGCGCCCCTCCTGCTTGGCCTGGTGCAGGGCGCTGTCGGCGTTGCGTAGCAGGTCGTCGCTGCTCTGGCCGTCGTCCGGATAGAGGCTGATGCCGATGCTGGCGCCCAGGTAGGCCTCACGGCCGTTGCCCAGCGGCAGCGGGCGCTCCAGCAATTCGATCAGGGTGCGGGCGATGCTGGCCGCTTCCTCAGGGCGCTGCAGGTTTTCCAGCACCACGAGGAATTCGTCACTGGTCAGCCGCGCCAGGGTGTCTTCGTTGCGCAGGCGCTGCTGCAGGCGGCGGGCCACGGCCACCAGCAGCTCGTCGCCGACCTTGTGGCCGAGGCTCTCGTTGATGGTCTTGAAGTTGTCCAGGTCGAAGTACAGCACCGCCACCCGCTCCTGGTGCCGCTGCGCGTGCTCCAGGGCATGGCCCAGGCGCTCCATGGCATACAGGCGATTGGGCAGGTCGGTGAGCGGGTCGAAGTGCGCCAGGTGGGCCAGGCGCTCCTGGCTGTCGCGGTACTGGCTGAGGTCGGTGAAGGTAAGCACGTACTGCGGTTGCTGCGGGTCGCAGTCGCGCACCCGGCTGACGGTGAGCCAGAACGGGAAACGCGAGCCATCGCGGCGGCGGCTGTTCATCTCGCCCTGCCAGTGCCCGTTGTTCTGCACCTTGCGCCACAGGCTGCGATAGCGCGAGCGATCCAGGCTGTTGTCCGGCAGCAGCGGCAGGCGCCGGCCGAGGGCATCCTCGGGACTCAGCCCGGTGATGTTGCTGAAGGCCGGGTTGCTGGTGAGGATGCGCCGCCGCGCATCGACGATCACCACCGCTTCCTGGGTGCTCTCGAACACCGTGGCGGCCTGCTGCAGGGCGAGTTCCTGCTGCTTGCGCACGCCGATGTCCTCGACCACCGAGATGAAGTAGTGCGGCTCGCCGTTGGTGTGGCGCACCAGGGTGGCGCTGAGGTTGGCCCAGAGCACGTTGCCGCTGCGCTGCAGGTAGCGTTTCTCCATGGTCAGGCGCTGGATATCGCCGGCCAGCAGTTGGCGGGTCAGGCCGAGGTCCTTGTCCAGGTCGTCGGGGTGGGTGATGTCCTGGAAGGTCAGCTGCAGCAGCTGTTCGCGGCTGTAGCCGAGCATCTGGCACAGCCGTTGATTGACTCGCAGCCAGCGGCCGTCCGGGGCCAGATGAGCGATGCCAACGGCGGCCTGCTCGAAGGTGGAACGGAAGCGCAGCTCGCTCTGCAGACGTTCGGCATCGCGCTGTTGCTGGCGCACGGCGAGGCCGGCCAGGCGGGTAAACTCGGTGACCAGCTCGATATCCTCGCGGCTCGGCCGGGCCGGGCGCCGGTAGTAGATGCCGAACACGCCGAGCACCTGGTTCTGGTCGCTCTTGAACGGTAGCGACCAGCAGGCACGCAGCCCGGCCTGCTGCGCGACCTCGCGGAAGTCGATCCAGTTGGGGTGGTTGCGGATGTCCTCGACTATGGTCAGCTCGCCACAGGCCGCGGCGTGGCCGCAGCTGCCGCGGTCGACGCCGACCGCCATGCCGTTGACCACCTCGACATAGCTGGCCGGCAGGCTGGGCGCGGTCATGAGGTGCAGCAGGCCGTCATCCAGACGCATGATCGACACCAGCATCTCCGGGCTGATGCGTTCCAGGCGGCGGGCCATGTCGGCCAGGTTCTCCTCCAGCGGTGCCTGCGCCAGCATGCGGTCGAGCACCGCGTTGCGCGCTTCCTGCACGGCCTGGCTGTAGCGCCGCTCGTGAATGTCGTCGAGGCTGCCGCGCAGGCCCAAGCCATGCTGTGCGCCGGCGGCCAGGCGCAGCGAAACCCAGTGTGCGCGGCCATTGGCGTCGCGCAGGCGCAGCTCGCCAATCCAGCTGCTCTGCTGGCGCGCGAGGATGGCGGCGATGTGCTGCTCGGCGGCGTCGCGCTGGTCGTCCTCGATGAAGTCGAGCAGCGGATGGCCGATGCTCTGCTGGATGCTGTAGCCGGTGATGGTCTGCCAGGACGGGTTGACGAAGGTCAGGCGGCCGCTGCCATCGGTGAGGAAGATCGCCTCGTGCAGCTGCTCCACCAGTTCGCGGTAACGGCTCTCGCTGGCCTCTAGTTGCTGGTGGGCGGTCATCTGCCGGCCGAGATCGACATCGACGCAGTACATCTCCAGCTGGTTGCGTGCATTGCGCAGCATCAGATGGCTGGAATACACGTGCACCTCGCTGCCGTCGCGATGGCGCAGGGTCAGCTCGGCGGCAGGAATGGCCGGGCCGCCGATCATCCAGGCGCTGACGCCGCTGACCACCTTGGCGCGCATCGGTGGCGGGATGATCAGATCCTCCAGGCGCCGGCCCAGCGCCTCGGCCAGGCTGTAGCCATACAGCTGGGTGCTGGCCTGGTTCCAGAAGATCACCCGGCGCTCGCTGTCGTAACCCTGCACGGCGATGTGCGGGGTCTGCTCGAACAGCTGGCGGAAGCGCTGTTCGCTCTCGCGCAGGGCCTGCTCGTCGCGCTTCTGCCCACTGATGTTCTGCACGCTGCCATGCAGGCTGCCGTCCTCCGCGCGGCTGCCGCGCAGCAGCAGCCATAGCGGCGGTTCGCTGGCCGGGCGATTGAGGCGCACGTTGATCAGCAGCGGCGCGCCTTCGCGCTGCAGCATGTCGAGGGCACGCTGGGCGGCGTTGCGGTCGCTCGGGTAGATCCAGCCGAGCAGGTCGTCGAGGCTGGCGTCGGTTTCCGTGGCGGTGCGCTCGAACAGCTGCAGGGCCTCGGCGGAGCAGCGCAGGCGGCCGTCGTACTGCCACAGGCCGAGTCCGGCATCGTGTTGCGCCTGGTTCAGCTTGAGGCTCAGGTCCTGCACGGCCTGCTGCGCTTGCTGCTGGGCGCGCCGCTGGCGCTGGCCGAGGAGCAGGATCAGCAGACCGCCGAGTGCGACGAAGAGCAGCGCCATGAGCGTCTGCAGCCAGGCGAAGGTGGTGGGGGCAAGATCCAGCATGCGCAGCAGCAGGTCGCCGCCGAGTATCCAGGCGATGCCGAACAGGAGAAAAACGGTGGCCATCGCTAATGGCCGGTCGAACATGGGTCGCATCCTGAACCCCCAGCAATCCGGTGGAACTCCCCGGACCACTGCCTGCTCGCCGGGTCTTCTTGAGTCTAGCCGCTGCCCTTCAGCGTGCCGGCCGCCCGTCCGGTTGTGCCGTGTGCGCCCGTTGTTGGGAATTGAGTACGGAGGAGAGGAGGAACTGGATGAGAATCGGCGCTGTGCAGGCCGCATTGCACGGCCGGCACGGAGCCTTCGATATCAGAAGCCTTCGAGGACGATCTTGCCGCGCGACTTGCCGCTCTCCAGCAGGGCGTGGGCGCGTTTCAGGTTGGCCGCGTCGATACGACCGAAGTGCTCGCCCAGGGTGGTCTTCAGCACGCCGTCGTCGATCAGCTGGCTGACCCGGTTGAGCAGGCGGTGCTGCTCGATCATGTCGTCGGTCTGGAACAGCGAGCGGGTGTACATGAACTCCCAGTGCAGCGACAGGCTCTTGCGCTTGAGCTTGGCCACGTCGAGCTGCGCCGGATCGTCGATCAGCGCCAGTTTGCCCTGCGGCGCCAGCACGTCGACCAACTGGTCCAGGTGCTGGTCGGTGTGGGTCAGGCTGGCGACCATGCTGATCTGCGCGATGCCCAGTGCCTCCAGTTGCGGACGCAGCGGCTGGCTGTGGTCAATCACATGATGGGCGCCCAGTTCGCGTACCCAGTCCTGGGTCTCGCTGCGCGAGGCGGTGCCGATCACGGTCAGGCCGGTGAGCTGGCGGGCCAGCTGCACCAGGATCGAGCCGACGCCACCGGCAGCGCCGACCACCAGCAGGGTCTGGCCTTCATCACCGTGGCCCTCGCGCACGCCGAGGCGCTCGAACAGCAGTTCCCAGGCGGTGATGGCGGTCAGCGGCAGGGCGGCAGCGCGGGCGAAGTCCAGCGAGCCGGGCATGCGCCCGACGATGCGCTCGTCCACCACGTGCAGCTCGCTGTTGGCGCCGGCACGGTCGATGGCGCCGGCGTAGAACACCTTGTCGCCGGGGCGGAACTGCTTGACCTCGTCACCCACCGCCACCACCACGCCGGCCACGTCCCAGCCCAGCACCTTGGCCTGGCCGGCCTCGGGCGATACGCGCTGGCGGATCTTGGTGTCCACCGGGTTGACCGAGATGGCCTTGACCTCCACCAGCAGGTCGCGCGGGCCGGGTTGCGGCGCCGGCAGTTCGACGTCGAGCAGCGACTCGGCGTGATCGATGGGCAGGGACTGGTAGTAGGCGATGGCTTTCATGCGGCAACTCCTGGGCAGGTCGCAATGGCGAAGTCGAATGTTCCAGCTTAGTCGGCGTGCCGGCTGGCGTTGGCGGCATGTTCGTTTAATCGTCTGGCGAGAAAAAGCGGCCTGCCATAGAGTCTCTTTCAATATTCATTTGAAAATGGAGCCGCCATGCTGCGCCTCGACGATATCGCCCTGTTCGTCCGTACCGCCGAGCTGGGCAGCCTGTCGGCTGCCGCCCGCGAGCTGGACTGTTCGCCAGCGGTGGCCAGCGCCGCGCTCAAGCGTCTGGAGGCGCAACTGCAGACGCGCCTGCTGCTGCGCTCCACGCGCAGCCTGCGCCTAACCGCCGAGGGCGAGCAGTACCTGGCCCACGCTCGTGCTGCCCTGGCCAGCCTGGAGAGCGGCCGCCAGCAGCTGGCCGGCACCCGCGACGAGATCAGCGGCGTGCTGCAGATCGCCGCGCCCTCGGACTTCGGCCGCAATGCGCTGCTGCCCTGGCTCGATGAGTTCCAGGCCGAGCGCCCGCAATTGTCCTTGCGCCTGCTGCTCAGCGACCGCGTCGCCGACCTGTTCCGCCAGCCGGTGGATATCGCCCTGCGCTACGGCGAGCCGGAAGACTCCAGCCTGGTGGCGCTGCCGGTGGCCGCCGACAACCGCCGCGTGCTGTGCGCCGCGCCGGCCTACTTCGCCCGTCACGGGAGGCCGCGCCTGCCGGAGGAGCTGCGCCGGCACAACTGCCTGCTGTACATGCTCGGCGGCCGTGTGCACGAGCGCTGGAGCTTCAGCGACGGGCGCCGCGAGCAGGCGCTGACGGTGAGCGGCAACCGCGTCAGCGACGATGCCGATGTGGTGCGGCGCTGGGCGGTGGCGGGGCAGGGGCTGGTGTACAAGTCCTGGCTGGACGTGGCCGATGACGTGCGCGATGGCCGCCTGGAAGTGGCGTTGCCGGGCTGGCACGGCGAGCCGACGCCGCTGAACCTGATCTGCGCCCACCGTGACCAGCTCAGCGGGCCGGTGCGCCTGCTGCGCGAATTCCTCCAGCAACGCTGCGCCGAGTTGCTGCAGCGGGCGCCCTGGCGAGGCGGCGTCTAAGCTGAGCAGCGCCGGCCTGGCCGGCGCCCATCCGCACCACAAGGAACCGTCCCATGCGCAAATTGCTGCTGCTCTCTCTCGTACTGGCCAGCCCACTGGCCCTCGCCGGCCCGCAGTGCACCACCACCGACAAGGCCCAGTGGCAGGACCAGGCCAAGTTCCAGGAGAACCTCAAGGCCCAGGGCTACGAGATCAAGAAGTTCAAGGTCACCGACGGCAACTGCTACGAGATCTACGGCTGGAACAAGGACAAGCAGAAGGTCGAGATCTACTTCGACCCGGTTTCCGGCAACGCGGTGAAGACCGAGATCGAGGACTGAGCCGGTGAGCCGCGACAGCCTGCAGCTATGGGACCCGCTGGTGCGCCTGTGCCACTGGTCCCTGGTGCTGGCCTTCGTCGCCAACTACTGGTTCACCGAGGAAGGTGACGACTGGCACCGCTGGCTCGGCTACTACGCCGTGGGTTGGCTGGCGGTGCGCCTGGTATGGGGCTTCGTCGGCCCGACGCCGGCGCGCTGGGCGGACTTCTGGCCGACTCCGGCGCGCCTGCGCGAACACTTTTGCGCGTTGCTGCAACGGCGTGACTATCACCGCCTCGGCCACTCGCCGATCGGCGCCCTGGTGATGGTGCTGATGCTGCTGATGATGCTCGGCCTGGGCGTGACCGGCTTCCTGATGGAGGAGGTGGACTACTTCTGGGGCGAGGACCTGCCGCTGCAGATCCATGCCTTCTTTGCCGATGCGCTGCTGGCGCTGGTCTGCGTGCATCTCACCGCGGCGCTGGTGGAGAGCCTGCGCCTGCGCGAGAACCTGCCGCTGTCGATGATCACCGGGCGCCGTCGGCGCCCCTAGCTTCAGGCCGGCGGCGTCAGGCCGCAGCCTTTGAGGATGATGCGCACCAGGTTGCTGGTGGCTTCCTCGTAATCGGCCTTCTTCAAGCTGCTTTTGCCGGAGTACAGGGCGATCTGGCTGGCGAAGTCGGCGTAGTGCTGGGTGCTGCCCCAGAGCATGAAGATCAGGTGCGCCGGGTCGATCGGGTCCATCTTGCCGGCATCGATCCAGGCCTGGATCACCGCGGTACGGCCGTGGAACCAGTCGCGCGAGCCCTGGCTGTAGTGGGCCGCCAGTTGCTGACCACCGCTGATCACTTCCATGGCGAAGATGCGCGAGGCCAGCGGCTGGGTGCGCGAGAACTCGATCTTGGAGCGGATGTAGCGGCTCAGTGCCTCGGCCGGGTCGTCATTGACCGTCATGCCGTCGAGGGCCTTTTCCCACTGGCAGAGAATGTTCTGCAGTACCGCGATGTACAGGCCCTGCTTGCTGCTGAAGTAGTAGTGCAGATTGGCCTTGGGCAGCCCCACCGCCTGGGCGATGCTGTTCATGCTGGTGCCTTTGTAGCCGTGCCGGGCGAACTCCACCTCGGCGGCGGCGATGATGGCTTTTTCGTTCTTCTGGCGGATGCGACCGGCAGGTTTGGCGGCGCTGGGAGCGGGGGTTGAGGCAGCAGGCATCGAGGCAGGTCCGTACAGATGATCGGCTTGTCTGCGCACTGATAACTCAGCGCGGAAGACTAGACAAGCCTCTCGCGTCAAAAACGTGTTCAGCTCACAGTGAGACCTGACCGAACGGACGGAATACTGCCAAAAACGTCAGAAAACCGTCTTTGACCGTGCGGTCGTGCTCGCTTGTAAAATGGCGCTGCGCTTAGTGGTACGGGCGTTCCAGCGAAGCGACGTGGTCGGTCGAGGCGTAGATGAATAGCCCTTCTGACCGCTGTGTCAGGTTGTAGGATTCGCGCCAGCTGCGCAGGACCAGTCCTGCGGCGTCCAGCAGCTCCCAAGTGACGCTGGCCAACAGGCTGTCGGCGCCCAGTATGACGACCTCCAGCGCAGCGAAGCGGCAGCTGCGACAGCCGAGCGCGGCATAGGCGTCGAGCACCTGCTGGAAGTAGGCCGCGGTCTCGCCTGCCGTGGCGAACACGCGTAGTTCGCCCTCGGCATTCAGCGCCAGGTAGGGCTGCGCATAGCGGCTGGCGACCCGCTGCCCGTCGAAGCTGGCGAAGGCCTCGACGAAGTCGCTGAAGAAGGCGTGCAGCGCATCATTCTGCGTCATGGGTAGCTCAGCTGGTCTTGGCCAGCGCCTCCAGGAAGGTCTCCAGCACCATCTGCGGCCGCCGGCCCTTGCGCGTCACCGAGGCCAGGGTCAGGTCGTAGAAGCGCGAGTTGGGCTTGAGCACGCGCAGGCGGCCCTGCTGCACCCATTGCTGGGCGTAGTGGTCGGCCAGGTAGCCGATATAGCGCCCGGTGAGAATAAGGAAGGCCATGCCCTCGCGGTCCGAGGCACTGGCCGTGCAGTTGAGCACCTGGTACTGGCTCTGCACCTCCGGCGGCAGGCGGAAGGTCGGGGCGATGGCGTCCTGGGCATTCAGGCGCTCGTCGGACAGCTGGTTGTCGTCCACATAGAACAGCGGGTGGCCCACCGCGCAGTACAGCTGCGAGCGCTCGCCGTACAGCGGTTGGTACTCCAGGCCGGACAGCGCGTGGCTCTGCGGCACCACGCCGACGTGCAGGCTGCCGTCGAGCACGCCCTGTTCCACCTCCGAAGGTGGTGTCATGCGGATCTGGATGCGCACCTCCGGGCCCTGTTCCTTGAGCCGTGCTAATGCATGGGTAATGCGCATATGCGGCACGGTGACCAGGTTGTCGGTCAGGCCGATATGCAGCTCGCCGCGCAGCTCGCGGTGCAGGCCGTTGACGTTGTTGCGGAAGCTCTCCAGCGCGCCGAACAGCTGCAGCGACGACTGGTACACCTCGCGCCCTTCGTCGGTCAGGGCGAAGCCGGCGCGGCCGCGCTGGCACAGGCGCAGGCCCAGGCGCTGCTCCAGATCGCTCATCTGCTGGCTGATGGCCGAGCGGCCGATGCCCAGCACGCTCTCGGCGGCGGAGAAGCCGCCACACTCGACCACGCTACGGAACAGGCGCAGCAGGCGGATTTCAAAGTCACTGACCTGGGCCAGCGGGTCGGGGCGGCGACTGCTCATTGTTTAGCTGCTACTTAACTTAAAGTACGAAGAATTGGATTTTCGTGACTTTATGCCCGTGGCACCTTTCGCTGCAACAACAAACAGGTCCCGCTCCGGGAGAGCCACGATGAACATGCCGCAGTCTGCCACCCCGTCCCTGGCCAGCCAGCTCAAGCTGGACGCCCACTGGATGCCCTTCTCCGCCAACCGCAACTTCAAGCGCGATCCGCGCCTGATCGTCGCCGCCGAAGGCAACATCCTGATCGACGACCAGGGCCGCCGCGTGTTCGACAGCCTCTCCGGCCTGTGGACCTGTGGCGCCGGCCACAGTCGCAAGGAAATCCAGGAGGCCGTGGCCAAGCAGCTCGGCACCCTCGACTACTCGCCGGGCTTCCAGTACGGCCACGCGCTGTCCTTCAAGCTGGCCGAGAAGATCGCCGACCTGCTGCCGGGCGAGCTCAACCACGTGTTCTTCACCGGTTCCGGCTCCGAGTGTGCCGACACCGCGGTGAAGATGGCCAAGGCCTACTGGCGCCTGAAGGGCCAACCGGCCAAGACCAAGTTCATCGGCCGCGCCCGTGGCTACCACGGCGTGAACATCGCCGGCACCGCCCTGGGCGGCATCGGCGGCAACCGCAAGATGTACGGCCAGCTGATGGACGCCGACCACCTGCCGCACACCCTGCAGCCGGGCATGGCGTTCACCAAAGGCATGGCCGAGACCGGCGGCGTGGAGCTGGCCAACGAGCTGCTCAAGCTGATCGAACTGCATGACGCCTCCAACATCGCCGCCGTCATCGTCGAGCCGCTGTCCGGTTCCGCCGGCGCGCTGATCCCGCCGAAGGGCTACCTGGAGCGCCTGCGCGAGATCTGCACCCAGCACAACATCCTGCTGATCTTCGACGAAGTGATCACCGGCTTCGGCCGCATGGGCAAGTGGAGCGGTGCGGAATACTTCGGCGTCACCCCGGACATCCTCAACGCTGCCAAGCAGATCACCAACGGTGCCATCCCGCTGGGCGCGGTCGTGGCCTCCAAGGAGATCTACGACACCTTCATGCACCAGGCCATCCCTGAGCACATGATCGAGTTCACCCACGGCTACACCTACTCGGCCCACCCGGTTGCCTGCGCCGCCGGCCTGGCCACCCTGGAGCTGCTGGAAAAAGACAACCTGATCCAGCAGTCCGCCGATCTGGCGCCGCACTTCGAGAATGTCCTGCACGGCCTCAAGGGCAGCAAGCATGTCATCGACATCCGCAACTGCGGCCTGGTCGGTGCCCTGCAACTGGCCCCGCGTGACGGCGACCCGACCATCCGCCCGTTCGAAGCCGGCATGGCTCTGTGGAAAGCTGGCTTCTACGTGCGCTTCGGTGGCGACACCCTGCAGTTCGGGCCGACCTTCAACACCAAGCCGGAAGAGTTGGACCGCCTGTTCAACGCCGTCGGCGACGTGCTGAACAAGCTCGATTGATGAGCCGGCCCAAGGCGGTGCCCACCGTGCAGGTGGAAAACGACCGAGTCATCGTCACCGAGTGGCGCTTCGCCCCCGGTGCCGAGACCGGCGCCCACCGCCACGGCTACGACTACGTGGTGACGCCGATGACCGACGGAGTCCTGCTGCTGGAAACCCCCGAGGGCGAGCGTCACGCACCCCTGGTGGCCGGCCGCTCGTACTTCCGCCAGGCCGGCGTCGAACACAACGTGGTCAACGCCAGCGACCACGAAGTGGTCTTCGTCGAAACCGAAATCAAATGATTCGCGGCGGCTGCGCCCAGCGCGGCCGCCCCACAGAACACCAATGAGGGAACACCCATGAGTACCGTCGCCCACTTCATCAATGGCGAAATCGTGCTGCGCAACGGCCGCACCGCCCAGGTCTTCAACCCATCCATCGGCGAGCCGGTGCGTCAGGTCGAGCTGGCCGACCGCGTTACCATCCAGTCCGCCATCGATGCTGCCAAGGCCGCCTTCCCGGCCTGGCGCAATACCCCGCCGGCCAAGCGCGCCCAGGTGATGTTCCGCTTCAAGCAACTGCTGGAGCAGAACAAGGACAAGATCGCCGCGCTGATCAGCGAAGAGCACGGCAAGACCATCGAAGACGCCATCGGCGAGCTGCAGCGCGGCATCGAGAACGTCGAATACGCCTGCGGCGCTCCCGAGCTGCTGAAGGGCGAGTACAACCGCAACGTCGGCCCGAACATCGACAGCTGGAGCGATTTCCAGCCGCTGGGCGTGGTTGCCGGTATCACCCCGTTCAACTTCCCAGCCATGGTGCCGCTGTGGATGTACCCGCTGGCCATCGCCTGCGGCAACTGCTTCATCCTCAAGCCGTCCGAGCGTGACCCGAGCTCCACCTTGTACATCGCCCAGCTGCTGCACGAAGCCGGCCTGCCCAAGGGTGTGATCGGCGTGATCAACGGCGACAAGGAAGCGGTGGACGCGCTGATCGAAGCGCCGGAAGTCAAAGCCATCAGCTTCGTCGGCTCCACGCCGATCGCCGAATACATCTACACCGAGGCCAACAAGCGCGGTAAGCGCGTACAGGCCCTGGGCGGCGCCAAGAACCATGCCGTGGTACTGCCGGACGCCGACCTCGACAACACCGTCAACGCCCTGATGGGCGCTGCCTACGGCTCCTGCGGCGAGCGCTGCATGGCCATCTCCGTGGCCGTGGCCGTGGGTGACCAGGTTGCCGACAAGCTGGTCGAGAAGCTGGTACCGAAAATCACCGGCCTGAAAATCGGCGCCGGCACCTCCTGCGGCCTGGACATGGGCCCGCTGGTCACCGGCGCTGCCCGTGACAAGGTCAAGGGCTACATCGACAGTGGCGTGGCGCAAGGCGCCAAGCTGGTGGTCGACGGTCGCGGCATCTCGGTCGCAGGCAACGAGGCTGGCTTCTTCGTCGGCGGCACCCTGTTCGACCACGTCACCAGCGATATGACCATCTACCAGGAAGAGATCTTCGGCCCGGTCCTGTGCATCGTCCGCGTCGGCAGCCTGGAAGAGGCGATGAAGCTGATCAACGACCACGAGTACGGCAACGGCACCTGCCTGTTCACCCGCGACGGTGAAGCGGCGCGCCTGTTCTGCGACGAGATCGAAGTCGGCATGGTCGGCGTCAACGTACCGCTGCCGGTACCGGTGGCCTACCACAGCTTCGGCGGCTGGAAGCGCTCGCTGTTTGGCGACCTGCACGCCTACGGCCCGGACGGCGTGCGCTTCTACACCAAGCGCAAGACCATCACCCAGCGCTGGCCGCAGCGCGCCAGCCACGAGGCGGCGCAATTCGCCTTCCCGAGCAACAGCTGATGTAACCCGAGGGCCGGTCGCAAGACCGGCCCTTTTTTGTTCCGTTTTACGCAGTAAACCAGCCGCGCGGGCGCGGCGTTGGTGCAGTGACCCGGCAAAGATCGGGAAACGGCACCCCTTGGGTGAGCGGGTTCACGGTTATCGTGACCCGGTAACCCGCTGTCCCAAGGGCAGCCCACTTCAATCTCAAATGAAGAGGACACCCTTGCAATGAACAAACCCATGATTGGCCTTCCCCTGTGCCGCTGGCAGCTGACTGACCGCGACATCGGCTGGTTCCACTTGGTGGGCGAGAAATACATTCAGGCCGTCACCGGCTTCGGCGCCTTCCCGCTGATGATCCCGGCCTTCGGCGACGACCTGGACATGGACACCGTGCTCGATAACGTCTCCGGCATCCTGTTCGGCGGCTCGCTGTCCAACGTACACCCCAGCTTCTACGGCGACGACCACCCCGGCCTGGGCCTGGCCGACAAACCCCGCGACGCCACCGTGCTGCGCCTGATGCGCGCCTGCATCGACCGCGGCATTCCCTTCCTCGGCATCTGCCGCGGTGTGCAGGAACTCAACGTGCTGTACGGCGGCACCCTGCACCGCGAAGTGCACCTAGTGCCCGGTCGCCTCGACCACCGCGAAGTGAAGGACGTGCCGGACAACGTGGCCTACGGCCCGATCCACAAGGTCGCTCTGACCGAGGGTGGTGTGCTGCACAAGCTGCTCGGCGAGCGCGAGATCAGCGTCAACTCCCTGCATGGCCAGGGCATCGACCGTCTGGGCGAGGGCTTACAGGTAGAGGCCGTCTGCGAGGACGGGCAGATTGAGGCGGTCAGCGTGATTGGCGCCAAGGCGTTTGCCGTTGGGGTGCAGTGGCACCCGGAGTATCGCTATTGGGAGAAAGATGATTACAACGCGCTGATTGGGGCGTTCCATGAGGCGGCGAGGGAGTATCAGGCCAGCAAGCTGGTTAAGCGCAGGGAGGCAGTAGAAGCCTGAATCTAGTTGCTAATAAAAAGGCCCGTCTAATGACGGGCCTTTTTATTAGGGGGGTGCTAGCGGATTACCCACTACAGGCCGGTGATGACGGTAAATTCAATGAATGCAGGCCCTGCTTTGTTGATCACGAACCGAGCACTTTTAAAGGCGTATTCCTCGCCCTCTTGGTAGTCGAGAACGACGTCCTGAGTGAAGTCAGGTCTCGTCTGGCCGTGGGAGGTGAATTCTTTGTAAACGAAACGGATCTGCCCTGCTGATACGCCTGAGTAAATTAATACTTGCAGTGGTGTTTGGTAGCTCGCGCTATTACTCAAGTTTTCTTCAATTTCGCTAGTTGAAAGCTTTACTGGGCGATCCAAATCCGCTGTGTAGTAAGTGCTTGTGCCACTGGAGGTCCAGTTCCAATAGATTTTTGTAGCCAATTCGGGAGTGTCATAGGGGGCAATCAGGCCGCCAAAAGCAGGCTCATTGCCTGCTGTTACAAAGCCTCGTGGGTACTGGTAAAGATGGCCGCTTTTAACGGTTCCTTCTGACTTGAGAGTTGCTGGTGCGAGATGGAAGTTGAACGATCTGAGTTTGTGCTTGATGTCTGCTGAAGCACCTTCCTGCATAACGGCAATTTTGCGTGCGATCTTTCCAGACGTCAGTGCGTACTCTCCTGCCGTGAGCATTTCCTCACCTACGGCCGCTTTTCGTTTAACTGGAGCGGTTAATCGCTTTCCGGGGATAACACGACCACTGTCGTGGCTAAGCACTTGCTCGCTTGTCAGTTCCGAGGCACACCCCGGCAGCAGGACTGCAGTTAGGATGATGGCTAGGGTTTTGGGGGCTGAGTAAGACTTCATGGCAATTCCGCAGTGGCTAATAGCAATTGATGACTTGTGATGGAGCTCGTGGAGCATGTTTTGCATCGTTCCTCGACTGCTCCGAGCATCCTAGGACGGGAAGTCTTCATGCGCGCAGACTCCCCGTCAGTAGGCCGAGTGGAGGTGTTGCGCAGGGGGACGCGAGGCATGGATGCCGAGCGAGGAACGAAGGGACAGGGACGTCCCTTCGTGACGGCCCCCGGAGCGGCGCCGGAAGGAGGGGAGTCGAGCGCAGCGAGACCCGGATGCCGGGGTGTGTTTCTTTGCCTAGCTTTCTTTGCACAAGCAAAGAAAGTAGGTCGCCCAGCAGGGCGAAATCTGGGCTCAAGGTGATGCATTGGCCGAGTTTGGCTTGGTTGCTTTTCGGCTACGGACAAATAAGTCTTTGCCGCCGGTAGACGAAGTACCGCGCTCCTGAATTTCAAATGCATGGTTACAGGCTTTAATCAGGCCGCTTAGTTTTTTGTGGCCATAGAGTCGGGTGTCGAAGTCAGAGCGCAGCTTGCTGAGGGTTGCCCCTAGTCCACCCAGTTGTGCCCAGCCTTCCTCGTCAGAAATGTCCTCGATTACCTTGGTAATGAAGTCCACTGGAATCTTCTGCGGTTTGACCTTGGCTACCGTTGTTTGGGTTGCAGGTTTGGCTTCAGTTGCAGCTGTGGGTGTGGCGGCGGCGGTCGATTTACTGGTGGGAGCCTCTACCTCGCTGACATCGGTATCGCTACGCAGCAACTCGGTATAAATGAACTTGTCGCACGCTGACACGAACGGCTTCGGCGTCTTCTGCTCGCCAAAGCCGATCACCTCCAACCCTTCCTCACGAATCCGCGCCGCTAGGCGGGTGAAGTCGCTGTCGCTGGAGACCAGGCAGAACCCATCGAAACGCCGGGTGTAGAGCAGGTCCATCGCGTCGATGATCAGCGAGCTATCGGTGGCGTTTTTGCCCTTGGTGTAAGCGAACTGTTGGATAGGCTGGATGGAGTAGTCCAGAAGCACCTGCTTCCAGCCGCCCAGGTTGGGGAGGGTCCAGTCGCCATAGATGCGCTTGACGCTGGCCAGCCCGTACTTGGCGATTTCCTCGAACAGTCCTTCAACGATGGCTGCAGAGGCATTGTCTGCATCGATGAGCACGGCGAGGTGCTTCTGGTGCCGAGGTGTAGGGTTCTTGTTGGCCATGGCGCATCCCTGCTGGTCGATGCGTCCGACCATACTGCACGGAGCTGGCCCAATGCCATAGCTGGCTTTCCAGCCACAAAGAAGAAGCCCCGCCTAAGCGGGGCCCCCAGTCACCAGCGATAGTCGTCGTGGTGATGACGACGATGATGCTTACGCCAATGCTTGTGATGATGACGCGGCTCCGGCACGTAATACACCGGCCCCGGCCTGTAATACACCGGCCGCTCCACATACACCGGCTGCGGGTAATAAGCCACCGGAGGCGGTGGCGGTGCGTAGTACACCGGCTCCGGCTCATAGACCCGGACCGGACGCTGGCTGGCGATAACTCCACCGATGATGGCGCCGACCGCAACACCCGCGGCCACATCGCCGCCGTCTGCCGCTTGGGCCTGTTGCTCGCCAGCGAGAGCAAGGCTGGCGATCAGGCCGGTAATGAGGGGGATACGCGAAAGCATGGTCGAGACTCCTGTATCACCGGAGGTTTCCGGTTACTGCGTTCGACTGTATGCACCGCGATACTTTCCCGGCGGCAATGTAAATCCTATGTAAAAGAGCGGCTTACCACCGTTCGTCGGGCTTGCCGGGCAAGGTTGAGGAGCATCGCTGGCGAGGTGGAAAACCCGCGATCTAGAGCCGTTGCGCTCGCTGCCTGAATAGCCGCTCGAGCGCAGCGCGAAGCAAGTCCGGGGTTTTGCGCTTTACTGCTAGCCGAGGGTTCACAGGAGAGCGGGGGCAATCCGATGAATTCAGCCAAGGCCTGGAGACTGGGCTCGGTGCTGGCGCTAGGGGTAGCGCTGGGCCTGGGCGGCTGCTCCGGGCAACTGGACCACGCCAGCATCATCAGCAAGACCACCGAGCTCAAACCCGGTGAACTGCTGCAGAGCGACGTGGACCGCATGGCCACCCTGGCCATGCGCAACAACCTCAATAGCCTGTACCTGCTGCTGGGCAAGCTGTACCAGCGCAACCCACGCGAATGGCGCAAGACCGGGCTGCCCAACCGCACGGCAGCGGAGCAGGCGATCCACCAGGCCATCGAGCTGAACCAGCCGTTGCCGCAGCTCGGCGGCCGGCGCGACGTGGCGGCGCTCAGCTACTCGCTGAGTCCGGATTTCCAGGGCGACCGCGTCGGCGCCTTCATCTATTCGCTGGGCAGTATGCTGATCACCGCCCACGGCGGGCGTACCGAGTTTTACCTGACCGATTCGTTCGATGCGCAGTTCATCCACAACGCCGCGCGCAACATCGAGAAGGCCGCCTGGATGCTCGCCCAGCGCCGCGACGACCAGGGCCGCCCGCTGCTGCTGTCCAACGACGAGGGCAACCTTAGCTACGCGGTGGAGTTCGGCAAGATGACCGCGCGCCTGGACCTGCTCACCCACGTGCTGGAGGAGCGCTACCGGCGCCTCGGGGTGAACTACGCGCAGAGCCTGCTGTTCATCAACTTCCTGCCGGTGCAGTGAGGCGTCACTCTTCCCACTTGCGCAGGATCTTCTGCAGCGCGCCGCTGGCGCGGACCTGCTTCAGCGCCGCGGCGAACTGCTCGGCACGAGCCTTGTCACCCTTGGCGAAGGCGACGTAGCGCGGCATCTCCACCAGTGGTTTGGGCAACAGGCGCACGCTGTCCTGGGCGCGTTGTTCCTGGATGAAATAAAGCAGCTGGGTGCGGTCGCCGACGATGATGTCGATGCGCCCGGCCAGCAGCATGGACACCAGCTGGCGAGGGTTCTGCGCGCTGGTGTCGCGGCGCAGGTCAGCCTTGTCGTAGTTGGATTCGTAGGCGTAGCCGCGTACCTGGCCGATGACGAAGGGGCTGAAGTCGTCGAGGCTCTGCCAGTCGTCGATGGCTGTCTTGTGGGTGGTCATGAACACGGTGGAGCCGGTGCGGATGGGGCCGACCAGTTCGTACTGTTCTTGGCGTTCCGGGGTGCCGGCGAACTGGAAGGCCATCTCGGTCTCGCCGCGCTCGAGCATGCGCTTGACCCGTTCCCACGGATACAGGCGCAGGTTGTAGGCAATGCCGGCCTGGCGCATGACCGCCTCGACCATCTCCACGTCGACGCCGCGCGGGGTGTCGTCTTCCTGGGTGACGAAGCTGTAGGGGGCGAATTGTTCGTCGCCGACCACCCGCCAGGTTTCGGCGGCGAGCAGCGGGCTGAAGATCAGGAGCAGGAGCAGCGACAGACTGCGCATCGTGTTCTCCCGAGGAGGCGGACGCCTGGTGCGTCCGTTCCCTTCAGCCTAGCCGCTGGGGTGGCCGCGTGGGTCAGACCTTGCGTACGAATTCCGACTTCAGCTTCATCGCGCCGATGCCGTCGATCTTGCAGTCGATGTCGTGGTCGCCGTCGACCAGGCGGATGTTCTTCACCTTGGTGCCGACCTTGACCACCAGGGACGAGCCCTTGACCTTGAGGTCCTTGATCACGGTGACGCTGTCGCCGTCCTGCAGCAGGTTGCCGACCGAGTCCTTGATCACGCGCTCGCCGTCGGCGTCCTGCGCGGCTGCATCGGCCGACCATTCGTGGGCGCACTCCGGGCAGACCAGCTGGGCGCTGTCTTCGTAGGTGTATTCGGAGCTGCACTTGGGGCAGGGTGGCAGGGTGCTCATGGGAAAACCTCGGTCGAACGTAAAGGCCGCAGATTGTATAGGGCTTTTACTGCCTGCGGGCGATTGGTCGAACCGATCCGCCTGCGCCGCCGTCCCACCTTGCAGGAGAACGCGGCGGAGGACGCATGGCTTTCATCGATTTGCGCGGGGTGTCCTGGCGCACCATTGCCCGGCAGACGGTCAGCGACTTCGTCGACGACGAGTTGCCGACCTACGCCTCGGCGCTGGCCTTCCAGCTGTTCTTCTCGCTGTTTCCCTTCCTGCTGTTCCTCATCGCCCTGATCGGCGTGCTGGATGCCCAGCCGATCTTCGACTGGCTGCACGAGCAGGCCGCGCTGCTGCTGCCGCGCGAGGCGCTGGGCCTGGTCGACCCGGTGATCGCGCAACTGCAGACACAGAAGGGTGGTCTGTTCTCCATTGGTATCCTGCTGGCGCTGTGGACCTCATCGGCGGCGGTGCGCTCGACCATGGCGGCGATGAATCGCGCCTACGGCGTGGCCGATGCACGACCGGCGTGGAAGCTGGTGCCGCTGTCGCTGCTGTACACGGTGGCGGTGGCGCTGATCATGCTGATGGTCGCCGCGCTGATGGTGCTCGGGCCGCAGGCGATGAACTGGCTGGCCGGCCAGTTCGGCCTGGAACAGACGGTGGTGTTGCTCTGGTCCTGGCTGCGCTGGCCACTGGCGGTGTTGATGCTGATGGTCGTGGTGGCGGCGGTGTACTACCTGGCGCCGGACGTGCAGCAAGAGTTCCGCTTCATCACCCCAGGCTCGGTGCTGGCGGTGCTGGTGTGGATCGCCGCATCGCTGGGCTTCGGCTTTTACGCGCAGAACTTTGCCGACTACAACGCCACCTACGGCAGCATCGGCGCGATCATCGTGTTCCTGCTCTACCTGTATATCTCTTCGGCGGTGCTGCTGTTCGGCGCGGAGCTCAACGCGGTGATCGAGCACCACGCCAGCGAGGGCAAGGAACCGGGCGAGAAGGTCGCCTCAGGCGCTGCGGCGGAGCACTAGCGGGTTCCCTCGGGCAGCGGCTGCTGCGGCCAGTTGAAGGTGCCGGCATCGCTGAAACGCGCGGTGCCGAACAGGCCGCCACCGAGCTTGCCGCGCAGCTCGTAGGGCAGGCCGCGACCATTCTGGTAACCGGCGGCGGCCCAGGCCTGGCGCATCACCGACAGAGCCGAAATGCTTAGCGGCACGCGCAGCAGTTCCTCGCCATAACGCGGCACCTGCCCGCTCTGGTCGCTCACGCCGCTGGCCAATGGCTGGCCGTTGACGTCCAGCTCGACGCTGAGACCGTCGTAGTCGATTGGGTTGTCGTTGGGGTTCTGCACCCGCAGGACCACGGCGAAGCGCATCTCCATGCCCTGCGCCGGCAACGGCTCCAGGCCGACTAGGTCTATGCGCAGCGGATCGCGTGGCGCCAGCACGGCGCAGCCGCCCTGGGTGACGACGAGCAGAAGCAGCAGGGCGCGGGTCAGGCGCTGGTACATCGTGGGCACCTTGATCAAGGATTGGACGGAGCGTCTTCTCGGTGTAGACGGATGGCGTCGTCGAAGCGTTCCACCACCTGCTCTGCGACCTTGCGCGAGAACATCAGGTGCATGGGTTCTTGTGGGTGTTCGCTGACGGCGAACAGTTGCATCGGTTGGCCGCCGACCGATTGTTGGGCCTGGGCCACGCTGGCTTCGACCAGGTAGCCGTCGATGCGGCCGAGGCTCAGCACCTGGTGCAGCTGCTGGTCCCAGCGCACTTCCATGCGCTGATTGCGGGCGGCCGGGTCACGCACGATGGCTTCCAGGGTTTCCCCGTAGTAGAAGCCGCGAATCAGGCCGAGTGTGCGCGGCTGGCCATTGGGCCGTGGCTCGGCCAGCCAGTCCACCAGTGAGATCCGGCCAAGTTCTTGTTGGCGTGGCCCTTCAGGAGCACGGATCACCAGCACCATCTGCTCCTGGCGGTAGGCCTGGCTGAACTGGGCGTAGGCCTCGCGCTCGGCGGTGCGGCTGGCGCCGTAGAGCATGTCCAGCTGGCCCTGCTTGAGCAGCTGCAGGGCGCGTGCCCAGGGCAGTTCGACGAACTGCAGTTGGCAGCCGGCGCCGCTGGCCAGTTGCTGGAGCAGCTCGTACTCGCTGCCGGTCAGCTGCTCGTCCTGTTGGTAGATCAGGGGGAACCACTCTTCCCAGCCTACCCGCAGCTTGCAGCTGCTCTGCTTGGCCACTGCTGCGTTGGCGAATACAAGGCACAGGGCGAGGAGAACTGGCTTCATGGTGGCTACTACTGCCCCATCGCCAGTTGGGCGACGGGGGATCAGAGGGTGGCGGGATTGCCGGCGTTGGTCAGGCGGCGGGCTTGCTTGAGGTAGAGGGTCAGTTCGCGTGCCGGCAGCGGCTTGCTGTACAGGTAGCCCTGACCTTCGTTACAGCCCTGGGCGATGATGTAGGTTTCCTGCTCGGCAGTTTCCACGCCCTCGGCGATGACCTGCATGCCCAGGCTCTTGCCCAGCTGGATGATGGCGCGAACGATGGTGGCATCGTCCTCGTCGTCGAGCAGGTCTTGGACGAAGCTCTTGTCGATCTTGATCTTGTCCAGCGGCAGGCTCTTCAGGTAGCTCAGCGAGGAGTAGCCGGTACCGAAGTCGTCGATGGCGATCAAGGCGCCGGCGCGGCGCAGGCTGAGCAGGTTCTGCGCGGCGGTGCTGATGTCTTCCATCAGGCCAGTCTCGGTGACTTCCAGCTCCAGGCTGCGCGGCGGCAGGCGATAGACCTGCAGCAGGTTGCTGACCATGCGCGGCAGTTCGGCGTGGTGCAGCTGCACGGTGGACAGGTTGACCGCCATGCGCAGCTCGCTGAAGCCCTGGTCGTGCCATTCGCGCAGCTGGCGGCAGGCCTGGTCGAGCACCCATTCGCCGATGGCGATGATGGTGCCGTTTTGTTCGGCCAGCGGGATGAACAGGTCTGGCGGCACGAAGCCGTGCTGCGGGTGTTGCCAGCGAATCAGTGCTTCGACACCGACCACGCGGTGGTCGCGGTAGTCGACCTGCGGCTGGAACACCAGGTGCATCTCGTTGCGGTTGAGCGCCTCGCGCAGTTCCTTCTCCAGCTCGCGGCGGCGACGCATCTCGCTGTCGACGCTGGCGATGTAGAACTGGTAGCGGTTGCGCGAGCGGCTCTTGGCCAGGGTCATGGTCTGTTCGGCTTTCTGCAGCAGCTTCTCGGTGCTGTCGCCATCTTCCGGGAACAGGGTGATGCCGATGGTGGCGCGCAGGCGCACTTCCTGCTGTTCCAGGGCGAAGGGGGTGTCCAGGTTGTCGAGGATGCTCTGCGCCAGCTCGGCGGCCTCGTAAGGCTGCTCGATGTCGGCCTGGACCAGGGCGAACTGGTCGCCACCGAGGCGGGCCAGGGCGCCGAGGCGGCCGCTGTGGCTGCGCAGGCGGTCGGACAGGGCCAGCAGCAGCTGGTCGCCGGTCTGGTAGCTGAACTGTTCGTTGATGCCCTTGAAGTCGTCGAGGCCGACGCACAGCACGGCCACGCGGCGCTGCAGGCGGCCGGCGTCTTCGAGGATCTGGTCGAGCTGCTGCTGCAGTTGCTGGCGGTTGGGCAGGCCGGTGAGGAAGTCGTACTGCGACATGCGCAGCAGGCTGTTTTCCGCCTCGCGGCGCAGGTGGGTGTTGCGTTCGATGGAGGCGAGCAGGTCGTTGGCGGTGTTGATCCACAGACCCAGCTCGTTCTTCTCGTTGCCCTTGAGCATCGGCAGCTTGTGCTCGCTGGGGCGGTCCGGATTGATGTTGGTGAGGTACTCAATGATCTTCGACAGCGGCTTGGTCAGCAGCCAGTGGTAGACCATGTACAGCACCAGGGCCATGGCCAGGGCGCGCAGTACGCCGGAGACGAAGATGATCACCGAAGTGGTGATGAAGTTCTCGCCGTAGCTGGCGGTGTCGAGGGTGATGGTCAGGTCGCCGTAGTACTCGCTGTATGGGCCCTTGCCGACCAGCTGGGTGGTGAAGGTCTGTTCCTGGCCGAGGATCGGGTCGGTGATCCAGCGGGTGGCGCTGGGCTGCAGCTCGCGCGAGCGTTCGGCGAGCATCGGTTCGTTGGGGTGGCCGATGGCGGCGTAGCGCACTGCTTCGTGCTGGAACAGGCCCTCAATGACCTGCATGCCCATCTCGCGGTCGAGGCTGTAGACGGCCTGGGTGGAGGGGTCACGGAACATGCCGAGGATGCGATGGGCATCGCTGGCTACGGCCTGGCGGGTCTTGTAGATGTCATAGACGATCTGACCGCAACTCAGCACCACGCCGACCACCAATGCCGACAGCAGAACAACACGTAGCAGTTTCAGCGACAGGCTGTTTTTCAGGTCCAGCTTCAAATGCGTATTCCTTGTTCGCCGCCGGAGGCTCATGACCGTTGTGAGTATTGGCAAATGCGCGTGAGCCGTCAAAGGGCCATTACGTCATATCCCCATCTTTTTCGTAAGGGGTAGGGCAATACTTGAGTCCGTTCTGACCGCCGGTCACGCAAACGAAAAAGCCCGGCACAGGGCCGGGCTCTTCGTGATGCATCAGGTGACTCAGGCAGCGAAGTTCTTCGCCACGAAGTCCCAGTTGACCAGGTTCCAGAACGCCTCGACGTACTTCGGACGCAGGTTGCGGTAGTCGATGTAGTAGGCGTGTTCCCACACGTCGCAGGTCAGCAGCGGGGTGTCGCCGCTGGTCAGCGGGCAGCCGGCGCCGATGGTGCTGGCCAGGGCCAGGGAGCCGTCAGCTTTCTTCACCAGCCAGCCCCAGCCGGAGCCGAAGGTGCCGATGGAGACCTTGCTGAACTCTTCCTTGAACTTGTCGAAGGAACCGAAGGTGGCGTTGATGGCGTCAGCCAGGGCGCCGGTCGGTTGGCCACCGCCGTTCGGCGACAGGCAGTTCCAGTAGAAGGTGTGGTTCCAGATCTGAGCGGCGTTGTTGAACACGCCACCGGAGGAAGTCTTGATGATCTCTTCCAGGCTCTTGCCTTCGAACTCGGTGCCCGGCACCAGGTTGTTCAGGTTCACCACGTAGGCGTTGTGGTGCTTGCCGTGGTGGAACTCCAGGGTCTCGGCGGACAGGTGCGGCTCGAGAGCGTTCTTCTCATACGGCAGCGGCGGCAATTCGAAAGCCATGGTCTATCTCCTTCATCAGCGGTAGGGATATGTGCGATTAGCACGTGGCCGTTCACGGGGCGGCCGGAAATCGGGCGGCTACGAGTTTGTACTCTTTAATGTGCCGCGAGGCCGGGATCATAGCACCCGACCCTGGCCTTATCCACGCAGCAACTGTGTGGAAAAGCCGGCGCCATGGGCTTTGCCGGCCTCTTGTTGGGACCGGGGGCGCGGCTGAAAGTGCAGGCAATCAGGCCAGCTTCATCAGCGCCACGCCAGCGAGGATCACCGCGCAGGCGAGCAGGCGCAGAGCCGGCATCGACTCCTTGAGAAACAGCCAGCCGATCAGCAGGGCGAACAGCACGCTGGTCTCGCGCAGCGCCGAGACCATGGCCACCGGCGCCTGGGTGGTGGCCCAGATCACCAGGCTGTAGGCCAGCATCGACATGGCGCCGCCGCCCAGGCCGCCGTGCCAGTGTGGGCCGAGCTGGAGGAGGATGCGTGGCCCGCGGCGCAGGGCGATGACCGTGGTGGCCACCACGCCGTTGACCAGGAACAGCCACAGCGCATAACCGATGGCGTCGCCGTTGCTGCGCGCGCCGAGGGCATCGGCCAGGGTGTAGCCGGCGATGCAGGCCGCGGTTGCCAGGGCGTTGAACAGCAGCGGGCCGTTGAGCGAGGAGCCGGCGCTGCTGCCACGCCAGGCCATCAGCCAGATGCCGCCGACCAGCACCAATAGCCCCAGCCATTGCCCGGCGTGCAGAGCATCGCCGGCCAGCAGGGCGAGTAACGCCACCAGCAGTGGCGAGCTGCCGCGGGCGATGGGATAGACCTGCGACAGGTCACCGTGCTGGTAGGCGCGCGCGAGGAAGATGTTGTAGCCGATGTGCAGCAGTGCGGAGATGGCGATACAGGGCCAGGCGGCAGCCAGCGGCACGTCGAAGAAGGGCAGGGCCGGCAGTGCTACGCAGGCGGCGCCGATCTGGATCAGGGAGGCGGTGAGGTAGCGGTCGAGGCCTATCTTGAGCAGGGCGTTCCAGCCCGCATGCAGCGCCGCGGCGGCCATCACCACGGCAAACACCGTCGTATCCAAGACGCCCTCCGGGGCCCGAGTAGAGCGCCGCAGCATAACGCCGCGGCGCCCTGGCGGTCATGCTCCGGGTGCGTGAGCGATCAGTTGCCAGGCCACGGCGAACATCATCGCCGCGACGCCCAGGTCGAGCAGGCGCCAGGTGGCCGGACGTGCCAGCCAGGGCGCGAGCCAGGCGGCGCCCAGGGCCAGGGTGAAGAACCAGATCAGCGAGGCGCTGGCCGCGCCCAGGGCGTAGGCGCCGGGCACCGGTTGCTGGGCACCGAGGGAGCCGATCAGCAGCACGGTATCCAGGTACACATGCGGGTTGAGCAGGGTCACCGCCAGCGCTGCCAGGAGCACGGCGCGGCGCGAGCGTGGCGTACTGTCCTGACGCTGCAGAGCCTGCGGGTTGAGGGCCCGGCGCAAGGCCTGGACACCGAGCCAGAGCAGGAAGGCGGCGCCGCCCCAGCGCGCCACGGCGAGCAGCGTGGGGTTCTGCGCCAGCACTGCGGCCAGGCCGAACACCCCGGCGGCGACCAGGATGGCATCGCACAACACGCACAGCGCAGCCACCGGCAAGTGATGCTCGCGGCGCAGGCTCTGGGCCAGGACGAAGGCATTCTGCGCGCCGATGGCGATGATCAGGCCGGCTGCCACCAGCATGCCGTTGAGGTAGCTCTGCCACATCTCAGCGCTGCTCCGCGGCCAGTTGCTGCAACGCCGCCAGAGCACGCTCGGCATCAGCCTCGGCGACGAACAGGTGGTCGTGGTGGTAACCGGCGATCACGTTGCAACTGATGCCCTCGCCGGCCAGGGCCTTGGCGAAGGCGGCGGTGAGGCCGACGGCGGCGAGCGAGGAGTGCACCTCCAGGGTGATCCAGGCGGCAACATAGTCGTAGGCCAGACCCAGGCGCTCGGCTTCCTCGCGGGCGAGGATCAGGGTAGTGCCTTCGGCCTCGCGGAAGCTGCCGATGGCGGCGGCCATCTGCACCACGCTCGACTGCGCCACGCAGCAGAACACGAAGCGGCCCGGGTTGAGGCGTGGCGAGAGGCTGGAGAGGAGGATGCCGAGGTTGGTTTCGCCGGTCATGGCGCTGTCCTTGTTGCGGTTGCGATGCTGGCCAGTCTGGGGCGCTCGCCTGTATAAGAAAAACAAATCATCCTGATCGCTCATTAGGGATTCTTATGTTCGACTACAAGCTGCTGGCGGCCCTGGCTGCCGTGGTGGAGCAGGGCGGCTTCGAGCGCGCGGCGCAGCTGCTGGGCTTGTCGCAGTCGGCGGTGTCGCAGCGCATCAAGCTGCTCGAGGCGCGGGTCGGTCAGCCGGTGCTGCTGCGCGCCAGCCCGCCGGCCGCCACTGAGATCGGCCGCCGTCTGCTCAACCATGTGCAGCAGGTGCGCCTGCTGGAGCGCGACCTGCAGGGCCAGGTGCCGGCTCTGGCCGAGGACCAGCCGCCCGAGCGCCTGCGCATTGCGCTGAACGCGGACAGCCTGGCGACCTGGTGGGCGCCGCTGATGGGCGACTTCGTCGCCGAGCACCGCCTGCTGCTGGATCACGTGGTGGAGGACCAGGACGTTGGCCTCAAGCGCATGCGCGCCGGCGAGGTGGCTGCCTGCGTGTGCGCCGCCGAGCGCCCGGTGGCCGGTGCCCGCGCTCTGCCGCTGGGCGCCATGCGCTATCGCGCGCTGGCCAGCCCGGAGTTTCTCGCCCGCCACTTCGGCAAGGGCGTCGATGGCGCGACCCTGGCGCGGGTGCCGTCGATCGTGTTCGGCAGCGATGACCAGCTGCAGCATCGTTTCCTCGCCGGCCTGGGCGTGGGGGGTGGGTTCGCCCATCACCTGTGCCCGTCGTCGGAAGGCTTCGTACGCCTGACCTGTGCCGGCCTCGGCTGGGGCATGGTGCCGGAGCTGCAGGTGCGCCAGCAGCTGGCCACTGGCGAGTTGGTCGAGCTGCTGCCGCAGCGGCCGTTGGACGTGCCGCTGTACTGGCATCACTGGCGCAATGGCGGCGAGCTGCTGGCCAGTCTCACCCGCCATCTGGAGAAAGGCGTCGGCGAGTGGCTGGTGTAGCCACGCGCCGACGGAGAGCTATGACCTAGAGCTGGAACTGCGCCACCAGTTGCTCCTGGCTGCCGGCGACCTTGCGCAGGTGCTCACCGCAGTCGCGGGTGTGGGCGGCGGTGCGACGGTTCTCGCCGGTCATGTCGTTGAGGCGGTGCATGTGCTGGTTGACCTCCTGGGTGGTGGCCGCCTGCTCCTCGGCCGCCGCGGCGATCTGGAAGGCCAGCGCGTGCACGCCCTGCAGCGAGTCGTCCAGATTGCCCAGTGAGGCGAGCACGGCCTGGGTCTCCAGCTCCAGAGCCTGGGCCTGTTCGCTGGAGCCCTGCATGCGCGCCTGCGCTTCGCCCGAGGACTCGCCGAGGGCGCCGACTATGGTGACGATCTCCTCGGTGGCGCTGCGGGTGCGTAGGGCTAGGTTGCGCACCTCGTCGGCGACCACGGCGAAGCCCCGGCCCTGCTCACCGGCGCGTGCCGCCTCGATGGCGGCGTTGAGCGCGAGCAGGTTGGTCTGTTCGGCGATGCCGCGGATCACGTCGAGCACCGAGCCGATCTGCTGGCTGTCGCTGGCCAGGGTCTGCACCACCTGGTCGGCGCCGCGCAGGCCGGCGAGCAACTGGTCCTGCTGGCCGATCATGCGCTGCAGGCTGCCTTGTACGGTGACGAAGGCGTCGCGCGCGGCGGCGCTGCCATCGGCGCTCTGGCTGGCGTTGCTGGCGATCTCCTGCACGGTGGCGGCCATCTGGTCGACGGCGCTGACTACCAGCTCCAGGGCTTCCTGCTGTTCGTCCAGGCGGCTGCTGGTCTGCCCGGCGGCGCCGAGGATGTCGCCGCTGGCGCTGCCCACCGCCTGGCTGGCCTGGCGCAGGCGTTCGACCACATCGCGCCAGGCGCGGGCCATCTCGTGCAGGGCCTGCATCAGGCCGCTGTGATCGTCGCCCTCGCTGTTCAGGCGCAGCTCGCCGGCGGCCAGACGGCGGGCCAGTTCGGCCATGCTGCTCGGCTCGCCGCCGAGCGGGCGCATCACGCTGCGGCTGACCAGCCAGGTGGCCAGGGCCACGCCGGCGATGGTCAGCAGCACCAGTGCCACCATCTGCCACATCAGTTCGCGTACCGGGGCGAAGGCCTGGTCCTGATCCATCTCGGCGATCAGCGCCCAGTGCTGGTCATCCAGCTGCAGCGGCACGAAGGCCTTGAGCACCGGCTGGCCATTGAGGCCGGGCTCGGCCAGGCGGCCCTGCTCGCCATTCAGGGCACGGCCGATGGCAGCGCCCGGCAGTGGCTCGCCGGCTTCGCCCTGGCGCGCCACCCGATGATCCTCGAAGCGTGCGGAATCCGAACGTAGCTGGGCATCGGGGCCGACCAGGTAGGTTTCGCCGGCCTCGCCCAGGCCCTGACGGGTCTGCATCACCCGGTTCAGCTCGGACAGCGGCAGCTCCAGGACCAGCAGCAGTTGCAGCTCGCCTTCCTCCTGGATGGGCGCGGCGAGGAACTGGCTGGGTTCGCCGCCGGGGCTGTTCACTGCCAGGTCGCCGATCTCGGCCTGGCCGCTGTCCAGGCCGGCGCGCACCACGCGGCCGAGCGGCGTGTCGCGCCAGGCGGCGTCGTTGAGGTTCTGCTGGTAGTCGGCGCCGCGGCGCAGGCTGAACAGCACCTTGCCGTCCTTGTCGATCAGCTTGAGTTCGCTGTAACCGAAGGTCTCGGCGAAATTCTGGAAGATCGGCCGGTCATAGTTGGCGGTACTGATCAGCGCCGCACCATCCAGACCGCTGTAGCTGGTGCCGAGGTTGCTGGCCAGGGTGCCGAGCTGGTTGTGGCGCGATTGCCAGTTGTCCTGCAATTGTTGTTGTTTGATATTCGCAACGGCTTCCAGGGCATTCAGGGACTGCTCGCGCAGGGCCTGGCTGGCTTGCTGATAGACCATCAGGGCCATCGCTAAGACTGGAATTAGACCGATCAGGAGAAAGCTCAAGGCAAGCTTCAGACGCAACGGCATGTCGCACGACTCCGCGTGTAGATGGGTGACATAGGGTTGAAATCGTCAAAAATTTTGCAAGAAGCGTGCAAATTGCTTTACGTCTGTCAAAAAAAACGACCGCGCGGGCCCGCAAGGACTCGGATTTGGCCGCTACGGCAAGCGGCGTGGGGCCGGCCTGCTGCTAGAGTCGCAGGCAGAACAAGAACCACGGGGGAATGAACGCAATGAAGATTCTGGTAACAGGGGCGAGCGGTTTCATTGGTGGACGCTTCGCCCGCTTCGCTCTGGAACAGGGTTTGGCGGTGCGGGTCAACGGCCGGCGCCCCGAGGCGGTGCAGCACCTGGTCAAGCGTGGTGCGGAATACGTCGAGGGCGACCTGTCCGACGCCGACCTGGTGCACAAGCTGTGTCGCGATGTGGAAATGGTCGTGCATTGCGCCGGCGCGGTCGGCAGCTGGGGCACCTACCAGCACTTCCACCAGGCCAACGTGGCGGTGACGCAGAACGTGATCGAGGCCTGCCTGGGGCAGAAGGTGCGGCGCCTGGTGCACCTGTCCTCGCCCTCGGTGTACTTCGACGGCAAGTCCCACGTGGGGCTGCGCGAGGAACAGGTGCCGAAGCACTTCGTCGACCACTATGGCGCCACCAAGTACCTGGCCGAGCAGAAGGTCATGGAGGCCCAGGAGTTCGGCCTGGAAGTGCTCGCTCTGCGTCCGCGCTTCGTCACCGGCGCGGGCGACACCAGCATCTTCCCGCGCCTGATCGGCATGCACCGCAAGGGCAAGCTGATGATGATCGGCGACGGCCTCAACAAGGTCGACTTCACCAGCGTGCAGAACCTCAACGATGCCCTGTTCAGCAGCCTGCTGGCCGCCGGCCCGGCGCTGGGCAAGGTATACAACATCAGCAATGGCGCGCCTGTGCCGCTGTGGGACGTGGTCAACTTCGTGCTGCGCCGTTTCGACCTGCCGCCGGTGACCAAGCGCATGCCGTTCGCCCTGGCCTATGGTGCGGCGACGCTCAACGAGACGGTGTGCAAGCTGCTGCCGGGCCGTCCGGAGCCGGGGCTGTTCCGCCTCGGTGTGGCGGTGATGGCGCGCGACTTCAGCCTGGATATCTCGCGGGCTCGGCAGTACCTCGACTACGAGCCGCAGGTGCCGATCTGGGATGCGCTGGAGGAGTTCTGCACCTGGTGGAAAGTCCAGGGGCGCTGAGGTTATCTGCCGAGGTCGGCTTATAACTCGTCGACCGGGTCGGCCCTGGCGGCCGTCCTATACTGGCCTGTAAAGCCAGCGAGGACGTCCGCCATGTTCGCCATGATGGAAAGCGCCAGGCTCGAAGCGCTGCATCTTGCCCATGACCCTGCCACCGGCCTCAAGGCCATCATCGCCATCCACAACACCCGGCTCGGTCCGGCGCTGGGTGGCTGTCGCTACCTGGCCTATCCCGACGATGAAAGCGCCGTGCGCGACGCCATCCGCCTGGCCCAGGGCATGAGCTACAAGGCCGCGCTGGCCGGCCTGGAGCAGGGTGGCGGCAAGGCGGTGATCATCCGCCCGCCGCATGTGGATAACCGTGGCGCGCTGTTCGAGGCCTTCGGCCGCATGATCGAGTCGCTCAAGGGCCGTTACATCACCGCGGTCGACAGCGGTACTTCCAGTGCAGACATGGACTGCATCGCCCAGCAGACCCAGCACGTGACCAGCACCACGGCCGCCGGCGACCCTTCGCCGCACACGGCCATGGGCATCTACTCCGGCATCCGCGCCAGCGCCCTGGCACGCCTCGGCAGCGACGATCTGGATGGCCTGCGCGTGGCCATCCAGGGCTTGGGCAACGTCGGTTTCGCTCTGGCCGAACAGTTGTCTGCCGCCGGTGCGCTGCTGTACGTCAGCGATCTCGATCCCGGTCGGGTGCAACTGGCGGTGGAGCAGCTCGGCGCCCATCCGGTCAGCGGCGAGGAGCTGCTCGCCACGCCCTGCGACATCCTCGCGCCGTGCGGCCTGGGTGGTGTGCTAAACGCGCAGACGGTGGGCGAGTTGCGTTGCGCGGCGGTGGCCGGCGCGGCCAATAACCAGCTGGCCAGCGCCGAGGTCGCCGACGAGCTGGAAGGCCGCGGCATCCTCTATGCGCCGGACTACGTGATCAACTCCGGCGGGCTGATCTACGTCGCACTCAAGCACCGCGGCGAGGAGCTGCCGGCGATCACCGCGCACCTGGCGCGGATCGGCCGGCGCCTGACCGAGATCTACGCCCACGCCCAGGCCGACAAGCGCTCACCGGCGCGGGTCGCCGACGATCTGGCCGAGCGTCTGCTGTACGGCGCCTAGCCGGCCTTGGGCTGGCGGAACACCACCAGCAGGCCGAGCAGGATGGCGCTCATGCCGGCCAGGCTCAGGCCGCTCATGGCGTTGCCGAGGAACAGGTAGTCCATCGCCGCCGTCACCCCCGGCACTAGGTAGAACAGGCTGGTGACGTTGACCAGGTTGCCGGCGCGGATCAGCCGGTACAGCAGCAGCTGCGCCACCACCGAAATGACGATGCCCAGCCACAGCAGCGGCACCAGGAAGTCCAGTGACCACTCCACCGCCACATGCTGGAACGGCAGCAGCACGGCGCAGGCCAGCAGGCTCACCGCATACTGCAGTGGCAGGGTCTGCAGCGGCGTCTGGTTCAGGCCCTTCTGCGCGATAGCACCCAGCGTCATGCACAGCAGCGCGCCGAGGGCGTAGCCCATGCCCGCGGCGGAGAAGCGCGCTAGGCCAATGCTCTGCCATACCACCAGCACTAGGCCGAGCAGCGCCAGGCCAAGGCCGAGCAGGCGCAGGGCGGCGAAGCGCCGCTCCAGCAACATCAGGGTGAGGATGGGTTGCACGCCGAGCAGGGTCGCCAGTACGCCGGGGGTGATGCCCTGGTCCAGCGCCAGCAGGTAGCAGATCGAGTAGCCGCCGATCATCAGCAGGCCGGTGCCGGCCGTGCGCAGGCGTTGGCCGCGTACTGGCAGCCAGCTGCGGGCGAGGGCGCCGATCAGCAGCAGAACGCCGAGGGCGAGGATGAAACGCAGGGTGAGGAAGGCGAAGGCCGAGGCGTGATCCAGGCCCAGGCGGGCGAAGATCGCACCGCTGCCCCAGAGCAGAACGAATAGCGTGGTCGAGGCGCAGCTGCCCCAGAAGGTCTTGTCGAAACGCATGAGAAATTCCTGTCGAAAACGGCACGGGTCTCGCCAGCGCAAGCGGCGTTATGGGCGAAACCGAAAGAGTCGTTGCGATCGACCGCGTAGGGCGGGCGATCAGATGCTGGGCGGCGGCGGGGGAGGCGAGCCGGCCCGGCGGGTGCAGGGAGGGGCGACAGGAGGGGAGATGCCGAGCAGAACCGGGCACGCACCAGCGCCGAACGAGTCGGGGCGGCTGGAGAGGTGACGTGCAGCGTGGGCGGTCATGCGCGGGAGTCCGTAACGGCTCGGGATGAGCTGTCTGCAAACTAATTGTTCCTGGCCTATCGGTCAATCCTGGGCTGGCGCTTTGTCGCCTGAGCGGCTATCTCTGCCGGGCAACGAAATTGATGGATGGGAGAGGGAATGGACGTAGCGCACTGGCAGGGGCGGCTGTGGCTACAGCGCGATTTCTGCCTGCTGCTCGGCGCCAGCGGCGATACGCAGGCGCATGCGCACTACGCGCATCAGGCGATGCTGGCACTGCGGGAGCCGCTGCGCCTGCTGATCGATGGCCAGCCGGTGAGCGAGCGCGTGCTGCTGGTGGAGTCGCTGTGCCCGCATGCCTTTGTCGAGCCGGGGCAGCCGCTGCTGGCGCTGTACGCTGAGCCGCTGGCCTTCTCTGCCGCCACCCTGCGCGCCATTCTGGTTGATGCGCCGAGCGATCCCGAGGCACTGCTTGCGCGTCTGCAGCAGGCTCCACGGCAACCGCTGGACGAGCGCGTGGCCCAGGCGCTGCAACGGGTGGATGAGCTGCTGCAGGACCGCCTCGGCGCCGCCAGCCTGGCGCAGCAGGTCTGCCTGTCGCTGAGCCAGTTGGAGCGCCTGTTCGGTGCACAGGTCGGGCTCTCGGTGCGGCGCCTGGTGCTGTGGCGCCGCCTGCGCCTGGCCCTGCTGCTGAGCTGGTCCGGCAGCAGCCTGACCGCGGCGGCGCATGCCGCCGGCTTTGCCGACTCGGCGCATTTCTCGCGCACGGTGCGCAGCATGTTCGGCGTGCAGGCGCAGAGCCTGCGTCATCTACAGCTGGTCGACTGAGCCGCGCAGGGCGCTCGGCAGCTCCACGCTGGCGGCTTCGGCTGGCTGGCGGCGGAAGGGTTCGGCCAGCTGCGCCAGGTACTCGTGCGGATAGTCGGGACGGCTGCCGATGCCCAGGTCGTCGCTGCCCACCCGGTAGTGCGGCAGGTAGAAGGCGGTGCCCAGCAGGCGATCCCAGATGCTGAAGAACAGCGCGAAATTGACGTCGCCGGCGCGGCCGTACTTCAGGTGGTGGAAGCGGTGCAGCGGCGCCCAGGCGAACAGGTGGCGCAGAGCGCCGATGCGCATGTCGACATTGCTGTGCTGCAGCAGCAACTGCACGGCGATGGCGAAGGCCAGCAGCGCGGCGATCGGCAGTGGCATGCCCATGAGCAGCAGTGGCGCCGTGCCGGCCAGTGCTTCCAGGCCCAGGTGCAGCGGATGCTTCATCAGACCGTTGAAGCCGTACATGCGCTGCACGCTGTGATGCACGGCGTGCAGGCGCCAGAGCAGGGCGCTGCGGTGGCTGAGCCAGTGCATCAGGGTGATGCCGAGGTCGGCCAGGGTGATTGCCAGTAGCAGTTGCAGCCACAGCGGCCAGTGCTGTGGCCAGAACTCATTCGCAGGCAGGAGTGCCGCCAGCAGCGGGATGCAGGAGATGCCGAGGATGTTCAGCGCTTCGTTGCAGATGGCATGCAGGACGTCGCGCCAGCGGTCGCGGCGCGGTCGGTTCCAGTCGCGCTGATAGGGCAGGGCGGCTTCGGCGAGAAAGGACAGAGCGATGCCGACGAGCAACAGCGGCAGCAATAGCCACAGCGGTTGCTGCTGGTAGCCGACCAGCCAGGTGGCCAGGCCGATCAGGCCGAAGAACAGGCCGGGGGCGTAGAGGTATTGCAGTAGCGGGCGCATGTGGCTCTCCCTGAGTGAGGAGAGCGCAGCATGCGAGGGCTAGCGCGAGACGAGCTTGAACAAACCGCGCATGCGCGCGGGATCAGTCGTCGTCGGCCGGGGCGTTCAGCTCGGCCAGGGCTTCCGGCTGGTTCTTGAAGGCGCGGGCGAAGGTGTCGCGGTTCTTCGCCATGAAGATGCCCAGTTCCTCGACCTGCTCCTCGTTCAGCGAGGGTACCGCCTTGTGCAGGGCTTCGGAGAGGGCCTCGGCCAGCTCCAGCATCTTGTCGTAACGATCGGCTTCGGCCTTATCCATGAACAAGCGCTCCGGATCGCGGCTGCTGCGATACACCACTTCGACGGCCATTCATCACCTCATTCCCATATATGATTGATATGTATGGATATACAGTAATTGTTCTGCCTGTGGCCTGGCAAGTCCGTCGTGCGTCCAGATTCTGTCGGGACGCTGGCGCTGGCCTTCATCCTGCATAGTCGTTGTCATCGAAGTGGTCCAGCATGACCGCATCCGAACTGCAGGAGAGCACCGTGAGTTACCCCCGTATCGACGCCATGCGCGATGGCATGCATGGCCTGGCCCAGTCCTTCGGCAACCTGCTGGTGGAAGCCTTCCATTACCTGGCGCTGTTCGCCATCGGAGGCATCACCGCCTGGGCCTCGGTGATGGCCTTCCTTGGCATGCTCGACAAGGGTCAGGTAGAGGTGGACGACATCCTCCTGCTGTTCATCTACTTGGAGCTGGGTGCCATGGTTGGCATCTACTTCAAGACCAACCACATGCCGGTGCGCTTCCTGATCTACGTGGCGATCACCGCGCTGACTCGCCTGCTGATCTCCGATGTGTCGCACCACAACGGCCCGGGCCTGGGCGTGGTCTACGTCTCCGGCGCGATCCTGCTGCTGGCCCTGGCGATCCTGGTGGTGCGCTTCGCCTCGTCGCGCTTCCCTTCGGTGCAGGCCAACCCGCGCACGGCGGACGCCGAAGAAAGCTGATCGCCTTTCATTTGCGAATATTTATTAATAACATGTAGGGCTTATCCAGATCCCGATGACCAGCGCCGCACCCTTGGCGGCGACTGGTCACGCACCTTCGGTGAGCCGACCGTGAGCAAGCAATCCACCCTGACGCCCTGGAGCATCGCCGCGCGCGTGCTGGCCGCCCTGATCGGTGGTTATGCGCTGGCCTACGGCTTCGCCGCCTTCTTCTCCGTCTACCTGCCGCTGGCGCGGCCGGACCGCGTGGCCTTCGCCGGCATGCTCAGCTTCGCCGTGTGGACGGCGGCGGCGATCTACGCCTTCGCCGCGCGTCGCGCCCTGCATGCCTGGCTGTGGCTGGCCAGCCTGACCGTCGCCATGTGTCTGGCCGCCTACCTGCCAACTGATCTGGGGGTACGCCCATGAGCCTGCGTCAATCCATGGCCGGTCTGCACACCTGGGGCGGCCTGCTGCCGAGCTGGTTGCTGTTCGTGATCATCCTGGCCGGCACCATCGCCTGCTTCGACAAGGAGCTGGAGCGCTGGATGCGCCCGACGCTACACCAGGAAACGGCGACCAGCATGAGCGCCGACCAGGTGCGCGACTGGATGCACAGCAAGACCCAGGGCCAGACCCTGCACGCCTTCTGGATGCATGGCCCGAGCGAGCGAGAACCCTATTGGCGCCTGGGCTGGGAAGTCGACGGCACCGAGGAACAGCACAACTACACCTTCTCCCCGGCCGGCGGCGAGCCGATGCCGGAGACGGCCGGTGGCGACTTCTTCTTCCGCCTGCACTACACCCTGCACGCCGGCATGCCGGGCGTGTACATCGTCGGTCTGGCCGGCATGTTCATGCTGGTGGCGCTGGTCTCCGGGGTGATCATCCACCGCCGCATCTTCAAGGACTTCTTCACCCTGCGTCCCAATGCCAATGGCCAGCGCGCCTGGCTGGACGCGCACAACCTGTTCGGCGTGGTCGGCTTCCCCTTCCACCTGGTGCTGGCCTATACCGGCGTGCTGATCTTCGTCAGCAACTTCATGCCCGCCGGCCTGATGGTGGCCTACAAGGGCGACATCGAGCATTTCTTCAGCGAGGTGGCCGGTGCCTATCATCGCGAGGAGATGCACCAGCCGGCGCAACCGCCGATGTCGCTCAATGCCCTGGTCGACAAGGCCGAGCAGCACTGGGGCGGCAGCAAGGCCGGCTGGATCAGCGTGCATCATCCGAATGACGCCTCGGCGGTGGTCGATATCAGCGAGCAGAGCAGCGAGTCGCGCATCGGCCGCCCGCTGTCCGGGCTGACCTTCGATGCCGCCAGCGGCGAGTTGCTGCACGAGCAGAAACCGCCGGCCGGCTACACCGCCTACACCTGGCTGGCCGGTCTGCACATGGTGCAGTTCGGCGGCACGCTGATGCGTGGCCTGTACTTCCTGCTCGGCCTGGCCGGCTGCGCCCTGCTGGTCGGCGGGATCAAGGTCTGGGTGGCCAAGCGCGAGGCCCGCGGCGGTGCCGGTATCGGCCTGGTGCGTGCGCTCAACGGCGCGGTATTCGCCGGCCTGCCGCTGGCCAGCCTGGCCATGCTGTGGGGCAACCGCCTGATCCCGGCCGGCATGGCCGAGCGTGCCAGTGCCGAGGCCTGGGTGTTCACCGGCGCCTGGCTGCTGGTGGCCCTGTGGGCCATGATCGGCCATCGCCAACCACGCCGTCTGCTCAGCCACCAACTGGCTCTGGGGGCGCTGCTGGCGCTGGGTCTGCCGCTGCTCAATGGCCTGACTACCGAGCACGGCCACCTGCTCTCCAGCCTGGCCCGTGGTGACTGGGAGCTGGCCGGCATCGACCTGTTCCTGATCGCCAGCGGCTTGCTCAGCGCTTTCTGCGCCTGGCGCTTCGCCCAGCCTGCAGTGGCCAAGGCGCCACGCGGCCGCCGTGTTCTGGTCGAGGAGACCGCCTGATGTTGCTGCTGGCTTTCGCCCTGAGTTACCTGGCCATGACCGCCCTGAGCCTGGCCATGAACCGTCACCACAAGGTGCTGTTCCAGGGTGCGCTGAGCCCGGCGCGTCAGCGCGTGCTGCGCCTGCTGGCGCTGCCTACCCTGCTCGGTGGCCTGGCCCTGTGCTGGGTCTCGGCCGGCGGCGAGATCGGCGCGGTGTTCTGGCTGTGCCAGCTGATGCTCGCCGGTCTGCTGCTGGTCACCCTGCTGGCCTGGCGCGAGCGCTGGGTGCTGCCGCTGGCGGCGGCCCTGCCACTGGCCGGTGGCGTGGTGGCGCTGGTCTGATTCGCCTGCCGCTGCGTTGATCGGCGCGGCGCCGTCGCGCAATTTCGTACAAGCCTTTCTCCCGCCGAGAGAGGAGACTGGCGGGGCCAACGGAGCCCTGCCATGAACCTGTCGTTGTACCTGCTCACCGTCCTGATCTGGGGTACCACCTGGATCGCTCTCAAGCTGCAACTGGGCGAGGTGGCCATTCCCCTGTCCATCGCCTACCGCTTCAGCCTCGCTGCCGCCGTACTGTTCGTTCTGCTTCTGCTCAGCCGTCGCCTGCAACCGCTGGACCGGCGCGGCCAGCTGCTGTGCATGCTCCAGGGCCTTTGCCTGTTCTGCCTCAACTTCATGTGCTTCTACACCGCCAGCCAGTGGATTCCCAGCGGCCTGGTGGCGGTGATCTTCTCCACCGCGACCCTGTGGAACGCACTCAACGCGCGGATATTCATGGGCCGGCGCATCGCCAGCAACGTGCTGGCCGGTGGCGCCCTGGGGCTACTCGGCCTGGGCCTGCTGTTCTGGCCGGAGCTGTCGCACCACGAGGCCAGCCGCGAGACCCTGATCGGTCTGGGCCTGGCCGTGCTCGGCACGCTGTGCTTTTCCGCCGGCAACCTGCTCTCCAGCCTGCAGCAGCAGTCCGGGCTCAGGCCGCTGACCACCAATGCCTGGGGCATGCTCTACGGAGCGCTGTTGCTGCTGGGCTACTGCCTGGTCAGCGGCGTGCCCTTCACCTTCGAGGCCAACACCCGCTACATCGGCTCGCTGCTGTACCTGGCAATTCCCGGCTCGGTGATCGGCTTCACTGCTTACCTGACCCTGGTCGGCCGCATGGGCCCGGAGCGCGCCGCCTACTGCACCGTGCTGTTCCCGGTGGTGGCGCTGAACATCTCGGTGTTCGTCGAGGGCTACCAGTGGACGGCCCCGGCGCTGCTCGGGCTGGGTCTGGTGATGCTGGGTAACGTGCTGGTGTTTCGGCAGCCCAAACCTCTGGCGAAGCTGGCCTGAGTGCAGAAACGACGATGCCGGCGCGAGGCCGGCATCGTGGTGGAGCTGCGCTGACTCAGAAGTCGACGCTGTAGCTCAGGCTGTAGGTGCGACCGCGGCCCTTGTAGTCGAACAGTTCGGCGGGAATGTTGGCGCTGTAGAACACCTGGGCGCGCTGGCCCCAGACCGTGGTGTAGTCCTTGTCCAGCAGGTTCTGGATGCCGAAGTTGAGCGTACCCACGGGCAGTACCTGGCTGCCGAGCAGGTCGAAGGTGGCGTAGCCGTCGATTTTGTTGTTCTTCTCGTCGCTCAGGTTGAAGGTGCGCAGGGCCTGCAGGCGCACGCTGGTTTCACCGTTCTGCCAGCCGACGAAGGCGGTGGTCTTGGACGGACTGGCGTCGGTCACATCCTGCTTCAGCCAGCGCTCGTCGACCTTCTGCTGCGAGCGGATGGCCAGGGCGCTGGTACCGACCTGCCAGTTGTCGTTCAGCCAGTAACTGAGCTGGCCTTCCAGGCCGTAGTTGCGCTTCTTGTTGTCCAGCTGCTCGATCAACAGGGTGGTGCGGTTGTAAGTGATGCTCCGGTCGGACCAGGCATAGAAGGCTGCTAGCTGGGCATCCAGGCCGTCTTCGTAGTGACGCCAGCCGAGTTCGACCTGCTTGGTCTTGATGCCATCCAGGGCCGAGTCCTCAACGTTGACGCCTTTGTTCAGGCGCCAGTGGCTGCCGACCAGGGTGTAGCTGCCTTGGCCATAGTACTTGGCCGGGTCTGGTAGCTCGAAGCCTTCGGAGTAGTTGGCCCATACCTGCTGCGCCTCGCTCAGCTTGTAGATGGCGCCGAAGTTGTACAGGTCGACCTGGTAATCCTTCTCGCCGCCGGCGATGGAGTCGGCGCTGGTACCGTTGCCCAGACTGATCTGCACCTGCTGGGCGGCGGCGACGAAGTCGCCGACTTCGTTGTTGGTGCGCTGGCGACGCACGCCGGCGGACAGGGTGAGGGCATCGGTGGCGCGCCAGCTGCCTTGGGCGAACAGCGAGTTGCTATCGGTATCGATGCCCGGGTAGCGACCGATCTTGGCGTACTGGTCGGCCACCAGGCCGCCGGTCTGGGCGGCGGTGGTCAGGTCGAACATGGCCTGGTCGGAGTCGAAGCTTTCGCGCTCCAGGTCTGCACCATAGGTCAGGGTGAAGGTGTCCCACTCTTTCACCAGCACGGCTTTCAGGCCGTAGTAGTCGGTGTCCTGCTGCGAGGCGGAGTAGTAGCTGCCGGCGGCAATGGCGCCGGTGCCGCTGAAGCGGATGCTTGGGTAGGGCTGGAAGGCCATTTCCTCGCTGCGGTAGTAAGCCTGCAGATAAAAGTCGTGGCCGAGCATTTCCGGCACGTGGTAGGTGGCGTTGAACTGGGTGCGCTCGGTGTGTGGCTCGCGGTCGAAGTCGGCGCCGCCCTCGATGTCGAAGTCTTCCTGGCCGCGCAGGGCCTGGAAGTTGCGTCCCATGTACACGCCCTTGTCGCCGTCATAGCCGGAGTCGTACCACTGCGCGCTGAGACTCAGGCTGTGGCCGTTGGCGAACAGCGTGTCGAGGCTGCCCATCACGTCGACTGCCTGGTTGTACTGCAGGTCGGTCTGGGTGATGTCGAGCATGGTCTGCTCGCCGCTGCCGTCGTAGGTGGCGCCGTTTTTCTGGTAGGCCACGGCCAGGCGGCCGTTGAGGTTGTCGCTGCCGCCGCTGACCGACTGCGCCACGCGCCAGTCGTGGTCATCGCTATGGCCGAGGCCGCTGCGCAGGCCGACTTCGCTGCTGAAGCGGGCGTCGCCGGCTTCGCCTTTCTTGGTGACGATGTTGATGATGCCGCCAGTGGCGCCGCCGCCATAGACAGCGCTGGCGCCGGACAGTACTTCGATGCGCTCGACGTTGAACGGGTCGATGGAGTCGAAGTGGCGGCTGACGCCGCGCGAGCTGTTCAGCGAGACGCCGTCGATCATCACCAGGGCGCTACGACCGCGCATGTTCTGGCCATAGTTGGTGCGCCCCTGCGGGCCGATGTCCATGCCCGGGATCAGTTGGCCGAGGGCCTCCTTGAAGGGGACGCCGGCTTTGGTCTGCTCCTGCAACTGGGCGCTCTCGATCACCCAGACGGTGCCGGGCAGCTCGCTGATGCTGGTCGGCGCGCGGGAGCCGATCACCACCTGGCGCTCCAGGGCCAGCGCCAGGGGTTGGCCGGCCAACTGCAGGGTGAAGCCATCGGCGCTCGAAACGGCCTGCAGGCCGCTGCCGGCGAGCAGTTTGTCCATCGCTTCGGTGGTGCCGTAGGTGCCCTGTAGACCTTGGGTCTGGCGGGCCTCGGTGAGTTCCGGGCTGAACGACAGCAGCACTCCGGCCTGCTCGCCGAACTGGTTGAGCGCTGGTTCCAGCGGGCCGGCCGGGATGTCGAAGGTCTGCCGTGCGCTGGCGACCTGCTCGGCCGCCTGGGCGGCCATGGCCAGCGGCAGGCTGGCGGTGGCCATGCCGAGGCCGAGCAGCAGTGTCTGCATGGCGCGGCTCAGGGGCGTGCGGTTGAACAGGGCAAGTCTGGTGCTGGCAGGCATGGTGCGTTTCTCGTACGGAGTGGATAAGGGTTCTGCTTCCCTTGTCACGCGAGTCCGTCGAAAAGGTTCAGCTGGCTGAAAATATTTATCCGCGCTCAGGTCGCCGCCTGGCGTGGATGCACGCTGACCCAGTAGCGAGTCAGCTGGCGCACCTCCACTGGTAGCGCGCGTGGCAGCAGGGCGAGGATGCGTTCGCTGTGATCCAGCGGGTAGCTGCCGGAGATGCGCAGATCAGCGATCTGCGGATCGCAGCTGAGGCGGCCAGGGCGGTAGCGGCCGAGTTCGGCGAGAAAATCCGCCAGGCGCATCTGGCTGACCACCAGCATGCCGCGGGTCCAGGCGCTGCCGTTGGCATCCACTGGTTGTGGCAGGCCGACGTGCTGGCTGCCGAAGCTGAGCTGCTGGCCGTCCTGCAGCTGCAGGGCGGAGGCATCTCGCGGCTGGATCGTGGCGACGCCATCGAACAGGCTGACGCGGCAGCGCTCACCGTGCAGGCGCAGGCACAGGCGCGCCGAGCGGGTCTCGATGTAACCCAGGCTGGTATCGATGCGCAGGGGGCGCGTGGCCTCGCGTACCTGCAGGAAGATCTCGCCGCGCTGCAACTCGAGCAGGCGCTGCTCGGCATCGACCCGCAGGTTGACTGCACTATCGGTGTTGAGGATCAGCTGCGAGCCATCGGCCAGGGCCAGCTCGCGGCGTTCGCCGATATCGGTATGGGCGTCGGCCAGCCACGGCTGCCAGGGTTTGTTGCGCTGCAGGCCCCAGCCGGTGACGCCGAGACCGGCCAGTACCAGCAGGGCCTTGAGCCCCTCGCGGCGTCGGCGCGAGGGCGGCGCATCCAGCACCTGGCGCGCCGTCTGTGCAGGCAGGCCGCGCAGGCGCTGGTTGACCGACTCGATGCGCTGCCAGGCCTGTTCGTGTTCACTGGCGGCGCTGCGCCAGTGCTGCCAGGCCTGCAGACGCTGCTCGCTGAGCGAGCCTTCCTGCCATTCGATCAGCCATTGCACGGCTTGCTCGGCCACGGCCGGACTGATGCCGAGTCGCTGTGGATTACTCACCGAATGCCTCCTCGGCGAAGTAGCAGTGCAGGGCTGCCTTGGCCTGGTAGCGCTTGACGCTGGAGAGCGAGATGCCCAGCTGCTCGGCAACTTCGGGGTAGGTCAGGCCGTCCAGCTGGACCAGCAGGAACACCTGGCGCACCACACGTGGCAGGCCGTCGAGCAGGCGATCCAGCTCCAGCAGGGTCTGCAGGATGATCGCGCGTTCCTCCTCCGAGGGCGCCACTGCCTCGGGTAGGGCGGCCAGGCTCTCCAGGTAGGCGCGCTCGATGTCCTGGCGGCGGAAATGGTTGGCCAGCACACGCTTGGCGATGGTGGTGAGGAAGGCTCGTGGCTCACGCAGGTTGGGCAGCTCGCGGCCGTTGAGGATGCGCAGGAAGGTGTCCTGGGCCAGGTCGGCGGCGTTGTGCGGGCAGCTCAGCCGACGTCGCAGCCAGCCATTCAGCCAGCCGTGATGATCGCAATAGAGACTGTGCAGCTGCTGCTGCGGAAGGGCTTCCCCGGAGGACACCTGCGCACCTGATCGGTCCCGATGGGACGAGATATTAAATAGTAATGCTTCTCATCATATCGGTTGCTGTGGGTCGGGATCAATGCCGGGACGGCAATCTAGCCCAGTACGACCCGTGCCTCGACGCGCAGCGTGCCCTGTGGCTCGTTGGTGGCATAGCTGAGCAGCTGCAGCTCGCGCACCGGCAGCGTCAGCGCTGGGCAGTGGCGTAGCGGTTCGGCACGGCGCCGCCAGTGGCTCAGGTCGATGGCCTGACGATACAGGCCGAGAGTCAGGTGCGGCACGTAATCCGTCTGGCGCACTTCCGGCGAGAGTTGGGCGAGCGTCTGGCGCAGCTGGTCTAGCGGGCCGCTGTCCTGCACGCCGAGGAAGGCGGCGCTGGCGAAGCTGTCCAGGCCGCCGATGTGGAGTTCGAAAGGCGCCAGTTGCAGGCTGGCGAGCGCATCGCGCTGGCCCTCCAGCTGCGCCGTGGCGATATCGTCATTCAGCACGGGTGAGGGCGTGGCGAAGCCGCAGACGAACAGGGTGATATGCGCCTGGCGCGATCCCGGCGGGTACAGCCAGTCACCCAGCAGCTCACGGGCCCTCTGCAGGCGTTGCAGCACGGCGGGGCACTGTACCGGGATCGACCACAGCCAGTAGCGTTCGCGGCCCAGGTGCCACTCGGGATGGTCGTGCAGCTCGCTGGGCAGAGTGGCGGCGGGCGCGTGCAGCGGGTCGAACAGGCGCATGTGTCAGTGGCCGCGGTGGCCCAGGTGCAGCACCAGCGCCAGGGCGGCCGGGTAGCAGAGGTAGTGCAGGACGAAGATCAGCTGGCCCATGGAGCCCGGTTCGTCCTTGAGCCACATCAGGCCCCAGAGCAGCAGGTAGAGCAGGCCGAGGAACAGCGCGTGCAGCGCCACCAGGGCCCAGCGCTCCTGCGCTTGCGGGCGACGCTGCTCGAACCAGGCGAAGGCCGCGCGCAGCATCCAGGCGCTGAGTAGCGCCGCCAGCAGGGTGGCGAACATGCCGCCGATCTTCAGTGGCACACGCAGCAGGACGTTGAGCAGGAAGGCCGCGGCCGTCGCACCCAGTACGTAGCCATAGAGTGGAAAACGGCGCGGCATCTGGGCGACTCAGAGTTGGGTGTCGAGGCCGAAGCGCTTGCTCATCATGCGATCCATGAGCTTGCGTGGCAGCAGGCGCACCATCAGCGGCAGCTTGCGGCTGCCATTGCCGATACGCAGCAGGGCAGGGCGTTCGCTTTGCTGCGCGGCGGCGAGCAGGATGGCAGCGAATTCGCTGGCCGGGGTCGGGTCTTCCTGGGAGGCGTTGGCGCGGGCACGGATGCCCTCGCGCACTGGCCACCAGGGCGATTGCTCGCTGACCAGGGCCTCGGCGCTGTGGCTGGCGTTGGCGCCGAAGCTGGAGGCGATGGCCCCCGGCTGCACTTCCATGACCTGGATGCCGAATGGCGCCAGCTCCATGCGCAGGCTGCCCGACAGCGCGTGCACCGCAGCCTTGGACGCACAGTAGGCGCCGGCGAAGGGGGTGATGAGGACGCTGGAGATGCTGCCGATATTGACCACCAGGCCGCGGCTGGCGCGCAGCAGCGGGAAGCAGGCGCGGGTCAGTTCGACCAGGCTGAACACGTTGGTTTCGAACTGCTGGCGCATGCCCTGGGCGCCGCCATCGAGCAGCGGGCCCATGGCGCCGTAGCCGGCGTTGTTGATCAGCACGTCGAGGCGCCCGGCCTCGGCCTTCACCCGTTCACTGGCACGGGCGATGTCCTCGGCGTCGTTGACGTCCAGCTTCACCGCGGTGAAGCCGGCAGCGGTCAGCACCTCGAGGTCGGCGCCCTTGCGGGCGGCGGCGAACACCCGGTAGCCGTTGGCCTTGAAGGCATCGGCCAGGGCGCGGCCGATGCCGCTGGAGCATCCGGTGATCAGGACTACGGGCTGGGTCATGGGCACTCCTTGTCTCGCGGGCTTGAATTGGCCCCGATCATAACCACTCGTGGCGGTGCCGTACTGTCCCAGTCGGCCAGATCAGTCTTCTGAATGGTCGCGCAGGAACACCAGGCTGTCCGGCTTGGACTGCTCGGCGCTGTAGCGGTAGCCCTGGTAGTTGAAGGCCTTGAGCTGCTCGGGGTCGCTGATGCGCTCCTTGATCACGTAGCGTGCCATCAGGCCGCGGGCCTTCTTGGCGTAGAAGCTGATGATCTTGTACTGGCCGTTCTTCAGGTCCTTGAACTCGGTGTCGATGATCCGCGCGTTCAAGGCCTTGCGCTTGACCGCGCCGAAGTACTCGTTGGAGGCCAGGTTGAGCAGGATGTCGTCGCCCTGTTCGGCCAGCGCTTCGTTGAGCCAGCCGCTGATGCGCTCGCCCCAGAAGTCATAGAGGTTGTTGCCGCGGGCGTTGGCCAGCTTGGTGCCCATCTCCAGGCGATACGGCTGCATCAGGTCGAGCGGGCGCAGCACGCCGTACAGGCCGGAGAGCATGCGCAGGTGTTGCTGGGCGAAGTCGAAGTCGGCCTCGGCGAAGTCCTCGGCGGCCAGCCCGGTGTAGACGTCACCCTTGAACGCCAGCAGCGCCTGCTTGGCGTTGGCCGGGGTGAAGTCCGGGTGCCAGCTGCCGTAGCGCGCGACGTTGAGCGCGGACAGCTTGTCCGACAGGTGCATCAGCTCGCCGATCTGCTGCGGGCTCATCTGGCGCAGCTGGCCGATCAGCTCCTGCGCGTGGTCGAGGAACTGCGGGTGGGTGAAGCGCGCGGTGGCCGGCGGGGTGTCGTAGTCCAGGGTCTTGGCGGGGGATATCACCAACAGCATCGAATCGTCTCCAGAAAGCGTGGCGCGATTCTAGGCCGATGGGCCCCTCGGCTCCAGCTATAGGCGCCGAGGGGTTTGCCTATCGATGGCTCAGTGGCGCTCGGGCAGCATGGCGCGCAGCACGCCGTCGCGGCGCACATGGTGGTGCCACAGGGCGGCGCCGGCATGGCCGAGGATCAGCAGGAACAGCAGGTACTGGGCGGTGACGTGGAACAGCTTGGCGGCCTCGCGCACTGCATCGGACAGCGGCAGCGGGCCGATCTCCACCAGCCAGAACAGGTTCACCGTGCGCTTGCCGAACAGCACGCCGCTCAGCGGCATCAGTACCAGCAGCAGGTAGAGCAGGCCATGCCCTGCCTTGGCGGCGAAGCGCTGCAGCGGCGGCTCGCCGGCGAGCAGGTCGGGCGCGCCGGAGCGGGCGCGTACGGCCAGGCGCAGCACGGTCAACACCAGTACCAGCAGGCCGAGCGACTTGTGCAGGGTGAACACGCCAGCGCCGCCACCGAGCAGCGGCTCGAACAGGTCGCTGCCATAGGGCAGGGCGATGATCAGCAGGATCAGCACGGCGCTGAGCCAGTGCAGGGTGATCTGGGTCGGGGTATAGCGGGTCGTCATGTTCTGTTCCTCATCGGATATTCGGCGTGCACGGTGCAGGCTTGAGCATGTTCTTGTGGTTATGCGGACATTTTACCGGCTCGCTTGCGCTGGCCGGCGCAGGCGTTTTTGCAAGATGTGTGGCTGCGGCGCCCAGGCTACAAGCAAGAATAGGGCGACCAATGGCTGCAGGCCACGGTTGGCGGGCGTTGTGGGTGTCGGTGAAGGGGGCTTGCTGGCGCTGCGCGAAAAGCGTGGCCGGGAGGCAGGACTTCCGACTTTAACGGCGCTTCCGGGTGTCGCCAAGCGTTATTCGTCGAGCCGATAAAAAAGCTTTCTGAGGCAGAAAAAGTTCTTTTTTCTGTCATCCAGATTGGGGTATTAAAAAAGCAGACCGCCGAACCCTGCAGCACAGGTGGCGGCCCTCGGCCATCACCTTTGCTCGCGAAATCCCGCTCCGTTCGGGAGGTGGGCGGTTCTCCGCGATGGAGCTGTAGAGGCTCTGTCGTCCAGGCCCCTCGATAAGGTGACCGAGTATGGATGATCACGGACGCACCCGCTCTACCCAGCCCACCCTCTACGTCCTCGACACCAACGTCCTGATCCACGATCCCAACGCGCTGCTGAATTTCCAGGAACACCACGTCGCCATCCCCATGACCGTGCTGGAGGAGCTGGACAAGCTCAAGACCGGCAAGCACACGGTCGCCGCCGAATGTCGCCAGGCCATCCGCCTGATCGACCAGACGCTGGGCGAGGCTACTCCCGAGGAGGTTGAACAAGGCGTACCGATCCGCCGTGGCAAGAACGAGCCCAAGGGCACCCTGTCGATCCTCATGAGCAAGCGCGCGGAGCCCATCACCTGGCTGCCCGAGCACCTCAACGACAACAAGATCATCAACCAGCTGGTGGAACTGCAGAGCCGGCGCAGCGGCTCGCCCGTGGTGCTGGTGACCAAGGACATCAACATGCGCCTGAAGGCGCGGGCTTGTGGGATCTCCGCCGAGGACTACCACACCGACCAGTTGGTGGACGACGTCAACCTGCTGTCACGCGGTTACCACAACCTCGCCGGCTCCTTCTGGGACCGCGTGAGCAAGGTCGAGACGCGCCAGGGCCACGGCCGCACCTGGCACCAAGTGCAGCTCACCGACAATCTGCCGGCGGTGCACATCAACGAGTTCATCGTCGACGAGCAGGGCTTCGTCGGCTGGGTCAAAGGCATCGAGGGCAGCACGCTGACCATCCTCGATCTGCATCAGGAGCCATTGCTGCATCAGGAGGCCTGGGGCCTGCGCCCGCGGGACATCTACCAGGCGCTGGCGCTGTACGCGCTGCTCGATCCGGATATTCACCTGGTCAACCTGTCCGGCGCCGCCGGCTCGGGCAAGACCATTCTGGCGCTGGCCGCGGCCATCGAGCAGACCATGGTCAGCAAGCGCTACCGCAGGATCATCGCCACGCGCAGCGTGCAGGGGCTGGACGAGGACATCGGCTTCCTGCCCGGTACCGAGGCGGAGAAGATGGAGCCCTGGCTCGGCGCCATCACCGACAACCTGGAGGCACTGCATTCGGATGACGAGAGCACCCACGGCAGTGTCGACTACATCCTGCAGAAGGTGCCGCTGCAGTTCAAATCGCTCAACTACATTCGCGGTCGCAGCTTCCAGCAGAGCCTGATCCTGATCGATGAATGCCAGAACCTCACCCCGCACCAGATGAAAACCATCATCACCCGTGCGGGCAACGGTTCGAAGGTGATCTGCCTGGGCAACCTGGCGCAGATCGACACTCCCTACCTGTCCGCCACCAGCTCGGGCCTGACCTACCTCACCGAGCGCTTCAAGGACTTCCCCCATGGCGTGCACGTGACCCTGCAGGGCGTGCCGCGCTCGGTGCTGGCCGAGTACGCTGAAGCGCACATGTGATGCCACTCGGCGGGCGGCTACGGCCGCCCGCTGACCAACCACTCGATAAGTTGTATACAATCGCCTCGACGGGTGCCGTGCGTGCGGCACCGCCGAGGAGATTTTGCAGTGCTGACTCATCTCGATTCCCACGGTCGCGCCAACATGGTGGACGTCACCGACAAGGCGGTGACCTCCCGCGAGGCCGTGGCCGAAGCCCGCGTGCGCATGCTGCCGGCGACCCTGGCGATGATTGCCGACGGTAGCCACCCCAAGGGCGACGTGTTCGCCGTGGCGCGCATCGCCGGCATCCAGGCGGCGAAGAAGACCCACGAACTGATCCCGCTGTGCCATCCGCTGCTGCTGACCAGCGTCAAGATCGAGCTGGAGGCCGAGGGCATCGACTGCGTGCGCATCCAGGCCCGTTGCAAGCTGGCCGGACAGACCGGTGTGGAGATGGAGGCGCTGACTGCCGCCAGCGTTGCCGCGCTGACCATCTACGACATGTGTAAGGCGGTGGACCGCGGCATCGTCATCGAGGCCGTGCGCCTGCTGGAGAAGTCAGGCGGCAAGAGTGGTGACTATCGCCTGGACTCGCACGAGGTGGGGCGCCTGACATGATCCGCGTACAGTATTTCGCCCGTTACCGTGAGGTGCTGGGCATCGACGGCGAGCAGCTGCAGCGCGCCGCGTTGGGCAATCTCGAACAGCTGCGCGAGCATCTGCTCAGCCGTGGCGGCGTGTGGCAGGTGCTGGCCGAACAGAACCTGATGTGCGCACGCAACCAGGAGCTGTGCAGCCTGGACACCGAACTCGCCGATGGCGACGAGGTGGCGTTCTTCCCCACAGTCACGGGGGGTTGAGATGAGCGTCCGGGTGCAGGTCGAAGCCTTCGATCCGGGTGTCGAGGTCAATGCGCTGCATGCCGCCAACCTGGGCATCGGCGCGGTGGCCAGCTTCGTCGGCTATGTGCGCGACTACAACGACGGCCAGGACGTGCGCGGCATGTTCCTCGAGCACTATCCGGGCATGACCGAGAAGGCCCTGGAGAAGATCGTCACCGAGGCCGAGCAGCGCTGGCCGCTGCTGCGCGTGGAGGTGTTGCACCGGGTCGGCGCCCTGCAGCCGGGTGAGCCGATCGTCTTCGTCGGCACTGCCAGCGCCCATCGCCAGGCGGCGTTCGACGCCTGCAACTTCATCATGGACTACCTGAAGACCCGCGCGCCTTTCTGGAAGAAGGAAGACACGCCGGACGGCCCGCGCTGGGTCGAAGGCCGCGCCAGCGACCAGGCCGCCGTGGAGCGTTGGCGCGGCTAAGTCGCCCTGCGGTCACTCAGGCCGGCAGCTGCAGCGCCTGGTAAACACGAAAGACGATCGGCATCAGGGTGACCAGCACGCCGGCGCCCATCAGGCGTATGCCCCATTCGTGTTCGCGGTAGTTGAAACCGAAGCCCAGCAGCAGGAAACCGGCGATCAGTAGCACCAGCATGATGTGAATGGCATCCATCCAGTCGTTCTCCGCTTTGTTTTCTTCAGGGTAGACGCGTTCGTCGCAGGGCGGGCTGATCCAGGGCAAGGCTGGGTGTTCAATGGCGCAGGCGCGCGGATATGTCGAGCGCTGTCGTCGGCTGCACTCTTTCTTCCAGGCGGTCACTCATCGAGCAGGTGCGGGGGAGATTGACGATATGTACGTTAAAGTCCAGTATGGACTTATAAGTACAAATTAGTGTCGTCAACCCTGCCAGGCGCGCGCCGAGCTCCATCGTCGGTTCGCGCCGGTGCTTCTCGCTTCTGCCGATAACCAGCCCACCAGCATCCAGAGTGGGCGCACCTGGGAGTCACACCATGAAGAAAATCGCACTGCTGGGCGGTCTTGCCCTGAGCCTGATGGCGTCCAGCCTGTTCGCCGCCGACAAGCCGCTGCGCCTGGGCATCGAGGCCGCTTATCCACCGTTTGCCTTCAAGCAGGCCGATGGCTCCATCGCCGGCTTCGACGTGGATATCGGCAACGCCCTGTGCGCCGAAATGAAGGTGCAGTGCCAATGGGTGGAGCAGGAGTTCGACGGTCTGATTCCCTCGCTCAAGGTGAAGAAGGTGGACGCGGTGCTGTCGTCGATGACCATCACCGACGAGCGCCGCAAGTCGGTGGACTTCACCGGCAAGTACTACTACAGCCCGGCGCGCCTGACGATGAAGCAAGGCGCCCAGGTCAGCGACGATTTCTCCAGCCTCAAGGGCAAGCGCATCGCCGTGCAGCGCGCCACCACCACCGACCGTTTCGCCACCGAGGTGCTGGCGCCCAAGGGCGTGGAAGTGGTGCGCTACAGCTCGCAGAACGAGATCTACCTGGACCTGGTTTCCGGCCGCCTCGACGGCACCCTGGCTGACGCCATCCCGGTCGACGAGGGCTTCCTCAAGACCGAGCAGGGCAAGGGCTTCGCCTTTGTCGGCCCGGCCTTCACCGACCCAGCCTACTTCGGCGAGGGTGCCGGCATCGCCGTGCGCAAGGGCGACAAGGTACTGCTGGACAAGCTCAACGCCGCCATCCTGGCGCTGCGCGCCAACGGCGAGTACCAGAAGATCCAGGGCAAGTACTTCAGCTTCGATATCTACGGCGAGTAATCACCTCGCCGCGAAGAAGCCGCGCACTGCGTGGCTTTTTTCTGCCCGGCAGGCGAGCCCGGGCAACCTCTCCTAGTATGCAGATACGTTGCCTTGGGGGAGGGAGTGGTATGGCTGCGGCCGGCAAGAAGATGGGACTCACCGGGCTGACCACCCTGGTGGCGGTGAACATGATGGGCTCGGGCATCATCATGCTGCCGTCGAGCATGGCCCAGTTGGGCGCGGTATCGCTGCTGTCCTGGGTGATCACTGCGGTGGGCTCGATGGCCATCGCCTACTGCTTCGCCCAGTGCGGCATCTACTGCACGCGCCCCGGCGGCATGTCGGCCTACACCGAGGAGGCGCACGGCAAGTCGGCGTTCTTCCTCTGCTCCTACCTGTACTTCCTGTCGCTGGCCATCGGCAACGTGGCCATCGCCATCTCCGCGGTGGGCTATCTCACGCCCTTCTTCCCCTGGCTCGGCAGCGGCGCCATTCCGCTGTTCATCGGCGCAGTGGGGCTGATCTGGATTACCTCGCTGGCCAATTTCGGGGGACCCAAGGTCACCGGGCGGATCGGCGCGGTGACGGTGTGGGGGGTGATCATCCCGGTGGCCGGCTTGTCGCTGATCGGCTGGTTCTGGTTCGACACCGAGGTCTTCCGCCAGGCCTGGAATCCGCATGAGATATCCGTCAACTCGGCCATCGCGCAGAGCATCCCGCTGACCCTCTGGGCCTTCCTCGGCATGGAGTCGGCGGCGCAGAACTCCGACGCCGTGGAGAACCCGCAGCGCAACGTGCCGCTGGCCTGTCTGCTCGGCACCCTGGGCGCGGCGGTGATCTACATCCTGTCCACCTCGGTGATCATGGGCATCGTGCCCAACGCCGAGCTGGCCAACTCCAGCGCGCCCTTCGCCCTGGTCTATGCGCAGATGTTCAACGGCTGGGTCGGCAACATCATCATGGCCCTGGCGGTGATGGCCTGCGTCGGCTCGCTGCTGGGCTGGCAGTTCACCCTGGCGCAGACCGCCAAGGTCACTGCCGATCAGCATCTGTTCCCGCGCTTCTACGCACGCGTGACCCTGCTCGGTGCGCCCATCGCCGGGTTGATCGCCAACGCCGTGCTGCAGTCCGGCATGGCGCTGTCGACCATCTCGCCCAACGCCTCCGAGCAGTTCGGCAAGCTGGTCAACCTGGCGGCGGTGACCAACGTGATCCCCTACATCACCGCGCTTTCGGGCCTGCTGATCATCATGCAGAAGGCCGGTGTGGCGAAGTCGGTGGAGTACCGCAACATGCTGGTCCTGGCGGTGGCCATGGCCTACAGCTTCTATGCCCTGTACGCCTCGGGCACCGAAGCGGTGTTCGGCGGCATGATCGTCACCGCCGTGGGCTACCTGCTGTTCGGCTACATCGCCGACCGTCTATTGGAACAGCGCACCACGCAGAAGGGGGACGCAGCATGAGGCGACTGACCTGGATGCTGGCATGCCTGCTGCTGGCTCAGCCGCTGGCGGCGCAGACCCTGGAGCAGATTCGCGCCAGCCAGAGCATCACCTTGGGCTACATGCCGAACATGGCGCCGTTCTCTGCGAGCGCCGAGGGAGAGCCGCAGGGCTATTCCATCGAGCTATGTCGGCGCGTCACCGAGCGCTTGCGCCGCGAGCCGGGCATGGCCCAGCTGCAGGTGCGCTACCGCGCGCTGCAGGGCCAGGAGATCCTGCCGGCGCTGCAGCGCGGCGAGGTGGACCTGATGTGCAGCGCCCTGGTGGAGACCCTGGAGCGGCGCCAGTGGGTGAGCTTCTCATTACCCATCTACCCGGCCGGGCGCGGCGTGCTGGTGCGCGCCGATGCTTCGCCGAGCCTGCTGGCGGTGCTCAATGGCAAGGCCGCGCATACCGGGCCGCAATGGCGCGCCACCATCAATCGCGGGCTGAGCCCGCAGCGTTTCGCGGTGATCGAGGGCAGTACCGCCGAGGACTGGGTGCGCCACAAGCTGCGCCTGTTCGGCGTGCTGGCCACCGTGGTGCCGGTGCAGGGTTTGGACGAGGGTGTCGAGCAGGTGGCCAGCGGCGGCGCCGATGCCTTCTTCGCCGACAAGGTGGTGCTGCAGAACCGCGCGGCGCTTAATGATCACGCGCAAGAGCTGCAGGTGCTGGAGCGCTCGTTCGAGCTGGAGCCGGTGGGGCTGGTCATGCGCCGCGGCGACGATGACCTGCGCCTCCTGGTGGACCGTGAGCTGAGCCTGATCTACCGCAGCGGCGAGATCGAATGGCTGTACCGGCGCTACTTTGGCGAACCGAGCGCGCAGGTGCGTCAGCTGTTCCAGGCCTATTCGCGGCCGGAAGGGCGGGCTACGCCTCGCCCTTGATCTCCTTGAGGTGCTTGTACACCGTGGCGCGGCCCATGTTCAGCACGTTGGCGATGTAGTTCGCCGCACTCTTGCCCTTGAACGCGCCCTCGGCGTGCAGAGCCTCGACCAGCTCGCGCTTGTGTTCGCGGGTCAGCAGGTTGAGGCCGAGCTGGCGCTGCTGTAGCCAGGCGTGCAGGAAGGTGTTGATGCGCTCCTGCCAGTCGTCGCGGAACAGGGCATCGGGCTGCGGAATCACCTTGCTCGCCGAGAGCAGCAGGTCGAGTGCCTGCTTGGCGCTCTCCAGCATGGAAATGTTGAAGTTCAGGCACAGCACGGCGATTGGCGTGCCATCGGCATCGCGCAACACGGTGCTGACCGAGCGGATCTTCTGCCCGTCCCAGTTGAGCTTCTCGTAGGGGCCGATATTGCGCTCGCCGTTGTCGCCATCGAGCATGTCCTCCAGTGCTGCATCGTCGCCGACTGCGCGTTTGGAGATGTTGTTGGCGATGTGGTCGATCTTCTGCGTGCGCAGGTCGTGCAGCACCACCTCGACATGCGGGAAGAACAGGGTGGCGACGGCATCGGCGATGGCGCGGAAGTTGTCGAGGTCGGCGGCGGGCATGCAGTAACTCCGGTTGAGCGCCCCGAGCGGGGCGCTGCGAGTGTGCCGCAAACTCAGGCCAGGCGGGAAGGCGCGAGCATGGCCTCGCTCAGGCCGAAGGCGCGGATGCGCTCCGGCAGTGGCAGGCCGCGGATCAGTGCGGCGCAGGCCTCGCCCATGGCGGCGCTGGTCTGGATGCCGTAGCCGCCCTGGGCGGCGACCCAGAAGAAGCCTTCGGCATCCGCGGCGTAGCCACCGACCAGGTCGCCGTCGGCGACGAAGCTGCGCAGGCCGGCCCAGGTGTGTTGCGGGCGGCGGATGCTCAGCGTGGTGTGTTCTTCGAGCTGGTAGATGCCCATGGCGATATCCAGCTCTTCCGGCTGCACGTCGTGTGGCGCCACCGGGTCGGCGTTGGCTGGCGAGCCGAGCAACTGGCCGGCGTCCGGCTTGAAGTAGAAGGCCTCGTGCAGGTCGACCACGCAGGGCCAGGCATGGCTGTCCACACCCTCCGGCGGCAGGAAGGTGAAGGCGGCGCGGCGCTTGGGGATCAGGCCGATGGGTGTGACCCCGGCCAGGGTGGCGATCTCGTCGCACCAGCCGCCGGCGGCGTTGACCAGTACCGGTGCCTGGTAGGTCGCGTCGCCGCAGTCGACCAGCCACAGACCGTTCTCGCGACGAATCGACAGCGCCTCGCGGCCACAGTGGATGTCGCCGCCCTGCTGGCGGATGCCGCGCAGGAAGCCCTGGTGCAGGGCATCGGTATCGATGTCGGCGGCGCTCGGGTCGAGCATGGCGCGGTGCACCTTGTCGCGGCGCAACACCGGCACCAGAGCGCAGGCCTCGTCGGCCGTCAGCAGCCGCATCTCAGGCACGCTGGCGCGACCGCTTTCGTACTGGCGCAGCAGCTCGGTGGCATCGCCGCCGAAGTCCACCACCATCTCGCCGCGCGGGCTGAGCAGGGCATGTTCGCTGAAGCCGGCTGGCGGGTTGTCGAGGAAGGCGCGGCTGGCGGCGGTCAGCGCGCGCACCTGCGGCGTGCCATAGGCCACGGTGTACAGCGCCGCCGAGCGACCGGTGCTGTGGTAGCCGGGCTGGCTCTCGCGCTCCAGCAGGATGGTCTTGCCATGTGCGGCAAGGAAGTAGCCGGTGCTGGCGCCAGCGATGCCGGCGCCGATGACGAGGTAGTCGCAGTGCATCAGGCGTCTTGCTCCAGCAGTTGGTGCAGGGCGTGGGCCAGGGCCATATCTTCCAGGCCGAGGCCGATGGAGCGGAAGAACACCGGACGACTGTAGTCCGGTTTGCCCGCGCGGCCGCTGACCAGCTCGGCCAGGTCGCCACGGATCTGCTCCGCGCTCCAGCCTTGTTCGGCAGCCAGGCGCATCTCGCCGGCCGAGCCCGGGGTGGTGGCGCGGTAGTCGCAGTAGACATCCATGCTCGCCAGTGTGGCGGGCGGCACTTCGTGGGCACGCGGCGCGTTGGTGCTGATCGAGGTGACCAGCACATTGCGGCCCAGGCTCAGCGGGTCCAGCACCGGGCCGGCGGAGGAGGTGCACAGCAGGATAACCTCGGCCTCGCGCAGGGCTTCGTCCTGGCTGGTGCACAGCTGCAGGCGTGCATCCTCGGCCAGCAGCGCGGCGCGTTCGGCCTCGCCCTTGCTGGCCAGGCTCGGCGAGTACAGGCGGATGCTCTGCCAGTCACGCAGACCCTTCGCGTAGTGGAGGTGGGCGAGGGCCACCGGGCCGCTGCCGATGATCGCCAGGTGGCGCGCGCCGGCTGGCGCCAGTTCCTCCACGGCTACCGCAGTGGTCGCGGCGGTGCGCGCAGTGGTCAGGCTCTTGGCGTCGCACAACAGCAGCGGCTGGCCGCTGCTCATCGACATCAGCAGGGTCCAGGCGGTGACGGTGGCGCCTTGCGGGCCGGGGATGTACGGCGAGGTCTTGACCCCGTAGACGCCGGCATCGGCCAGCACACCAAGATAGTTGATGAAGTCGCCGCCACCGGGGAACTCCACCAACTGCTGCGCCGGCTGCACCGCACGGCCCTCGGCCAGGCTGGCGAACATGCCGCGCATGGCCTGATGCACGTCGATGCGGGCGAGCAGGCGTTCGGCTTGGGGCTGGTCGATCACACGGGTCATGGCGAGGCTCCGATTTAAACTATTTTGTCCATGTTGGACTTTAATGTTTATTTCGGCAACCGCACTGGCGCCTGGATGAACGCGGGTGTCGCTTCAGATGGCGCCGCCGGCCTTCAACTCGGCGATACGCTCGGCGCTGTAGCCCAGCTCGCTCAGCACCTGGGCGTTGTGTTCACCCAGCTGCGGCCCCGTCCATTCCACGCCGCCGGGCGTCTCGGACAGCTTGGGCACTATCCCCGGCATCTTGAATGGCTTGCCGTCCGGCAGCTTGGCGCTGAGGAACATTTCGCGGGCGAGGAATTGCGGGTCGGCGAACATGTCCTCGGCGGAGTAGATGCGGCTGGCCGGCACCTCGGCGCGCACCAGCACGGCTTCAACTTCGCTGAGTGGCAGACTGGCGGCCCAGCGGTCGATCACGCCGTAGAGTTCGTCGCGGCGGGTGTCGCGGCCGGCGTTGTCGGCCAGCGCCGGGTCATCGGCCAGATCGGCTCGGTCGATGGCGCGCATGAAGCGCTGGAAAATCGCATCGCCATTGGCGCCGATCTGGATATGTTTGCCGTCGGCGCAGGTGTGAATGGAGGAGGGAGTGATGCCAGGCATGATGTTGCCGGTGCGCTCGCGGATGAAACCGAACACGTCGAACTCCGGCACCATCGACTCCATCATGGCGAAGATCGCTTCGTACAGCGCCACGTCCACCACCTGGCCCTGACCGCCGTTGACCTCGCGGTGCCGCAGCGCCATCAAGGCGCCGATCACGCCCCACAGCGCGGCGATGGAGTCGCCGATGCTGATGCCGGTGCGCACCGGCGGACGATCCTCGAAGCCGGTGATATAGCGCAATCCACCCATGGATTCGCCCACCGCGCCAAATCCCGGCTGGTCCTTCAGCGGCCCGCTCTGGCCGAAGCCGGACAGGCGCACCATCACCAGCTTCGGGTTGAGTGCATGCAGCACGTCCCAGCCCAGGCCAAGCTTCTCCAGCACGCCGGGACGAAAGTTCTCGATCAGGATGTCCGCCTCGGCGAGCAGCTTCTTCAGCACCTCGCGACCTTCCTCATGCTTGAGGTTGAGGGTGATCGAGCGCTTGTTGCGCGCCTGCACGAACCACCACAGCGAAGTGCCCTCGTACAGCTTGCGCCACTTGCGCAGCGGGTCGCCGCCATCCGGTGACTCCACCTTGATCACCTCGGCACCGAACTCGGCGCAGATGCGCGAGGCGAATGGACCGGCGATCAGGGTGCCGAGCTCGACCACTTTCAGACCGGCGAGGGGTTTGGCTTGGTTCATCGGAGCATCCAGGCGTGAGAAGTGCCGGCGACTGTAGCGCCTGCCGCGCGAGGGCGACAGGCTTTTGCGTGATGGCAATTTGATGCCTGTTGCTGGCGGATGCCCGCCGCAGAGCGTACAGTCGGTTCTTTTTTGACCGATCGTTTAGTAATTCGCCCCATGCTTTGCCTATCTCTTTGCCACCCTGACGCCAGGGCGCATGCGCCATGCAGCTGAACCTCGCCACCCTGGTGCTGCTGGATATCTACATCCTGACCCTGGTCGGCGTGCTCATGCTGCATGCCTGGAGCCGCGGGCGTGACAGCACGCTTGGCTACCTGTCGGGTGGCCTGCTGGTAGGGGCACTGGGCACGTTGCTCGGCAGCCTGCGCGAGATGAATATCGACTGGGTGCCGATTGTGCTTGGCAACGTGCTGATCCTGCTCAGCGCGGCGTTGACCTGGACCTCGCTGCGAGTGTTCGCCGGCCGACGGCCGAGCGTCGTGGCCATATTGGCCGGTCCGGCGCTGTGGATGCTGCTGTGCCTGGTGCCGGCGTTCTACCAGTCGCTGCCGGTGCGGATCACCGTAGCCTCGTTGCTGATGGCCGCGTATGCCGGGCTCGGCGCCTGGGAACTGTGGCGCCGGCGGCGAGTGCTGGAGGTGGATGTGCGCCCGGCCTTGCTGCTGGCGTCGATCCACATGGGCTTTTATGTCGTGCGCGCCTTTGTCGACTCCAGCCTGCCATTCGCTTCCAGTGGGCAGAGCACGCCGTTCTTCTCGCTGGTGGTGCTGGAGACCCTGCTCTACGTGATCGGCCTGGCGTTCGTGACCCTGGCGATGGTCAAGGAGCGCGCCGAGCTGCGTTACAAGAGCGCCGCCCTGCGCGATCCGCTGACCGGCATCGGTAATCGCCGCGCCTTCGTCGACGCCGCCGAGCTGCAGCTGGGCGAATGCGCGCGGCGGCATTTGCCGGCGGTGCTGCTGCTCTGCGACCTCGACCACTTCAAGCGGCTCAACGACAGCTTCGGTCACGCCGCCGGCGACCAGGCGCTGGCCGAGTTCGGCCGCATTCTCGCCAGCCGCTCGCGTCAGCAGGACCTCTGCGCGCGCATCGGTGGCGAGGAGTTCGTCTGCCTGCTGACCGGGGCGGATGCCCAGGCCGGGCTGGCGCTGGCCGAGCGCATTCGCCGCGAGTTCGCCGAGCTGCCGTTCGTCGCTGAAGATCAGCTCAGCGTGAGCATCGGCGTGGCCGTGGCGCAGGACGCCGGACACGAGCTGAACCGCCTGCTGCTGCAGGCCGACCAGGCGCTGTACGCGGCCAAAGCGGCCGGGCGCAACCGCGTGGAGCTGTATCGGGCGGAGCAGCGCTAAGCAGGAAGTGAGGCGAATCGGTTAGACTTGCCGCCTTCCCGAATCAGCCAAGAAGCCCGCCCATGGCCCTGCAAGCCACGCCCTACAAAGTCGAACTGAACCTCACCGACCTCGACCGCAACGTCTACGAGAACCTGCGGTTCACCGTGGCCAAGCACCCCTCCGAGACCGAGGAACGCCTGTGCGTGCGGCTGATCGCCTACGCCCTGTGGTACCACGAGCAGCTGGCATTCGGTCGCGGCCTGTCCGACGTCGATGAGCCGGCGCTGTGGGAGAAGAGCCTGGACGACCGCGTGCTGCACTGGATCGAAGTCGGCCAGCCGGATGCCGAGCGCATCACCTGGTGCTCGCGCCGTACCGAGCGTTTCAGCCTGGTGGCCTACGGCAACCTGCGCGTGTGGCAGACCAAGGTGCTCGACGGCGTGCGCAGCCTGAAGAACATCAACGTGGTCGGCGTCGACCAGGAAGCGCTGGAGAACCTGGCCCGCGACCTGCCGCGCTCGGTGAGCTGGAGCGTGATGATCAGCGACGGCCTGCTCTACGTCACCGACGAGCGCGGTCAGCACGAGATTCCGCTGGAGTGGCTGCACGGCGAGCGTTGATCGCTCGCAGCGCTTTCCACCGCACCGCCGATTCACCCGGGTTCGCCCGCCCTACATGGTTGTTCCATGCGCATCGATCTTCGCCCGCTACCTGCCTCACTGCCTGACTTGGGCGAGCTGCCGCCCCTGCTGACCCGCCTGTACGCCGCCCGCGGCGTGCAGTCCGCCGCCGAGCTGGACAAGGGCCTGGCGCGGCTGATTCCGTACCAGCAGCTGAAGGGTATCGATGGTGCGGTGGAGTTGCTGGTGCAGGCTCTGGAGCAACGCCAGCGCATTCTCTATGTCGGCGACTTCGACGCCGACGGCGCCACCGCCAGCTCGGTCGGCGTGCTCGGCCTGCGCATGCTCGGCGCCGCGCATGTCGACTACCTGGTGCCAAACCGCTTCGAGTATGGCTACGGCCTGACTCCGGAGATCGTCGCCGTAGCCCTGGAGCGCCGGCCCGATCTGTTGGTGACGGTGGACAACGGCATCTCCAGCGTCGAGGGCGTGGCCGCGGCCAAGGCCGCCGGGCTCAAGGTGCTGGTCACCGACCACCACCTGCCGGGCCCCGAGCTGCCGGCGGCCGACGCCATCGTCAATCCCAACCAGCCGGGCTGCGACTTCCCGAGCAAGGCGCTGGCCGGGGTCGGGGTGATCTTCTACGTGCTGCTGGCCCTGCGCGCCAGGCTGCGCGAGGTCGACTGGTTCGCCCGCGCCGGCATTGCCGAGCCGAACCTGGGCGAGCTGCTCGACCTGGTGGCGCTGGGCAGCGTGGCCGACGTGGTGCCGCTGGACGCCAACAACCGCATCCTGGTGCACCAGGGCCTGGCGCGTATCCGCGCCGGCCGAGCGCGTCCGGGGCTCAAGGCCATTCTCGACGTGGCTGGGCGCCAGGCGGCGCGCATCAGCTCCACCGACCTCGGCTTCATTCTTGGTCCGCGCCTGAATGCGGCAGGTCGTTTGGACGATATGAGTCTGGGCATCGAGTGCCTGCTATGCGACGACGAGGCGCTGGTGGCGGACATGGCCCAGCAGCTCGACGACCTGAACAAGGACCGCAAGGCCATCGAGCAGGGCATGCAGCGCGAGGCGCTGGCCCAGCTCAAGGACCTCAGCCTGGAGGACATGCCGTTCGGCCTGTGCCTGTTCGAGGCGGACTGGCACCAGGGCGTGATCGGCATCCTCGCTTCGCGCCTCAAGGAGCGTTACCACCGCCCGGCCATCGCCTTCGCCGACGCCGGCGACGGCCTGCTCAAGGGTTCGGCGCGTTCGATACCGGGCCTGCATATCCGCGATGCGCTGGACGCCGTGGCGGCGCGCCATCCGGGGCTGATCAGCAAGTTCGGTGGCCACGCCATGGCCGCCGGCCTGTCGCTGCCGCAGGAGAACTACGGTGCCTTCGCCGCCGCCTTCGATGCCGAGGTGCGCCGCCAACTCAGCGAGGACGACCTCACCGGGCGCCTGCTGTCCGATGGCCAGCTGGGCGTCGAGGAGTTCCACCTGGAGCTGGCCAAGTCCCTGCGCCACGCAGGGCCGTGGGGCCAGCACTTTCCCGAGCCGCTGTTCCATGGCGTGTTCCAGATCGTCACCCAGCGCGTGGTGGGCGAGAAGCACCTGAAGCTGGTGCTCAAGACCGAGTGCGGCGGGCAGACCCTGGACGGCATCGCCTTCAACGTCGACCGCGAGGTCTGGCCCAACGCCAGCGTGCGCTGGGTGGAGCTGGCCTACAAACTGGACGTCAACGAGTACCAGGGCCGCGAGAGTGTGCAGCTGCTGGTGGCGCACCTCGCACCGCGCTGAGTCTGTGCGCTAAGGTTGGGTGGCGGCGCGAGCCAGGCCGCGAACCCAACGAGGAGCGCATATGGACCCCTTCATGCAAGCCGCCATCGAGGAAGCCCGCCAGGGCCTGGCCGAGGGTGGCATTCCCATCGGCTCGGTGATCGTGCATGACGGCCGCATCATCGGCCGTGGCCACAATCGTCGGGTGCAGCAGGGCAGCGCCATTCGTCACGGCGAGATGGATGCCTTCGAGAATGCCGGCCGCCAGCCGGCGCGGGTCTACCGCGAGGCGGTGCTCTACACCACGCTGTCGCCGTGCGCCATGTGCAGCGGGGCGATCCTGCTGTACGGCATTCCACGGGTGGTGATCGGCGAGAACCGTACCTTCCTCGGCGAAGAGGCGCTGCTGCGCGAGCGCGGCGTACAGCTCGAGGTGCTGCAGGACGCCGAGTGCATACGGCTGATGGAGGAATTCATCGCCGCCAAGCCGGAGCTGTGGAACGAGGATATCGGCGAGTAGCGTGGCGCCCGCAGGGCGCCCCGCTTTGTGGTTCGATCTCGCGAGCTAGAGCCAGGCTAGGCCTAGGCGGCCCTTTTCCAACAACGCATGGCCGACGCGCAGCAGATCGGATTTACCAGCCGAGTTGCTTGTTGAAGCCCAAGGCATCGTAGTAATCGCCCTGGTAGGCGATCTTGCCGTCCTTGATGCGGATGAAACTGACGCCTTCGAACACCAGCGGCTTGCCGGTAGCCGGGGTCTCCGCGCTCCAGGCGCCGCTGTTGGTGCCGCTGAACTTCCACTGGAAGGCGATGCCGTCGGCGCTGACGATGGGCGCGCTGGTCATCTCCCACTTCAGGTCCGGCACGGCGCCGACGAAGACCTTGATCACGTTGTCGCGGGCGGCGGCCTTGCCGTTCTGCGGCGTGCCGACGGTGGCGTCGAAGTACACCGCGTCTTCGGCCAGGAAGGTCGCGGCCTTATCGGCGTCGTGGGCGTTCCAGGCGGCCATGTAGCCGTCGACTATGGCCTTGGCATCGGCCGCCTGGGCCAGGTGGGCGAAACAGAACAGCGACAGCAGGGATAACGCTCTGACGAGATGACGCATGCTTGCCTCCGTGCGGGCGTACCCGCGGGTTGTGGGCCGGCTGGCCCGAAATCGGCGTAGCGCTGCCCGCGAGCGGTGCCGAGCACCGCCCGTGGAGCAGAAAAACATTGGAGTTATCTGAGCGTCGCGCGCGCCGGCAGGGCTAGGCGGTCAGAGCCGAGAAAGCGGAATGTACTGAAGTACATGAGCATTTCGAGGTTCTGGCCAACAACGCCCGGCCAAGTGCGCGGCGCTCAGATCAGTGCTTGATCATCACGTGACGGATGGCGGTGTAGTCCTCCAGCCCGTACATGGACATGTCCTTGCCGTAGCCGGAGAGTTTCAGGCCGCCATGCGGCATCTCGCTGACCAGCATGAAGTGCGTGTTGACCCAGGTGCAGCCGTACTGCAGGCGCGCCGACAGGCGATGGGCGCGGCCGACGTCGCGGGTCCACACCGAGCTGGCCAGACCGTACTCGGAGGCGTTGGCCCAGGCCAGGGCCTGCGCTTCGTCGTCGAACGGGGTGACCGAGACCACCGGGCCGAACACCTCGCGTTGGACGATCTCGTCGCTCTGCTTGGCGCCGGCGAGCACCGTGGGCAGGAAGAAGAAGCCGTTGCCGGCCGGGGCCTTGCCGCCGGTGACCACCTCGATGTGTGACACCGCGCTGGCGCGCTCGACGAAGCCGGCCACGCGCTGGCGATGCACCTCGGTGATCAGCGGGCCGAGCTCGGTGCTGGCGTCGTCCTGCAGGCCGTGCTTGATGCTGCCCACAGCTGCGCCGAGGGCGGCGACGAACTTCTCGTAGATGCCCTTTTGCGCGTAGATGCGGCAGGCGGCCGTGCAGTCTTGCCCGGCGTTGTAGAAGCCGAAGGTGCGGATGCCCTCGACGGCGGCGTCGATGTCGGCGTCGTCGAAGATGATCACCGGCGCCTTGCCGCCCAGTTCCATGTGCATGCGCTTCACCGAGGCAGCGGTGCTGGAGATGATCTTCGAACCGGTGGGGATCGAGCCGGTCAGCGAGACCATGCGCACCTTGGTGTGGTTGACCAGCGGCTCGCCGACGGCGGCGCCACGGCCGAACACGATGTTGACCACGCCGGCGGGGAAGATAGCGGCGATCAGCTGACCCAGGCGCAGGGCGGTCAGCGGGGTCTGCTCGGAGGGCTTGAGCACCACGCAGTTGCCGGCGGCCAGGGCCGGGGCCAGCTTCCAGGCGGCCATCATCAGCGGGTAGTTCCACGGCGCGATGGAGGCGACCACGCCGATCGGGTCACGGCGGATCATCGAGGTATGGCCCGGCAAGTACTCGCCGGCGGCAGAACCCTGCAGGCAGCGCGCGGCGCCGGCGAAGAAGCGGAACACGTCGGCGATGGCGGGCAGCTCGTCATTGCGTGCGGCGGCGTAGGGCTTGCCGCAGTTCTGCGACTCCAGGCGGGCCAGTTCGTCGGCGTTGGCGTCGATGGCATCGGCCAGGGCCAGCAGCAGGGCGGAACGCTGGCCCGGAGTGGTCTGCGACCAGTCGTCGAAGGCGGCGTCGGCGGCGCGCACGGCGGCGTCGATCTGCTCGGCGCTGGCCTCGGGAATCTGTACCAGGGTGCTGCCCAGGGAGGGGTTGAGCACCGGCTGCGCGGCGCCCAGGCCATCGACCAGTTCGCCGTTGATCAGCAGTTTGGTTTGCATCGCATAAGCCTCGCTATCGGGTTTGCATGAATGGGGCCCCTCGCCACGGCCGGCGAGGGGGAGGGAGTCACTTGCCGCTGCCGGCCACGCCTTCGCCGCCCTTGGTCAGGTAGTAGGCGCCGAGGATCGGCAGCATGGTCACCAGCATCACCGCCATCGCCACCACGTTGGTCACCGGCACGTCGCGCGGGCGGGCCAGCTGGTTGAGCAGCCACAGTGGCAGGGTGCGCTCGTGGCCGGCGGTGAAGGTGGTGACGATGATCTCGTCGAACGACAGGGCGAAGGCCAGCATGCCGCCGGCCAGCAGCGCCGAGCCGAGGTTGGGCAGGACGATGTAGCGGAAGGTCTGCCAGCCATCGGCGCCCAGGTCCATGCTGGCTTCGATCAGGCTGTGGCTGGTGCGGCGGAAGCGGGCGATGACGTTGTTGTAGACGATCACCACGCAGAAGGTGGCGTGGCCGATGACGATGGTCAGCAGGCCCGGCTCGATGCCGAAGGTCTTGAACGCCGAGAGCAGGGCGATGCCGGTGATGATGCCGGGCAGGGCAATCGGCAGGATCAGCATCATCGAGATGCTCTCCTTGCCGAAGAAGTCGCGGCGGTACAGCGCTGCCGCGGCCAGGGTGCCGAGCAGCATGGCGATCAGCGTGGCGATGGCGGCCACCTGCAGCGACAGCTTGATCGCCTCGAGCACATCGGCGCGGGCGAAGGCCACGGCGAACCAGCCCAGGGTCAGGCCCTTGGGCGGAAAGCTGAAGCCGGCGCTCTCGCTGTTGAAGGCGTAGAGGAAGATGATCAGGATCGGGAAGTGCAGGAATACCAACCCGCCCCAGGCGGCCAGTTTCAGGCCCCAAGAAGCTTTCTCAGAGTGCATCGAAGGCCCCCAGGCGTTTGACGACGGACAGGTACACGGCGATCAGCACGATCGGCACCAGGGTGAAGGCGGCGGCCATCGGCATGTTGCCGATCGAGCCCTGCTGCGAATACACCATGTTGCCGATGAAGAAGCCGGGCGGCCCCACCAGCTGCGGCACGATGAAGTCGCCGAGAGTCAGGCTAAAGGTGAAGATCGAACCGGCGGCAATGCCCGGGATCGACAGCGGCAGGATCACCTGCAGGAAGGTCTGCGCCGGGTGCGCGCCAAGGTCGGCCGAGGCTTGCAGCAGCGACGGCGGCAGGCGCTCCAGCGAGGCCTGGATCGGTAGGATCATGAACGGCAGCCAGATGTAGACGAACACCATGAAGCGGCCAAGGTGCGAGGTCGACAGGGTGTTACCGCCGACCCCGGGAATGCCCAGCACGAACTCCAGCACGGGCTGCAGGTGCAGTGCCTGGATGAACCACATGGCCACCCCGCCCTTGGCCAGCAGCAGGGTCCAGGCGTAGGCCTTGACGATGTAGCTGGCCCACATCGGCAGCATTACCGCGATGTAGAAGAATGCCTTGGTCTTGCCGGTGGTGTAGCGCGCCATGTAGTAGGCGATGGGGAAGGCCACCAGGCCGCTGGCGATGGACACGGCGATGGCCATGCTCACGGTGCGCAGGATGATGTCGAAGTTGGCCGGCTGGAACAGGGCCTTGAAGTTGGCCAGGGTCAGGTCCGGGGTGACCGTCATGCTGAAGTCGTCGAAGGTGTAGAAGCCCTGCCACAGCAGGGTCAGCAGCGAACCCAGGTAGATCGCGCCGAACCACAGCAGCGGCGGAACCAGCAGCAGCGACAGGTACAGGGTCGGTTTGCGGTAGAGCAGGTCGGAGAGGCGCCGCAGCGCGCCGCCTCCTCCTTGCACGGTGATGGCCTGGCTCATCTCAAGCCTCCTCGCGCAGCGCGACCATGGCGCTGCGGGCCCAGCGCGCGGTTACGCGCTGCCCCGGCTGGCTGGGCGCATCGCTCTGGCCCCAGTGATTGTTGGCCTGGCTCACGGCGAAGTTCTGCCCGTTGTCCAGTTGCAGCTCGTAGCGGGTGGCGGCGCCGAGGTACTGAATGTCGTGCAGCAGGCCGCTGATCTCCACCTCGTCGCTGGCCGGCAGGCTGCTGCCGTTTTCCACCAGGCGCACATGCTCGGGGCGGATCGACAACGGCTGCGTCGAGCCGGCGATGCGCACGGCTAGTTCGCCCTTGAGCACGTTGCTGGTGCCGACGAACTCGGCGACGAAGGCGCTGGCCGGCTGCATGTACAGGTTGCGCGGGGTGTCGACCTGCTCGATGCGGCCCTTGTTGAACACCGCCACACGGTCGGACATGGACAGCGCCTCGCCCTGGTCGTGGGTGACGAAGATGAAGGTGATGCCGAGCTGGCGCTGCAGCTTCTTCAGCTCGCTCTGCATCTGTTCGCGTAGCTTGAGATCCAGCGCACCGAGCGGCTCGTCGAGCAGCAGCACGCGCGGGCGATTGACCAGGGCGCGGGCCAGGGCTACGCGCTGGCGCTGGCCGCCGGACATGGCCGCCGGCTTGCGCGAGCCGAAGCCGCTCAGCGCCACCATGCCCAGCGCCTCCTCGGCACGGGCCAGGCGCTCGGACTTGCCGACGCCCTTGACCTTGAGGCCGTAGGCGACGTTCTCCAGCACGTTCATGTGCGGGAACAGCGCGTAGTCCTGGAACACCGTGTTGACGTCGCGGCGGTAGGGCGGCAGGCCGGCGGCCTCCTCGCCGTGGATGCGGATGGAGCCGGAGCTGGGTTGCTCGAAGCCGGCGATCAGGCGCAGGCAGGTGGTCTTGCCCGAGCCGGAGGGGCCGAGCATGGAGAAAAATTCGCCGTCCTGGATGTCGATGGACACCCGGTCTACGGCTTTGACGTCGCCGAACACGCGGGACACATCGGTGAATTGCACTGCAAGGGTCATCTCGAACACTCCAGGAAAAAAGCCACCCACCACCCCTGCCAGGGTTTTGCCGACACGGGGCAGGAGCGTCGGTGGTGGGTGTACAACGGTGAAACCAATGGCTTGGAATGGATGGCTGGAGAAGCTGTTATCCAGCCGCCGTTCAGATCGGCCCAGGGAGAGGCTTCTTCCTGGGCAACGCCGAGGTAGCGCTGAGCGAGCGGTTCGTGGGCAAGGCGTCCCGCAGCACGAAGCGAGACATACCGCCGGGTAGGCGAGCTTCGTGCGAGGACACAACGCCGCCCACGGACCGCGCAGCCAGCGCGGAACCCTTATCTACCGCCCATGATGGCGATGTAGTCCTGGGTCCAACGGCTGTAGGGCACGTACTTGCCACCCTCGGCCTGCGGGGTTTTCCAGAAGGCGATCTTGTCGAAGTTGTCGAAGCCGTTGGTCTTGCAGCCTTCGGCGCCGAGCAGGGCGTTGTCCTTGCACGCGGCGGGTACCGCCGGCAGCGAGCCGAACCAGGCGGCGACGTCGCCCTGGACTTTGTTGGTCAGCGACCAGTCCATCCACTTGTAGGCGCACACCGGGTGTTTGGCCTCGGCGTGCAGCATGGTGGTGTCGGCCCAGCCGGTTGCGCCTTCGCTCGGCACGGTGGAAGCGATCGGCTGCTTCTCCAGTTGCAGGGCGTTGACCTGATACGGCCAGGCGCTGGAGGCGACCACGCCTTCGTTCTTGAAGTCGTTCATCTGCACGGTGACGTCGTGCCAGTAGCGATGGATCAACGGCTGCTGCTGGCGCAGCAGGCCGAGCACGGCGGCGTACTGCTCCTCGGTGAGCAGGTAGGGGTCCTGAATGCCCAGCTCCGGCTTGTGCGCCTTCAGGTAGAGGGCGGCGTCGGCGATGTAGATCGGGCCGTCATAAGCCTGCACGCGGCCCTTGTTGCTCTTGCCGTCGGCCAGGGTCTGCTCCTCGAACAGTACCTTCCAGCTGGTCGGCGCTTCCTTGAAGGTGTTGCTGTTGTACATCAGCACGTTCGGGCCCCACTGGTAGGGTGTGCCGTAGTGCTGGCCGGCAACGGTGTGCCAGGGCGCTGTTTTCAGGCGCTCGTCGACGTTCTTCCAGTTGGGGATCAGGTCGACGTTGACCGGCTGCACGCGCTTGCCGGCGACCAGGCGCAGCGAGGCGTCACCGGAGGCGGTGACCAGGTCGTAGCCGCCCTTGGCCATCAGGCTGACCATCTCGTCGGAGGTGGCGGCGGTCTTGACGTTGACCTTGCAGCCGCTGTCCTGCTCGAACTGGGTGACCCAGTCGTAGCCCTTGTCGGTTTCGCCGCGCTCGATGTAGCCGGGCCAGGCGATGATGTCGAGCTGGCCTTCGGCCTTGCCCAGGGACTTGAGCGGTTCGGCGGCCTGGATGGCGGTGCTGGCCAGCAGGGCGGTGGTCAGTGCGCTGAGCACTGCGGTCTTGTGCGCGGACATCGGTATTCCCTCTTTTTTGGACGTGTTGTTAGGGGCAGTGAAATGTCGTCGGCGCAGCCCGCCGAGCTCGAATCAGTCTAGTTGTTGTCCATGGCGCGCCATGATGTGGCGCACCACGCTGTAGTCCTGCAATGAGTCGCTGGAAAGGTCCTTGCCGTAGCCGGAGCGCTTGAGCCCGCCGTGGGGCATCTCGCTGGCCAGCATGAAGTGGGTGTTGATCCAGGTGCAGCCGTATTGCAGGCGGCCGGCCAGTTGCATGGCCTTGTCCAGGTTCTGCGTCCACACCGAGCTGGCCAGGCCGTACTCGGAGTCGTTGGCCCAGTCCAGCGCCTGGCTCAGCTGGTCGAAACGGGTGACCGTGACCACCGGGCCGAACACCTCGCGCTGGACGATCTCGTCGCTCTGCCGGCAGCCGGCCAGCAGGGTCGGCTGGTAGTAGAAGCCAGGGCCGGAATGCACTGCTGCGCCGGTGACGCGCTCGATATGCGGCTGGCCCAGGGCGCGCTCGACGAAGCTGGCCACGCGGTCGCGCTGGCGGGCGCTGATCAGCGGGCCGATCTCGTTGTCGGCGTCCTTCTTGCGGGCGAAGCGAATGCTGGAGACAGCGTCGCCCAGCTCGGCTACCAGGCGGTCGTGGATGCCGGCCTGGGCGTAGATGCGGCAGGCAGCGGTGCAGTCCTGCCCGGCGTTGTAGTAGCCGTGGGTACGGATGCCCTGGATCACCGCGTCGAGGTCGGCGTCGTTGCAGACGATCACCGGCGCCTTGCCGCCCAGTTCCAGGTGCGTGCGTTTGAGGGTGCGCGCGGCGTTCTGCAGGATCTTCTGGCCGGTGACGATATCGCCGGTCAGCGACACCATGCGCACCCGCGGGTGGCTGACCAGCTGGCTGCCGACGCTCTCGCCACCGCCGCAGACGATGTTCAGCACACCGGGCGGAAGGATGTCGCGCAGCGCCGGGGCCAGCGCCAGGATCGACAATGGCGTGTGTTCCGAGGGCTTGAAGATCAGCGTGTTGCCGGCGGCCAGGGCCGGGGCGATCTTCCACGCGGCCATCATCAGCGGGTAGTTCCACGGTGCGATGGAGGCGACCACGCCGACCGGGTCGCGGCGCACCATGCTGGTGTGGCCGGGCACGTACTCGCCGGCCAGCTGGCCCTGCTGGCAGCGCACGGCGCCGGCGAAGAAGCGGAATACATCGGAGCTGGCCGGGATATCGTCCTGGCGCGCCAGGTGCAGCGGTTTGCCGCAGTTCAGCGACTCCAGCGCGGCCAGCTGTTCGGTGAGGCCGTCGATGGCATCGGCGATGGCGAGCAGAGCAGTGGAACGTTGTGCGGGCGTGGTGCGTGACCAGCTGGGGAACGCGCGATGGGCCGCCTGCACGGCGACCTCCAACTGTTCCAGCGAGGCCTCGGCGACGCTGCACAGCACTTCGCCGCTGGCCGGGTTGAGGATGGCCTCGGCGACGCCTTCCCCGCCGACCAATTGGCCGTCGATCAGCAATGCGCTGTGCAGGGTGGGCGTGCTCATCTTCGCGTTTCTTCTGTTATTGGTTGCGGCTGGCATGGCGACTCCAGAGCGGTTCGGAGTGCCTGCGTCCATAAGGAAGCGAGACTAGATTCCGACACCTAGGCTTACAAATTCTAAATACTGAAAGCTGCATTCGATTAAATCGAAACCTTGCGGCTGGCCGGTTGTTCGCGGGCCAGGGTCAGGAACGGATCGACCAGCAACGGCCGTGCCGTGCCGCGACGCCAGGCCAGGCCGACGTCGAGCGGCTCGCCCAGATCGACCAGCGGGCGGGCCTCGATGATGTCGCCTTCCAGCGACCAGGGCCGGTAGGTCATGTCCGGCTGGATCGACAGGCCGAGGCCCGCCGCCACCAGACTACGCACGGCCTCCACCGAAGCGGTGCGCAGGCTGACCTGTGGCGTCAGCCCGGCGCGGCTCCAGATGCGCTGGGTGTGCAGGCCCATCTCGTCGGCGTTGAGCTGGATCAGCGGCTCGCTGGCCACATCGGCCAGGCTGATGCTGTCGCGCTCCAGCAGCGGATGCCGTGCCGGCAGCCACAGACGGTGCGGCGAGTGGGTCAGTACCTCGGTCTGCAGGGCGTGGCGGTCTTCCAGGTTGGACAGGATCAGCACGCCGACGTCGATCTCGCCGGCCACCAGCAGGTGCTCGATATAAGGGCGCTCGTCCTCGACCACGCGGGTCTGCACGTTGGGGTAGGCGCGCTGGAAGCGGGTGATCAGGTCGGCCAGGTAGTAGCCGGCCACCAGGCTGGTCACGCCGATGGTCAGGCTGCCGGCGACCTGGTCGGTGCTCTGCTGCAGGCTGCGCTTGGCGTTCTCCACCGTGGCCAGGATCAGGTGTGCCTGGCGCAGGAACTGGTGGCCCTGGTGCGTCAGGTTCATGCCCTTGGCGTGGCGATTGAACAGGCTGACGCCGATCTCCTCTTCCAGCTGCTGGATGGCCAGGGTCAGGGTCGACTGGGAGATGAACACCGCCTGGGCGGCGGCGGAGATAGAACCGGTCTCGGCGACGGCGATGAAGTGGCGGATCTGGCGCAGGGTCATCATGGCAAAGCGGTCCGTGCTGGGGTTCTGGATTATGGTTTATCGAAAATAGATAAAGCCGTTCTTTTTATTCGAAAGGAAAGGGCTTTTCCCTGCCGCCTGCAATATTCGGAAGCACAGCCCCGGCTGCGGCCGGCAACCCGCGGGCTAGAATCGGGTCACTTCCATGGATCGGTTAACCCTGAAGGAGGGCTCAGATGAATACCCGTGGACTGCTCGACCAGTTGCTCAAATCCGGCCAGGACCTGCTGCAGCAGAAGTCCGGAGGTTCCTCGTCGGCCGGTGGCCTGGGCGGCTTGCTCGGCAGCGTGACCGGTGGCAGCAAGGGCGGCGGCGGTGACCTCGGCACCCTGCTCAAGGGCGCCGGTGGTGGCGCGTTGGCCGCAGGGGCCCTGGGCCTGCTGCTGGGCAACAAGAGTGCGCGCAAGGTCGGCAGCAAGGTGATCACTTATGGCGGCCTGGCCGCGCTCGGCGTGATCGCCTACAAGGCCTACGGCAACTGGCAGGCGCAGCAGCAGGGCAGCGCCCAGCCGCGCGTCGAACCGCAAACGGTGGACCGCCTGCCGGCGCCGCAGGCCGAAGTGCATAGCCAGGCCATCCTCAAGGCGCTGGTGGCGGCGGCCAAGGCCGATGGCCACGTGGACGCCAAGGAGCGTCAGCTGATCGAGGAGCAGATCGGCGCGCTGGCCAATGACCCGGAGCTGGTGCGCTGGCTGGATGCCGAGCTGAACAAGCCGCTCGACCCGGCCGAGGTGGCGCGCGCCGCCAGCACTCCGGAGATGGCGGCGGAGATGTACATCGCCAGCGTGTTGATGGTCGACGAGGAGCACTTTATGGAGCGTGCCTACCTCGAGGAACTGGCGCGCCAGCTCAAGCTCGAACCCGCGCTCAAGGCCGAGCTGGAAGCGCAGGTGCGCCGCGAGCTGGTCGGCTGATGCTTCAGGCGGGGTTCTGGGATGCGTCCTGGAACTCCGCTCTATTACGCCCGGCGTGCTTGGCCCGATACAGCGCCTGATCGGCCAGCTCCAGGGCGCCTTCCAGCTCCGGGTGATCCAGCGGCCAAAGCGCGCCGCCGATGCTGCAACCCACGCGCACCTCATGACCGTCGATCAGTACCGCTTGCTGCAGCCCGTGCAGGACGCGCTCGGCGACATGGCGACTACGCTCCTGCGCTTCATTCTCCTGCACGCGCAGCACCATGACGAACTCGTCGCCACCCAGGCGCGCCACCAGGTCGCCGTCACGCACGCAGCCGCGCAGGCGCACGGCGACGTGCTTGAGCAGTTGGTCGCCGGCGGCATGGCCGAGGCTGTCATTGACCGGCTTGAAACCGTCGAGGTCGAGGTAGAGCAGGGCCAGGCAGCTCTCCCGGCTTTTTGCCAGCAGCAGGAAGCGCTCCAGCGCCGCGCGGTTGGCCAGGCCGGTGAGGTTGTCGCTGTGGGCCTTGCTGTCGAGCAGGCCGAGGGCGTTCTGTTGGTAGGTCAGGCTCTCCACCAAGTGGCGGATCGACTTGCTGAGCATGGCGATCTCGCGCGGGCTGTCGAGTTCGGGAATCTCGGCGATGCGGCCGGCGCTGAGGCTGTCGGCGGCCTTGGCGATGCTGCGCAGCGGGCGGGTGAAGTAGCCGGTCAGCAGCCAGCCGACGCAGGCGAAAAGTACTGCCAGGCCGACACCCCAGAGCACGATGTTGGTGCTCAGCTCGCGAGCCGGCGCGTAGGCTTCGTCGAGCGCCTGGCGGGCCACGACGATCCAGCCGAGCCCTGCATAGTTTTCGTAGCCGCGGCTGCTGGCGACGCCGGTGACGTACTCGCCGTCCGGCCATTGCTGTATGGCCCAGTTGCCGCCTTCGTCGATGGGGCGTTGCAGGGCCTGCAGTTCGAGCTTCTGGCCGATCATCGCCTTGGGCCCGAGGAGGATGGTGTGGTCGCGGCCGAGAATGAAGAACTCGACATTGCGCCGCTTCTGGATCGGCTCCAGCAGCTCGCTGCGCACTTCGTCCGCCCAGCCCCAGGACAGGTGGCAGGCCAGCACCCCGGCCAGTTTGCCGTCCACGCCGTAGACCGGCAGGCTGATGTCGACGAATTTCATTGGCTCGCCGCTGGGGTTGGGCAGCAGCTTGGCCAGCAGCACGGCCTCGTGCACATCGCCGATGAACAGGCCGCGATAACCCTGGATATAGACCGGGCGCTGGGCCAGGCTGACGCCGCCGAGGATGCCGCCGCTGGAGGCCAGTACCTTGCCTTCTGGGTCGGTGAAGCCGATCCAGGCGATGCTGGGAATCTCCTGCTTGAGGCGGTCGAGCAGGGCGCGAATCTGCACCGGATCGTTGGGTTCGCGCAGCACCTGCAGGCTGCCGAGTACCTGCAGGTAGGCGGCGCGGCTGGCCATGTCGCGGTCCAGGCGGTCGATCATCTGCAGCGAGACTTCGGTCAGGTCGCGGCCGACTTCCTCGCGGATGCGCTGGCTGGAGTCGTTGCCGATCAGGCTGCCAAGCAGCCAGCTGAGCAGGGTCACCAGCAGGGCGATGAGCAGGGCGAAGTGGCTGCGGAGGCTGAATACAGGGGGCATCGGACTGCGGCTCCCGAGGTTGCGAGCGGTCATTCGGCGCGCCAGGCGCTACCGTTGAGCTTAGTTGAAAGGGCTGCGGCGGTATTCCATACAAGATGCTGTTGCGCTGCAATTATTCGCACGCTGGAATGGGGTTGGAGGCAAGGGTTTATGCGTTTGTGGTCATGGCCACTGGGTTTGCTGAGCGCTCTGGCGGTGCTGCCGGCGCAGGCCGAGCAGGCGCTGCTGGAACAACGTGCGCTGCTGCTGGACGACAGCCGCCTGCCGCGCGAGGCGGCGCTGGATCGCCTGCAGCAGGTGCGCTTCGCCTTTCGCGAGGCGCAGGCCGAGCCGGGGCAGTGGCCGGTCTGGACACGGGCCTATGGGCTGCGCGGCTCCTGGGACGGTGGCCTGGAGCGCCATGGCGAGGGGCTGATCGTCGGGCTGGACCGGCCTTTGGCTGGTCAATGGATCGGTGGCGGACTGCTCTCGCTCTCCCGCTCGCGCCTGGATGCCGACGATGGCGCAGCGAACAGCGACGACACCCATGTCGGCTTGTATGCCGCCACCCGCGTCTATAACCAGCTGGGCTTCAAGCTCGGCGCGCTGTACGGCCAGCATCGCCTGGACAGTGGCAGCGACCATGCCAGCGCGCGCAGCTGGCAGCTGTTCGGCGAAAGCAGCTTCGCCATCGACTTTCGCGATTTCACCCTGGAACCCTTCGCCGGCCTGGCCCTGGTGCAGCTGGACAGTGGCGCGCTGCGCAGCAATGGCATGCGCCTGGCCGGGGCGGACGAGGAGGGGGGGTACTTGACCTTGGGCTGGCGCCTGGCCGCGCCCTGGTACTGGCAGCAGCGCAAGTGGGTCGGTCGCGCCAGCCTGGCCCTGCGTCAGGATCTGGGCAGCGACCGACTGGACGGTGAGGCCACCACGGATAGCGGCGCTGTCCTGCAGCTGCAGGGCCGCGAGTTCGAGCGCAGCAGCCTGCGCCTGGATCTGGGGCTGGACCACCAGCTGCGCGGCGATATCTACCTCGGCCTGACCTACGCCGGCCAGTACGCCGAGGACGCCCGCGACAATGCCCTGGCGGCGCGACTCAGCCTGAAATTCTGACGCGGCCCGCCGGTCAGTGGGCGGGCTGCCAGGGCGCGTGCACTCGGGTATACTCGCGGGCTTTTCCGAACCTTTTGCGGTCGCGGCCAGTGCCGTGCCCGGTCGAGCCCTTGTCCTGTATGGCTCGATCGGCGCTTGTCGTCGCCCCGCAGCTTGCCCGAGAGTGCTGCCCACCATGGAAATCAATCCGATCCTCAACAGCATCAAGGACCTGTCCGAGCGCACCCTGTCTATTCGGGGGTATCTTTGACTACGATCAGAAGCATGATCGTCTGGTCGAAGTAAACCGCGAGCTCGAAGACGCCAACGTCTGGAACAACCCCGAGTACGCCCAGAACCTGGGCCGTGAGCGCGCCACCCTGGCGCAGATCGTCGAGACTCTGGACGACCTCACCAGCGGCCTGGCCGACTCCCGCGACCTGCTGGAGATGGCGGCCGAGGAGAACGACGAAGGCGCGGTGAACGACGTCGCTGCCGAAGTCGAGCGCCTGCGCGAGATCCTCGAGAAGCTGGAATTCCGCCGCATGTTCAGCGGCGAAATGGACGCGAACAACTGCTACCTGGACATCCAGGCCGGCTCCGGCGGCACCGAGGCCCAGGACTGGGCCAACATCCTGCTGCGCATGTACCTGCGCTGGGCCGACAAGCGCGGCTTCGACGCCACCATCATCGAGCTGTCCGAAGGCGAAGTCGCCGGCATCAAGGGCGCCACCGTGCATATCAAGGGCGAATACGCCTTCGGCTGGCTGCGCACCGAGATCGGCGTGCACCGCCTGGTGCGCAAGAGCCCGTTCGACTCCGGCGCCCGTCGCCACACCTCGTTCTCGGCGGTGTTCGCCTCGCCCGAGATCGACGACAAGGTCGAGATCGAGATCAACCCGTCCGACCTGCGCATCGACACCTACCGCTCCTCCGGCGCCGGCGGTCAGCACGTGAACACCACCGACTCGGCGGTGCGTATCACCCACGTGCCGACCAATACCGTGGTGGCGTGCCAGAACGAACGCTCCCAGCACGCCAACAAGGACACCGCCATGAAGATGCTGCGGGCCAAGTTGTACGAGCTGGAAATGATGAAGCGCAACGCCGCCTCGCAGGCCCTGGAAGACTCCAAGTCCGACATCGGTTGGGGCCACCAGATCCGCTCCTACGTGCTCGATGACTCGCGCATCAAGGATCTGCGTACCGGCGTCGAGCGTAGCGACTGCCAGAAGGTCCTCGATGGCGACCTCGACCAGTACCTCGAGGCCAGCCTGAAGCAGGGCCTTTGATTCACACCCGCCGGAGTGAGCGCGGCTCGCTCCGGCCAGTAACCCCTTTGATTTAGATGCCAGGCAGATAGACGACCATGAGCGACCAACAACTCGACCAGCACGAACTGCAACAGGAAGAAAACAAGCTGATTGCCCAGCGCAAAGAGAAGCTTGCTGCCGTCCGTGAGCAGGGCAATGCCTTCCCCAACGATTTCCGCCGCGACAGCCTGTGCGCCGACCTGCAGAAACAGTACGCGGAGAAGACCAAGGAAGAGCTGGAAGCCGCTGCCATCCCGGTCAAGGTTGCCGGTCGCATCATGCTCAACCGTGGCTCGTTCATGGTCATCCAGGACACCTCCGGGCGTATCCAGGTCTACGTCAACCGCAAGACCCTGCCCGAAGAAACCCTGGCCGCAGTGAAGACCTGGGACATGGGCGACATCATCGCCGCCGAAGGCACCCTGGCCCGCTCCGGCAAGGGCGACCTGTACGTGGAAATGACCAACGTGCGCCTGCTGACCAAGTCGCTGCGCCCGCTGCCGGACAAGCACCATGGCCTGACCGACACCGAGCAGCGCTATCGCCAGCGCTACGTCGACCTGATCGTCAACGAGGAAGTGCGCGACACCTTCCGCGTGCGCTCCCAGGTGATCGCCCACATCCGTCGTTTCCTCAATGACCGTGGTTTCCTCGAAGTGGAAACCCCTATGCTGCAGACCATCCCCGGTGGCGCCGCGGCCAAGCCCTTCGAGACCCACCACAACGCCCTGGATATGCAGATGTTCCTGCGTATCGCCCCGGAGCTGTACCTCAAGCGTCTGGTGGTCGGTGGCTTCGAGAAGGTCTTCGAGATCAACCGCAACTTCCGTAACGAAGGCGTTTCGACCCGGCACAACCCCGAGTTCACCATGCTCGAGTTCTACCAGGCCTACGCCGACTACGAAGACAACATGGACCTGACCGAGGAGCTGTTCCGCGAGCTGGCCCTGGCGGTGCTTGGCACCACCGACGTGCCGTACGGCGAGAAGGTGTTCCACTTCGGCGAGCCGTTCGTGCGCCTGTCGGTGTTCGACTCGATCCTCAAGTACAACCCGGAAATCACCGCTGCCGACCTCAACGACATCGACAAGGCCCGTGCCATCGCCAAGAAGGCCGGTGCCAAGGTCCTCGGCTTCGAAGGCCTGGGCAAGCTGCAGGTGATGATTTTCGAGGAGCTGGTCGAGCACAAGCTGGAGCAGCCGCACTTCATCACCCGCTACCCGTTCGAAGTCTCGCCGCTGGCCCGTCGCAGCGACGACGATCCGAGCGTCACCGACCGCTTCGAGCTGTTCATCGGTGGCCGCGAGATCGCCAACGCCTACTCCGAGCTGAACGACGCCGAAGACCAGGCCGCGCGCTTCCTGCAGCAGGTGGCCGACAAGGACGCCGGTGACGATGAGGCCATGCACTACGACGCCGACTTCGTCCGTGCCCTGGAGTACGGCATGCCGCCGACCGCCGGTGAAGGCATCGGTATCGACCGCCTGGTGATGCTGCTGACCAACTCGCCGTCGATCCGCGATGTGATCCTCTTCCCGCACATGCGCCCGCAGGCTTGATCGCCAGCGGCGAAACGGGCACCGTTGCAGCAGGAGTGGCGTCTGGCCATCCCGCTGTCTGAAACACAGGGGGGCTGCCGTAATGGCAGCCCCCTTTTTTGTCTGCAGTCCGTGAGGAATACCGTTAGTGAACCTCAGCTTCGTTGCGCCATGCCCGGCCACTCTGGCCAGCGAGTTAGCCGAATCCGTGCAGTATCGCGGCCGCCAGGCCAGTCGCCAGGGGAGCGAGCAGCGCCGCCTGAACATTCTCGAGGCGACCCTGCGCATCATTGTGCGCGAGGGCCTGCGCGGGGTTCGCCACCGCGCGGTGGCGGCCGAGGCGCAGGTGCCGCTGTCGGCCACGACCTATTACTTCAGCGATATCCAGGATCTGGTCGCCGACAGCTTCAGCCTGTTCGTCAAACGCAGCTCGACCAGCCTGGCCGAGCTCTGGGCCGGGGTGGACGAGGATTTCTACCGGATCGCTGCAGCCATCGAGCAGGACCCCAACGCGCGCCGCGAGATGGTCACCCACTTCATCGATCTGGCCGTGGCCCACGTGCAGGCCAAGATGCGCGAGCACGATGACGAGCTGCTAGTCGAGCTGGCATTCCGCCAGGAGGCGCTGACCAACGCCCAGCTGCGCCCGCTGTTTCTCGCCCACCAGAGCCTGCGTTTTCGCTTCGCCGAGCGCGCGCTGCGCATCATGGGCTCCACGGCGCCGTTGGAGGATGCGCAGGTGTTGACTACGCTGGTTTTGCGGATGGAATATCATGCCATTGTCGACGGGGCGGAAGACTTCGATCTAGAGGCCCAGCGCGCGGTGCTGCAGCGCTTCCTGGATCTGGTCATAAGGGCTTAACAATCATCCCTTAGCCTGAAGCCAGGCCCCGCATCGTCGGGGCCTTTCTTTTGTCTTCGCTCGACCCTTACAAGGAGTACGTAATGAAAGCCTGGCGCGTGGTCATCGCTGCCTTCAGCTGCCTGCTGTTGAGCGGTTGCCTGGTGACCTTCAAGGACCCCATCCCGGCCAACGAGGCTGCGCCGATGCCGCTGCTCGGCGACTGGGAGCGCAAGGACGAGTGGGGCGACCAGCAGTACCTGTCCATCGCCCGTGCCGGCTCCAACGTCTACCGCGCCAAGGCCTGGGGCGAGAGCGCCGAGGCCACCGAGGACAGCGCCGAGGAATACGGCTTCACCGTGGCCCACCATGGCCGCCGCTGGTACATGTCCGCCGGCCTGCCCAAGCGCCTGGGCGCCAACTTCGCCATCGCCGGCTTCGAGCTGACCACCAGCAACGAGCTGGTGATCTACAACCTGGACGTCGAACGCATTCTCCAGGAAATGGACGGCGGTACCCTACAGGGCCAGCCGGTGGACACGCCGGAAGGCGAGGCGGTACTGATCACCAGCCCGCTGGACAAGGTATTCCACTACCTCGATGACCAGGCCAACGCCGACGTCTTCGTCGAAGTGGCGCGCTACCAGCGCAGCGTCGAATAAGAGGCAGGCATGAGCCGACGCAAGTCGCAGAACGAATATCACGACACGATCCGCGCCCTGTCCGGGCGCATCGTCGAGGCGCAGACGCCGATCCGCGTGCTCGATGCGATCAAGTGGGACGAAAACGTCCGCCAGGGCTTCATCAAGGCCAAGGGCCGCGAGATGCCCGCCGTCGACCGTGCCTACTACGACAGCCGTCCGCTGGCCTTCGATGCAACGGCGAAGAAGCTGGAATTCCAGAACATCGAGCGCGACATCACCCGCCACCTGGGGCAGTTCAACCCGGTCGGGCAGATCATGCGGCGCATGTGCAAGGAATACCGCATGGTCATCCGCATGCTCGAGGCGCGCGGCACGCCGGACTTCGGCCTGATCTCCCAGGAGCTCTACGGCGCCGCCTCGGATGCCTTCCATGCCGGTGACCCGACCCTGGCCGACCTCGGCCTGATGCTCTCCGACTACCTGAACAACATCGCCGAGCGCGGCGACCTGCGCGATGAGGCCAAGACGCTGACCGCCAAGGACGCCGTGGCGATTCTCCAGGAGCGCCTGGCCAAGGTGTTCGGCGACGACACCATCCGCGTCTTCGAGTCCGACGGCATAGTCGCCGACGCCGCCGCCGGCGCCGACTACATCAAGGTGCGCGCCGACGCCATGTTCAACGAGCGCGACGTGCGCGCGCTGGAAGTGCACGAGGGCCTGGTGCATGTCGGCACCACGCTGAACGGCCTGAGCCAGCCGGTGTGCACCTTCCTGGCCAAGGGCCCGCCCTCGTCGACCGTGACCCAGGAAGGCCTGGCCATCCTCATGGAGGTGATCGCCTTCGCCTCCTACCCCTATCGCCTGCGCAAGCTGACCAACCGCACCCGTGCCATCCACATGGCCGAGGAGGGTGCCGACTTCCTGCAGGTGTTCCAGTTCTACAAGGAACAGGGCTACGGCCTGGAGGAAAGCTACGGCAACGCCAGCCGGGTGTTCCGTGGTTCGACGCCGAATGGCCTGCCGTTCACCAAGGATCTGTCGTACCTGAAGGGCTTCATCCTCATCTACAACTACATCCAGCTCGCCGTGCGCAAAGGAAAGCTGGAGCAGATCCCGCTGCTGTTCTGCGGCAAGACTACCCTGGAAGATATGCGCACCCTGCGCCAGCTGGTCGACGAAGGCCTGGTGGCACCACCCAAGTACCTGCCGCCGCAATTCCGCGACCTCAATGCGCTGGCCGCCTGGATGTGTTTCTCCAACTTCCTGAACCATCTGAGCTTGGACCGCATCGAAGCGGACTACGCCAACATCCTTTGAAGCTACTGCGCTCGGCCATGCGTCGTTGAAGAGCGGCCCGGAAATGCTCATTTACGCTCCGTAAACTCCGCTTTCCGGGCCACTCTTCGCCTAGCCTGACCTTCGCTCGCTACGCTTCATCCGTTAGATACCTTTTAGGGAGCTCTGCATGCCCAGCCACAAGCTCGACTACGAAATCCTCGGCGCCTCGGCGCAGACCGTGGAGATCATCCTCGACCCGGGCGAGACGGTGATCGCCGAGGCCGGGGTGATGAACTACATGACCGAGGGCATCCGCTTCGAGACGCGCATGGGCGATGGTTCCTCCAGCGGCGTGCTGGGCAAGCTGTGGGGCGCCGGCAAGCGCCTGCTCACCGGCGAGTCGCTGTTCATGACCCACTTCAGCAACGAGGGCCGCGGCCAGCAGCGGGTCGGCTTCGCCGCGCCCTATCCGGGTACCGTGGTGCCCATCGACCTGGCGCAGGTCGGCGGTCGGCTGATCTGCCAGAAGGACGCCTTCCTCTGCGCCGCCCACGGCACCGAAATCGGCATCAGCTTCAACAAGCGCATCGGCGCCGGCTTCTTCGGCGGCGAGGGCTTCATCTTGCAGAAGCTGGAGGGCGACGGCCTGGCCTTCGTGCATGCCGGCGGCACGGTAATCCGCAAGGAGCTGAACAACGAGACCCTGCGCCTGGACACCGGTTGCCTGGTGGCCTTCACCAGCGGTATCGACTACGACATCGGCCTGGCCGGGGGGCTGAAGAGCATGCTGTTCGGCGGCGAGGGCATTCTTCTTGCCACGCTCAAGGGTACCGGCACCGTCTGGGTGCAGAGCCTGCCGTTCTCGCGCCTGGCCGAGCGCATCTACGACGCTACGTTCAGGGCGCGCGAGGAAGTCCGCGCCGGCGGCAAATAACCTGCGACATCCCGGCCGCGCCAGGCGGCCGGGCAGCGGGTAAACTGGGCGCCTTTCGTACAACGAGCCTTTCCCATGAGTGAAGAACGCAACGCCATTCCCCTGATTCTCACCGGCATCGCCAGCGTCGTCGGCACCGTTGCCGTGCTCTGGTATTACGGCTATGTGCATTTCGCCAAGGAGCAGGACGCCCTGCTGCTGGCCGACTTCACCATGCTCAAGACCGTCGCCGGCGAGGACTACAAGCTCTCGCTGAAGCCCGCCGACCAGGTGGCGCAGTGCATCGATGGCGTGCTGGTGCTGTTCGATACCCAGCAGAAGGGCCTGACCGGCGTGCTGGTGGACAGCAAGAAGCAGGCGGTGCGTTGCATGGGCCAGGAAACCCCGCAGGCGCCGCAACAGCAGTAAGCGCGAGCGCCGAGGAGGAGAGCGATGCAGATCGAGGTCTTCCACGGCGACATCACCACCCTGGCGCTGGACGCCATCGTCAACGCCGCCAACTCGTCGCTGCTCGGCGGTGGTGGGGTGGACGGCGCCATTCACCGCGCTGCCGGTCCCGAACTCTTGGCGTACTGCCGTAATCTCGGTGGCTGCCCTACCGGCGAGGCGCGCATCTCTCCTGGCTTCCGCCTGCCTGCGCGGCAAGTGATCCACACGGTCGGCCCGGTCTGGCATGGTGGCGGGCAGGGCGAGCCGGCCTTACTGGCGGCCTGTTACCGCAACAGCCTGGGCCTCGCCGAGGCCAATAACTGCACCAGCATCGCCTTTCCCGCCATCAGCAGCGGCGTCTATGGCTACCCGCTGCAGGCGGCGACGCTGATCGCCGTGACCGAGCTGCGCCGTCCGCGGCCCGCTGGCAGCAGCCTGCGCCGGGCAGTGCTGGTGGCTTTCTCGGCGGATGTGGCCGAGCGTTACCGAAAGTTGCTCGACGCATGAAAAAGCCCCGCCGGAGCGGGGCTTCTGGTCAGCCGCAGATTACAGCTGCGCGCGCGGCGCCACCGGCTGGGCACCATGGGCGATGGTCACCTCGACCCGGCGATTGAGGGTGCGCGAGTCGGCCGTGGCGTTGCTCGCCACCGGATAATCCTGGCCGAAGCCATGGGTGGTGATCCGCCGCGGATCGACCCCGCGCGCCACCAGAGCGCTGCGCACCGAGTCGGCGCGGGCCTGGGACAGGCGCAGGTTGTGGTCGCGGGTGCCGGTGCTGTCGGTGAAGCCCTCCACCACGATCTGCCGATCCGGGTTCTGCAGCAGGTAGTTGCCCAGTTCCTGAACGTTCTGCATGCCCGAGGCTGTCAGCTCGGCGCGATCCACCTCGAACAGCACGTCACCCAGGGTCACCACCGAGCCACGCTCGGTCTCGCGGGCCTGCAGGTGCTGCAGCAGCGTATCGACCTGCTGGTTGCGCGCATCGAGCTGCGCCTGGGTGCGCTGCGCCGGAGCCTGCTTAATCGACTCCTCGGCGTTCTTCTGCAGGATGGTTTCCTTAGCCACGTCGATGCGGCGGTTGGCCAGGTAGGACAGATGATCGACCTCCACGCTGCCATGGCCGGCCTCGTAGGCCTGGTTGGCGCGGGTCAGCATGTCGCCGGCTTCCTTGGTCTCCACCTGGGCCAGGCTCTGTGCCTGCGGGTTGGCCTGCAGTTCGGCGTAGCCGGCGCGGGCCTGCTCCAGGTTGGGGTTCGGGTCGTGGGCGCAGCCGGCCAGGACGAGGGCCAGGGCGGAGAGGGTGAACAGGTTGGTCATGCGGTTCATGAGTGTCGTTCCTCCATGGTCACTGCACGATGATCGGCGTGCGCGAGCCTTCCTCGCGGATCTGCTGTACGCCCTGCTGGGCGTCTTCCACGCCGCGCTGGGCCTTGCTCGCCAGGGCACGGCGTTCGGCGACGCGGGCATCGGCCTCGGCCTGTTCGATCAGGCGGCGGGCCTGTTCGTATTCCTGGTCCTGAATCAGCAGCTGGGCCTGGCTCATCTTGTCCTGGGCGGACTTCATGTCGGCCGGGGCGAATTCCGGGCCGCCGGCGGCCTCGGCGCTCTTCATCACCGCATTGGCGGAGGCGAGTTGCTCGGTCGGGGGATTGCCGGCGCAGCCGGTCAATATCAGGCCTGAACCGAGGGCGAGGGTGAGCAGCAGCGTTCTTGGGCTCGTCTTCATGGCTATGGGCTCCATGCATTCCATCTGAACAAGTTGTCCGCCGGATGTCCGCCGATGGGCGAAATTCGCCACAGGGTCATGCCGGTCTAGAGTTGGGACTTCGGCCAGGAAACGAACGTTCAAGGTATTTCGCGGAGGGTGCTGATACGCAGCCGGCGTACACGACGGGCGTAGTAGTCGAGGCGGCGTGAGCGAAATGACGAGGGGCGGGCGCCACTGGCCCCGTGCTGGGGCCATGGCGATAGCGAGGCTAGTGCTGGGTGTTGTCGCGGCGCTCGCTGAGCTGTTGCAGGTATTTGCGCGACAGGGCGAGGAAGCGCGGGGTCGGGCCGATGTCCTCGTACAGCGGGTCACCCTGTTCGTCGGTGGCCACCACCTTGCTGCCTTTCACGTAGGGCAGGCTGGCCTCCAGCTCTTCCAGCGCAGAGCCTATCAGTTCGCCGAGCAGCTCCTCGGCATTGCGCTTCGGGTACATCTCCGAGAGCGCCGCCAGGCGCGCCGCGGATTCCAGGTCGAGATGGATGTGGTACTGGCTCTGGGTCAGGCGACCCTTGGCGTTCTGCTCCCAATGGCGGGCGAGTTCTCTGATCTTCATAGACACCTCTGTTGCCCATGCGGACGTTTGCCTGGGCGTGGGCGCTCGTGACACCCGTAGAAATGAGACTAGCTCGCCGGTTTCGGCGTTGGGTCCGCTCGTCGTGTGCTTGTAAGAGTAAGTCGCTCTGTGCAATCTGAAGTTCTATCCCGAGACGGCCTGAGATGGAGAGAAGGGTAATGGCGGAGATCGATGCGCGCCTGCGCGAAGAGGTTCACCTGCTCGGCGAACTGCTCGGCGAGACCATTCGCAACCAGCTCGGCGACGAGTTTCTCGACAAGGTCGAGCTGATTCGCCAGGGCGCCAAGGCCGGGCGCAAAGGCTCCCAGGCCGGCGAGCAGCAGCTGCGCGAGACCCTCGACGGGCTCAGCGACGACGAGCTGCTGCCGGTGGCGCGGGCCTTCAACCAGTTCCTCAACCTGGCCAATATCGCCGAGCAGCACCACCGCATCCGTCGTCGTCTGCCGGGCGAGGCCGAACCCTTCGACGACCGCGTGCTGGCCGAACTGCTGCAGCGCCTGACCCAGGATGGGCACAAGCCGGAGCAGCTGGCCCGCCAGCTCGGCCGCCTCGACATCGAATTGGTGCTCACCGCCCACCCCACCGAGGTGGCGCGGCGCACGCTGATCCAGAAATACGACGCCATCGCCGCGCAGCTGGCCGCGCTGGATCACACCGACCTGTTACCTGCTGAGCGCGAACGGGCCACCGGTCAGCTGCGCCGGCTGATCGCCGAGGCCTGGCATACCGAGGAGATTCGCCGCCAGCGCCCGAGTCCGGTGGACGAGGCCAAGTGGGGCTTCGCAGTGATCGAACATTCGTTGTGGCAGGCCCTGCCGAGCTTCCTGCGCAAGGCCGACCGCGCCCTGCAGGACGCCTGTGGCCTGCGCCTGCCGCTGGGCGCAGCACCCGTGCGCTTCGCCTCGTGGATGGGCGGCGACCGCGACGGCAACCCCAATGTCACCGCCGAAGTCAGCCGCAAGGTGCTACTGCTGGCGCGCTGGATGGCGGCCGACCTTTATCTGCGCGATGTCGACCAGCTGGCTGCCGAGCTGTCCATGCAGCAGGCCAGCGACGAACTGCGCCTGCGCGTCGGCGTGCACCCCGAGCCCTACCGTGCGCTGCTCAAGCAGCTGCGCGAGCGTCTGCGCGCCACCCGCGCCTGGGCCGAAAGTGCCCTCGAGCACGACATTGCGCCCGGCCCCGAGGTGCTGCACGACAACCGCGAGCTGCTCGAGCCGCTGGAACTCTGTTACCAGTCATTGCACGCCTGCGGCATGGGCGTGATCGCCGAGGGCGAGCTGCTCGACTGCCTGCGCCGCGCCGCCTGCTTCGGCCTGTTCCTGGTGCGCCTGGATATCCGCCAGGACGCCGCTCGCCATGCCGCGGCCATGGCCGAGATCACCGACTACCTGGGGTTGGGCAACTACGCCGAGTGGGACGAGGAACAGCGCATCGAATTCCTCCTGCGCGAGCTGGACAACCGCCGCCCGCTGCTGCCGACGCAGCACCGTACCTCGGCGGAGACGGCCGAAGTGCTGGCAACCTGCCGGGTGATCGCCGCCGCCCCGGCTGCCTCGCTAGGCACCTATGTCATCTCCATGGCCGGTGCACCTTCGGATGTGCTGGCGGTGCAACTGCTGCTTAAAGAAGCAGGCCTGCAACGGCCGATGCGGGTTGCACCGCTGTTCGAGACGCTGGCCGACCTGGACCACGCCGGCCCGGCCATCGACCGTCTGCTCGGCCTGCATGGCTACCGTGCGCGGTTGCACGGCCCACAAGAGGTGATGATCGGCTACTCCGATTCGGCCAAGGACGCCGGCACCACGGCGGCCGCCTGGGCCCAGTACCGTGCGCAGGAGGCGCTGGTGGAGATCTGCCGTCGCCATGAGGTGGAGTTGCTCCTGTTCCATGGCCGCGGTGGCACCGTTGGCCGCGGCGGTGGCCCGGCCCATGCGGCGATCCTGTCGCAACCGCCGGGCTCGGTAAACGGGCGCTTCCGCACCACCGAGCAGGGCGAGATGATCCGCTTCAAGTTCGGCCTGCCGGCGCTGGCCGAGCAGAACCTCAACCTCTACCTGGCCGCTGTGCTGGAGGCGACTCTGCAGCCGCCGCCAACGCCCGAGCCGGCCTGGCGTGCGGCCATGGATCGCCTGGCCGCCGACGGTGTAGCCGCCTACCGCGCGGTAGTGCGCGAGCATCCGCAGTTCGTCGAGTACTTCCGCCAGGCCACCCCGGAGCAGGAGCTCGGCCGCCTGCCGCTGGGCAGTCGTCCGGCCAAGCGCCGCGCCGGTGGGGTGGAGAGCCTGCGGGCGATTCCGTGGATCTTCGCCTGGACCCAGACGCGCCTGATGCTGCCGGCCTGGCTGGGTTGGGAGCGCGCCCTGGAACAGGCCCTGCAGGGCGGCGGCAAGGGCCTGCTGGAGGACATGCGCGAGCGCTGGCCGTTCTTCCGTACACGCATCGACATGCTGGAGATGGTGCTGGCCAAGGCCGACCTGGCCATCGCCACGCTGTATGACGAGCGCCTGGTTGCGGACGAGTTGCGACCACTGGGTGCGCAGTTGCGCGACCTATTGTCGCAGTGTCGCGATCTGGTGCTCGCCCTGACTCATCAGTCCGAGTTGCTCACCCACAGTCCGGAGACCCGTGAGGCGATCACCGTGCGCAACATCTATCTGGACCCGCTACACCTGCTGCAGGCCGAGCTGCTGGCCCGTTCGAGGCTACGCGAGAACCCGGTGGACAGCCCTCTCGAACAGGCTTTACTGGTCAGTGTGGCGGGCATCGCGGCGGGTTTGCGCAATACCGGCTGAAGCCCCGCCGCCTCCGACTTTCGGTGGCTTGTGCAGCCATGGCGTGCTGTGTATCGTGGCCATCCTTTCGCCGTTCAAGAACGCGAAAATCCAATTAACGAGATTGGCCCCACGAGGCGAGTCCGACGACTTTCTGTCTTATTTTGAGGAACTCTTCGATGCGCGTGATTCTGCTGGGGGCGCCCGGTGCCGGCAAAGGTACCCAAGCTGGTTTCATCACCAAGAAGTTCGGTATTCCGCAGATCTCCACTGGCGACATGCTGCGCGCCGCGGTCAAGGCTGGCACCGAGCTGGGCCTGCAGGCCAAGAGCGTGATGGATGCCGGCGGTCTGGTCTCCGATGACCTGATCATCAATCTGGTCAAGGAGCGCATCGCTCAGCCGGATTGCGCCAACGGCTTCCTGTTCGACGGCTTCCCGCGCACCATTCCCCAGGCCGAGGCCATGAAGGAAGCCGGCGTGACCATCGACAACGTGGTCGAGATCGCCGTCGACGACGAAGAGATCGTCCAGCGCATCGCCGGCCGCCGTGTGCACGAGGCCAGCGGCCGCGTCTACCACGTGGTCTTCAATCCGCCGAAAGTGGAAGGCAAGGACGACGAGACCGGTGATGAGCTGATTCAGCGCAAGGACGATACCGAAGAGACCGTGCGTCACCGCCTGTCCGTCTACCATTCGCAGACCAAGCCGCTGGTGGACTTCTACCAGAAGTTGTCCGCTGCCGAAGGCACTCCGAAGTACAGCGCCATCGCCGGCGTTGGTTCGGTGGACGAGATCACCGCCAAGGTGTTCGCCGCCCTGAGCTAAGCACTTCGTGCTGCTTGTCCAACGGCCCGCAATTGCGGGCCGTTGGCGTTTATAATGCCGCCCTTTTTCTGCCTGACCGGATACCCCGATGACCACTCTGCTGGCCCTGGATACCGCCACCGAAGCCTGCTCCGTTGCCCTGCTGCATGACGGCAAGGTGCTCAGCCACTACGAGGTGGCGCCGCGCCTGCACGCCCAGTTGTTGCTGCCGATGGTGCAGCGCATCCTCGGCGAGGCCGGGATAGCGCTGTCCGCGGTGGACGCCATCGCCTTCGGCCGCGGTCCCGGTGCCTTCACCGGCGTGCGCATCGCCATCGGCGTGGTCCAGGGCCTGGCATTCGCCCTGGACAAGCCGGTGCTGCCGGTCTCCAGCCTGGCCGTGCTGGCACAGCGCGCCCTGCGCGAGCATGGCGCGCAGCAAGTGGCCTCGGCCATCGATGCACGTATGGACGAAGTGTATTGGGGCTGTTACGCCGCCGAGCAGGGCGAGATGCGCCTGCAGGGCGTCGAGGCGGTACTGGCACCGGAACTGGCCCAGCTGCCGCGCAGCGCCAGTGGCGACTGGTTCGCCGCCGGTACCGGCTGGGGCACCTATGGCCAGCGCATCGGCGTGGTGCCGAGTGGCAGCGAGCCGGGCATGCTGCCGCACGCGCAGGACCTGCTCGCCCTGGCCACCTTCGCCTGGGCGCGTGGCGAGGCGCTGGCGGCCGACCAGGCCCAGCCGGTGTACCTGCGCGACAACGTGGCCACGCCGAAGAAGCCGGTCTAGAGCGCCGCTGCGCTTTGCCGCCTTCTGTCGCCGGGCGTGCAGCGAAATTGCCATTTGTATCCGCCGCCGCTACATTGCCACCCACGTATTCCGAGCAGTAAACGATGCGTATCGACGGCTTCTCATCCACATATCCTCTAGATCGCGGCTCCCGTGCGGGCAGCGCGGTCACGCCTTTGCGCGAGGATCAGCGTGAGATCGAGCAGCGCCGTGAACAACCCGCATCGCCAGCGGCCACCCAGGGCTACGAGCAACTCGCCCTGCCGCGCAAGGTGCAGGCTGGCAATGCGAGCAGCGAAAGCCTGCCATCGCGCTACCAGGACAGCTTCGCCCAGCAGCGCGGCCTCAGCGCCCGCGCCAACCAGGCGCTGTCCGCCTACGGCAACACCGCGACCTACACAGACGAACGCGACGCCAGCGAAGTCCTTGGTCTAGACCTCTACGCCTGATGCTCCCGTACTTCCTCGGCTGCCCGTCGTGGAACGAGCCGGCCTGGCGCGGTTCTTTCTATCCCTCCGACCTGCGTTCCGCCGATACCCTGGCGCACTACGTGGCCACCTTCAATGCGGTGGAGGGCAACACCACCTTCTATGCGCGCCCTGCGCCACAGACCGTGCAGCGCTGGGCCGAGCAGATGCCGGCGCATTTCCGCTTCTGCGCCAAGCTGCCGCGCGATATCAGCCATGCCGGCGATCTGCGCGACCATTTTGCCGCCAGCGCCGACTTCCTCGCCCTGCTGGCGCCGCTTGGTGAGCGGGTTGCGCCGCTCTGGCTGCAATTACCGGCCAGTTTCGGTCCGGCGCGCCTGGGTGAGCTGCTGAGTTGGCTGGACGAGTTCGCCGAGCGCGCCATTGCCGTGGAGCTGCGTCATCCGGCCTTCTTCGATCGCGGCGAGGAGGAGCGCACCCTCAATCGCGAGCTGCAGGCGCGCGGGGTTGAGCGCATCTGCCTGGATTCGCGTGCGCTGTTCGCCTGTACCTCGCGTGATCCCGCAGTGCTGCATGCGCAATCGAAGAAGCCGCGCCTGCCGCTGCGCCCGACCGCGTTCAGTGCCCACCCGCAGGTGCGCTTCATCGGCGGTCCGGATCTGGAGGCCAACCAGGCCTTCCTCGAGCCCTGGCTGGACAAGGTCGCCGCCTGGATTGAGCAGGGGCTGGCGCCTCATGTATTCCTGCACACGCCGGACAATCACCTGGCCGCCGCCCAGGCGCTGCGCTTTCATGCCAGCCTGAGTGAGCGCCTGCCGGGACTGCCAGCACTGGCCGTGACGCCGCTGGAACCTGTGGCGGAGCAGCTCGGTCTGCTTTGAAAGAGGCGCCAATCGTGGCCGTGTCCGGCTAAGGTTGCCCATCTTTCAGCGCAAGGAGCGTGGTGATGAGTACGCAGCGAGAGCGTGGTGAGGCCTTCCAGGCCCTGCACCGGGGCGAGGGTCTGCTGGTCCTGCCCAACCCCTGGGACGCCGGTTCGGCGAAGATGCTCGCCCACCTGGGCTTCCAGGCCCTGGCTACCACCAGTGCCGGTCTGGCGTTCTCCCTCGGACGGCGCGACGCGGAAGGCGCTCTCAGCCGCGACGAATGCCTGGCCAACGCCCGCACCATCGTCGAGGCCACGTCGCTGCCGGTGGCGGCCGACCTGGAGAATGGCTATGGCGATAGCCCGGACGATTGCGCGGCGACCATCCGCCTGGCCGCCGAGATCGGTCTAGTCGGCGGCTCCATCGAGGATGCCAGCGGGCGCCGCGATACGCCGATCTATCCCATCGAACTGGCTGCCGAGCGCATCCGCGCCGCCGTAGAGGCCGCGCGTGCTCTCGATTTTCCCTTCACCCTGGCGGCTAGGGCAGAGAACTTCCTGCACGGCCGCGCCGACCTGGACGACACCATCCGCCGCCTGGTGGCCTACGCCGAGGCGGGTGCCGATGTGCTCTACGCGCCGGGCCTGACCACTCGAGAGCAGATTCGTGCTGTGGTCAGCGCCGTGGCGCCAAAACCGGTCAACGTGCTGGTTGGCTCGCCGAGCCTGCACCTGTCGCTGGCGGAAATGGCGGAGTTGGGGGTGAAGCGGGTCAGCGTCGGCTCCAACCTGGCGCGGGTGGCCTATGGCGAGTTCTTCCTCGCCGCCGGTGAGCTGGCGCGTGGCAGCCTGATCGCCATGGGCGAGGCGATTCCCTTCGGCGAAATCAACGACCTGTTCGGCTGAGCGATGCGCCTGTTCTGGCCGCTGGTGCTGCTGAGCCTGATCGTTGCGCCGCTGGCGGTGCAGCAAGGTTGGGTGCAGGTGTCGCCACGGCTCAATCCCTGGGCGCCGCTGGACGTGCGCCAGCCGCCCAATCTGCTCACCGGCTATAAGCTGATGCGCCTGCAGCGTGATCCCGAGCTGTGCCGCCTAGCGCTGGACAGCAGTGTACTGCGCTACACGGCGGTGGCCGACAGCGAACCGGTGGCCGGCTGCGCGGTGCACAACAGCGTGCGGGTGGATCGCGCGGGGGTTCAGTTCAGCTCCAGCTTCCTGGCCAGCTGTCGACTGGCGGTGGCCTATGCGCTGTTCGAGGAACACGGCCTGCAACCGGCGGCGCGCCGGGCCTTCGGTCAGCCGGTGGCGCGGGTCGACCACCTGGGCAGCTTCGCCTGCCGCAATATCGGTAACAGCCAGAGGCGCAGCCAGCACGCCACCGCCAACGCGCTGGATATCGCCGGTTTCCGCCTGCAGGACGGGCGGCGCATCAGCGTGGCGCGGCACTGGGCCGGGGAGGGGCCTGAGGCGCTGTTCCTGCGCGAGGTGCGTGACGCCGCCTGCGACAGCTTCAGGGGCACCCTGGGGCCGGAGTACAACGCCGCCCACCGTGACCACCTGCATCTGGATATGGGGCTGTTTCGCCTCTGCCGTTAGCGCTTGGCCAGCAGCAGGTCGGCGGCCTGGCCACTGCGGCCGTCGGCGAATTCGAAGCGGCCGAGCTGGGCGATCGCATCGTAGGCGCCGAGCGCCTGCTTGACGTCGCGGCCCTGCAACTCGATGGCGCTGACGCCGGCCTGGCTCAGGCTCTGGGTCTGCTGACGGCCCTGATCGTCGAAACGCAGCAGGCGCAGGCGCTCGAACACCGCGTCGCTGGCGTCGATACGGCCATCGCTGTTGTCGTCGAAGCGGGCCAGTTCGGCGAAGCCGTTGGCGGCGCCATGCTGGTCGCCGAACAGCTCGCGGCCATCGTCGATACGGCCGTTGCCGTTGCGATCCAGGGCCAGCAGGGCGTCGTCGCCGCTGGGCGCGCTGATGCTGTCGGTGCGGCCGTCGGCGTCCAGGTCGAAACGCACCGCATCGTCCAGGCCGCGGGTGCTGAAGCCATTGCCGGCGAGGTCCAGCACCAGCGGGTCGACCTGTTGCGGCTGCGGTTTGGCGGTGACGTTGAGCTGCAGCTCGCGCTGTTGCAGCACCTGCTGGAAGCTGGCGGTCTGGGCAGCGATGGCTTCGCCGTTGGCGGCGGTTATCGGTTCGGCCTGGCTGGCTTGCTCGATCTCGGCGGCGGCCTCGCCGGGAGCGGCTTGCTCGCTCTTCGGCATCAGGGTGCGGCGCAGGATCTGGTAGTCGAGCGAGTCGCGCAGGCCGGCGTCCAGCTGCTTGTCCAGCGAGGAGGAGCGGGGGGCGGAGAGGCTATCGAACATCATCGAACTCGGTGCGGCCGGCGTTGGCCGCGTCTGGCAGAATAGGGCATCACCCTGCTATCGGCCGTGCGCCGCTGCGATTGAGCGTTTTTTGAGCATGTTTCCTGATGACTGACGAACGGCCTATAACCAGAATCCGAGCCGAGGCCTTGCTGCCTGCCTTTGCCGAACAGGCGCGTGTCTGGGCCGAGCGCCTGGACCTGCCGCTCGAGGGCGAGGCCGAGTTCGCCCTGCAACTGGGAGCGGATGGCCTGCAGTTGGCCGAGCTGGGGCCGCAGGCGCCAGGCCCGGTGCGCGTGGACTTCGTCGAGGGCGCCGTGGCGCATCGGCGCCTGTACGGCGGCGGCAGCGGGCAGATGATCGCCAAGGCGGTCGGCGTGCAGCCCGGCGTGCGGCCGAGCGTGCTGGATGCCACGGCGGGTCTGGGACGTGACTCCTTCGTCCTGGCCAGCCTGGGTTGCGCGGTGACCATGAGCGAGCGCCAGCCGATCATCGCCGCGCTGCTCGAAGACGGTCTGGCCCGCGCCGCGCGTGATGCCGAGGTGGCGGGCATCGCCGCGCAGATGCGCCTGCTGCAGGGCAACGCCATCGAGCTGATGCGCGACTGGCAGGGCGAGCCGCCGCAGGTCATCTACCTCGACCCGATGTTCCCGCATCGCGACAAGAGCGCGCTGGTGAAGAAGGAGATGCGTCTGTTCCGCCCGCTGGTGGGCGACGATCTGGACGCCCCGGCCCTGCTGCAGGCCGCCCTGGCCCTGGCCAGCCACCGGGTGGTGGTCAAGCGCCCGCGCAAGGCGCCGGTCATCGACGGCGCCAAGCCGAGCTATGCGCTGGAGGGCAAGTCCAGCCGCTATGACATCTATCCGAAGAAGGCCTTGAAGCCTTAAGGGCGATAGGCGCGCACGAACAGCCGTACCACTTCCTGCACATGTTCCTCGGCTTCCTGGGCATCGGGCGGCGGAACCACGCCGATCATCAGGCGGAAGTGGCAGCCACCCTTGATCAGGCAGAAGAAGTGCTCGGCGGCGTGCTGCGTGTTGTCGATCTGCAGCTGCCCCTTGGCGCTGGCCTGCTCCAGCAGATGGCGCATGGCGTCGATCACTCGCTGCGGGCCGGCGTTGAAGAACAGCTGCGACAGCTGTGGGTTCTGCGCGGCCTGGGCCACCATCAGGCGATGCATGGCCAGCGATTCCTCGCTGTTGACCAGCGCATTGAAGCCGCGGCCGATGGCCAGCAGGGCCTGCTCTATGCTGCTGTTCGGGCCCAGTTCGAAGAACAGCGGCGGTAGCTGCTCCTCGCACTTGGACTCCACCGCGCAGGCGAACAGGGTCTCCTTGTCGGTGAAATGGCTGTACACCGTGAGCTTGGATACCCCGGCTTCGGCGGCAATGGCGTCCATGCTGCTGCCTTCGTAACCGTTCTGCATGAACAGCTGCTTGGCGGCTTCGAGGATGGCCAGACGTTTGGCCGGGTCCTTCGGCCGTCCGGGGCCACCGCTGGGCTGTAAAGATTTGTCGGACATTTGGGCTTTTTAATACTGGACTGGTGAGTTCGCTATTTTTACTATACCGGCCAGTATAAGTATTCCAAGCTCCTTTTGCGCAAGGTCGTCCATCATGCTCCGCCATGCTCTGTCCCTCGCTGTGCCGCTGTCGCTGATCTCCCTGCTGGTTGCCTGTGGCAACGGTGAAACCGTCGAGGCGCCACCGCGCCCGGCGATGGTGGTGCATCCGCTGCCGGCGGCGGATGCGGTGGATACTTATCCTGGCGAGGTGCGTGCGCGCTTCGAGCCGGAGCTGGCCTTCCGCATCGGCGGCAAGATCGCCAAGCGCCTGGTGGACTCCGGCGACCGTGTGCGCAAGGACCAGCCGCTGGCCGAGCTCGACCCGCAGGACGTGCGCCTGCAGCTGGAGGCCGCCCGTGCCCAGGTCAACGCCGCCGAGGCCAACCTCAAGCTGGTGCGCACCGAGCGTGATCGCTACAAGACCCTGCTGGCCCGCCAGCTGATCAGCCAGTCGCAGTACGACACGGTGGAGAACCAGTACCGCGCCGGTGAGGCGCGGGTGAAGCAGATCAAGGCCGAGTTTGACGTGGCCAACAACCAGGCCGGCTACGCGGTGCTGCGCGCCTCGCAGGATGGCGTGGTGGCGCGGCGTCTGGCCGAGGTAGGCCAGGTGGTCGCCGCCGGCCAGACCGTGTTCACCCTGGCCGTCGACGGTGAGCGCGAGGTGCTGATCAGCGTGCCTGAGCAGTCGCTGGAGCGCCTGCGCATTGGCCAGGAAGTCAGCATCGAACTGTGGTCGCAGCCGGATAAGCACTTTGCCGGGCGTATCCGCGAACTGTCGCCGGCCGCCGACGCACAGTCGCGCACCTTCGCCGCCCGCGTCGCCTTCAGCGATGCCAAGGTCAAGGCCGATGTGGGCCAGAGCGCCCGCGTGGCGATCAAGGCCGACGGCGAAGTACCACTGTCGGTGCCCATGTCGGCGCTCAGTGCGGAGAAGGGCAAGCCCTTCGTCTGGGTCATCGAGCCCCATGAGTCCAAGGCCGTTCGCACTCCGGTGCGGGTCGGCGCCTACGGCCAGGAGCGCGTGTCGATCCTGGAAGGTTTGAAGGAGGGCGACTGGGTTGTCGCCGCCGGTGTGCACGTGCTGCTCGATGGGCAGAAGGTGCGCCCGGTGGACCGCGACAACCGCCTGGTCGTGTTGGCGAACAAGGAGTAAGCCATGTCCTTCAACCTGTCCGAATGGGCGCTGCGCAACCGCAGCATCGTCCGTTACCTGATGCTGGTGCTGGCGGTGATCGGCGCGCTGTCGTACACCAAACTGGGCCAGAGCGAAGACCCGCCCTTCACCTTCAAGGCCATGGTGGTACGTGTCGACTGGCCGGGCGCCACCGCCGAGGAAGTCTCGCGGCAGATTACCGAGCGCATCGAGAAGAAGGTGATGGAGACTGGTGACTACCAGTTCATCAACTCCTATTCGCGCCCGGGCGAGTCGGTGGTCACCTTCATGGCCCGCGACGACATCGTCTCGAAGAATATTCCCGAGCTCTGGTACCAGGTGCGCAAGAAGGTCGGCGACATCAAGCACACCTTACCGCCGGGCATCCGCGGACCGTTCTTCAACGACGAGTTCGGCACCACATTCGGCAATATCTACGCACTCACCGGCGAAGGTTTCGACTACGCGGTGATGAAGGACTACGCCGACCGCCTGCAGCTGCAATTGCAGCGGGTCAAGGACGTGGGCAAGGTCGAGCTGCTCGGCCTGCAAGACGAGAAGATCTGGATCGAGCTGTCCAACGTCAAGCTGGCCACTCTCGGCCTGCCGCTGGCAGCCGTGCAGCAGGCGCTGGACGAGCAGAACGCGGTGGCCTATTCGGGCTTCTTCGAGACGCCGACCGACCGCGTGCAGATGCGCGTCTCCGGGCGCTTCAAGTCGGTCGACGAGATCCGCGAGTTCCCTATCCGCGTCGGCGACCGCACCTTCCGCCTAGGCGACGTGGCCGAGGTGCATCGCGGCTTCAACGACCCGCAGGCACCGCGCATGCGCTTCATGAGCCAGGATGCCATCGGCATCGCCGTGTCGATGAAGGCCGGCGGCGACATCCTGACCCTGGGCGAGAACCTGGAGCACGAGTTCGCTCGCCTGCAGCAGATCCTGCCGGTGGGCATGGAACTGCACAAGGTGTCCGATCAGCCGGCGGCGGTGAAGACCGGCGTGGGCGAGTTCGTCCAGGTACTGGTCGAGGCGCTGGTGATCGTGCTGCTGGTCAGCTTCTTCTCCCTTGGCCTGCGTACCGGCCTGGTGGTGGCGCTGTCCATCCCGCTGGTGCTGGCGATGACCTTCGCCCTGATGTACTACTTCGGCATCGGCCTGCACAAGATTTCCCTGGGCGCGCTGGTGCTGGCGCTGGGCCTGCTGGTGGACGACGCGATCATTGCGGTGGAGATGATGGCGATCAAGATGGAGCAGGGTTACGACCGCTTCCGTGCGGCCAGTTTCGCCTGGACCAGTACCGCCTTCCCCATGCTTACCGGCACTCTGATCACCGCTGCCGGCTTCCTGCCGATTGCCACTGCGCAGTCCGGTACCGGCGAATACACCCGCTCGATCTTCCAGGTGGTGTGCATCGCCCTGCTGGTGTCCTGGGTCGCCGCCGTGGTGTTCGTGCCTTACCTGGGCGACCGCCTGCTGCCGGACCTGGCCAAGCTGCATGCGAAGAAGCATGGCGGTAACCCGGAAGGGCATGATCCGTACTCGACCACCTTCTACCAGACCGTACGCGAAGTGGTGGAGTGGTGCGTGCGCCGGCGCAAGACGGTGATCCTGGTCACCATTGGCCTGTTCGTTGCCTCCATCGTGCTGTTCCGCTTCGTGCCTCAACAGTTCTTCCCGGCCTCCGGGCGCCTGGAGCTGATGGTCGACATCAAGCTCACCGAGGGCTCGTCGCTCAAGGCTACCGAGGAGCAGGTCAAGCGCCTGGAAGCCAAGCTCAAGGACCAGCCGGGCATCGACAACTACGTCGCCTATGTCGGCAACGGTTCGCCACGCTTCTACCTGCCGCTCGACCAGCAGCTGGCCGCGACCCGCTTCGCCCAGTTCGTCATCCTGGCCAAGAGCATCGAGGACCGCGAGCGGCTGCGCACCTGGCTGATCGAGGTGATGAACGAGGACTTCCCGTTCGCCCGTACCCGTGTCTCGCGCCTGGAGAACGGCCCGCCCGTGGGCTTCCCGATCCAGCTGCGGGTCAGCGGCGAGCACATCGACGAGGTGCGCGACATCGCCCGTCAGGTGGCGGCCAAGGTGCGCGAGAACCCGCACGTGTCCAACGTCCACCTGAACTGGGAAGAGCCGAGCAAGGTGGTGTACCTGAACATCGACCAGGAGCGCGCTCGTGCCCTGGGCGTGAGCAGCGCCGACCTGTCGCAATTCCTGCAGAGCTCGCTGACCGGCTCCAGCGTCAGCCTGTTCCGTGAGGACAACGAGCTGATCGAGATCCTCCTGCGCGGCACCGTGCGTGAGCGTCAGGCCCTGGAGCTGCTGCCGAGCCTGGCGGTGCCGACCAGCAACGGCCGCAGCGTGGCGTTGTCGCAGATCGCCACCCTGGAGTACGGCTTCGAAGAAGGCGTGATCTGGCACCGCGACCGCCTGCCGACCGTGACCATCCTCGGCGACATCTATGGCGGCGAGCAGCCGGCCAGCCTGGTTAAGCAGATCATGCCGACCCTGGAGCCGATCCGCGCCGAGCTGCCTAGCGGCTACCAGCTGGAGGTCGGCGGCACGGTAGAGGACTCGGCACGTGGGCAGAAGTCGGTCAACGCCGGCATCCCGCTGTTCATCCTGGTGGTGCTTACCCTGCTGATGCTGCAGCTGAAGAGCATGTCGCGGGCGGCCATGGTGTTCCTCACCGCGCCGCTGGGCTTGATCGGCGTGACCCTGTTCCTGCTGGTGTTCCAGCAGCCGTTCGGCTTCGTCGCCATGCTCGGCACCATCGCCCTGGCCGGCATGATCATGCGCAACTCGGTGATCCTGGTCGACCAGATCGAGCAGGACATCGCCGCCGGCCTGGACCGCTGGCACGCCATCATCGAGGCCACCGTGCGGCGCTTCCGCCCCATCGTGCTGACCGCCCTGGCGGCGGTACTGGCGATGATCCCGATGTCGCGCAGCGTGTTCTTCGGGCCGATGGCGGTGGCGATCATGGGCGGCCTGATCGTCGCCACGGCGCTGACCCTGCTGTTCCTGCCGGCGCTGTACGCCGCCTGGTTCCGGGTCAAGGAGAGCGAGCCGCTGCCACGCTGAGCCCGCGAGCAATGAAAAAGCCCGGCCGATGCTGGGCTTTTTTGTTTCCGTCCGGCGTTTATCGGGTTGGGCTACAAGCCGGTGACAGGGGGCTAAGGTTATCTATGGCTCTGTGTGATTTTGGTTGCGCCTGGCTTGCCTCTCGTCGGAAGTGATGGTTGCACTTGGTTGCACCTTTTCCTGCGAGGGGTTTACTCTTCTGTCACGCGCTGCAGCGCATCAATCGAAACAGGATAAGAAATGGCCACCACCACCCTTGGCGTGAAGCTCGACGACGCCACCCGTGAACGTCTGAAGCAAGCTGCCCAATCCATCGATCGCACTCCGCACTGGCTGATCAAGCAGGCGATCTTCAATTATCTGGAGCAGGTCGAGGGTGGCCTGACCCCTGCCGAGCACGCCGGCCTGGCCGCCGCGGCTGGCGAAGAATCCGTCGATCAGCTGAGCGAGCAGGGCCTGCAGGTCTTCCTCGACTTCGCCGAGAGCATCCTGCCGCAGTCCGTGCTGCGCGCCGCCATCACCTCCGCCTACCGTCGTCCGGAGACCGAGGCGCTGCCGATGCTGCTGGAGCAGGCCCGCCTGCCGAAGGAGCTGGGCGAGTCCGCTAACAAGATGGCCCTGGGCATTGCCGAGAAGCTGCGCAACCAGAAGAGCGCCGGTGGCCGTCAGGGCCTGGTGCAAGGTCTGCTGCAGGAGTTCTCGCTGTCGTCCCAGGAAGGCGTGGCGCTGATGTGCCTGGCCGAAGCGCTGCTGCGTATCCCGGACAAGGCCACACGTGACGCGCTGATCCGCGACAAGATCGCCAACGGCAACTGGAGCCAGCACCTGGGCCAGAGCCCGTCGATGTTCGTCAACGCGGCTTCCTGGGGCCTGCTGATCACCGGCAAGCTGGTCGCTACCCATAACGAGGCCGGCCTGTCTTCCTCGCTCAACCGCCTGATCGGCAAGAGCGGCGAGCCGGTGATCCGCAAGGGCGTGGACATGGCCATGCGCCTGATGGGCGAGCAGTTCGTCACCGGCGAGACCATCGGCGAGGCCCTGGCCAACGCCACCAGCATGGAGAGCAAGGGCTTCCGCTATTCCTACGACATGCTCGGCGAAGCCGCGCTGACCGAGGAAGACGCCAAGCGCTACCTGGCTTCCTACGAGCAGGCTATCCACGCCATCGGCAAGGCCTCCCACGGCCGTGGCATCTACGAAGGTCCGGGCATCTCGATCAAGCTGTCCGCGCTGCACCCGCGCTACAGCCGCGCCCAGTACGACCGCGTGATGGACGAGCTGTACCCGATCCTGCTGGGCCTGACCAAGCTGGCCAAGCAGTACGACATCGGCCTGAACATCGACGCCGAAGAAGCCGACCGCCTGGAAATCTCCCTCGACCTGCTCGAGCGCCTGTGCTTCGCCCCGGAACTGGCTGGCTGGAACGGTATCGGTTTCGTTATCCAGGCCTACCAGAAGCGCTGCCCGTACGTGATCGACTACGTCATCGACCTGGCCAAGCGCAGCCGCCACCGCCTGATGATCCGCCTGGTGAAGGGCGCCTACTGGGACAGCGAGATCAAGCGCGCCCAGCTGGACGGCCTGGAAGGCTACCCGGTGTACACCCGCAAGCCGTACACCGACATCTCCTACATCGCCTGCGCGCGCAAGCTGCTGGCCGTGCCGGAAGCCATCTACCCGCAGTTCGCCACCCACAACGCCCACTCGCTGTCGGCCATCTACCAGATCGCCGGGCAGAACTACTACCCGGGCCAGTACGAGTTCCAGTGCCTGCACGGCATGGGCGAGCCGCTGTACGAGCAGGTGGTGGGTTCGATCAAGGACGGCAAGTACAACCGTCCGTGCCGTATCTACGCTCCGGTTGGCAGCCACGAGACGCTGCTGGCCTACCTGGTTCGCCGCCTGCTGGAAAACGGCGCCAACACCAGCTTCGTCAACCGCATCGCCGACCACAGCATCTCGCTCAAAGAGCTGGTGCTGGACCCGGTCGAGCAGGTCGAGCGCATGGCTTCGCAGGAAGGCACCCTGGGCCTGGCGCACCCGCGCATCCCGCTGCCGCGAGACCTGTACGGCGAAGGCCGAGTGAACTCCAGCGGTATCGATCTGGCCAACGAGCACCGCCTGGGCTCGCTGTCCTCGGCGCTGCTGTCGTCGACCAACACCAACTACGTCGCCGGCCCGATCCTCGGCTGCGACACGCCGAACCCGGGCCCGGCCGAGCCGGTGCGCAACCCGGCCGACCACCGTGACCTGGTCGGTCACGTGCAGGAGTCCAGCGAGTCTGACGTGAAGAGCGCGATCCTCTGCGCCCTGTCCAGCGGGCAGATCTGGCAATCGACCCTGCCGAGCGAGCGCGCTGCCGTACTGGACCGCGCCGCCGACCAGATGGACGGCGAGATCCAGCAACTGATGGGCCTGCTGGTGCGCGAGTCCGGCAAGACCTTCGCCAACGCCATCGCCGAAGTGCGCGAGGCGGTGGACTTCCTCCGTTACTACGCGGCGCAGGCGCGTACCTTCAGCAACGACAGCTACCGCCCGCTGGGTCCGGTGGTGTGCATCAGCCCGTGGAACTTCCCGCTGGCGATCTTCACCGGCCAGGTGGCCGCCGCTCTGGCCGCCGGTAACACCGTGCTGGCCAAGCCGGCCGAGCAGACCCCGCTGATCGCCGCGCAAGCCGTGCGCATCCTGCTGGAAGCCGGCGTGCCCGGCGGTGCCGTGCAGCTGCTGCCGGGCCGTGGCGAGACCGTCGGTGCCCGCCTGGTGGGTGACGAGCGCGTGCGTGGCGTGATGTTCACCGGCTCCACCGAAGTGGCCGGCATCCTCCAGCGCAACATCGCTGGCCGCCTGGACGCCCAGGGCCGCACCATCCCGCTGATCGCCGAGACCGGCGGCCTCAACGCCATGATCGTCGACTCCTCGGCGCTGGCCGAGCAGGTAGTGGTCGACGTAGTCAGCTCCGCCTTCGACAGCGCCGGTCAGCGCTGCTCGGCCCTGCGCGTACTGTGCGTGCAGGACGACGTGGCCGACCGCGTGGTGGAAATGCTCAAGGGCGCCATGGCCGAATACAGCATCGGCTCGCCGGAGCGCCTGAACACCGACATCGGTCCGGTGATCGACGCCGAGGCCAAGGCTGGCATCGAGGCGCACATCGAGAAGATGCGCGAGAAGGGCCGCAAGGTGTTCCAGGCTGCCCGCGCCAGCGGCGACGAGCTCAAGCGCGGCACCTTCGTGCTGCCGACCCTGATCGAGCTGGAAAGCTTCGATGAGATGAAGCGCGAGATCTTCGGCCCGGTACTGCACCTGGTGCGTTACCCGCGCGAAGAGCTGGGCAACCTGCTGCAGCAGATCAACGACAGCGGCTACGGCCTGACCCTCGGCGTGCACACCCGCATCGACGAGACCATCACCCAGGTGGTGGAGACCGCCAAGGTCGGCAACCTGTACGTCAACCGCAACATCGTCGGCGCCGTGGTCGGCGTGCAACCGTTCGGCGGCGAAGGCCTGTCCGGTACCGGTCCGAAGGCCGGTGGCCCGCTGTACATGTACCGCCTGCTCTCGACCCGTCCGCAGGAAGCCGTGGCCCAGCACCTCAAGGGTGACAATGTACAGGCGCTGAACGCACCGGCCGAACTGGCCAAGGCGCGTGCCGCCTTCACCGAGTGGGCCGCCAAGGAGCAGCCGGCTACCGCCGCCCTGTTCGAGCAGTTCAGCGGCCTGGCACAGAGCTACACCAGCCACCTGCTGACCGGCCCGACCGGCGAGCGCAACAGCTATACCCTGCTGCCGCGCGAGCGCGTGCTGTGCCTGGCCGAGGAGCGTAGCGACCTGCTGGCGCAACTGGCTGCCACCCTGGCGGTGGGTAGCCGTGCGCTGCTGCCGCAAGCCAATCGCGAGCTGGTTGCCGCGCTGCCGAAAGAGGTGCAGAAGCACATCGACCAGGTGGCCGACTGGACCGCGGTTGACGCCGAGTTCGACGCCATCCTGTACCACGGTGATTCCGACCAGCTGCGTGCGGTCTGCCAGCAGGCAGCTCAGCGCAAGGGCGCGATCATCGGCGTGCACGGCCTGAACAAGGGTGAGACCGACATTCCGCTGGAGCGTCTGCTGATCGAACACGCGCTCAGCGTGAACACTGCGGCCGCCGGCGGTAACGCCAGCCTGATGACCATCGGCTGATCCCGCGCGGCCGGCGGAGTTCTCCGCTGGCCGCAGCAATCCCGCCGCAGAAAGCTGGTTGAAAGCTTTCTGCGGCATCCTCCGCCCCAAGTTCGGGCGGCCCACGTAGGGACATACGCAGTATGAACGCACTCTTTCTCGGCTACGGCCGTATGGGCAGCGCCATTGGCGAGGCATGGCTGAAAGGCCATCTGGTCGGCAGCATCAGCGCGGTCGACCCCTATCTGGAGTTCTCCTCCAGTGCCCAGTTGTATGCGTCTATCGAAGAGCTGCCACAGCAGTCCTTCGATCTGATCATCGTGGCCACCAAGCCAGGCTATGCCTGCGAGGTACTGGCCGCGCTGCCCGATGTACTGTGCCAGGACGCCGTGGTGATCTCGGTCGCCGCCGGCATCACCAGCGAGAGTCTGAGCCAGGCCCTGCGCCAGCGTTGCCCGGTAGTGCGGGTGATGCCCAACACGCCGGTGCTGGTCGGCGCCGGTTGCACCGGCATGTTCACCGATGCCGAGCTGAGTGCGGAGCGTCGTGACCAGGTCGGTCATCTGTTCGAAACCGTGGGCAAGGCCTACTGGGTCGAGCAGGAAGGCCAACTGGACGCGGTGACTGCCCTGTCCGGCAGTGGCCCGGCCTATTACCACCTGTTCAGCGAGGCGCTGGCTGCGGCTGGCGTGGCCCTCGGCCTGCCGGCCGACCTGGCCAAGGCCCTCGCCGCACAGACCGCGTTCGGAGCGGCCTCGCTGCAAGTGCAGCCGGGTGCCGACTTCGTCGAACTGCGCACCGCCGTGACCTCGCCGAATGGCACCACGGCGGCTGCGATTGCCCGCTTCGAGCAGGATCAGGCCTTGCGCCACCTGGTCGATGCGGCAGCCCGAGCGGCCTTCGTCCGCTCCCAGGAGCTCTCTCAGGGCGCCTGACCGGCCGTGGCGAGCAGTCGCCACGTGCCACGCCACGTACACCGCAAGGGGGCTTACCCGCCCGGTATGTGGCGTTTCCAACCTAGGCCGGCTCGCTCCGGCACCCGGCAGGGCCACAAGCCCGGCCACAAAAAAGCCCGGCATCTGCCGGGCTTTTGCTTTTGCGGGTAGTCGCGGCTGGCTTACAGCGCGCCGAAGACTTTCTTGGCCAGGCTGGTCGCTGCACCGGCCGGGTTCTGGCGGATGCTCGCTTCCTGCTCGGCGATCATCTTGAACAGGCCGTCCAGCGCCTGCTCGGTCACGTAGTTCTCCACATTCGCGCTCTTCGCGTCGACCACGCCGAGAGCGGCGGCCTGGCCGGCGAAGCTGTTGTACTGCTTGGCCACGCCGACCTTGTCGGTGGCCTGCTTGACGATGGGCAGGAACTTGGCGCGGATCTGCTCGCGGCTGCTCTTGTTCAGGTACTGGGTGGCGGAGTCGTCACCGCCGGCGAGGATGGCCTTGGCGTCGCTCACGGTCATCTTCTTCACCGCGTCCACCAGGATCGCCTGGGCCTGCGGCACGGCGGCCTCGGCGGCCTTGTTCATGCTCTCTTCGAGCTCTTCCACCTGGGCGCCCATGCCCATCATCTTCATGGTCTGCGCAGCCTTGCCCAGCTTGCCGGGCAGCTCGATGCGCACTTCCTCGTTGTTGCTGAAGCCGCCGGGCTTGCCCAGCTGCTTGACGGCGACCTGCGCGCCTTGGGTAAGAGCGTCCTTGAGGCCGCCGCTGGCGTCGGTCTGGCTGAGGTCGGAGAGGGACAGGGCGAAGGCGCTGGCGGACAGCAGCAGGCCGGCGGCGAGAGCGGTTAGGCGGAACATGGAGACTTCCTTGATTGCAGGGATATCGACCGAGCTTAGCGGAGTGGCGCCAGCGAGCCAATCGCGATGGCGTGGTCGCGCGCGTGAGTGGTCCGCCCCGTGGTCGTCTATGGTTTTCCTGCGCGCCGCGCTCTAGCGCGGGATTCTTTCCGGCTCGGCGAGATGCGCGCGGGCATGACCTGGGTCAATGGTGGCGGCCATTTGCGGGGCCAATGCTGACCCTGGACAGTATTCATTCAGCTTGTGAGGCGCACAGTAGGAATACCCACTCGCAGAGCGTGCCAGAGCGCCGCTCTACAGGAGTCACTCGAGGAGGACGATATGGGATCGCTGCAACCCCACCAGCAAGCTGCTCCGGCGAGCACGGAGCAGTGGTACCGCAAGACTGCCGAACAGGCGATGGCCGATCTGCAGACCAGCATCACCGGGCTGGCCCCGGAAGAGGCCGCGGCGCGGCTGCTGCGCGTCGGCGCCAATGCGCTGCCGGCCAAGGCCGTCGACCCGGCCTGGCTGCGCTTCGCCCGCCACTTCAACGACGTGCTCATCTACATCCTGCTGGCGGCCGCGGTCGCCACGGCGCTGATGGGGCACTGGACCGACACCCTGGTGATCCTCATCGTGGCGGTGATCAACGCCTCCATCGGCTTCTTCCAGGAGAACAAGGCGGAGAAATCCCTCGCCGCGCTGCGCGGCATGCTCAGCAGCCACGCCCACGTGGTGCGCAACGGCAAGAAGCTGGAGATCGACGCCAGCGAGCTGGTGCCCGGTGACATCGTGATCTTGCGCCCCGGCGACAAGATTCCCGCCGACGTACGCCTGTTCGAGGCGCATCACCTGCAGGTCGAGGAATCGATGCTCACCGGTGAGTCGCTGACCGTGGCCAAGCAGGTCGAGACCATCGACCACGAGGCGCTGCTGGCCGACCGCACCAACCTGGCGTTCTCCGGTACCAGCGTCAGCGCGGGCAACGCCAAGGGCGTGGTGATCGAGACCGGCGTATCCACCGAACTGGGCAAGATCAATCGCATGATCGCCACGGTGGACGAGACCGAGACTCCGCTGCTGCGGCAGATCCACCAGCTCGGCAAGCGTCTGTTCCAGCTGATCATCGGCATGATGGCGGTGCTCTTCGTCATCGGCTTCTTCTGGCACGACTACCCGTTCGGCGAGTTGCTGCTGTCGCTGATCAGCCTGGCCGTGGCCGCGGTGCCCGAGGGCCTGCCGGCGATCGTCTCGATCATCCTGTCGCTCGGCGTGCAGCGCATGGCCACCAACAAGGCAATCATCCGCAAGCTGCCGACCGTGGAGACGCTCGGCGCGATGAGCGTGATCTGCTCGGACAAGACCGGCACCCTGACCATGAACGAGATGACGGTGAAGAGCGTGCTCACCGCCGACACCAGCTTCAACGTCGAGGGCCAGAGCTACGAGCCCAAGGGCCGCATCACCCTGGCCGGCGCCACCGAGGCGCTGAACTGGGCCGAGCACCCGAACCTCGTGGCCTTCCTCCGCGCCGTCGACACCTGCAACGACAGCAGCCTGCAACGCGATGAAGGCGGGCGCTGGGGCGTAGTCGGCGGCCCCACCGAGGGCGCTCTCAAGGTGCTGGCACGCAAGGCCGAGCTGCCCGAAGTGGAAGTACGGCGCATGGGCAAGATTCCCTTCGACTCGGCCTACAAGTACATGGCGCGGCGCTGCGATGTCGGCGGCGAGAGCCTGATCTACCTCAAGGGCGCGCCCGACGTGCTGCTGCGCATGTGTGAGCGGCAGCTGGGCGTGGACGGCATCCAGCCGCTGGACCGCGAGTACTGGGAACGCGAGATGGGCCACATCGCCAGTCAGGGCCTGCGCATGCTGGCGGCGGCCTACCGGCCGGTACCTGGCGCCAGTGGCGAGATCGATCATCCGGACGTGCAGCAGGACATGGTCTTCCTCGGCGTCGCCGGGCTGATGGACCCGCCGCGCCCCGAGGCGATCGAGGCCATCGCCATGTGCCGGCAGGCCGGCATCCAGGTCAAGATGATCACCGGCGACCACCCGGATACCGCCGTGGCCATCGCCGGCATGCTCGGCATGGGCACTGATCTGCGTGCCATGACCGGGCAGGAACTGGAGGCCATCGACGACAACGAGCTGAAGTCGCGGGCCATGCAGTATTCGGTGTTCGCCCGTACCAGCCCCGAGCACAAGCTGCGCCTGGTGCGCGCCCTGCAGGCCAACGAGCAGGTGGTGGGCATGACTGGCGACGGGGTCAACGACGCGCCGGCGCTGAAGCAGGCCGACGTCGGCATCGCCATGGGCATCAAGGGCACCGAGGTGACCAAGGAAGCCGCCGACATGGTGCTCACCGATGACAACTTCTCCACCATCGCCGGCGCCGTGCACGAGGGGCGGCGGGTCTACGACAACCTGAAGAAGACGGTGCTGTTCATCCTGCCGACCAACCTGGCGCAGGGCCTGATCATCATCCTGGCCATCCTCGCCGGAGCGGTGGTGCCGCTGTCGCCGCTGCAGATCCTGTGGATGAACATGGCCACCTCGATCACCCTGTCCTTCGCCCTGGCCTTCGAGCCCGGCGAGTCGGGGATGATGCGGCGCAAGCCACGGGACGCCCACGAGTCGATCCTCAACGGCTTCACCGTATGGCGGGTGTTCTTCGTCGGCAGCCTGCTGGCTACGGCGGCCTTCGCCATCGAGGCGTGGATGCTCGGCAACGGCCAGGACACCAACCACATCCGCAGCATGGTTCTGCACACCCTGGTCATCTCGCAGTGGGCCTACCTGTTCAACTGCCGCCTGCAGGACGAGTTCTCGCTGAACGCCGCGCTGCTGCGCAACGGCGCGCTGCTCACCGTGACCCTGGCGCTGATCCTGCTGCAGTGCCTGGTGCTCTACGTGCCGTTCATGCAGGAAGCGTTCGACACGGTGGCCCTGCCGTTCAGCAACTGGCTGGTGGCCATCGGCATCGGCGCCCTGGTGTTCTTCGCCGTCGAGCTGGAGAAACTGGTGATCCGCCGCTGGAAGGCCAGTCGCGGGCATTAACCGAGGCAAAAGAAAAGGGCCGCATCAGCGGCCCTTTTTCTTGGGTGACGATCACGCCGGCTCGGGGTTTTCCTCGTTGCGCTCCAGCGCCACCTGGCGGATCGACAGGCGAATCTCTGCCGGTAGCACGCGCTTGGCCACGCCTTCCACCAGTTCGGTGAGCTGCGGGTGGTGGCTGAGCTTGCCTTCGCTGTTCTGCCGTAGCACGCCCTGGTCGAGCAGGGTCTGGATGAAGTGGCGGAACAGGCTCTTGTCGAAGAACTCCGGCGCGTTGAGGCCGTGCAGGATCGACAGGCGCTGGGCCATGACCACGCAGAGGTTCTCCAGCTCCTCGGCGGACAGGGCGTACTGGCCGGCGTTGAGCAGCAGGGCGGTGGCCATGTAGAAGCGCTGCAGGGTCTGCACGATGGCGCGGGCCAGCAGGGTGAGCAGGACGAACTGGCGCGAGCTGGGCGCCGGGCGCACGTACATGTCGTCTTCCTGGCGCAGCAGGCCCTGCTCGACGAAGGCCTCCAGCCACTGATCGACCACACCTTCCAGCTCGTCGACGGACCAGCGAATGAACAACTCCGACTGCAGGTACGGGTAGAGCGCGCCGACGTAGCGCAGGATCTGCTCGCGGCTCATGCGTGAGCTGCTGAGGAAGAAGCTGGCCAGCAGGGCGGGCAGGGCGAACACGTGCAGCACGTTGTTGCGGTAGTAGGTCATCAGGACGGCGTTCTGCTCGTCCAGATAGAGGATCTTGCCCAGGGCGTCCTTCTGTTCGGCCAGCAGGTCCATGCTCTGCACGTAGCGGATCAGGTCCTGGCCATCGCCTTCCGGCAGGGTGGCGTGGGACGAGTAGGGCACCTTGCGCAGCAGCGCCAGGTACAGGTCGAGCACACGGGCCAGGGCTTTCTCGTCCAGCGCCAGTTTGGCGGTGGAGAGCAGGGCCAGGCCGACCAGGTTGACCGGGTTGATCGCCGCGGCTTCGTTGAGGTGCTGCGCCACGCGTTCGCCAAGGCGGTTGGTGGTCTGGTTCAGCCACTCGGGGCGGTACTGGTCGCCGTAGTCCTGGCTGCGCCAGCCCGGCTGCTCGGCGTCGAGGAACTCGGCCAGCTTGATCGGCTCGCCGAAGTTGACCCAGACGCTGCCGAAGCGCTGCTTACGGATGGCGCCGATGACCTTGAAGATGTCGAAGATCGACTCCTTCTTCTTCGCCGCGCCGCGCAGCTCGCCGAGGTAGGTACGGCCTTCGAGCACGCGTTCGTAGCCGATGTACACCGGCACGAAGGCAATCGGCAGGCGCGACGAGCGCAGGAAGCTGCGCAGGGTGATGGCCAGCATGCCGGTCTTCGGTTGCAGAGTGCGGCCGGTACGTGAGCGGCCGCCCTCGACGAAGTACTCGACCGGGAAGCCCTTGCTGAACAGGGTGTGCAGGTATTCGTTGAACACCGCGGTGTACAGCGGGTTGCCCTTGAAGGTGCGGCGCATGAAGAAGGCGCCGCCACGGCGCAGCAGGCTGCCGACCACCGGCATGTTGAGGTTGATGCCGGCGGCGATGTGCGGCGGCGTCAGGCCGTTGCGGAACAGCAGGTAGGACAGCAGCAGGTAGTCGATGTGGCTGCGGTGGCAGGGCACATAGACGATCTCGTGGCCGTGGGCGATGTCGCGCACCGCCTCCAGATGGTTGACCTGGATGCCCTCGTACAGCTTGTTCCAGAACCAGCTGAGCACTGTCTCGAGGAAGCGGATGGCGGTGTAGGTGTAGTCCGAGGCGATCTCGTTGCCGTAGCGCAGCGCCTGGGCCTGGGCCTTCTCCACGCTGATCTTCTCGCGTTCGGCCTCGTCGAGGATGGCCTGGCGTACCTGCGGACCATGGATCAGGCCTTTCACCAGGTTGCGCCGGTGCGAGACGTCCGGGCCGATCACCGTGGTCTTCAGGTTGCGGAAGTGCACGCGAAGGATGCGCTGCACCATGCGCAGGGTGCGTTCGCGGCCCTTGCCCTGGTCGAGCAGCTCGCGCAGGTGGATCGGCGCGGAGAACTGCACGCGGGTCTTACGGCCGAGAATCAGGATGCTGACCAGCTTGCGCAGGCGCCCGGTGACCGCCCAGCTATCGGCGAACAGCAGCTTCCACGGGCTGGTCTCGCGATCCGGCGACTGGCCCCAGAACACGCTGACCGGGACGATCTGTGCGTCGTCCAGGGCGCTGCCATCGAGGCTGGCGAGCAGGCGTTGCAGGGTCGGTGGTGCGCCGCGCTTGTCATGGCCGCCGAACCAGCTCGGCGAGCGGGTCAGGTAGAAGAATCCGGCAGGCTCCATCTGCTCGCCAAGGGCCACCGGCAGAATCGGGCGCGGCAGGCCGGCCTTGCTGCACTCGGTGTCGACCACCGCCAGGTCTGCTGCCGAGGGCTGCTGCAGCACGTAGAACACCGGCTTGCTGCGATCCAGGCGCAGGTTGAAGGACGACTGGTTGATGGTTTCCGAGCGTACCCAGAGGTACAGCAGGCGACGCAGGGCACCAAAGGCAAGGCGGTGGAGCGGGGAGCGGGTCATACGTGGGCGACTGTGAAAACGAGCGTGCGCTCGGGGCGGCTAGTGTGCCGTATTCGACCCTCGGCGGCAAAAACGGTGCAGGTACAAGTGTTCACCGGATGGCCGCGTATTTCCTGGCCTGCAGGCTATTTTTGCGAATGCTTGCCTGGGGCCTGCAACTTTTCCTAAAAGCGCTTGTCTTGCCTTGCCGCAGGTCGACTTTTATAGTCCGCCGGCGTTTGCAGGGCCCCCGTGGTCAGCATGGCCCGGGGTCTATCCCGTTGGGACGAGAGCCATGATCGAAATAAAAAATCTAACGAAGCGTTTTGCCCATCACACGGCCGTCGATGGTCTCAGTTTTCAGGTCCAGCAGGGGGAAGTGCTGGGCTTTCTCGGCCCTAACGGGGCCGGTAAATCCACCACCATGAAGATGCTCACCGGCTTCCTGGCGCCGACTTCCGGTTCCGCCAGCATTCTCGGTTTCGACATCCAGCGAGACACCCTCAAGGCCCAGCAGCAGATCGGCTACCTGCCGGAAGGCGCGCCCTGCTATGGCGACATGACGGTGCGTGGCTTCCTCGAATTCATCGCCGAGGTCCGCGGTTTCCGTGGCGCCGAGAAGAAGCAGCGGGTGCTGCGCGCGGTCGAGCAGGTGGAGCTGCAGCATGTGCTGGAGCAGAGCATCGAGACCCTGTCCAAGGGCTTCAAGCGCCGCGTCGGCTTGGCCCAGGCGATCCTGCATGATCCCAAGGTGCTGATCCTCGACGAGCCCACCGATGGCCTCGACCCGAACCAGAAGCACCAGGTGCGCCAGCTGATCCAGAGCCTGGCCAAGGACAAGATCGTGATCATCTCCACCCACATCCTCGAAGAGGTGTCGGCGGTGTGCACCCGCGCCGTGGTGATCGCCGCCGGCAAGGTGGTGGCCGATGGCACGCCGCTGGAGCTGGAGAGCCGCTCGCGCTACCACCAGGCGGTGACCCTGGTCGCCGCCGGAGAAGTGGATCGCGAGGCCCTGGCCGCGCTGCCAGGCGTGATCGCCGTGGAAGACAACGCCGAGGGCAGCCTGACCCTGGTGGCCGCGTCTGGCCAGGTGATCTTCCCGCAGGTGAATGAGCTGATCCGCCAGCGTGGCTGGCAAGTGACCGAGCTGGACGTGGAACGCGGCCGGCTCGATGAAGTGTTTCGCAGCCTGACCCGGGGAGAGGCGGCATGAAGCAGTTGCCCGTGATCTTCAAGCGCGAGCTGGCCAGCTATTTCGCCACGCCGCTCGCCTATGTGTTCATCCTGATCTTCCTGGTGCTATCCGGGGTCTTCACCTTCTACCTCGGCGGCTTCTACGAGAGCGGCCAGGCTGACCTGTCGCCGTTCTTCAACTTCCACCCCTGGCTGTACCTGTTCCTGGTGCCGGCCATCGCCATGCGCCTGTGGGCCGAGGAGCGCAAGTCCGGCTCCATCGAGCTGCTGATGACCCTGCCGATCACCCGCGCCGAAGCAGTGCTGGGCAAGTTCCTCGCCGCCTGGGTGTTCGCCGGCATCGCCCTGCTGCTGACCTTCCCGATGATCATCACGGTCAACTACCTGGGCGAGCCGGACAACGGCGCGATCTTCACCGGCTACTTCGGCAGCTGGCTGCTGGCGGGCTCGTACCTCGCTATCGGCTCGTGCATGTCGGCCCTAGCGAAGAACCAGGTGATCGCCTTCATCCTCGCCGTCAGCGCCTGCTTCCTGTTCATCGTCAGCGGCTTCCCGATGGTGCTCGACGCCCTCGAATGGGCGCCGCAGTGGCTGCTCGACGCGGTCGCCTCGCTGAGCTTCCTGACCCGCTTCGACGCGATCAGCAAGGGCGTGATCGACCTGCGTGACCTGCTCTATTTCGTCTCCCTGATGGCTGCCTGGCTTGCCGCCACCGCCGTCGTGGTCGATCTGAAGAAGGCTGACTGACCATGAAGAAACTGATGTATTCCGGCGTCGGCCTGCTGCTGATCGCCGTGGCCTTCCTGGCCTTCAACATGCTTTCGGCCATAGGCCTGGGCGGTGCCCGCCTGGACCTGACCGAGCAGAAGCTCTACACCATCTCCGAGGGCACCGAACGCATCCTTGGCGAGCTGGACGAGCCGATCAACCTGTACTTCTTCTACTCCGACAAGGCCGCCCGCGACCTGCCGGTGCTGCGTAATTACGCGGTGCGTGTGGAGGAGATGCTCAAGGCCTACGAGCGCGAGGCGAACGGCAAGATCAAGCTGCACGTCGTCGACCCCGAGCCCTTCTCCGAGGACGAGGACAAGGCCGCCGGCTTCGGCCTGCAGGCCGTACCGGCGAACCAGACCGGCGAGCAGATCTACTTCGGCCTGGCCGGCACCAACGCGGTGGACGACAAACAGGTCATCCCGTTCTTCCCGCTGGATCAGGAAGAGTTCCTCGAATACCAGCTGAGCCAGCTGGTGCAGGGCCTGGCTAAGCCGGAGCGGCCGGTGATCGGCCTGCTCTCCGGGCTGCAGCTCAACGGCGGCTTCGACATGATGGCGCGTCAGCCGATGGCGCCCTGGATGGTCATGGAAGAGGTGCGCCAGCTGTTCAAGATCGACAGCCTCAAGGCCGGCATCGACAAGATTCCGGACGAGGTCTCGGTACTGCTGCTGGTCCATCCGAAGAGCCTGCCGCAACCGACCCTGTACGCCATCGACCAGTTCGTCCTGCGCGGCGGCAAGCTGCTGGTGTTCGTCGACCCGCTCAGCGAGGCCGATAATGCACCGCCGATGATGCCGGGTGACGACCAGGGCAAGGCCTCCGACCTGGAGCCGCTGTTCAAGGCCTGGGGCTTGCGCATGGTGCCGGACAAGGTGCTCGGCGACGGCTCCTACGCGCTGTCGGTGAGCATGGGCCAGGGCCAGCGCGCCGCGCGCCACGCCGCCTGGCTGGCGCTGCCGCAGCGGGCGATGAACCAGGATGACGTGGCCACCTCGGGCCTGGAGAGCATCAATATCGCCACCGCCGGTATTCTCGAGCCGATCGAGGGCGCCAAGACCCAGTTCGTACCGCTGCTGCAGAGCTCCGAGTACGCCATGCCGTTCGACGCCGCGCGCTTCGCCACCCTGGCCAACCCGGAGGAGCTGATCCGCGACCTGGAGCCGACCGGCGAGCGCTACGCCATTGCCGCGCGCATCAGCGGTCCGGCGCAGTCCGCCTTCCCCGAGGGTATCGAGGGGCAGAAGGACGGTCTGAAGTCTGCCGACAACATCAACGTGATCGCCGTGGCCGACACCGACCTGCTCACCGACCGCATGTGGGTGCAGGTGCAGGACTTCTTCGGCCAGCGCGTGCCGCAGCCGTTCGCCGACAACGCCGGTTTCGCCATCAACGCGCTGGACAATCTGTCCGGCAGCGATGCGCTGATCAGCGTGCGTTCGCGTGGTCGCTTCAGCCGCCCGTTCGAGGTGGTCGAGGCGCTGCAGCGCGAGGCCGAGGCGCAGTTCCGAGTCAAGGAAGAAGACCTGCAGAAGCGCCTGGCCGAGACCGACCAGAAGCTCGCCTCGCTGCAACAGCAGGACCCGAGCAAGGCCCTGGAACTGACACCCGAGCAGCAGGCCGCGGTGCAGCAGTTCATCGCCGAGAAGCTGCGCATCCGCAAGGAACTGCGTGAGGTGCGCTTCCAGCTCAACGCGCAGATCGAGGACCTGGGCCGCACCCTCAAGCTGGCCAACATCCTCGCCGTGCCGCTGTTGCTGACCCTCGGCGTGCTCGCCCTGTGGTTGTGGCGTCGGCGCAAGGCCGCGTGACCCGGAGGGGGAAGGGCGAAACCCTTCCCCCTTTTTCTTGCCTATCCCCAACTCCTGAGCAGGAGAGCAAGGTTATGAATCGCAGGTTTCTATCCGTCCTGGCGGTGCTGGCGCTGGCCCTGGTGGCCGGCTGGTACTTCACCAGCCAGGTGAGCCTTCCCAAGGCGCCGCCGCAGGCAGAGCTGTGGCTGCCGGGGCTGCAGGCGCCGCAGGTCAAGGCCATCGAAGTGCAGCGTGTCGGCCAGCCGCTGGTGCGTATCGAGCGCGGTGAGCAGGGCTGGGTGCTGCCGGCCAAGGCCGGCTATCCGGCCGATCAGAGCGCAGCCAACCAGCTGCTCAATGCCTTGATCGAGGCGCGCAAGGTCGAGCCACGCACCGCCAATCCCGAGCTGTACGGGCGCCTCGGTCTGGCCGACAAGGGCGACGCCGAGCAGCAGGGCATTCGCATCAAGCTGGAGCAGGCCGATCAGCCGTTGCAACTGCTGATCGGCAAGCCCGGTCAGCAGGATGGGCAACTGGTGCGCCGCGCCGACGAGGCGCAGAGCTGGCTGGTCAACCAGCGTATCGAGCTGCCGCCCACCGAGCTGGCCTGGCTGGATCGCCGCGTTACCGCCGTGCCCTTCGCCGAAATCCAGACACTGGAAATGCGCCATGCCGGTGGCGAGCAACTGAAGTTGTTCCGCGACAAGATCGAGGACATCAACCTGCAGGTGCGCGATCTGCCCAAGGGCAAGCGGCTGGCGTTCGACGGTGCGGCCAATGGTGCCGGGCTGTTCTTCGCTGACCTGCGTTTCAGTGATGCCGCGCCTCTGGCGCAGGTGAGTTTCACCGGCACCCCGGCGCTGCAGTTCGACCTCACCACCTTCGGTGGCCGGCACCTCAAAGGCAGCCTGTATGGCAAGGCCGAGCAGTACTGGCTGGTACTCGATTCGAGCAGTGATCTGCTCGCGGTCGAGCTGCCGGCGCGTGCCGGTTGGGCCTATCGCCTGGAGGCACACCAGTACCAGAGCCTGGCGAAAAAGCTGACCGATCTGCTCGCGGCTGACTGAGCTAAAACCGCTGCAGGCCATGCACCATGCGGCCTGCAGCTCGGCCGAAAAAATCCCTTGGCAAGACGAACGCTTGTTTTATACTCGCCAGGCGGTCGCATTTAGACGCCATTCGGAACACCGCTCCACGCTCGTTTTGGCCGGGGTCGGAAAGAAGAAGAAGAACGTTTGCGCCGATCTACCCAACAACAAAACCGAGAATCGAGGGAAGTGGTAATGGCTGATCGTGAGGTCGGAACCGTCAAGTGGTTCAATGATTCCAAGGGGTATGGCTTCATTCAACGCGAAAGCGGCCCGGACGTGTTCGTCCACTACCGCGCCATCCGTGGCGAGGGTCACCGCACTCTGGTTGAAGGCCAGCAGGTGGAGTTCTCCGTGATCCAGGGCCAGAAGGGCCTGCAAGCGGAAGACGTATCCAAGGTCTGAGAACCTTCGCTACACAACAAAAGGCCCGTCAGTGACGGGCCTTTTGTTTATCTGCAGCTGGCAGCCGATCAGTCGGTGCGCCAGATGAATTCCTGCGCGCCCTCGGCGTTGACCTTGATCCAGCGGTCGGCGTCTTCTTCGCCTTCTTCTTCGCTCCAGCCGCCGGTGGAGCAGCGGATCTCCACGCCGAGCGCGGCGAAGGCGGCATGGGCGCAGCTGACGTCGTCTTCCCACGGCGTGGCGTCGCTTTCCAGCATCAGGCTGTGCCACTTGCCCACGGCCTTGGGCAGGAACACCACCGGAATGCTGCCTGCCTGGCACTTGAAGATCTGGCCGCTCTGCTGCCACTCGCTGCACGGGCCGATGGCCTCGTTCAGCCAGGCGGCGATGCTCTGCTGGTCGGCGTCCTTCAGGTAGATCTCGATATCGGGTTGGCGCATGGGTGTGTCCCTAAATTTTCTCGATCCAATCGTAGCGAATGGCGACGGTAACTTCGAAGTCTTCGGCGATCACTGCCGCGCGGCGTTCGGCACTGGCGCGCCAGCCGTGCGGGGTCATGGCCAGCAGGTCGGCGCGGGCCTGGGCATCGGCCAGCAGTAGCGGGAAGCTGATGGTCTCGCTGTGCGCCAGGTGCATGCCCTCGGGGATCAGCTCCAGGTGCTTCTGGTCATCGTAGTCGCGCACCTCGTCGTACAGCTTCTGCCGCAGTTCCATCAGGTGCACGCGGGTCGGGCCCATACGCAGCAGGCCACCGCCGGGCTTGAGCAGGCGCAGGGCCTCCTGCCAGTCCAGCGGGCTGAATACGCTGGCCAGCAGGTCGCAGCTGGCATCGCTCAGGGGCACGCGGGCCATGCTCGCCACCAGCCAGCTCAGCTGCGGCGCGCGCTTGCAGGCGCGCTTTACCGCCTCGCGGGAGATGTCCAGGGCATAGCCGTCGGCGCCGGGCAGCAGCTCGGCGAGCTGCGCGGTGTAGTAGCCCTCGCCGCAGCCGATATCCAGCCAGGTGCGCGGGCCGCGTTCGGCGGCCAGCTCGGCCAGGCGGCGGGCCAGCGGGGCGTAGTGGCCGCCATCGAGAAAGCGTCGACGAGCCTCGACCATGGCCTGGTTGTCACCCGGATCACGGCTGTTCTTGTGCTGCACCGGCAGCAGGTTGTAGTAGCCCTGGCGCGCGCGGTCGAAACGATGGTTGGCCGGGCAGGCCAGGCCGTTGTCAACCTGGCTCAGCGGCGCCTGGCAGATTGGGCAGGTCAGGCTCATGCGAGGAGTTTTACCAGGGTCTGGTAGTAGACCTCGGTGAGCAGGTCCAGGTCGCTGGCCAGCACGCGCTCGTTGATCTGGTGGATGGTGGCGTTGACCGGGCCCAGCTCGACCACCTGAGTGCCCAGGGTGGCGATGAAGCGGCCGTCCGAGGTGCCGCCGGAGGTAGATGGGGTGGTCTCGCGGCCGGTGACGGCGCGAATAGAGGCGGCCACGGCATCGAGCAGCTCACCCGGTTGAGTGAGGAACGGCAGGCCGGACAGGGCCCAGTCGATGTGGTAGTCCAGGCCGTGCTTGTCGAGGATGGCGGTGACGCGCTGCTGCAGGCCCTCGACGGTCGATTCGGTGGAGAAGCGGAAGTTGCAGACCGCTTTCAGCTCGCCCGGAATCACGTTGGTGGCGCCGGTGCCGGAGTTGAGGTTGGAAATCTGGAAGCTGGTCGGCGGGAAGTAGGTGTTGCCATCATCCCAGTGCTCGGCGGCCAGTTCGGCCAGGGCGCCGGCGGCCAGGTGGATGGGGTTCTTGGCCAGGTGCGGGTAGGCCACGTGGCCCTGCTTGCCACGAACGGTGAGGGTGGCGCCGAGCGAGCCGCGGCGGCCGTTCTTCACCACGTCGCCGAGCAGGGTGGTGCTGGAGGGTTCGCCGACGATGCACCAATTCAGGCGGTCGCCGCGCTCGCGCAGGCGTTCGACCACGGCCTTGGTGCCGTGCTGGGCCGGGCCTTCCTCGTCGCTGGTGATCAGGAAGGCGATGGCGCCCTTGTGGTTCGGATGGTCGGCGACGAAGCGCTCCACGGCGATGATCATTGACGCCAGGCTGCCCTTCATGTCCGCCGCGCCGCGGCCGCAGAGCATGCCTTCGTCGTCCACGCGCACGTCGAACGGCTGGTACTGCCAGGACTCCAGCGGGCCGGTCGGCACCACGTCGGTGTGGCCGGCGAAGCACAGTACGGGGCCGTCGCCGCCACGCTTGGCCCAGAAATTCTCCACTTCCTCGATGCGCATGCGCTCGACCGCGAAGCCGGCCGTGGCCAGGCGGCGCATCATCAGCTCCTGGCAGCCCTCGTCGACCGGGGTGACGGAAGGGCGGCGGATCAGGTCGAAGGCGAGCTCCAGGGTGGGGGTGAGGGCGGTCATTGCGGCTCCGGAACAGCGGAAATCAGAAAGGCCGCCATCTTAAAGCAAAACGGCGGCCTCAAGGCCGCCGTTTCGACAGACAGGTCGTGCCGTCAGGCCGCGCCAGCCGGCTCGCCGACATCCTCGGCCGCTGGCTTGGGCAGCGAGGAGAGCAGGGCCATCAGCAGCGCCGCCAGGTACGGCAGCGACTGCACCAGCAGGGTGGCGACCCAGAACTTCACGTCGGCGTTGCCGATGTCCTGGGCGAAGCTGATGCCGATCGCCGCGCCCCACAGCAGGAGCATGACGAACACCTCTTCGCGGGCCTCGGCCAGGGCGACCATGATGCCGTGGTTGCTGGCCATCTTCGGCGTGCGGAAGAACGGGATGGTCTTGGTGAAGGTCCCGTACAGCACGGCCTTGGCGATGGTGTGCGATAGCGCCAGACCGGCGATGGCCGCCTGGAACGAGCGCTTGAGATCCACGCCCACCGCGCGGCGGTAGAGGAACATGATCTTGCCGAACTTGAAGAAGAACAGCGCCAGCGGCGGGATGGCGAAGATCATCAGCGGCGGGTCGACGCGGTTGGGCACGATGATCATCGCGGCCGACCAGAGCAGGGCACCGACGGTGAAGAAGATGTTCAGGCCATCGGCGATCCACGGCAGCCAGCCGGCGATGAAGTGGTAGCGCTGGCCACGGGTCAGTTCCGAGCCTTCGCCACGGAACAGGGCGCGGGCATGGCCCTTCATGATCTGGATGGCGCCGTAGGCCCAGCGGAAACGCTGCTTCTTGTAGTCGATGAAGGTGTCTGGCATCAGGCCGCGACCGAAGCTCTCGTGGGCGTAAGCCGCGGAATAGCCCTTCTCGAACACGCGCAGACCCAGTTCGGCGTCTTCGCAGATGGTCCAGTCGGCCCACTTCAGCTCGTCCATCACGCTGCGGCGGATCATGGTCATGGTGCCGTGCTGGATGATCGCGTTACGGTCGTTACGGGTGACCATGCCGATGTGGAAGAAGCCCTTGTACTCGGCGTAGCAGAGCTTCTTGAAGGCGCTTTCGTCGCCGTCGCGATAGTCCTGCGGCGACTGCACCACGGCGATCTTCGGATCGGCGAAGTGCGGCACCATGTGCTTGAGCCAGTTGCGGTGGACGCAATAGTCGGAGTCGATCACCGCCACCACTTCGGCATCCGGCGCGGTGTGCGGCAGGATGTAGTTCAGCGCGCCGCCCTTGAAGCCTTCGATGGGCGCCACGTGGAAGAAGCGGAAGCGCTCGCCAAGCTGCTGGCAGTAAGCCTCGACCGGCTCCCAGACCTTCGGGTCCTTGGTGTTGTTGTCGATGATGATGACTTCGTAGTCCGGGTAGTCCAGGGCCGCCAGGGCGTCCAGGGTCTGCTTCACCATCTCCGGCGGTTCGTTGTAGCAGGGCACGTGGATCGACACCTTGGGCCGGTAGGCGGTGTCGCCCATCACCGGCATGAAGGGACGGCGACGGGTGCGAGTCCAGGCGGTCTCGGCCAGCTCGTGGGCCTCGGTGAGCAGGACGATGAATACGCCCAGGGCGCCGATGCCGAGCAGGCCGCCGACGGTCAGGCTGAACCAGGTGCTGTACTGCTGGCTGTAGTCGTAGGCGATCCACACCAGGGCGGAACCGCCGACGAAGGCGACGAAGGTGAGGAAGGTACGGCCGCGCTGGCGCAGCGAGCTACCGTCGATCAGCATCAGGGCCAGGGCCAGCAGGCCCATCACCACCGAAGCGACGGCCAGCATGCGCCATTGCGGAATGGCGACCACCGGGCCTTCGAAGGCGAACTTGGGCTGACGGTCGAGGTTGTACACGCCCCAGTAGGCGCCCACCGCGCCTTCGTCGCCGGCTTTCCACGGCTGGTCGAAGGCCTCGATGACGAAGTAGTTGTAGCCCTTGGCATTGAGCTGGTTGACCAGGGTGCGCAGGTACACGGCCTGCTCGGCCTGGTCGGCCTCCGCGCCGCCACGGGTACGGCCGTTGCTCGGCCAGCCCACTTCGGAGAGCAGCAGCGGCTTTTTCGGGAACAGTTTCTTCAGGTCCTTGGCGCGCTCGAGGACGAAATCGGTGGAGTCCTCCATCGCCATGAATTCCCAGTACGGCAACACGTGGGCGGCGATCAGGTCGACGTGGTCGGCCAGTTCCGGGTGGTCCTGCCAGATGTGCCACTGCTCGGAGGTGGTCACCGGTACCTTGACCGCGGCGCGAACCCGGTCGATGTAGGCGATCAGCTCCGGCACCTTGACCTCGCTGCGGAACAGCGCCTCGTTACCCACTGCCACGCGGACCACGCTGCGCGAGTTGTTGGCGATCTCGATGGCCTTGGCGATCTCGCGCTCGTTGCGCTCCAGATCGGTGCCGATCCAGATGCCGAGGGTCACGCGCAGGCCGAATTCCTCGGCGATGCGCGGAATGTCTTCCAGGGTGCCGTCGACCGAATAGGTACGGATGCTGTCGGTCTGCTTGCTCAGCAGCTCCAGGTCGGAGCGGATCTGGGCGTCGTCCGGATAGATGTTCTGCTGCGGGTTCTGGCCGGCGCGGAATGGCGAATAGGAGAAGCCGGAGATCTGCTCTGGCCAGTCCGGTGCGTCCACGGGACGGTTATAGAGAGCCCAGAGGCCGGTGAACATGGCGGCGACCGCCACGATGACCACCAGATTGATACCGAGTTTACGCGTTGGCATGGCTACTTAAGGGTTCCACAGCAGGAACAAGAGAAAGGTCCGGCGGACGCCGGTCGGCGCGCATGCTACCCCGCGGCCATTGGCCTGTATAGCACCGCCGGGAGCGCGGCGCCCGCCCGTATCCGGGTTGGTCCGGCGTTGGGCTTGTCGAGTTCCCCGCATCGTTGTCACAGGGCGCGCAGGAGGATGCGTTCGCAAGCCTCCAGGTCGATCGGCGGCTGTTCGAGACCGTCGCGCCGCTGCAGTTGCGCCAGCACTTCGGGGATGGCTTCGGCGTCCAGGCCGTGGGCCGACAGGCGGGTGGCCACGCCCATGCGGCGGAAGAAGCCCTCGGTGGCGCGAATGGCGGCGGCGATGCGCTGTTCCGGGCCGCCATGGCGCAGGCCCCAGACCCGTTCGGCGTACTGCAGCTGCTTGGCCAGGCATTCGGCGCGGTATTCGCCGAGCAGGGCCGGCAGCAGCAGCGCCAGGCTCTGCGCGTGGTCGAGGTGATAGAGCAGGCTCAGCTGGCGGCCGAGCAGCCCCAGGCTGTCGTCCTGCGCACTGCCGCAGGCCAGCAGGCCGCTGCGTGCCTGGCTGGCGCACCACATCAGGTTGGCCCGGCTTGCGTAGTCCAGCGGGTTGGCCACGGCCTTGGGCCCTTCTTCCAGCAGCGTCAGCAGCAGGCCCTCGGCTTGGCGATCCTGCAGTGGGGTGTTGGCGGGGAAGCTGAGGTACTGCTCCAGGGTGTGGACGAAGGAGGCGACCACGCCATTGCCGATCTGCCGGGGTGGCAGACTGAAGGTGGTGCAGGGGTCGAGGATGGCGAAGCGCGGGTACAGGCAGGGGCTGGAAAAGGCCAGGCGCGCCTGCAGGTCGGCGTGGCCGAGCACGCCGTGCGGGTTGCACTCCGAACCGCTGGCGGCCAGGGTGGCCACGCAGCCCAGTGGCAGGGCGCGGCGTATCGGCGTGCCGCAGAGCAGGTCGAACGGCTCGCCGGGGTAGGCCAGCACGGCGGCGATGAACTTGCTGCCGTCGATCACCGAGCCGCCACCGACGGCGAGAATGAAGTCGCAGCCCGTGCGCCGGGCCAGTTCCGCCGCGCGCAGCAGGGTGCTGTATTGCGGGTTGGCCTCGATCCCGGCAAAGCGGGTGACCCGATAGGCGGCCAGGGCCTGTTCTACCTCCTGCCACACGCCGTTCTGCAGGATGCTGCCGCCACCGTGGGTGACCAGCACCCGGCTGCCGGCCGGGATCTGCTGGGCCAGACCGGCGATCTGCCCGGCGCCGAACAGGATGCGCGTCGGGTTGTAATAGCTGAAGTTGCGCATGGCGTAACTCCCCGCAGGGCGTCCATCCACTATAGAAGCGTGTGCCGGGCCATGGCCGTATAATGCCGGCCGAATTCTGAGGGTGCGACGAGATGACAGACGAACAGCGCTTCGGCGGCATAGCCCGGTTGTATGGGCGCGAGGGGCTGGAACGGCTGGCTGCGGCCCATGTGGCGGTGGTCGGCATCGGCGGCGTCGGCTCTTGGGCGGCCGAGGCGCTGGCGCGCTCCGGCGTCGGCGAGATCTCGCTGTTTGACCTGGACGACGTGTGCATCACCAATACCAATCGTCAGGTACATGCCATCGACGGCGCAGTGGGCAAGGCCAAGGTCGACGAGATGGCCGCGCGCATCCGCGCCATCAACCCGGCCTGCAAGGTGCACGCGGTGGCCGACTTCGTCACCCGCGAGACCATGGCTGAGTACATCACCGAGCAGCTCGATGCGGTGATCGACTGCATCGACAGCGTGGCGGCCAAGGCTGCGCTGATCGCCTGGTGCAAGCGGCGCAAGATCCAGATCGTCACCACCGGCGGCGCCGGCGGCCAGGTCGACCCGACGCAGATCCAGGTCGCCGACCTCAACAAGACCTTCAACGACCCGCTGGCCGCCAAGGTGCGCAGCACCCTGCGCCGCGACTACAACTTCTCGCGCACGCCGGGGCGCACCTACAGCGTGCCCTGCGTGTTCTCCACCGAACAGCTGCGCTACCCCAAGCCGGACGGCACTGTGTGCCAGGCCAAAGGCTTCGTTGGCGAGGGCGTCAAGCTCGACTGCGCCGGTGGTTTCGGCGCGGTGATGATGGTCACCGCCAGCTTCGGCATGGCCGCAGCGGCGCGCATCATCGACAAGCTGGTGGCCGGTGCGCGGCGCCCGGCCGAACGTTCTGGCCAGGCCGGCTAATCCATTTTTCGAGAGTTTCCCGATGAACAACAACGACGTATTGCGCAGCCTGCGCTACCTGCTGGATATCAGCGATGCTCAAGTGGTCGACATCTGCCGCCTGGCCGATTACCCGCTGGAGACCGAGACGGTCGCGCTGCTGCTGAAGAAGGATGACGAAGAGGGCTTCCAGCCTTGCACCGACGCGGTGCTGGGGCATTTCCTCGCTGGCCTGGTACTGCACAAGCGCGGCCGCGACGAGAGCCGCCCGCCGCTACCGGTGGAGAAGCGCCTGACCAACAACATCATCCTGAAGAAGCTGCGGGTGGCCTTCGAACTGCGTGACGACGACATGCACGAGATCCTCCGTGCGGCCGACCTGCCGATGACCAAGGCCGAGCTCAGCGCGCTGTTCCGCAGCCCCGAGCACAAGAACTACCGGGCCTGTGGCGATCAGTTGCTGCGCAACTTCCTGCGTGGCCTGACCCAGCGCCTGCGCGGCTGACGGGTGGAGCCGCCAGCCAGCCTGCCTCGGCTACGCTCTAGGGGGAGTGAAGTGGGCTGGCCATTTCATTGCAGGGACGCGCAGTGGACCATGTTGTGAGGTGTCCGGTGTTCAAGTCGTCCGTCTGCGCCTGCCGCAGCCTGTCTCGTCGTTTGCCGCTGCTCGGTGTGCTGGCCGGCCTGTGGCTGGCATTTGCCCCCGTGGTTCGCGCCGAACCGGTGGTGCGTATCGGCACCGGCGACTGGGTGCCCTATGTCGACCAGCAGCGCAGTGACGGTGGCGCCCTGGCGCGCCTGGTCAGCGCGGTGTTCGCCAAGGCTGGCTACCGCACCGAGTTCGTCTTCTACCCCTGGGACCGCAACGTGCTGATGCTCGAACAGCGCAACCTGGACGCCATCATGCCCTACAGCTGCAGCCCCAAACGCCTGGACTTCGGTGTGTGCAGCGATCCGCTGGTGCGCGGCGAGATCGTGCTGTTCCACCGCAAGGAGCTGAGTTTCGACTGGCGTCGCGTCGAGGACCTCAAGCCTTATCTCATCGGCACCACCCACGGATATTCCTACGGTCCGCAGTTCGACCGCGCGCTGCAGGACGGCACGTTGCGCGTGCAGCAGAACAGCAAGGAAGACACCGGCCTGCGCCTGCTCGAACTGGGGCGCATCGACCTGCACCCGCAGGACCGCGCCGTGGGCTACGCCATGCTGCGCCGGCTGTTTCCGGACGGGCACAACATCACTCACCACCCGCGCTACGTGAACACCGAGCCGCTGCGCCTACTGTTCCGCCGCGACGACCCGGCTTCGGCGCAGCTGCTCGAGCGCTTCAACGCCGAGCTGGCCCGCTTCGCCGAGCGCGGCGAACTCAAGCGTTTGCAAGAGGCGCTCTATTCCGGCAATGCCGATCAGTGGCGGCCAGCGCCCTGAGCGAATATCGCTGTCGTAGTTGAAGCGGCTTGGCCGGTGGAGGTCGTTCTTGCCTGTTAAACGCTGATCAGCGCGCGGCCAGTTTGGCCATGCGTTGCACGACGGCGTTCAGACCATTGCTGCGCGAGGGCGAGAGCTGGCGGGACAGGCCCAGGTCGCTGAACCAGGCGGGTAGGTCGAGGGCGGCCAATTCGGCGGCGGCGAGGCCGTCGATGCGTGCCAGCAGCACGGCGAGCAGGCCGCGGATCAGGCGGGCGTCGCTGGCTGTGCGGAAGTGCCAGCCTCCATCGCGCTGCTCGCCGACCAGCCAGACCTGGCTCTCGCAGCCATGCACCCGGTTTGTTTCGTTGCGTTCTTCTTCCGTCAGCGGTTGCAGGCGTTCGCCCCACTGCATCAGCAGGCGTGCGCGTTGTTCCCAGCCTGGGCAGGCGGCGAAGGCGTCGAGGGCTTCCTGGGCAGCGGCTGGCAGGCTCATCGCAGCAACTCCAGGGCCTTGTCCAGGGCGGCGAAGAAGCGTTCCAGATCGGCATCGTCGTTGTACAGGCCGAGCGAGACGCGGATGGCACCGGGCAGGCCGAGGCGCTTCATCAGCGGCATGGCGCAGTGGTGACCGTTGCGCACGGCGATGCCCTGTTCGGTGAGCAGGTGCGCCAGGTCGGCGCCGTGCACGTCGTCCACCGTGAAGCTGGCCAGGGCCAGCTGTGGCGCGCCGAGCAGGCGTATACCCTCGCGGACGGCCAGGCCAGCGAGCAGCTTGGCGTGCAGGGTCGCCTCGTGACCGGCCAAGGCAGCGCTATCCAGCCCCGCCAGGTAGTCCAGCGTGGCGCCGAGGGCGATGACTGCCGAGATCGGCGGGGTGCCGGCTTCGAAGCCGAGCGGGGCAGGGCGGAAGCGTGCCTCCTGGTAGTCGGCCTGCAGCACCATCTCGCCGCCGAACTGCCAGGGGCGCAGCTGCGCCAGGGTCTTGCGGCGGCCATGCAGCAGGCCGACGCCGTCCGGGCCGTAGAGCTTGTGTCCGGAGCAGACGTAGAAGTCGCTGGCCAGTGCCTGCAGATCATGGCGACCATGCACGGAGCCCTGGGCGCCATCGATCACCGTCAGCGCGCCTTGAGCGCGGGCCAGGGCGAGCAGCTCATGCACTGGCTGCCAGCGGCCCAGCACGTTGGACAGTTGCGATACGGCCAGCAGGCGGGTGCGCGGGCCGATCAGCGTGGCGGCCTGGACCAGGTCGATGTCGCCGAGGTCATCCAGCGGCAGGACCACCAGCTTGAGGCTGCGACGCAGGGCCAGCTGCTGCCAGGGCAGCAGGTTGGCGTGGTGCTCCAGAGCGCCAATGGCGATCTCGTCGCCGGCCTGGAATAGGTGCTCCAGGCCGTAGGCCAGGAGATTGAGGGATTCCGTGGTGCCGCGGGTGAAGACGATCTCCTCGCTGCTTGCGGCGTTCAGCCAGCGTGCGGCCTTTTCCCTAGTGGCCTCGAAGGCGCGGGTAGCGCGCTCGCCCGGCAGGTGCTGGGCGCGGTGAACGTTGGCGGCGCCGCTGGCGTAATAGCCGAGCAGGCTGTCCAGCATGGCCTGCGGCTTCTGTGCGGTGGCGGCGCTGTCCAGGTAGGTCTGGCCCTCGGCTTCGAGGGCCTGGATACCAGGGAAGTCGGTGCGCCAGGGAGAGTTGAGCGACATGGTCTGCGGCACTGCGAGGAAATGTGCTGAGTATAAATAGACAGGCCGGGCATTAGCCCGGCCTGTTCACCATCACACGGCCGAAAATCGGTCTGAAGCTGCTGCGCTAGGCCATGCGGCGTTGAAATCAGGCTCAGGCTGCTCATTTACACTCAGTAAACTGCGCGCCCTCGCCTGATTTCGCCTTGCCTGGCCGTCGCTCGCGACGCTTCAGCTCCGATTTTCAGTTGTGCGCGTGCAGAGCCTCGTTCAGCTCGATGGCAGTTTTATTGGTCTTGCACTCCACCGCGCCGGTCTGCGAGTTGCGGCGGAACAGCAGGTCGGCCTGGCCGGCCAGGTCGCGGGCCTTGACCACTTTGACCAGGTTGTTCTGGTCGTCGAGCAGGGCCACCTTGGTGCCGGCGGTGACGTACAGGCCGGATTCCACGGTGTTGCGGTCGCCCAGCGGGATGCCGATGCCGGCGTTGGCGCCGATCAGGCAGCCTTCGCCGACGCTGATGACGATGTTGCCGCCGCCGGACAGGGTGCCCATGGTCGAGCAGCCGCCGCCCAGGTCCGAGCCCTTGCCGACGAATACGCCGGCGGAGACGCGGCCTTCGATCATGCCCGGGCCGGCGGTGCCGCCGTTGAAGTTGACGAAGCCTTCGTGCATCACGGTGGTGCCTTCGCCGATGTAGGCGCCCAGGCGCACGCGGGCGCTATCGGCGATACGTACGCCGGCCGGTACCACGTAGTCGGTCATCTTGGGGAACTTGTCCACCGAGAACACTTCCAGCAGATCGCCCTTCAGGCGCGCTTCCAGCTGGCGCTCGGCCAGTTCGCCGAGGTCGACGGCGCCCTGGCTGGTCCAGGCCACGTTCGGCAGCAGCGGGAAGATACCGGTCAGGTTCAGGCCGTGCGGCTTGGCCAGGCGGTGCGAGAGCAGGTGCAGCTTGAGGTAGGCCTCGGGAGTGGAGGTCAGTGCGGCGTCTTCGGCCAGCAGGGTGACCACCAGCGGCTTGGTGCTCTCGGCCAGGCGGGTGAGCAGGGCGGCCTGGGTGGCGTCGACGCCTTTCAGGGCCACGGCCAGCTCGGAGGCCTGGTTGGTGGTGATGGTGATGGCCTGGTTGCCGCCGGTGTAGCCGACTTTCTCGGTGATCAGTGCTACCAGCTCGGCGGCCGGGTTGACCAGCGGTTGGGCGTAGAAGACTTCCAGCCAGGTGCCTTGACGGTTCTGGGTGCCGACGCCGAAGGCCAGGCTGAACAGGGATTGCGACATTGCAGTGTTCCTCGTAACTCGAATTAGGTGAAAGTCGGGCGCTTACTTGAGCGCGGCGGCGTAGAGGTCGGGCTTGAAGCCGACCAGGGTCTTGCCGCCCAGGTCCAGCACCGGACGTTTGATCATCGACGGTTGGGCCAGCATCAGCTCGATGGCCTTGGCCTGGTTCAGGTCGGCCTTCTGCGCATCGTCCAGCTTGCGGAAGGTGGTGCCGGCACGGTTCAGCACGGTTTCCCAGCCGTGTTCGGCACACCACTTGGTCAGGCTCTCGCGGTCGATGGCGGAGGCCTTGTAGTCGTGGAAGGCATAAGTGACACCCTGCTCGTCGAGCCAGGTGCGGGCCTTCTTCATGGTGTCGCAGGCCTTGATGCCATAGAGGGTGTAGGACATTGGGGTTCCTCGCGGGGCTGGTTGAGCCGCTCCGCCTGTATTGCGTCAAACCGGGGTGGCGATTATGCCATGTCGGACGTGCGACAGCCCGGCATGCTGCCGGACGATCATTTCACGATCTTTTCACTCGAGGCCGGGCAGGTTGGGCGTGAGGCTCCTAACTGCCCGGCCCCTGTGCCGGGCTTCTTTTTGTCCGGCGATCAGCCTTGCACGAAGCGGCGGATGCGCTCGGCCGCCTCGATGCATTCGGCCAGCGGCGCGACCAGAGCCAGGCGCACGCGTCCGGCCCCTGGATTCTCGCCATTCACTTCTCGCGACAGGTACGAACCCGGCACCACGGTGACGTGCTCGCGGGCGAACAGCTCGCGGGTGAAGGTGGCGTCGTCGCCCGGCGTCTTGGCCCACAGGTAGAAACTGCCGTCCGGGCGCTGCACGTCCAGCACCGGCTGCAGAATTGCCAGCACGGCGTCGTATTTGGCGCGGTACTGGTCGCGGTTGGCGCGTACGTGGGCTTCGTCCTGCCAGGCGGCGACGCTGGCCAGCTGGGTTTGCACCGGCATGGCGCAACCATGGTAGGTGCGATAGAGCAGGAAGGCCTTGAGGATATCGGCGTCGCCGGCGACGAAGCCGGAGCGCAGGCCCGGCAGGTTGGAACGCTTGGACAGGCTGTGGAACACCACGCAGCGTTTGAAGTCGCTGCGGCCCAGCTCGGCGCAGGCGGTCAGCAGGCCGGGCGGCGGATTCTCTTCATCGAAGTACAGCTCGCTGTAGCACTCGTCGGCGGCGATCACGAAGTCGTGCTCGTCGGCCAGGGCGATCAGTTTCTTCAGCTGCTCCATCGGCACCAGCGCGCCGGTAGGGTTGCCCGGCGAGCAGAGGAAGAGGATCTGGCAGCGCTGCCAGACTTCGGCCGGCACGGCGTCGAAGTCCGGGTTGAGGCCGTTTTCTTCCAGGCACGGCAGATAGTGCGGCTCGGCGCCGGCCAGCAAGGCCGCGCCCTCGTAGATCTGATAGAACGGATTGGGGCTGACCACCAGGCCGCGCTCTTGTGGTGAATCGGCGCGCTGCACCACGGTCTGGGTAAAGGCGAACAGCGCCTCGCGGGTGCCGTTGACCGGCAGCACGTGGCGAGCGGCATCCAGCCAGCCAGCCGGCACGCTGAAGCGGCGCTCGCACCAGGCGGCGATGGCCTCGCGCAGGGCTGGGATGCCCAGGGTGGTGGGGTAGACGGCCAGCTGGTCGAGATTGTCCGCCAGGGCCTTGGCCACGAAGTCCGGCGACTTGTGCTTGGGCTCGCCGATGGACAGGGCGATCGGTTGCTTGTCCGCCGGCGGGTTGGCACCGGCGAGCAGGGCGCGCAGTTTCTCGAAGGGGTAGGGCTGCAGCTGGGTCAGGGCGTGGTTCATGGGGTCTCTTTCTTGCGATGCGTGCCGGCGGCGCTGCGCCGGCACGGTTCAGATACTGATCGAGCCGAGGCTGACGCTCTCGCCGTTGGCCTGCGACAGCTGCTGGGCGATGGCGTCCTGCAGGCGTGCGCACAGCTCGGGGTCGGACAGCGGCTGGTTGGCCGCGTCGGTGATGAAGAACACGTCCTCCACGCGCTCGCCGAGGGTGGCGATCTTGGCATTCTGCAGCGACAGGTCGAAGTCGAGGAAGATCTTGCCGATCCGTGCCAGCAGGCCGGGGCGATCCGGTGCGGTGATCTCCAGCACGGTGACCGGGCGCTGGGCGTCGTTGTGGATGGTCACCAGCGGCTGGAAGGCGAAGTGCTTGAGCTGGCGCGGCACGCGGCGCTGGATGATTGCCGGGTATTCGTCCGGATGGCGCAGGACTTCTACGAGTCCGTCGCGAATCTCGCGGATACGCGCCGGATTGTCACCGATACGGCCGCCATCGGCGTCGAGGACGATGTAGGTGTCGAGGGTGAACTGGCTGGTGGAGGTGATCACCCGGGCGTCATGGATGTTCAGGTTGAGCTGGTCCATGGCGGCCACGGTCACAGCGAAGAAGTCGTGCTGGTCCGGGGCATAGATGAAGATCTGCGTGGCGCCCTCGAACTCGCGCTGGGCGGTCTCCTTGATCAGCACCAGCGGGTCCTTGCTCGGCGAGTGCTGGAGGATGGCCTCAGTGTGCCAGGCCACGTCGGCGGCGGTGTGGCGCAGGAAGTAGTCGTCGCCGAGCTGGCTCCATAGCTGCTCGGCGTCGTCCTGATCGATGCCGCTGCGTACCAGAATGTCAATCGCCGCGCTCTGCGTCTGGCGGATCTGCTCCTCGCGGTCCAGCGGGTTCTCCAGGCCGCGGCGCAGGGCGCGCTTGGTCTCGGTGTAGAGCTGGCGCAGCAGGCTGGCGCGCCAGGAGTTCCACAGGCTGGGGTTGGTGGCGTTGATGTCGGCCACGGTCAGCACGTAGAGGTAGTCGAGGCGGGTCTGGTCGCCGACCAGTTGGGCGAAGTCGAAGATCACCTGCGGGTCGGAGAGGTCCTTGCGCTGGGCGGTGGTCGACATCACCAGGTGGTTCTGCACCAGCCAGACGATCAGGCGGCTATCCCAGGCGGGCAACTGGTGGCGATTGCAGAACGCCTCGGCGTCCACTGCGCCGAGCTCGGAGTGGTCGCCGCCACGGCCCTTGCCGATATCGTGATAGAGCCCGGCGAGGTAGATCAGCTCCGGCTTGGGTAGTTGGTCGATGACCTTGCTGGCCAGCGGGAATTTCTCCGCCAGCTCCGGCCACTTCAGCTTGCGCAGGTGCTTGATCAGGTTGAGGGTGTGCGCGTCCACGGTATAGATGTGGAACAGATCGTGCTGCATCTGTCCGACAATGTCGCCGAACTCCGGCAGGTAGCGGCCGAGGATGCCGTAGCGGTTCATCCGCCGCAGGTTGCGGTGGATGCCCTGGGTCGACTTGAACAGCTCGATGAACAGGCTGGTGTTGCGGATATCGCTGCGGAATTCGTCGTCGATCAGATGGCGACTGTCGCGTAGCAGGCGGATGGTGTCGGCGCGCACGCCGCGGATTTCCGGGTGCTGGGCCATCAGCACGAAGACTTCGAGGATGGCGAACGGGGTGCGCTTGAAGACGTTGGGGTGGACCACCTCGATGTAGCCATCGCGCAGCTGGAAGCGGCTGTTCAGCGGCTGCGCCAGGCCGGGCTCGCCTTCGTGCAGCAGGACGTCTTCGAAGTGCTGGTTGATCAGGTCGGAAAGCTCGGCGACGCCCATCACCACCCGGTAGTACTTCTGCATGAAGCGCTCGACGGCCATCTTGCCGCTGCCGTCCTCGAAGCCGAGCAGGGCGGCGATCTTGCGCTGGTGGTCGAACAGCAGGCGGTCTTCGGCGCGGCCGGCGAGCATGTGCAGGGCATAGCGCACCTTCCACAGGAATTCCTGGGCCGAGGCCAGCATGCTGTACTCGCTGTCGACCAGGAAGCCCTGCTGCACCAGGGAGTGCAGGTTGAGGCTGCCGAACTGGCGGCGGGCGACCCAGAGAATGGTCTGGATGTCGCGCAGGCCGCCGGGGGAGCCCTTCACATTGGGTTCCAGGTTGTATTCGGTGTCGTTGTACTTGGCGTGGCGCGCCTTGGCTTCCTTGCGCTTGGCCAGGAAGAAGTTCTTGCTTGGCCACATCTGCGAGGTGCTGGTGACTTCCTGCATGCGCTGGCGCAGATGCTCGGGGCCGGCGATGGTGCGGCTTTCCATCAGGTTGGTGACTACCGTCAGGTCGGCGCGTGCCTCTTCGGCGCATTCGTCGACGCTGCGTACGCTCTGGCCGACTTCCAGGCCGATGTCCCAGAGCAGGGTGAGGAAGCCCTCGATGGCGTCGCGGAAGACCTCGTGGTCGGCGCTGTCGAGCAGAATCAGCAGGTCGATGTCGGAATAGGGGTGCAGCTCGCCGCGGCCGTAGCCGCCGACGGCCAGCAGGGCGATGTCGGCATCTTCGCTCCAGGCGAAGCGCTTCCAGGCTTCCAGCAGGATCTGGTCGACGAACCAGGCGCGGTCCTCGACCAGGCGGCGGATGTCGCGGCCCTCGCGGAAGCGTGTGTCGAGCACCTCGCGCGCCTGCTTGATGGCCTTCTTGAAGGCGGCGATGGGACTGGACTTGAGCGCCAGTTCCGCCTGGAACTGGCCGCGGTCAAACAACTCCGGGTCCATCTGGGGCATGCGCGCCTTCCTCTATATATGTGTGCTCAGGCGGGGGTGCGCGGCAGGGTGTCGTCGCTGCGCAGGGTGAGGATCTCGTAACCGTTCTGGGTGACCAGCACGGTGTGCTCCCATTGGGCGGAGAGCTTGCGGTCCTTGGTGATGGCGGTCCAGCCGTCGCCGAGCAGGCGGGTTTCCGGGCGGCCCTGGTTGATCATCGGCTCGATGGTGAAGATCATGCCTTCCTTGAGCTCTACGCCAGTACCGGAGCGGCCGTAGTGCAACACCTGCGGCTCCTCGTGGAACACCGCGCCGATGCCATGGCCGCAGTACTCGCGGACCACCGAGAAGCCGTTCTTCTCGGCGTGCTTCTGGATCACCTCGCCGATGTCGCCCAAACGTGCGCCCGGCTTGACCATCTGGATGCCTTTGTACATGCACTCCTGGGTGATCTGCGCCAGGCGCTCGGCCCACTCCGGGACCTTGCCGACCATGAACATCTTGCTGGTGTCGCCGTGGTAGCCATCCTTGATTACGGTGACGTCGATGTTCAGCACATCGCCGTCCTTCAGTGGCTTGTCATTGGGGATGCCGTGGCAGACCACATGGTTGATCGAGGTGCAGATCGACTTGGGGAAGCCCGGGCGGCCCGGCGCGGCGCCGTAGTTGAGCGGGGCGGGGATGGCCTTCTGCACGTTGACGATATAGTCGTGGCAGATGCGGTCGATTTCCTCGGTGGTGACGCCCGGCTTGACGTGCTCGCCGATCATCTCCAGCACTTCGGCGGCCAGACGGCCGGCTACGCGCATCTTTTCGATTTCGTCGGGAGTCTTGATGGTGACAGTCATGCGGTCTCTCTCGGCGCCAGTGGCGCTAGGCGAATCAGGGAAGACGGCGATTCTAACAAAGAAAGCCGCCCGGCGGCGGCCCGGAGCTAAAGTGGAGTTCGGCTAGCCTGTCGTGGCTTTGTGTGGTATAAAACGCGCCGCTTTACGGGCTGTGGCCTGTTGAGCATTAACCCGCACACGTATCGACACGATTTCCTGGGTGCCCGCAAGGGTTGGAGATTGGGATGCGTGGAGGCCTAACCCGACTTATCAAGGAACTATCATGTCCCAAGTCAACATGCGCGATATGCTGAAGGCCGGTGTGCACTTCGGCCACCAGACCCGTTACTGGAACCCGAAAATGGGCAAGTTCATTTTCGGCGCTCGTAACAAGATCCACATTATCAACCTGGAAAAGACCCTTCCGATGTTCAACGACGCTCTGTCGTTCGTCGAGAAGCTGGCTTCCGGTAAGAACAAGATTCTGTTCGTCGGCACCAAGCGCTCCGCTGGCAAGATCGTTGCTGAAGAAGCTGCACGTTGCGGTTCCCCGTACGTCGATCACCGCTGGCTCGGCGGCATGCTGACCAACTTCAAAACCATCCGTGCTTCGATCAAGCGCCTGCGCGAGCTGGAAACCCAGTCCCAGGACGGCACCTTCGCCAAGCTGACCAAGAAAGAAGCTCTGATGCGCTCCCGTGATCTGGAAAAACTGGATCGCAGCCTGGGCGGTATCAAGGACATGGGCGGTCTGCCGGACGCTCTGTTCGTGATCGACGTTGACCACGAGCGCATCGCTATCACCGAAGCCAACAAGCTGGGCATCCCGGTTATCGGCATCGTCGATACCAACAGCAGCCCGGAAGGCGTTGACTACATCATCCCGGGTAACGACGACGCCATCCGCGCCATCCAGCTGTACATGGGTGCCATGGCTGACGCCGTGATCCGTGGCCGTGGCAACTCCGCTGGTGGCACCGACGAGTTCGTCGAAGAAGCCGCCTCCGAGGCCAGCGAAGGCTGATAACGGGATCGACCATCCCGTTGCGCGAGAAGGGGGCTAGGCCCCCTTTTTGCCACTTACGAATTTTGTGCCCGGCGTGGCCGGGTTGAATGGTTGAAACACCACTTCAAGAGGATTAGGAACATGGCAGAAATTACTGCAGCCCTGGTTAAAGAACTGCGCGAGCGTACTGGCCAAGGCATGATGGAGTGCAAGAAGGCTCTGGTTGCCGCCGGTGGCGACATCGAGAAAGCCATCGACGACATGCGCGCTTCCGGTGCCATCAAGGCCGCCAAGAAGGCTGGTAACGTCGCCGCTGAAGGCGCCATCGCCGCTCGCGTCGAAGGTGGTCGTGGCCTGCTGATCGAAGTCAACTCGCAGACCGACTTCCTGGCCCTGCAGGACGACTTCAAGGCCTTCGTCAAAGAAAGCCTGGACGAAGCCTTCACCCAGAAACTGACCGACGCCGCTCCGCTGATCGCTTCCCGCGAATCCGCTCGTGAGGCTCTGGTTGCCAAGTGCGGCGAGAACGTCAACATCCGTCGTCTGGCTGCCGTTGAAGGCGAAGTCGTAGGTTCCTACCTGCACGGCCACCGCATCGGTGTTCTGGTTGTCCTGAAAGGCGGCAACGAAGAGCTGGCCAAGCACGTTGCCATGCACGTTGCTGCTTCCAATCCTGCCGTTCTGAGCCCGTCGGATGTTTCCGAAGAGCTGATCGCCAAGGAAAAGGAAATCTTCCTGCAGCTGAACGCCGAGAAGATCGCCGGCAAGCCGGAAAACATCGTCGAGAACATGGTCAAAGGTCGTATCGCCAAGTTCCTGGCCGAAGCCAGCCTGGTCGAGCAAGCCTTCGTCATGGATCCGGAAGTCAAGGTCGGTGACCTGGTCAAGAAAGCCGGCGCCGAAATCGTTTCCTTCACCCGCTACGAAGTGGGCGAGGGCATCGAGAAGGTCGAGGCTGACTTCGCTGCCGAAGTTGCTGCTCAGGTAGCCGCTGCCAAGCAGTAAGACGGTTTCGCACTGTCGAACAGAAGAGGCTGCCCGCTCACGCGTGCAGCCTCTTTTGCAAAGCGCGGGAGCATCCCGCACGAATTCACCGGGCAGTAGTCTGACTGCCGGGTAAGATAAGTAGCCAAACAACGCCGCAGGAGAGACTCGCAATGGCTCAGCAGGTTAGTGGTCGTCAGCCTCGCTATAAACGCATTCTGCTCAAACTAAGCGGCGAAGCCCTGATGGGCTCGGAAGAATTCGGTATCGATCCCAAGGTGCTGGATCGCATGGCGCTGGAAGTCGGCCAACTGGTCGGCATCGGCGTGCAGGTCGGCCTGGTGATCGGCGGCGGCAACCTGTTCCGCGGCGCGGCACTGTCCGCTGCCGGCATGGATCGGGTCACTGGCGACCACATGGGCATGCTGGCCACCGTGATGAACGCCCTGGCCATGCGGGACGCCCTCGAGCGCTCGAACATCCCGGCGCTGGTGATGTCCGCCATCTCCATGGTCGGCGTGACCGATCACTACGATCGCCGCAAGGCCATGCGCCACCTGTCCGCTGGCGAGGTGGTGATCTTCGCCGCCGGTACCGGCAACCCGTTCTTCACCACCGACTCGGCCGCCTGCCTGCGCGCCATCGAGATCGATGCCGACCTGGTGCTGAAAGCCACCAAGGTCGATGGCGTGTACACTGCCGATCCTTTCAAGGACCCCAATGCGGAGAAGTTCGAGCGCCTGACCTATGACGAGGTGCTCGACCGCAAACTGGGCGTGATGGACCTGACGGCCATCTGCCTGGTGCGCGATCACAAGATGCCGCTGCGGGTCTTCAATATGAACAAGCCGGGCGCCCTGCTGAATATCGTGGTGGGCGGCGGCGAAGGAACCCTGATCGAGGAGGATGCACAATGATCAACGAGATCAAGAAAGACGCCCAGGAGCGCATGGTCAAATCCCTGGAGTCCCTGGGTCGTAACCTGGCCTCCATTCGTACCGGCCGTGCGCATCCGAGTATTCTGGACAGCGTCAAGGTCCCGGCCTACGGCAGCGACATGCCGCTGAACCAGGTCGCCGCGATCACCGTGGAAGATGCGCGCACCCTGAAGATCGTCGCTCACGACAAGACCCTGAGCGCGGCAATCGAGAAGGCCATCATGACTTCCGATCTGGGCCTGAACCCGAGCAGCGCCGGCGCCACCATTCGCGTGCCGATGCCGGCCCTGACCGAGGAAACCCGCAAGGGCTACACCAAGCAGGCCCGCGGCGTTGCCGAGGATGCCAAGGTCGCTGTGCGCAACGTGCGTCGCGATGCTCTGGCCGAGCTGAAGAAGCTGTCCAAGGACAAGGAAATCAGCGAAGACGAAGAACGCCGCGCTGCCGATGAAGTGCAGAAGCTCACCGACAAGTTCGTCGCCGAAGTCGACAAGGCCCTGGAAGCCAAAGAAGCCGACCTGATGGCGGTGTGATGTGAGCAAGGCCAAGCAGGAAGCGCCGGCGGCAGTACCGCGCCATGTCGCCATCATCATGGATGGCAACAATCGTTGGGCCAAGAAGCGCCTGTTGCCTGGCGTTGCCGGGCACAAGGCGGGTGTCGATGCGGTGCGCGCGGTCATCGAGGTCTGCGCCGAGGCTGGCGTAGAGGTGCTGACCCTGTTCGCCTTCTCCAGTGAGAACTGGCAGCGCCCGGCCGAGGAGGTCGGCGCGCTGATGGAGCTGTTCCTCTCGGCCCTGCGTCGCGAGGCGCGCAAGCTCAAGGACAACGCCATCAGCCTGCGCATCATTGGTGATCGCTCGCGCTTCCATCCGGAGCTGCAGGCCGCCATGCGTGAGGCTGAGCAGCAGACCGCTGGCGAGAATCGCTTTGTCCTGCAGATCGCCGCCAACTACGGGGGGCGGTGGGATATCGCCCAGGCTGCCCAGCGGCTGGCGCGCGAAGTTCAGGCTGGTCATCTGCAGGCCGAGGACATTACCCCGGAGCTGCTGCAAGGCTGCCTGGCCACCGGCGATTTGCCGTTGCCCGACCTGTGCATCCGCACCGGTGGCGAGCACCGCATCAGCAACTTCCTGCTCTGGCAGCTGGCCTATTCCGAGCTGTATTTCTCCGACCTGTTCTGGCCGGACTTCAAGCACGAGGCCATGCGCAAGGCGCTGGCCGATTTCGCTACCCGCCAGCGTCGCTTCGGCAAGACCAGCGAGCAGGTGGAAGCCGAGGCTCGTCAATGCTGAAGCAGCGCATCATCACTGCCCTGATTCTGCTGCCCATCGCCCTGGGTGGCTTCTTTCTTCTCGATGGCGCGGCTTTCGCCCTGTTCATCGGTGCGGTAGTCACCCTCGGCGCCTGGGAATGGGCGCGCTTGGCTGGCCTCGAGGCGCAGCCGCAGCGCGTGGCCTATGCGGGCGTAGTCGCGGCGATCCTCTATGGCGCCTGGTTGCTGTCAGCGGTGGCGCCCTGGCTGCTGGGTGCTGCGGTGCTCTGGTGGCTGGCGGCAACCCTGCTGGTGCTGAGCTACCCCGATAGCAGTCGCTACTGGGGCGGCCTGCCGGGCAAGCTGGTGATCGGCCTGCTGATTCTACTGCCGGCCTGGCAGGGATTGGTGTTGCTCAAGCAGTGGCCGCAAGCCAATGGCCTGATCATCGCGGTCATGGTGCTGGTCTGGGGTGCTGATATCGGTGCCTACTTCGCCGGCAAGGCTTTCGGCAAGCGCAAGCTGGCGCCGCGGGTCAGTCCGGGCAAGAGCTGGGAGGGCTTCTATGGTGGCCTGCTGGCCAGTCTGCTGATAACCCTGGCGGTTGGTCTGCAGCAGGGTTGGCAGTCGGCTGATCTGCTGCTGGCGCTGGCCGGCGCCGCCCTGGTGGTGGCCGTGTCGGTGATCGGTGATCTGACCGAGAGCATGTTCAAGCGCCAGTCGGGCATCAAGGACAGCAGCAACCTGTTGCCCGGCCACGGCGGCGTGCTCGATCGCATCGACAGCCTGACCGCGGCCATTCCCGTATTCGCCGTGCTGCTGTGGCTGGCTGGATGGGGCGTGCAGTGAGTCAGCCGCAACAGGTCACCGTACTCGGGGCTACCGGCTCCATCGGTCTCAGTACTCTCGATGTCATTGCGCGGCATCCCGAGCGCTACCGCGCTTTTGCCCTGACCGGGTTTTCGCGTATCGCCGAGCTGAAGGTGCTGTGCCTGCGCCATCGCCCGCAGTTCGCCGTCACTGCGGACGAAGCGTCGGCGCGGGTGCTGCAGGATGCTCTAAGCGCCGCGGGGCTGCAGACGCGTGTACTGGCTGGCGAGGCTGGGCTATGCGAGGTAGCTGGGCATCCCGAGGTGGATGCGGTGATGGCGGCCATCGTCGGTGCTGCTGGCCTCAAGCCAACCCTGGCCGCGGTGTCCGCCGGCAAGAAAGTGCTGCTGGCCAACAAGGAGGCGCTGGTGATGTCCGGCGACCTCTTCATGCAGGCTGTGAAAGAACATGGCGCCACGCTGCTGCCGATCGACAGTGAGCACAATGCGATCTTCCAGTGCCTGCCGGGCGATTACGCGCGTGGCCTGGGGGCGGTGGGGGTGCGGCGCATCCTGCTGACCGCTTCTGGTGGTCCGTTCCGTGAAACGCCGCTGGCCGAGCTGGACTCAGTCTCGCCGGAGCAGGCCTGCGCCCATCCCAACTGGTCCATGGGGCGCAAGATCTCGGTGGACTCGGCGAGCATGATGAACAAGGGGTTGGAGCTGATCGAGGCCTGCTGGCTGTTCGATGCGCGCCCCGCCCAGGTCGAGGTGGTGATCCACCCGCAGAGCGTGATTCATTCCCTGGTCGATTACGTGGATGGTTCGGTGCTGGCCCAGCTGGGCAATCCCGACATGCGTACGCCCATTGCCAATGCTTTGGCTTGGCCTGAGCGCATTGATTCGGGAGTTGCGCCGCTCGATCTATTTGCTGTCGCGCGCCTGGATTTCCAGCGTCCGGACGAGCAGCGCTTCCCTTGCCTGAGTCTGGCGCGCCAGGCCGCTGAGGCCGGTGGCTGTGCACCGGCCCGGTTGAATGCGGCCAATGAAGTGGCTGTGGCGGCGTTTCTCGAACGGCGCATCCGCTTCCCCGAGATCGCGAGTATCATCGAGGACACCCTGAATCGAGAGGCTTCGGCGGTGGTCGAAGACCTGGATGCCGTGCTGGCGGCAGATGCCCGGGCTCGTGCCCTGGCGGTCGACTGGTTGAATCGCCACGGGCGCTGAGGCCCGAAGGAAGACGCAATGAGTGCGCTGTACATGTTCTTCGGCACCCTGATCGCGCTCGGGGTGCTGGTCACCTTCCATGAGTTCGGCCATTTCTGGGTAGCGCGTCGCTGTGGCGTCAAGGTGCTGCGTTTCTCCGTGGGCTTCGGCAGCCCGCTGGTGCGCTGGCATGATCGCCAGGGTACCGAGTTCATGATCGCCGCCATCCCGCTGGGCGGCTACGTGAAGATGCTCGATGAGCGCGAGGGCGATGTGCCGCTCGAGCAGCTCGATCAGGCCTTCAATCGCAAGTCGGTCGGTCAACGCATCGCCATCGTCGCTGCCGGCCCTATCGCCAACTTCCTGCTGGCCATCCTGTTCTTCTGGATCATCGCCATGCTCGGCACGCAACAGGTGCGCCCGGTGATCGGTCAGGTGGCACCGGACAGTCTGGCTGCGACCGCTGGCCTGCGTGCAGGGCAGGAAATTGTCGCGGTGGACGGTGAGGCGACTCCGGGTTGGTCTGCCGTCAACCTGCAGCTGGTTCGCCGCCTCGGCGAGAGCGGTGTCGTCGATGTGCAGGTGCGCGAGGAGGGCGGTTCGCTGGTCTCCAATCGCCAGTTGGTGCTGCGCGACTGGTTGCGTGGCGTCGATGAGCCGGAACCGCTGTCTTCTCTGGGTATTCAGCCTTGGCGCCCAGCGACCGTGCCGGTAGTCAGTGAGTTGGATCCCGAAGGGCCGGCTCAGGCGGCGGGTGTGCGCCTGGGGGATCGTCTGCTGGCTCTGGGTGAGCTGCGTGTGGATGACTGGCAGCAGGTAGTCGACTGGGTGCGCAAGCATCCGGGTGAAGTTGTCACCCTGCGTCTGTCCCGCGACGGTGAGCAGCAGGAGCTGCCGCTGACGCTGGCGAGCAAGGGCGAGGGTGAATCTCGCGCCGGCTACCTGGGGGTTGGGGTCAAGGGCGGTGAGTGGCCTGCGCACATGTTGCATGAGGTCAGCTTCGGTCCGCTCGATGGGGTAGTCGAGGGCCTGCGTCGTACCTGGGGAATGACGGTGCTAACCCTTGATTCGCTGAAGAAAATGCTGTTCGGCGAGCTCTCGGTAAAAAACTTGAGTGGGCCGATAACCATTGCTAAAGTGGCGGGCGCTTCGGCTCAGTCCGGCGTGGCGGATTTCCTCAATTTCCTCGCCTATCTGAGCATTAGCCTGGGGGTTCTCAATTTGCTGCCCATTCCCGTTCTGGATGGGGGGCATTTGCTGTTCTACCTGGTCGAGTGGGTGCGTGGTCGCCCGCTGTCGGAACGGGTACAGGGTTGGGGCATTCAGATCGGTATCAGTCTGGTGCTGGGGGTGATGTTGCTGGCCCTGGTCAATGATTTGAGCCGTCTGTAATCGAATAGCTGAATTCCGAATCTGCCGCGTATCGCGGCAGTTTCTTTATTATCAGTTGGAATAAGAAAGGACTTCATGAAACGTCTGCTGCTACCTGCGGTTCTCGCCGCACTGATGATCGCCGAAGTTCACGCCGAGTCCTTCACCGTCACAGACATTCGCGTCAACGGCCTGCAGCGGGTTTCTGCCGGTAGCCTGTTTGGCGCCCTGCCGCTCAATGTCGGCGATTCGGTCGACGACCGCCGTCTGGTGGACGCTACCCGTGCTCTGTTCAAGACTGGCTTCTTCCAGGATATCCAGCTCGGCCGCGAAGGCGACGTGTTGGTCATCAACGTGGTCGAACGCCCGTCCATCTCGACCATCGAGATTGAAGGTAACAAGGCGATCAGTACCGAAGACCTGATGAAGGGTCTGCAGCAGTCTGGTCTGGCCGAAGGCGAAATCTTCCAGCGTGCCACCCTCGAAGGTGTGCGTAACGAGCTGCTGCGCCAGTACGTGGCTCAAGGCCGCTACTCGGCTGAGATCGAAGCCGAAGTGATCCCGCAGCCGCGCAACCGTGTCGCGTTGAAGATCAACATCAACGAAGGCTCGGTCGCGGCCATCCAGCACATCAATATCGTGGGCAACACGGTCTTCCCCGATGAAGACCTGGCCCTGTTGTTCGAGCTGAAGACCACCAACTGGCTGTCCTTCTTCAAGAACGACGACAAGTACGCTCGCGAGAAACTGTCTGGTGACCTGGAGCGCCTGCGTTCCTACTACCTGGACCGCGGCTACATCAACATGGACATCTCTTCCACGCAGGTGTCCATCACGCCAGACAAGAAGCACGTCTACATCACTGTCAACGTCGATGAAGGCGAGAAGTACAGCGTCAGCGAAGTGAAGCTGTCCGGTGACCTGAAAGTGCCGCAGGAAGAAGTCGAGAAGCTGCTGCTGGTCAAGCAGGGCCAGGTCTTCTCGCGCAAGGTGATGACCACCACTTCCGAGCTGATCACCCGTCGTCTGGGTAACGAGGGCTACACCTTCGCCAACGTCAACGGTGTGCCGCAACCCAACGACGAAGACAAGACCGTTGCCATCACCTTCGTGGTCGATCCAGGCAAACGTGCCTATGTAAACCGTATCAACTTCCGCGGTAACACCAAGACCGAGGACGAAGTACTGCGTCGTGAGATGCGCCAGATGGAAGGCGGCTGGGCCTCTACCTATCTGATCGATCAGTCCAAGACCCGTCTGGAACGCCTGGGCTACTTCAAGGAAGTCAACGTCGAGACCCCGCAAGTGCCGGGCACCGACGACCAGGTCGACGTCAACTACAGCGTCGAAGAGCAGCCTTCCGGCTCCATCACCGCCAGCGTCGGCTTCGCGCAGAATGCTGGTCTGATCCTCGGCGGCTCGATCAGCCAGAACAACTTCCTGGGTACCGGTAACAAGGTCAGCCTCGGCCTGACCCGCTCCGAATACCAGACCCGTTACAACTTCGGTTTCGTCGACCCCTACTGGACCGTCGACGGTGTCAGCCTGGGTTACAACGCCTTCTACCGCACCACTGACTACGACGAACTGGATACCGACGTATCGAGCTACTCGGTCGACAGCCTCGGCGCAGGCATAAGCATCGGTTATCCGATCAGTGAAACCGCGCGTCTGACCTATGGCCTGACCATCCAGCAGGACTCCCTCGATACCGGTTACTACACCGTCGACGAGATCCTGGCGTTCATGGACGAGGAGGGTGACAACTTCCTCAACTTCAAGGGCTCTATCGGCTGGTCCGAGTCGACCCTCAACCGTGGCACCATGGCGACTCGTGGTCATTCGCAGAGCCTGGTGCTCGAGTCGACCCTGCCGGGTAGCGACCTGTCGTTCTTCAAATTGGATTACCGTGGTCAGATCTTTGCGCCGCTGACCCAGGCGACCGGGCTGCGCTTCCATACCGAGTTGGGCTATGGCGATGGTTACGGCTCTACCACAGGTCTGCCGTTCTACGAGAACTACTACGCTGGTGGTTTCAACTCTGTGCGTGGTTTCGAGGACAGTACTCTCGGCCCGCGTAGTACCCCGAGTGTGGCTCGTGTCAATGGTGTGCCGAATTACAACGAGGGTGCGGGGCCGGGTGATGATGGTCGTTATACCGACGATCAGGATCCGGTTGCCTATGGTGGTAACGTGCTGATTCAGGGCGGCGTCGAGTACCTGTTCCCGCTGCCGTTCGTGAAGGATCAGCGTTCGCTGCGCACCGTGCTGTTCTGGGACGTGGGGAGCGTGTTCCTCACCGATTGCCCGACCAAGACCGCTTCCACTCCAGGCATGAACACCAGCAACTGCGGCAGCATTGATATGAGCAACCTGGCCAGTTCGGTGGGTGTCGGTTTGACCTGGGTTACCGCAATGGGTCCGCTGAGTTTCAGTCTGGCCGCGCCGGTGAAGAAGCCCGAGGATTCCGACCCGCAGATCTTCCAGTTCTCGCTGGGCCAAACTTTCTAATATTTGCTAGACAACGGTTATACGTTGCAGGAGTACATCGTGCGTAAGTTGACTCAACTGGTTCTGGTCGCAGCTGCTGTCGTCGCGACCCCCGCCTTCGCCGAGATGAAGATCGCGGTGATGAACTACCAAATGGCCCTGCTTGAGTCGGATGCAGCGAAGAAGTACGCCGTCGACGCCGAGAAGAAGTTCGGTCCGCAGCTGAACAAGCTCAAGCAGCTCGAGTCCGACGCCAAGCGTATCCAGGATCGCCTGGTCAAGGATGGCGAGAAGCTGCAGCAGGCCGAGCGCGAGCGTCTGGAGCTGGAATTCAAGCAAAAAGCCCGTGACTTCCAGTTCCAGTCCAAGGAACTGAACGACGCCAAGGCCGTTTCCGACCGCGACATGCTCAAGCAGCTCAAACCGAAGCTGGACAAGGCTGTCGAGGAAGTGATCAAGGAAGGCAACTTTGACCTGGTGCTGGAGCGTGGCGCCGTGGTCGACGTCAAGCCGCAGTACGAGATCACCCGCCAAGTCATCCAGCGCATGAATTCGCTGCGCTGAAGATGAGCGCACCGGTCTTCACCCTCGGCCAACTGGCCGAGCGTCTCGGCGCCACCTTGCGTGGTGCTGCGGACAAGCCGATCCGCGGTCTGGCGACCTTGCAGGACGCCGGCCCGGATCAGCTGAGCTTCCTGTCCAACGCGCAGTACCGCAAGTTTCTGCCCGACACCAAGGCTGGTGTCGTGCTGCTGACCGCTGCCGATGCCGAGGGTTACGCTGGCGATGTGCTGCTGGTGGCCAACCCTTACCTGGCCTTCGCCCAGCTCTCCCACCTGTTCGACACCAAGCCTGTGGCGCCTGCCGGCGTGCACCCGACTGCCGTTGTCGCTGCCGATGCGCAGGTCGATCCGAGTGCCAGTGTTGGTGCCTATGCGGTGATCGAGAGTGGCGCGCTGATCGGTGCAGGCGTGGCCATCGGCGCGCACTGCGTGGTCGGTGCGCGCAGCGAGATCGGTGAAGGTGGCTGGCTGGCGCCGCGTGTGACGCTGTATCACGACGTCAAGATTGGCAAGCGCGTGGTCATTCAGTCCGGCGCTGTGCTCGGCGGCGAGGGCTTCGGCTTCGCCAACGAGAAGGGCGTCTGGCAGAAGATCGCGCAGATTGGTGGTGTGGTGCTGGGCGACGACGTGGAAGTCGGCGCGAATACCACCATCGATCGCGGCGCCCTGGCCGATACCGTGATCGGCAACGGCGTGAAGCTGGACAACCAGATCATGATCGCGCACAACGTGCAGATCGGTGACCACACGGCCATGGCTGGCTGCGTCGGTATTTCCGGCAGCACCAAGATCGGCAAGCACTGCATGATCGCAGGTGGTGTTGGCATGGTTGGCCACATCGAGGTGTGCGACAACGTGTTCGTCACCGGCATGACCATGGTTACCCGCTCGATTACCGAGCCGGGCGCCTATTCTTCCGGTACCGCGATGCAAACGGCATCCGACTGGAAGAAGAGTGCGGCCCGTATCCGTCAACTGGACGACATGGCGAAGCGCCTGCGCGAGCTGGAAAAGCGCCTAGCCGCCGTGACCTCGGGCGATCAGGCCTCATCAGATGCCTGATCGTGCCCCAGGCACGCCCCCATTTTTAGTAAAGGCTTTCTGCAAATGATGGACATCAACGAGATTCGCGAATATCTGCCGCACCGCTACCCCTTCCTGCTGGTGGATCGGGTCGCCGAGCTGGATATCGAAGGCAAGACCATTCGCGCCTACAAGAATGTCAGCATCAACGAGCCTTTCTTCAACGGCCACTTCCCCGAGCACCCGATCATGCCGGGCGTGCTGATCATCGAAGCCATGGCCCAGGCCGCCGGTATCCTCGGTTTCAAGATGCTCGACGTGAAGCCGGCCGACGGCACCCTCTACTACTTCGTCGGCTCCGACAAGCTGCGCTTCCGTCAGCCGGTGCTGCCGGGTGACCAACTGGTGCTCGAGGCCAAGTTCCTCAGCGTCAAGCGCAGCATCTGGAAATTCGAATGCCGCGCCAGCGTCGATGGCAAGGAAGTCTGCTCGGCCGAGATCATCTGCGCGGAACGCAAGCTATGAGTTTGATCGACCCTCGCGCCATCATCGATCCGTCGGCCAAGCTGGCTGCGGACGTCCAGGTCGGCCCCTGGTCGATCATCGGACCCGATGTGGAAATCGGCGAGGGTACTGTGGTCGGCCCGCACGTGGTGCTCAAGGGTCCGACAGTGATCGGCAAGCACAACAAGATCTACCAGTTCTCTTCGGTCGGTGAAGACACCCCGGACCTGAAGTACAAGGGCGAGGCCACTCGCCTGGTGATCGGCGATCACAACGTGATCCGCGAGGGTGTGACCATCCACCGTGGCACCGTGCAGGACCGCGCGGAGACCACCATTGGTGATCACAATCTGCTGATGGCCTACGTGCATGTCGGCCACGACAGCGTGATCGGCAACCACTGCATCCTGGTCAACAACACCGCGCTGGCCGGCCATGTGTGGGTCGACGACTGGGCGATCCTCTCCGGCTTCACCCTGGTCCATCAGTTCTGCCGCATCGGCGCCCACAGCTTCTCCGGCATGGGCACCGCCATCGGCAAGGACGTCCCGGCCTACGTCACCGTATTCGGCAACCCGGCCGAGGCGCGCAGCATGAACTTCGAAGGCATGCGTCGCCGTGGCTTCAGCGCCGAGGCCATCGCCGCCCTGCGTCGTGCCTACAAGGTGGTGTATCGCCAGGGGCTGACCGTCGACCAGGCGCTGGCCGAGCTGGCCGAGTCCTCCGCACAGTTCCCGGAAGTGGCGGTGTTCCGCGACTCCGTCCAGGCCTCGACCCGCGGCATCACCCGCTGATATGAGCCGCCCCCTTCTCGTTGCGCTGGTGGCTGGTGAGGCCTCCGGCGATATCCTCGGCGCCGGCCTGATGCAGGCGCTCAAGCAGCAACATCCCCAGGTCGAGTTCATCGGCGTTGGTGGCCCGCGCATGGAGGCCGAGGGACTGGTTTCCGCCTTCCCCATGGAGCGTCTGGCGGTGATGGGCCTGGTCGAGGTGCTCGGCCGTCTGCGCGAACTGCTGGGCCGGCGTAAGCGCCTGATCAAGGAGCTGATCGCCGCCAAGCCGGATGTGTTCATCGGTATCGATGCCCCGGACTTCAACCTGACCCTTGAGCTCAAGCTGCGCCAGGCGGGAATCAAGACCGTGCATTACGTCAGCCCGTCCGTCTGGGCCTGGCGGCAGAAGCGCGTGCTGAAGATTCGCGAAGCCTGCGATCTGATGCTGACCCTGTTCCCCTTCGAGGCGCGCTTCTATCTGGATCACCAGGTGCCGGTGCGCTTCGTCGGTCATCCACTGGCCAATACCATTCCGCTGCAGGCTGACCGCGAGGGTGCTCGTGAGGCGCTGGGCTTGAGCGATGACGAGACCGTGGTGGCGTTGTTGCCGGGCAGTCGGGGCGGCGAAGTAGGTCGTTTGGGCGAGCTGTTCCTCGATGCCGCCGAGCGCCTGCGCGCACTGCGCCCCGGCGTACGCTTCGTGCTGCCCTGTGCCAATGCCGAGCGCCGTGCCCAGCTCGAAGCCATGCTCGCCGGGCGCAGCCTGCCGCTGTTGTTGCTCGATGGTCGCTCCCACGAGGCCCTGGCCGCCTGCGACGCGGTGCTGATCGCCTCCGGTACCGCCACCCTGGAAGCCCTGCTGCACAAGCGGCCGATGGTAGTGGCCTACAAGGTGGCGCCGCTGACCTACCGCATCCTCAAGCGTCTGGTGAAGAGCCCCTATATCTCGCTGCCCAACCTGCTGGCCGAGCGCATGCTGGTGCCGGAGCTGATTCAGGATGCTGCAACGCCAGACGCACTGGCCCAGACCCTGGCGCCATTGCTGGACGATGGCGCGGTGCAGACTCTGGGCTTCGACGTGATCCACCGAGCCCTGCGTCAGGACGCCTCGCAGCAGGCCGCCGACGCCGTGCTCAAGCTGGTGGAGCGTACCTGATGCAGCTCGGTCTGGATTTCGCCCTGGTCGAGGAGCTAGTGGCCGGTGTCGACGAAGTGGGTCGCGGCCCGCTCTGTGGTCCGGTGGTCACCGCGGCGGTGATTCTCGATCCGGCTCGGCCGATTGCCGGCCTCAACGACTCGAAGAAACTCAGCGAAGCGCGCCGCGAGAAACTGTTCGACGAGATCCGCGAGAAGGCCCTGGCCTGGTGCATCGCCCGCGCCGAGGTCGAGGAGATCGACCAGTTGAACATCCTGCATGCCACCATGCTGGCCATGCAGCGTGCAGTGGAGGGGTTGCAGGTTACACCCAGGCTGGCACTGATCGACGGTAATCGCTGTCCGAAACTGGCCGTACCCAGCGCGCCAGTGGTGGGCGGTGACGCCCAGGTGCCGGCCATCGCCGCGGCCTCCATCCTGGCCAAGGTCAGTCGCGATCGCGAGATGGCCGAAATGGAGAAGCTCTACCCAGGCTATGGCATCGGTGGGCACAAGGGCTATCCGACGCCGGTGCATCTCGAGGCCCTCAAGCGCCTGGGCGCCACGCCCATTCATCGGCGCTCCTTCGCGCCAGTGCGCGCGGTGCTGGAAGGCAGTTAAGTCGTAGAGCTTGCTTACGATCTCGCGAGCTAGAGCGAGACAAGGCAAAAAGCGCCGAGGAAACGCAGTTTACGAATGGTAAATGAGCATTCCGAGACGGTTTTTAACGCCGTATCGCCGACGCGCAGCAGATCGTAAGCAGGTTCTCAAGCTGCCCTTTGTAATCAGGCCCGGTACAATCCGGGCTTTATCGTTTTTGCGTCACCTACGGGATTGCCATGACTGCCAGCTTCGTCCATCTGCGCCTGCACACCGAGTTTTCCCTGGTCGATGGCCTGGTACGGGTCAAACCCCTGGTCAAGACCGTGGCCGGTGCCGGCATGCCGGCGGTGGCAGTCACCGACATGAGCAACATGTGCTCGCTGGTGAAGTTCTACAAGACTGCCATGGGCGCCGGCATCAAGCCGATCTGTGGCGCCGACATCTGGCTGGCCAGTCCGGACGAAGATGGCCCGCTGTCGCGTCTGACCCTGCTGGCGATGAATGCCAAGGGCTACCGCAACCTCACCGAACTGATCTCCCGTGGCTGGGCCGAGGGCCAGGACAATGGCCTGGTGATCATCCAGCGCGACTGGGTCAAGGAAGCGGCCGAGGGCGTGATTGCCCTGTCCGGTGCACGTGAGGGCGAAGTGGGTATGGCCCTGCTGGCCGGCGATCAGGCTCGCGCCGAGGCCTTCCTCAACGAATGGCTGGCAGTATTCCCGGATCGCTTCTACCTGGAAGTGCAGCGCACCAACCGAGTCAACGACGAGGAGCACCTGCACGCGGCCGTCGAACTGGCGGCACGCAGCGGTACGCCGCTGGTGGCGACCAACGATGTACGCTTCCTCAAGCCGGGCGACTTCGAGGCCCACGAGACGCGCGTATGCATCGGCGAAGGCCGGGCGCTCGACGACCCGCGCCGCCCGCGCAACTACTCCGAGGAGCAGTACCTCAAGTCCCCGGCGGAGATGGCCGAGCTGTTCGCCGACCTGCCCGAGGCGCTGGAAAACACGGTGGAGATCGCCAAACGCTGCAACATCGATGTGCAGCTGGGCAAGTACTTCCTCCCCGATTTCCCCACGCCCAACGGCATGGGCATCGACGACTACCTGCGTCACGCCTCCTTCGAAGGTCTGGAAGAGCGCCTGGCGGTGCTCTGGCCCAAGGACACCACGCCCAACTACGAGGAGAAGCGCCAGGTCTATGTCGACCGCCTGAACTTCGAGCTCGACATCATCATCCAGATGGGCTTCCCCGGTTACTTCCTCATCGTGATGGACTTCATCAAGTGGGCGAAGAACAACGACGTGCCGGTCGGCCCGGGCCGGGGTTCGGGTGCCGGTTCGCTGGTGGCCTACGTGCTGAAGATCACTGACCTCGACCCACTGGCCTATGACCTGCTGTTCGAGCGCTTCCTCAACCCCGAACGTATTTCCATGCCCGACTTCGACGTCGACTTCTGCATGGACGGTCGTGACCGGGTGATCGACTACGTGGCCGACAAGTACGGCCGCAACGCGGTGAGCCAGATCATCACCTTCGGCTCCATGGCGGCCAAGGCGGTGGTGCGCGACGTGGCGCGGGTGCAGGGCAAGTCCTACGGCCTGGCCGACCGCCTGTCGAAGATGATTCCCTTCGAAGTCGGCATGACCCTGGAGGCCGCCTACGAGCAGGAGGAGGTGCTGCGCGACTTCCTCAAGACCGACGAGGAAGCCCAGGAAATCTGGGACATGGCCCTCAAGCTCGAAGGTGTGGTGCGCGGTACCGGCAAGCACGCCGGTGGTGTGGTGATCGCGCCGACCAAGCTGACCGACTTCGCCCCGACTTCCTGTGATGAAGAGGGCGCCGGCCTGGTGACCCAGTTCGACAAGGACGACGTGGAGGCGGCCGGCCTGGTGAAGTTCGACTTCCTCGGCCTGCGTACTCTGACCATCATCAAATGGGCGATGGAGACCATCCACCGCATCCAGAAACGCGACGGCGCCACGGATGCAGAACTGATCAACATCGACTTCATCCCGCTGGACGACAAGCCGACCTACGCCATGCTGCAGAAGGCCGAGACCACGGCCGTGTTCCAGCTCGAATCGCGCGGCATGAAGGAGCTGATCAAGAAGCTTAAGCCCGACTGTCTGGAAGACATGATCGCACTGGTGGCGCTGTTCCGCCCCGGTCCGCTGCAGTCGGGCATGGTGGACGACTTCATCAACCGTAAGCACGGCCGCGAGCAGCTGTCCTACCCACACCCGGACTACCAGTACGCCGGCCTCGAGCCCGTGCTCAAGCCCACCTACGGCATCATCCTGTACCAGGAACAGGTGATGCAGATCGCCCAGGTGATGGCGGGCTACACCCTCGGTGGCGCGGACATGCTGCGCCGCGCCATGGGTAAGAAGAAACCCGAGGAGATGGCCAAGCAGCGCGGCGGCTTCATCGAGGGTTGCGCCGGCAACAACATCGACGCGAACCTGGCGGGCAACATCTTCGACCTGGTGGAAAAGTTCGCCGGTTACGGCTTCAACAAATCCCACTCCGCCGCCTACGGCCTGGTCTCCTACCAGACCGCCTGGCTCAAGGCGCACTACCCGGCACCGTTCATGGCCGCGGTACTCTCGGCGGATATGCACAACACCGACAAGGTGGTGATCCTCATCGAGGAATGCCGCAGCATGAAGCTGCGCATCGATGCGCCGGACGTGAACACCTCGGAGTTCAAGTTCACCGTCAACGACGACGGGCGCATCGTCTACGGCCTGGGTGCGGTGAAGGGCGTGGGCGAGGGGCCGGTGGAAGCCATCGTCGAGTGCCGCGCCGAGGGTGGTCCGTTCAAGGACTTGTTCGACTTCTGCAACCGCGTCGACCTCAAGCGCATCAACAAGCGCACCCTGGAGGCGCTGGTGCGCTCCGGTGCACTGGATCGTCTCGGTCCCTACTATCAGGACGAGCTCAAGGCCTACCAGGCCAGCGTCGATCTCAACCGCGCCGTGCTGCTGGCGGCCATGGAAGAGGCAGTGCAGGCGGCGGAGCAGACCGCGCGCAGCCACGATAGCGGCCACATGGACCTGTTCGGCGGCGTGTTTGCCGAGCCGGAGGCGGATCTCTATGCCAGCCACCGCAAGGCACGCGAGCTGTCGATCAAGGAACGCCTGAAAGGTGAGAAAGATACCCTCGGCCTGTACCTGACCGGCCATCCGATCGACGAGTACGAGGGCGAGGTGCGCCGTTTCGCCCGCCAGCGCATCGTCGAGCTGCGCGCCGCCCGCGACACCCAGACCATCGCCGGCCTGATCGTCAACCTGCGGGTGATGAAGAACAAGAAGGGCGACAAAATGGGCTTCATCACCCTGGACGACCGTTCCGGGCGGATCGAGGCCTCGCTGTTCGCCGACGCCTTCGCCAGTGCCCAGGCCCTGCTGCAGACCGACGCCCTGGTGGTGGTCGAGGGCGAGGTGAGCAACGACGAGTTCTCCGGTGGCCTGCGCCTGCGTGCCAAGCGGGTGATGAGCCTGGAGGAGGCGCGCACCGGCCTGGCCGAGAGCTTGCGCATTCGGGTCGGTCGCGAGGCGCTGGGTGGTGATCGTCTACGCTGGCTCGGCGAGCTGTTCGGCAAGCACAAAGGCGCCTGCCCGCTGACCCTGGACTACAGCGGCAGCGAGGCCAAGGCGGTGCTGCAGTTCGGTGAGCGCTGGTGCATCGACCCGGCGGACAACCTGATCCAGGCCCTGCGTGACCAGTTCGGCAAAGACAACGTCTTCCTCCAATACCGCTGAGGGGCAGGCCGCAGGCTTGCCTTCTCGGCCTCGACCCTGGGCGTCTTATCCCTTAAGGTAGGACGCCAGATGGAACCAGCCGCCCGGCCTTTCGGCCGCCGACGCAAGACGGACGCCTATGAACCCGAATTTCCTCGACTTCGAACAGCCGATCGCCGACCTGCAAGCCAAGATCGAAGAGCTGCGCCTGGTCGGTAATGACAATGCGCTGAATATCAGCGACGAGATCGCCCGCCTGCAGGACAAGAGCAGCGACCTGACCAAGAGCATTTTCGGCAATCTCAGCAGCTGGCAGATTTCCCAGCTGTCGCGTCACCCGCGCCGCCCCTACACCCTCGACTACATCGAACACATCTTCACCGAGTTCGACGAGCTGCACGGCGACCGCCACTTCTCCGATGACGCCGCCATCGTCGGCGGTACTGCCCGTCTGGACGACCAGCCGGTGATGATCATCGGCCACCAAAAGGGCCGTGAAGTCCGTGAGAAGGTGCGCCGCAACTTCGGCATGCCGCGCCCGGAAGGCTATCGCAAGGCCTGTCGTCTGATGGAAATGGCCGAGCGCTTCAAGCTGCCGATCCTGACCTTTATCGACACACCGGGTGCGTACCCGGGCATCGACGCCGAAGAGCGTAACCAGAGCGAGGCCATCGCCTGGAACCTGCGCGTGATGTCTCGCCTGAAAACCCCGATCATCGCCACCGTGATCGGTGAGGGTGGCTCCGGCGGCGCGCTGGCCATCGGCGTGTGCGACCAGTTGAATATGCTGCAGTACTCCACCTACTCGGTGATCTCGCCGGAAGGCTGCGCCTCGATCCTGTGGAAAACCGCCGAGAAGGCGCCGGACGCAGCCGAAGCCATGGGCATCACCGCCGAGCGCCTGAAGGGCCTGGGTATCGTCGACAAGGTCATCGGCGAACCGCTGGGTGGTGCACATCGCGATCCGGCCGTTGCTGCCCAGTCGATTCGTGCCGAACTGCTCGAGCAACTCGACATGCTGCGCAAGCTCGACGACGCCAAGCTGCTGGAGCGCCGCTACGAGCGCCTGATGAGCTACGGCGTCGCCTGATTGGCGTCATGCATCCACAACGGGCCTTCGGGCCCGTTGTTGTTTAAGCTGGCGGCATGACTGCGCTCGAAACCTCGTTGCTCGATTCCTTGTCGCCCTGGCGTGATGCCCCGGCCTGGTACGTCGCTTTGTCCGGCGGGCTGGACTCGACCGTTCTGCTGCACCTGCTGGCGCGTCTGCGCGAGCGTCAGGCGCTACCGCCGCTGTTCGCCATTCATGTCCATCACGGCCTGCAGGCCGTCGCCGATGCCTGGCCGGCGCACTGCCAGGCCTTCTGTGATCAGCTGGGCGTGCCGCTGCATATCGAGCGGGTGCAGGTGGACAATGGTGCCAGTCTGGAGCGTGCCGCACGCGAGGCGCGCTATCTGGCTTTCGAGCACAGGCTGGAGGAGGGCGGACTGCTGCTGACCGCTCAGCACCGTGATGATCAGGCCGAGACCCTGTTGTTCCGTCTGCTGCGGGGCGCTGGCGTACGTGGCCTGGCTGGTATGCCGACGAGTCGGCGCCTCGGGCGCGGCTGGCTGGCGCGGCCGCTCCTGCAGGTATCGCGTGCCGAGCTGGAGGCCTATGCCTACGAACAGGGTCTGAGTTGGGTGGAGGACCCCTCCAATGCCGACACCGGCCTGGCACGCAATTTCCTGCGCCGCGAAGTGCTGCCGCTACTGGCGCAGCACTGGCCCCAGGCAGGCGCGAGCCTGGCGCGTACCGCCGCGCACATGCGTGAAGCCGACCAACTGCTCGCCGAGTTGGCCGTGGTGGACCTTGCGGCCATTCGGGCGGATCACGCCCATATCTGGCTGGATCTGCCCTCGCTGGAGCTGGCGCCGTTGCGCCATTTTTCGGAAGTGCGTCAGCGCAATCTGCTACGTCACTGGCTAGCACCGTTCACGCGCATGCCGGATAGCGAGCATTGGGCAGGTTGGAGCAGCCTGCGCGATGCGGCAGTGGATGCGGTTCCGCTCTGGCGTCTGGAAGGTGGAGAGCTGAGGCGTGCCGACGAGCGGTTGTGGTGGCTGTCTGGCGACTGGCTGGAGCCGCCGCCGGAGCCGCCGGTCTGGACCAATCCGCAACAGGCGCAGAGCTTGCTGGGCAACGGTCGGGTAGTTCTGCAGGGAGCCGCGCCGAGTGGTCCGCTGCGCCTGTGTTATCGCCAGGGCGGCGAAGTCATGGCGCTGGCCGGACGTGGGCATCGCGATCTGAAGCGTCTGCTCAACGAGCGCGCGGTGCCGGCCTTCGTGCGCGGCCGTCTGCCGTTGCTCTATCGGGGCGACGAGCTGATCGCGGTGGCCAATCTGCCGGGGCTGGATGGCCCTCCGTCGGCTGAGTGGCGTTTCTGCTGGCAGCCTCCGACCAACGCACAAGGTTTGAGCTGAAAGGGCCTTTCCGGTAGACTACGCTCCCGTCTTATTACTGCTTCTGTGGGCTCGACTCGAACCCGCAGGGCATTGCTTATTTCAGGTCGGCATTGGCCGTCCTGCGCTTTCTTCCCGGCGGCGCTGACCGCTTGAACACAGACTTCTAGGATTTTTCATGACGCGCTACATCTTCGTCACGGGTGGTGTTGTTTCTTCATTGGGGAAAGGCATCGCCTCGGCTTCTTTGGCAGCCATCCTGGAGGCGCGGGGCCTGAAGGTCACCATGCTCAAGCTGGATCCCTACATCAACGTCGATCCGGGCACCATGAGCCCGTTCCAGCACGGTGAAGTGTTCGTCACCAAGGACGGCGCCGAAACCGACCTCGACCTGGGTCACTACGAGCGGTTCATCCGCACCACCATGACCCAGGACAACAACTTCACCACCGGCCGTGTCTACGAGCACGTGCTGCGCAAAGAGCGCCGTGGCGACTACCTGGGCGCCACCATCCAGGTGATCCCGCACATCACCGACGAGATCAAGCGGCGCATCATCAAGGGCGCCGGCGATGCTGACGTGGCCATGGTCGAGATCGGTGGCACCGTGGGTGACATCGAGTCGCAACCCTTCCTCGAAGCCGCTCGCCAGCTGCGCGTGGAAGTGGGCGCCAAGCGCGCCATGTTCATGCACCTGACCCTGGTGCCGTACATCGCCACCGCTGGCGAGACCAAGACCAAGCCGACCCAACACTCGGTCAAGGAGCTGCGCTCCATCGGCGTGCAGCCGGACGTGCTGGTGTGCCGCTCCGATCACGAGATCGACCTGTCCTCGCGTCGCAAGATCGCCCTGTTCACCAACGTGGAAGAGCGCGCGGTCATCGCCCTGGAAGACGTCGACACCATCTACAAGATTCCGTCGGTGCTGCATGCTCAGGGCCTGGACGACATCGTCGTCGAGCGCTTCGGCCTGCAATGTGGCCCGGCTGACCTTTCCGAGTGGGACCGCGTGGTGGATGCCAAGCTGAATCCGGAGAAGGAAGTCACCATCGCCATGGTCGGCAAGTACATGGAGCTGCTCGACGCCTACAAGTCGCTGATCGAGGCGATGAACCACGCCGGCATCGAGAACCGCACCAAGGTCAAGCTGCGCTATATCGACTCCGAAGAGATCGAGAACGAAGGCACCGCCAAGCTCGAAGGCGTCGACGCCATCCTGGTTCCTGGTGGCTTCGGTCTGCGTGGCGTGGAAGGCAAGATCAAGACCGTGCAGTACGCCCGCGAGAACAAGATCCCTTACCTGGGCATCTGCCTCGGCATGCAGGTGGCGGTGATCGAGTACGCCCGTAACGTGCTGGGCTGGACCGACGCCAACTCCACCGAATTCGACCAGAACAGCGGCCATCCGGTCGTCGGCCTGATCACCGAGTGGCAGGACGCCACCGGCGCCACCGAGATTCGTACCGATGCTTCCGACCTGGGTGGCACCATGCGCCTGGGCGCGCAGGACTGCCAGCTGATCGCCGGCTCCAACGTGCGCGAGTGCTATGGCAAGGACGTGATCGTCGAGCGCCATCGCCACCGCTACGAGGTCAACAACAACCTGCTGCCGCAGCTGGAACAAGCTGGCCTCAAGGTCAGCGGCCGCTCCGCCGATGGCGCGCTGGTCGAAGTGGTCGAGGCGCCGAATCATCCGTGGTTCGTTGCCTGCCAGTTCCACCCGGAATTCACCTCTACCCCGCGCGACGGTCACCCGCTGTTCAGCGGCTTCGTCAAGGCCGCGTTGAAACAGGCCGGCAAGGCGTAAGGAATAAGCATGGCGCAGAAGATCATCAAGGTCGGCGGCATCGAGATTGCCAACGACAAGCCGTTCGTCCTGTTCGGCGGCATCAACGTGCTGGAGTCGCGTGATCTGGCCATGCAGGCCTGCGAAGAGTACGTGCGGGTTACCGAGAAGCTCGGTATTCCCTATGTGTTCAAGGCCAGCTTCGACAAGGCCAATCGCTCGTCCATCACCTCCTTCCGTGGCCCGGGCCTGGAAGAGGGCATGAAGATCTTCGAGGAAGTGAAGAAGACCTTCGGCGTGCCGGTGATCACCGACGTCCACGAGCCGCATCAAGCCGCTCCGGTGGCCGAGGTGTGCGACATCATCCAGCTGCCGGCCTTCCTCTCGCGGCAGACCGATCTGGTGGTGGCCATGGCCAAGACCGGTGCGGTGATCAATATCAAGAAGGCCCAGTTCCTCGCCCCGCAGGAGATGAAGCACATCCTGCGCAAGTGCGAGGAGGCCGGTAACGACCAACTGATCCTCTGCGAGCGTGGCTCCTCCTTCGGTTACAACAACCTGGTGGTGGACATGCTTGGCTTCGGCATCATGAAGCAGTTCGAATACCCGGTGTTCTTCGACGTGACTCACGCCCTGCAGATGCCGGGTGGTCGCGCCGATTCCGCTGGCGGCCGCCGTGCCCAGGTCACCGACCTGGCCAAGGCCGGCATGAGTCAGGGCCTGGCCGGTCTGTTCCTCGAGGCCCACCCGGAGCCGGAGCAGGCCAAGTGCGATGGCCCGTGCGCCCTGCGTCTGAACAAGCTGGAGCCGTTCCTCACCCAGCTCAAGCAGATGGATGATCTGGTGAAGAGTTTCCCGCCGATTGAGACTGCCTGATCAGGCAATTCTCCGGTAAAGTGCGCGCCCGTTGGCCGTGACCGGCAGGCAATCTCTCTCGTAAACATTTGGAGTGTTATACGCGATGGCTAAAATCGTCGATATCAAGGGTCGCGAGGTTCTCGACTCCCGTGGCAACCCCACTGTTGAAGCCGATGTGATTCTCGAAGGCGGCATTGTCGGTAGCGCCTGTGCACCGTCCGGTGCGTCCACCGGCTCGCGCGAAGCGCTGGAGCTGCGTGATGGCGACAAGAGCCGTTACCTCGGTAAGGGCGTACTGAAGGCCGTAGCCAACATCAACGGTCCGATCCGCGACCTGCTGCTGGGCAAAGACGCCCGTGAGCAGAAGGCCCTCGACCTGGCCATGATCGACCTCGACGGCACCGAGAACAAAGGCAAGCTGGGCGCCAACGCCATCCTCGCCGTGTCCCTGGCCGCCGCCAAGGCCGCCGCTCAGGCCAAGGGCGTGCCGCTGTACGCGCACATCGCCGACCTGAACGGCACCCCGGGCGTCTACTCCATGCCGGTGCCGATGATGAACATCATCAACGGTGGCGAGCACGCCGATAACAACGTCGATATCCAGGAGTTCATGGTTCAGCCGGTTGGCGCCAAGAACTTCGCCGACGCCCTGCGCATGGGCGCCGAGATCTTCCATCACCTGAAAGCCGTGCTGAAGGCCCGTGGCCTGAACACCGCCGTGGGTGACGAAGGCGGCTTCGCGCCGAACCTGGCTTCCAACGAAGACGCCCTGGCCGCCATCGCCGAGGCCGTAGCCAACGCCGGCTACAAGCTGGGTGACGACATCACCCTGGCCCTGGACTGCGCTTCCTCCGAGTTCTTCAAGGGTGGCCAGTACGACCTCGAAGGCGAGGGCAAGGTATTCAGCGCCGAAGGCTTCGCCGACTACCTGGCCGGCCTGACCCAGCGCTACCCGATCATCTCCATCGAAGACGGCATGGACGAGTCCGATTGGGCTGGCTGGAAAGTCCTGACCGACAAGATCGGCGACAAGGTGCAGCTGGTTGGCGACGACTTGTTTGTAACGAATACCAAAATTCTCAAGCGCGGCATCGACGAGAAGATCGGCAACTCGATCCTGATCAAGTTCAACCAGATCGGCTCGCTGACCGAGACCCTGGAAGCCATCCAGATGGCCAAGGCGGCCGGCTTCACCGCAGTGATCTCGCACCGCTCCGGTGAGACCGAGGACAGCACCATCGCCGACCTGGCCGTAGGCACCGCCGCCGGCCAGATCAAGACCGGCTCCCTGTGCCGTTCCGATCGCGTGTCCAAGTACAACCAGCTGCTGCGTATCGAAGAGCAGCTCGGCGGAAAGGCTCCGTACAAGGGCCGCGCCGAGTTCCGCGGCTAAGCCGGGAATGGTAAAAGGGCAGCGCAAGCTGCCCTTTTCGTATGGATACTCGCGTTCCCATGTCTAACAAAGCGCCCTATTGGCTGTTCGTCGCGCTCGTGCTGGTTCTGGCTGGCCTGCAGTACCGCCTGTGGGTGGGCGACGGCAGCCTGGCCCAGGTCACCGAGCTGCAGCGGCAGATCGCCGATCAGCAGGGCGAGAACGAGCGCCTGCTCGAGCGCAACCGCATCCTCGAGGCCGAGGTGCTGGAGTTGAAGAAGGGCATGGAGACCGTCGAGGAGCGTGCCCGTCACGAGCTCGGCATGGTCAAGGAAGGCGAAACCCTCTACCAGCTGGCCGAATGAATACTCCCGCGACACCCTCCTTCTGGGTTGTGATCCCCGCCGCCGGCATCGGCTCGCGCATGCGTGCCGACCGTCCCAAGCAGTATCTGCAGCTGGCCGGGCAAACCATCCTCGAACATACCCTCCACTGTTTCCTCGATCATTCGCAGCTGCGGGGCCTGGTGCTCAGCCTGGCGGTGGACGATCCCTTCTGGCCGACGCTGGCGCTGGCCAATGATCCACGCATCCAGCGCGCCGAGGGCGGTGCCGAGCGCGCCGACTCGGTGCTGGCCGGCCTGCTGCGCCTGCTGGAGCTGGGCGCGCAGCCAGACGACTGGGTGCTGGTGCACGACGCCGCGCGGCCCAACCTGGCGCGCAGCGATCTCGATCTGCTGCTGCAGGAGCTGGCCGATGATCCGGTTGGTGGCCTGCTGGCCGTGCCGGCGCGCGATACGCTCAAGCGTGTCGGCGCCGATGGCCGGGTAGCGGAGACCGTGGATCGCAGCCTGATCTGGCAGGCCTATACACCGCAGATGTTCCGCCTGGCGGCCCTGCATCGAGCGCTGGCAGACGCGCTGGTGGCTGATGTGGCGGTGACCGACGAGGCCTCGGCCCTGGAGTGGGCCGGCCTGGCACCGAAACTGGTGGAGGGCAGGGCGGACAATCTGAAGATCACCCGCCCGGAAGATCTCGAATGGCTGCGCCAGCGTTGGGCACATAAGCACTGAGGATCTAGCCGGCTAGATCCTCAGGAGGCTCGTTACACCCTGAACTGATTGATCAGCCGCCGCTGCTGCTCGGCCAGCTTGGTCAGCTCGGCGCTCGCCTGGCTGGCCTCGTCAGCGCCACCGGCCACCTCGCCGGCCACCTGGCCGATATTGGTGACGTTGCGGTTGATGTCCTCGGCCACTGCGCTCTGTTCCTCGGCGGCACTGGCGATCTGGGTGTTCATGTCGTTGATCACCGATACCGCCTGGGTGATCGACTCCAGGGCCTCGGCGGCGATCTGCGCCTGCTGCACGCTGTCGTCGGTACGCGCCTGGCTCTGCTCCATCACGTTCACCACCTCGCGGGTGCCGTTCTGCAGCTGCTGGATCATGCTCTGGATTTCTTCGGTGGCCTGCTGGGTCTTCTGCGCCAGGTTGCGCACCTCGTCGGCCACCACGGCGAAGCCGCGGCCCTGCTCGCCGGCACGCGCCGCCTCGATGGCGGCGTTGAGCGCGAGCAGGTTGGTCTGCTCGGCGATGCCGCGAATCGCCACCAGGATGGCGTTGATGTTCTCGCTGTCCCGCGCCAGGGTCTGCACCACGCCCACGGCGCGGCCGATCTCGCTGGCCAGGCCGGAGATGGCCTTGGCGGTGCCCTCGACGATGCGTTTGCCATCGTTGGCCGAGCGGTCGGCGTGGTTGGCCGCCTCGGCCGCCTGGGTGGCGTTGCGCGCCACGTCCTGGGCGGTGGCGCTCATCTCCTGTACGGCGGTGGCGACCTGGTCGATCTCCGCCATCTGCTTCTGCACGCCCTGGTTGGTGCGGATGGCGATATCGGCGGTGTATTCCGAGGAGTCGCTGACCTTCTGCACCGAGGTGACCACGTCGCGGATCATGTTCTGCAGCTTGTTGAGGAAGGTGTTGAAGCCGCCGGCGATCTGCCCCAGTTCGTCGGCACGATCCACCTGCAGGCGCACGGTGAGGTCGCCATCGCCCTTGGCAATGTCGTCGAGCATGCCGACCATCTGCCGCAGCGGGCGGGCAATGCCGTAGCCGACGAACCAGATGACGATCAGGCCGACGCCCGCCACCAGCAGGCCGACCAGGGCCATGCCGAAGGTGTCCTGGTTGGCCTGTTCGGCCAGGTCGCCCTGCAGCTGGTGCAGCTCGGCCAGCACTGCCTTGGTTGGCAGCTGGATGGCCAGGGCCCAGCGCGTTTCGGTGCCGGCCACGCGGAACTGTTGGATCAGCTGGATCTGCTCGCCTTGTTCGTCGAGGCGCAGGATCGCGTCTTCGCTGCCGCTCTGCTTGAGCTCACGCAGCAGCTCGGCGTCCACTGCCTTCTCGGCGGGCTGGTTGACCAGGCTGGCGTCCTTGGTGGCAGCGATCAGGCTGCCGTTGGCAGAGATCAGTGCCAGCTCGCCGGCCCCGGAGTAGAGCTGCTGTTTGGCCTGGTTGAGCAGGTCCTGGATGAAGTCGAGGGCCAGGTCGTTACCCACGCTGCCCTTGAACTGGCCGCCGACCATGATCGGCGCGTTGAAGGAGGCGACCAGTACCTGCTTGCCGCCGAAATCGTAGGAGGCGGGATCGATCACGCAGGGCTTGCCGGTCTCTTTCGGACACAGGTAGTACTCGCCGGTACGCACGCCGGTGGGCTGACGTTCCGGGCTTTCCATTAGCTCGACGGTCAGCGGTTCGCGTTTGAACTGGCCGCCATCGCGATACCACCAGGGCATGAAGCGGCCACTGGCGTCGTAGCCGTTTTCCTTCTGCCCGGCATACAGATCGTCGTCCTGGTCGAAGGCGTTGGCCTCCCAGCCGATATACAGGTCGATCAGGTCGGGGTTGTCCTTCAGGTATTCGCCGAGCAGGGCGCTCAGCTCTTCACGGCTGGTGCCCAAAGTGGTGCCATCCGGCAGCGGCTGGCCGATGCGGCTATTGAGGGTGGCGATGGACTTGGCCAGCAGCATGGGCTGCTCGAACTGGCGCTGCAGCTTGCCGACCTGGGCGTCGGCGATGGCCCGCAGGCGCTGGTGGATGGCCTCCTGCAGCAGCTCCTGGGTACGCTGCTGGACCAGCTGCTGGGTACGGTTCCCGGCGAACAGGGCGTACAACACCAACGCCACCACCACTGCCAGAATGCTTGCTCCGGCCAGGAAGGCCACGGAGAACTGGATGGACTTGAATCGCATAGGGACTCCACTCGGTCGGGTTGTACCTGTCCCTGGCTTATCGGCTCTCCAGTGCAAAAGCATTAGCAGCCTCTGCAACTAGCAAAGATGGCCGACGGTCAGAGTGCAAGCGGGAGCATTGTCCCGCGACGCCGAGCGCCCTAGCATACGGCGCCTGCACTTCCCGGAGATCTGATATGCACCCCCTGTTTCGTCTGACCGCCCTGGCCGGTCTTTCCCTGCTGACGGCCTGCCAGTCCGTGAACACTACCAGCGGTGGCGCCGTGGGTGTGGAGCGCAAGCAATACATGTTCAGCATGCTCTCGGCTCAGGAGGTCGACAGCATGTATTCCCAGGCGTATCAGCAGACCCTCAGCGAGGCGTCGAGCAAGGGCGTGCTGGACAAGAGCAGCAAGAATGCCAAGCGCGTGCAGGCCATTGCCAAGCGCCTGATCGCCCAGGCCCCGGTGTTCCGCGCCGATGCCGCGCAGTGGGACTGGCAGGTCAACCTGATCGACAGCGAAGAGCTCAACGCCAACTGCGGCCCCGGTGGCAAGATCATTGTCTACAGCGGCCTGATCGAGCAGCTGCAGCTGACCGATGCCGAGCTGGCGGCGGTGATGGGCCACGAGATCGCCCACGCCCTGCGCGAGCACAGCCGCGAGGCCATGTCCAAGGCCTATGGCACGCAGATGGCGACCCAGGTAGGAGCGGCGCTGCTGGGCCTGGGCGAGGCCGGCAAGCAGATGGCCGACACTGGCGTGGAATACCTGATGACCCTGCCCAACAGTCGCTCCAACGAGAACGAGGCCGACGTCATCGGCCTGGAGCTGTCGGCGCGCGCCGGCTACGACCCGAATGCGGCGATCAGCCTGTGGCAGAAGATGAGCAAGGCCGGTGGCGGCGCGCCGCCGGAGTTCATGAGCACTCACCCGTCGTCGAGCAGCCGCATCGCCGCGCTGCAGGCAGCGATCCCGAAGGTGATGCCGCTCTACGAGCAGGCGAAGAAGTAAGCAGAAACGGCGCCCATGGGCGCCGTTCTTCTGTTCAGGGCAGGGCCTTCTCGGCGTAGGGGCGAGTCTCCAGGCCCAGCTGGGCGCGGAAACTCTCCATGTCGAACATGGTGCAGATTTCGCGGATATCGCCGTTTGGCGCCAGAGTCCAGAAGGCCATGGCCGAGATGCTCAGCACCTTGTCGCTGGGCGGATAGCCCAGGGCCGGCTTCTCGATGGTGCCGATCAGGGTGCTCCAGGTGACCACCCGGTTGCCTTCGGCCAGGCATTCCTCGACCACCACCTCCAGCTCCGGCATCGCCGAGCGGATTTCCTGCACCATCTGGGCGAAGGCGGCGCTGTTCAGCGGGCGGCCGAGGAACGAGCTCTTGTAGAGAAAATCGGGGCTGTGCATCTGCTCGGCGAGCGCCAGGCGACCCTTGTTCCAGGTCAGATCGATGTGCTGGCGCACGCGCTTCTTGAGGTCTTCCAGTGACATCTTGTGCTCCTTGCATGCTGGGACTGCGCAATACGTTGCACAGATTACCAGCCGCGCGTGCGCCGGCAGAGCCCCCGGAGCTGGCCGTCTTTGTCGCCGAGCGTTACAGGCCGACGCCGAAGCCCAGTGCCTGACAGACCGCGTACACCGCGAGTGCGGCGAAGGCGAGGGCGGCCAGGCGACGAATGAGCGTCAGCGGCAGACGATCGGCGGCGAAGTTGCCGGCCAGAACCACCGGCACGTTGGCCAGCAGCATGCCCAGCGTGGTGCCGATCACCACCATGATGAAGTCCGGATACTGCGCCGCCAGCATCACGGTGGCGATCTGCGTCTTGTCGCCCATCTCGGCGAGGAAGAAGGCGATCAGCGTGGTGAGGAAGGGGCCGAAGCGCTTGAGGTGGGATTCCTCGTCATCGTCCAGCTTGTCTGGCACTAGGGTCCACAGGGCCACAGCGGCGAAGCAGGCGGCGAGGATCCAGCTCAGGGTGGTCGGCGAGAAGAAGCCGGCGACCCAGTTGCCTACCGCGCCGGCGGCGGCGTGATTGGCCAGAGTGGCGGCGACTATGCCCCAGATGATCGGCCAGGGCTTGCGGAAACGTGCGGCGAGGAGCAGGGCGAGCAGCTGCGTCTTGTCACCGATTTCGGCGAGGGCAACGATTCCGGTGGGGACGAACAGGGATTCCAACATCAGGCGTTCCTACAGGGGCGGGTTTGACTGTTCTATGACACGTACTACCTCCCCGCCCCGGGTTGAGGTGTGCGTGTCATAGGTCTTGTCAAACCCCAGGCCGCGCGGGCCTTGGGTCGCATGCGCCATGCTCTGCTGAGCAAGTGTGTTGACGCACGCCGGGTGAGCTGGCGCTCACGGGAGACTACTCCCCTAGGACGGCGCGCATTGTGCCCAAAGCGCGCCGGCGAGGCAACCTCACTCGTCGGTCGAACGCACGTCCATTTGCTGGTAGGAGACCAGGCGACTGCCGTACTTCAGGCGGTAGCCGAACCAGATGGCGAGGAACAGCGGCAGGCTGATGTAGGTGGCGATCAGGCCGGCCCAGTCGATGCTCTCGGCGACGAACGCCTGGTAGTTCTGCCCCAGGGTGATGACCAGGCACAGGCTAAAGGCGAACAGCGGGCCGAAGGGGAACAGTTTGGCGCGGTAAGGCAGGTCTTCCAGGCGCCCGCCCTGGGCCAGGTAGCCCTTGCGGAAGCGGTAGTGCGATACGGCGATGCCCAGCCAGGCGATAAAGCCGCACATCCCGGAGGTATTCAGCAGCCAGGTGTACAGGGTGCTGTCGCCGACGATGGAGGTGAAGAAGCACAGCGCTCCGACCAGGGTGGTGGCGTACAGCGCGTTGCGCGGCACGCCGCTGTTGGACAGGCGGGCGAACAGGCGCGGTGCCTTGCCCTGCTTGGCCAGGTTGTAGAGCATGCGGGTGGATGCGTACATGCCCGAGTTGCCGGCCGAGAGGATGGCGGTGAGGATCACCGCGTTCATCACGCTGGCCGCGGCGGCGAAGCCGGCGCGCTCGAACAGCAGGGTGAAGGGCGACACGCTGATATCGCTGGCATCGTTCTGCAGCAGGCTGGGGTCGGTGTAGGGAATCAGCATGCCGATCACGAAGATCGCCAGGATGTAGAACATCAGGATGCGCCAGAACACCTGGCGGATGGCGATGGGGATGTTCTTGCGCGGGTTCTCCGACTCGCCGGCGGCGATGCCGATCAACTCGGTGCCCTGAAACGAGAAGCCGGCGATCATCGCCACCCCGACCATAGCCTGCAGGCCGCCGACGAAGGGCGCGTCACCGGCGGTGAAGTTGCTGAAGCCGGGCGACTCGATGCCGCCCATGATGCCGAAGATGGTGGCCAGGCCGATGCCGATGAAGATCACCACGGCCAGCACCTTGATCAGGGCGAACCAGAACTCGCTCTCGCCGAAGCCCTTCACCGAGACGAAGTTGAGCAGGAACATCAGGCCGAGGAACAGGGCGCTCCAGTAGATGCCGGGCACGTCCGGCAGCCAGAAGCTCATGATCAGCTGCGCCGCCACCAGTTCTGCGGCGATGGTCACCGCCCAGTTGTACCAGTAGTTCCAGCCCTGGGCGAAACCGAAGCCTTCGTCGACGAAGCGGCTGCCATAGGTGCTGAACGAGCCGGATACCGGCATGTGCGCGGCCATCTCGCCGAGGCTGGTCATGAGGAAATACACCATTACCCCGATCAGCGCGTAGGCCAGCAGGGCCCCGCCCGGGCCGGCGCTGGCCACCGTGGCGCCGGAGGCGACGAACAGGCCGGTGCCGATCGAGCCGCCGATGGCGATCATGTTCAGGTGCCGCGGCTTCAGCGAGCGCTGCAGGTGGGGCTGGTTGGTGCTGGGTGTATCGGTCACAAAAAGGCTCCGGGGCGGTCCACGAAGGTGGCCGCCTGAGTATGGTCGAGGATGGGCGATCAGCCGCGGCGGGCGCTGTAGATGCGGAAGCCGTCGCCTTCGCTCAGGGTCTTGCAGGGTCCCAGGTGCTGTTCGATCAGCGGCGGGTATTTGAGGAAGCTGTTGGCCACCAGGCGCAGTTCGCCACCCTTGCTCAGATGGCGGGCGGCCTCGCGCAGCAGATGCTCGCTGGCCTGGTAGTCGGTGTGTACACCGGTGTGGAAGGGCGGGTTGCTGATGATGGCGGCAAGGCCGCTGGGGGCCGCGTCGATACCGTCGCCGGCGATCACTTCGGCCTCCAGGCCGTTGGCGGCCAGGGTTAGGCGGCTGCTCTCGACGGCGAAGGCATCGACGTCGAGCAGAGTCAGCTGGCTCTGCGGATAGCGGCGCTTGAGGGTGGCGCCGAGCACGCCGGCGCCGCAGCCGAAGTCGAGCAGATGGCCGTGCGGCAGGCCATCCAGCTGTTCCAGCAGCAGTGCGCTGCCGCGATCCAGGCGCCCATGGCTGAACACGCCGGGCAGGCTCAGGACCTGCAGTGGGCCGTCGGCCAGGGGCAGCTCGAAGCGTTGGGCGAGGGCGTGCAGGTCGGGCGCGGCCGGTGCGTTGTCCACAGTGACCTGCCACAGCTGGCAATGGCGGGCACTGTCCAGCTTGCGCGGCTTGCCATAGGCGCTCAGCTGCTTGGCGGCGCGTTCGATACCGCCGCGCTTCTCGCCGACCAGGTACAGCTCGCGGCCGGCCAGGCGCGCGGCCAGGGCTTGTAGCAGGTAGTCGGCAAGCTCACGGGACTTGGGCAGGAACAGCACGGCGCCGTCGAAGGTTGCATTGGGCACCAGGGTGCCGAAGCGGCTGCGCCCGGCGAAGCGTGCCTCAAGGGTGTTCTGTTCGCCGGCGTGCCAGCTCCAGCCATGGGCGCGCGGCAGCTGGCCGAGCAGGTCGTCGGCCGGCAGGCCGGCCAGCAGCAGGTCGCCCTGGAACAGCTCCGCCTGGCGCAACAGCACCTCGCTTCGTGGGTCCATGGCGATCTCCGGGTCAAAAAAGCTGCGTAGTTTACCCGCTGACCACGCGGATGGGGGCGCCGGCGAAGAACGCGCGGGCATTCTCCGACAGTTGGCCGACGATACGCTGGCGGGCCTCGCGGCTGCCCCAGGCGTTGTGCGGGGTGATGATCAGGCGCGGGATGTCCTGCGCCAGCAGCGGGTTACCGTTACGCGGTGGCTCCTCGCTGAGCACGTCGAATGCCGCACCGCCCAGGTGGCCGGCGCGCAGGGTATCGGCCAGGGCCTGCTCGTCGACCAGGCCGCCGCGGGCGGTGTTGATCAGCAGCGCTTGTGGCTTCATCAGTGCCAGCTCGGCGGCGCCGATCAGGTTGCGGGTCTGCTCGTTGAGCGGGCAGTGCAGGCTGAGGGCGTCGACCTGCGGCAGCAGTTCGCTCAGCGCCAGGCGGTCGGCGCGGGCCGGGCGGCCGGGCAGGGCGCCATACAGCACGCGCATGCCCAGGGCTTCGGCCAGGCGTGCGAAGGCGCCGCCCAGTTCGCCGTGGCCGAGGATGCCGAGGGTCTTGCCCTGCAGTTCGATGATCGGGAAGTCCAGCAGGCAGAACTGGCTGGAGCGTTGCCAGGCGCCGTCACGTACCGCCGCCTGGTAATCGGGCAGGCGGGTGGCGAGGTTGAGCAGCAGCATCAGGGCGTGCTGGGCCACCGAGGCGGTGCCGTAGCCCTGGCAGTTGGCGACGGTGATGCCGCGCTCGCGGGCGGCGGCCAGGTCGACGTTGTTGGTGCCGGTGGCAGAGACCAGGATCAGCTTCAGCTCGGGGCAGGCGGCCAGGGTGGCGGCGCTCATGTGCACCTTGTTGCTGATCGCCACCTGGGCGCCTTGCAGGCGTTCGGCGACCTGTTCAGCTGTGCAGGTGTCGTGCTGGATCAGTTCGCCGACCACCTGGCGCAGTGGCGCCATGTCGAGATCGCCGAGGTCGAGGGAGCTGTGGTCGAGGAAGACCGCGCGGGTGCTGTTGCTCATCAGCTGTACCTGTCTGGATGCGTTGCAGTGGCGTAAGGTTGCCAGCCTGTTGTCCTGATTCCCACTATTCGGAGGTCGCATGTACTGGGCGGAGTTTTTGACCGTGGCGCTGATCCACCTGCTGGCCGTGGCCAGCCCGGGGCCGGATTTCGCCATCGTCGTGCGCGAGAGCGTGGCCCATGGCCGCCGTGCCGGCACCTGGACGGCGCTGGGCGTGGGCACCGGCATCTTCGTCCATGTGGCCTATTCGCTGCTGGGAATCGGCCTGATCGTGTCGCAGTCCATCGTGCTGTTCAACGCGCTGAAGTGGCTGGCGGCGGCCTACCTGTTCTACATCGGCATCAAGGCCCTGCGCGCCAAGCCGGCGGCGCCGGGTAGCCTGGAAGTGGCTGCGGAGGATGTCGAGCGTTCGCCGCGCGGCGCCTTCATGACCGGCTTCGTCACCAATGGCCTGAATCCCAAGGCCACGCTGTTCTTCCTCTCGCTGTTCACCGTGGTGATCAACCCGCACACGCCGCTGGCGGTGCAGGCCGGCTACGGGGTGTACCTGGCGTTCGCCACGGCGATCTGGTTCTGCCTGGTGGCCTTGCTGTTCAGCCAGCGCCGGGTGCGCGCCGGTTTCGCCCGCATGGGCCACTGGTTCGACCGGCTGATGGGCGTGGTGCTGGTGGGGTTGGGGATCAAGCTGGCCTTTACCGAACTGCGTTAATTAGCCGCCCATAAAAAAGCCCCGCCTAGGCGGGGCTTTTTCTTGCGGAGCGCTTACAGCAGCTCGATGGCCACGGCAGTGGCTTCGCCACCGCCGATGCACAGCGAGGCCACGCCGCGCTTGCCGCCTTTGTTGCGCAGGGCGTTGATCAGGGTAACGATCAGGCGCGAGCCGGTGGAGCCAACCGGGTGGCCCTGGGCGCAGGCGCCGCCGTAGACGTTGACCTTGGTGTGGTCCAGACCGTGCTCACGCATGGCCAGCATGGTGACCATGGCAAAGGCTTCGTTGATCTCGTACAGGTCGACGCTGTCCTTGCTCCAGCCAGTCTTCTTGAACAGGTTGCTCATGGCACCGATCGGCGCGATGGTGAACTCGCTCGGGTCCTGGCTCTGGGTGGCGTGGGCGACGATTTTGGCCAGCGGCTTGAGGCCACGCTTGGCGGCTTCCTCGGCGGTCATCAGGACCAGGGCGCTGGCGCCGTCGGAGATCGAGCTGGCGTTGGCGGCGGTGATGGTGCCGTCCTTCTTGAACGCCGGCTTGAGGCCGGGGATCTTGTCCAGGTTGGCGGTCAGCGGCTGCTCGTCGTCCTTCACCACCACTTCGCCCTTGCGGCTGGTGACGGTGACCGGAACGATCTCGTTGGCCAGCTCGCCGCTCTGGATGGCGGCCTGGGCGCGCTTGAGCGACTCGATGGCGTAGGCGTCCATCTCCTCGCGGGTGATGCCGTACTTGTCGGCGGTTTCCTGGGCGAAGGAGCCCATCAGGCGGCCGGTGCGGGCGTCTTCCAGGCCGTCGAAGAACATGTGGTCCTTGATCTCTCCGTGGCCCATGCGCAGGCCGGTGCGGGCCTTCTCAATGATGTACGGGGCGTTGGACATGCTTTCCATGCCGCCGGCGACCATCACTTCGTTACTGCCAGCCTTGAGCGCGTCGAAGGCCTGCATCACGGCCTTCATGCCGGAGCCGCACAGCTTGTTGATGGTGGTGCAGCCGGTGGCCGACGGCAGGCCAGCGCCCAGCGAGGCCTGGCGGGCCGGGCCCTGCTTGAGGCCGGCGGGCAGCACGCAGCCCATGATCACTTCCTGCACGTCGGCCGGCGCGATGCCGGCACGGGCCACGGCCTCGCGGATGGCGATGGCGCCCAGTTCCACGGCGGGTACGCCGGACAGGCTGCCCTGGAAGCCGCCCATTGGGGTGCGGGCGCCGCTGACGATGACGATATCGGACATCGGTATTACCTCTGAAGAGTGAAGCCGTAAACGGCAGTACCAGTCGATTCTACTGCGTGACCGAAAGTGGCCAAAGGGTCACGGAAAAAATCATTCTTTTGACGGATTAAGCCGGAGCCAGAGCGGTTCTAGATTGGCGACGAAGAAAAACTCCAAGAAAACAGGTTACCGCCATGCTGAATACTCGTGTCATTCCGCCAACCGAAAACGCCAACCAGGCGCCATTGCTGATCAAGCGCCTGCTGCTCTCCGGCAGCCGCTACGAGAAGACCCGCGAGATCGTCTATCGCGACCTGGTGCGCTACAGCTACGCCACCTTCAACGAGCGCGTGGCGCGCCTGGCCAACGTGCTGAGCGAGGCCGGGGTGAAGGCTGGTGACACTGTGGCGGTGATGGATTGGGACAGCCACCGTTACCTCGAGTGCATGTTCGCCATCCCGATGATCGGCGCGGTGCTGCACACCATCAACATCCGGCTGTCGGCCGACCAGATCCTCTACACCATGAACCATGCCGAAGACCGCTTCGTGCTGGTCAACAGCGAGTTCCTGCCGCTGTACAAGGCAGTGGAAGGGCAGCTGACCACGGTAGAGAAGACCATCCTGCTCACCGACGGCGTCGAGAAGACCGCCGACCTGCCCAACCTGGTCGGTGAGTACGAGGGCCTGCTGGCTGCGGCCAGTACCCAGTACGACTTCGCCGATTTTGACGAAAACTCGGTAGCCACCACCTTCTACACCACCGGCACTACCGGTAACCCCAAGGGCGTGTACTTCACCCACCGTCAGCTAGTGCTGCACACCCTGGCCGAGGCCAGCGTGCTGGGCAGTCTGGACAGCGTGCGCCTGCTGGGCACCGACGACGTGTACATGCCGATCACCCCGATGTTCCACGTGCATGCCTGGGGCATCCCGTACGTGGCCACCATGCTCGGCATCAAGCAGGTCTACCCGGGGCGTTACGATCCGGAGCTGCTGGTGCAGCTGTGGCAGAAGGAGAAGGTCACCTTTTCCCACTGCGTGCCGACCATCCTGCAGATGGTACTCAACGCCAAGGCGGGGCAGGGCCAGGACTTCGGTGGCTGGAAGATCATCATCGGTGGCAGTGCGCTCAATCGCTCGCTGTATGAGGCCTCCAAGGCCCGTGGCATCCAGCTCACCGCGGCCTACGGCATGTCCGAGACCTGCCCGCTGATCTCCTGTGCGCACATCAACGAGGAGCTCAAGGCCGGCAGTGAAGGCGAGCAGATCACCTACCGGATCAAGGCCGGCGTGCCGGTTCCTCTGGTAGAAACCGCGCTGATGGGCGCCGATGGCCAGTTGTTACCGGCCGACGGCGAGACCCAGGGCGAGCTGGTGCTGCGCGCGCCCTGGCTGACCATGGGCTACTTCAACGAACCGCAGAAGAGTGCCGAGCTGTGGGAACACGGCTGGCTGCACACCGGCGACGTCGCCACGCTGGACGACTTCGGCTTCATCGATATCCGCGACCGCATCAAGGATGTGATCAAGACTGGCGGCGAATGGCTGTCCTCGCTGGAGCTGGAGGATCTGATCAGTCGTCATCCGGCTGTACGCGAAGTGGCGGTGGTCGGGGTTCCCGATCCGCAATGGGGCGAGCGCCCCTTCGCCCTGCTGGTCCTGCGCGACGGGCAGAGCCTGGACGCCAAGGGGCTCAAGGAGCACCTCAAGCCGCATGTAGAGCAGGGCAGCATCAACAAGTGGGCGATACCCAGTCAGATCGCGCTTGTTACCGATATTCCCAAAACCAGTGTGGGCAAGCTCGACAAGAAACGAATTCGTCTTGATATCGCTCAGTGGCTGGAGGCGGGCAGCGCGTTTTTGTCCACGCTTTGAATGTCGTTGTAATGGGGGCATTTACATGAACCCCAGTCGCTACTAGGGCTCTGAGGCCCGTGGGATAAGGCTTCCAAACTGAAGGCCTCCGGCAGAAAAAACGGGGGCCTTTGTTTTTTAGGGTGCTGATGGCGTCTTTGTAGCGGATCCATGCTTCAAACGAGCGTTTGGCTTGCAAATTGCTTTGGCTGGTCAAGTTCGGCTGGGGTGGTATTCGTGACTGGCCGGTCTAGAGGGGTTGGGGGCAGGAAATCACACTTTCGGGGGATCAAGCCTCAGGGGGTGGTAGCTATAGTCCGCAGCATCCATAACAAAAAAACACATGGAGTAGCGTCGATGATAAAAAACCAACCGTTCTGGCGTCTGGCCAAGCTGCCTCTGGCAGTGAGCCTTGCCTCCACTCTCGCTGCCCCGGCATTCGGCGTCTCGTTCAACATTGGTGAGATCGAAGGTCAACTGGACTCCACTCTGTCTGTTGGTGCCAGTTGGTCCATGCGCAGTGCCGATCCCGAGCTAATCGGGGGGCACAATGGTGGTAAAGGCCTCTCTCAAACTTCAGATGATGGCCATCTGAATTTCAAGAAGGGCGAGACCTTCTCGAAGATTTTCAAGGGCATTCATGACCTCGAACTGAAGTACGGTGATACCGGTGTTTTCGTTCGTGGCAAGTATTGGTATGACTTTGAGCTGAAGGATGAGCACCGCGAGTTCAAAGACATCAGCGACTCCAATCGCAAGGAAGGCGCGCAGGCCTCTGGCGCTCAATTGCTGGACGCCTTCGTTTATCACAACTACAGCATCGCTGAGCAGCCTGGCAGTGTACGTCTGGGCAAGCAGGTGGTGAGCTGGGGTGAGAGCACCTTCATCCAGAATGGTATCAACTCGATTAACCCGATCGATGTATCTGCTTTCCGCCGCCCAGGTGCCGAGGTCAAGGAAGGCCTTATCCCGGTCAACATGTTCTATGTATCGCAGAGCCTGACCGACAATCTGTCCGCTGAGGCCTTTTACCAGCTGGAGTGGGATCAGACTGTTATCGATAACTGCGGTACTTTCTTCTCCCAGGCCGATGTCGCGGCGGATGGCTGTGATCGCAATACAACCGTCCTGACCCCGGCAGTTGCACCTTTTGGTGGCTTGCTCGGGTATAGCACCACTTCCGAAGGTGTGATTGTGCCGCGTGGTGGTGATCGCGATGCTCGTGATGATGGGCAGTGGGGCGCAGCTCTGCGTTACTTCTTCGAGCCCCTTGATACTGAGTTCGGCGCCTACTTCATGAACTATCACAGTCGCGCACCGATCTTCAGTGCTCAGGCAGCAGCCAGGGCGGATTACCTGCAGTCGGCTGGTGTGCTCGGTGGCGCAGTTCCGGCTATCCCTGCAGCCGCGCGGCAAGGAGCTGCAATTGCGAACGTGGCTGGTGGCAGTAATTATTTCATGGAGTACCCAGAGGACATCCGCCTTTATGGCCTGAGCTTCTCTACTACTCTGCCCACTGGCACCGCATGGCAGGGCGAACTTAGCTATCGTCCGAATGCTCCAGTTCAGCTGAACACTACCGATGTGCTTTATGCAGGTGTCCGTGGTCTGGCTGCCTTCAACCCAGCGTTTGCTCCGTTCGGTCAATACTCGCTTCTGGGGGGAGATCCCGCGTCGATTCCTGGGAGCACACTGCACGGCTATAAGCGCAAAGAAATCACACAGTTCCAGACTACATTCACTCACTTCTTCGATCAGGTCATGGGTGCTGAGCGTCTGACCTTGGTAGGTGAAGTTGGTGTCGTTCGTGTAGGTGGTTTGGAAAGCACAAGTGAAGCACGTTATGGCCGTGATCCGGTATTCGGACCAGGTGAACTGCCGGGTACCATCAGTGGCCTGGCGAGCTGTACTGCAATTAACGCGGGTACCTTTGGCGGTACTCCCGCGGCAGCCAACCGTAGCAAGCATTGCAACGATGATGGTTTTGTAACCTCTACCTCCTGGGGCTACCGTGCCCGTGCCATCTGGGACTACAACGACGTATTTGCTGGCATCAACCTGAAGCCCAGCGTGGCATGGTCACATGACGTCGATGGTTATGGTCCGAACGGTATGTTCACCGAGGGTGCCAAGGCCGTAAGCCTGGGGCTAGATGCTGAATATCAGAACACCTACACAGTAGGTTTGTCTTACACCGATTTCTTCGGCGGCGATTACAACACTTCGACTGATCGTGACTTCCTCGCCTTCAGCGTGGGCATGAGCTTCTAAGCAGAACAAGAATAAGGACGACTATGCAGATGAAAGCAAAAAAGATCCTGTTGCAATCCGGTGTGCTGGCGCTGTCCATGCTCGCCACCAGCGTAATGGCTGCCGTTCCCGCCGATGAAGCTGCCAAGCTCGGCACCAGCCTGACGCCGGTCGGTGCCGAAAAAGCTGGTAATGCCGATGGTTCCATCCCCGAGTGGACTGGCGGTCTGCCGAAGAATGCCGGCACTGTGGATGACCGTGGCTTCCTGTCCAATCCGTTCCCGAACGAGAAGCCGCTGTTCACCATCACCGCGCAGAACGTCGATCAGTACAAGGACAAGCTGACCCCTGGCCAGCTGGCGATGTTCAAGCGTTATCCAGAAACCTACAAGATGCCGGTGTACACCACCCACCGTTCGGCGGGCCTGCCGCAGAACGTGCTGGATGATGCCAAGTCCAACGCCGTCAACACCAAGCTGGTCGAGGGCGGTAACGGTCTGGAGAACTTCAAGACCGCCAACCCGTTCCCGATTCCGCAGAACGGTCTGGAAGTAGTCTGGAACCAGATCACCCGTTATCGCGGTGGCAGCGTGCGTCGTCTGGTGACCCAGGCTACTCCGCAGGCCAATGGCTCGTTCAGTCTGGTGTACTTCCAGGACGAATTCGTCTTCCCGACCAGTCTGACTGACTACGACCCGAGCAAGCCGAGCAACATCCTCTTCTACTTCAAGCAGCGTGTAACCGCTCCGGCTCGTCTGGCTGGTAACGTTCTTCTGGTTCACGAGACCCTGAACCAGGTGAAGGAGCCGCGTCTGGCCTGGCTGTACAACGCCGGTCAGCGCCGCGTGCGCCGCGCCCCGCAGGTGTCATATGACGGTCCGGGTACCGCCGCCGATGGTCTGCGTACCTCGGACAACCTGGACATGTACAACGGTGCTCCGGATCGCTACGACTGGAAACTGGTTGGCAAGAAGGAGATATACATTCCGTACAACTCCTACGACCTCGACTCGCCGAAGCTGAAATACGCCGACGTGATCAAGGCCGGCCACATCAACCAGGACCTGACCCGTTACGAGCTGCACCGCGTATGGCAGGTGACCGCCACCCTGAAAGCTGGTGAACGCCACATCTACGCCAAGCGCGACATGTACATCGACGAGGACACCTGGCAGGCTTCGGTGATCGACCACTACGATGGTCGTGGTTCGCTGTGGCGTGTGGCCGAGGCCCACTCCCAGTACTACTACGACAAGCAGGTCCCGTGGTACACCCTGGAAACCCTGTATGACGTGATCTCCGGTCGCTACCTGGCTCTGGGTATGAAGAACGAAGAGAAGAAGGCCTATGACTTCGGTTACAAGGCATCTACCTCCGACTTCACCCCGGCAGCTCTGCGTCAGGCTGGCGTGCGTTAATACTCCGCGTTACCCGAGAAAGCCGGCCTTGTGCCGGCTTTTTCGTTTCTGCAGATGGACTGGGCTTCAAATGCTCGGCGCGAGGGGATAGGCTGCGGTCATTTCGCGCCTGGATTGCAACTGCGCCCGTGACCGATCTATCCAGCTCTCCTGCTCTTTCCAGCTTTCCGGTCTCTACCGGAGAAGGGCGCTTCTTTCGTCCGCCACTGCCTGCCGGTCACGTGCTGCGGCCACGCCTGTGCGAGCGGCTGGAAGCCGGTATGGATGGCCGGTTACTGCTGGTCTGTGCGCCGGCAGGATTCGGCAAGAGCTCGCTGGCCGTGGAGTTCTGCGAGCGCTTACCGGTGGGCTGGCAGAACCTGTGGATCAGCCTCAACCGCCGTGACAGTGATCCTGGGCGCTTCCTCGAGCGCCTGCTGGAGGGACTGCGCCAGCACTTCCCGAGGATTGGTGACGAGGCGCTCGGTCTGCTGAAGATGCGCCAGCGCCATCAGCCATTCGCCTTCGAGGAGTGGCTGGATGGCCTGCTCGATGAGCTGAACGAGCGGCTCGATCCTGAAAACCCACTGTTGCTGGTGCTCGACGACTATCACCTGGCCCAGGGTGCGGTACTGGATCGCTGCCTGCAGTTTTTCCTCAATCACCTGCCGGCCGGCATGCTGGTACTGGTAACCAGCCGTCAGCGCCCCGATTGGCACCTGGCCCGCCTACGTCTGTCGCGGCAGCTGCTGGAGTTGCAGGAGCAGGATCTGCGTCTGACCCGAGACGAGACCAGCGAGCTGCTTTCCGTACAAGGCGCCGAATTACCCGGCGAGGCCCTGGAAACCTTGCTGCAGCGCAGCGAGGGATGGGTGGCCGGCCTGCGCCTCTGGTTGCTCACGGCGGCCGAGGGCGAGCGCGATCTGCATGGCGCGCAGGGCATGATTCGCGACTACCTGTTGGAAGAGGTGATCGAACGCCAGTCTCCGGAAGTCCAAGCCTTCCTCTATGACACCTCCTGCCTCGAGCGCTTCTGTCCGGAGCTGTGCGATGCGGTGCGTGACAGTCACGACAGCGCCTTGATCCTGCAGCATCTGCAGGCGCACCAGGTGTTTCTGGTGCCACTGGACGAGCAGGGCCGCTGGTTCCGTTACCACCATCTGTTCTCCGATCTGTTGCGGGCGAACCCGGCCAGGCAGTTGTCGCAGCCTGCGGCGCGCCTGCACCTGCGTGCCTGCCGCTGGTTCAGTGGGCAGGGGCAGCTCGATGAGGCGGTGGAGCAGGCCCTGCGGGCTGGCCAGCCCGACGTAGCCGCCAGCCTGGTGCAGAACTTCTCCGAGGAGCATCTGCTGGCCGAGCAGAACGTGGCCATGCTGCTGCGCTGGAAGATGGACCTGCCAGACAGTCTGCTGACCAGCACGCCACGTCTGATCCTGCTGTACAGCTGGGCCCTGGCCCTGGCCTGCCAGCTGGATGCCGCCGAGGAGCTGGCCAACCATCTGGAGCGCTTCCTGCCGGCACCTAGTGCGGCCGAGCAGCAGTCGCTGCTGGCCCAGTGGCTGGCCGTCAGCGGTGTCATCGCCCGCGGTCGCGGCGACAGCCACAGCGCCGAGCTTTACTGCGGCCAGGCGCTGGTCGGCATGCCGAGCCAGCATTACGGCTCGCGTCTGCTGTGCATGTCGACGTTGGCCAACCTGGCGGTGGTGCGCGGCGATCTATGGCGTGCCCGCGGCCTCAATCGCGAGGCACTGGAGCTGGCCCAGCGCCACGGCAACCTGCTGTTCGAGGCCTTCTGTCATTACGATCGGGCCCGGGTCCTGCTGGCCCGTGGCGAGATCGTCCGGGCTCTGGAAGAGGTACGCGCCGGCCTCGAACGCATACGCGGTCTCTCGACCCAGCGCGACTACGCGGTGCGTGCGCGGCTGACGCTGTACGAGGGAGTCCTGCTGTGCCTGCGCCTGCGCCCGGATGAGGCCCGCGAGCGATTGCTGGTGGGCATCGGCGAGGCGCGCAAGTGCCGCGATATCAGCCTGCTGATCGGCTACTGCATCCTGGCCAGCCAGGAGGGGCGCTTGGGGCGCCTCAACGAGGCCTTCGCGCAGCTGGCCGAGGCCGAGCGCCTGATGCATATCTGGGACGTACCGCCGGTGTACTACCTGGCGATGATCACCGTGACCAAGTGCGAGCTGTGGCTGAGCCAAGGCCAGGTCGACCTGGCCAACGCCTGGCTGGTGCGCCTGGCGGAGACCTACGGCGGAGAGCAGGCGGCTGCCGCGCCGGAGTTCCATCCCCAGCTGCCGTTGCATATCGAGTTGCAGCGCGCGGCGCTGGAGCGGCGCATGGACCAGCCGGAAGCCGCCGAGCGGCGCTTGCGCGCACTGATCCAGCGAGCACAGGTACAGGGCGGGCAACTGCTCGGCGTGTTCGCCCAAGCGCAATTAAGCCAGTTGCTGTATGCCGCCGGGCGTGAGCGTGATGCCCAGCAGCAGCTACTCAGTGGCCTGGAGGCGGGGGCGGGCGGTGCTCTGTTGCCGTTCTACGAGTTGCTCGTGCATCAGCCAGGCTGGTTGCGTGCTCAGTTGCAGACGGCGCCGGTAGGCCCGCTCAGCGAGGCGTTGCGTGCTTGCCTACCGGCAGAGGTCGAAGCCGAGCCGGTGGCGGCCGGGGCAATCGAGACCTTGAGTACTCGCGAACTGGCAGTGCTGCGGCTGATCGCACTGGGCTGCTCGAATCAGGAAATCAGCGATCGTCTGTTCATCTCCCTACACACGGTCAAGACCCACGCGCGCCACATCAACAGCAAGCTCGGCGTCGAGCGGCGCACCCAGGCAGTGGCGCGTGCCAAGGGCCTGGGCCTGATCAGCTGACCTCCAGCGGGTCGAACTCGCGGCGGCGTTCCAGGATCAGCTGCAGGTTGTCGTGCTGCCAGGGGTGGAAGTCGGCCCGGTAGAAGTCGAGGTAGACCCGCACCAGTGGGCGCAGGATGCCGCGGCTGCCCCACAGCCAGGCGAGTCCGTCACGCCAGACCCTCCAGTTCCACAGCAGGCCGTCGCGGCGCAGCATGTGCACTAGACCCTTGAAAGTGTCCAGGGTGAAAAAGAAGGTGCTGTGCAGCATGGCGCGGCGGCGTATCCAGACCTTGCCGCACACCTGCTGGTAGAGGTCGAAGGCCACGGCCTTGTGCTCGCTTTCCTCCAGCGCATGCCAGCGCCACAGGCGCGCCATGTCCGGGTCTGCACCGGCCAGCCAGTCCGGATTCTTGAGAATGGCGTCGGCCATGATCGCGGTGAGGTGCTCGACCGCTGTGGTGGCGGCCAGGTGTGCTTTGGGCGGCAGGTGCTTGCGCACGAAGGCCAGGCGCTTCTTCAGGCGGCGCTCCAGATAGTCCAGGTCGTAGCCGGCTTCGCGCAGCGCCTCGCTGTAATGCTCGTGCTCGCGGCTGTGGTGGGCCTCCTGGCCGATGAAACCGCGGATCTGCGCCTGCTGCAGCGGGTCGCTGACCTGGTCGCGGTAGGCACGCACCGAGTCGATGAAGAAGCGCTCGCCATCGGGGAAGAGCAGCGACATGGCGTCGAAGAAGTGGCTCTTGAAAGCGTCGCCGCCATGCCAATGGCGATTCCAGGGCGAAGGCAGGCTGAACTCAGGCTGACGCGGCTTGATCAACAGATCGTGCGGGGTGGGGCAGTGCATGCGGCCTCCCATCTTGTAGTTATGTTCGGGAGGACTATGGGCTTGTGGGCTTTTCCCGGACAAGGTTATCTTCAGCCAAGTTTCAGGTCATATCCGGCCATAGGCCTTTGCGGTTGGCACCAATGAGCAAACCCCTGACCCTGAGTTCCGAGCTGGTTCCCATCACCTATGCCGAGACCCTGCTGCAGCTGGCGGGCGAGCGCGGCATCGAGCGTGAGCGGCTGCTCGGCGCCGCGGGCATTCGCCCGGAGCAACTGCAGAGCCCCACCGGGCGGCTGTCCTTTATCGATTTCCACCAGCTCGCCGCGACCGCCCTGCTGCTGTGCGATGAGCCGGCGCTTGGCCTGTTGCTGGGGCTGCGTCTGAATGCGTCGGCCCACGGCATCCTCGGCTATGCGCTGCTGTCCAGCGCCAACCTGGGCAAGGCGGTGCATTTCGCCTTGCGCTACTACCGGGTGCTGGGGCTGACCTTCGATCTGGAGCTGGTGGATAACCCGGACTCCTTGGAACTGCGCGCCAGCGAGTCGATTCCCCTGGGCTCGCTCGGCCGTTTCGCCGCCGAAGGCCTGTTCGGCAGCCTGTACGCCATCGCCCAGTTCCTGCTCGGCGAGGCGCCAAAGGGGCTCGAAGTCGGTTTCGCCTATTCCGAGCCTGGCCACGCCGCGCGCTACCACGAAGCCTTCGGTGTGACGGCGCTGTTCGATCAGCCCTGGCACTGGTTCCGCCTGCCTCGGCACTACCTGGATCGGCCCATGGCGCTGGCCAATCCGGCGACCATGCAGATGTGCGAGCAGCAGTGCGAGGCGCTACTGGCTAGCCTGGATGTGCAGGAGGGGTTGCTCAGTCGCCTGCGTCGTCTGCTGTTGGCACGCCCCGGCGACTTTCCCAATCTGGACAGCGCGGCCAGTGCGCTGCATACCAGTGGACGCAGCCTGCGCCGCCACCTGGCCGGCGCTGGTACCAGCTACCAGCAGGTGCTCGACGAGGTGCGCAAGCGCCTGGCGCTGCAATATCTGGAGGCCACTCACCTGCCGCTGTTCGAGATCGCCCTGCTGCTGGGCTTCAGCGACCCTTCCAACTTTCGCCGAGCGTTTCGCAAATGGACGGGTAGGGCGCCGAACGATTATCGTGCGCGGCCCGCGCCGACCGAGGAGACCGTCAGATGACCGCCAGCCCGCAACCCAGCCTGATCCGTGAAACCTTCCCCGTCGGCCCGTTGCAGTGCAACTGCACCATCATCGGCGATCCGGTGACGAAGAAGGCCATCGTCGTCGACCCGGGCGGCAACCCCGAGTTGATCATGACGCGCCTGGAGGCTCATGGGCTCAAGGTGGTCAGCATCATCCACACCCATGCGCATCTGGATCACTTCCTGGCTTCCGGGCAGATGAAGGAGAAGACTGGCGCCACCCTGCACTTGCACAAGGATGACCAGTTCCTCTGGGACAACCTGGAGATGCAGTGCCGCATGTTCGGCGTGCCCTATACCCCGGTGCCGGCGCCGGACCAGTGGCTGGCCGATGACGAGGAACTGGCCTGTGGCTGCGGCGTGGCCCTGCACACACCGGGACATACGCCGGGCTCCACCAGCTTCTGGTTCGCCGAGGCCAAGCTGCTGATCGCCGGCGACACCCTGTTCCGTCGCGGTATCGGTCGCACCGACCTGTGGGGCGGCGACTACGCCACCATCGAGCGCTCAATCAAGCGCCTCTACACTCTGGATGAAGACGCCACTGTGGTCACCGGCCACGGCCCGGACACTCGCCTGGGTGACGAGATGCGCGAGAACCCCTTCATCCGCGCCTGACGGGGAATCTTTCCGCGCCGCTTCGCTCTAACCTGTTGCCGGTCCGTCCGACTGGTAACCCCGCTTCAGGAGTAACCCACATGTATACCCCTTCACGCCTGACTCTCGCCGCACTGCTGTTGGCGCTGCTGACTGGCTGTGCCTCGCAGAATCCCTATGACAACCAGAGCCAGCAGAGCTCCGGTGGCATGAGCAAGACCGCCAAGTACGGTGGCCTCGGTGCCCTGGCTGGCGCCGTGGCCGGTGCCGCGATCAACCACGACAACCGCGGCAAGGGTGCGCTGATCGGCGCCGCGGTGGCCGGCGCCGCTGGTGCCGGTTACGGCTATTACGCCGACAAGCAGGAAGAAGAGCTGCGCCGCAGTATGGAAGGCACCGGCGTGGAAGTGCAGCGCCAGGGCGACACCATCCAACTGATCATGCCCGGCAACATCACCTTCGCCACCGACTCCGCGGACATTGCCAGCAGCTTCTACAACCCGCTGAACAACCTGGCTACCTCGTTCCGGCAGTACAACCAGAACAGCATCGAGATCGTCGGCCACACCGATAGCACCGGCAACCACGCCTATAACGTGGGCCTGTCGCAGCGCCGCGCGCAGAGCGTGGCCAACTACCTGATGGCCCAGGGCGTCGATGCCTCGCGTCTCAGTACCCGTGGCGCCGGCCCGGATCAGCCGGTGGCCAGCAACGCCACGGCCGATGGCCGTGCGCAGAACCGCCGCGTCGAAGTCACCTTGCGCCCGCTGCCTGGCGCGCAATAAGCGCAGGCTGATGCACACCGAAAGGCCCCACGCGGGGCCTTTCGTGTTTCTGATGATGGCCAAGTGCCGTCTGTCGTGTGGAGAGACCCTGGAAAAAACCTGACTACACTCCCAGTTGACGCGCGGAGCGCTGCGCGTGAGTCGCCACGTCTCGGGGGAGCCCGGCACGCGTGCCGGCGAAGGAACAGGAGACCCCATGGACGACGCCGCTCCCATCCTCCTCAATCGCAAATCCTGGATGCCTCTGCTGGTCAGCCTGCTCCTGCTGGGCGGGCTGGGCTCGCTGGTGTTCTGGCAATGGCGCACGGTGGAGGCCGGAGCCCGGCAGGCCCAGGAGCAACGCTTCGAGCAGGCCGTCGACGGGGTGGAGTTCAGCGTGCGCGAGCGCATGCGCGCCTACGAGATGGTGCTGCGCGGCATGGCTGGGCTGATGGCCGGCAGCACCGAGGTATCCGACGAGGAATGGCAGCGCGCCACCGACCAGCTGCAGCTGCAGGAGCAGTACCCCGGCATTCAGGCGCTGGCCTGGAGTCGCTACCTGGCTCCGGCCGAACTGCAACCCTTCGTCGATGAAGTGCGCGCCAGCGGCCGCGCGGACTTTCAGACCTATCCCACTGGTGAGCGCGAAAGCTACCTGATAGTCGACTTCGTCAACCCGCTGGATTGGCGCAACCGCCGCGTGCTGGGCTTTGACATGTTCAGCGAGGCCACCCGCCGCGCCGCCATCGTCAGCGCGCGTGACAGCGGCGAGGCGGTGCTCACCGGCCCGCTGCGCCTCAAGCAGGAAACCGAGAAGGACGTGCAGGCCGGCATGCTCCTGTACCTGCCGGTGTTCCGCCAGAACGCACCGATCGCCACCGCCGAGGAGCGCCGCGCGGCCTTGCTCGGTATGGTCTCCGGCTCCTTCCGCCTGGCCGACCTGATGCACGGCATTCTCGGCAGTGGCGCGAGCCAGTTCGCGGTGGAGCTGATCGACCAGGCCGACACCGGCCACCCACTGCTGGGCAGGAACAGCGCGCAATCCCATAGCCCACGTTTCCGCGCCCAGCGCACGTTGAATATCTATGGCCGCGACTGGTTGCTGAATGTCGGCAGCACCGCGACCTATGAAGCCAACCAGGGCAACGCCGGCCTGCCGGTCAGCCTCGGTACCGGCCTGCTGGCGACCCTGCTGTTGGCGCTGCTGGTGGGGGGATTCCTGTTCCTGCGCGAGCGCACTCTGGCTGACAGCGAGCGGCAGAGCAAGCAGCTGCGTGAGAGCGAGGGGCGCTTCCGTCTGGTGGTGGAGGCTTCGCCTAACGCCATCGTGCTGGTCGACCAGGCGGGTAGGGTGGCCATGGTCAATCGCCAGGCCGAGATGCTGTTCGGCTACGAGCGCAGCGAGCTGCTCGGCCACCCGGTCGAACGATTGCTGCCGGAGTCGCTGCGTCATGTGCATGTGGGCATGCGCCAGGCTTTTCACCAGGCGCCCGAACAGCGCCGCATGGGCGGCAGCCGCGAGCTGTTCGGTCAACACCGCGACGGTCGCATGATCCCGCTGGAGGTTGGCCTGGCGCCGATTCGCGCCGGCGAGGAACTGCTGGTGCAGGCGGTGATCATCGACATCAGCGAGCGCAAGGCGGCGGATGAGCGTTTCCGCCTGGTGGTCGAGGCCTCGCCCAATGCCATCGTGCTGATCGACGGCAATGGCCGCCTGAGCATGGTCAACCGGCAGACCGAGCAGATGTTCGGCTACAGCCGCGACGAGATGCTCGGCCAGCCGGTGGAGATGCTGCTGCCCGAGGCTACCCGCGAGCGCCATCCGGCGCTGCGCGATGGCTTCATCAAGGACCCGTCGCCGCGGCGCATGGGCGGCAATCGCGAGCTGTTCGGCCAGCACCGTGATGGCCATCTGATCCCGCTGGAGGTGGGTCTGTCACCGCTGCGCAGCGGCGACGATCGCCTGGTACAGGCGGTGATCATCGACATCAGCGAGCGCAAGGCTGCCGAGCAGCGCCTGCGCGAGCAGGCCGAGCAACTGGCGCTGGCCAACCGCTACAAGTCGGAGTTCCTCGCCAACATGTCGCACGAGCTGCGCACGCCGCTCAACAGCATCCTGATCCTCAGCGAGCAGCTGCGCCACAACCTGGCCGGCAACCTCAGCGAGAAGCAGGTCAAGCACGCAGACATCATCTACAAGGCCGGCAACGACCTGCTGCAGCTGATCAACGACGTGCTCGACCTGGCCAAGATTGAGGCCGGCCGCGTACAGCTCAAGCTGGAGCCACTGAATATCCAGGACCTGCTGGTGGAGCTGGATTCCAGTCTGCGGCCGATGGCCGAGATCAAGGGCCTGCGCCTGATCACGCACATGGAGCCGGGCGTGGCGCGGGTGATCCACAGCGACCGTGGGCGTCTGCAGCAGATCCTGCGCAACCTGCTGTCCAACGCCCTCAAGTTCACCGAGTACGGCGAGGTGGAGCTGTCCATCGGCCATTCGCCGGTGTCGCTGGATGCCGACCGCGAGACCCTGCAGTTCGTGGTGCGCGACAGCGGCATCGGCATCGACCCGGCGCAGCATGAACGTATCTTCCAGGCCTTCCAGCAGATCGACGGCTCTACCAGCCGGCGCTTCGGTGGTACCGGCCTGGGCCTGGCCATTACCCGCCAGTTGGTCGAAGTGTTGGGCGGGCAGATCAGTCTGGAAAGCACACCGGGGCAAGGCTCGCGCTTCATCGTGCGGCTGCCGGTGACGGCGCTGCAGGCCCAGGCCAAGGACGACGAGGCGGCCGATGCCCCGCCGCAACGCAGTGGTGCGGGACCGGCCGTGCTGATCGTCGAGGACGATCTCAACTTCGCCGCGGTGATCGCCGAGGAAGCACTGGCCCATGGCTTCGCCAGCGTGCACTGCCGCAACGGCAAGCAGGCCATTGCCCTGCTGCACAGCGAGCGCTTCGTCGCGGTAGTGCTGGATATTCTCCTGCCGGACATCAGCGGCTGGCAGATCTACCGACGCCTGCGCAGCCTGCTGCCGCATCGCGACGTGCCGGTGCACATCGTCTCCTGCGTGCCGCAGCCACAGGACTGGCAGAGCGAGGGCACGCGCTACCTGGTCAAACCGATTGCCCGCGAAGACCTGGAGCTGGTGTTCCAGGACATCGGCGTCGGCAGCATGCCCAGGCGCAGCCTGCTGCTGGTGGAGGACGTCGAGGTGGAGCGCGAGCACTACCGCCAGCACCTGAGCCAGATGGGCTTCACCGTCACCGCCCTGGGCACCGCCGAGGAAGCCCGCCAGGCCTATGCGGCCAAGTCCTTCGATGCGCTGGTGATCGACCTCAACCTGCCCGACCAGGATGGCTTCGACCTGCTCGAAGCCATGCATCGTGTGCGTCCGCTGCACGGCAGCCAGGTGGTGATCAACACCGGCCTGGACATCACCCGCCAGGACCTGCAGCGCCTGCGCCGCTACTCGGCGGTGGCGGTGCGCAAGCACGGTGAGGATTTCGCCCCGCTCAGTATCGCGCTGCAGCGTTTTCTCGCCGGTGTGCGCGAGCCGCAGGCCGACAGCTCCGAGCTGAATGGCAAGCGCGTGCTGCTGGTGGATGACGACATTCGCAACATCTACGCGATGACCGCCCTGCTGGACGAGATCGGCCTGGCGGTGGTGCCGGCCAAGGATGGCGAGGAAGCCCTGGAAGTGTTCGCCCGCGAGCCCTTCGACCTGGTGCTGATGGACATGGCCATGCCCAACATGGACGGCTATACCGCCACGCGCATCCTCAAGGGCGAGCGCGAGTGCCTGGTGCCGATCATCGCCCTGACCGCCCATGCGATGAAGGGCGACCGGGAGAAGTGCATCACCGCCGGCTGCGATGACTACCTGGCCAAACCGGTAGCTCGCCAGGAGCTGCTGGAGATGCTGCATCGCTGGTTGGCGCTGCCGGAGCAGCAGCGCCGGGCGCAGGGTTGAGGGAGGAGGGCCAGATGGCGCAGCCGCAGCGCAAGATGGAGAGCAACGGGCAGATTCTGCTGGTGGTCGACGACCGTGAGGAGAACCTGGTGGCCATGGAGGCCCTGCTCGACAACGGCGAATGGAACGTGCGCACGGTCAACTCCGGCGAGGCGGCGCTGCGCTGCATGATGGACGAGGACGTCGGCCTGGTCCTGCTCGACGTGCAGATGCCGCACATGGATGGCTTCGAGGTGGCCCGCCTGATGCGCGGCAGCCCGCACACCCGGCACACGCCGATCATCTTCCTCTCCGCCATCGCTCATACCGAGGAATCGGTGCTGCGCGGCTACGCCATCGGTGCGATGGACTTCATCCTCAAACCGTTCGATCCCACGGTGCTCAAGCACAAGATCGGCACCCTGCTGGAGCAGGAGCGCCATCGCCATGAGCTGCTGCAGCTGACCCAGCAGCTGGATCGCGAACGGGCCTTCAACGCCTCGGTGCTGGACAACGCCTCCGAGGGCATCCTGGTGATCGACCAGGACGGCATCATCCGTTTCGCCAACCCGGCCATGGCGCAGATGCTCCATGGTGCGGTGGAGGATTTGCAGGGCAGTGCGCTGCTGTCGCACCTGCGCTCGCCTGAGATGCCGGAGGAATGGCAGCAGAGCGAGTTCTACCAGCACTGGCGCAAGGGCCAGACCTACCGCTTGCACGACGCTGTGCTGAGCACCCTGGACGGCGCGCTGATGCCGGCGGCACTGTCCTGTTCGCCACTGCCGCAATACCAGAATTCCATGGTGCTGATCGCCCTGGACATGTCGGTGGTGCGCAACCTGCACGCCCAGCTCGAATCCCAGGCGGTCACCGATGCGCTGACCGGGCTGTACAACCGCCGCGGCTTCTACCAGGCGCTGGAGACGGCGCTGTCGCGGGTCGACCGCAACGGCAAGCGCATGGCCGTGCTCTATCTGGACCTGGATGGTTTCAAGCGCATCAACGACTCGCTCGGCCACGATGCCGGTGACCAGATCCTGCGCAAGGTCGGCGAGCAGCTGAAGCACTGCCTGCGGCCTTACGACATAGTCGCGCGCATGGGCGGCGATGAGTTCACCGCGCTGCTCGATACTCTCGACCATCCCGAAGATGCGGCGCGGGTGGCGGAGAAGCTGATCGAACTGGTGTCGGTGCGGCACAAGCTGGACGGCATCGAGTTCACCCTGGGCGCCAGCATCGGCATCGCCTGCTATCCGGAGTGCGGGACCTCGGTGGACGGCCTGCTGCGCTCTGCCGACATGGCCATGTACGAGGCCAAGCGCGCCGGGCGCCAGCAGTACCGCTTCTTCTCGCCGGAGATGAACGGCCGCGCGCGCTCGCGACTGATGCTCGAGGAGAGCCTGCGCAATGCCATCGAGAAGGACGATTTCGTGCTGGTCTACCAGCCGCAGATCGACCTCGCCAGCGGCCGCCTGCGTGGCTTCGAGGCGCTGCTGCGCTGGGAACACCGGGTGGCCGGCACCATCTCGCCCGGCGTGTTCATTCCGCTGCTGGAGGAGACGCGCCTGATCAATCGCCTGGGCGACTGGATCTTCAACCAGGGCATCCGCCAGTGCCGGGCCTGGCAGCCGCAGTTTGGCGAGCAGCTGCTGCTCAGCCTCAACGTCAGCCCGGTGCAGTTTGGTACGCCGCAACTGGTGGAGGACCTGCGCCGGGTGCTGGAGGCGCACGGGCTGAACCCGGCGCAGCTGGAAGTGGAGGTGACCGAGGGCGCGCTGATGCAGGACCTCGACAACACCCGCGAGCAGCTACGCCAGTTGCGTGCGCTGGGCGTGCGCATCGCCATCGATGATTTTGGTACCGGCTATTCGTCGCTGGCTTACCTGCGTCACTTCGAGCTGGACACGCTGAAGATCGATCGCCTGTTCGTGGCCAACATGCTGGATTCGCCGAAGGATGCGGCGATCGTCAGCACCATCATCGACCTCGGCCATCACCTGGGCCTGGAGGTGATCGCCGAAGGCGTGGAAACCCTGGAGCAGCGCGACTGGCTGATCGCCCATCGTTGCACCACCATGCAGGGCTTCCTGGTGGCGCCGGGGTTGTCCACCGCGCGGGCCGGCAACTTCCCGCAGCGCCTGGACTGGAGCACCTGGCGGCCCGACGAGCCGCCGCGGGTGCTCTGAACCTCTAGCTACGCCCCGGATACTGCTGGTGCAGCTGCTCCAGCTGGGCGTCCTTGGCTTCCCACAGCTGGTTGACCCACTGCTGGAAGCGCAGGCGGTATTCCTCGTCCTGGTCGTAGTTGCGACCGATGAACTCGGCGGGAATGGCCAGCTTGTCGAAGCGCACCACCACCTCGCCGACATTGCCGGAGAGCAGGTCCCAGAAGCCAGGATTACCGCCCGGATAGTGGATGGTGACGTTGACGATGGCATCCAGCTGTTCGCCCATTGCGTCCAGTACGAAGGCGATGCCGCCGGCCTTGGGCTTGAGCAGGTACTTGAACGGCGAGTTCTGCTGAGCGTGTTTCTGCGGGGTCAGGCGGGTGCCTTCGAGGAAGTTGAACACCGACACCGGATTGCTCTTGTAGCGCGCACAGGCCTTGCGCGTGGTGGCCAGGTCCTGGCCGCGCTTCTCCGGGTACTTGGCCAGGTATTCCTTGCTGTAGCGCTTCATGAACGGGAACTCGAGCGCCCACCAGCACAGGCCGATCACCGGCACCCAGATCAGCTCCTGCTTGAGGAAGAACTTGAGCAGCGGCATGCGGCGGTTGAGCAGGTATTGCAGCACCAGGATGTCCACCCAGCTCTGGTGATTGCTGGTGACCAGGTAGGAGTGGCGCATGTCCAGGCCCTGGATGCCCTCGACGTCCCACTGGGTGTCGCGCACCAGGCGCATCCAGAACTTGTTGAAGCCGATCCAGAACTCGGCGATGCCGTGCATCACGAAGCGCAATCCGCGCTGAATCGGCGGGATCGGCAGCAGCAGCTTGAGCAGGGCTACGGCGAACAGCGGCCAGCAGCAGATCAGGGTGTTGAGGGCCAGCAGCAGGGCGCTGATGACGCCACGCAGCGGGGCAGGCAGAAAATGCAGCATGGGCTCGAAAGGCTCCTGGTCTGGGGGCTTTCTCTGCGCCCCGTACGGTCGAGATACCTGCAGCACTCCCTGCGGCAAGTCGGTCCGGCGCCAAGGTTAACGCTTGTACACTGAACGGCAAGTGCTGGTGCTGACCGCTGGGTCGCTCCAGGCAAGCGTCGCCATCCGCGCCGGGCGCGCGAATTCTAGCTCACAGACTGTGGCGGATGTCGCCTCGCAGGTGGCTTTTCCCTTGGCTGATATGCCGCTCTGAGGCCCACGCCAGGTAGCGCGGGCCTCGGTGCTGCGGTGCGCTCAACCCTTGGCCGCAGCCTGGATCGCAGTGAGGGCGATGGTGTAGACGATGTCGTCCACCAGCGCGCCGCGCGACAGGTCGTTCACCGGCTTGCGCAGGCCCTGCAGCATGGGGCCGACGCTGACGCAGTCGGCGCTGCGCTGCACGGCCTTGTAGGTGGTGTTGCCGGTGTTCAGGTCGGGGAACACGAACACCGTGGCGCGGCCGGCCACCGGGCTGTTCGGCGCCTTCTGCCGGCCGACGCTGGCGATGGCCGCGGCGTCGTACTGCAGCGGGCCGTCGATCAGCAGGGCCGGGTTGGCCTCGCGCGCCAGGCGGGTGGCCTCGCGCACCTTGTCCACCTCGGCGCCACTGCCGGAGTCGCCGGTGGAGTAGCTGATCATCGCCACCCGCGCCGGCACGCCGAAGGCTTCGGCGGAGGCGGCGCTCTGCTGGGCGATCTCGGCCAGTTCGGTGGCATTGGGGTCCGGGTTCACCGCGCAGTCGCCATACACCAGCACCTGGTCCGGCAGGAGCATGAAGAACACCGAGGACACCAGCTTGTAGCCGGGCGCCGTCTTGATCAGCTGCAGGGCCGGGCGGATGGTGTTGGCGGTGGTGTGGATGGCGCCGGAGACCAGGCCGTCGACCTCGTCCAGCGCCAGCATCATGGTGCCCAGCACCACGCTGTCTTCCAGCTGGGCGAGGGCCATGGGCTCGTTGAGGCCCTTGCCCTTGCGCAGCTCGACCATGGGCGCGACGTAGCGCTCGCGGATCACCTCCGGGGCGAGGATTTCCAGCCCCGGCGGCAGCTCGATGCCCTGGGCCTTGGCCACGTTGAACACGTCATCCGGTTTGGCCAGCAGCACGCAGCGGGCGATGCCGCGCGCCTGGCAGATGGCCGCGGCCTGCACGGTGCGCGGCTCGCTGCCTTCGGGCAGGACGATGCGCTTGTTCGCCGCCTGGGCGCGGCGCACCAGCTGGTAGCGGAACGCCGGCGGCGACAGGCGCAGCTCGCGCGGGGTACCGCAGCGCTGCTTGAGCCAGTCCAGATCGATGTGCCCGGCGACGAACTCGGTGACCTTCTCCGCGCGTTCGCGGTCGTCCACCGGGATTTCCTTGTTCATGCGGTTGAGGTTGGTCGCCGTGTCGTAGGAGCCGGTGCTCACCGTCAGCACCGGCAGGCCGCCCTGGAGGGCGCCGCGGCATAGTTCGAGGATGCGCTCGTCCGGCGGGAAGTCGCTGCACAGCAGCAGGCCGGCCAGCGGCACGCCGTTCATGGCAGCCAGGCTGGCGGCCATGATGATGTCGTCACGGTCGCCGGGGGTGACCACCAGAACGCCGGGCTTGAGCAGCTGCACGGTGTTGGGCACGGCGCGGGCGCACAGCACGATGTTCTGTACCCGACGCTGTTCGTAGTCGCCGGCGTTGAGGATCTGCGCGCCGAGCAGATCGGCCACGTCACGGGTACGCGGTGCGTTCAGTTCGTCCTGCCAGGGGATGCAGCCGAGCACGCGGAAGTCGCCACTGCGCAGCAGCGGCGAGAGCTGGCTGAGGCCCTCGGTGAAGGCTTCCACGCCCTCGGGATGGCGCACCTTGTTGAGGATCACGCCGATCACCTTGGGATCGCGCGGGCCGCCGAACAGCTGGGCCTGGATCTCGATGCGGTCGGACAGCTCGGTGAGTTTCTCCGGCTCCTCGCCCTCGGGTGCCGAGACCAGGATGATCTCGGCGTCCAGGCTCTTGGCCAGGTGCACGTTGACCCGCGCCGCGTAGCTGGCATGCCGGGTCGGCACCATGCCCTCGACGATCAGCACGTCCATGCCCTGGGCTGCCTGCTGGTGCAGGCTGACGATCTCTTCCAGCAGCTCGTCGAGATGGCCGTCGCCGAGCATGCGCTCGACCTGGGTCAGCGGCAGCGAGCGCGGTGGCAGCAGGCCGTGGGTACGCGCGATCAGTTCGCTGGAGCGCTCCGGGCCGGCATCGCCGGGATGCGGCTGGGCGATCGGCTTGAAGAAGCCGACCTTCAGCCCGGCGCGCTGCAGGGCGCGGACCAGGCCGAGGCTGATGGAGGTGAGGCCGACGCCGAAGCCGGTGGGCGCGATGAAGAAGGTATGCATGGGCGTTCCTTGGTTCTTGCCGATCACTGTCAGGCGGTGAGCAGGGCCAGGGTGTCGAGGGCGATCTGCCGTTCCTCGTTGGTCGGCACCACCAGCACCCGTGGGTGGCCGTGGGCCTGGATGGCGCCGGCGACGCCGCGGATGCAGCGGGCGTTGGCCTCCTTGTCGAGGGCGAGATTGAACAGCTTGAGGTGCGCCACCGTCTTGCTGCGGATCAATGGCGAGTTCTCGCCGATGCCGCCAGTGAAGATCAGCCCGTCGAGCTGGGGCAGGGCGCAGCTCATGGAGGCCAGCGACTTGGCCAGGCGATAGCAGAACACCTCGATGGCCAGGGTTGCGCCGGGGTGGCCCTGTTCGCGCGCCTGCTCCAGGCTGCGCATGTCGTTGGACAGGCCGGACAGGCCGAGCAGGCCGCTGTCCTTGTTCAGCATGCTGTCGATCTGTTCCAGGCTCCAGCCCAGGGTGCGGGCCAGGTGGCCGTGCAGATTGGGGTCGACATCGCCACTGCGGGTGCCCATCACCAGGCCTTCCAGCGGAGTCAGGCCCATGCTGGTGTCGCGGCTCTGGCCGTCGACGATGGCGCAGGTGGAGCTGCCGTTGCCCAGGTGCGCGGACAGCCAGCTGCTGTCGCCGCTGGACAGCCCGGCCATCTCCGCCGCGCGGCGGCTGACATAGCGGTGGCTGGTGCCGTGGAAGCCATAGCGGCGCACGCCGTGCTCGCGGTACAGGTGCTCCGGCACCGCATAGCGGTAGGCGTGCTCGGGCAGGCTCTGGTGGAAGGCAGTGTCGAACACTGCCACCTGGGTCAGATTGGGGAACAGCTTGAGCGCCGCCTCGATGCCCTGCAGGTTGGCCGGGTTGTGCAGCGGCGCCAGTGGCGCGGTGGCTCGGATTGCCTGCAGGCTGTGGGCGTCGATGCGGCAGGCGGCGGTGAACTGCTCGCCGCCATGCACCACGCGATGGCCGATGCCGTGCAGCTTGCCACCGGCGGCGCCCTGCACCAGCGGTAGCAGTTGATGCAGCGCGGCGCGGTGGTCGCCGTTGGGCAGCATCAGGCTGTCCTTCTCGCCTCCGCGCTGCCAGTGCAGCACCGCATCCGGGCTGCCCAGGCGCTCGGCCAGGCCGCTCAGGGTGAACTGCGAATGGGCCTCGTTGACCAGGGCGAACTTGATCGACGAACTGCCACAGTTGATGACCAGGATATTGCGTGCCGGCATGACTATTCCTTATCCACGTGCTCTACCCGTTCGGCGGCGCACCAGCCACAGGCGAAAGGCTGGCCCAGGTGGCGCTGACGCTGCTCGGGGTCGGTGACCCAGGCTCGATTCTGCCACGGTGGTTGGTGGCGCAGGTGCTGCGTATGGCCGCAGGACAGGTCCGCCACCCAGTGGCCGTCCTCGTCCTGGTGGAAACCCAGCAGCCGGGCCCGTCCGTCAGTGCTGCGGTCGCTTTCGGCAGGCGTGACGGTTAGACTTGGCACCTTTCCATTCTCTTGCAAAGGTTGTCCCTCCATGCAGATCGCCGCCAACAAGGCCGTGTCCATCGACTATACCCTGACCAACGATGCCGGTGAGGTGATCGACAGCTCCGCCGGCGGCGCCCCGCTGGTGTACCTGCACGGTGCAGGCAACATCATCGTCGGTCTGGAAAAGGCCCTGGAAGGCAAGCAGGCCGGTGACGAGCTGAGCGTAGCCATCGAGCCGACCGAAGCCTACGGCGAATACAGCGCCGAGCTGGTTGCCACCCTGAACCGCAGCATGTTCGAAGGCGTCGACGAACTGGCCGTTGGCATGCAGTTCCACGCTTCCGGTCCGGACGGCGGCATGCAGATCGTCACCATCCGCGACATCGACGGCGACGACGTGATCGTCGACGGCAACCACCCGCTGGCCGGCCAGCGCCTGAACTTCCAGGTCAAGGTTGTCAGCGTGCGTGAAGCCAACGCCGAAGAGATCGCCCATGGTCACATCCATGGCGAAGGCGGCCACCATCACTGATCTGTGATCTGGCCGAGCAATACGACTTATGGTCGTTCCAAGCTCGGCCCCGGCTGCTAAGCTCAGCTAACCGAAAAGGCGCCCACGGGCGCCTTTTTTGTCCGCTATGGATACTCAAGGAGTCTGTCATGAGTGCCTTTCATGATCTCAATCTGCGTGCGCTGGATGGCCAGGAACTGCCATTGGCGCCCTACAAGGGCCAGATAGTGCTGGTGGTCAACGTGGCCTCCAAGTGTGGCCTGACCCCGCAATATGCCGGGCTGGAGAAGCTGCAGCAGGAGTACCAGGGGCGCGGCTTCACCGTGCTCGGCCTGCCGTGCAACCAGTTCGCCGGCCAGGAGCCGGGTAGCGAGGATGAGATCCGCGAATTCTGCAGCCTCAACTACGGGGTGACCTTCCCGCTGGGCAGCAAGCTGGAGGTCAACGGCCCCGGCCGCCACCCGCTGTATCGCCTGCTGGCGGGCGAGGGCGCCGAGTTCCCCGGTGACATCACCTGGAACTTCGAGAAGTTTCTCGTCGGCCGCGACGGCCGCGTGCTGGCGCGCTTCTCGCCGCGCACCACGCCGGACGATCCGGCGCTGCTCCAGGCCATCGAAAGCGCACTGGGCTGAGCGGCCTATTGCGCCAATTGCCAGGCCGTTCCCGGCCGCTGACTTGCCCCCTCGCGCTGGCGGTTGCCTAATCCCAGGCAAGCGCCGAGGAGGCCACCATGACCAGCTTCGCCCCCGATGATCTCAGCCCCACGGCTTCGCCTGCCGCGCTACGCGCGCTGATCGAAAGCCGCCGTTCGGTGCGCCGTTTCAGCGCTGAGCCGGTACCGGATGCGGTGATCCGCGACTGCCTGGAACTGGCCGTGCTCGCGCCCAACTCCTGCAACCTGCAGCCCTGGAGCTTCCAGGTGATCCGCGATCCGGCATTGTTGGCGCGCCTGCACCCGGTGTGCATGAGCCAGAACGCCGCCAAGGCTCCGCTGCTGATCGCCGTGCTGGCGCGCCCGGATACCTGGAAGCAGGCCTGCGCCAACATGGTCGAGTACTGGCCCGAGCCCGAGGTGCCGCAGCGCATCCGCCACTTCTACGCCAAGACCGCACCGTTCCAGTACAACCAGGGCCCGCTGGGCCTGCTCGGCCTGTTCAAGCGCCAGTTGGTACGCCTGGCGGCGCTGCGCAAGCCACTGATGCGCAAGCCCAACAGCCAGGCCGACATGCGCATCTGGGCGGTGAAGTCGACGGCCCTGGCCGCAGAAAACCTGATGCTGGCGTTCCAGAGCCACGGCTACGCGACCTGCCCGATGGAGGGCTTCGATGAGGTGCGCTTGCGCAAGGTGCTGGATATCCCGCGGGCGGCCATCCCGATCATGCTGCTGGCGGTCGGCCGGCAGGGAGAGAAGGGCGTGTACAACCCGCGCCTGCGCTTTCCGCTGGAGCAGCACGTCACCTGGCTCTAGCGCTGTTTGCGGCTCAGGCGCGTCGCGACAGCCAGGCGTGGATCAGTCCGGCCTGGAAGAACGGTACCGGCAGGGCGAAACCACCGGCGGCGATGATCGCGGCTGTGCGCTGCGGCGACAGCACGCCGACATCCCTGGCGTAGGCCTGGCGCATGCGCGCCATGGCCTCCGGCGAAACCTCGGCGGCCGCCATCATGTTCATCCAGGCGGCTAGCAGCACCTCGTATTCGGCCGAGTTCACGTCGGCGGCCAGGTCGGAGCTGGCGAGTAAGCCGCCCGGCTTGAGGCGCTCGGCGATCTCGGCGAAGAAGGCGGAACGTGCCTGCGGCTCGAGAATGAACTGCGAGACTAGAAAGCAGATGGCCGCGTCGTGCGCCTCGGTAGCCGGCAGCGATTCCAGATAGCCCTCGTGGAAATTGCAGCGCGCGGCGAAGCCTTCCTGCACCGCCCGCTGCTGGCAGACCTCGAGCATGGCGGCGGAGGGCTCCACCGCAGTGAAGTGCCAGCCTGGGTTCTGCTGCGCCAGGTGGGCCATCTCCGTACCGGTACCGACGCCGACGCAGAGGATGCGCGCATCGGCCGGTAGCTCGGCGAACAGCGAGTCGACCAGCAGGTGCAGGCAGTGGCGAATCGGCGCCGTCTTCGCCCACTGGCTGTCGTAGTGGGCGGCCTGTTGCTGGAATATCTCCGTGACCTCGTCGCGATGCATGCGGCGCTCCTCGAATGGCTTGTGTTTGCTAAGAGCATACCCGGGCTGTCAAGCGGTCCAGGGCGCCGGAGAGTCCGCCTGCTTCTGAATCACAATCACCGAAATCAATAGTGCTGGGCGGGGCGAGACGACCGGTCATATGCTGCGCGCCATGAACAGCAGCATCCGACTCGACAAGCGTGACCTGATCCTGGCCAAGGGCTCGGAGGTGATGACGCGCCGTGGCTATCACGGCACCGGTGTAATGGAGATCGTCCAGGCCGCCGGCATCCCCAAGGGCAGCTTCTATCACTACTTCGCCAGCAAGGAAGACTTCGCCCTGCAGGCCCTGGAGTTCGTCTACCAGCCGCGCCTGCTGCGCTACACCGAGGCCCTGGGTAATTCGGCGCTGAGCCCCAGCGCGCGCATCCTCGGTTACTACCGCGAGCTGCTGGCGCATTTCTCGCGCCAGGAGCAGCCCGAGTGCCACTGCTTCATCGGCAGCCTGAGCTTCGAGATGAGCGAAGTACTGCCGGCCATCGGCGCCGAAGTGGAACGCATCCAGCAGGCCTCGGTGGACATCCTGCGTGACTGTCTGGAGCAGGCGCGCGCCGCCGGCGAGCTGGCCGCCGACGAGGATTGCGAGAACCTGGCGACCTTCATTTCCAACGCTTGGCAGGGCGTGCTGGCGCGCCTCAAGGTCGGCCGCAGCCTGCAGCCGCTGGAAGCCTTCATTCACCGTCTGGAGCTGCTGTTGCGGCCCTGATCCCTTTTTTGCCTATCGACGAGACGACCGGTCAGTTGGCCGGCCCCAAGGAGAATCCATGACCGTTAAAGCCCTGTTCGAACCCTTCCGCCTGGGTAACCTGGAGCTGCCGACCCGCGTGGTGATGGCACCGATGACCCGTTCCTTCTCCCCGGGCGGCGTACCGGGCGCCCAGGTGGTCGAGTACTATCGTCGCCGCGCCGCGGCCGGCGTCGGCCTGATCGTTACCGAAGGCACCACCGTCGGTCACAAGGCCGCCAACGGCTACCCGCACGTGCCGCGCTTCTACGGTGAGGACGCCCTGGCCGGCTGGAAAGAGGTGGTCGACGCGGTGCACGCCGAAGGCGGCAAGATCGTTCCGCAGCTGTGGCACGTGGGCAACGTACGCAAGGCCGGCACCGAGCCGGACGCCAGCGTGCCGGGCTTTGGCCCGAGCGAGAAGATCAAGGAAGGCAATGTCGTGGTTCACGGCATGACCAAGCAGGACATCGAAGAAGTGATCGCCGCCTTCGCCCAGGCCGCCCGCGACGCCAAGGCCATCGGCATGGACGGCGTGGAAATCCACGGCGCCCACGGCTACCTGGTCGACCAGTTCTTCTGGGAAGGCAGCAACAAGCGCACCGACGAATACGGTGGCGACCTGGCCCAGCGTTCGCGCTTCGCCATCGAGCTGATCCAGGCCGTACGCGCCGCTGTTGGCCCGGACTTCCCGATCATCTTCCGCTTCTCGCAGTGGAAGCAGCAGGACTACACCGCGCGTCTGGTACAGACCGCCGAGGAGCTGGGCGCCTTCCTCAAGCCGCTGGCCGATGCCGGCGTGGACATCTTCCACTGCTCGACCCGTCGCTTCTGGGAGCCGGAGTTCGAAGGTAGCGACCTGAACCTGGCTGGCTGGACCCGCCAGCTGACCGGCAAGCCGACCATCACCGTGGGCAGCGTCGGCCTGGACGGCGAGTTCCTGCAGTTCATGGTCAACACCGACAAGGTGGCCGAGCCGGCCAGCCTGGAGAAGCTGCTGGAGCGCCTGAACAAGCAGGAGTTCGACCTGGTGGCTGTGGGCCGTGCCCTGCTGGTCGACCCGGATTGGGCGGTGAAGGTGCGCGATGGCCGCGAGAGCGACATCCTGCCGTTCAGCCGCGAAGCCCTGAAGACCCTGGTCTGATGCATTACCCCGGGTCCGCTTCGGCGGACCTTTTCCAGCCCCGGCACACCGGGGCTTTTTTATGCCCGCAACAATCTCAGGCCGCTGCGGCCGACGCTTCCGGCGTGCTCCGGGCCAGCTGCAGGTAAGCCTCGAACTGCTCGACTATCGCCGCCCAGCCCTGCTTGCCGGCGTGCTGGCGGGCATTCAGGCGGACCCGGCGCAGGGTCTCGGGGTCTTCCAGCAGCCAGTGCGCGGCGTCGATGAAGGCCTGCTCGTCACCGGGGCTGGCTAGGGCGCCGTTGTGCCCGTGGCGAATATGCTGGGCCGCCGCGGCCTGGTCGAAGGCGACCACGGCCAGGCCCGAGGCCAGCGCCTCCAGCACCACGTTGCCGAAGGTCTCGGAGAGGCTGGGGAAGAGGAACATGTCGCCGCTGGCGTAATGCGCAGCCAGCGCCTCGCCACGCTGTACGCCGCAGAACAGGGCGTCCGGCAGCTGCTCCTGCAGTTGTGCACGCAGCGGGCCGTCACCGACCAGGACCAGGCGCAGGCGGCGCTGTGGCAGGTCCTGTTGCAGCTGGCGGAAGGCACGGACCAGCAACTGCAGATTCTTCTCCGCCGCCAGGCGGCCGACATGCACCACGGCCACCTCGTCGTCCTGCAGGCCCCAGGCCGCGCGCAGCTCGGCGGAACGGCGGGTCGGATGGAACAGTTGGCCGTCGACCCCGCGGGACAGCAGTTCCAGGCGCTTGAAGCCACGCCGTTGCAGTTCCAGGCGTTGGCTGGGGCTGGGCACCAGGGTCAGCCGCGAGCGGTTGTGGAACCAGCGCAGATAGCCGGTCAGCAGGCGGCTGAGCAGGCCGAAGCCGTAGTGCGCGCTGTATTGCTGGAAGTTGGTGTGGAAACCGCTGACCACCGGAATCCCCAGGCGTCGGGCGGCGCGCAGGGCGGACAGGCCGAGTGGGCCCTCGGTGGCGATGTACAGCACGTCCGGGCGCTTGCGCTGCCAGCGGCGCAGCAGCTTGTGCAGCGCCGATTGCCCCCACTGCAGCCCGGCATAACCGGGCAGTGGCCAGCCGCGGGTGAGCAGCAGGTCGTCGTCGGCCTGGCTCTGCTCGTCGGGCTGGCGCGGGCGCACCAGCTGCAGATGATGGCCGCGTTCACGCAGGCCCTGGCACAGGCGGCCGAGGGTGTTGGCCACACCGTTCACCTCGGGAGGGAAGGTCTCGCTGACCAGGGCGATGTACAGGCTTGTGACATTCATGGTGCCAGTCTGGACGGGCACCATGAAGCGGCGGTGACGCTTGTATTACTGGGGCGTGACGTCGCGCTCGCGCACCCAGAACAGGGTGGCGCCGGCCACGGCGGCGGGCATCACCAGGATGTTGACGAAGGGGATCATCAGCGCGAGGTAGGTGGCGCCGCCGAAGCCAAGGCTCTGCCAGCGCTTCTCGCGCAGCCAGGCCAGCATCTCGTTCCAGCCCAGCTTGTTGTTGTCCGCCGGGTAGTCGATGTACTGCACGGCCATCATCCACACGCCGAACAGTATCCACAGCGGCGCCGCCACCAGGTTGAGCACCGGCACGAAGGTGAGGATCAGCAGGGGAATGGCGCGGGGCAGGAAGTACGCCAGCTTGCGCAGCTCGCGGCCGATGGTGCGCGGCACCATGGCCATCAGCTCGCCCCAGCTGAAGGCCGGGAAGTCGTCGCGGCCACGCACCACCACTTCCACCTTCTCGGCGAGGAAGCCGTTGAAAGGCGCGGCGATGATGTTGGCCAGCAGGGTGAAGGTGAAGAACATCACCACCAGCACCAGCAGGACGAACAGCGGCCAGAGGATGTATTCGAGGAAGCTCAGCCAGCTCGGCAGGCTGGGCATCACGCTGTCGACCCAGCCGCCGAACTGCTGCATGGCCAGGGCGATCAGGCCGATGAACAGCAGGGCGTTGATCGTCAGCGGCAGCAGCACGAACAGGCGCAGGCCGGGGCTGAGCACCAGCTTCAGGCCTTCGCCGAGGTATTGGGAGCCGGACAGGGCGGGCGTGGACATCGCGATCTCCGCTGGGGTGGAAAAGCGCCGACCTTAACCACTTTGCCGGGACGAGGAAAGCCGCTGCGGGCGGTACAGGCAGGCGCGGCCGCGCTCGCGCTTGGCCTCGTACATGGCGCTGTCGGCCGCCTTGACCAGGCTCTCCGCGTTGTCCGCGTGTTCCGGGTAGAGGGCGATGCCGATACTCGGCGTAACAAAGTCGATCACCTGCTGCTCGACCTGGACCGGCTTCTTCAGCGTTTCCAGCAGGCGCAGCGCCACGCGCTGGGCCACTTCGCCGGTGCCGCCGGCGACGATCAGGGTGAATTCGTCGCCGCCCAGGCGGTAGACCCGATCGGGCTGACGCATGGCGCCGCGCAGGCGCTCGGCGATGCTCTGCAGCATCAGGTCGCCGACGTCGTGGCCGAAGCGGTCGTTGACCTCCTTGAAGCGGTCCAGATCGAGGTAGATCAGCGCCAGTTGCTCGCCGTTGCGTCGGGTCTTCTCCAGGGCCAGCGGCAGTTGCTCGGTGAACGCCTTGCGGTTGTGCAGGCCGGTGAGGGGGTCGGTGTAGGCCATGTCCAGCAGGCGGTTCTGGTAGGCCACCTGGTCGCTGATGTCGCGCATGATGCCGCGATAGCCGGCGAAGGCGTTCTGTCCGTCGTGGATGATCGAAAAGCGCGTCTCGTAATAGCCGCGGCTGCCGTCACGGCGCTGCAGCGGCGCGATGAATCGCACGTTTTCGCCGCTCTGGTGGGCGCGGGTGAGCTGGTCGACGGCGCGCTCCAGGTCGTCCTGCTCCATCAGCCCTTCGAAGCTGCTGCCCAGCAGTTCCTCCTCGCCATAGCCGAGCATGCTGCACAGCGCGCGGTTGAGCGCGGTGATGCGGCCGTCGTGGTCCAGCTCGAAATATCCGTCCTGGATGGCGTCGAGAATCTCGCGGTCGCGGGTCTCGCTCTGTTCCAGGCGTTCGAGCATGCGATTGACCTCCTGGGACAGGCGGCCCAGCTCGTCGTTGCCACTGTCGCGAATGCGCTGGCGGTTGGATTCCGGGCCGATCACCGAAATGTCGCGGTGCATGCGCGAGACCCGACGCAGGATGCCGAACTCCAGGCCGAGGTAGATCAGCACCCAGGCCACCAGGCCTACGCCGGTGGCCTCGGCGAGGAAGATGCCGATGGCCTTGCGTCCCTCCTGGTACAGGCGGCGTTCGCGGGTCAGCTCCATCAGCAGCTGTGGCTCGCCCAGGCTATTGCGGAACAGCAGGTCCAGTTGCTGGCGGTTCTCGTCGAGCGCTCGTCGCGGGCTGATCTCGATGCGGTTGAGGTTGGCCTCGACGATGGTCGGCAGGACCCGCCAGCCATCGTGATCGGCGTCCGGTGGGAGCAGGCGCAGAGCGCCGTTGACCTGGCTCTGTAGCAGCTCGGCGCGCTCGCCATCGATGAAGTGCCCGGCCACCAGGGTGCCCAGGCTCGGCAGGCTGTCCTGGTTGTTGCTGATGCCGCCCATGGCCAGCACCAGGGGCACGCCCTGGACCACCACGATCTGCCCGCGCAGGTCTTCGCGCTTCGGCTGGCGCAGGCGCCTGATCTGCTCGAGGATGGCGTCGCGCAGTGCCTGGTGATCACGCGGTCGCTCGTCGCCGAGGGTCACCATGTCCGGCAGGTCGGGCGGCAGCCATTGCTCGGCCAGCACGTGGCCCTTCAGGTCGAGCAGCAGCATGAAGTCGAAGTTGATCTGCCGCAGCGCTTCCGGATCCATGTTGCGGCGCACGTAGTCCGGGTGTTGGCCGCGCACGAAGTCGTAGGTGTCGTCCCACTTGGCGTAGCTCAGCACCAGATCGAGGTTGCGCTTGAGGTTGTGGTCGAGCAGCGCCTGCAGGCGCAGGGCCTCGGCATTCAGCAGGGCGGCGTCCTGGCGGTCGAAGCGGCTGAGGATGAGGCTCTGCGACAACAGATAGGCGAAGCCCAGCGCGAGCAGCAGCAACGGGGCGAACAGCCAGAACAGGCGTTTGCGCAGAGTCATGCGGTCGGCGATCCGGAGCGGAGGGCAATTGACCCGAGTATAGACAAGGGAATGCGTCTATCTGGCCAATATAGGCCGCCCCTATCGGTCGAATTGAGAATGGGCATTTTCGCCGGTAGTGCCGTCTCGGTAGCCTTGCCAGCAATCCCACTTGCCGGGACCGCCCTTCTTCAAAGCCTTCCCCAAGTGCCTGGGCCGGTCCCTTTTTCTTCAGGAGTTGGCCATGTCCGCAAATCGTCATGCCCGCGTCATCATCCTCGGCTCCGGTCCCGCCGGTTACAGCGCCGCCGTGTATGCCGCCCGCGCCAACCTCAAGCCGTTGCTGATCACCGGCATCCAGGCCGGCGGCCAGCTGACCACCACCACCGAGGTCGACAACTGGCCGGGCGACCCGCATGGCCTGACCGGTCCGGCGCTGATGCAGCGCATGCAGAAGCACGCCGAGCGCTTCGAGACCGAGATCGTCTACGACCACATCAACGCGGTGGACCTGGCCGGCAAGCCCTTCACCCTGGTTGGCGACAGCGGCACCTACACCGCCGACGCGCTGATCATCGCCACAGGCGCCAGCGCCCGTTACCTGGGCCTGCCCTCGGAAGAGGCGTTCATGGGCAAGGGCGTGTCCGCCTGCGCCACCTGCGATGGCTTCTTCTACCGCAACTGCGAGGTGGCGGTGGTCGGCGGCGGCAATACCGCCGTGGAGGAGGCGCTGTACCTGGCCAATATCGCCAGCAAGGTGACCCTGGTGCATCGCCGCGAGACCTTCCGCGCCGAGAAGATCCTGCAGGACAAGCTGCAGGCGCGTATCGCCGAGGGCAAGATCGAGCTGCGCCTGAATGCCGAGGTCGACCAGGTACTGGGCGACAACAGCGGCGTCACCGGCGTGCGCCTCAAGCACAACGACGGCGCCAGTAGCGATCTGCAGGTCGACGGCCTGTTCGTCGCCATCGGCCATACGCCCAACACCTCGCTGTTCGAGGGCCAGCTGGCACTGAAGGATGGCTATCTGGTGGTCAACGGCGGGCGCGATGGTAATGCCACCGCCACCAGCATCCCCGGCGTGTTCGCCGCCGGCGATGTGGCCGACTCGGTGTACCGCCAGGCCATCACCTCGGCCGGTGCCGGCTGCATGGCGGCGCTGGATGTGGAGCGTTATCTGGATTCGCTCTGAGGCGTAGCCGCCTACGCTAGTTGCCTGACGAAAACGCCGCGACCGCGCCAGCAGTTGCGGCGTTTTCGTTGCTGGTTTTTGGGCGGACCGACGGCATCGACCTTGGTCTTAGGCGCATGGCGAGAGCGGGGAAAGTGAACAACACTTGGCCGGCCAAGTCAGTCAAGAGTGGACCCATGCGGCTCGCGCTGCGCGCCGCACTCTCCGGCCCGGGCGTGGCCGGTCACTAACAAGAGAGGCCATCGTCATGATCTACGCACAACCCGGAACTGCCGGCGCCATCGTTTCGTTCAAGGCGCGCTACGGCAACTACATCGGTGGCGAGTTCGTCGCCCCGCTCAAGGGCCAGTACTTCACCAATACCTCGCCGGTTAACGGCCAGCCCATCGCCGAATTCCCCCGTTCCGATGCCTCCGATATCGACAAGGCGCTGGACGCCGCGCATGCCGCCGCCGATGCCTGGGGCCGCACCAGTGCGCAGGAGCGCTCCAACGTGCTGCTGCGCATCGCCGACCGTATCGAGCAGAACCTCGAACTGCTGGCGGTCACCGAGACCTGGGACAACGGCAAGGCGGTGCGTGAGACGCTGAATGCCGACATCCCGCTGGCCGTCGATCATTTCCGCTACTTCGCCGGCTGCATCCGCGCACAGGAGGGCGGTGCGGCGGAGATCGATGCCGGCACTGTGGCCTATCACATCCACGAGCCGCTGGGCGTGGTCGGGCAGATCATCCCGTGGAACTTCCCGCTGCTGATGGCCGCCTGGAAGCTGGCGCCGGCCCTGGCCGCCGGCAACTGCGTGGTACTCAAGCCGGCCGAGCAGACCCCGCTGGGCATCAGTGTGCTGATGGAACTGATCGGCGACCTGCTGCCGCCGGGTGTGCTCAACGTGGTGCAGGGCTTCGGCAAGGAGGCGGGCGAGGCGCTGGCCACCAGCAAGCGCATCGCCAAGATTGCTTTCACCGGCTCCACCCCGGTGGGCTCGCACATCCTCAAGTGCGCGGCGGAGAACATCATCCCCAGCACCGTGGAGCTGGGCGGCAAGAGCCCGAACATCTACTTCGAGGACATCATGCAGGCCGAGCCGGCCTTCATCGAGAAGGCCGCCGAGGGGCTGGTGCTGGCCTTCTTCAACCAGGGCGAGGTGTGCACCTGCCCGTCGCGGGCGCTGGTGCAGGAATCCATCTACCCGGCGTTCATGGCTGAGGTGATGAAGAAGGTGCAGGCGATCAAGCGCGGCAACCCGCTGGACACCGAGACCATGGTCGGCGCCCAGGCCTCGCAGCAGCAGTTCGACAAGATCCTCTCCTACCTGCAGATCGCCCAGCAGGAGGGCGCCGAGGTGCTCACCGGCGGCGGCGTGGAGAAGCTGGAGGGTAGCCTCGCCACCGGCTATTACATCCAGCCGACCCTGCTCAAGGGTCACAACAAGATGCGCGTGTTCCAGGAGGAAATCTTCGGCCCGGTGGTGGGCGTGACCACCTTCAGGGACGAGGCGGAAGCGCTGGCCATCGCCAATGACACCGAGTTCGGCCTTGGTGCCGGTCTGTGGACCCGCGACATCAATCGCGCCTGGCGCATGGGACGCGGCATCAAGGCCGGGCGGGTGTGGACCAACTGCTACCACCTGTACCCGGCGCACGCTGCCTTCGGTGGCTACAAGAAGTCCGGCGTTGGCCGCGAAACCCACAAGATGATGCTCGACCACTACCAGCAGACCAAAAACCTGCTGGTGAGCTACGACATCAATCCCTTGGGCTTCTTCTAAGCGCGGCGGGCTGAGCGCAGGCGCGTGAGCCTGCGCTCAGAGACCGCCCAGCAGGTCGTGGGAGTCCAGCAGCCGGTAGGCAATCTCCGGCTGCCGCTCCAGGCCGCGGCGGATGGCGGCGGGGATGGCCTGGCGGGTCTTGCGGCACAGGCCGGGATGGTCGGCGACCTGGATGGCGATGCCGCGCATGCTGCGCACCTCGTTGAAACCCGGCGCCACTTCCACGCGAATGCCGAGCTGCTCGTACATGCGCTGCTGCATGTGCTGCAGGTCGTCCAGGTTCTTGAGGTTTTCCAGGCGCTCCAGCAGGCGCTTCTCCTCGCTGCGGGTCAGCAGCAGGATGCGCACGTCCGCCCCAGGTGTTTCCAGCAGCTGGTCGCGGCTGCAGTCACAGGCACCGGGTGGGCAGGGTTGGCGGAGCGGTGGTTGGTTGGTCATGGGCTGTGATCATAGCCAGAGCGCAGCACTGCCGCGCAAGCGGCAGCGGATGAAGCGGCGGTCAGTGTTACCAGGGCAGCGTCTGCTGCTGGTAGTCGAGGAAGTGGCAGCCGCCCTGGTCCAGCTGTGCCCCGACGGTGGCGAGCAGGCCGGCGACGCTGGTGTCGACGTCCAGGTCAGCCTGGTCGCCGCCCATCGCGGTGCGCACCCAGCCCGGATGCAGCGCCAGCAGGCTGGCCTGCGGTCGTTCGGCAGACTGGTCCCAGCTCTGCAGCAGGCTGTTCAGTGCGGCTTTGCTGGCGCCGTACAGCGGCATCGCGGCGGAACGGGCCAGGGCCACGCTGCCCATCTGCGAGCTCATGAAGGCAATCACGCCACCGGCGCGCACTCGTCCGGCCAGCTGGCGCGCCAGGCGCATGGGCGCGATGGCATTGGTCAGGAACAGGGTGGCCACTTCGTCGGCGCTGGCCTGCGCCACGTCCTGATGCTGCGGGCCCATGATGCCGGCGTTGAACAACAGGATGTCGAGCGGCTCCTGCAGCGCAGCCTCGATGTGCTGGGCAGCGTCGCTGGCGGTGAGGTCGCCGGCGATCAGCACCAGGTGCTGCGGATACTGGCGCTGCAGCTCGGCCAGGGCCTCGCCATTGGGGTTCCTGGCCACCGCGTAGACCTTGTCGCCACGTTCCAGGCAGGCGCGGGTCAGGCCCAGGCCGATACCGCGCGAGGCGCCGGCGATCAGTACGTTGTGCATGGGGAGTCTCCTGTGAGATGGGCGGGAGGTGTAGGGATCATACCCAGCCCGGCAGGCTCAGGCATGGCTGGCGTGGCGGATGCTCGGCCAGCGGTTGAACAGGCGATGCAGGACGAACACCGCGACCAGGGTGCAGAACACCGCCACGCACACCGAGCTGAGGCGATAGGCGATGGAGTAGACCACGTCGTGCTGCGGCGTGAGGTACTGGCCGAAGACGATGGCCAGGGTGGTCAGCGCTCCGAAGCCGATGCCCTGGGCATGCTCCAGCACATGCACGCGAGCGCAGCAGAAGGCGGCGGTCCAGTACATCAGGGTGACCAGCGGCAGCACGTCGTAGTGGCTGTAGAGCACCAGCTGCAGGAGCAGGCCGACGGCGCAGCCGAGCAGGGTGCCGAGGGCACGGATACGCCCGGCGAAGCGGATGCCGTTCCAGTGCATGGGGAACAGCACCAGGATCGAGGCAACTTGGGCCGACAGCGAGTCCTTGAGGTCCAGGCTCTGGAACAGGATGAATGACAGGGTGGCGATGCTCGCCCCCAGCAGTGCCTCGTGGCGCTGGCTGGGCAGGTCCTTGGGCTGCGGCTGGCGCGGCGGACGTGGTTCGGCGTCAGGGAACAGGTAGAACATCAGCCAGGCGATCAGCACCGTCTGTACGGCGGCCACCAGGTTGCTGGTCAGCATGTCGAACAGGTGGGTCTCCGGATAGCTGCCGAAGTGCAGCTGGATGGAGAGGAACACGCTGCCGAGGGCGCCGAACATGAACAGCGGGCCCTGGGCCATCAGGCGGAAGCGCCAGAAGAAGGCGAGGAACACCAGCGGCACCACCAGCAGCGGGCGGTCGCCGAACAGGCCGTAGATCAGCAGCACTTCCAGGCTCACCACCACGGCCTGGAGGAGGAACTGGCGGATCACGTGGGCATTGATGACTGGCGTCAGACCGAGCAGGAGCATGGGGTAGACGCAGAAGAACGAGCCGTAGTCCCAACCCATCAGCTTGCAGATGAACAGCCCCAGGGTGCCGCCGCAGGCCAGGCGCAGGCACTGGCGCAGATCGTTCTCCGAGAGCCGGCTGGCGGCCTTGGTCACCTGCGCCTTAGTAGACATAGTGCAGCAGGCTGATCAGGTTGATCTGCAGGCGGCCGAACAGGTCGGCCAGCTGCGAGTCGTGCGGATACAGCTGCACGGTGGCCTTGGCGCCGCTGGGCAGGTTGAAGGGCAGCGGCTCGCTGAGGCTGACGTGCAGGCGCTGGCGTTGGGCATCGCGCACCCAGCGGTCGGAGATCGCCGGCGCGGCCAGGTCGCCGTTGGCGTCCAGCTGGCCCTCCTTGACCCCGGCGTCGAGGGCGCTGACGCGGGCGGCGAAGATGTGCCCGGGCAGGGCGTCGAACACCACCGAGGCCTGGTCCTCCAGGCGCACGTAGCGCAGGGCCTTCTCGCGGAAGTCGGCGCTGATGTCGGCCTCGTCGGCGACCAGTGCGGCCACCGGATTGCCGGCATGCAGGAAAGCACCGGCGGACAGCTGCAGGTTGCTCAGGGTGCCGGCGCGCTCGGCGCGCACCTCGCTGTACTGCAGTTGCAGACGGGCCAGATCGAGCGCGTTGCGCGCCTGGCGCAGGCGCAGGTTGTCGTCGTCCTGGGCGCCGCGCTGGGCGAGCAGCTCGCGGATGCGCGCATCGGCGGCAACCAGGCGGGCCTGGGCGGCCTGGCGCTCGGCCTCGGTCTGCTCGAACAGCTGGCGCGACACGTGCTGGCTCTGCACCAGGCGACCGAGGCGCGCGCTCTCGCGCTGCAGCTCGCAGGCCGAGGCCTGGGCGGCGCTGCGGTCTGCCTTGGCGGCGGCGATGGCGGCGTCGAGCTGCTGGTTGTCCTGCCCGGCCTGTTCCAGCTCCAGTTCGGCGGCGCGTACCGCCAGGCGGAAAGGCTCTGGGTCGAGACGGAACAGCAACTGGCCGGCCGCCACGTGCTGGTTGTTGGTTACGGCGACTTCCAGTACCTGGCCGTCCACGCGCGGCGCGATGCGCAGCACCGGGCGGGTCAGCTGGGCCTGCGGGGTGATCGGCATCCACAGGTCCGCGGCCAGGAAATAGGCGAACAGCAGGATGAATAGAACGATGGCCGCCTGTACCCGGCGGGCGAATTTCTGGTCAGGAGTCATGTGCAGCCTTGGAGGTCCGCGAATGCGGAAAGACGGGCGAGGGACGCGGGTCCGCTCGCAGGTGACCAGCAGTATATTTGGTTACAAAACGGGGATAATCTGGCCCTTCCGAGAATCAGCATTACCGATGGGGTAACAATGGATACGCTACACAGCATGCGCATCTTCGTTCGGGTGATAGATACCGGCAGCTTCACCGCCGCGGCCCAGGCCATGGATCTGTCTACCGCCCAGGTATCGCGGCTGGTCTCGGAGCTGGAGCAGCAGCTGCAGACCCGCCTGCTGCACCGCACCACGCGGCGCCTGGCGCTGACCGAGGCGGGCGAGCGCTACCTGCAGCGCTGCCGGCAGATTCTCGACGAGGTCGACGAGGCCGCTGCCGAGGCCCGTGGCGCGCACCTCACGCCCAGCGGGCGGCTGCGCGTGCACAGCATGACCGGGCTCGGCCTGCAGCATCTGACCGGGCTGATCGCCCGTTACTCCGAGCTGTACCCGGACGTGGTGGTGGACCTGGCGCTGTCGCAGCGCACCCCGGACCTGCTGGAGGACGGTCATGACGTGATCATCGCCTTCGCCCGCGAGCTGCCCAACTCGCAGATGGTGGCGCAGCTGCTCGGGCCGATGTTCAGCGTCGCCTGCGCCTCGCCGGAATACCTGCGCAAGCACGGCGTGCCCCGGCAGCCGGCCGACCTGCAGCAGCATCGCTACCTGCGCCTGCTCGACCCGATCTACGAAGGCGGCATGGATACCGAATTCGATCCGCTGCCCAGCGAGAGCTTCCAGGTCAACGTCGCCGAATCCCTGGCCAGGGCCGCGCAGGCGGGCATGGGCGTGTGCCTGCTGCCATCCTTCGTCGCCGCCTCGGCCATGCGTGATGGCAGCCTGCTGCGCGTGCTGCCGCAGCATCGCCTGCGTCAGCGCAACATCTACGCGATTTACCCGTCGCGGCGTTTTCTCGATGCCAAGATCAGGACCTGGGTGGACTTCCTCAAGGCCGAGCTTCCGCCGCTGCTGGCCGCCGACGAGGCGATTCTGGAGAACGCCGCGCACTGGGCTGTACCGCGCTGATTGTTGCGAAATGGGCAATGGTGATTCCCGGAAACTGCGGTTTTTTACTTCTGGCGTGATTCCTAGAATGGCGCCGCGTTACGGAGACGGCTCGATCACGCGCTGACAGGCCTGCTGATCGCAGCATCCACGCTCCTGTACGCCGCGTGCGTGGCGACATGCTTGCCGCTGCGCCGCACTGACCTCCTGACGTTGATTCCTAGTGCTCCTTTGATCGACGTCTTACCTCAGACCGCTCCCTATGAGCGGTCTTTTTTTGCCCGCAGCAATGCAAAAGCCCCGCAAGAGCGGGGCTTTTGTCGTGCCAGCCTGGGTTACAGACGTGGGTAGTCGATGTAGCCGACTGGACCCTGGGCATAGAACAGTTCCGGACGTGCTTCGTTGAGCGGCGCGTCCTTCGCCAGACGCTCGACCAGGTCGGGGTTGGCAATGAAGGGGATACCGAAGGCCACGGCATCGGCCTTGCCCTCGGCCAGCCAGGTGTTGGCCTGGTCCTTGGTGAAGCGCTCGTTGGCGATCACCAGGCCGCCGAACTGCTCCTTGATGAAGGGGGTCAGGCTGTCTTCGCCTTCCTTCTCGCGGGTGCAGATGAAGGCCACGCCACGCTTGCCCAGCTCGCGGGCGACGTAGCCGAAGGTCTCGCGCGGATCGGCGTCGCCCATGTCGTGGCTGTCGCGGCGTGGTGCCAGGTGTACGCCGACGCGATCGGCGCCCCATACGGAGATGGCCGCGTCGGTGACTTCCAGCAGCAGGCGTGCGCGGTTCTCGATCGAGCCGCCGTACTGGTCGGTGCGCTGGTTGGTGCTGCTCTGCAGGAACTGGTCGAGCAGGTAGCCGTTGGCGCCGTGCACTTCCACGCCATCGAAGCCGGCGGCCTTGGCGTTCTCGGCACCGTGGCGGTAGGCCTCGACGATGTCGGCGATTTCCTCGGTTTCCAGGGCGCGCGGGGTCTCGAAGCCCTTCATCGGACGGACCAGGCTGACGTGGCCGGCCGGCGCAATGGCACTAGGGGCGACCGGCAGCTCGCCGTTCAGGTAGATCGGGTCGGAGACACGGCCGACATGCCACAGCTGCAGGAAGATGCGGCCGCCGTTGGCGTGTACGGCGCGGGTGATGTTGAGCCAGCCGCGTACCTGGTCTTCCGACCAGATGCCGGGGGTGTCCGGATAGCCGACGCCCATCGGGGTGACCGAGGTGGCCTCGCTGAGGATCAGGCCGGCGCTGGCACGTTGCACGTAGTACTCGGCCATCAGCGCGTTGGGCACGCGGCCTTCGTCGGCGCGGCAGCGGGTCAGCGGCGCCATGATGATGCGGTTGGGCAGTTCCAGACTGCCGATCTTGATCGGGTCGAAAATGGTGGTCATGGTGCGGTCTCCAGTGTGTCAGTCCAGCAGGGGTTCGGCGGCGCTGCTGCGACTGCCGAGGGATGCGGTAAGCAGGGCGGCGATCAGCGCCAGGGCGGCCAGCGCAGCGGCGGCCAGCGGTACGCTGGTCAGGCCCAGGCCGTGGCCGATGACCAGCCCGCCGACCCAGGCGCCGAGGGCGTTGCCCAGGTTGAAGGCGCCGATGTTGAGGGTCGCCACCAGGTTGGGTGCGGCCTGGCCGAAGTTCATCACGTTGACCTGCAGGGCCGGCACGGCGGCGAAGGCGGCCATGGCCCAGAGCAGCAGGTTGATCTCCAGCGGAATCAGCAGCGGGCTGCTCCAGCGCACCAGCGAAGAGAGCAGGGCCAGGCTGAGCAGAATGCCGGCCAGCGCGGTGGCCAGGTTCCAGTCGGCCAGGCGGCCGCCGAGCAGGTTGCCGAGGGTCAGGCCGACGCCGATCAGCAGCAGGGTCCAGGTGATGCCGCGTGGCGACACGCCGGTGACCTCGCCGAGCAGCGGCGCGATGTAGGTGAACAGGGCGAATACGGCGGCGGAGAACAGCACGGTGGTGGACAGCGCCAGCCACAGTCCGGCGCCACGCATGGCGGCCAGTTCGCTGCGCAGATCGGCCGGCTCCTGTTCGCGGTTGTTCGGCAGCACGCGCCACAGGCCGATAAAGGCGACGATGCCGATGGCGGTCACGGCCCAGAAGGTCGAACGCCAGCCGGCGTACTGGCCGAGCGCGGTGCCCAGCGGCACGCCGAGCACGTTGGCCAGGGTCAGGCCGGTGAACATCAGCGCCACGGCCGAGGCCTTGCGGTTCTCCGGTACCAGGCTGGCGGCGACCACCGAGC
>NZ_JPMY01000001.1 GCF_000761545.1 Pseudomonas sp. ML96 | reverse complement strand
CAGCCGATCCATAGCAGGCGGCCGCTCTCATGGCGGCCGAACTCGCCAGGCCGTACCGCCATCAGGTGCAGCAGGGCGGCCGCACAGAACACATAGGGCACCACGCCGGCCATGGTGCCGAGCAGGATGATCACGTTGAACACATCGACCAGATCGCCCTGCCCATCCACCAGCACCAGCAGGGTCACCAGCACGCCCGACACCAGCAGGCCATTGGCTGGCACGCCGTTCTTGTTGGTCTTGGCCAGCGCCTCCGGCAACAGGCCGTCGCGGGCGGTAGCCATGGGAATCTGCCCTTGCAGCAGCACCCAGCCATTGAGCGCGCCGAGGCAAGCGATCACCGCGCCACCGGCGATGAAGTAGTAGCCCCAGTCACCCAGCATCACCCGCGCCGCATCGGCGAAGGGCGCGGTGGAACGCCCCAGCACCTCGGGCGGCAGGATGCCCTGCACCGCGGTGATCGAGAGGATGTACACGGTCGCCGCCACCAGCGTGCCGAACAGCGTGGCCCGCGGGATGGTGCGGCGCGGATCGCGCACATGCTCGGCCGGCACCGTGGCCGACTCCAGGCCGATGAACGACCACAGGGTCAACGCCGCCGTGGTGGCGATGGCCTGGGCATAGCCGCCACCGGGCAGCTGCGCCGGCTCGGGAATGCTCAGGTGCTCGGGATTGAAGTAGAACCAGCCGAGCACGCCGACCAGCAGCAGCGGCACCAGTTTGAGCAGGGTGAGGATGTTCTGCACGTAGCCGAAGGCGGTGATGCCGCGCAGGTTGATCAGGGTGCACAGCCAGATCGCCGCAATGGCCGTCGCCACCGTCAGCACTGGGTCACGCAGGGCCGGCAGGAACACCTGCAGGTAGCCGACCAGGGTCACGGCGATGGCCGCGTTGCCGATCCAGGCCGCCTTCCAGTAGGTCCAGGCGCAGAGATAACCGGCGAAGCCGCCAAAGGCATCGCGGGTGTAGGCGTAAGGGCCGCCGGCGGCGGGATTGAAACGCGCCAGGCGCGAGAAGGTCAGTGCCAGCAGCACCGCGCCGGTGGTCGACACCAGCCAGCCGACCAGACTGAGCCCGCCATAGGGGGCCAAAGCGGAAGGCAGGAGAAACACCCCCGAACCAACCATGTTGCCGACCACCAGAGCGGTACAGGTCCAGAAACCCATCTCGCCCCGCTTGCCTTTGTCCTCAGCCATAACTCCCCCGATGGCGTGGCCGACCTGGCCGCCACTCGGGGCGTTACAGGCCGTGCGTTACTCCTTGATGCAATCCACGGTATAGCACGCCTCTTCGCATTGCAGACCATGAACATCGGCATCGAAGCCAGGGAACTGGTTGTCGAAGGTCCGAGCGAAGCGCAGGTAGTCGATGATCGAGCGGGTCTCGGCGGTGAAGCGCTCACCCGGCATGATCAGCGGAATGCCCGGCGGATAGGGCACCAGCATCACCGCAGCGATGCGCCCTTCCAACTGCTCGATCGGCACCGCTTCCACCTCGCCGCGCACCAGCTTGTCGTAGGCGTCGGCCGGTTTGATCGCCACCTGCGGCAACACCGTGTACATGCGCTTGAGCGCCTTGGCCGTGGCGTTCTCGCGGTAGCAGCCGTGCAGCTGGTCGCACAGGTCACGCAGGCCCATGCCGGCGTAGCGCGCCCCACCCTCGCGGGCGACCGAGGGCAGCGCCTCGCTCAGCGGCACGTTGGCGTCGTACAAGCGCTTGAACTCCAGTAGTTCGGTGAGCAGCGTGCTCCACTTGCCCTTGGTGATACCCATGGAGAACAGCACTAGGAACGAATACAGGCCGGTCTTCTCCACCACCAGGCCGCGCTCCCAGAGGAACTTGCTGACCACAGCAGCCGGAATGCCTGCCTCGGCCAGCTTGCCGTCGGCGGTCAGGCCCGGCATCACCAGGGTGACCTTGATCGGGTCGAGCAGCACGTAGTCCTCGGCCACTTCGCCGAAACCATGCCAGTCGGCGTTGGGCGCCAGCAGCCAGTCGGCAGTGGTGACGCTGTCGGCGCCATCGGCCTGCTCTGGCTGCCAGATGCTGAACCACCAGTCGTCCGCCGCCAGGTTCTGCCGCAGGTTGGCCAGGGCGCGACGGAAGCTCAGCGCCTCGTCGAAGGTTTCCTGGATCAGCGAGCGCCCGGCCGGGCCCTCCATCATCGCCGAGGCCACGTCCAGCGAGGCGATGATGCCGTACTGCGGCGAGGTGGAGATGTGCATCATGAAGGCTTCGTTGAAGCGGTCACGGTCCAGTTGGCGTGCACCGCCGTCCTGTACGTGGATCATCGAGGCCTGGCTGAAGGCCGCCAGCAGCTTGTGGGTGGAATGGGTGGTGAACACCAGCGGCGAATGCTCATCGCACTGGGTGCCCATGCCGTAGCGCCCGGCGTAGAACTCATGGAACGCCGCATAGGCGTACCAGGCCTCGTCGAAGTGCAGCACTTCCACCGAATCGCCCAGGGCCTGCTTGACCATCTCGGCGTTGTAGCAGAGGCCGTCGTAGGTGGAGTTGGTCACCACCGCCAGCTTGACCTTGGGTGCGCGATCGCGGGCCAGCGGACTGGCATCGATCTTGGCCTGGATCGATTCCCGGCTGAACTCGGAGAGCGGAATCGGCCCGATGATGCCCAGTTCGTTGCGTTCCGGGCACAGGTACAGCGGGATGGCGCCGGTCATGATGATCGAATGGAGGATCGACTTGTGGCAGTTGCGGTCCACCAGCACCAGGTCGTCGCGGCCGACCATGGAGTGCCAGACGATCTTGTTCGCCGTCGAGGTGCCGTTGATCACGAAGAAGGTGTGGTCGGCGCCGAAGTTGCGCGCGGCACGGGCCTCGGCCTCGGCCAGCGGGCCGGTGTGATCGAGCAGCGAGCCCAGTTCGGGCACCGATACCGAGAGGTCGGAACGCAGGGTGTTCTCGCCGAAGAACTGGTGGAAAGCCTGTCCCACCGGGCTCTTGCGATAGGCCACACCACCACCGTGGCCAGGCGTGTGCCAGGAATAGTTGGACTGCGCGGTGTGCTGCACCAGCGCCTTGAAGAACGGCGGCAGCAGGCCGTCGAGGTAGTTGTGCGCGGCGCGCGCTACCTGACGGGCGAGGAAGGACACGGTGTCTTCGTACAGATAGAGGATGCCGCGCAGGTGGTTGAGGTCGGCCATGGCCTCGGCCGGCGCGTTCTCGATGGTGACCTGCTCGCCGAGGGCGAAGATCGGCAGTTGCGGTGCGCGGACGCGGGCGATGCGGATCAGCTCGACCATGTCCTGCAGCAGACGCTGGTTCTCCCCCGCCCCCTCGGCCGCCACCAGGATGCAGGCCAGACCGTGGTGGGTGGAGGCAACGATGCGGCCCTCGGCGGAGCTGGCGGTGGGGAGGATGGTGAAACCGTCCTTGCTCAGCTCTGCGGCAATGGCGCGGACGCGCTCGCCAGCGACGGTATCGGCCTTGATGTCGCGGTGAACGATGAGAATGGGGAAGTTCAGGTCTTTATACATTGTGCCTTCCTGAGGGTAGGCGCTCTGCGGCGCCTGATTCCCTCAGGGTAGAAGTTCACCGATGGCGGCGGAACCCCCAGTGCGGAAGGCTGTAAGAAAAGGTCGCATTGGCCATACGACCACTTCCACTCAGCTTGCTGGCTCTTCCGCCGGCGCGTCCATCTTGGCCCACAGCGACGGGCCGCCGGCGGACTTTTCGATGATCGCCAGGCGTGCAGCATGCTCGGCCAACTCGGCGTCGCTGGCACGCAGCACGCGAGTCAGGTTGCGGCCCGGATCGAGACGACGGATCGGGCTGGGCAGCACGCGACCGGAGCCGTCGCCACCTTCACCGGCCAGCGACAGGTGGGTCTGGCCACCGGTCATGGTCAGGTAGACGTCGGCGAGGATCTCGGCGTCAAGCAGTGCGCCGTGCAGGTCACGACCGGAGTTGTCGACGCCATAGCGTTTGCACAGGGCGTCGAGGTTGTTGCGCTGGCCCGGGTGGCGCTCACGCGCCATCAACAGGGTGTCGAGGATCGAGCAGTAGTCGCTGACGTCGCTACGCTCGGTCTGCCCAAGCAGGGCGAACTCGTTGTTGATGAAGCCAACGTCGAACGCCGCGTTGTGGATGATCAGCTGTGCGCCGGTGATGAACTCGAAGAACTCGTCGGCCACGTCCTTGAAGCGCTGCTTGTCGGCAACGAATTCGTTGGTGATACCGTGAACCGCGATGGCGCCCTCGTCGATCTCGCGATCGGGGTTGAGGTAGACGTGGAAGTGGCGGCCGGTCAGGCGGCGGCCCTCCAGCTCGACGCAGCCGATCTCGATGATGCGGTGACCATCGGTCACCGGCATGCCGGTTGTTTCGGTATCCAGTACAACACTACGCATGCTTCTTCGCCCTCACTTCTTCTACACCGCGGTTGGCCAACTGATCGGCCTTTTCGTTGCCGGGGTGGCCGGTATGCCCGCGCACCCATTGCCACTCGACCTTGTGGCGGTTGACCTGCTCGTCCAGCGCCTGCCACAGGTCGGCATTCTTCACCGGCTCCTTGGTCGAGGTCTTCCAGCCGCGCTTCTTCCAGTTCGGCATCCATTCCTGGATACCCTTCATCACGTATTGCGAGTCGGTCACCAGACGCACCGAGCAGGGCCGGGTCAGAGCGATCAGCGCGCAGATCGCCGCCATCAGCTCCATGCGGTTGTTGGTGGTGTTGGGCTCGCCGCCCCACAACTCCTTCTCCGCGCCCTTGTAGATCATCAGCGCCCCCCAGCCACCCGGGCCGGGATTGCCCTTGCAGGCGCCATCGGTATAGATCTCGACTACTTCTTCGCTCATTGAGTGCTCTGATTCTCGGATTCGCGCCGACTGACCTTGGCCACCGGCATCGGCAGCAGCTTGCCCATGCTGGCGCGCTGTGGCGGGCGCAACGGTCGCAGACCGACCACCAGCTTGCGCGCCACCAGCAGGTAGAAACCTCCGCCGGGCGCCTGCAAACGGTCGCCCCAGCGCTCCAACCCAGCCAGGCGCGCCTGCCAGGCCGGCGCAGAAAGCGGCGGACGATAGCACCCGAAGCGACGTTTCTCCAGCGCGAAGCCGAGCAGGCTGAGCCAGTCCGCCAGGCGGCTGGGCGAGATGCAGCGGGCCTGGCGGAAGCCGTCGCGCGCGAAGTAATGGCGCAGGCCCCAGGTGCTCCAGGGGTTGATCCCGGTGACCAGCAGGTAGCCGCCGGGGCGCACACTGCGCGCCGCTTCGCGCAGCAAACCATGCGGCGACAGGCAGAAATCCAGACCATGCTGCAGCACCACCACATCGGCCGCGTGCTCGCCCAACGGCCAAGCTTGCTCCTCGCAGGCAATGTGCACACCGGCCAGCGGCGCACCGAGGCGCACGTTGCTGCGAATCTGCGGCGCCTTGGGCGGCTCGCTCTCGGCCGGGCCGTAGTGCACCAGATAACCACCGAAGTAGCGCGCCAGCTCCTCGTCCAGGGCCCGGCGCTGTTCGGCCAGGAGCAACTCGCCGAGCGGCGAGGCCAGCCACTCGCGGGCGGCGCAGGTCAGCTGCAGCCATTCGGCATCGGCCTGGGCGAAGGGTTGTTCGCTCATCGGGACCTCCATGACACAAGCTCGGTGATGCCGATTAAGATGCGCCATTGTCTTCCGCTTGGCGACCCCGAACATGTTCCATATCGATGCACTCCCCGCCTTCAGCGACAACTACATCTGGCTGCTGCAGGATGCCGACACCCGCCGCTGCGCCGTGGTCGACCCCGGTGACGCCCAACCGGTGCTGGACTGGCTGGCCGCGCACCCTGACTGGCAACTCAGCGACATCCTCATCACCCACCATCATCCCGACCATGTCGGCGGTGTGGCCAAACTGAAGGATGTGACCGGCGCGCGGGTCAGCGGGCCTGCGCAGGAAAAGATTCCCGCGCGTGACCTGGCTCTGGATGACGGCGAGCGCATCGACGTGCTTGGCCGCAGCTTCCTTATATATGCGGTGCCCGGCCACACCCTCGGCCACATCGCCTACTACCAGGCCGAGGAAGGCTGGCTGTTCTGTGGCGACACGCTGTTCGCCGCCGGCTGCGGCCGCCTGTTCGAGGGCACGCCGCAGCAGATGAACCAGTCCCTGCAACGCCTGGCGGCGCTGCCAGACGCCACCGCCGTGTACTGCACCCACGAATACACGCTGAGCAACCTGCACTTCGCTCGCGCTGTGGAGCCCGGGAACCAGGCCATCGCCGCACGTTTCGCCGAAGTCAGCGCCTGGCGTGCCAGCGGCCGTATCAGCCTGCCGTCGAACATCGCGCTGGAGAAGGCGACCAACCCCTTCCTGCGCTGCGACGAAACATCCATTAAAGAAAAAATCGACGAGCGGGACGGTGCCCGGCAACGCACCAAGGACGAGGTCTTCACCTACCTGCGTAGCTGGAAAGACCAGTTCAAGGTGGCCTGACAACGGACCGGCGGACTGGTGAAAACTTGACCACCCCAGGGGCCATTTCTAGAATCCCCGGAATTTTTGCGCCGGCAGATACTAGAAACCAATGTTCTTATTACCTTTCGGAACCCTTGATTCAGACGCGTTGGCACGGAGAGCAAGGGCTCTGGCGGTGGTGTTGTGCATTGGCCTGAGCGGCTGCCAGAGCATGCACTCGGGTGACAGTGTCGATAGCGATCCCACCGCCAACCTGCCCCAGGAGCCGCAGTGGCTCAGCCAAGCCGCCGAGCCGGAAGTGCCCAAGGACATCTGGGAACGCATGCGCGACGGCTTCAAGCTGCAGGACGAGATCGGCGTCAACCCGCGCATCGAGAACCAGCGCCTGTGGTTCGTCAGCAACCCCTCGTTCCTGGAAAGCGCCAGCGACCGCGGCAGCCTGTACATCCACTACGTGGTCGAGCGTCTGGAAGAGCGCAACATGCCGATGGAACTGGCCCTGCTGCCGGTGATCGAGAGCGCCTACAACCCCTACGCCTACTCGCGCAGCCATGCGGTCGGCCTGTGGCAGTTCATCCCCTCCACGGGGCGCCACTTCAACCTGCGCCAGACCAACTGGTACGACGGCCGCCGCGACATCACCGCCTCGACCAACGCCGCGCTGAGCTACCTGACTCGCCTGCACGACATGTTCAACGGCGACTGGCTGCTGGCGATGGCCGCCTACAACGCCGGTGAAGGCACGGTCAGCCGCGCCATTGAGCGCAACCAGAAGCTCGGCCTACCCACCGACTACTGGAACCTGCCGCTGCCGCAGGAAACCCAGAACTACGTGCCCAAGCTGCTGGCCCTGTCGCAGATCGTGCAGTCGCCGGAAGCCTACGGCGTGCGCCTCAACCCGATCGCCAACGAGCCCTACTTCGAGCAGGTGGCCAGCAAGCCGGGCCTGGACCTGGCGCGCCTGGCGGCCATGGTCGACATGGAAGAGGACGAGCTGGAAAGCCTCAACCCGGCGTTCAAGAAAGGCATCACCATGGACGGCCCGCAGCACCTGCTGGTGCCCATCGCCAAGGCCGAGCAGTTCAATGCCAGCCTGGCGATGATGAAGCCGCAGGCCCTGGCCCAGTGGCAGGACTACCGGGTGCGCTCGGGCGACAGCCTGCACAGCATTGCCAGCCGCCACGATGTGTCGGTCAACGCCCTGAAGGACGCCAACAAGCTGCGCAGCAACAACCTGCGCGTCGGCCAGGTACTGAGCATTCCCGCCCAGGGCGGGCGCAAGCCGATCGACACGCCTGCGCAGCAGGTGGCCAAGGCGCCGGCGAGCCACCCGCAGCGTTACAAGGTGAAGAGCGGCGACAACCTCTGGCAGATCGCCAATGCCCACGGCGTATCGCTGCAGGACCTGCAGCGCTGGAACGGTCTCAACGCGCGCAGCAAGCTGAGCCTCGGCCAGGTCCTGGAACTGCGTGGCGGCAGCGGCGGCACCGGCAACTCGATGGCAGCGAGCAAGCCGCGCGATGACCGGCAGAGCATCACCTACTACCGGGTCAAGAGTGGCGACTCGATGTACCTGATTGCCCAGCGCTTCAAGGTCGATGTCAAGAATCTGCAGAGCTGGAACCCACGCAGCGATAGCCGTGCGCTGAAGCCGGGACAGACCCTGACGCTGTATCTCGACTGATGCCAGAAATGAAAAGGCCGCCTCCGGGCGGCCTTTTCGTTAGCGCTTGCCGAGCGCCTCCAGACAACGCCCGGTCAGTTGGGTAAAGCGCTGGAAGGCGACGAACTGCTCGTGCTTGAGCGCCCTTCCGGACAGCCTGCTGTCGGCATAGAGCACGCCGATCTCGCGCGTGCCGGCCAGCAGGGGAGCGATGAAGAACATGCCCTGGCCGAGCAGCTGGCGCATCGGCAGGGTCACCAGTTCGGCCAGGTTGTAGCTGGCCGGCACTCCCATCCACAGCGCCTCGCGGTTGCGCAGCGCATAACTGAAGATGTGCGGCTGCTCGGCCTGCTTAGCCGGCAACTGGAAGTCCGTCAGCCACTTCTCGGTACCCTCGCCCACTGCACGCTTGGCGCGGAAACTGGTCTGTCCGTCGGCCAGCACAGCGAGCATCACCCGTTCCAGCCCTGCACCCTGATGCAGGCCCTTGAGCAGGGTTTCCAGCACCAGACTCACGTCGCCCTTCTGGTTGACCATCATGCCCAGGTCCTGCAGCGCCTGTTGCAGTACCAGCAGGTTCGGTTGTAGCAGGCGCGCCTTGCGCTCCTGCTGCTGCAGCTTGATCTGCTCGGGGTCGGTGTTGGGGATCAGCTTGCACAGCTGACCGGCACCAAAGGTGGCGGCCACCTCGACGGCCTCTTCCGCGCTCTCCAGCACCTGCTTGAGCGCTTCTTCGGCGCTGATGCCGGTGAAGTCGGCCAGCTGCTGCACCAACTTCTCCATCTCCGGCGAGTCCCAACCGTCCAGCGCTGCCTCGCTGATCTTCACGCCCAGGCTGACGGCACGTACCGCCGGATCGTGCTGGTTGCCGCTGCCATGGGCGAAGCTGGCCAGCTCGCCGAGGTTCCAGCTCTTCACCAGGCCCTGCGTGAGCTGGCGGAAGCTGGTGCCGAGTACCTGGCGCACCGCCTCATCGACGTCCACGCCCGACTGTTCCAGGGCGTCGGCCAGTTCGTCGGCCTGCTCGCCGCCACAGGCCCAGAAGGCCAGCTCGCCCACCGTGTGCAGCAAGGCGGCGATGAACACCTCTTCCTGATTCTTGGTCAGCACGTAGCCGGCGATGTTGCGCGCCTGCACGGCGGCGTGGAAGGAGCGCGCCAGGAGCATCTGCAGCTGCTCGCGCGGCACCTTGGTCAGCAGGCTGTCGATCAGACTGACCGACATGCCGATCAGGCGCACATTGTCGAAACCGATCAGCACGATCGCCCGCGAGATGGTGCGGATGCTTTCCTGGGAGGGGTTGTAGTAGACGCTGTTACCGACCCGCAGCACCTTGGAGGTCAACGACGCATCGCGCAGCAGCAGGTCGGCCAGTTGCTGTACCGAGGCCTTGTCCGCCTGCGACAGGCGATGCAGGTCCTGCACCACGGTGGCGAGGGCAGGCAATTCGGCCTGATTCAAGCGCTCTATCCATGCCTGTAACCCGATACTGCGTTCAGCCAAGGCGGCGACCTCATTGCAATTTGTTTCAGTGTAATCAAATTGATGGCACTCGCTGCCCAAAAGGCACTCTTTTTCCTGCCTATACAAGCTGTTACTGTACGGATCAAACAGCGGCCGGCCTGCAGGCAGACCTGCGCAGCGCGAATGGGTGGCCAAAAGCCACTAACGGCGACGAAACAGGCGCCCGCGCACTCATTCCTGCCTTCACAAATGCCCTCAGAAGCCCCATGGACCGGACCCCGCACCCGATGCGCTCCCTGATCTCACTGATCCTCGGCCTGGCCATGAGTTTCCCCGCCTTCGCGACCCTCAGCGAAAGCCATGGTTATGCCCAGTTCGGCGCGCTCAAGTATCCAGCCAGCTTCACCCACTTCGACTGGGTCAACCCCGACGCGCCCAAGGGCGGCACCCTGCGGGTGATGGCCTACGGCACCTTCGACACGCTCAACCCCTACAGTTTCAAGGGCAGCAGCCCCGCCGCCGCGCCCAATTTCCTGCAATACGGGGTCAGCGAGTTCAACGAGCCACTGATGGTCGGCACCGGCGCCTACGACCCCTCTGGCGACGAGCCCGCCTCCAGCTACGGCCTGATCGCCAAGAGCGTTGAGTACAGCGAGGACCGCAGCTGGGTGGTGTTCAACCTGCGCGAAGAAGCCCGCTTCCACGATGGCAAGCCGATCACCGCCTATGACGTGGCCTTCTCCTACCGCACCCTGATCAAGGATGGCCATCCGCAGTACCGCACCAACCTGCAGGAGGTCAAAAGGGTCGACATCCTCAATCGCCACCGCATCCGTTTCGTGTTCAAGCGTGCCGGCAACCCCCTGCTGATCCTGCGCCTCGGCGAGCTGCCGGTGCTGGCCCAGCACTACTGGAAGAATCGCGACTTCCGCGCCACCAGCTTCGACGTGCCGCTGGGCAGCGGCCCCTACCGCATCACCCAGGTCGAGCCGGGCCGGCGCCTGGTGTTCGAGCGGGTCAAGGACTGGTGGGGCGAGAAGCTGGCGGTCAACCGCGGCAAGTACAACTTCGACCGCGTCGAGGTGGAGTTCTACCGCGACAGCAGTGTCGCCTTCGAGGCGTTCAAGGCTGGCGAATTCGACTTCTACATCGAGCATCAGGCGAAGAACTGGGCCAACGCCTATCGCTTCCCGGCCATCGCCCGTGGCGATGTGATTCGCGCAGAGATCCCGCACCAGATTCCGACCCAGACCCAGGCGCTGTTCATGAACACCCGCCGCGACACCTTCGCCCAGCGCAAGGTACGCGAGGCCCTGGGCCTGATGTTCGACTTCGAGTGGACCAACCGCGCCCTGTTCAACAGCGCCTACAAGCGCAGCAACAGCTACTACCCCAACAGCGAGTTCAGCGCCGCCGGCATCCCGGAAGGCAATGAATGGCTGCTGCTGTCGCCCTATCGCAAGCAACTGCCGGCCAAGCTGTTCACCGAGCCCTTCACCCTGCCCGCCACCGACGGTCGCGGCATCCCGCGCGAGACATTGCGCAAGGCGCTCGGCCTGCTCGCCGAGGCCGGCTGGAAACCTTCCGGGCAGAGCCTGGTCAACGCCAAGGGCGAAGCACTGCGTTTCGAGATTCTGCTGGTCAATCCCAACCTGGAACGCATTCTCCAGCCCTACACCGAGAATCTCGCCAGCATCGGTATCCGCGCCAACCTGCGCACGGTGGACCGCGCCCAGTACAAGCAACGCCTCGACCAGTTCGACTACGACATGATCCTCATGACCCTGCCGCAGAGCCTCAGCCCCGGACTGGAACAGTGGTTGTATTTCCACTCCAGCCAGGCCGGCGTGAAGGGCAGCAAGAACTACTCAGGCGTGCGCCACCCGGTGGTCGACGAATTGCTCGACAAGCTGCTGGCCGCACAGACCCGCGAGGAGCAGGTCTCGGCCGGCAAGGCCCTGGACCGGGTGCTGCTCTGGCAGCACTACAGCATCCCCAACTGGTACATCAATCACCATCGTCTGGCGTACCGCAATCGGTTCGCCTTCGTCACCACCCCGCCCTATACCCTGGGGCTGCGGGCCTGGTGGCTGAAGCCCACGGAGACCGTTCGATGAGCCCTTCCCTGCGTACCCTCGGCGCCGCCCTGTTGATGCTGAGCGGCCTGGCCCAGGCCGAACCCAAGCATGCCGTCACCCTGTACGGCGAGGCGCCCAAGTACCCGGCCAACTTCCAGCACTTCGACTACGTCAATCCGGATGCACCCAAGGGCGGCCTGCTGCGCCAGCGCGACATCGGCGGCTTCGACAGCCTTAACCCCTTCATCCCCAAGGGCAACCCGGTGGGTGTCGGCCTGATCTACGACAGCCTGACCTACCACGCGCCCGACGAGCCGTTCACCGAATACGGCCTGCTCGCCGAGAAGATCGACAAGGCACCCGACAACAGTTACGTACGTTTCATCCTCAACCCCAAGGCGCGCTTCCACGACGGCACCCCGGTCACCGCGGACGACGTGATCTTCACCTTCAACATCCTGCTGGAAAAAGGCGATCCCATGTACCAGCACTACTACGCCGACGTGGCGCAGGTAGTGGCCGAGGACAAGCTGCGGGTGCGCTTCGACTTCAAGCACAAGGACAACCGTGAGCTGCCGCTGATCCTCGGGCAGATCCAGGTGCTGCCCAAGCACTGGTGGGCTACTCGCGACTTCGGCAGGGGCGGCCTGGAGCCTCCGCTGGGCAGCGGCCCCTACAAGATCGGCAAGGTATCGCCGGGCAGCAGCGTAGAGTTCGAGCGGGTCAAGGACTGGTGGGGCAAGGACCTGCCGGTCGCCCGCGGCATGTACAACTTCGACCGCATCCGCGTCGACTACTACCGCGATACCCAGGTCGCCCTGGAGGCCTTCAAGGCCGGCCAGTTCGACGTCAATCTCGAGTACTCGGCCAAGGACTGGAATACCGGCTACGACAGCCCGGCTCTGCGAGCCGGCAAGTTCGCCATGCAGGCCATTCCCAACCACAATCCGGCCGGCATGCAGGGCTATGTGTTCAACCTGCGCCGCCCGATGTTCCAGGATCGCCGCGTACGCGAGGCCATCTCCGAACTGTTCGACTTCGAGTGGGCCAGCAAGCAGCTGTTCTATGGCGCCTACAAGCGCACCCACAGCTACTTCGAAAACTCCGAGATGGCTGCCACCGGCCTGCCCTCCGAGGCCGAGTTGAAGCTGCTCGAGCCGCTGCGCGACAAGCTACCGCCGGAAGTCTTCACCCAGGAGTTCAAGCCGCCAGTCAGCGACGGCAGCGGCATCATCCGCGAACAGAGCCGCAAGGCCTTCCAGCTGCTGACCGAGGCCGGCTACCGCATCCAGGACGACAAGATGATCGGCCCGGACGGCAAGCAGCTAGCCTTCGAGTTCCTCAACTTCCAGCCCAACCTGGAGCGGGTGATCCTGCCGTTCAAACGCAACCTGGCCGAGCTGGGCATCGACCTGCAGATCCGCCGCGTCGACACCTCGCAGTACATCAACCGCCTGCGTTCGCGCGACTTCGACATGACCTCGGCGATCTGGCCGCAGTCCACCTCGCCGGGTAACGAGCAGCGCGAATTCTGGCACTCCGCCAGCGCCGACAACCCGGGCAGCCGCAACCTGATGGGCCTGCGCGATCCGGCCATCGACCAACTGGTGGACGGGCTGATCCGCTCCGACTCGCGCAAATCGCTGATCACCCACGCCCGCGCCCTGGACCGCGCCCTGCTCTGGGGCCACTACGTGGTGCCGAACTATTACGTGGACACCTGGCGTGTGGCCTACTGGAAGCGCTTCGGCCGCCCCGAAGTCACGCCGCTGTATGACTACGGCCTGATGACCTGGTGGGAGGAAACCCCGCTGAATCCGCCGAAGGCCAAGCCCGCCACCGCAACCGAACCCAAGCAGGAAGCCCAGTAATGCTGGCCTATATCGTCCGCCGCCTGCTGCTGATCATCCCTACCCTGCTGGGCATCCTGCTGATCAACTTCATCATCGTCCAGGCCGCACCGGGCGGCCCGGTGGAGCAGATGATCGCCAAGCTGGAAGGCTTCGATGCCGCTGCCGGCGGCGCCACCGGGCGGATCTCCGGCGGTGGTGGTGAGGTGGCTACAGCCGGCTCCAACTACCGCGGATCACAGGGTCTGGACCCCAAACTGGTCGAAGAAATCGAGAAGATGTACGGCTTCGACAAGTCCGCCCCGGAGCGTTTCTGGCTGATGCTCAGCAGCTACGCGCAACTGGACTTCGGTGAGAGCTTCTTCCGTGACGCCAGCGTGGTCGACCTGATTCTGGAGAAGATGCCGGTCTCCATATCGCTCGGGTTATGGAGCACCCTGATCACCTACCTGATCTCGATCCCCTTGGGCATCGCCAAGGCCACACGCCACGGCAGCGCCTTCGACGTCTGGACTAGCTCGGCGATCATCGTCGGCTACGCCATCCCTGCATTCCTCTTCGCCATTCTGCTGATCGTGCTGTTCGCCGGCGGCAGCTACTGGGACTGGTTCCCCTTGCGCGGGCTGACCTCAGGCAACTTCGACGAGCTCAGCCTGGGCGGCAAGATTCTCGACTACTTCTGGCACCTGGCCCTGCCGGTGACGGCGCTGGTGATCGGCAACTTCGCCACCCTCACCCTGCTAACCAAGAACAGCTTCCTCGACGAGATCGGCAAGCAATACGTGGTCACCGCCCGCGCCAAGGGCCTGACCGACAACCGCGTGCTCTACGGCCATGTGTTCCGCAACGCCATGCTCATCGTGGTCGCCGGCTTCCCATCTGCCGTGCTGGGCATCTTCTTCGCCGGCTCGATGCTGATCGAGGTGATCTTCTCCCTCGACGGCCTCGGCCTGCTGGGCTTCGAGTCGATCGTCAACCGCGACTACCCGGTGGTGTTCGGCACCCTGTTCATCTTTTCTCTGTTCGGCCTGCTGGCCAAGCTGGTGAGCGACCTGATGTACACCCTGATCGATCCGCGCATCGACTTCGACAGCCGGGAGAACTGAGAATGACGCTCTCCCCGCTCAACCAGCGCCGCTTCGCCCTGTTCAAGGCCCACCGCCGTGGCTGGTGGTCGCTGTGGCTGTTCCTCATCCTGTTCGTCCTCAGCCTGGGTGCCGAACTGATCGCCAACGACAAGCCGCTGGCCGTGCACTACGACGGCGAATGGTACTTCCCGGTGCTCAAGCGCTACCCGGAGACCACCTTCGGTGGCGAATTCCCGCTGCAGGCCAACTACAAGAGCCCTTACATCCAGGAGCTGATCGCAGAGAAGGATGGCTGGATGGTCTGGCCGCCCATTCCCTTCGACTACGCCAGCATCAACTACGAACTGCAGGTACCCGCCCCCGCTCCGCCCTCGGCGCAGAACTGGCTGGGCACCGACGACCAGGGCCGCGATGTGCTGGCGCGGGTGATCTACGGCTTCCGCGTATCGGTGTTGTTCGCTCTGGCGCTGACCATCGCCAGCTCGATCATCGGCGTGTTCGCAGGCGCCCTGCAGGGCTACTATGGCGGCTGGGTCGACCTGGCTGGCCAGCGCTTCCTCGAGGTCTGGTCGGGACTGCCGGTGCTCTATCTGCTGATCATCCTGGCCAGCTTCGTGCAGCCCAACTTCTGGTGGCTGCTGGGCATCATGCTGCTGTTCTCCTGGATGAGCCTGGTCGACGTGGTGCGCGCCGAGTTCCTCCGCGGCCGCAACCTGGAGTACGTGCGTGCGGCCCGCGCGCTGGGCATGGGCAACGGCGGCATCATGTTCCACCACATCCTGCCCAACGCCATGGTCTCGACCATGACCTTCATGCCCTTCATCCTCACCGGGGCAATCGGCACCCTGACCTCGCTGGACTTCCTCGGCTTCGGCCTGCCCGCCGGCGAGCCCTCGCTGGGTGAGCTGGTGGCCCAGGGCAAGGCCAACCTGCAGGCGCCCTGGCTGGGTATCAGCGCCTTCGCCGTGCTGGCTCTGATGCTCAGCCTGCTGGTGTTCATCGGCGAAGCCGCCCGTGATGCCTTCGACCCGAGGAAATGAGATGACCGAGCAGAACAACCTCATCGAAGTGCGCGACCTGGCCGTCGAGTTCGTCGTCGGCAACAAGGCCCAGCGCGTGATCGAAGGCGTCAGCTTCGATATCCGCAAGGGCGAGACCCTGGCCCTGGTCGGCGAGAGCGGCTCGGGTAAGTCGGTCACCGCCCACTCCATCCTGCGCCTGCTGCCCTACCCGCTGGCCCGCCACCCGGCCGGCAGCATCCAGTACGGCGGCCAGGACCTGCTCAAGCTAGCCCCGGACAAGCTGCGCGGCATTCGTGGCAACCGCATCGCCATGGTGTTCCAGGAGCCGATGACCTCGCTCAACCCGCTGCACAGCATCGGCAAGCAGATCGGCGAGGTACTGGCCTGGCACAAGGGCCTGACCGGCAACGCCGCCCAGGCACGGATCATCGAACTGCTGGAGCTGGTCGGCATTCCCGAGCCGGCCAAGCGCCTCAAGGCCTATCCGCACGAGCTGTCCGGCGGCCAGCGTCAGCGCGTGATGATCGCCATGGCCCTGGCCAACGAGCCGGAACTGCTGATCGCCGACGAGCCGACCACCGCGCTGGACGTCACCGTGCAGTTGAAAATCCTCGATCTGCTCAAGGAATTACAGGCCCGCCTGGGCATGGCCCTGCTGCTGATCACCCACGATCTCAACCTGGTGCGACGAATCGCCCATCGCGTATGTGTCATGCAGCGCGGTTGCATCGTCGAACAGGCGTCGTGTGATGAATTGTTCCGCGCTCCGCAGCATCCGTATACCCGGGAACTGCTTGGCGCCGAGCCCAGCGGCATGCCTGCGGACAACCCCGCCGGCGCGCCGCTACTGGAAGTGGACGACCTGCGCGTGTGGTTCCCGATCAAGAAGGGAGTGTTGCGGCGCACGGTCGATCACGTGAAGGCGGTGGACGGAATCGGTTTCAGCCTGCCCCAGGGCCAGACCCTGGGCATCGTGGGTGAAAGCGGCTCCGGCAAGTCCACCCTCGGCATGGCGATTCTGCGGCTGCTGAGCAGCCAGGGCGCCATCCGCTTCCAGGGCCAGGCGCTGGATGGGCTGTCGCAACAGGCCGTAAGGCCGCTGCGGCGGCAGATGCAGGTGGTCTTCCAAGACCCCTTCGGCAGTCTCAGCCCACGCATGTGCGTGAGCCAGATCGTCGGCGAGGGCCTGCGTATCCACGGGATCGGCAGCGAAGAGGAGCAGGAGCAAGCCGTCATCGACGCACTCAAGGAGGTAGGCCTGGATCCGGAAACCCGGCACCGCTATCCCCATGAGTTTTCCGGCGGGCAACGGCAGCGGATTGCCATTGCCCGGGCACTGGTGCTGAAACCGGCGCTGATACTGCTGGACGAGCCCACTTCGGCGCTCGACCGCACGGTACAGCGCCAGGTGGTGGAACTCCTGCGCTCGTTGCAGGCCAAGTACAACCTGACGTACCTGTTCATCAGCCATGACCTGGCGGTGGTCAGGGCCCTGAGCCACCAGCTGATGGTGGTAAAACAGGGCAAGGTGGTTGAACAGGGGCCGGCCGAGCAGGTATTCGCCACGCCTCAGCACCCTTATACCCAGCAGTTGCTGGAAGCCGCATTCATGGCTCCGGCGACCGCCGATTAACTGAAAGAGGAATGACGCACATGGGTTTTCTCGCCGGTAAGCGCGTACTGATCGTTGGCGTGGCCAGCAAACTGTCGATCGCCTCGGGCATCGCCGCCGCCATGCACCGCGAGGGCGCCGAGCTCGCCTTCACCTACCAGAACGACAAGCTCAAGGGCCGCGTCGAAGAATTCGCCGCTGGCTGGGGCTCCAACCCCGAGCTGTGCTTCCCTTGCGACGTGGCCAATGACGAGGAGATCGCCAAGGTCTTCGAGGAGCTGAGCAAGAAGTGGGACGGCCTGGACTGCATCGTTCACTCCGTCGGCTTCGCCCCTGGCGACCAGCTGGATGGCGACTTCACCGCCGTCACCACCCGCGAAGGCTTCAAGATCGCCCACGACATCAGCGCTTACAGCCTGGTGGCCCTGGCCAAGGCCGGTCGCGAGCTGATGCAGAACCGCAACGGCAGCATCCTCACCCTCTCCTACCTGGGTGCCGAGCGCACCATGCCCAACTACAACGTGATGGGTATGGCCAAGGCCAGCCTGGAGGCCGGCGTACGCTACCTGGCCGGCAGCCTCGGCCCGGAAGGCACCCGCGTCAACGCCATCTCCGCTGGCCCGATCCGCACCCTGGCCGCTTCCGGCATCAAGAGCTTCCGCAAGATGCTCGCCGCCAACGAGAAGCAGACCCCGCTGCGCCGCAACGTGACCATCGAAGAAGTCGGCAATGCCGGCGCCTTCCTCTGCTCCGACCTGGCTTCGGGCATCAGCGGCGAGATCCTCTACGTCGACGGCGGCTTCAACACCACCGCCATGGGCGCCATCGAGGACTGATCCTCGCCGCCCAGCAAAAAAGCCCGGCTAGATGCCGGGCTTTTTTATGCACTCAACTTTATCTGGCCCAAATAAAAAGGCCGCTGATCACTCAGCGGCCTTTAGCATTCAGAGCCGACGCGGCGCTTAGAAGCGCTCGATATCGGCCTCTTCCTGCAGATGCTTGCGATAGGCAGCGAAGTCCTGCTGACCGGCGCGCGAGGCCAGGAAGCGGCGATAGCTGGTCTTCTCTTCTTCGCTCAACTCGGCCTTGGCCTGGCCGACGCCATCCAGACGCAGCACCACGTAGTCTCCGTTGTTCAGCGTGACGCCGGCGAAGGTCGGCTTACCATCTTCACCCGGCTTGCTCATACGGAACAGCGCCTGCAGCACCACCGGCTCGATACCGTCCTGACTGCGACCAGCGGCCTGTACCACTTTCCAGTCCTTGGTCTCGCCCTCACCCTTGCGCAGGGAGGCGATCAGCGCCTCGCCGTCAGCCTTGGCGACTTCGCCGGCCTTCTTCTGCGCCAGGGTATTGCGGATGCTGGCGGTCACTTCTTCCAGAGGCAGCAGTGCCGGCTTCTTGTGCTCTTTAACGCGCAGCACCAGGGTGGTGTCCGGGTCCAGTTCGATGGCACCGCTGTTGGCGCCATCTTCCAGGACTTCGGAGCTGAAGGCGGCCTGCACCACCTGACGATTGGCGGCAACGCCCTCACCGCCTTCACGACCGAAGGCACCACTGGTCTGCACCTTCAGGCCCAACTCCTGAGCCGGCTGGGACAGGTCGGAAGCCTCGAAGCTGGCTTCTTCCAGCTGCTTGGCAGCCTCGACGAAGCGCTGTTCTACCTGTTGCGCCTTGACGTCGCGCTCCAGCTTGTCTTTCAGGCTGGCAAAGCTCGGCACTTCTGCCGCCTGCACATCCAGCAGCTTGATCAGGTGCCAGCCGAAGGCGGTGCGCACCGGTGCGGAAACCTCGTCCTTCTTCAGCGCATACAGCGCGGCTTCGAACTCGGGGTCGTATACGCCCGGGCCGGCGAAGCCCAGATCACCACCACTGCTGGCGGAACCCGGGTCCTGAGAAACTTCCTTGGCCAGCTTGGCGAAGTCCTCACCCTGCTTCAGGCGGGCAGCCACTTCCTCGAGCTTGGCCTTGGCCTGCGCGTCGCTGAGCTTGTCGTTCACCTCCAGCAGGATGTGCGCGCCACGGCGCTGCTCGGACAGATTGGCGACTTCCTTCTGGTACAGCGCCTGCAGCTCGTCATCGCTGGCCTTGGCCTGGGCGAAGAAACTGTCCTTGGTCAGTTCGACATACTCGATCACGACCTGCTCAGGGCTCATGAACTGGTCCTGGTGACCATCGTAGTAAGCCTTGATCTCGTCATCCTTCAGCTCGACCGCCTTGGCGTCCGCCGCCACGGTGTGGCTGGCGAAGTCGCGGGTCTGCCGATCCAGCTGAACGAAGGTCTGCAGCTCGGCGTCGGTGACGAAGTTGCTACCGGCCAGGGTGGCCTGCAGCTGGCTGACCAGCACGTCCTGGCGCAGACGCTCGCGGAACTGCATGCGGGTCATGCCCTGCTGCTGCAGGATCTGGTCGAAGCGTGCGGAGTTGAACTTGCCATCGATCTGGAAGGCCGGAGTCTGCAGGATCAGTTGATCCAGCGAGGCATCGGAGAAGTCCATGCCCGACTCTTTGGCGCCTTGCAGCAGCAGGGTGCGCTCGACCAGGCTGTCGAGAGCGGCATTGCGCAGCAGCTTGTCGTCCAGCAGGGAGGCATCGAAGTCCTTGCCGAACTGCTGGATCAGCTGACGGCGCTGCATATCAACCGCAGCGTTGAGGCTGTCCAGGCTGATGTCTTCGCCATTGACCTCGGCGGCGTTACGGCTATTGCTGGTGGACTGGATAATGGCATCGAAACCGGTAAGGGCCATCAGCACGACGATCACGCCAATGATTGCCTTGGCGATCCAGCCTTGGGAGTTGTCCCTGATGTTCTGCAGCATGCTTCCCCCGAAACGCCAGCACTGAAGCAGCCATGCAGCGTGGGTATGAAATCCGGATAAAAGAAAGGCGCATCCGAGGATGCGCCTTCTCATAACTGTTGGAGCGCTTTCGCTGCTCCGTGCCGGATCGGGTCACCCCAGCCCGGCGAGGGCCAAGCCCGAGAGACGCTTAGTTGACGGCGTCTTTCAGAGCCTTGCCAGCTTTGAAGCCTGGGATCTTGGCAGCAGCGATCTTGATCGGCTTGCCAGTCTGCGGGTTGCGGCCGGTACGAGCAGCACGCTCTTTAACAGCGAAAGTACCGAAGCCAACCAGCACCACGGAATCACCAGCCTTCAGAGCGCCAGTGACGGATTCAATCACTGCGTCCAGCGCGCGGCCAGCAACAGCTTTCGGGATATCAGCGGATGCGGCGATGGCATCAATCAGTTCCGACTTGTTCACTCTTAAGTCCCCTTATTTCTGTTGAGTTGTTTCTTAGTTGTTTGGTGTAAGCAAAGCGGGTGCTGAAAGGGCCTGCCGACACATAGGAGCCGCTTTATAACAAGGGCTCGAAAATAGTGTCAAGGAAGCCCTCCGGCTAATGCGTGCTGATTCGCTCCTTGGAATCAGACTCGCGCGAGTCATCCTTTGCAACCATCTCGGGAGCCGCATCGGGCAAGGGCTCCGGGGCGTATTGCAGCGCAATTTGCAGGACCTCGTCAATCCATTTAACCGGCTTAATGGTCAGGTCCTGCTTAATATTTTCCGGAATTTCCTTGAGATCACGGACATTCTCTTCCGGGATGATCACGGTCTTGATTCCACCGCGGTGAGCGGCCAGGAGTTTTTCTTTCAGGCCACCGATGGCCAGCACCTGACCACGCAGGGTGATCTCGCCGGTCATGGCTACATCGGCACGCACCGGGATCTGCGTCAGCGCCGAGACCAGAGCGGTGCACAAGCCGATACCGGCGCTCGGACCGTCCTTCGGCGTAGCACCTTCGGGCATATGGATGTGCACGTCGCGCTTCTCGTGGAAGTCCTGCGGGATACCCAGGCTCTTCGAGCGGCTACGCACCACGGTCAGCGCGGCGGTCATGGACTCGGCCATCACATCACCGAGCGAACCGGTCTTGATCAGCTGCCCCTTGCCCGGCACCACGGCGGTCTCGATGGTCAGCAACTCGCCACCGACCTGCGTCCACGCCAGGCCGGTAACCTGACCGATCTGATCCTGCTGCTCGGCCAGACCATGACGATAGCGGCGCACGCCCAGGTAGTGCTCAAGCGAATCCGAAGTGACCTGCACCTTGATGCGCTTCTCCTTGGCATGCTCCTTCACCGCCTTGCGGCAGACCTTGGAAATCTGCCGCTCCAGGCTACGCACGCCGGCCTCACGGGTGTAGTAACGAATTATGTCGCGGATCGCCGCTTCTTCGAATTCCAGCTCGCCCTTCTTCAGACCGTTGGCCTGCACCTGCTTGGGCGTGAGGTACTTGATGGCGATGTTGACCTTCTCGTCCTCGGTGTAGCCCGGTAGACGGATGACTTCCATACGGTCCAGCAGCGGGCCGGGAATATTCATCGAGTTGGCGGTGCAGATGAACATCACGTCCGAGAGGTCGTAATCGACCTCCAGGTAGTGGTCGTTGAAGTTGTGGTTCTGTTCCGGGTCCAGCACCTCGAGTAGCGCCGAGGCAGGGTCGCCACGCATGTCGCTGCCCATCTTGTCGATCTCGTCGAGCAGGAACAGCGGGTTGCGCACGCCGACTTTGGTCAGCTTCTGGATCAGGCGACCCGGCATGGAACCGATATAGGTACGACGGTGACCACGGATCTCAGCCTCGTCACGCACGCCGCCCAGGGCCATGCGCACGAATTTGCGGTTGGTGGCACGAGCGATGGACTCGGCCAGGGAGGTCTTGCCCACGCCGGGCGGACCGACCAGGCAAAGTACCGGTCCCTTGAGTTTCTTCACCCGCTTCTGCACGGCGAGGTACTCGAGAATGCGCTCCTTGACCTCTTCCAGGCCGAAGTGATCGGCCTCGAGGATGTCCTCGGCCTTGGCCAGATCCAGGCGCACCTTGCTCTCGGCCTTCCACGGCACATTGGTCAGCCAATCGATGTAGGAGCGCACCACGGTGGCCTCGGCAGACATCGGCGACATCTGCTTGAGCTTGTTCAGCTCGGCATTGGCCTTGGCGTGAGCCTCCTTGGTCAGGCCGGCGTTCTCGATGCGCTTCTTCAGCTCGTCGATCTCGTTGTGGCCTTCGTCGATGTCGCCCAGTTCCTTCTGAATAGCCTTCATCTGCTCATTCAGGTAGTACTCGCGCTGGCTTTTCTCCATCTGCTTCTTGACCCGGCCACGAATGCGCTTCTCGACCTGCAGCAGGTCGATTTCCGCATCCAGCAGCGCCAGTACGTGCTCGACACGTTCGGCCAGGCTGGTGATCTCGAGGATTTCCTGCTTCTGCTCGATCTTCAACACCATATGCGCGGCCATGGTGTCGACCAGGCGTGCCGGCTCATCAATGCTGTTTAGCGAGGACAACACCTCGGCCGGCACCTTCTTGCCCAGCTGCACATACTGCTCGAACTGACTGAGCAGGCTGCGAGTAAAGACCTCGGACTCGCGCTCGGCAACTTCACTCTCGTCGAGCAGCTGCACCTCGGCACGGCAATGGCCGTCAACCTCGATGAACTTCTGCACCGCGCCGCGCTGCTCGCCTTCCACCAGCACCTTCACGGTGCCATCGGGTAGCTTGAGTAGCTGCAGTACGGTGGCCACGGTGCCCATGCGGTACAACGCGTCTTCGCCCGGATCATCGTCTGCCGGGTTGCGCTGCGCCAGCAGGAGAATCTGCTTGTCGCCGCCCATTGCGGCCTCCAGGGCCTCGATGGACTTCTCGCGACCGACGAACAGCGGGATGACCATGTGTGGATAGACCACGACATCACGCAGCGGCAAGAGAGGCAATTCGATGGTTGTCTTCATGATTTCAGCTCTACGGCGGCCATTAGGCCGTAATCGGACGGGGGTACCCTTGACCCTAAGATGGGGCCACCCCTAGGAAAAAACAAGCGAGAAAGGCGGAAAAGCAAAGGGCCCCGCAGGGCCCTTTGTTTCAGCGTTAGACGTCAGGCGTCTGGTGCAGCCTTGGCTGGCGGCTCGCTGTTTTCGTAGATCAGCAGCGGCTTGGAAGAGCCCTCGATCACGCTTTCGTCGATCACCACCTTGCTGACATCGCTCTGCGAGGGGATCTCGTACATGGTGTCGAGCAGCACGCCTTCGAGGATAGAACGCAGGCCACGAGCACCGGTCTTGCGCTCCAGAGCGCGATGAGCCACGGCCTTCAGCGCGTCGGCACGGAACTCCAAGTCAACGCCTTCCATCTCGAACAGCTTGGCGTATTGCTTGGTCAGGGCGTTCTTCGGCTCGGTGAGGATCTGCATCAGTGCAGCCTCGTCCAACTCGTCGAGCGTGGCGATGACCGGCAGACGACCGACGAATTCCGGAATAAGACCGAACTTCACCAGATCATCCGGCTCGACCTCACGCAGCGCCTCGCCAACCTTCTTGCCCAGGTCCGGGCTGCGCACTTCGGCGTTGAAGCCGATACCGCCCTTGGTGGAACGGGCCTGAATGACCTTCTCCAGACCGGCGAATGCGCCACCGCAGATGAACAGGATGTTGCGGGTATCGACCTGCAGGAACTCCTGCTGCGGGTGCTTGCGGCCACCCTGCGGCGGAACCGAGGCGACAGTGCCCTCGATCAGCTTCAGCAGAGCTTGCTGCACGCCTTCGCCCGAGACGTCGCGGGTGATGGACGGGTTGTCCGACTTGCGCGAGATCTTGTCGATCTCGTCGATGTAGACGATGCCCATCTGGGCCTTCTCTACGTCGTAGTCGCACTTCTGCAGCAGCTTCTGAATGATGTTCTCGACGTCCTCACCCACGTAACCGGCTTCGGTCAGGGTGGTGGCATCGGCGATAGTGAACGGTACATTCAGCAGGCGAGCCAGGGTCTCGGCCAGCAGAGTCTTGCCCGAACCGGTAGGACCGATCAGCAGGATGTTGCTCTTACCCAGTTCGACATCATCTTTCTTGTCGCGCTGATTCAGACGCTTGTAGTGGTTGTATACGGCGACGGAGAGCACCTTCTTGGCACGCTCTTGACCGATCACATACTGATCCAGAATGCCGCTGATTTCTTTGGGCGCAGGCAACTTGTGCGCGCTGCTCTCGGCCTGGGCTTCCTGCACCTCCTCGCGGATGATGTCATTGCACAGGTCGACGCACTCGTCGCAGATAAAGACCGAGGGACCGGCGATCAGCTTGCGCACTTCGTGCTGGCTTTTGCCGCAGAAGGAGCAATAAAGAAGCTTGCCGTTATCCTCGCCGTTGCGGGTGTCAGTCATTAGATCGATCCAATACGGTAGGCATGAAACACAAGATGAAGGCAATTGCGGGCATTTTCAACCCTGCGGGACGGCCGGATTGCCCCGGCCGTTACGCAGCAGCGCGGATCAGACTGCCAGCTGACGCTTACTCAGAACCTGATCGATGAGGCCATATTTGACCGCCTCGTCGCCGCTCATGAAGTTGTCGCGATCGGTGTCCTTGGCGATCACGTCGATCGGCTGCTTGCAATGGTCAGCCAGGATCTTGTTCAGGCGCTCGCGGATCGTGAGGATTTCACGGGCATGGATCTCAATATCCGAAGCCTGGCCCTGGAAGCCACCCAGCGGTTGGTGAATCATCATGCGCGAATGCGGCAGGCAGTAACGCTTGCCAGCAGCGCCGCCAGCCAACAGCAGCGCACCCATGCTGCAGGCCTGGCCGATGCAGATGGTGGACACGTCAGGCTTGATGAACTGCATGGTGTCGTAGATCGACATGCCGGCAGTCACCGAACCGCCCGGCGAGTTGATGTACAGGTGGATGTCCTTGTCCGGGTTCTCGGCTTCGAGGAACAACAACTGAGCCACGACCAGGTTGGCCATGTAGTCCTCAACCTGGCCGACCAGGAAGATCACGCGCTCCTTCAACAGGCGCGAGTAGATGTCGTAGGCGCGCTCGCCACGGGCGGACTGCTCGATCACCATCGGCACGAGGCCACCGGCGGCTTGGATGTCAGGCATGGTGTTCATGAAAGAGTTGTGCGACATGTCTAGCGATCTCTCCCTAATAGTCATGTCTCTAAAGACGCATAAGCCAGCACGAAGGCTGGCTTATGGTTGTGCTCGAACGAGGCGAGGGATCAGGCTGCTTGCGGGGCTTCCGCCGGCTTGACCGCTTCTTCGTAGGAGACCGCTTTATCGGTCACTTTGGCCTTCTGCAGAACAGTATCTACAACTTGTTCTTCCAGTACAACCGAACGCACTTCGTTCAGTTGCTGGTCGTTCTTGTAGTACCAGGCCACAACCTGCTGCGGCTCTTGATAAGCAGAAGCCATTTCCTCGATCAGCTCGCGAACGCGGGCTTCGTCAGCCTTCAGCTCGCTCTGCTTGACCACTTCAGCAACGATCAGACCCAGCACTACGCGGCGCTTAGCTTGTTCTTCGAACAGCTCAGCCGGCAGCTGGTCAGGCTTGATGTTGCCGCCGAACTGCTGAACGGCCTGTACGCGCAGACGGTTCACTTCGTTACCGATCAGGGCCTTCGGCACTTCGACCGGGTTGGCGGCCAGCAGGCCTTCCATTACTTGGTTCTTGACCTTGGACTTGATGGCCTGACGCAGCTCGCGCTCCATGTTCTTGCGAACTTCGGTGCGGAAGCCTTCCAGACCGCCTTCCTTAATACCGAACAGGGCGAAGAAATCGTCGTTCAGCTCCGGCAGTTGCGGCGCGGAAACGCTGTTGACGGTCACGGTGAACTCGGCGGTCTTACCGGCCAGGTCCAGGTTCTGGTAATCAGCCGGGAAAGTCGGGTTGATCACTCGCTCTTCGCCAGCCTTGACGCCAACCAGAGCATCTTCGAAGCCCGGGATCATGCGGCCGGAGCCCAGTACCAGCGGGGTGCCTTTGGCGGTGCCGCCAGCGAAGGCTTCGCCGTCGATCTTGCCGACGAAGTCGATGTTCAGCTGGTCGCCGTTTTCGGCGGCACGCTCTACGGCCTCGAAGCGGGTGTTCTGCTTACGCAGGATGTCCAGCATGTTGTCGACGTCGGCGTCGTTCACGTCAGCCTGCAGGCGCTCGATGGCAATGCCATCGAAACCAGCCAGCTGGATTTCCGGGAACACTTCGAAAGTAGCGACGTACTCGAGGTCCTTGCCTTTCTCGAAGGCTTTAGGCTCGACGGACGGAGCGCCAGCCGGGTTCAGTTTCTGCTCGACGATGGCCTCGTAGAAGGTGGCCTGGATCAGGTCGCCCAGGGCTTCCTGACGGGCAGTGTCTTCGTAACGCTGACGAATGACGTTCATCGGCACCTTGCCGGGACGGAAGCCCGGTACCTTGGCGCGGCGGGCAGTCTGCTGCAGGCGCTTGGTCACTTCGGTCTCGATGCGCTCGGCCGGCACGCCGATGGTCATGCGGCGCTCGAGAGCGGAGGTGCTTTCAACAGAAACTTGCATGGATATTCCTCGTTGCACAGACATAAGCCGGGCGTTCCGGCCCCAGAATCAAAGGCGAGCATTCTAGTGGCTCGAATAGCAGAAGTCACCTGCACAAAACGAGCAAGAAACGGCGGGATATATAAGGAGGGATTACAAAGAAAGATGGTGCGGACGGAGAGACTCGAACTCTCACACCTTGCGGCGCCAGAACCTAAATCTGGTGTGTCTACCAATTTCACCACGTCCGCGTGGTAACGCTTGAAACGAAAACGCCAGGCTTTGGGCCTGGCGTTTTCTCGAATATGGGGTGGACGATGGGAATCGAACCCACGACACCAGGAGCCACAATCCTGTGCTCTACCAACTGAGCTACGCCCACCATATTGCATTGCTTGTGCCTGATCCGCCAATGGCGCACCCGGCAGGACTCGAACCTGCGACCATCCGCTTAGAAGGCGGATGCTCTATCCAGCTGAGCTACGGGCGCTTAATCATCTGCAGAACAGACTCTAAAGCTACAGCTCCAACCGCTACCGGTCGTTGCCATCTTACCCAGCGGCTGGCTGTGCTCGACAAGCGGGGCGAATCTTATAGAGGGGATTCGCAAGCGTCAACACGAAAATGAAAAAAATCCTGTTGGATAAAGGAGTTACAGGAAAGCGCTGCGCTTGCGCCTTTGCCCCACCGGCCACCCATGCGAGAATGCGCGATCTTTTTTCCACCCTTCCTCATGGTTAAGCACGCGTCATGACCGCAAAACTGATCGACGGTAAATCCATCGCCGCCAACCTCCGCCAGGATATCGCCAAACGTGTCGCCGAGCGCCGCCAGCAGGGCCTGCGTGCTCCCGGCCTGGCCGTGATCCTGGTCGGCAGCGACCCGGCGTCCCAGGTATACGTCTCGCACAAGCGCAAGGACTGCGAGGAAGTCGGCTTCGTTTCCGTCGCCCATGACCTGCCCGCTACTACTACCCAGGGCGAGCTGCTGGGACTGATCGACCAGCTCAACCGCGACAACGCCATCGACGGCATCCTGGTGCAACTGCCCCTGCCCGCCCACCTGGACGCCTCGCAGCTGCTCGAACGCATCAGCCCGGACAAGGACGTCGACGGTTTCCACCCGTTCAACGTCGGCCGCCTGTCCCAGCGCATGCCGCTGCTGCGCTCCTGCACACCGAAAGGCATCATGACCCTGCTGGAAAGCACTGGGGTCGACCTGCACGGTCAGCACGCCGTGATCGTCGGCGCCTCCAATATCGTCGGCCGGCCGATGGCACTGGAGCTGCTGCTAGCCGGCTGCACCGTGACCGTGACCCACCGCTTCACCAAGGACCTGGCAGGCCACGTGGCACAGGCCGACATCGTGGTCGCGGCCGCGGGCAAGACTGGCCTGGTCAAGGGTGAATGGATCAAGCCGGGCGCCATCGTCATCGACGTGGGCATCAACCGTCAGGCCGACGGCCGACTGGTTGGCGACGTCGAGTACGACGCAGCCGCCGAGCGCGCCGGCTGGATTACCCCGGTACCGGGCGGCGTCGGCCCGATGACCCGCGCCTGCCTGCTGGAGAACACCCTCTACGCGGCCGAGCACCTGCACGCCTGAGCCTGCGCGGAAGCATGAAAAACGGCGCCCATAGGCGCCGTTTTTGTTTGTCGGCCTAGGCCGGCGCGCGCTGGCGCAACACGAATGCCTCCAGATCGGCCGCCGGCATGGGCCTGGCAAACCAGTAGCCCTGGCCCTGATCGCAGCCCAGCTCGATCAGTCGGCGGCAGGTGGCGTCATCCTCGATACCCTCGGCCACCGTGTGCAGCCCCAGGGCGCGTGCCATCTGCACGATGGCGGCGACTATCGCCTGATTCTGCGGATTGCCGGCCAGATCACGCACGAATGACTGGTCGATCTTCAGCTTGTCCACCTGAAAGCGCTGCAGGTAGGAAAGGCTGGAGTAGCCGGTGCCGAAGTCGTCGATGGCCAGGCGTACACCCAGGGCCTTGAGGCTCTCCAGATGCCGGCAGTCCTCGAGCAGCGTCGACTCGGTCAGCTCCAGCTCCAGGCACGAAGGGGGCAAGGCATAGCGGCGCAGCGCCTCGCGCACCAGCGCTTCCGGCTCGCCACGGCGGAACTGCACGGCCGACAGGTTCACCGCCACCGCAAAGCGCGGCAGACCTGCCGCCTGCCACAGGCTGGCCTGCCGGCACGCCTCGTCCAGCACCCAGGCGCCGAGCTCGACAATCAGCCCCGACTGCTCGGCCAGTGGAATGAAGCGATCCGGCCCGAGCAGGCCCTGCTCAGGATGGCGCCAGCGCAGCAGCGCCTCCACCGCGAGCAGACGCGCGCTCTGCAGATCGATCACCGGCTGGTAGTGCAGCTCGAATTCCCGGCACAGCAAAGCCCGGCGCAGATCCTGCTCCAGCTCCAGGCTGGCCCGCGCATCGGCGTTCATCCGCGCATCGAAGAAACGACAAACGCTGCGCCCGGCCGCCTTGGCCTGATACATGGCCGTCTCGGCATGCTTGAGCAGGGTCGCGAAATCGTCGCCGTCCTGAGGAAACACCGAGACACCCACCGACAACGAGGACACGATGCGCATGCCACGCAGCTCGAAGGGCTCGACCATGCGCTGCTGCAGCCTGGCAACCAGGTGGGAAACCGTCGCCAGCTCGGCGACATCGGTCAGCACCAGAAGGAATTCGTCGCCGCCCTGGCGGCTCAGCGTATCGACGTCGCGCAACGCGCCCCGCAGGCGCAGCGCCACTTCCTGCAGCAACTCGTCGCCCGCCGCATGACCCAGGGACTCGTTGATGGTCTTGAAGTTGTCCAGGTCGAGAAACACCAGCGCCACCTGCCGGCCGTCGCTTCGCGCCCAGGCCATGGCCTGTTCGGCGCGGTCACGGGCCAGCAGGCGATTGGGCAGGTTGGTCAGAGGATCGTGCTGAGCCAGATGACTGAGACTGGCCTGCGACTCGCGTACGCGGAGGATCTCGTGCTGCAGGCGCAGCAGAGTCCTGCGCAGATCACTGGCCAGCAACCACACCGCGGCGGCGCTGGTCAGCAGAATGCAGCTGATGTTGACCATACGCCCGATGCCCAGCGGCAACGGCTCGAATTGCTGCAGTCCACTGAGAGAGGCGTAGGTGAGGAAGGCCACCACGCCGAGGATGCTCAGCAGCAGGCCGACGAACAGGGCCCGCGAGGCGACCATCCCGGCCACGATCAATATCGCCGGGAAACACAGCACCGCGCCGCTGTAGAGCCCCTGGCTGAACCACAGTGAAGTGCTCACCAGAGCCGTCAGCACGCAGAGCACCAGCGCCACCGACAGCCCCACCCTGCCCCGCAGGTTCAGCTGCCGTCCGGCCAGCACCAGCAGCAATGCAGCCAGCACCAGGCCCGCGTTCAGCCAGTCAGCCGCCAGCACCGTCTGCGCACCGATGACCAGCAGCATTACGGCCAGCACATTGGCGATCTGCATCAGGCGTTGCGACTGCAGGCGCCGCTCCAGCGGATCGCCGTGGGCATCGAGCATCGAAGGGGTTTGCGCACGCGTCATAACCAACTGCCATCCATGAGCGACTGCTGCGGTAGGGCATGCACCCTAGCCAATAACCGGGTGATCGTACAAGTGGACCAATGGGCGCAGGCTGGCACAACGAAACAGCCGCGCGGGGGCGCGGCTGCTCTGCCTCGGGCGACTCAGGCCGGGAAGTCGGTGGACATGGCCAGTGCACGCCAGGCCTGCAGTTCAACCTCGACCTGCGCATGCTTCTGCTCGATGCGCGCCAGCGCATCGCTGCCCAGCGGCAAGCGCAGCGGCGGTTGCTCGGCGTTGGCCAGCGCCAGCAGGGCCTCGGCGAACTTGGCCGGGTCACCTGGTTGGGCATGGTTGGCCGCGTGGGCGAACTTGCGCATGGCGCCGACCGTCTCGTCGTAGTCGGCCAACTCCAGCGCGGTCTTCACCAGCGACTGCTCGTCGAGGAAGTCGGTGCGGAAGAAACCTGGCTCGACCACGGTGACGTGGATGCCGAGCGGCGCTACTTCCTGCTGCAGCGCCTCGCTGATGCCTTCCACGGCGAACTTGGTGGAGCCGTACACGCCCCAGCCCATGTAGGCCTGGTAGCCACCGAGCGATGAGATGTTGATGACATGCCCGGAGCGCTGGCGGCGCATGTGCGGCAGCACGGCGCGAGTGACGTTGAGCACGCCGAACACGTTGGTGGCGAACAGGCGCTCGGTCTCCGCCGCGCTGGTTTCCTCCACCGCGCCGAGCACACCGAAGCCGGCGTTGTTGACCAGCACGTCGATGCGGCCGAAGCGGGCGATGCCCGCGGCGACGGCCTCGTGGGCCTCCTCCTCGCGGGTCACGTCCAGGCGCACGACCAGCAGGTTGGGATGCTCGCCCAGGCGGGCGGTGACGTCGGCGGGCTTGCGGGCGGTGGCGATGACGGCATCGCCGGCGTTGAGGGCCTGTTCGGCGATCAGTGCGCCGAAACCACGGGAAGCTCCAGTAATCAGCCAGGTACGCATATCGAATTCCTCGGATGTCGTCCCGCACCACGCGGGCCGTTGACGACACTCTAGGGCTGGGGTACTGATGTGATAATCCCAATAAAATTGCATGACTTACTGAGCAATTCTCATCAATGAAAAACGTCTCGCCCACCGACCTGGCGATCTTCCTGGCCATCGCCCAGCACCTCAGCTTCGCCCGCGCCGCGGTCGATCTGGGCCTCACGCCCTCGGCGCTGAGCCATGCCCTGCGCGGCCTGGAGGAGCGCCTGGGCGTGCGCCTGTTCAACCGCACCACGCGCAGCGTGGCACTCACCGAAGCCGGCGAGCGCCTGCAGGCACGAGTACGGCCGGCCTTCCGCGATATCGCCGACGCCCTGGAAGACCTCAACAATTTCCGCGACAAACCCTCCGGCAGCCTGCGCATCAATGCCGGGCGCGCCGCTATCCAGTTGGTGCTACTGCCGCTGGTGGGGCGCTTCCTCGCCGCCTACCCCGACGTGCGCCTGGAACTGGTGGCCGACGACGGCCTGGTCGACGTCGTTTCCGCCGGCTTCGACGCCGGCGTGCGCTTCGGCGAGCGCCTGGAGGCGGACATGGTCTCGCTGCCCATCGGCCCGCGCATGCGCTCGGTGGTGGTCGGCGCCCCTGCGCTGTTCGAGCGCCATCCCGCCCCGCAGAAGCCCGAGGACCTGCACGGCCTGCCCTGCATCCGCCACCGTTTCCCCGGCGGCAACTTCTATCGCTGGGAGTTCGAGCGCGGCGGCATCGCCCTGGAGATAGAGGTCGACGGTCCGCTGACCCTGGACGACGTGGCGCTGATGGTCGAGCCGGCGCAGCAGGGCGTCGGCCTCGCCTATGTATTCGAGGAGATGGTCCGCGAGCAGATCGCCGACGGCCGCCTGGTGCAGGTGCTCGGCGACTGGTGCCCATACTACGCCGGCCTGCACCTCTACTACCCGAGCCGCCGCCACGTGCCCGCAGCGCTACGTGCCTTCATCGACTTCGCGCGCGGCGCACTTGCCAACGGCGGCAATCCCTGACAAAACGCCGCCAGCCAAACCATTCGCGAGCAGAACAATGAGCGACGAACTGAAAATCGAAGACCTGGAGATCGGCAGCGGCAAGGCCGCCGTCAAAGGTGCGCTGATCACCACCCAGTACCGCGGCTGGCTGGAGGACGGCAGCGAGTTCGACTCCTCCTATGCGCGCGGCAAGCCGTTCCAGTGCGTGATCGGCACGCGCCGGGTGATCCAGGGCTGGGACCAGGGCCTGATGGGCATGCAGGTCGGCGGCAAGCGCAAGCTATGGGTGCCGGCGCACTTGGGCTATGGCGAGCGCCAGGTCGGGGCGATTCCGCCGAATTCCAACCTGGTGTTCGAGATTGAGTTGCTGGAAGTGCTGACCCGCGACAACTGAGTTTTCCCTCCCAAACGACAACGCCCGTCGCGCAGGCGACAGGCGTTGTTGTATCGGCTGCGGCTACCTCAGGCGGAGAAGCCACCATCGATGGTCAGGTTGGCGCCGGTGATGTAGGCCGCTTCCGGGCCGGCCAGGTAGGCCACGAAGCTGGCGATCTCCTCCGCCTTGCCGTAGCGCGGCAGCGCCATGGTCTGCTTCAGCGCTTCGGCGAAGTCGCTGTTGTCCGGGTTCATGTCGGTATCCACCGGGCCCGGCTGCACGTTGTTGACGGTGATGCCGCGCGGCCCCAGGTCACGCGCCAGGCCCTTGGTGAAACCAGCCACCGCAGCCTTGCTCAGGGCGTAGACCGAGCCGCCACCAAAGGGCATGCGCTCGGCGTTGGTACTGCCGATGGTGATGATGCGCCCGCCCTCGCCCATCACACGGGCGGCTTCCTGGCTGGCGATCACCACGCTGCGCACGTTCACATCCAGGGTGCGGTCCAGGTCGTCGATGCTGAATTCCTCGATCGGCGCGATGGCCAGCACGCCGGCGTTGTTCACCAGGATGTCGAGGCGACCGAAGCTTTCTACGGTGTGGCGGATGGCGGCGCGGATGGCCTGCTCGTCGCGGCTGTCGGCCTGGATGGCGATGGCGCGACCACCGGCGGCTTCGATGGCCTGCACCACGTCGAGAGCGCCGGCGGCGGAGGACACGTAGGTCAGGGCGACGGCTGCGCCCTCCTTCGCCAGGCGCTGGGCGATGGCGGCGCCGATGCCGCGGGAACCACCTTGGATGAATGCGACTTTGCCTTCGAGGGTTTTGTTGGTGCTCATTTTTGAATCTCCTGAAACTGGGGTTGGTGTGTAAGACGGCCCCAGTATTCACCCGCCACTCACAACCGATAAGCTGGCAATCGCTATATTCAGTCGATACCAATGGTTTATGGAGAGCCTATGGAAACCCTCAGCAGCATCGAGTGCTTCGTCCGCGCGGCGGAGGCCAGCAGCTTCGCCGAGGCCGCACGGCGCCTGGGCCTGACACCCGCGGCGGTGGGCAAGAATGTGGCCCGTCTGGAGAGCAACCTCGGTGTGCGTCTGTTTCTGCGCAGCACCCGGCGCCTGACCCTGACCGAGGCCGGCGAGCGTTTTCTGGCGGAAGTGAGTGGCGGGCTGGCCAGCATCCAGGGCGCAGTGGCCAACCTGGCCAGCAGCCAGGGCCAGCCGGCGGGCACGCTCAAGGTGAGCATGGGCGTGGCCTTCGGCCGCGACTACATCATGCCGCACCTCTCCGATTTCCTGGCTCGCTATCCGGCGATAGTGCCCGACTGGCACTTCGATAACCGCGCCGTGGACCTGATCGGCGAAGGCTTCGACGCCGCCCTCGGCGGTGGCTTCGAGCTGCCGCCCGGGGCAATTGCCCGGCAACTGGCGCCAGCCCACCGGGTGCTGCTGGCCTCGCCGGAGTATCTCTCCCGCCACGCGCCCATCGAGCAGCCGGAAGACCTGACCCCGCACGCCGGCATCCTCCTGCGCTCGCCGCAGACAGGCCGCGTGCGCAGCTGGCCGCTACGTACCCGCGACGACCGCCAGGCCACCTTCGAAATGACCCGGCGGGTGACCATGAACGACCCTGAGGCGGCCTGCCACGCGGCCCTGCAGGGCCTGGGCGTGACCCTGGTCAGCACCGTGCACGCGTTGCCCTATCTGCAGAACGGCAGCCTGCAGCGGGTACTGCCGGACTGGTATGTGGACACCGGCAGCCTGAGCCTCTACTTCAGCGCGCAGAAGCTGCTGCCGGCCAAGACGCGGGTGTTCATCGACTTCATCGTCGAGCGCTTCCGCGAACACAAGTGGGCGGAACGCTTCGACGCCCGCCGCCGCGCCTAGCCAGCCGCCCTACTTCGCCTCGGCTACCGGCAGGCGCCGGCGCAGGCTCCAGCCCTGCTGCATGCCGGCCGCCGCCAGCAGGATGGCCGCCACACCCAGCCACTGCAGCGGGCTGAGGCGATGACCGAAAGCCAGCCAGTCGACGAAGATCGCCGCGATCGGATAGATGAACGACAACGCCCCGGTCAGCGCCGTCGGCAGCTTCTGGATGGCGCTGTACAGCAGCATGTACATCACCCCGGTATGCAGGATGCCCAGCGCCGCCAGGCTGGCCCAGGCTTCTGGTTGCTCGGGCAGCTGGTAACTGGCCAGCGGCGCCAGCATCAGGATGCCGGTGAGCAGCTGGACCAGCGCGATCAGGTGCGGCGGCGTGCCGGAGAGGCGTTTGACGATCAGCGCCGCCACTGCATAGAGCAGCGCCGCCCCCAGGGCCAGGGCGATACCCAGCAGGTAGTTCTCGCCCATGGTACCGGTGTCGCCATGGGCGCTGACAATGGCCAGCATGCCGAGGAAGGCCACGCCCAGCCACGCCAGCTTGGCCAGGCTGATACGCTCGCCGAGGAACAGCGCGGCCAGGCCCACCAGCATGAACGGCTGGACGTTGTACACCGCCGTGCTGATGGCGATCGACGCCTTGGAATAGGAGGCGAACAGCAGCAACCAGTTGCCGACTATGGCCACCCCGCTGACCAGCGCCAGAACCAGCACGCGACGATTCAGCAGCTCGCGACGCAGCAGGCCAAGCGCGGCACACACCAGCAGCAACATGGCGCCGCCGATCAGGCAGCGCCAGAACACTACGTCGACCACGGACTGGCCGGACACCAGGACGAACCAGCCGATGGTGCCGGAAATCAGCATCGCCGCGATCATTTCCAGCGAGCCGCGCTTGAGGGTCTTGTCCATGGTCGGAGTCTCCGGTTGGGGTGCGCTCATTATTCGGCTACCCAGCCCGGCCACTCCATGGCTAATCTAAGGTGAAATCACACAGCAGCCTTTATTGCGAAGGCTTTTCCCTGAAATAACCTAACGTGATCACCATGACCGACGATATCGACCAGCTTCTGCTCACCGCCCTGATGGAAGACTCGCGCCGCTCGCTCAAGGCCCTGGCGCAGATCAGCGGCCTGTCCTCGCCCAGCGTGGCCGAGCGCCTGCGCCGCCTGGAGGAGCGCGGCGTGATCAAGGGCTACACGGTGGAGGTGGACCCACGCCACTTCGGCTACCAGCTGCAGGCCATCGTCCGCGTGCGCCCGCTGCCCGGAAAGTTGCATGAGGTGGAGCGGCAGATCCAGTCGATTCCCGAATTCACCGAATGCGACAAGATCACCGGCGAGGACTGTTTCGTCGCCCGCCTAAACGTGCGCTCCATGGAGCAGCTGGACGAGCTGCTCGACCGCATCAACGCCTATGCCGAGACCAATACCGCCATCGTCAAGAAGACCTCGGTGCCGCGCCGGCTGCCGCCGATGAACTGAAGGATTTCCCCATGCGATTCAAAACCACCGCACTGGCCCTGCTGCTGATCGGCCAGACGGCCATGGCGGCGCAGGCCGACCTGCGCGTTGCCGTCGACGCCGCAGTGCAGCCGGCCATCGAGCAATACCAGATTCCCGGCCTGGCCGTGGCCATCGTGCACAAAGGTGAGCGGCACTTCTTCAACTACGGCGTCACCTCCCGCGATAGCGGCCAGGCGGTGGACGAGCACACGCTGTTCGAGCTGGGCTCGGTGAGCAAGCTGTTCAGCGCCACCCTAGGCGCCTATGCGCAGGCCGAGGGCAAGCTGCGCCTAAGCGACAAGGCCAGCCAACATCTGCCGGCGCTGCGCGGCAGCGCCTTCGACCGTATCAACCTGCTCGACCTGGCCACCTATACGCCCGGCGGCCTGCCGCTACAGTTCCCGGATGCCGTGCACAACGAACAGCAGATGCTCGACTACTACCGCGCCTGGCAGCCCGCCTACCCCGCCGGCAGCCAGCGCCTGTATTCCAACCCCAGCATCGGCCTGTTCGGCCATCTGGCTGCCGCCAGCCTGGGCGAGCCCTTCACTCAGGCACTGGAAGGCCGGTTGTTCCCGCAGCTGGGCATGATGGAGAGCCATGTGCAGGTGCCGCCGGCGCAGATGGCGCGCTACGCCTGGGGCTACCGCGACGAGCAGGCGATCCGCGTGCAGCCGGGCCCGCTGGATGCCGAGGCCTATGGGGTGAAGTCCACGGCCGCCGACATGCTGCGCTTCGTCGAGGCCAATCTCGATCCATCGCGGCTGCCGGCACCACTGCGCCAAGCCATCGCCACCACCCATCTGGGCTACTACCAGGTCGGCGACATGACCCAGGGCCTGGGCTGGGAGCGCTACGCCTACCCCATCAGCCTGCAGCGTTTGCAGGACGGCAACTCCACGCAAATGGCCCTGGACCCGCATGCGGTCGAGCGCTTCGCCACGCCACAAGCGGCCGAAGGCGACCTGCTGCTGAACAAAACTGGCTCGACCAATGGTTTCGGCGCCTACGTGGTGCTGTTGCCGGCCCGCGCCACCGGGCTGGTGATCCTGGCCAACCGCAACTACCCGAACGCGGAACGAGTACGCATCGCCCTGCAGATCCTCTCGACCCTGGAGCCCTGAGCACTGGCCCATTGCCAGGCTCCAGCCGGGGGAGGAAAGCCCGTATGATGGCCGGCCGCACCTGCTTTCCGAGTTGCCATGCTGTCCGCCGTCAAACGCTATAAGGCGCTGTTCTCCGCCGCCCTAGCGCGCTACTTCCCCCGCACCACCGAATACCTGCGCGCCGAGCGTGAAGCCGCAGCCCGGCTGCGCCAGCCACAACCGCGCGCCAAGCGCACCGCCAGCGGCAAGGCCAAGGCCGGCGGGCGCAAGAAGAAGGCCAGCGACGGCCCTGCCCCCGCCCCAACCGGCATCTATTCCAGCGCCCGCCTGAAGGTCAACGACAGCCAGGTCGCCGCCATGCGCGCCAGCGTCGCCGAGGCGGTGGCGGCCGGGCTGATCGGCGCACCATCCGACGAGCAGTGGGCGATGATCCTCTGCCGCTCCCCGCTGGCGCGCATCTTCGCCGGTGCCGGCTCGGGCAAGTCCACCACCCTGCTGCTACGCGTGGTGTTCATGCTCTGCCACCTGCAGATTCCCGCCGCCAGCCTCACGGTGATCTCCTTCACCAACGCCTCCTGCGCCGAACTGCGCGGCCAACTGCTGCGCCTGCTGGCCTTCTGGCAATTTCCCTTCGACGAGGCGCAGGCGCGCCAGTGCGTGCGCACCTTCCACTCGGCCATGGCGCAACAAGCCAAGGCGCTGCTGAGTGCACCGAGCTGGTTCGAGCAGCTCGGCAGCGGCGCCAGCGAGGAGCCGGACGCCCCCGCCGGCGGCCGCCTGCCGCCCGCGCAACAGCGCCTGCTACGCCAGGCCTACGACGATCTCTACGTCAGCGATGCCGCCTTCCGCCAGCAGGTGCATGAGCTGCTCGGCGTGGCCATGCCCGAGACCGTCGGCAAACCGCCGCAGGAGGGTTTGCGCCTGGCCGGCGAACTACGCGCCACGCCGCTATTCGAGGCTTTCTACCAGCAAGGCTGCTTCGCCGAGAGCCTCGGCCTGCGCCCGGACCGCATCGACACCACCACGCTGAACTGCGCGCCGCGCGAGCGCCTGTTCCTGCAAGCACTCGCCAGCTTCTGGACGCGTTTGCAGGCACTGCTGCAGGCACAAGGCGTCATTACCTTCGACGCGGCCTTCCGCCAGCTCGGCGAGCGCCTGGTCAACTCCGAGGAGCTGCCGGCAGAGACCATCGAGCCGCTGCGCCATCTGCTGATCGACGAGTTTCAGGACATCTCGCCACAGATCGTCCACTGGCTGCAGGCCGTGCACCGCGCGCTGGCCGGCCGCGGCAAGGCGGTCAGCCTGATGGCCATCGGTGACGACTGGCAGTCGATCTACGGCTGGCGGGGCAGCTCGCCGGAGCTGTTCCTCGACTTCGACCGTCACTTCCCGAGCCGCGGCAAAGCCAAGAGCCAGGTGCTGATGCTGACCAGCAACTTCCGCAGCATCGAGCCGATCCTGCGCGATGCCGAGGCGTTGCTGGAGGGCGTCGCCTGCAAGCAGGCCAAGCGCAGCCAGGCAATCAAGACCACGCAGCCGGGCGACCACGGCGTGCGCCGCATCGAAGGTTTCGACCTCAAGCGCCAGTTGCCCGAGCTACTGCAGGAAATCACCGCGCAGTGCGCGCATGTTGCCCAACGCGGCAGCCGTGAGCGCAACCCGGTGCTGCTGCTGGGGAGGCGCAACGACGCGCTGAAGCAAGTGCAGGCCCAGCTGGACCCGAGCCTGCCGGTACGCGCTTACAGCATCCACCGCGCCAAGGGTCTGCAGGGCGAGGTGGCGATCATCCTCGACGAGGGCGGCAGCCCCGAGTCGCATCCGCTGCGCAACGCGCTGTACGGCCACTGCGGCCTGTTCCGCAACAGCTACGACCAGGCCATGCGCGACGAGAGCCTGCGCCTGGCCTATGTGGCCGTCACCCGTGGCGTCAGCCGGGTGATCTGGTACGCGGGCAAACGCTGAAAAAGCACATCGTCCGGCTAGGCAGATGCCCGTCGCCCCGCTACCTTCGCTGAAGCCTTGGCGCTCGCTCAGGCCCCAGCCATGCAGTGAGGCAACCGCAGACGATGGACAGACTGCCGACCGAATCGAGCCCGCAAACCCAAGCCGCCAGCCCAGGCCTGCCGGGCCTGCTGCGGCATAAGCGCTGGCTGGTGGCCGCCAGCTACACGCTGGTGCTGTGCTTCAACCAGCTGCTGGTCACCAACCTGATTCCCCTGCTGTCGCATATCCAGCAGCTGTATGGTTTGTCGGAGCTGCAGGCCAGCGCCGGCGTGCTGATCTTCCCCATCTTCTGCGTGCTGCTGTCGCTGCCGGCGGGGCGCTTCATCGACCGTTTCGGCTTCCGCCATGGCACCCATCTCGGCATCGCCCTGATGGCCCTGGCCGTGCCCGTGCGCCTGGCCAGCGAGACCTTCGCCGGCCTGATGCTCGGCCAGTTGCTGATTGCCCTGGGCCAGCCGCTGATCATCACCGGCGCCGCCAAGATGGCCGCGGAATGGTTCCCCGAGGCAGAACGCGGCAAGGCCATCGGCCTGAGCACCGCCGGCATGTTCGCCGGCCTCGCCCTTGGCCTGGGCCTGCCACCGCTGCTGTTCGCCAGCTACGGCCTGCAGGCTACCCTGAGCGGCCTGGCCCTGGCGTCTCTAGTGCCCAGTGCACTGTTCATTCTCTGCAGCGGCGAGCGAGGCAAGCCCGCCAGCACCAGCCAGGCACAAAGCGCGCGCCCCGGCTGGCTCGACCTGCTCTATACCCCCGGCCTGGGGGCGCTGCTACTGGCGGCACTGCTGGGCTTCGGCCTGTTCAATGCGCTGACCCTGTGCCTGGAACCGATACTCGCCGGCAATGGCCTGGACGCCAGCGCCCTGGCCATCACGGGCATGCTGCTGATCGCTGGCGGCGTGTTCGGCTCGCTGCTGGTGGAGCCGCTGGCGCAACGACTGAAGAGCAGAAAGCGCGTGCTGCTAGGCTGCGGCGTCGGCGTGATCAGCACCATCTGGCTGCTGTTCCATGCCCAGAGCCAAGCCGCGGCTACGCTCTATGCGGCGCTGCTCGGCCTGTGCCAGCTGCCCTGCTATGCCCTGCTGCTGACGCTGGCTGAAGAGCTGGTCGGCACCGAGCAGGCGGCCAGCGCCAACGCCCTGTTGGTGGTGGTCGGCAATATCGGTTCGGCCCTGGCCATGACGGCCGTGGCGCTGATCCACAGCGCACAGGGCAGCTGGGGCCTGGTGATCGCCTTCCTGATCGGCATGGCGCTAGTGCAGATGCTGGTGGTGACCCGCTTCGACAACCGCTAGCCACCCTTCGCCAGCCATGAAAAAGGCCGCTCGAGAGCGGCCTTTTTCATGCAACGCAGCCGCTTACTCGGCCAGGCGCCAGGTGGTGCCGCCCTTGCCATCTTCCAGCACCACGCCCATGGCGGTGATCTGGTCGCGGATGCGGTCGGACTCCGCCCAGTTCTTGTCGGCACGAGCCTGCAGACGCGCGGCGATCAGCGCTTCGACTTCGGCAGCATCGACCTTGCCGGCGGCGCCAGCCTGGAGGAACGCATCCGGCTCCAGCTGCAGCACGCCGAGCACGCCGGCCAGTTGCTTGAGCTGGGCAGCCAGACCAGCGGCGCCCTGTTCGTCCGACTCACGCAGGCGGTTGACCTCGCGGATCATCTCGAACAGCACGGCGCAGGCTTCCGGCGAGTTGAAGTCGTCGTCCATTGCCGCACCGAAGCGCTCGACGAAGGCTTCGCCACCGGCCGGTGCCACTTCCGGCAGGCCCTTGAGGCCGTTGTAGAAGCGCTCCAGGGCGCCCTTGGCTTCCTTGAGGCTGTCTTCGGAGTAGTTGATCGGGCTGCGGTAGTGGCTGGACACCAGCAGGTAGCGCACCACTTCCGGGTGATACTTCTCCAGTACCTCGCGGATGGTGAAGAAGTTGCCCAGCGACTTGGACATCTTCTCGCCGTCCACGCGCACCGCGCCGGCATGCATCCAGGCCTTGGCGTAGAGTTTGCCGGTGGCCGCCTCGCTCTGCGCGATCTCGTTCTCGTGGTGCGGGAACACCAGGTCCGGGCCGCCGCCGTGGATGTCGAAGGTCTCGCCCAGGCAGCAGGTGGACATCACCGAGCACTCGATGTGCCAGCCCGGACGCCCGGCGCCCCAGGGCGACTCCCAGCTCGGCTCGCCTGGCTTGGCGCCTTTCCACAGGACGAAGTCCAGCGGGTCTTCCTTGATCTCGTCGACCTCGATGCGCGCGCCGATCTTCAGCTCGTCGATCTTGCGCCGCGACAGCTTGCCGTAGCCTTCGAACTTGGTGACGCGGTAGTACACGTCGCCATTGCCCGGAGCGTAGGCATAGCCCTTGTCGATCAGGGTCTGGATCATCGCGAACATGCCGGGGATATGCCCGGTGGCACGCGGCTCGATGTCCGGACGCAGCACGGACAGACGCGCCTCGTCCTCGTGCATGGCGGCGATCATGCGCTCGACCAGCGCCTCGAACGGCTCACCGTTCTCGTTGGCGCGCTTGATGATCTTGTCGTCGATGTCGGTGATGTTGCGCACGTAGGTCACGTCGTAGCCGCGCTGACGCAGCCAGCGGGTGACCACGTCGAAGGCGACCATCACGCGGGCGTGGCCGATGTGGCAGAAGTCGTACACGGTCATGCCGCACACGTACATGCGCACCTGGTTGCCCACCAGCGGCTGGAACGGCTCTTTGACCTTGCTCAGGGTGCTGTAGATGGAGAGTGCCATTTACTGACCCCAGGAATCGCGCAGGGTGACGGTGCGGTTGAACACCGGCTTGCCAGGCTGCGAGTCCTTCAGGTCGGCGACGAAGTAGCCTTCGCGCTCGAACTGGAAACGCTCTTCGGCTGCGGCGTTGGCCAGCGACGGCTCGGCGCGGCAGCCGGTGAGCACCAGCAGCGAATCCGGGTTGATGTTGTCGAGGAAGCTGCCGCCCTCTTCCGATTTCTCCGGGTTGGCGGAGCGGAACAGGCGGTCGTACAGGCGCACTTCGCACTCGACGCTCTCGGCGGCTGGCACCCAGTGGATCACGCCTTTGACCTTGCGGCCTTCCGGGTTCTTGCCCAGGGTGTTCTCGTCGTAGGAGCAGCGCAGCTCGACCACGTTGCCGGCAGCATCCTTGATCGCCTCGTCAGCGCGGATCACGTAGCTGCCGCGCAGGCGTACTTCGCCGCCCGGAATCAGTCGCTTGAAGCCATCCGGCGGGGTTTCTTCGAAGTCGCTGGCGTCGATGTAGATCTCGCGGCTGAACGGCAGCACGCGTACGCCCATGTCCTGCTTCGGATGGCGCGGCAGCTCGAGGTTCTCGACCTGGCCTTCCGGATAATTGGTGATTACCACTTTCAGCGGCTTGAGCACGCACATGGCACGCGCGGCGTTGGCGTCCAGGTCCTCGCGGATGGCGAATTCCAGCATGCCGATATCGACCACGCCGCCGGCGCGGTTGACGCCGATCATGTCGCAGAAGGTGCGGATCGAAGCCGGGGTGTAGCCGCGGCGGCGGTAGCCGGACAGGGTCGACATACGCGGGTCGTCCCAGCCAGCCACGTGCTGCTCATCGACCAGTTGCTTGAGCTTGCGCTTGCTGGTGATGGTGTAGTTCAGGTTGAGGCGGGCGAATTCGTACTGGCGCGGCTGCGCCGGTACCGACAGGTTGGCCAGGAACCACTCGTACAGCGGGCGATGGTCCTCGAACTCCAGGGTGCAGATGGAGTGAGTGATGCCCTCGATGGCGTCGGACTGACCGTGGGTGAAGTCGTAGCTCGGGTAGATGCACCACTTGTCGCCGGTCTGGTGGTGATGGGCGTGGCGGATACGGTAGAGGATCGGGTCGCGCAGGTTGATGTTCGGCGAGCTCATGTCGATCTTGGCGCGCAGCGAGCGGGCACCGTCCGGGAACTCGCCGGCCTTCATGCGGGCGAACAGGTCCAGGTTCTCTTCCACCGAACGCTCGCGGAACGGGCTGTTCTTGCCCGGCTCGGTCAGGTTGCCGCGGTATTCGCGCATTTCCTCGGCATTGAGGTCGCAGACGAAGGCCTTGCCGGCCTTGATCAGCTCGACGGCCCAGGCGTGCAGCTGGTCGAAGTAATCGGAGGCGTAGTGCTCGCTACCGGCCCACTGGAAGCCCAGCCACTGCACATCGGCCTTGATCGCGTCGATGTATTCCTGGTCTTCCTTGGCCGGGTTGGTGTCGTCGAAACGCAGGTTGCACTCACCACCGAATTCCTGGGCCAGGCCGAAGTTCAGGCAGATGCTCTTGGCGTGGCCGATGTGCAGGTAGCCGTTGGGCTCCGGCGGGAAGCGGGTGATGATCTTGGCGTGCTTGCCGCTGTCCAGGTCGGCTTGGACGACGGGGCGCAGGAAGTTGGCGGCTTTTTCGACGGTGGGCTTGCTCATGGTGTCCTTAGATGCGGTGCGGCCTCCGCGCGGGAGGTAGGCCGGTCGAGACAAAGCCCGTATGATACCCAACCCGTCAACCCCCTGACAGCCGCAAAGCGACCGGGAGTGGCCTTTTGGCGCGAACGCGCCGCCGCCCTGCCCGCCTTGCCCGAATTCGAGAGCGCATCTCCATGATCAAGCTGCACACCAACCATGGCGTCATCACCCTGGAACTGTTCGCCGACAAGGCCCCGGAAACCGCCGCCAACTTCGAGCAATACGTGCGTGACGGCCACTACAACGGCACTGTGTTCCACCGCGTGATCAGCAACTTCATGATCCAGGGCGGCGGTTTCGAGCCGGGCATGAAGCAGAAATCCACCCGCGCCCCGATCAAGAACGAGGCCAACAACGGCGTCTCCAACAAGGTCGGCACCGTCGCCATGGCCCGTACCATGGACCCGCACTCGGCCTCCGCGCAGTTCTTCATCAACGTCGCCGACAACACCTTCCTCGACCACAGCGCACCGACCATGCAGGGTTGGGGCTACGCCGTGTTCGGCCAGGTGACCGAGGGCATGGACGTGGTCGAGAAGATCAAGGGTGTAGCCACCACCATGAAGTCCGGCCACCAGGACGTACCGGTGGAAGACGTGATCATCGAGAAGGCCGAAATCGTCGAGTGATTCGATGATCCTGCTGATCTCCGATCTGCACCTGGAAGAGAAACGCCCGGACATCACCCGGGCGTTTCTGCATTTCCTGCAGACCCGCGCCCGCGGGGCCGAGGCGCTGTACATCCTCGGCGACTTCTTCGAGGCCTGGATCGGCGACGACGGCATGTCGCCCTTCCAGCACAGCATCGCCCGCGCCCTGCGCGAGTTGAGCAATGCCGGTACGCGCATCTTCCTGATGCACGGCAACCGCGATTTCCTCATCAGCCGCGCCTTCTGCCGCGAAGCCGGTTGCACCCTGCTGAAAGAGCCGAGCACCGTGCAGTTCAATGGCGAACCGGTGCTGCTGATGCACGGCGACAGCCTGTGTACCCTGGACGTCGGCTACATGAAGCTGCGCCGCCTGCTGCGCAACCCGCTCAGCCTGTTCATCCTGCGCAACCTGCCGTTGACCACCCGCCACAAGCTGGCGCGCAAGCTGCGCAGCGAGAGCCGCGCGCAGACCAGCATGAAGGCCCGCGAGATCATCGACGTGACTCCGGACGAAGTGCCGCGGATCATGGCCGAGCATGGTGTGCGCACGCTGATTCACGGTCACACTCACCGCCCCGCCGTGCACGAGCTGCAGGTGAACGGCCAGCCGGCCCGGCGCATCGTCCTCGGCGACTGGGACAAACAGGGCTGGGCCCTGCAGGTAGATGATCAGGGCCTGAATCAGGTGCCCTTCCCGCTCTAGCTCGCGGCTCGCCTGCTAAGCTGCCCTCAAAGCCATTGCTTGGGGGAAGCGATGACACGCCTGCTACTGGCCTGCCTGGCCCTGTTCCTGCCCATGCTCGCCAACGGCGAGCCACTCAAGCTGCCCGCCGCCGACCAGCTGCGCGAGGAGCTGAAGACGCTCAAGCCGGGGCAGTACCTGTGGTACCCGGAAGTCTCGCCGCAAGGCCCGATCACCCTGGTGGTCAGCCTCACCGAGCAACGCGCCTACATCTACCGCAACGGCATCGTCATCGGCGTCACCACGGTCAGCACCGGCCGCCCCGGCAAGGACACGCCCACCGGGGTGTTCACCATCCTGCAGAAGAGCGTCAGCCACCGTTCGACCCTCTACAACAGCGCGCCGATGCCCTACATGCAGCGCCTGACCTGGGATGGCGTCGCCCTGCATGCGGGTAGCCTGCCCGGCTATCCGAGCTCCCACGGCTGCGTGCACCTGCCGCTGGAGTTCGCCAAGAAGCTCTACGAGATCACCGGCTTCGGCAGCACCACGGTGGTCATCACCGACAGCCACAGCGCACCGAGCGAGGTGAACCACCCCGGCCTGCTGGCGCCGCTGGTGGCCGACGGCAAGCCAGCGGGCGAACCACAGGTCGCCGGCAGCACCTACCTGAACGACCCTGGCAGCGATCACGGTCCACTGTCGATCCTGATCAGCCGCGCCGACCTGCGCGTCTACGTGTTCCGTGGCGGCGAGCTGATCGGCTCGGCGCCGGTGCTGGCCAGCGGCACCCAGCTGCCGCACGGCATGGCGGTGTTCTCCCTGCTGCAGAAGCCGCCAGCCAGCGAGTTCGACCCGGCGCCGCCGCTGCGCTGGTCCGCCGTGGCCCTGAGCGACCCGCAGGCGGGCGGCACGCCGGCCGACCAGCTCGGCCATGTCAGCGTCGACAAGGACTTCCTGCGCCAGCTGCATGACGCGATGGACATCGGCACCACCCTGGTGATCACCGACCTCAGCGCCAGCCGCGAGACCCGCAGCGACGGACAAATGACGGTGATCAACACCGAACCCGAGGAAACTGCGCCGCCGGTCAAAAAATGATCGGCAGTTGGACAAATTTCGAGCAGAATGCGCCCGCATTCATAGCCCCACGCTCCGTGCAGGTATTCCTTCGATGCTGAATCGACTGGCTGCAGCCTTCGTCGTCCTGATCTTCTCCGGCCTGGCCCAAGCCGCCACGCTGCCCAATGTCGAAACGCTGCAGCGCCTGGCCCCGCAGGCCAACCCCGTCGCGCTGAAACTGGCGCTTACCGCCTACCAGTGCGCCGGCCAGGGCAAGGTCGAGCAGCTGCTGACCGTGATCGACTACTCGCGCCCTTCGCGGCAGAAGCGCCTGTGGGTCTTCGACCTGGCCGCGCGCAAGCTGCTGTTCGAAGAGTGGGTGACCCATGGCAAGAACAGCGGCGCCGACGTGCCGACCAGCTTCTCCAACCGCCCCAACAGCTACCAGTCGTCCCTCGGCCTGTTCCAGACCGGCCAGACCTACAGCGGCAAGCACGGTCGCTCCCTGCGCCTGCGCGGCCTGGAAGCGGGTTTCAACGACAACAGCGAAGCACGCGCCATCGTCATGCACTCGGCCGCCTATGCAGACCCGGGCGTGGTGCCTGGCCTCGGCCGCCTCGGTCGCAGCCAGGGCTGTCCCGCCGTGCGCCCGGCCATCGCCGGCCAGCTGATCGACGCCCTGCAGCGCGGCAGCTACCTGTTCGCCTACTACCCGCAGGCCGAGTGGCTGGAGAAATCCGCCTACCTCAACGCCGCCAGCTGCCCCCTGGTCGAACAGACCATCGCCCGTCAGGACTGAGCTTCCAGCTCGACCTGGCCCAGCCAGTAGTCGACGTCCACCTCGTCGATCTGCTCCGGGCGCAGGAAGCGCTCGCCATACTCGCGATACACCCCGCTGCTGAGGAACAGGCGGAACAGCTGCGCGTCGACATGCTGGTCGCGCGCCATGAAGGCGAGAATCTTGACCGACTCCGATAGCGTCTTCGGCGCCTTGTACGGGCGGTCAGCGGCGGTCAACGCCTCGAAGATGTCGGCAATCGCCATTACCCGCTCGGCCACGCTCATCTCGTCGCGCCCCAGGCGACGCGGGTAGCCGGTGCCGTCCATCTTCTCGTGGTGGCTGCCGGCGATGGTCGGCACGCGCTTGAGCTGGCGCGGGAACGGCAGGGTGCTGAGCATGATGATGGTCTGCACGATGTGCTCGTTGATCTTGAAACGCTCTTCCTCGTTCAGCGTGCCGCGGCGGATGGCCAGGTTGTACAGCTCGCCGTAGTTATAGGCGTTGGCCGGCAGGCGCATATCGAAGCCCCAGACGTTGCGCGGATCGCCCTTGGCCACCGGCGGCTTGCGCTCGCCCCAGGGCACCAGGTGCTCAGGGCGGTCGGCCAGCAGCGGCTCTTCCACCGGCAATTGCACGCGGGGCACCGCGGCAAAGCGCTCCGACTCATCGTGGGAAATGCCCAGGCGGTTATCGAAGTGGCGCAGCCAGCGGCGCTGGCCGATGTGGCGCAGGCGCTCGATGTCCTCGTCCTTCATGAACTCGCCACCGACATTGGCGCCGGCGACGAAGGCGAACTCCTCCTGCAGCTCGGCCTGGCGCCGCTCCAGCGTCAGCTGCAGCGCTTCCTGGTCGCCGCCACCGGCCAGGCCCTGCCAGTACTCGACCTCGGCATCGCGCCAGAGCACCTCGAAGCGCATGCGCACCTCGTGGATGCGGTTGTACAGGGTCTCCAGCTTGGTCGCCTTGTCGACCACGTATTCCGGGCTGGTGACCTTGCCGCAGTCGTGCAGCCAGGCGGCAATGCGGAACTCGTAGAGTTCGGCCTCGCTCATGGCGAAGCTCGCGTAGGGCCCGTCCTTGGCCTGCACCACCCGGTCGAGCAGCATCTGCGCCAGTTGCGGCACCCGCTCGCAATGCCCACCGGTATAGGGGCTCTTGGCGTCGATGGCATCGGCCAGCAGCTTGATGATGGCGTCCAGCAGGCGCTTCTGCGCCTCGATCAGTTGGCGCGTCTCGATGGCTACGGCGGCGGCGCCGGACAGCTCCTCGACGAAGCGGCGGAACGGCTGGCGCACCTCGTCGCGCTCGTGCTCCTCCTGCACCTGCAGCACCAGCATGCCGAGCAGCTCGTGGCTGCGGTCATACAACGGCACGGCCAGGCAATGGCCCTTTAGCTCCAGCTCGTTGGCGGCCGCCTGCGCCAGCTCCTCGCGGCTGCCCTCGCCCAGGCACAACGCCTCAGGATAACCCAGGCCGCCACATTCGGCGGACAGGCGCAGACTGCTGCTGCCGTCCTCATGCAGGTAGACCGCGCCGCCCAGCACGTTCGCCGCCGCGACCAGCTGCGCCAGCACCGCCTCCAGCATCTTGTCCAGGTGGGTTTCGCGGCTCAGGCTCAGGGTCATGGACTGGAAGTTGCGAATGGTGCCGGACATGCGCCGTAGCACGTGGCTGAGCTCCTCAACCTCCTTGACCCGCGAATCCACGCCGATCTGCCGCTGGAAGTCGAAGCCGGCCAGCGCCCGCACCTGCTCGGCCAGGGTGCGCAGCGGGCTGCCGATACGCTGGCCCAGCAGCCAGCCGACCAGCAGCAACACGGTAATCAGCGCCGCGGCCCACAGCAGTTGCTCGAACAGAACCTGGCGTGCGCTGGCCAGCAGTTCGTCGGCAGGTACCGAGATCAACACCTGGAGGTCCTGTTCGGTAAAAGTCGACAACGGCACGCGCATGCCGTACCAGGTCTTGCCGTCTATCTCATACGGTCGCGGCCTGCTGTCCGCAGGTGGATCAGCGAACATCCGCTCCAAGCTGGGCACGCCCAGCTCGGCAATACGTGACAGACGCAGCCCCTCGCCCTCGTGCACGATGACCCGTTCCAGATCCGGATAGGCCACCACGCTGCCCTCGCCATCGACCACGGCGATCTCGGTACCGGGCGTCATGCGCAGATCCTGGGTCTCGCTGGCCAGGTCGTTGACCGAGGCGTCCATGCCCAGCACCGCCGCGCCGTCGATACTGCGTTGAGCCAGGGTCAGACCCACCTCACGGGTGGTGAAGAACACATAGGGCCGGGTCAGTGTCGTGCTGGCACGTCCGGAAGCCTCGACGAACCAGGGCCGCTCGCGGGGATCGAAGCGGTAATCCGCCTTGACCTCGGCCTTGAGCAGAGCCAGTTCACGATCATAGAAGCGCCACTCGCCGAGCATGCTGCCGCCCTCGCCCTGGCTCACGCTCTGCACCAGGAACGCGGTTGACGCTGGCGCAGCGAAGCGCTGACGCAGCTCGGGATCACGCAGGCGGCGCACCAGCAGGAATTCGCCATTGGGATAGCCGACATAGGCGGCACTGAGCATCTTGTTGGCAGCCAGGCTCTCGACCAGCTGCGGCAGACTATCCAGGCGCTGTGGCAGGTTGTCGGCCTGGGCTACAGGGTCGTAGGCGAGCAAACGGATGCTGCTCTGTGCCGGGTCGATCAGACGCCGCGCACGCTCGTTGATAGTCTTGCCGAACTGCTGAGCTGCATCACCAGCGGCCGCCACCAGGGCCTGCTGGATACCGTGGTAACCCTGCCAGGCCAGGGCCCCGCCAAGTACCAGGGTACTCAGCATGATGGCCAGGGCGACCAGCAATTGCAGGGATATGCCGCGTACTGCTTTGCTCATGGTCGTGCGTCCCTTCGGGCCAGTTCATAGCGATAACCGCTGCTCATCAATTCTTCGGCCAGGTGTGCTGGCGCATGGCTGCGCAGGATGGCGGTGAGGCGGCCATCGAGGCGCATGCTCTCGATCAGGCGCAACCACTCGGCGGCCTGGGGAGCGCTGAAGCGGCTGCGCGCCAGCACCATGCCGGTCGGGATGGAGGGTCCCGGCACCACGTCTATTACCCGGTACTGCAACTGCTCCTCAGCCGGCAACGTGCCTATGAGGTTGAGATCATGTCCGATCAACGCCTGCACCTCACCACGTTGCAGGGCGGTGAAGCGCGCCATGTCGTCCGGATATTCCTGAACCCGGCCCGCAGCACGCAGCAGGCGCACCCCGCTGTCCAAGTAGGAACCGTGCCGGTAACCGGTAACAACCCCCAGGCGCGCCCCGGGCAAGCGTTGAAAATCGGCGAAGCTGGAGATGCCCGGTGCCAGTGCCACCGGCACTATCAGTTTGTTGCGCTGGTACATGTAAGGCAGGAAGAAAGCGAAACGCCGCCGCTCGACGGTTGGGATGCCGCTGGTAGCCATGTCCAGGCCACCATTCTGTAGGCGCAGCCAGATCTCGCTGCGCGGCAGCAGGCCGACCTCGAAGCGGCAGCCGCTGCGACGCTGCAGCTCGGCGACCATGTCCGGATCGATGCCCTGGCCATCGCGATAGAACACCCGGTTCTCGTACAACGCCAGGCGGATCGGCTGCTCGCAGCCATAGCGCCGCGCCGCCTCGTCGGCGAGGGCCGGGAGTGCCAGGGTTGCCAGCAGGCAGCCTGTAAACCAACCAACATGGCGAGTCAGCACACTGCCCATCCCAGGTACTCCATGTGCGGCGGTTTTCACAGTGTAATAGGCGTTGGCGAATGCGCCGTTCCGGCTGCCGATCGGTGCCTGCGAGGCGCGCCACATACCGGCACAGTGCCACTTGACGCTGCGCTGGCGGCTGCGCAGCATGCGGGACCTTTTCCGCAGTCAAGGACAGATCATGGACATCAGCAACGGACCTGCCAGCAAACTCTCCCTCATCAAATACGTCGGCATTCCGGTACTGGTCGCCGCCGTCGGCTTCGCCGGCTTCAACGGCATCTTCTTCTATAACGAAGCCGGCTTCGCCACCCACGTACGGACCATCTTCGGCGAGGAAAAAGTGGTCGACGACGTCGGCTATGCCACCAAGTGGTTCGGCCGCGCCACCCCCTGGAAGAAGGCCCTGAGCGTGCAGTCGGTGCTCACCGAGTCGCTCAACAAGATCGACAACGACAGCGACAACGACTCGCTCGGCGCCACCATCGAAGCCTTCCCCATCGTCTTCCTCGGCAACGTCGACGCCAAGGTCGAGTCCTCGGCACGCTTCCGCCTGCCCAGCGGCGACCAGTTCCTGACCATCGCCCAGGAATACCGCAACCCGGAAAACTTCATCGGCACCGCCCTGGTCCCGGCGATCAAGGAAACCCTGCAGGCCACCGCCTCGCTGATGAGCGCCGACGACTTCTACGCCGGTGCGCGCAGCGAGTTCGCCGCCGAGTTCGAAAACCAGCTCAACGACGGCCTGTACCTGATCAAGCGCAAGGAAGTGCGTGGCCCGCGCGGGCACGTGCCGAGCCAGACCGCGATCCTCCAGGCCGGCAGCGAACAGGGCACCTTCGGCGACAACAGCGCCAGCCAGTTCGTCACCGAGAAGGTCATGGACAGCAAGGGCATCCCGGTGCGCAAGCAGCAGCAGTTCCGTAAGTACGGTGTGGAAGTGGTCGAGGCGCGCATCACCAACGTCGACCCCAACCCGCAGTACAAGCAGCGCATGGTCAAGGTCCAGCAGGCCCTGGCCGAGCTGGCCGTGGCCCGACAGAACCGCCTGAAGGAAGAGGAAGAGAAGCTGCTGGTCACCGCCCGCGGTGAGAGGGAAGTGGAAGCCCGCCGCCAGGAAACCCTGCGCGACCAGATCGAGCGCACCACCCAGGCCGAGACCGAGAAGCAGCTGGCGCGAATCAACGCCGAGCGGGAAAAAGGCCGTGCCGAGATCGAGAAGCAGACCGCCGAACTGCTGCGCGACAAGGCCGCGATCACCGCCGATGCCACGAAGATCACCGCCGATGCCGAAGCCTATGCGCGTAAAGCGGTGATCGAGGCGGACGGCGCCCTGCAACCGAAACTCGACGCACTGGTGCAGATCAACAAGGTCTGGGCCGAGGCCGCCTCCCAGGCGCCGGTACCGGGCGTGATGATGGGCGGCTCGGGCAACGGTGCCAGCGCCAGCCGCCAGGACGAGATCGGCCAGTTGATGGGCATCCTCGCCACCAAGGCCGCCCGCGACCTGTCGCTGGACATGAAGGTCAAGGAATAAGCCTTCGCGTCCCAGCCAACGCCCCGCCCTGCGGGGCGTTTTCGTTTGTGCGACCCACCGCTTCGTTGATGCGGATCAAGCCGCTTAGGCGCCTACCCCGTAGGCTGGAGTCATGGCCGGGAACAGCCCGGATCGAGCGAAGGAGTTCGCCATGCATGACATCCTACTGGTGTGCTACTCGCGTACCGGCAACACCCGCCTGGTCGCCGACGAACTGGCCCGCCTCACCGGCTGGCCGCTGGCGCTGATCCAGGACGCCAAACCACGCGCCGGCGCCAGCGGCGACTGGCGCTGCATGCTCGACGCCTGGCTGCGCAGCCGCCCCGATTACCGCTACGAAGGCCCGCCGCTGGAGAACTTCGAGCACATCGTGCTGCTCACCCCGGTGTGGATGAAGGCCCTGGCGGCGCCACTGCGCGCCTTCCTCAGCGACCACGATCTGTCACGCCAGCGCATCTCGGTGGTCTGCACCCAGGGCGGCCGTGGCGGCTTCAACGCCGTGGAGGAGATCGCCACCCTCACCCGCCAGGTGCCCTCGCCGGTACAGATCCTGCTGCAGAGCGAAGTGCTCGGAGGCCTGTCGCCACAACGCCTGGAAGACTTCGTGGTGCAGGTACTGGCCTCCACCACCTACCAGCGCGACCGTCAGAGGCCCACCTGGCTCTCCCCTGTAGCCTCGTAAGCCAGCGCCCCGCCAACACGGGGCGTTTTCTTTTGCGCACGCCGCTACAAAACCGGCACGGCCATGCAAGAGCGCAGCGGCGCCCGGCGCGACACTCGATGCTCCTCTCTCCCCCTCTGGAGCATCACCATGGCCACCGCCTCCGCCGCCGCGGGCAAGACCCTGCTCAACCCACTCGATCACACCCTGATCATGGTCGACCACCAGTCGCAGATGTCCTTCGCCACCAAGTCGATCGACGCCGTCACCCTGCGCAACAACGCCGCCCTGGTGTCCAAGGCCGCCAAGGAATTCGGTGTCGCCACCATCCTCACCACTGTCGCCGAGAAGAGCTTCTCCGGGCCGATCTTCGACGAGATCAAGTCGGTGTTCCCCGAGTACAAGGTGATCGACCGCACCACCATGAATACCTGGGAAGACCCGCGCATCGCCGTGGAAGTGAACAAGTTCGGCAAGAACAAGATCGTCCTCGCCGGCCTGTGGACCTCGGTGTGCATCGTCGGCCCGGCCCTCTCCGCAATTGATCAGGGCTTCGACGTCTACGTCATTGCCGACGCCTGCGGCGACGTCTCCACCGAGGCCCACGAAATGGCCCTGCAGCGCATGATCCAACTCGGCGCGCGGCCCATGACGTCCCTGCAGTACCTGCTCGAACTGCAGCGCGACTGGGCCCGTGGCGAGACCTACGACCAGACCGTGAAGACCTCCATCGAGCATGGCGGCGCCTACGGCCTCGGCCTGATCTACGCCAAGACCATGTTCAACGCCTCCGAAGGCCACTGATAGCGGCGTGCCGGGCCCCGAGCGGCCCGGCTTCGCCCAGGGAGCATCGCCATGTCCATCGAAAAAGTCCTCTACCGCGCCTACGCCGAAGCCTACGGCGGCCGTGACGGCCGCGCCGTGTCCTCCGACGGCATCCTCGACGTCGCCCTGACCACGCCCAAGGAACTGGGCGGCGCCGGCGGCGAAGGCACCAACCCCGAGCAACTGTTCGCCGCCGGCTACTCCGCCTGCTTCCTCGGCGCCCTGAAGTTCGTCGGCATGCGCGACAAGCTCAGCGTGCCGGCCGACGCCTCCATCGAGGGCGTGGTCGGCATCGGCGTCGTGCCCACCGGCTTCGCCATCGAGGTCGAGCTGCGCATCAGCCTGCCGGGCCTGGCCCGCGAGGCCGCGCAGGAGTTGATCCAGCGCGCGCACATCGTCTGCCCCTATTCCAACGCCACGCGCAACAACATCGACGTCACCCTCACCCTGGTCGACTAACAACAAGGAGCATCGACATGAACCGTCTCACTCTGCTCGCCTCGCTGCTGGCCCTGGCCACCGGCAACGCCTTCGCCGCCGGCAGCCCCGGCGTGGAACACAACACCCAGGCTTTCCTCGAAGCTCTGGAAGCCGGCGGCGGCAAGCCGCTGGAAACCCTCAGCCCGCAAGACGCCCGCGCCGTGCTGGTTGGCGCCCAGGCCTCGGTCAAGGTCGACCTGTCCGGCGTGAGCGTGTCGGAGAAGACCATCCAGGCTGGCAGCCAGTCGATCGCCCTGACCATCGTCCGTCCCGAGGGCGTGAAGGGTGAGCTGCCGGTGTTCATGTTCTTCCACGGCGGTGGCTGGGTGCTCGGCGACTACCCGACCCATGCCCGTCTGATCCGCGACCTGGTGGTGAACTCCGGCGCCGTGGCCGTGTACGTCGGCTACACGCCGTCGCCGGAAGCCAAGTACCCGATCGCCATTGACCAGGCCTACGCCGCGACCAAATGGGTCGGCGAACACGGCAAGGAAATCAGCGTGGACAGCTCGCGCCTGGCCGTGGCCGGCAACAGCGTCGGCGGCAACATGGCTGCAGTGGTTGCACTCAAGGCAAAAGAGGCCGGCGTGCCGAAACTGCGCTTCCAGCTGCTACTGTGGCCGGTGACCGACGCCAACCTGGAGACCGCTTCCTACAACCAGTTCGCCCAGGGCCACTTCCTGACCAAGCCGCTGATGAAGTGGTTCTGGGACAGCTACACCACCGACCCGAAACAACGCGCCGAGCGCTTCGCCTCGCCGCTGCAGGCGTCCACCGAGCAGCTCAAGGGCTTGCCACCTACTCTGATCCAGACCGCCGAGTTCGACGTGTTGCGTGACGAGGGCGAGGCCTACGCGCGCAAACTGGACGCCGCTGGCGTCACCGTCACCGCGGTGCGCTACAACGGCATGATCCACGACTACGGCCTGCTCAACCCGCTGGCCCACGTTCCGGCCGTGCAGGCCGCCATGCGCCAGGCCGGCGTCGAACTCAAGCAACACCTCAAATAGGAAGCACGACATGGCAGCGGATAGCACCGACGAAGTGGTCACCCTGCTGATCCGCCACCGCGTGCGCCAGGGCCAGCTCGATCCTTACGAGAGCTGGCTGCGGCGCATCGTCCAGGCTGCCCAGGGTTACCCCGGGCACCTGGGTGTCGACGTGATGCGCGGCAAGGAAGGCGAGCAGGCGCTGTTCACCAGCGTGCTGCGCTTTGCCGGCGCCGAACGCCTGCAGCACTGGCTCGGTTCCGACGAGCGCAAGCGCCTGATCGAGGAGGTCGGCCCGCTGCTGGCCGCCGATGAAGACCTGACGCTACACCCGGCCCGCGAGTTCTGGTTCACCCCGGAACAGGCAGCGAACCCGCCGCCACGCTGGAAACAGGCCTGCGTCACCTTCGCCGTGATCCTGCCGCTCAGCCTGCTGGTACCGCTGCTCTGGCAGCCGCTGTTCACCGCCCTGCCCTGGCTCGGCGGCCACCTCGCCAGCAACACGCTGATCACCCTGACCATCGTCCTGCTGGTGGTCTATCTGTTCATGCCGCGAGTCACCCGCTGGCTCGCGCCCTGGCTCAATCGGCCCTGAACCCGGAGGCCCCATGCCCAACGACCCCGCCAACAACAGCCGACGCCGCTTCCTCGCCGCGTCCTCGGTCCTCGGCGCCGCCGGCGCGCTGTGGCCCGCCCTGCCGATATTCGGCGCCGACAAAGGAGGCTCCATGCACCCCGATCTGATTCTGCACAACGGCCGCATCCACACCGTGGACCGGGAGAAGCCCAACGCCAGCGCCGTGGCCATCCACCAGGGGCGCTTCGTCGCCGTCGGCAGCGATGCCGAGGTGATGACCCTGCGCGGCGCCGGCACCCGCGTGATCGACCTGCAGAAACGTACGGTGATCCCCGGCCTCAACGACTCGCACCTGCACCTGATCCGCGGCGGCCTCAACTACAACCTGGAGCTGCGCTGGGAAGGCGTGCCCTCGCTGGCCGACGCCCTGCGCATGCTCAAGGACCAGGCCGAGCGCACCCCAACCCCGCAGTGGGTACGGGTGGTCGGCGGCTGGAACGAATTCCAGTTCGCCGAGAAGCGCCTGCCGACCCTCGACGAGATCAACAAGGCCGCGCCGGACACCCCGGTGTTCCTCCTCCACCTGTACGACCGCGCCCTGCTCAACCGCGCCGCGCTGCGCGTGGTCGGTTACGACAAGAACACCCCCAATCCGCCGGGTGGCGAGATCGTCCGCGACGCCAACGGCGAGCCCACCGGCATGCTCATCGCCCGGCCCAACGCGATGATCCTCTACGCCACCCTGGCCAAGGGGCCGAAGCTGCCGCTGGAGTACCAGGTCAACTCCACCCGCCAGTTCATGCGCGAGCTCAACCGCCTGGGCGTGACCAGCGCCATCGACGCCGGCGGCGGCTACCAGAACTACCCGGACGACTACCAGGTGATCGAGCAGTTGGCCAAGGACAAACAGCTGACCGTGCGCATCGCCTACAACCTGTTCACCCAGAAGCCCAAGGAAGAGCTGGCCGACTTCCAGAACTGGAGCAAGATCGTCAAACCCGGCCAGGGCGACGATTTCCTGCGCCACAACGGCGCTGGCGAGATGCTGGTGTTCTCCGCCGCCGACTTCGAGGACTTCCTCGAACCGCGCCCGGACCTGCCCGGCACCATGGAAGCCGAGCTGGAGCCGGTGGTGCGCCACCTGGTGGAACAGCGCTGGCCGTTCCGCCTGCACGCCACCTACGACGAATCCATCTCGCGCATGCTCGACGTGTTCGAGAAGGTCAACCGCGACATCCCGTTCAACGGCCTGCCCTGGTTCTTCGACCATGCCGAGACCATCACGCCGAAGAACATCGAGCGCGTGCGCGCACTGGGCGGCGGCATCGCCATCCAGCACCGCATGGCCTTCCAGGGCGAGTACTTCGTCGACCGCTACGGCGCCAAGGCCGCCGAGGCCACCCCGCCGATCCAGCGCATGCTGGCCGAGGGCGTACCGGTGGGCGCCGGCACCGACGCCACCCGCGTGGCCAGCTACAACCCCTGGACCTCGCTGTACTGGATGGTCAGCGGCAAGACCGTCGGTGGCCTGGAGCTGTACCCGCAAGGCCTGCCGCGCGAGACCGCGCTGCAGCTGTTCACCCACGGCAGCGCCTGGTTCTCCAGCGAACAGGGCAAGAAGGGGCAGATCAAGGTTGGCCAGTTGGCAGACCTGACCGCCCTGTCGGCGGACTTCTTCAGCGTCGAGGAAGAAGCCATCAAGTGGATCGAGTCGGTACTGACCGTGGTCGGCGGCGAGGTGGTGTACTCGGCCGGCGAGTTCGACAAGCTCGGCCCGGCGCAATTGCCAGTGCTGCCCGACTGGTCGCCGGTGGCCAAGGTCCCCGGCCACTGGAAGCCGGCCGCACCGCTGGTGGCCGCCGTGCACCAGTGCGTCGGCAGCTGCGCCGTGCATGCCCACAGCCACGAACGGGCACGCCAGTCGTCGGTGCCGATCAGCGACTACCAGGGCTTCTGGGGCGCGTTCGGCTGTTCCTGCTTCGCCTTCTGATGCGCTGCCGCCCACGCGCTGGCCACTGAGCCGGCGCGTGGGCTCTATCTCGCGGGTCCCCGGCGTTGGGAAGAATTGCTATTCTGTTCTTCTTCCCCTCAACCAGCCGATGCGACCGCAGCATGAAGAACGTGGCGATCCTTCTCTTTCCCGATGTCCTGATGCTGGACGTGGCCGGGCCGATCGAAGTGTTCTCCATTGCCAATCGCTACCTTCCCGGCGACCGGCAATACCGCATCAGCACCATCAGCAGCACCGCCGACACCAACGTACGCGCCTCCAACGGCCTGCACATGCTCGCCGAGCACAAACTGGCCGACGCCCCGACCAGCTTCGACCTGCTGCTGATCCCCGGCGGCCCCGGCGCCTACAACGGTGAACATGCCGAGCTGCTGCCCTGGCTGCGCAGCGCCAGCACGGCCTCGCGCCGCTATGGCTCGATCTGTACCGGCGCCTTCCTACTCGGCGAGGCCGGCCTGCTCGACGGCCGCCAGGTGACCACCCACTGGAACTACACCGAACGCCTGGCCAAGCGCTTCCCCTCGGTGCGCGTCGGCACCGACCAGATCTACATCAAGGACGGCGAGCTGATCACCTCCGGCGGCATCACCGCCGGCATCGACATGGCCCTGGCCATCCTCGCCGAGGACCACGGCCGCCAGGTCGCGGTCAGCGTGGCCAAGGTGCTGCTGGTGGCCATGAAGCGCCAGGGCGGCCAGGCCCAGTTCAGCCCGATGCTGGCCGAGGTGGCGCGCGAGGAATCGCCGATCAGCCGGGTGCAGCAGCACATCCTCGAACACCTCGACGAGGAGCTCAGCGTCGAACAGCTGGCCGGCATCGCCGGCATGAGCTCGCGCCACTTCGCCCGGGTGTTCGCCCGCGACGTGGGCCTGACGCCCATGGAGTTCGTGCAGAGTGCGCGCATCGACCGCGCCCGCAACCTGCTGGAAAGCAGCGACCTGCCGCTGAAGACCGTGGCCTACCGCGCCGGCTTCCGCAGCGTGCGCTGCATGCGCGTGCAGTTCGGCGAGCGTCTCGGACTCACCCCCGCGCAGTACCGCCATCAGTTCGGCTGAAGCGGGGTCTGATGAGCCTGTCCGTTTCCGACCCCGCGTTGGCGGTTCCGGTACCCACCCTGCGCTACCCCCGCGCCCGCGACGACGCGATGATTTCTCCCATGCTGCGCCAGGCTCCGCCCCGCGCGGCACCCGCCTCGGCATCAGGGAGAACGCGCACATGGGCATCCGTCAGGCAACCGCGGTATTCACCGGCCCGCAACACCAGGTCGTCGCTATCGATCTGCGCCAGCCACAGGGCGAGCGCCTGTCGAGCTGGCAGGAACGCCAGGCCAAGCAGCTGCTCGATGCCAACCTCAACAGCGGCCTGAGCATCGGCGAGCTGGCTCGCGAATGCGGCCTATCGCGCTGCCACTTCTCCCGCGCCTTCCACGGCAGCACCGGCATGTCACCCCACCAGTGGCTGACCCAGCAACGCCTGCAGCGCGCCCAGCAATTGCTGCTGGGCACGCGTTCGATTGCCGACATTGCCCAGGACTGCGGCTTCGCCGACCAGGCGCACCTGTCCCGCGTGTTCACCCGCCAGACCGGCATGCCGCCGAGCCTGTGGCGGCTCGAG